>CBDBHI010000012.1:0-455368 GCA_965205595.1 Bryobacterales bacterium | reverse complement strand
TTGTCCCGCTTTTCTGCGGGAAGCACCCCCCTATAGGATACGTCTAATGTGTGTATGATGTGTGCGTATGATTGTATCATTCATGCACATCATATAAACCCCATACGGGGGGTGCTTGATACAGAAAAGCGGGAAAACATAATCCCCTACTACTACTACTACTTAAATTGTTTATATATATAGAGTTACGCATCTCAGTATATGTCCCGCACCATGTCCCAAACACGTCCCGCACACGTCAAATGTCCCGCTTTTATTCACAGCACGTTGAAAACAAAGGACTTAGATAGCTGGACATCTACCCACCACCGATGAGTGGTGGCACCACAGCCATTTCCTTTTATGGCCCGAGCGAGATGCCTACAGGTGCACACAGGGACTTGGGCGAACGGGCGCTGGCCCCGGCCAGACCCCCCACCACCTTGCGGTGGTGTTACGTTTCAGGGCCAAGGGTTTGCCACCACTGACCAGTGGTGTATGTGCGTTAATTCCCATTAACGCACACATAGACCATAGCTGAGTGTATCCCATGATGCACAATGCTGAGAATAGGCCACATGAGCAAGGGCCAAGGGCCAGGGCTGTTGATAGCCGCTCCTCTGCGATGGGGGGGTGATGGCGTGCGGAGTGCTGTAAGGTGCGCTGCTGAGCGCTATATAAGATAAGGTGGCTGGCGGCTGGTGGTGGTGGTGCTCGATGGCGCATCCGGTCACATCATCTCAGCCTTGTTGCACGGATAGGGATGGAAACGGAATTCCCCCTTTCCCCAAGCGGTAGTGTCAGGCGATGCGTTCGAACACAGGCCGTCCGAGCGCGGTCATTGTGTTCAGGACTTTTCGGCCGAGTTGGATCTCCGTGATCTGCCTGGAGAAGCTGCGGGATTTGAGTTTGGGGCCGATGACGCTCTTCCAACGGCCCATCTGCGTTTCTATTCGGCTGCGCTGGTTGTACCCTGTTGCCGTCTGCCAGGCCATGCGGCCGTTGCTGCGGATTTGGGCAATATGGCGATCCCGAACGGTCGCATCACGCGCCGATTGCAGGCGGATCACTGCGTCCTTTGGCGGCGGTATGACCACATCCAGGGTCTCCCCATACCGCTGCCTCAGCAGATTTCGTGTGGACGCTCCATCGTAGGCGCCGTCAGCCAGAAAGCCCGTGACCGGGGCATCCAGCTGATCCAGGAGGCCGGGTAAGGCTGTGCTGTCTCCAACGTTATCGTGAGTCAGAGCGGCGCAAACAATCGCCCCGCTGGCGAGGTCCAGTCCGAGGTGGAGCTTGCGCCAGCGGCGGCGTATTCCCTTGGTGTTATGCTTCTGCGCTAGCCATTCGCCCTCGCCGAAGATCTTGAGGCCAGTACTGTCGACCAGCAGATGGATAGGCACAGATCCTGCTTGCCTCATCACCTGAGCGATGCTCACCCCGTTTGCGCGACGCGACAGCGTGGAGTAATCCGGTACCCGTATATCCAACCCCATGAGCGTGCCGATGGAACCCATAAGCCCCTGTGTCTGACGCAGTCCAAGATGGTATGCCGTGCGCAGCATCAGGCATGTCTCGATCGCCAAATCCGAGTATCTGCGCTGACCACCCCGTGACGTGCGGCGCGGCGCGCTCCACACACTTTGAGCCTCCTCACTGACCCAAATCGTCAGGTCACCCCGTTGGCGCAAGCTCTCGTTATATTCCGCCCAGTTGATCACCCGGTACTGCACCTTATCAAACTTGTGCCGTCGCGCTGCGTTGAACTTATGTGGCATTTAGACTACCCCCAGCGTTGAAAAAACCAATGATAAGACACCCTTCGGGATGATCCATGCAACAAGGTCTCGCCAGACGGGAAGAAAATCTATTATGGCGACCCGGTAGAGGAGGGCGCGTACATCGAACGAGATCTGGCGTCGGGAGAAACACGAGAGGTTTTCCGAACGTCTGCGGGTGAAAGAGCTAGCAACAAGGAGCTTTCGCCGGATGGCCGATACGCTGCGACGATTATTTGGGAGGTAGCCGCCAAGACGTCATCCGTGGTGCTCATACCGATCGCCGGGGGAGAGCCCCAGGAATTGCTTCGCGTGAGCCAGCCAGAGCGCTTAGGATCCTTTGGCAACATGACCTGGACACCAGACAGCCGAGCCGTGATCGTGGTGAAGATCGTGGCCAAAACCGGGACGGAACTTCTCATGCGAAACTTGCGGAAGAATGAGATCAGGCGTTCTGAGCTTTGGCTCGTTCCAGTCGGAGACGGTGAAGCCCGAAAGCTTGACATCAATATCGCCGACTGGAACTTGGGTGGCAACTACGGCTTCCGTCTGCACCCCAACGGGCGGCAGATTGGGTTCTTTGCCGGGAAACAATCGCAGGAAGTCTGGGCGCTTGAGAATTTTCTGCCGGCCCGGAACGCGAGCGAGTGATGTGGTTGTTGCCGGCGGTGGTGCTGGCGATTCCTCTGGGGCTGGACCTTTACCTGCCGTTCCCGGAGGAAAATCCCATCACAGCCGAAAAGATCGAGCTGGGGCGGCGGTTGTTTCATGACCGCCGCCTCTCCCGTGACCAGTCGATCTCCTGCGCCTCCTGTCACGATCCGGAGCGCGCGTTCTCTGATGATCGGCCTGTCGCCGTCGGCGTCTTCGGGCGGCGAGGCGCCCGCAACGCCCCGGCGATCATCAACCGCGGCTACGGCCGGGCTTTCTTCTGGGATGGGCTGGACAACCTGGAGGAGCAGGTTGTCCAGCCCATCCTGAATCCCAAAGAGATGGACTTGACGCTCGAGGAAGCCTCGGCCCGCGTCGGACTGCCGCCGAAGGAGATCGGCAACGCCCTGGCCACCTACCTCCGCACCATCCTCTCCGGCGACTCGCCTTTCGATCGATTCGTCAATGGCGACTGGGAGGCACTGACCACCCAGCAACAACTCGGCCTCCAGGTCTTCCGCGGGAAAGGCAATTGTACCGCCTGCCATGTCGGCCCGAACTTCACCGACGAGAATCTGCACAACACCGGCGTCGCCTGGCGTGACGGCCGCCTTGCCGACACAGGCGGTGGCCGCGGCGACTTCAAGACCCCGACGCTCCGGGAAGTTGCCCGTACGGGACCCTACATGCACGACGGCAGTCTGCCGACGCTCGAAGATGTTGTTGACTTCTACAGTGACGGTGCCAGGAAGAATCCGTATCTCGATCCTGAGCTACGCCCACTCAAGCTGAGTGACGACGAGAAGACAGCGTTAGCCGCATTCCTGCAGTCGTTGACAGGCAAACTGATCGACGGTCGATAGTCCTTCGGCGAAGTGTGGGTCCACGGCTGAGAGATCCGTGTGAGAGCCAGTCGCGCCTCGGCGCCGAAGTTCTCATCGGACGGCCGCCATGTGGCCTACAGGTCCGACGCACATTATCCAAAGTTGGCACGCCGGGTTCAAAGACCGAAAACGCGACTAAGCACCTATAAAAAAGAGACTTAGAGACTCGTCCACAGTTAGATGTTGATATATCTCCTTCCACCGAGCTTCGAGCCGTTGAGAGCCGGACTAGCGTACGCCGCGGTATAATCTCAGCGTCCCGGAAACACCGGTTCCCGCGCCAACTGGCGTCAAAGCCGGAACGCCGAGTTCTAGGAGTAGACGCAGAGCCTGCAAGACCTTGTCGAGTGGCCAAGATGGGAATTCTGAGAGCGTTCTTTCGGCCCGGACCCTTCTATGTTCCGGTCTTGTTGCTCTCAGGGGCGGCGCTCTCACTGTCGCAGCCAGTCATCACCGGCTTGAAAGGCGATGCTCTTGCACAGCCGGCGGTCGCTCAGCCTTCCGTTGGTCCCGTCGAACAACAATCGATCACTGTCGTTTCAGCAGCCAACTTTAGGGCCGGCAGCCTAGCCGCGGAAATGATTGTGAGCGGATTCTCCAACGCCCTGCCGTTGGTCTTTGTCCTAGCCGAGGAACTGCCCTTGCCAACGGTGTTACGGGGCGCTAAGGTTGTCGTTATCGACAGCGTCGGGGCGGCGCGCGACGCGCCGCTGATTGGGGTCTTCAACGGATCGAGTTTTACCGGCCAAGTCAACTTTCTTATTCCGGCGATGACGGCTCTGGGGAAGGCAACAGTAACCCTCGAAGTCGACGGTCAAGAGGCTGCATCGGGGATGGTGGACATCGCCGCCGCCGCCCCCGGCATATTCACAGCCAGATCCAGCGGCGTCGGAGCCGCGGCCGCGCAGTTCGTTAAAGTCTTCGCCTCCGGCGATCGGCAACAAGATCTGACGTTTGACCCAGCAACGCGACGGGCGGTCGCACTCGACTTAGGCGACGAAGGAGATCTGCTCTTCCTGTCGCTCTTCGGCACCGGCATGCGCGGAAGCGCTGCGGCGGGTGCACCGCAGGCAGCTGTTGAAGTCGTCGCGGAGGTGCACGGCGTGCCGACCGACATTTTGGCCGTTGCAGCATCGCCGGAATTTGCCGGACTTGATCAGGTTGCGATCGGGCCGGTCAACCGCGATCTGCTATCAGGCAAGGGCGAGGTTGATGTCGAGCTGTGGTTCAACGGCGTATCGACAGGATTAGTCACGGCGGCTTTTGGAGGTGAAGTGATCACGCCGTCGCCCGAAATCACAGATGTAAGACCGGCGGGTCTGATCGTAGGGCAGCCGTTCTCCCTCACGCTGACGGGTAGCGGTCTGATGCCGATCAATCGAGTCGACTTGCTCCCTGACAGCGACTTCACGATCACCAATATCGCGGGCGCGGGCTCGACGGCGACGCTTGACGTCATGGTCGGCGCGGACGCCGCTACCGGCCCGCGTACTCTTGCGGTTGTGACGCCCGAGGGGCGCTCGAACCGCTACGACGTAGAGGTTTTCGAAGCGTCGGGCGGCGGGGGCGTCCCGGTGATTTCGAATCTCATCTTCGTAGCTTGGAGTCAGATGAGCGAATTCTACGTCATCAGCGCTCTGTTTGATTGGCAAGACTCCGACGGCGACCTGACGTGGCACGGAGACATCAATACCAGCGCGAGGATCGAAGTGCGTCTCACCGCAGCCAGCGGCGAATGCCTGTTTCTCATGGGCGGACCAGACGTTCTGAACTTTCCCGGGGTTACGATGTCACAGCGTCCGGTAGCGCCCGCGGCTAGGGCTGGGCAGGCTCCAATACAAACCGGTTTGGGTATGGCCGGCGTGACGCTAGTTCCTCTTTTCCAATCGAAAGATGAGCCTGCAGGAGGCAGGCGAAGGTAGCTGTGGGCAGGAGGGATTATAGCTCGGATTGGGGCTTGAGGTTGAAGCCCGTTGTGGGGCCCGTAGGGCGGGGTGAGGGGGATTGCATAAGGGGGAAGGGGCGGCAGCCCCAGTCCCCCTTTGCAGCCATCCCAGGCGAGACCCCACGGCCGTCTTCGGACGTGGGCCGGAGGAGCCGACAACGCCTCGGGTCGGGGCGTTGTCTAGCGCGTGCGCCAGCAGATCGCGAGGTCTTTGCAGACGCGTTGCAGTTCGTTGCGCTGAGCGTCGAGTTGCTCGGCAAACTCGGTGTCGGAACAAGTGTCCGCTCGCGCTTGGAGCTTCTTGAGCGAGCGATCCGCGCGCAGGCCGCGCTGCTCGGCGGGCAGGCTGAGCAGCTTTTCCCACGGCGTGCTCCACTCGGCGTACACCTTGCGCAACTTGCCGCGGCGGTCTCGGCGCTCGCTGGCGAAAGCGCATGGGCGATGAAAATTCAAGTACGGGTTGAGCCACTGGCGGTAGAAGGTGTCGATCGCCTGCGTCGCTTCCGAGGGCAAAAACTGGTAGCCCATCCACTTGCGCACCACCGCGCCGTTCTTGGTTTCGACCAAGGCATTGTCGTTCGAACGGCGCGCGCGAGACTTCGTAAATTCAATTCGCAACTTCTCGAGCAGTTTAGCGGTTTGATGGTTGACGAATTCGCTGCCATTGTCGGAGTGAAAGCCGCGAACGATAAATGGAAATTGTTCCAAAAGGCCTTCCAGCAAGGGAATGAGGTGATTTTCGTTGATGCGTTGGACGCAGCCGACGGCCTGCCACTGCGTCACTTCGTCGACCACATTGATGCTGTAGGCGCCTTTTTCGCCTTCCTGTTCGGGCGAGTGCACGGTGTCGATGCGCAGGTAGCCCGGACGTCCTCGCGGCTCGGGTTGGCGGCGTTCGCCGATCGCCACGGGCGTGGGACGGGTCTTGTCGAGATGCAAACTGTGACGTTGGTAGACGGCTCTTTTTCGCAAGTTGTACAGCTGGCCCACGGACAATTCGGCCAGGCGTCGAAACTCTTTGCGGCCGTAGATCTGGAACTCGCGTTGGAAAATGCGGCGGGTGGCCGGCCCCGAGAGGCGCTGATGAACTCGATCGACGTGCGCCAGTAAGACGCTGTCGGCGCGTGTGTACTTGCTGGGAAAACGGCGCCGCCGATAGGCCCTCGGACGGACGCAACGCGTGTGCAAGAACTGTCCGATCAGGCGGGTGAGTTGCGCGCGGCTTAAGCCCGTGAGCTTAGCGAGATAACGCCGCAGGAGACCCTTGACGGAGCGCTTCTGGTCGGCATAGTGATGCCGCTTCAAGACGCTTTCGACGAGCGCATATTTGTCGCTTCGATTGCCGCCCTCGAAGGCGACGGATTGGCACCCGTCGAGAAAACACTCGATCTGCTCCAGACTCAGCGATTCGGCTTGCTGCACGGCGACTCCCATCGCCCGCAGCTGCTCTGTTCCTGACCACCCAACGGATCCCCGTCAGGCTCATCTTGTATTGGAATCGCCCTCCCCTTCAGGCTCATCTTGTATTGGACAAGACGAGTTGATGCGGCTCTGAACCGCAGCGATACACTGACAGTCATAACCGCGCAACAGCCCGTTCCAGGCGCCTGCGACCCGAACGACCCGATCGTTCTCACATCTTCTGCCGTTGACTTTCCGAACCCTTAGCAGACCCCCGGAAGATGCGGCGAACCGGTGAATTCGCCCCCATCCGGCGGCAGCTAATATGAAATCTCGTGCCCACTCGAAATCCCGCCCGCCCCCGCGGCGACCGGCTGGCCGTACAATTGCACCATCTTGGTCGGTTCCACCGGAAACTTATCGCCGCCTGAGTATTGAGTTTCTCCATCGCGTCTTCGCCCAGTTCCGTCTGTAGTCATCCACTGCAGACTGCCGTCCCGGTCTCTCAAGGTCAGGGCTGTTAATTTCCGAGCCGCGAACGGAAAGTCCGCGCCAATGGCCTACCGCGGTTGCCGCCAGCTCCACGCCCGGGCATTTTTTCATAGCATATGGGAACGAATTCGAATAGACTCTACTAGAGGAGAATCTGCATTATGCCCCAATTGTCGGTCCCAAACTGGTTTGGAGATATAGTTTCCCACCCTACGGCGTCGCTAAGGCCAAGACCGCAACTGGAATTGCGCGAATCCTCCGAAACAAAACCAAGTACCCTTCGCCGGTGCGCGCATTCGGTTGCAACGAACCGGCGTCGCTGCGAATCGGACCCGCGTCCAGCGAATTGAGCTGCTCCAGCACAAAATCGCCGGAGTGACGAATCTCTTGCATGCGAATATCGGCACGGGCCAACACGTCACCGCTGTTGCCCGTTGCAATGGGGACTTGGAGCGAGCCGGACTTCCCGGCGGGGAAGTCGCTTCGCGCGTCCACCGCGACACCGCAGGCTCTAGCCGCTGGGCCGACGAGACCCAAATCGAGAGCCCACTCGCGCGAAACGCAGCCGGTCTGCTCAAACCTTGTCATCACCGACGTGCTGTTCCAGAGCAAATCGACAGCGGACTCTACATCGACGAGAGCCTTTCGCACCCGTTCGCTCATCTTCCCCGCGCGATCGACATTCACATTGAAACCCACACCGCCAAGACGTACGAGCCCGCGACCGAACCGGCTTCCGCAAATCATCGTCGTCGAATTGAGAAAATCGCCGCGCAAGCGCCCGCAGAACGAGAGCGTCGGCAGATACCCGACGTCCCCCGCGAGCGCGCCCATGTCGCCAGTATGGTTGGCTAGCCGCTCAAGTTCGAGCGCGATGCCGCGAAGTTGCCGCGCCCTGAGTGGAACTTCGACGGAGGCAAGGCCTTCCAGCGCCTGACAGTAAGCAGTGGCGTGACCGATCGATGTGTCACCCGCCAGTGCTTCCATGTAGTGAATTGTTCGCTTGTCGGGTCCGCCCACTAACCGGCGTTCGATACCGCGGTGCTGGTAGCCGAGCTCGATCTCCAGAGTAAATACATGCTCCCCGTGGCATTGGAACCGGAAGTGACCCGGTTCGATTACGCCCGCGTGAACCGGTCCCACGGCAACTTCGTGAATCTCTTCGCCGCGAACTTTGAAGTAGTCGCTGCCCTCTGGTTGAACGCACGGAAGAATGGCGTCGCCGACCGCGCGGCCCCAAGCATCTTTGCCCGCCCGATACGAATGATGGAAGCGAATCGGCTTCAGCCAGGGGTGGCCTCGGGGAATCACTCCCCATTGTTCGGCCAGTTCGCGTTCAAACCAATGCGCCTGGGGAATCTCGGGCGTCAGCGACGGATACACGTCGCCAACCTCGGTTACAGCAACGCCGAGAGCCGCCGTCGTTGGGTCTCCGACGACGGCATAAACAGACAAGCGTTCCGTTTCGCCCGTTTGAGCGCCAAACAGCGCGCAAAGCCGGCTCCCACGGCTAATCGCATCCTTGATCCACGCCGCAAACTCCGGCAGTGCAAGCCGCGCGACATCTGATAGCGGGACGGCTACTCCATTTGCGGTCGTCGTTTGGAGGTTTTTGTCAACCAGTTCAGGCATTAGTTACCTCCTGCAATCGCCAAGTCCGTGCCCGAGATGGGTCTCTCGACCTCGGCGAGCGTGGCCGGGCCGCTGGCAAACAGTCCGTCCGCATGAACTGATTCTTGGTCCGGCCGGCTGTCGGTCAATTGCACCGAGGCTGTTTCAAGGGCGGTCATGATGGGCGGGGCGACATACAGACCCAGCATTAAGACCAACGTCGCGAGCACCGCGGATGGCGCGAAACTCCACAAAGGCTCGCGTTGCCCCACGGACACTCCGGCGGGCGGCTCTCCTTGGGCCATGCGCATGACCACGCTCACAATGCCGATGAAAATGAGCGAGAGGAACACCAAGTACAGCGCTGCGGTTCCATACCTGCCGGCATCGAGTGCCGCCTTGAGAATCGTGAATTCGCTTAGAAATGTACCGAATGGCGGTGAGCCGGTAATGGACAGAAACCCAGCCACCCAAAGCACGCCGGAGATTGGCAAGACACGCAAAACCCCGCTCACTCCCGTTGTCGATTTTGTCTGATAAGCGCCCAGGATGTTGCCCGCGACTAAAAACAGCGCGGCCTTAGTGAAGGAGTGATTGAGTGCGTGAAGAATCGAGCCAAATGCGCCGACTCCGCCCAATCCGACTCCGAGGGCAAGCACGCCCATGTGTTCCACGCTGGAGTAGGCCAGCATGCGCTTGAAGTCGGCTTGGCGGACGATAAACACCGCCGCCACGGCCATTGACAACAGACCGAAAACAACGAGCAACTCTTGACTGAAATCCGCGACTCCGGCTGCCACGCACAAGAAGTGGGCACGCAGTATCCCGAGGAAAGCGCAATTCAATAGCGCTCCGCTCAGTAGCGCCGAGACCAGCGATGGGGATTCGCTATGCGCGTCCGGCAGCCAGGTATGTAATGGCACCAATCCCATTTTTGTTCCGTACCCAACCAAGAAAAACAGGAACACCGCCTTCAACCACAACGGATCCATCTGACCCGCGCCGGCAATCAGATCCGCGACGACTAGTCCGGCGTGCCCTCCGTCGCGTGGCCCCGCGGCTACCGCCCGCAAGAAATTGCCCACCAACGCCAGCGCAATGCCGACCGAACAGATCAAGATATACTTCCAGGCCGCTTCGAGCGAGCGATGGTGCTGATGGAAATAGATCAGCCTTGCGCCGGCGAGCGGCCTCGCTTCCACGCCAACCCAAAGCAGCCCAAAGTGCTGACTGGCCGTGACCAGAGTCATGGACGACAGGAACAGCAGTAGGCCGCCGACGAAATTCGCTTCCGGGTCATTTGTATATAGAAGGCCTTCCACCGGATCAACATGACCGCTGCTGTCCTCCGCGCGCAGGTAGCCGAGTGCGTACACGGCCGAGGCTAGGAAAAGAACACTGATGATTGTGAGAAAGAGCAGGCCAAGGGGGTCGAAGCCCAGCCGGCCTTCGAGCGCGCCTACTTGCGGTTGGCCCCAAGCCCAAGCGGTTAGAACGGCGTGCAACACGGCGACTCCAACAAGTAAACCTCGCCGAGCTGTCGCCCAACTTCCGCCGCCGAAGTTCCGGTTACATCCGCAAGTACGGTGGCCATCCCCGCGACAACCCGCGGCGCCGCCAACGCAACCGCGAAGCAGCAGACCGCCGGCAGCACCATAGGCACGAGCATCAATTTGCCCGGCGGCTGTGGGTTTCGGGCGCGTTCCGAGCGGGGCTCGCCCAGAAAAACTATCCCAAATGCTTTGGTGAAGCAAGCGGCGGCCAATCCCCCGATGATCACCAGGGAACCGATGACGGCTAATGCTGGAATGCTGCCCGCCGCGCTTAGGAAAATCTCTTCCTCATAGGAACCCAGGTAAATCAGGAACTCGCTGATGAAACCGTTCAATGGCGGCAGCCCAGAAATCGCGGCCGCGCCGACCAGAAATGTGATCGCAGTGATCGGCATACTTCTCCGCAATCCGCCCAACGCATCGAGTTCGCCGGTACCCGTACCATGAATGACCGCTCCGGCGCCGAGAAACAGCAGGCCCTTGAACAGCGCGTGGTTCAGTACATGCAACAGGCCGCCCGCGAATCCCAGTACGACCATTTCCGGATGATTCATGCTCATACCGAGTAAGGCCTTGCGTCGGCGAAACTTGGCCCAGGGAAACAGCGCGAGGCACAGGTCGATGGTGGTCGAGTCCAGAGCGTAGAGACTTTGATCGAGATCCACGCCGATCGGATCGCGGGCGTACAAAGGCCGCGCGATGCGAATCAAGGCCTGCGCGAAATCGGCATAGATCCGCCAGTCGTGCGTCTCGTTGGCGTCGGCCAGTGTCGAACGCGAAACCTTGCCGCGAAACCCCATGTGGTAGAGCTTGGGTTGCACCGAACGCAGGCATGCTTCGATGTCGCGTAGACGTGAGCGTCGTCGAGTGCGGCCTGCGGCGAGTGTTTCAACTTTCCGGTGTTACGGGTGCGCACGCCCATCGATTTCGACACACGCTCGCGACTGAAATTCTTGCCCGAGGTGGAACGGAACGGGATGCGGCGGACGTTCTCGGCATCAGTGAAACCATCGTCAGGAACCACTACGCCAAGTGGGCCAGTGCCCGGCAGGAGCGGATCGACCGGCTGATGAAAGCCATCCAAAGTGGCACGTTTTTGGCACAAACCGAAAACGAGGCTGTAATCCAATGATTCTAAAGGGAGTTATTTGGTACCCGGGGTGGGACTCGAACCCACACGTCCTTGCGGACAACGGATTTTAAGTCCGTTGCGTCTGCCGATTTCGCCACCCGGGCTTGTTGACTACTAATGACTTAACTCTAACTCGCAATCACCTCGGATACGACTAAGGGTAATTCCACTCGCTTAACTACAGTATGCCGCCGAGCGGCATTTCCGGCCAATCAGCCGCACAGAGACTTCCTCGAATCGCTTGAATATCATGAATACGGTCGTTAACCTCTCTAGCATTCACCTCACCGTGGCCTGCCGCCTATCGAGTGCCGTCAACTACAATGTTACGCCGTATCAATCATCAAACACGAAATCTAGCTGTGAAGCAGCGCCAATCGGATCGAGCTCGATAAAGTCCCTATGCAATGCCCACGCTGACGCTACATTCTAGACCTTTGTCCAACGAGCGAGAATCAATATCTTCGAGTGGTCACGGCCGACGAAAAAGCAGTCTTGGGGGAAGACTCGCGCTCTAGATCTCGCTATTCAACGACGGACTCTCACTGTCTTGCCAGAAACACCCAAGCAGCCATTGCACAGGCTTTTACGGCCCGCCAAGGACGCTCTCAAACTCGCCGGCATTGGCCTGCTCAAGACGAGAGAATTTATTGTTCGCGAGCCACAGCAGGTTGTCTTGCTGTTCGCCCACATGCGCTCGGGCTCAACATTACTCCACCATTTGCTCATCAGTCATCCGGAGATCATTGGGTGTGGTGAGCGCAACCAAGACTTCGCCGACAGTCGAGACCTAGACCGGCTGAAATTGGATGTTCACTGGCCCCGGCGTCAGTTCTTTCGGTTTCACCGTTTCGTAACGGATCAGATCAATCACGACCATCTTCTGAAATCTGAAGCGTTACTCAATCACCCGAATGTACACCCGATATTTTTGATCCGCAAACCCCAGGCGTCAGTGGCGAGCATGGTACACGTTCTGGGCCGCTACCACGGCACAACAGTCGAACAGGCCACGGCGTATTACGCCGACCGACTAAAGGTCTTGACTCGATATGCCGGCCAAATCCAAGACCCGTCGCGAGCATTTTTCCTTAGCCATAGCGATTTAGTACAACACACGGGGGCTACCCTGGGCGGATTGCAGTCGTTTCTCGGACTGTCAACGAGACTTTCCGAGGAGTACAGAATTTTCGACTTCACAGGCTCTCGAGGCGATCCGTCTCCAGTCATCATGAGTGGCCGCATATTGCACCAAAACCCAGAGCATCATATCGACCTAGACCCAAAGGTGCTGGAACACTTGGATGAACTCTACGAGAATTGCCGGCTGGCGATGCGATCGGCGTGTTCTTCGATTCGCGACGAATGACCCAATACCGCGAGGGTGAGGCGGAAACAGATGTGGAGGCCATGACCGAGTGTCCGATACCTCCCAGGGACGTTAGCGGATGTACGTTAGAATAACTTCGTCATGCGCCATGCGTTTGTATCGGTTGCGTTATTCGTTCTGGCCGCAACGCTCGTTGGCCAAGAGCCGCTTGACGATGCCAATACCATCACGGTCGAAGTCAACGTTGTCAACCTTCCGGTAACCGTCACTGACTCCGACGGCAAATTCGTCGTCGATCTCAAACAAAGCGACTTCGATGTCCGCGAAGATGGCGAGTCAGTGGAGATCCGGTACTTTACCCGCAGCGTTGAAGAAGAGAAAAAGCCACCGCTGCACACCGGATTCATTGTCGACCTGAGCAACACCGCACGGTTGTACTACAAGACATATCAGGATTCAATCGGTGACTTGGCTTGGCTTCTTGTCCCGGAGGGCGGGAAGAATCGTGGATTCCTGTTCGGATATCACACCGAGGTCGACCAACTCGTGGACTTCACAAACGATCCAGTGATCCTCACCGAGAGCATGGAAAGCTTGAAACATGGTGGCGGCAGCGCTATGTACGACGCCATCTACAGGGCGTGCAGCGAAAAGCTAGCGTCAATGCCGTACCAGGGCGCGAGTGAACCGCGCAAAGTAATCGTCGTGATCGGCGATGGTCACGACAACGCCAGCAAGCGCTCCATCGAAGAGGTCATTTACCAGGCGCAATTGCACCAAGTGACCATCTACGCCGTCAGCACGGTGGGATGGGGCTTTCATGAGGCGGAAGAAGAAAGTCTCGTCAAACTGGCCCGCGCGACAGGCGGCCGAGTCGTCCGGCCGATGCAGAAAGTTCACAAGGACATCTCGGGCTACCTCTCGAAACCACAAGACGCCGGGAATTATGCGTACGAGGTAGGTACGGGCGGATACGCGGCCGCCCAGCTCCAGGCGCTGTATCGAGCGATTCTAGACGTTGCCGGTAATGTACAGAGCCAGTACATCCTCGGGTACATTCCGAAAAAGCCGTTCACCGATCGCACGTTCAGAAATATTCGCGTAAACGTCGACTTGGGCGCGGAGATCCAAATCTTTCACCGCCGCGGTTACTTTCCGCCGACGCCGCCCTCCAACTAGAGTTGAGCGCCGAGTACTGGGAGTCACAGATCCCGCTATAATTCAAGGAAGTTGGATCTTGAACTTCACACGCGCAGACTCCAAGATGTCGGTCTCAATGCCTATGAATCCCGGGCATACCTGGTCCTAATTGGGCACTCGCATTTCAAAGCACTTGAGGTCGCGGGCCGCGCAAATATTCCCCGTCAGAAAATTTACGAAGTGCTCGACAGCCTCGTCGAAAAAGGATTCGTGCGTGTCGTTCAGGGCAAGGCGAAACAGTTTTCTGCCGTCGAGCCCCAGCTCGCGCTCGACGGCTACCTGAGTCGCAAACGGGATTCGTTCACTCGCGAGTGGGAAGATCGTCAGAGGCTAGCGAAGGCGGTCAGTGACGACCTGGCAAGCGTCTTTGAAAACGGCAGTCTAGGCCAGGGCCCGCTTGACTATCTCAGAATCGTTGCTGACACCCGCCAGATCGTTGAAGAGTATCGACGCATGTTGGTACAGACGACCTCCGAATACCTCGAGTTCGCACGCCCACCGTACGGCGTCGACCCCGGCCACGAGCCGATGGTCCGCAGCCTAGCCGACAAGGGAACCATTTGCAAGATCATGTTCGACTCAGAAGTTGTCGACAGCGAGGAGCATGTGAGGGGCCTCGAACTGCTGCAGCAGGCCGGCGCGGAAGTCCGCCTCGGCAAGAATGTCCCAATGAAGCTCGCTTTGTTTGACAGTCGCAGTGGAATGATTTCATTAGACGACCCCGTCGTCAGTCACCCTCAAATTACGGCGCTGGTGTTTGAACACCAAAGCCTAGCCTCGGCGATGCGCAGCTTGTTCGACGATTTCTGGAATCGCAGCTCGACACTGTAGGTTCTTCTTACTGTGGATTCGCCCGCCAAAATATCGATCGTCACGCCCTCGCTTAATCAGGGATCATCGATCGAGGAAACGATCCTGTCAGTCTTGGCGCGAGAGGATCCTGACTTCGAACATATCGTGATCGATGGTGTTTCCACCGACAACACGCTCCAGGTCTTAGAACGATTCCCCCACCTGAGATGGGTCTCTGAAGAGGACGAGGGCCAGACGGACGCGATCAACAAGGGTCTCGAGTTGTCGACCGGAGAGATCGTCGCGTACTTGAACTCTGACGACCTCTACCGCCCCGGGGCTTTCGCCACTGTTCGAAGGGCATTCGAAGAAAACGAATCGCTCGATGTTGTGGTCGGCGATTGTGACATCATCAACGACAAATCGGTCACGGTCGGAAAGTATGAGTCACGCCTAGACGCTAGTACTAACTTGCGAAAGTAAGGCCTTTAACTGTAAAATGTCGGTATGGCAAGACCGGCAACGGTGATTCGACTGAACGCCGAGGAAGAAGAGACGCTGCGACTCTGGGTGCGCGGCCACAAGTCCGAACGGCGCATGGTGGAGCGCGCTCGCATTGTGCTGCTGGCGGCCGCCGCTACCTCGACCGCCGAGATCGCCCGGCAACTGGGATCCCCGGCGGCGCGCGTGTCGAAATGGCGCACCCGCTTCGCCCAGCAACGTCTGGCGGGATTATGCGATCAAGCGCGTTCCGGCAGGCCCGCGCGGTACGACCAAGCGACGCGCAAACGCATCCTCTGCCAACTCGACGAAGCTCCGCCCGAAGGGCACGCCACTTGGACAGGCGAACTGCTCGCGGAAGCTCTCGGCGACGTCAGCAAGCATCAAGTCTGGCGCGTACTGCGGCAGCTCGGCGTGTCCTTGCGGCGGCGGCGCAGTTGGTGTTTGTCAACCGACCCGGAGTTCGCTCGCAAGGCCGCCGACATTGTCGGACTCTACCTCAGCCCGCCGGAAAACGCCGTGGTGCTCGCGGTCGACGAGAAGCCGAGCATCCAGGCCTTGGAGCGAGCGCAGGGCTGGCTACGCTTGCCCAACGGCAAGGCCTTGACGGGCTTCTCGCACGGCTACAGGCGGCACGGCACGACGCCGCTTTTCGCCGCGCTGGAAGTGGCTACCGGATTCATCATCGCCGGACACTATTGGCGCCGACGGCGTCGCGAGTTTCTCG
This sequence comes from Bryobacterales bacterium, assembly GCA_965205595.1. Lineage (GTDB taxonomy): Bacteria > Acidobacteriota > Terriglobia > Bryobacterales > UBA6623 > CATQHP01. Next base: position 439,392 of record CBDBHI010000012.1, on the reverse strand, counting down.
ACTTCATGAACCACATCGCGGCCATCCACGAAGGCCGCGAGATCCACATCATCTTGGATAACTTGAACACTCACAAGCCCAAAAATGACCGCTGGCTGCAACGTCATGCGAACATCCATTTTCACTACACGCCGACCTACAGTTCGTGGATGAATCAGGTTGAGGTGTGGTTTTCGATTCTGAGCCGCCGCGCCTTGCGGGGGGCGAGTTTCACTTCCCCCCGGCAGGTGCGCGAGGCCATCGACAGCTTCGTCCGCGTCTACAACTCCAAGGCTACTCCGTTCGAATGGACCAAGACCGTCGTCGCCCCTCGTCCCCTCGCCAGTAAATATTCTAACTTACGCAACTAAGTACTAGGGCGTACTTGCCCTGCTTTTGGCTCTGGGAAAAGAATGTCTGCATTCCTCAGCCCGGCGTATTCATTCGCCGCCAGGCCCTTGAGCATGTCGGGCTGTTCGACGACTCCTACGACATGGCGATGGATTTCGAAATGTGGTTGCGGCTCGCGGAGTATTCAGACTTCGTGATTCTCGACGAAACACTGGCTGGTTTTCGCATCACTCCCGACACCAAATCGATGACGCGACGCTCGGATATGATTCTCGACTGCTATCGCGCCGCACAGAGCTACATTCATTTCAGGGAAGATCCGATGCGATTTCGGATGGAACTTCGACGCGAGGCAGCCGGCCACTTGCTAACGATCGCCGAGGAGCACGGCGAGCGTCCGGACCCGACACGTTCGCCGGCGGAATGCGCCCGAATAGCCGCCCGACTTTGGCCACCGATCTTGCTGTCGTCGCGGCCCTGGCGCGTCTTCACTGGGATCGACTAGACCGCGGTCACTTGAGAGTCGTGGGCCTAAAAGTGCCGTCTGATAGATTGGGTTTGTGATCCAAAACGCCATTGTGCCGGTGGCGGGCCTCGGCACGCGGCTGCTACCGGCCACTAAATCCCAACCCAAAGAAATGTTGCCGGTCGCCAAGAAGCCGATCGTGCAGTATGTCGTTGAAGAGCTCGCGCGCTCGGGCGTTCGGCAGTTGCTGTTCGTAACGGGCCGCGGAAAGGCGTCTATCGAGAACCACTTCGATCGCGATCAAGTCCTGATGGATAACCTCAGGAATACTTCGAAAGATGATTTGGTCGCAGAGCTGGATTTTGAAGAGCTGGGGTTGAATTTTCTCTATACCCGCCAAAGCGTTCAGCGCGGACTCGGAGACGCCATCCTCCACGGCGAACCATTCGCCGGACATGATCCATTCGTTGTGGCGCTCGGCGATTCGATCATCGGATTGCAAGGGGGATCGACCATTTGCGAACGGATGTCGGCGGCGTACAAGGAACACAACGCGGCGGCCGTAATCGCCGTCGAAGAGGTTCCCATCGAACATGTATCGCTGTACGGCGTCGTGCAGCCAGAGACCGATGGAGATGTGTTCGCGATCAGCACGCTCGTCGAAAAGCCACAGCCTGACGAGGCTCCCAGTCGGCTGGCAATCGCCGGCCGTTACGTTTTTGCACCCGTAATATTCGACATGATCAAGCGAGTCGAGCCAGACCGGCGAGGTGAGATCCAGTTGACCGACGCGATCCGCATGATCTGCGAAAGCGGGCGTCGTGTCGTCGGGGTGAAGCTCGGCCCGAACGAGCGCCGATACGACATTGGCAACATCCCAAGCTACTTCGAGACCTTTATTGAGTTCGCGCTGGCCGACCCCGACCACGGCGATCGCGTTCGCCGCTACCTCAGCAAGCTGCTAGCCGAATGAATGCACTGATTCTGATCGATCTGCAGAACGACTTCATGCCAGGAGGAGCTCTGGCCGTGCCTAAAGGTGACGAGGTCGTTGCTGTAGCAAATCGGCTCATCGGCCAGTTTGATCACGTCATCGCGACGCAAGACTGGCACCCCGCGGATCATCTCAGCTTTGCGTCTCAGCATGCAGGCAAGTCGCAAGGCGAAACCATCGAACTAGAGGGACTTGAGCAGGTTCTTTGGCCCGATCATTGCGTGCAGGGCACGGCCGGGGCGAAACTCCATGCCGGCCTCGATGTCGCCCGCATTGACTTAGGTTTCAAAAAAGGGACTGAGCGCTCAATCGACAGCTATAGTGCATTTTTCGACAACGCACATCGCCGGGCCACCGGCTTAGGAGAACATTTGGCGGGAGCCGGCGTCGATGAGGTTTATCTGATGGGACTGGCGACCGATTATTGCGTAAAGTTCAGCGCGCTGGATGCAGTCGGCCTTGGCCTGAAAACCAGCGTGATTCGAGACGGCTGCCGCGGCATTGACCTTCAATCGGGTGATGTTGACCGTGCTCATCGCGAGATGACAATGGCGGGCGTCAAGCTCATCGACGAGGACGAGCTATGAGCGGTGGCGACGAAGTATTGGGCAAGGGTCGATTTCTTCGCCTGTGTCGACGCAACGATTGGGAATTTGTCGAGCGCCCGGCAATCGACGATATTGCGGTTCTTATCGCTGTCACCTCCGACGATGAGCTGGTGCTCGTCGAGCAGTACCGGGAGCCGGTTGCAACTCGCATGATTGAGCTGCCTGCCGGGCTCGTTGGCGATGAGGCGGCGTTCGACGGTGAATCCCTGCTACAGGCAGCCAATCGGGAATTGCGGGAAGAGACCGGCTTTTCGGCGGACAAGCTTTCGGTAGTCGTCAGAGCTCCGACATCCGGTGGGATGACGAGCGAAATCGTCACATTCATCCATGCGTCCGAGTTGAGCAAAGTCGGCGACGGCGGCGGAGTCGACGGCGAGGATATCCGAGTCCACATCGTCCCCTTTGCCGGAATCGATCAGTGGCTCACTGAGCGCAGCGGCGAGGGGTACTTAGTTGATCCAAAAGTTTACGCTGGATTGCGGCTGCTGACGCACACCATCAATTACTCAGAGAGCACAACCGCCCCGGTACCTTGAATCTGGTAAACAACCCGCGGACCTTTTATCTTCGAGGGGTCAAATCGGCGGCCCTGCTCCTCAGCTTCGTGCTTGGCCTGCGCGATTGCCTGGTCTTTTGAAAGCTCAAGACGCGTGAACTTGCCTTCGGCGATCGCTGCACGCCCCGGTGAGTCCTTTGGGAACTCAATCTCGCCGTCGTTGACTTTGATCCGCACCATGTTCTCGGCGTCGTCGCGAAGCATCATCCAACAACCCATCATTTGACAAACCTCGGTGATTTTTCCTTTCACCTGTACTGTGTTGCCAACATAGTTTTCGGGCGTTGCGAGCAGCGTACCGATCTTCATCGGTTCGTTCAGTGTCAGCGGATCACCGAGATTTAAATCAGCCGCTTGTAGTCCGGCAACAATCAACAATGCGAGAAACGTGCGCGCCATGCCTTCAGCGTACACGTGCTCGTCACCAAGTATCGACGTTGGGACGCTTTTTGCCTTCACGGGGCGTGGGTGGCGGCACAGACGCCAACGCACGGCTGATCCACAAGCGCGACTCCGCCGGGTCAATCACTGCGTCAAACGCGAACGAAACACCACCGTTTAGAGCACGGCCTCGCTCGTAGGCGGCAGCCACGAGTTCGTCATACCTCTTGCGCCGCGCCTCAGGATCTTCGATCGCGGCGAGTTCATTGCGAAACCCAAGTTTCATCTGACCTTCTAGACCCATTCCGCCGTACTCGCCGGTCGGCCAGGCGACGGAAAACATCGGTTTCTTCATATCTCCGCCGGCCATCGCCTGCGCGCCGAGGCCGTAGGCCTTTCGGATCACCATCGTCACCAAGGGTACGGTGATGTTCGGTCCTGTGACAAAAAGTCGACTGCAGTGGCGCACCAGCCCGGTGCGCTCGATCTCCGGACCGACCATCATGCCTGGTGTGTCACACAGCACAACGATTGGAAGATCGAAAGCGTCACAGAGCTGCATAAAGCGCGCCGCCTTGTCGGCCCCGTCGCTGTCAATCGCTCCAGACAAGAATTGCGGATTGTTGGCAATAATGCCGATCGGCCGGCCCTCGATGCGGACGAGCGAGGTCACGATGCCGAGTCCGAACCCGGCCCGTAGTTCGAGAACGCTAGCGGTGTCCGCGAGCGTCTTGATCAAATCGCGAACGCTATAGACGCGTAATCGATTCTCGGGCACAATGTTCCTCAAGTGGCGTTGATCAAAGCAATTCCAACCGCTGGTGGAGCCCTGGAAATACGACAAATATTTCTTTGCCGCCGCGACCGCTTCCGGCTCGTCCTTGACCGCGATATCGACGACGCCGCTAGGAACTTGGACATCCATCGGACCAACTTCGTCCGGTCGAAAGACACCTAGACCGCCGCCCTCGATCAAAGCCGGGCCGCCCATACCGAGGCTTGAATCCTCGGTGGCGATAATCACATCGCAGCAACCAAGCAGCGACGCATTGCCCGCAAAACAGAACCGCGAGGTGATGCCAACAAGCGGCACCAAACCACTCAGCGAACCCATTGTGGCGAACGTCGAAATATCAAGCGGACGATAGGCATCGTCGGCCCTGCCCTGCCCCGCGCCGGTGGTCCCAGCGCCACCCTTGCGCTTGCCGCCAGTTCCCGCGCGACCACCGCCACCCTCGGCAAACAGCACTACCGGACGGCGCCATTTGTGGGCCAACTCAAGCATGCGATCGGTCTTGAGATGGTTCGTGACGCCCTGTGTGCCCGCCAGCACCGTGTAGTCGTACGACATCACGACACAGCGCGACCGCTCGCCGGGGAACTGTTCACTGTTGACCGAACCGATGCCGGTGATCATGCCGTCGGTCGGAAATTTTTTGATGACTTCATCGCGTGGCAGTCCCGACCCGGGCGTCAAAGCGAGCTGCCCGTACTCAACGAAACTACCGTCATCGCAAAGGTCGTAAACGTTTTCACGGGCGGTCCGTTGATTGGTTTTACGCCGCTTCGCGATTGCGTCGGGCCGCGCCTCATCGAGTGTTACTCGGTGCCGCTCGAGCACTTCCGCCAGGTCTGGTCGGATGTAGTCTAGGTCGATCGCCTCGTCATCGCCAGACGCTTCACTCCCAAATTCCTTCTCTTTTATGAATGCCAAAGGATGGCCTTCGTAGACCGTATCGCCGACTGCTACCGTCAACTCTCGAATCGAGCCGCTGACGGTGGAGCGAATCTCATGCTCCATCTTCATCGCTTCCATCACCAGGATCTGACCCTGCTCGCGGACGTCATCACCGGCGGCGACGTCTAAGCTGATGATCGTTCCTTGCATCGGCGCCCAAACCGTAACCACGCCTTCGACATCAGCCGACAGCGGCTCGCTTGTGGAGCGCGGCTCGCTTGCGGTCTTGCCGTGGGCAAGGACGGCGAGCGGATCGCTATTGTCGATTTTTGCGCCGGCCATGAGACGCGCTTCTTCAGCCTCGTCTGAGGCCGCAAGGTCCTTTTGCTCAAAGATGTTCGCGGCAGTGACGAGAGCGCTCGCGTTGTCGTCGGCAAAACGCGTGTACGCGCGCGCGCCAGTCACGTCGGGGTGGCTAAGCAGCGCCCGCAAGAATGCAAGGTTGGTTTGGACGCCCTCGATGCGAAACTCGCTCAAGGCTCTTGCGGTTCGCGCGACTGCGGCCGGGAACTCGGCTGACGGCGAATGGGCGATAACTTTGGCCAGTAGAGAATCGAACGCCGGGCTAGTCTCGTATCCCGCATAGCCGAACGTATCGGTTCTGATCCGCGGACCGCAGGGAACCTCGAATGTTGTCAGCCGGCCGCCTGAGGGTCGAGCGTCACCATTCGGCTGCATGCTCTCCATGTTGACGCGCGCCTGTATCGCGAAACCCGACGGCGCTGCAACGTCGAGCCGCCCGAGGCCGAGTTCGGGTAACGATTTTCCCCTGGCCATTTCAAGCTGCAAGTTGACGAGATCGATGCCGCTGACTTCCTCGGTTACGGTGTGCTCGACTTGCAAGCGAGCGTTTGCCTCGATGAAGGCGTATCCGTCGGGTTCAATCGAATCTCGAACCAAAAACTCGAACGTCCCCAGGCTCTCGTACCTCGTGGCCGTCGCTAGCTTGACTGAGTCCTCGGCCAACCGCGCCCGAAGCTCTTCGCTAAGGTCGGGTGCGGGAGCGATCTCAATAATCTTCTGGTGGCGCCGCTGAATCGTACAGTCGCGGTCGCCTATCGCGCGAACGTTGCCGTAGCCGTCGGCGACAATCTGTACTTCGATGTGCCGTACTCTCGGCAGATATCGCTCGACGAATAGGTCGCCGCATCCAAAGGCTGATTCTGCTTCTGAACCGGCACGCGCATAGGCATCGTCAATCTCATCGCGGTTTGCAACGATGCGCATGCCACGGCCGCCACCTCCGCTTACTGCCTTGATCAACATCGCCGATTCGGCGGCCAGGCTGTCGAAAAATTCCCTTGCCTGTTCGACAGAGACCGCCTCTGAAATCCCTTGGATCACCGGAACGTCGTGCTCCAGCGCAAGCGCTCTAGCCCGCACCTTATCGCCAAACAGTTCGAGCGCGGCCGCCGAAGGACCCACGAATCGAATTTCCGCTTCACTACAGCGCCTGGCCAGGTCGGCGTTCTCGCTCAAAAACCCATACCCGGGATGCACGGCGTCGCATTCGCAACTCTTTGCCGCCGCCACGATCTGTGCGATATCAAGGTAGGCACCGGGACCACGACCGACCAGGCCAACCGACTGTTCCGCTCGAATCACGTGCAGCGATTGCGCATCGTCCTCGGAATAGACCGCCACGCTGGGAATTTCGAGTTCGCTAGCAGCTCTCGCGATTCGAATCGCAATCTCTCCCCGATTGGCGATCAACAACTTCATCAGTGGTTTCCTTTGTTCGTCTAGCGAGCGGGCATCAATGGTCGATTTCCTATGATTCCAGACGTCGCCAGCTCCGTTATCTCATTGCTCGACAGTCCCAATATTCCGCCTAGTACCTCGCGATTGTGCTGACCTAAGGTCGGCGCGGGACGGTCGATGTCAAACGGTGCTCCAACCAGCCTATATGGCGCTATCGGGTTCGGTTGTGCGCCAACAAAATCTCGCCCCATGATCTTCCAGTAACCGCGAGCTTCGAGATGACTATCTCTCGTCAAGTCGGACGCAGGTCTTACGACGCCGGCCGGTACTCCCGCTGACTGTAGAATCGTCATCGCCTCCCACGGTGATTGCTTACGCGTCCAACGAGAAACAGCCTCGTCCAACTCGCCGCTCCGTTCAAGGCGATTTTCAAGTGACCCGAAGCCGCCGAGCTCATCTCCAATCGTCTCTCTGAGCGCTGCCCACTGCTTGTCACTCTGAACCTGCACCGCCAACCACTGGTCATCGCCTGCGCAACGGTAGACACCATGCGGAGCAAATTGCTGAGAGGAGTTGCCGATCCGCGCTGGAGCCTCGCCCGTCACAGCTTGCTCGATGATGCCGTGTGCGCCCAAAGGGAAAAGACACTCAGATTGTGACAAGTCCATGAACTGACCTTCGCCGGTCCTGTTGAGATGACGAATAGCGGTCAGCAAAGCCGCCGCCCCGTTCAGACCGCCCACGGCGTCGCCCAAGGCAACGTGCACCATCGTGGGCAACCACTCAGCGTTGCCGGAAAGATGCGGCAGGCCCGAAGCCTGCTCCGTCGTCGACCCGTACGCGCGATACTCGCGCCAGGGTCCGGTGCTGCCGAACGCAGGCATCGACATCATTACCAAATTTGGCTTTACCTCGCGCAGCACGTCGTATTGCAGATTGAGTTTTGGCAGCACGCCGGCCGAATAATTCTCAATAACGACGTCGGATTTCGAGATCAAGTCTAGGAATAGTTGACGTCCCCGATCCTTCGACAAGTCGAGCGTTACATCGAGCTTGTTGCGATTGACCATGTTGAACGGCACGGCCTTCTCGGCCTCATCAGCGTCGAGCCATTCCTGCGTGGGCTCCCAACCTCGCCACCAATCGAATCGCGAGCACGATTCGACTTTCAGGACTTCCGCGCCCATATCGGCCAGCTGACGCGCGGCAAGAGGACCGGCCCAGCCCATAGAAAGATCGACGACTCGGAGACCGCGTAGTATTGTCGGCCGGCTCACGATATCGCCTCGCGCACACCGCCAAGAACGTTCTCGGTATCTTCCCCGAGCCGCGACACCCGGCCACCCTCGACGGAAGGCGTTCGAAAGAGTCGAAACGGAGTAGCCGGAGCCTTGAACTGACCTTGATCGGGATGCGAGACATTCGCAAACGCCCGGCGCTGCACATACTGATCAACGTCGAAAAGCTGCTCCATCGTCGGCCCGGGCGCGAGCGGAATGCGCATCCCCTGTCCACGATGAAAGAGTTCACCCGCCGATCGCTCGCGAACCGCGTCCAAGATCATCTCTTCGAGTTCGTCGGCATCCTCCAGGCGGCCCAGGGTAGTCTGATATTTCGGCAGATCGGCAACGCCTTTGAGCTCAAGGAGTGCACAGAAACTCTTCCACTGCGCAGGTGTCAGAGCCGTCACTCCCAACCAACCGTCCTTGCACGGGTAAACGCCAATCGGGTACGTCGGTGGCAGGCGGTTGACCCCCATGCGCTTTGGGGTCTCGTCGCCGTTGTAGCCCCGGATAGCGCCCAGTTCCGTGAAGCAGAGATTTGCTTCGTAGATCGAAACATCAAGATGGCCGAACCCGCTTACATTGCCAAGTTCACGGCCCAAGATTTGGCCCAGCGCGGCGACATATGCAGTCAATCCACACACTATCTGCGCCTGGTAACCGCCGGGAATTAGTGGCGCTCCATCGGCTGGCCCGAGCGGATACATCCGTCCGGAAAGCGCTTGGCAAACCCCTTCCGAACCCGCGTAATCGCGGTATGGTCCATCTTGGCCGAACCAGGTGATAGACATCAAGACGCAATTGGGGGAACCCTTCGCCAGCTGGTTTGGATCTACCGCTCGATTCCCTGCCCCGTCGGAATCAATTACGAGCGTCTTGCCACGCGCGAGCGATAGAAACTCCTTAAGGCCGTTTGGCGATTTCATGTCGAGCACTACGCTTCGCTTGTTCGTACTCAAGTACGAATGCATCGCGCTCGCCTCAGGCGCTTTCGATCCGGATACGAATGGAGCGAGTTCACGGGTAGCGAATCCGCTGCCGGGCGGCTCGATCAGCACGACATCCGCGCCATGATCCGCAAACAGTTTTCCGCAGTAGCCCGCGGCGACGCTACCAGCAATATCAAGGACCGTGATGCCCTCTAATGCCTTCGGTCCGTGAATCATGACTCCAGAGGTATGCAGTTTGACGGGTCGGAGGACTGAGAAGCAAGTCGCACGTAAATGCCAACCGCCGTCTTACAGATTTGGCGCGACAGTTCCATCGCGCCAACTGACTCGGCATCAGGCTCAGACGGCAGCCGGTCAGGGGGCGGTGAATCACAGCTATCCGCTAGAATTAGGTGTTCTCGTGCCACCCGAGCTCGGCCAAATAGTTTCGCATTACCGACTCATCGATAAGATCGGTGAGGGCGGGATGGGAATTGTCTTCAGCGCGGAAGACACCCGCCTCCGACGTACCGTCGCGCTGAAGTTTCTCTCGCCCCACCGCTTGGTAAATGAAAAGGAGCGCGTGCGTTTTCAGCGCGAGGCGCAGGCTTCGGCGGCGCTGAACCATGCGAATATTTGTCCCATCTTTGACATCGGTGAGGACGAGGGCCAAACGTTTTTGGCCATGGCCTACATTGAGGGTCAGCCGCTAAGCACCGAAATTCTCGACGGGCCGATGAAGCTCAACGAGGCACTCGAAATCACGATTCAGATTGCCGCCGGGCTTCAAGCAGCTCATACCAAGGGAGTCATTCATCGAGATATAAAGCCCCAAAACGTGATGGTAAAGCGCAACGCATCGGGCGAAATCCATGCCACGATCATGGACTTCGGGCTGGCCCGGCTTTCAGATCGCTCCGAGCTCACCGCTGAGAATACTCGCCTCGGCACCGTTGCCTATATGTCGCCCGAACAAACCCAGGGCACGGAGTTCGACCATCGGACCGATCTCTGGTCGCTCGGCGTTGTTCTTTACGAGACGATCGCCGGCGTGACGCCGTTTCTAGGGCATTACAACCAAGCGATCATGTTCGGGGTCATGAATGAGGAGCCGCAGCCGATTACCTCACTTCGAGTTGGCGTCCCAATCGAATTGGACTGGATTCTGAGCAAGGCGCTCGCGAAGGACCCGGGCGAACGCTATCGATCGGCCGACGATTTCATTCTCGACCTGAAAAAGCTAAAGAAACGTATCCAGATCGACGCATCCGGAACCCAGACGGGGACTTTTCCGGCCTCGACGTGGCCGACCAAGCAGGTCGATTCAGGCACCTTGGTTGCGGCCGGCGAGACGATAGCCCAGCCGCTGTCCGTCGAGAATCCCCCAGCCAAACCCGAACGAAATTCGCGGACCCCCTGGCTCGTAGCCGTGGGATCCGCGCTGATAGCGCCGATCGCCATCGCAGTCGCGCTGATACCGGATGCGCCGCCGCCAATCGTCCCTCTCCGGCGGCTGGACTTCCAGCCCCCAGCCGGCTTTGCCTCCGCCGTGATATCTCCCGACGGGCGTTACGTCGCATTTTCGTCACTAGACGCGACCGGGCCGATCTCAGTTCGCGATCTCTCCACGGGTGGCGACATACGGTTGGCGTCGACTTCGGGCGGACGGTCACCATTTTGGGCCCCGGGAAGCACAACATTAGGTTTTCTCCTTCAATCTGAAATTCAAACAATTGACGTGCCGAACGGCCAGCCCGTGCAGGCCGTGCAGCTACCGAGCGCGCCCGCGGACTTCTCCGCCGCTTGGAGCCCCAAGGGTGACGAAATTATTTGGTCCGCGCGTTACAGCGAAGGCGGTGCGCCGCGTTTATACACGGTAAATGTTCGAGATGGAACACCTTCGCCCATCGTTCCAACGGAAGACTATTCCGATCGAACAGTATTTTCGAGACCACGTTTTCTCCCCCGCGCGGACCGCGTGTTAATGTTCTTGCGCGGCACGCCGAACAAAACGGAAATCATCGTCCGCAACCTCGACACGTCAGAGGAGTCGATCGTCGGAGCCGGGGGTGACGCTGCGTACTCGGCCAGCGGTCACATCGTCTACCAAACTGGCCCAGCAAGCACCGACACGCTCTGGGCGGTCCCGTTTTCGCTGAAATCGCTAAAGACCACCGGCGAGCCGTTCAGAGTCGCCAGGGAAGGTGCAGCTCCCAGCGTAGCGCTGGATGGCACACTTTGTTTTTCTAAGGCAGAGACTACTGGCCAGCCATACTTGGCCTGGAGAGACCGCTCCGGCAACGTGACTGATTCGATCGGTCAGCCTCAGCGCGATATTTTGTACGTGTCACTTTCGCCTAATGAAAGGTACGTGGCCGTTAGAGCGGTGGATGCAAGCGAAGAAGAGACTGATATTTGGGTACACGACGCACAGAGGGGACTCAAAACTCGAATCACCACCGACCCACTTCACGACAGTCGACCGATCTGGACACCCGATAGCCAATACATCGTGTTCGGAACGGATCGAAGCGGCAACTACGATGTGTACCGCAGACGTTCGGATGGAAGTGGAGAAGATGAACCGCTTATCGCGACGCCGGTGCGTGAGACCCCGCTGGACTGGTCGCTGGACGGACGATATTTGCTATATAACGCAACCGCGCTCGATAGTGCCCTCGACCTCTGGTTCGCGGAGTTCAGCGCCGAAGGTGGCGTTAAGTCCTCCCCGTTTCTCCAGACCAAGTTCCGAGAGCGCCACGGTCAGTTCTCGCCTAACGGAAATTACGTGGCATACGCCTCCAATCGCACGGGACGAGACGAAGTCTATATCGAGCGATTCCCCGAGGGTGGCGGCGTGATCAAAATTTCGGCCAACGGCGGGACGCAGCCGCGCTGGAACGGTGATGGGACAGAACTATATTTCGTCGAGGGCGAGGCGCTCATGGCGGTAAAGGTTGTGCTTGGAAATGCGATTTCGATCGGGCAGACCACCAAACTGTTCACTCACTCGGGCCTTGTGGGAGGGTCATCTCCAAACTACGATGTTGGGCCCGGCGGTGAGTTGTTTGTGGTGGTTGAGAACACTGCTGAGCAAGAGCGTTCCAGCATAGCAATCGTACAGAACTGGTACGCGGAATTCGCGAACTAGCGACAACGCTTGAGAGCGCCGGTTCTAACAGCCCCTGGGAATCACCTAGTACCGGATAGGGCCGAATCCCTACAGCCCCCGCCCATGGGTCGATGATAGATTTACCGTGGGAATGTTTGAGATTTTCACGGTAATTGCCACCGCGGCTGCTCGGCTGTCCGCGGCGTGGCTCGCCTTCCGGCTATATCGGACGCACCGGGAGAAGCGATTCGCGCTGGTCGCGGCCGTCCTGCTGATCGCCTCTGCATTCCCGATGATCGATGTATCGGCTGGGTTGGGGTTAGTTGGGTATCTGACGCCCTTGGGCCGAGCGCTCGCGGTCTTACTGAGCGCACTCGTTTTGCTTCGGACGCTGGACGAGCTGCTCAAAAAGACTGGCGAACTGCAGCTCGCGCACGACGTTTTAGAGCAAAAAGTCGCGGAGCGAACAGCGGCGGTCGAGGCCACCAACGTTAGCCTGGCCGCTGAGGTGTCTGAACGTAAACGCGCCGAAGTCGCGCTACGCCGGAGCGAAGACCACCTGCGCCGCCAGAATCTTGAAGTGAGGCGTCTCGCGGGCCAATTAATCACGTCACAGGAAGAAGAGCGCAAGCGACTAGCCCGCGAGCTGCATGACCACTTTGGCCAGTCTCTCGCCGCGCTGGCACTCGAAATGGCGAACGTTCGTCGGCTAGCCCCCGAAGGCGATTCCCAATTTAGCGATTGCTTGCGGCAGGCAGAATCAAAGATCTTACAGTTTGCTGACGAGGTGCACGACCTATCTCGGCTCCTGCACCCGGCGATCATCGACGACCTGGGCCTCGTCGCGGCGATCCGCGAAGAGTGTAGAGCGTTTTCAGAACGTGAGGGGATTACGGTCGAATTCGAAAGCGAAGAGCTGCCGGCGGATCTAAGTGTAGAGGCGAAGCTGACTCTCTACCGAGTTACCCAAGAGAGCCTGCGCAACATTGCCAAGCACGCGCGCGCCTCCAGCGCCGAGGTTGTGTTAGCGGCGAGTAATCGCGCGGTTCACCTGACGGTTCACGATTCCGGCAAGGGCTTCGACGTCCAAGCGGAACAACGCCGTGCTGGACTGGGCCTGGTCAGCATGGCCGAGCGCGTTCATTTGCTCAATGGTGACGTAGACATTCGTTCCGATCCACAAACCGGCACGAGCGTAGAAGTACTTATTCCAGTTGAAGAGGAGGCCGAGTTATGCGCCCACGAGTGATCATTGCTGACGACCATCAAATTCTAATGGAGGGTGTTCGCAGCCTGCTGGAGCCCGAGTTCGATCTCGTCGCGTCGGTCGAGAATGGACGCGAATTGGTCGCAAAGGCCAAGGAAGTGCGTCCGGATGCCGTCATCGCCGACATTTCGATGCCCCTGCTCAACGGCATCGACGCCGCTCAACAGATATTGAGTGACAACCCACGAGTACGTATTGTGTTCCTCACAATGCACGCGGATATGGCATACGCAGCCGAAGCCTTCCGGGTCGGAGCAGCCGGATATGTGCTCAAGAAATCCGCTGCATCCGAGCTCGTCACAGCCATTCAGGAAGTTCTCAAAGGAGGCGTATACGTCACACCATCGATCGCAAAGGCCATGATGCGAGATGCGTTCAGCGGACGGACGAGCAAAGCGGCTCGTCCAGGCGTATCAATGACTCCCCGCCAGCGAGAAGTTTTACAGCTCGTCGCCGAGGGTCATTCAATCAAGGAGATAGCGGCAATCCTAGGACTCTCCCCGAAAACCGTCGAGTTCCACAAGTACCGCATCATGGAGGTACTCGATATTCGCACGACGGCACTGCTAACGCAGTACGCCGTCAAGCACGGCGTGGTCTCTATCTAGCACGCGCGCTCACGGACGAGTGGTTCGACACCTCGGCCTCCGCGCCGACCGTCGCCCGCCTCGTATTGACGCACATCTCACGCACTTTCGCTCACCACGTGGCGAGGAACGCGGGCTAACGCTAACGCTATTGGTCGAGAGCCTTTAGAAAATCGCTCCAGGGCGCGACTGGGCCGTGGATGGGAGCGATCGTCGCTACGTCAAGACCGATTTGCTTCACGTTGTTGAACAAGGCCCGGTGCAGCTCCGGCGACGCCGCACTGCCCTCACTGCTGTTGAACAGGTCGGCTTCAATGAGAATCTTTTCGCCGCGAATATAGCCCATCAGCATTCCCTCGACATGTGTGCCGAGGGCTTGGACGTAGTAAATTTCCAGCAACCGCTCACCATCCGTGATGACGTATTTTTCATCGACATCTTCCAACGTGTAGCCCTCTGAAATTTCGGTGGGCGGGTAGAGCGAGACCATGTCGGGCTCGAGCGTACGCGGCGTATAGTCGAGCAGCTCGGTTTCGTAAAACAGGCGATTGCGTTGGTGTGTGATCACTGTCGCGCCAACGTGGAGGTAGGTGCGTAGTCCGCCCAGATGATCGAAATGGTCATGGGTATTCACGACGTAGCGAATCGCTTTATTTGGCACTAGCCGGACGATCTCTTCGATGACGGCCAATGAGCGCTGCTCGTTCAGAGGGGCATCGACAACGGCGATGAAATTGGCAAACTCGACGGCAACGCTATTGTGCGAACCGCCGCCCAGCATCCACACACCGTCCGCCAGCTTGGTCGAGACGACGTCCGGGGGCGCGCTGGTTGCGTTTCGGACGTTGACCGGAACAGTGATCGGGTCTCCACAAACGTTTGGTTTGATGTCAGGGAAACTGCCGCCGAAGCCGTTGTGTCCGCCGCTAATTACAGGAAACTGGCGCTCATCGTCCCAGCCATCGTGGTGATGCCAACCGGCCGGAAATTTAACCCCATCGACCTCGCGCCAGTCAGTGTATTCGTGCTCGTAATTCATGTCGCCGAGAACTGCGTGCGGTACCCAGGTTTGCAGACGTTGAATCAAATTGTCGTCGTTGACAGTGGCGTTGACGCGGTAACGCCCCATGATGGTGGCGCTCAGAACGATCGATTTCTTGATCCCCGCGGTGGTCGCGCCATCGCGTCCGCTCTCAACCATTTCCCAGCGCCAAATCGCTTTCGGGTTCGCGCCGGGCATCATGGCGGCCTTTACGAACCCGTGCGGGGTGAGCCAGATGTCGAGCTGCCAGAGTTCGGCATCGTTAGGGGCTGGAACTGGCCTGCCGCTTTCTCCGTCGACGTGCCAGCCATTCTTTCCGGCGACGACGAATGTCTGCTTGGTGTGCTCCTGTAACGGCGTGCCGCCAAGCCAACCAGTGCCGTATTTCCACGATCTTGGATACAGACCTGGCTTTCGCTCGAAAGTCTCTATTGAACTGGCGGCGTCGAAGTTGATGATGCGGGTGTAGTTTGCAAGTGGTTCGCCCTTGATCCAGTCGGTATTTTGGGTGATGTTTTGGCCCACCATCCCCGCGTAGCCCTCGCCCGAGATCGAGATACAGTTGAGTTTGTCAACGCCCATTTCCTCTGAAACGGCTTTCAGAATAGGCATCGGATCAATATATCCGCGTTGTTGGGCGATCGCGGTCGCGGTAACCGTCAAGGCGAAAACTAGCAGACGAAATCGCATCATGTATAGCTTACACGCTCAGTACAACTAGAGCATTTTCAGTTAAAGTATATACAGCTCTTGTAGATTCTTCGCTGCGTCAAACGAGTCATGGCGAAAGCATATTCAGATGACTTGCGCCGCAAATTGATCGAGGCGCATCAACAGCGAGATGGAAGCCTAGCGGAACTGGCGAAGCGATTCCACGTCAGCGAGAGTTGGGCGAGGAAGGTGTCGGCGGCATGCAGTCGCACGGGCAGTTGGGAGCGTCCGCCGTCGGGACCACGTGGGCGGAGCAGCAAGTTCACGGCGGACGTCCGCCACCGGCTGAGCGCGTGGATTGACAAGCAGTCCGACCTCACCTTGCACGAGTTGCAAGCGTGGCTACAGTCCGAGTTGAAGCTCAAGGCGAGCATCGGACGGCTGTGGAATCTGTTGCGCGAGATGGGGCTGCGTTTAAAAAAAAGTCGCTCTACGCCGCCGAACAAGACAGCGAAGCCAACCAAGAGCGGCGTTCCTCATGGCGCGAGCAAGTCAGCCGGATCGATCCGGAAAAGCTGATATTCATGGACGAAAGCGGCGTCGCCACGGAAATGACCCGACGCTAGGGACGCGCCTGGGGAGGTCGTCGGCTGCGCGCGGGAGTGCCCGCCGGACAGTGGCAAACGCTGCGTGTGTTGGGGGCGATTCGCCGTTCCGGATGGGTCGCGGCAATGACGATCGAAGCGGCGACGGACGGTGAAATTTTCCTCGCCTATCTCGAGCAGGTGCTGGGTCCGCAACTCCAACCGGGTGATGTCGTGGTGATGGGTAATCTCTCGGCGCACAAGGTCGCCGGGGTGCGCGCGGCGATCGAGGCGCACGGCGCCGAGTTGCTCTATCTACCGCCCTATTCGCCTGACTTCAACCCGATTGAACAGTGCTGGGCGCAGGTCAAGCAAAGCTTGCGAGCCGCCCAAGCGCGCGCGCTTCCCAAGCTCGAAGAATGTCTAGCCGAAGCCCTTGCCAACGTCACCCCGCAAAACATGCAAGCCTGCTTCCGCCACTGCGGCTACGGACTATGAATTTTATGAAAATGCTCTAGCGCAATGCCCCTCTACACCGCCGCTCCTCAACCCTCAACTACGACTGGGACACTCTCGCATTCTTCACTCGGTTTGGCTATCGAACCTGCACGCCTGGCCGACCACGATTGTTATGACCGTGTATCCGCTCGCGGTGATTTTGTATTACACAATGCGTCGGCAAACTCCGGTCGCTGCGTAAGAGCGGGCTAGAGCATTTTTTTAGACTGTCAGAGAGTGCTGTCGCTTGAGCCAGGCGGCGAATTTCGTCAGTCGAGACGAGCAGCCGTCGGCGTGCCCTTCTCGGAAGATTTCATCGAGAGCGTTCCGAGGCTGCCGGCGTATGATGCGATTCCATCGAAAAGGTACTCGGCAACTTCGGCACGGTAGTCGTCGGTCTTCATTAGGTTTTCATCCGCCTGATTGCTGATGAAGCCGATTTCGGCGAGCACGGCAGGCATCTTTGCGCCGATCAGCACCATAAACGGGGCCTTGCGGATGCCACGATCCCGCACTCCCTTTGAGCGTTGCGAAAGGCCGCTATGGAGTTCGCTTTGAATCTTGCCGGCGAATTCCTTCGATTCTTCAATTTTCTCTTTCAGGGCGATCTTCGACACGAGGTCTTGGAGTTCGTGGATCGTGCGATCGGCCGCGGCATTTTCGCGTGACGCCACATTGAGCGCCCAGGAGTCGGTCGTGAAGTTGAGGTAGTAGGTTTCTACGCCGCGAGCGGAGCGGCTGCGCGCCGAATTACAGTGAATTGAGATGAACAGGTCAGCTTCCTCGGCGTTCGCGATCCGCGGGCGCTCGCCCAGCGAGACGAACTCGTCGGTCGTTCGGGTGTAGATGACGTCGGTACCGAGACGCTGTTTGAGTAAGTCGCCGAGCCGATGCGCGATGGCGAGGGCCACATCTTTCTCGCGCAGGCCGCCGCGTCCGATCGAGCCGGTGTCGTGCCCGCCATGCCCAGCGTCGATGACAACACGGCTCATCTTGAGTCCTAGAGCGCGGATAAGATTGTGCTTGCCGCTGGCAGTCGTCTCGGCGGGCTTTGGCGTTGCCAGCTCAGGCTGTGCATAAGACGCTGTTGCGATTTCTGGCGCCGGTTCCGTTGTTGCGACGGGTGTCGGCGGTGCGGACGCGGGAGCCGGGTTCTCCGCCCGCTGAACGGGCGGTGCATTCGCGTCGCGGATGTCGATCGCAAGCCTCGCCGGGTTGTCGAGCCAAATCAGATCCATCGAGACCGAGCGTTTGAGATCAAGCACCAAGCGCGCCTTGTTGCTGCGGTTCTGCGCCAGCCGAGCGGACTTGACGAGCCCATCATTGATGTCGACGGTGACGCCGCCGATGAAGTCGTTCGCGACCCGCGAGTCGAGCAGGTCGAAATACAACCGCTCGGGTCTTTCGAGGCGATCGTACTTGAGTTGAATCTGTTTGTCGAGAGTCAATACGATGCGCGTTACACCGTTCTCGCTGTGGTGCCTGATGTCGGTTATCGAGGCGGGCCCTCTGTTTTTCGCCGAGCGATTGGGAGGGTCGATTACGGTCCGGCGCTGATACCTTGGCGCCGCCGTCGGAACGGCCTTCGTGAGAATTACCGCCGGCTGATCAACCGCTGCCGGTGCGGGATCAGCAAGCCTAGGCCCCGGCCGCGTTTTGGTGGGACCTCTGTTCTCGAGCTCTGTGGCCGTCGCGAGTGCCTGTTTGCGCCACTTACTGTGCGGGTATTGTCTTGCCATGAAGCGATACGCTTCGATGGCTTTTTCTCGGTAGCGATCGTCTTCGAAGCGATCAATCATCGAGTTGTAGATCTCAGCGACGGTGTAGAGCGCATCGTCGCAGTAGCCGCTAGAGGGCGTCGTGCGGTGCACTCGACGGAAAGCATCGATGACGAGCTGATACTGTTCAACGTCAAGCTCGAGCTTGGGAACGCTTTCGAGGTCTTCGTGCAAGACGGTCGCGTAGCGATAGCGTTCGGCGGCAAGCTCTTTCTTTGACGCCGCGTAGGCGAACGTCACCAGAACGAGCGCTGCGAGCAACGCCGTCGACCACGGACGAAACCTAGTTTTCGTCAAATTCCCGCTCTCTCCACCGCCTGGGGCGGTGTCGAAGCCCTTTCAGACTTCTTATTTAGCGCGTGCCGAGGACGATCATGCCGTCGGATGTGACTGAAGCCACAATCCTCGGGCGGCCCGTCTCGCCGTCTTCCGACGGGGCGCTTTCACTTGACGGGCTGTACCGTTCGCTAATGCGCGAGACGTAGGCTTGAGTTTCCTGGTAGGGCGGGATTCCACCATACCGATCCACCGCGCCTTCGCCCGCGTTGTAAGCCGCTAATACGAGAGCGGCCTGCCGCGGGTAGCGGTCCATCAAGTAGCGGAGGTATTTCACTCCACCTTGAATGTTTTCGGCGGGAACGAAAACATCCTTGACCCCAAACCTTTCCGCCGTGGACGGCAGCAATTGCATTAACCCGAGTGCGCCTTTCGACGAGACCGCAAACGGGTCGTAATTGCTCTCCTGCCGAATCACAGCGTGGATCAGTTCAGGATCCACATCGTGGCGACTGCCTATGTCGCGAATCAGGCGGTCTAAATCAAGACCTTGGACAACCTTGTTGCCCGATCCGTGACGGCCGATAGCCGCCTGCTTTGGCGAAGCGCCTCGGCGGTAGCGGACCTTGCGGACCAACCTACCGGTCGCGGCGTCCTCGCGGACTTCCATACGCCGTGCGATATACGAGCGTGAGGGTTCCGAAGTTGCCGAAACAACAGGTTCGGATCTCGCCACACCCGCGACGAGTAGCAGTCCTAGAACTGCCGTCGTTCGCACTACTAAAACATTATCACACGGCATGTTTTGTTAACAACGGAATTTTGAAAGAGTGGTTGTTTATGACGACGTTCCCGGCGGGCAAAAAGTCGAGTGGTGACGTCAAAAAACAGCTAATCCGTTTGTTGGCAGCGATATAGGGACGCAGCTTGTTAGGGCCGTGCTCGCCGGTGGCCGGATATGGCAGGATTTCCCTCAAATTTCGAGCCTCCTCGCTCGTGGCCGGATTTGGCAGGATTTCCATCAGATTTCTAGCCTCCTTGCCGAGCTGTCCGCATCCTCCCACGTATAGTGTAAGGCCCGTGTGTACAGTTTTCGGCCCGCCGAATCGCTAGGTTATTGATTTCAAAGACAAAATAAATTTCAAAAGCGCGGTACGACCAGTTTGGGTGGGTTCCGTCTCGGCCGTGAGGAGACTCAAACCGCCTTGTTTTATCACCGTTTTATCTTTTATGAACATCGAGATCGCTGGAAGCTGTTGATTCGAAAAGGCCAGTGCTGGTTCCGTGCGTGTCCCCGATCCCAAGCTTCACCTAGTCGTCGTACAGCTTCGGCAAGCCGGGGTCGTACTCGTTTTGAAACTGATTAGAGATCCAGAGGTAGTCGCCAGAAGAGGTAAAGTATCGTTTCAACCCGCCCCAATTTCGTGGCACGTCAACCTTGTCCAACAACACACCGAGGCCACGCAGTTCCGCGGCGTCGGCGTGTTTCGGCTCACCAAGCAGGTCGCGAGAACCGCCGCCCAACTCATCTAAGAGCGCCCGCATGCCATTTAGTTCGCGCTTTCCGTCTACGCCGGCCAGTTTCGAGGTTTCGACCACCTGCGAAATCACGCCTGACGCTTTGCCCAGTAGCGGCAGAAACCCCTTCATCTGCGCCGCCAGATTCGTATCGAGCTTCAGCGGATAAGTTTTCACCGGTCGCTCATGCCCGGGATGCTCGCACCACAGCGTCAGTTCGTACTCGGTTGTAACGGCCCCGTCGCCCGACGGTGGCCTCCGGAGTGTAAATAAACTCGGAAAATCGCGATTCTCGGCGTTCCGTTCCCTAATGAAGAGCCGCACCCATTCCGCGCTGCCCGGAAAATCTTGCGCTGGAACAGGAGGCGCCGCCGCCGGTGCACGGAAGCCCGCAACCATCTCGGACACATTCTGGTCCGACAAACAATCCATACAGAAGTGCTCGGTTCGGCCGTGATCTAGCAACCCCTCAAGGCTCGGAAGTGGAAACCGTGCCGAACACGGTTTGTTATCCACGACCCCGCGGCAAGGCACTTGCAGCTTATAACCCAGTTCTGGCCAGCGGTCTTTGATCAGCCACTCCAGACTGTCGCGTAGCAACGTGAAGAGGTGCCGTGGCGAGCTACCCCGAACATTGATCGTCAGTTCCGTCGATCGAATCGGAAATTGAACTAGTACTAACTTGCGAAAGTAAGGCCTTTAACTGTAAAATGTCGGTATGGCAAGACCGGCAACGGTGATTCGACTGAACGCCGAGGAAGAAGAGACGCTGCGACTCTGGGTGCGCGGCCACAAGTCCGAACGGCGCATGGTGGAGCGCGCTCGCATTGTGCTGCTGGCGGCCGCCGCTACCTCGACCGCCGAGATCGCCCGGCAACTGGGATCCCCGGCGGCGCGCGTGTCGAAATGGCGCACCCGCTTCGCCCAGCAACGTCTGGCGGGATTATGCGATCAAGCGCGTTCCGGCAGGCCCGCGCGGTACGACCAAGCGACGCGCAAACGCATCCTCTGCCAACTCGACGAAGCTCCGCCCGAAGGGCACGCCACTTGGACAGGCGAACTGCTCGCGGAAGCTCTCGGCGACGTCAGCAAGCATCAAGTCTGGCGCGTACTGCGGCAGCTCGGCGTGTCCTTGCGGCGGCGGCGCAGTTGGTGTTTGTCAACCGACCCGGAGTTCGCTCGCAAGGCCGCCGACATTGTCGGACTCTACCTCAGCCCGCCGGAAAACGCCGTGGTGCTCGCGGTCGACGAGAAGCCGAGCATCCAGGCCTTGGAGCGAGCGCAGGGCTGGCTACGCTTGCCCAACGGCAAGGCCTTGACGGGCTTCTCGCACGGCTACAGGCGGCACGGCACGACGCCGCTTTTCGCCGCGCTGGAAGTGGCTACCGGATTCATCATCGCCGGACACTATTGGCGCCGACGGCGTCGCGAGTTTCTCGACTTCATGAACCACATCGCGGCCATCCACGAAGGCCGCGAGATCCACATCATCTTAGATAACTTGAACACTCACAAGCCCAAAAATGACCGCTGGCTGCAACGTCATGCGAACATCCATTTTCACTACACGCCGACCTACAGTTCGTGGATGAATCAGGTTGAGGTGTGGTTTTCGATTCTGAGCCGCCGCGCCTTGCGGGGGGCGAGTTTCACTTCCCCCCGGCAGGTGCGCGAGGCCATCGACAGCTTCGTCCGCGTCTACAACTCCAAGGCTACTCCGTTCGAATGGACCAAGACCGTCGTCGCCCCTCGTCCCCTCGCCAGTAAATATTCTAACTTACGCAACTAAGTACTAGCGCCTCTTGGCCCAAGTCCGACAAAAACACGCCGTAGCGCCAGTGCGACCGCTGATGTTCCCGCGCGAAGCGATGATTGCGCACCGTCAT
This sequence comes from Bryobacterales bacterium, assembly GCA_965205595.1. Classification (GTDB taxonomy): domain Bacteria; phylum Acidobacteriota; class Terriglobia; order Bryobacterales; family UBA6623; genus CATQHP01. Next base: position 417,207 of record CBDBHI010000012.1, on the reverse strand, counting down.
CCATGCCATCAGCCCGTCCGGCCGGTGATCCATTTCGCAGATGAGCGACAACTCCTTTTGCCCCGCGGCCAAAGTTGTATCGATTTTCCACGGCAGTGCTGGAGCCTTGAATTCGACCGACTGCGCCACCAAGCTCGCAAGCTTGTCGGTGGGGCGGTCCGGCAGCCGGTAGCTGATGTCAAACTTCTCCATCAACCGCAGAAAGAACGGATGGTACTTACGCTCGTAGACGATCCACTCCTTCGCCTCATTGCCGTGTTTGCGCCAAATGTCGTCGAGACGGCTGTGTAGCAACTCGCCGTTGTTTTCGATGGTGACTTCGTCGTTCAAGACGTAGCCAATAGCTTGCGTCAGCCACTCTGGGTTGATCACCACACGATCGCGCAAACCCTCGTCGTGGCGGTAATATACGACGCGGCCGAGGTCGTGAAGCAGATCGAGCAATACGTCGGTATCGTCGTCGCTGAGACCTTGCTTCTTCGCCATCTCGTCGACGGCGTCGCGCGTCAGCTCCGGGCATTCGCCGGCCAGTCCAAGGGCCTCGTCGCGTACCGCCTTCCAGCGAGGGTTAAACGGCCGGCCCATCTGCTCGAGTCCGGACGCCTCCTTCCCGATGGCCTCGAGCAATTCAGGAATACCCGTGCCGGACTTATTGTCGATCGCATGGAACCCGGCAATCATCTCGCCGAACTTCGATTGCAGATCCCCTTCGTCCAACTCGGGGTTGCCCGGCTCGTCGCAGTGCGTTGAGATCACGAGCACACGGGCGTTCGGCACCCGGCGCTCAATACGCTCCATCCATTCTTCTACGTTCCCGGCGCTGTGACCCTTGCGCGGGCGCCACACTAGGCAGTACAGGGCGCGCGGGCTGAAGAAAAATTGATGGGTGATGTAGTAGCGCTCTTGGCCGCCAAAATCCCAGATATTGATGCTGATCGGTTCGCTACTGCCAGCCTGGCTGTTCGGCACCTTGAGACTACCAATGTCGATTTTGATGCCCGGTGTAGTTTGACTTTTCTCGTTAAAAACTTGACTCCAGGTGCCCGGCGCGGCCCGCATCGCCTTCGACAGGCAAGTCTTGCCGACGTCGCCTTCGCCTACGAGCAACAGCTTGGCTTCGTAGAGCGGTTCACCCTCGGCCAGGCTCGCCAGATAGGTGCGAAGTTCGCTCCACGGGCGCTGATACTCCTCCGGGAGCTGATTGTTTTGGAGGTCCAGCGTCGAGAGGTTTTGGAGTTGAGCGATTTCGGGAGGGAGTGAGGAGAGCTGACGACCGTCCAAACCGAGTGTCTTCAGTTTTGTGCACCTAGCCAGTTCGACCGGTAGCGCGCTAAACTCGTTCCTTTGGACATACAGTGCTTCGAGGCGTTTGAGCTTAGCGATCGAGGGTGGCAGGGTGGGAAGCGCATTATTCCTCAAGTCCAATCGTTCGAGCGATTCCAGTTCAAAGAGTTCGGCGGGTAGACTTGTGAGACCGTTGCCTTCGAGGTCGATGTGCTTTAGCTTCTTGAGGCGACCGATCTCGGGCGGCAACTCGCCGATTCGCTGATTCCATAGCCCGAGCTCCTCTCGACCGTCGCGTTCGGCCCCTGAGATCAGAGCTAGGACTTCGTCGCGAGTCATGCGTCGATTCTATAGTAGTGCGCTCGCGTCTTCTGAAGCCTCAATTTGTTGAGCGCGCCTCCGGTCGACGTTCTTCCCACTCTCACAACGAGACTCCGAGGAGATCCGGGACAGCCTCGCGGTAGGGCTTTTATGAACTAGTAGCTTCCAGCGATCTCAGCGTCCATGATGCCGGGCGAATGAGTCTCGCCGCTGCCAAGACGGAGCCCGCCCCGAGAGAGCCGTCCCGCGATTATCGCGGTAGGGATGCCGGTCGCCCGGCACCCCCCGCACAGATCCCAGCGTGCACTGCTAATGCACTGGGCTCCTACCTCGGATGATTGGCGTAGAAACGCTCCGGCGGATAAGGATGCAGAACGCGAGGGCGAGGAATCCAGCGGTCCAACAGTCGGTTGAGTCTCTTCCAGGACTTGCGTCCCTTCTGACTGCGACGAAACAACACGCGTCGCCACAGCATGCGCAGCCGGTATTGGAACAACGCCAGCCGATCCGAGTTGCCCGGAACCGCGTGGTATTGGTAAAAGCCCTCGACGACCCGCTTCAGCCAGGCCCCGACCAGCGCCGTCGGCTCGTGCATCCGGCGACGCAGAACTGCCTTCAACTGATGCAGCTTCGCCACCATCCGCCTCTTAACCGTCTTGCGCCAGACGGTAAACGTGCCCGTCTTCCTGCGCTTCCCACAATAATGCGTGAAGCCCAAGAAATCGAAGGTCGCCGGCTTTCCCTCGCCCCGTCTCGTCCGGTTCTGGGCGGCGAACCGCCCAAACTCGATCAACCGCGTCTTGCCCGCATGAAGTTCCAGACCGAACTTGGCGAAACGTTCTTGAAGCTCTCTCCGAAACCGTTCCGCTTCCACCCGGTGCTCAAAGCCCACCACAATGTCGTCGGCGTAACGAACGACGATCACGTCGCCCGTTGCCACTTTCTTGCGCCAGGCTTCCACCCACAAATCGAAAACATAATGAAGATAGATATTCGCTAATAGCGGTGAAATCACCGCCCCTTGCGGAGTCCCTACCTTGGTCTCCAACCATTCGCCCTCCTCGGATATGCCCGCCTTCAGCCATTTCTGGATCAGACGAAGTACCCTCGAATCGGCCACGCGGTGCCGGATGAACTTGTCCAGCCATTCATGCGACACCGTGTCGAAGAACGACCGCACATCACAGTCCAACACCCAGTTCACGCGCTTGGATTCGATCCCCACCGACAGCGCATCGAGCGCCTGATGCGGACCGCGTCCCGGTCGAAACCCGTACGAAAAGCCCTTGAAGTCGACCTCATAGATTTGATTGAGGATCGTCACTACGGCCTGTTGGACGATCTTGTCCTCCAGCGCCGCAATGCCCAACGGACGTTGCCGCCCGTCGGCCTTCTCGATATAGACTCTCCGCGAGGGCTGCGCCCGATACTTACCCCGATGCACCCGGCTGTGCAGATCGACCAGTCGATCCTCAAGCCCGGTCTCGTACTCCCGCCACGTCACGCCGTCGACTCCAGGCGCGGCTTTTCTCTGTAGCGAGTAAAAGCTTTCCCGTAGTTGATCCACGTTCAGATGGTGGAGCAAAGCGCTGAACCTTTCCTGCCTCCTCTCTTTGGCTGTTCGACGCACACCTCCAAGTCCTTGGGACACTCTTTTCCCGCTCCGTGTCGGGCTCGTGTAGGACCCTTCGCTGTTCTCCTTGGTCTGCACCCTTCCCTCCCCGGCCTCCGCCAAGAGTTGCCTCTCTTTGTTCGGTCGGTTCACAGGTACTACGGCGCAGTCAGACTCCTCTGGAGCGTACATGCCCGCCGTTCGGCTTAGCGCCTTCTCGGACCGGTCTCGATCAGCTCGAGACACTCCAGAGGTCTCCCGGTTCTCGTGCATGTTGTTTCTCGACGTGCTCAGGTTCTCAGACTACGCAGGGCCGGACGTCCACTCGCGAATCACGCGAACGCCCGTGTTGCCTTCCCATCTTTCAAACGTGGTCGGCGCCCTGAGACAAGAATTTTCGAAGCTCAATAGCCCGGCCCGCCGGCACCCCTGTTTACGCTTCGACCGTCGCCTCGCGACGCCGTCCGCAAAACTCGGGGCCAAGGTGGCTCGCTAACTCCTTCCTTGTAGGACTCTTTCATTCCCAACAACATGCCGGTTTATCCCGGCGCTCTTGAAATTTCTTTTGCCTTTATAAATCAGCAACTTAGCGATACGGTCGGCCGAAAACCGTACACACGAGCCGTACACTATACCTGGAGGTGGCGGAAAGCCCTGCAAGGAGGCTCGAAATTTCACAGAAACCCCGCCAAATCCGGCCACCGGGCAGCATTCATGATGCGGCCAGCGGACCGAATCGGATGAGCACGCGAGGAGTTTTCCCGCTCTGCTTTGTAGAGTTTGACGGAATTCAAAAGGTAAGTCTGGCGGGTCGCCCCGGCCGGAGATTTTTAGCGAAATCCGGCCAGAACCGGCCAAATCCGGACATTTCGACGGCCAAGCTGTGTCCACAAGAGAGGAGAATGGTTCAAATGACAAATTTTGCGTGAATCCCGCAAGACTGCGGGGCGAGGCCTCGCATTGTCACCACAGTCTCCGCGACGAGACGGCTTTCGGCCTGCTCTTCGCATCGATCAAGTGCGCCGCAGACCTGAGATGGATGAGTACAGACGGATTGGGCGGGGCGCTAAGATGGCGGATTAGGTGGCGTACGATCTTCACAAGAAGTCTGAAACTCTCGACATCGATGCGGTAGTCGGTTTCGGCGATGGATTTCTCGCAGCTATGACACTGTTCGCAAAGCGAGCTCGCACGGGGCTCGTCGTCTATGCCGTGGTCGTGAGCTTGACCTGCCTTGCCATCTGGTTTTTCGGCGCCCAATGGCTGCTATGGGTGTTGGCCCCGCTTGTGGTCGGCGCGCTGCTCGCGGTTGGATTTGTGGCGCGAATTACCCAGATGGATTTTCGCCGTCGGGGTGGGGAGCCCTTGCGGCTGCACTACCACGTATGTCCGAGCGGGCTCGAAGTAACTGTCGGAAAGCACAACGGCTGGATGTCGTGGGATGACCTCTGGGACTCGACAGAAACTCGGAGCAGTTTTCTTCTTTCACCATCGCCTGAGGAGCAATATGTTCTACCCAAGCGCTATTTCGATCAAGACGGAATCGAGCTGCTTCGTGGGATCTTAGCCGACGCGCGTGGCAGCAAGCTGAGTTAGGCTTGAATCGAAGTCCGCGGATTGCTACGTCGCTACGAATCGAGCAGACCCAACACCCGGCGTCGAAGAAGCTCAAGCCCGGTGTGTACGGCTAGCGTACGAACCCGATCGCGCCCCCCGCCTAGTTGTCGGCGCTTAACGATCACACCGTTGTCATCGGCGATGCCAAAGTAAACCGTGCCTACGGGATCTTCGTCCGTACCGCCCCCGGGGCCCGCAATGCCGGTGGTCGAGATGCCGATTGCCGGGCCGCCCAAGACCTTCGCCGCATGGTCGCGCGCGGCCTCGGCCATAGCTGCCGACGTCGGCTCGCTGACCGCGCCGTGCGCTTCGAGAATCGCGGGGTCGACGCCGAGCCAGTTGATCTTGGCGTTGTTGCTGTAGCTGACGAAGCTGCCGGCGAAAAACTCCGAGCTGCCGGGAACGTCAGTGATCTTCCCGGCCAGCAGACCCCCGGTACAACTTTCGGCGGCGGCCAGCTTCAAGCCCTTCGCTCGCAGCAGGCCGGCGACGACTGCCTCCAGAGGTTCGTTGAGCAGCGTATAAACCGCCTCACCAAGCTCGCCCTGTATGTTCGCCCCGAGAGATTCCGCGATTTCGCGTGCCTCGACTTCGGTTTGGGCGCGGGCGCGTAGGTGAATTTGAATATCACCCGGCGCTGAAAGAATCGTTGTTGCGACTCGTTCTTCGACCGAGTAAATCGGGCCGATACGCTGATCAACATCAGACTCGCCAATGCCCGCGACACGCATCGAGTGCGTGAAATAACGGTATGGCGATTCGCGTCGGTCTAGCCGCGGCAGACAAGCCTTTTCGAACAGCGGCTTCAGTTCGCGAGGCGGGCCGGGTAGCAGGATCAGAATGCCGCGCTCATCTTCGAACCACTGGCCCGGCGCGGTCCCGTTCGGGTTTTCAAGAATCTCCGCGCCCTCGAGAATGTACGCCTGGCGCTTATTTACCTCTGCCATCTCGCGGTTGAACCGCCGGAATCGTTCGGCGATCTGCTCCACGATCGAGTCGTGAAACTCCAGCCCGCGGCCAACGGCCGCGGCGGCCGCGTCGCGGGTAAGGTCGTCAAGCGTCGGGCCAAGGCCGCCGCTTAGGACTACGATTTCTACGGCGTCGCGAGAGCGTCTAATCTCGGACGTCAGTCGATCGTGATCGTCGCCAACGACGGACTTGCGAACGACTTCTATGCCGCGTTCACCAAGCTTCTGGGTGATGAATAGCGAATTTGTATCGATGCGCTGGGGAGTCAGTAGTTCCGAACCGACGGCAATGATTTCAGCATTCATGGGGCGTTGACCCAAACATGTGCAATTAGAGCCAACCGGTCGTCGCGATCTTGTAAACGGCTGATGTGGTCGTCACAATCATGTCCTGATTGTTTGCAAACGCCAAGCCCACGATGCCTGGGCCCGAGACGATCTGCTCGACAGATGCGTCGTCGTTAAGCCGGAAAACCCCATAACTGCCCCTGTAAGAGGCGCAAAGGTAAAGCCGCCCGACAGCGTCGAATGCAATTCCCTGGGGGCGCCCAAAACCGCGACGGAACTCCGAAACGTCGCCGGTCTGGTCGACCCGATAAATACAGTCAAAGCTTGAAGTCGTCGGGCCCGAGACGTAAAGATTATCGTCTTCTCCGTAAGCCAAGTGGAACGCCGCGACCGAGGGCTCTAAGGTTGCGTAAACGTAAATTTGGCGCGAGGGACTGATCTTAAAAATTGTGCCGGTGCGATCGCCCACGTAGACGTTGTCGTGGGCGTCGATCGCCAAACCGGTTGCCACGCCCATGCCCTCGGCATAGACTTCCATCTGGCTATCGGGCGTGACTTGATAGATCGTTCCGGTGTGACGGCTCGATATCAACAAGTTACCGTCTGGCCGAAACAGCAGCCCGGTAGGATTGACGATGTCAGAAATGAAGGGTTTGACGTTTCCCTCAAGATCGATCTTGAAAACCGAGGCGGGGAGCTTCTCTCCACGCGAGCCGCTGCGGGTCGTAAAGACATTACCAAAAGCATCAACGGCGGGCGCGGCCACAGGATGCAGGTTTTCCGCTAGCACGAAGCCGAGCGAACAGATGTACGGAGCGCTCTGTTTGTCACCGGCATCGACAATTAAACGGCCGTCGACTGCCTCGTCCGGGACGCTCACGATCACTCGCTGCGACCCCGCGACAACTAATCGACCTTTGACGTCGCCGAAGCGCACCGAAGGCTGTTGCCCAACAGCAGAGGTCAATCCCATACCGCGCAGTTCGAGCAAGCCGCCGGATATCGCGGCGGGTGGCGAAACGTGTTCGATCTTGGGTCCGGAGGCCGAGTCTTTGGGCATGAAAATGCGCTGAAATCAGGGCAACAGCCACCGAATCGCTAGCATCACAATCATAGCGCAGGCCCCGGCGGCGGCATCGTCCGCAACGACCCCCTTGCCCCCGTCAATTTCCTCCAGTTTTCGGATGCCGAATGGTTTAGCGATGTCGAACAGGCGAAATAAAATCAGTGCCCACAGCCAATGCTGCCAATTCGATGCGACGATCGGCGCGAGCGCCAGCCACTGGCCGACGACCTCGTCGATCACAACGATTTGTGGGTCCTCGCTGCCGAGGGATTGCTCAACCTTGCCCGCCGACCACGCCGCTACCGGAAATAGCAACAGCGCGGCCGGTCCGAACACCCAGGCCGGAATTCCGCCAGCGGTGATTGCCGCCCAGGCGACAATCAAAGCGCCGATTGAGCCGACCGTACCGGGGGCCAGCGGCGAATAGCCGCAGCCGAACCAGGTTGCCAGAACGAACGCCGTTCGGCGGCTAGGCATAATCTTCCGACTCCGGGCTGGAGTCGACACTATCGAAGTTTTCGTCGGCTTCGGTTATTGGACTTGAGACGGCGTAGGCCTCGGTCGACCAATTGGCCAGATCTTGCGTGCGACAGCGCTCACTGCAGAACGGGTAGCAATTCAATTTTGGGTCGGTCCGCTTGGCGCAGATCGGACACCTCTGGAGCAATTTGGTCACGAATTTAGCAGACTAGCATGATGCACGTTTGTGAACGCAGAACCCCAAATCACCTCTCCGTAGGCGGGCAGTGCGTTCCAATGGGTCAAATGCGGTGAGAACTCGTATGCTCCAAAACATGTTGGAACGATCGCCTCGAAGTGAGGGCGAGGCGATGTGGGCGTGGAAGCTAATCGGTACGAACGAGAGTTAGCAACTGAATATCGAAATCTGTCTTCGGGGCACTACCTGCAATCGGAATTTGCAACTCCGTCTTGACTGCTTGACAACTTGCGCTGTCGCACACTTGCGCGTTAATCGTGACGGTCGCCGGGCCTGCTCCGGAGCGTTTAACTTTGGCGGCCAGCAGAGCCGGCTCGTCGAATCCCCAGGTAAACCAGCGAAGTTTCGGCTGCGAAAAGTCCTTGGGTTCCGACTGGTACCACGGGCCGATGACTTCAAGACCGTCCGAGACGGCCAGCTCGGTACTTTCCTCGACGCCGAGCGACATCTTGCCCGCGAGGACTTCGGTCGCTCGCTGCTTGTTGTCCATCGCGTACGTGTGCCAGCCCTCGGCGGCTTTTAGCTGAACAACCAGATAGTCGCCCTCGAGCTTGGCGCGATAGGTGACGAGTGTCTGGCCTCCGCGAGAGGCTTCGACTTCAGGCGTCCATTCAGCCGAAAAAAGCGGCCCGGCGGATAGCACCAAAGCCACTAGGAAAAAACGTGCCAGATTCATTTTCGAAAGCTCATTCTATCGGTCTTCAGCGGCATCTCGATCCGCTCTCCGTCGCGGACGACCTGCAGCGTGTAGCGCCCACCTGCTTGCTTGCGAAGCTTGAGAAAAAGCTCGGCTGTGTTGGCAATATCGTCGTGGGTCTCGCCGTCAACGCCGTAAACTATGTCACCCAATACAAGAGTGTGATTTGAGAGCAGTTTCGCGATCCGATCAATGTAGCTCACGCGGCTCGCGAAGCCGTCCGTTTCGAGCCCCAGATCCCGCTTTTCGTCAGCACTCAGCGGTTTGGAGTTGAAGTACACACGAGGATCAACGCTCCAGTTGCGGTAGCTGATGTCGGTCATCCACCAAAAATCGGGTAGGTCGACATCGAGGTCGACGCTCGAGCCGCCACGCTCTACCGTTAGTTTGATTTTCTTGGAGAGCCGATCGATGTGATCGTAGGCCCACTGGAGGTCGCCAAAGGTCCACACCCTCGTATCGTTAAAGTGAGTGATCGTGTCGCCCGCCTGCATACCTGCTTCGGCAACGGCTTTGCCGGCGTCCGCAACAAGAAGTCCCCTTGGAATGTCTAATTCGATTCCGATCGCACGAATGTCCGGCGAGCGATACATTTGCGAAAGCTTGTCGAGGTTGCCATCTTTCTCGCGCTGGACGTTCTCAAGATCATCGATGAGGTGACATTCAACACAGCGCCCGGAGTTGATCGTGCGCTTGTAAAGTTCCGGAATGTCCTGCGGATAAACCGCTGGTGGTGGCTTAGTCTTGGGCAGCTTGCCTGCTTGGTAAAGACGATGTTGTTCGAGACCCAGCTCTAGCGCGAGCTCCAGACTTTCGAGATTGAGGTAAGTGGTAGGCGATCTGGGGTCGCGGCCGCCGTAGCGCAAATAAATTTGCTCGTCGGGGCTAACGAGGAAAAAGTACAGTGTGTTGTAGCGGTCGTAATCGTAAAGACCGATATTGATCCCGTTCATCTGGACGATGCGGGCGGGGACGTATTGCTTTAGCAATTCGCCACGTCTCGTTCCTGCTTCGGTCAGCACAACCTGTGCGTCAAATTCCCTTCCGGCGCGTCAAGGAGCGCAGCGGAACTCGAGAAATATCGGTTTCCCCGTCCGCCGGGCCTCCTCGAGGGCCTCTTCGTATGACGTGATCCAACCGACTGCTTCTTCCGCAAATGCAATCGTTGGGGTCTGCAACGTTGCGAGCAAGACCGGCACTGCAAGAAGTCTGATTCGCATAAGTGTGTACAGGAAGTGATCCGCAGCTTCAGCGCGCGGCACCCGCTCGGCACCTTGAATTCTTCAATTCTTCCAGTAACCAATTATGACGTTTTGGTGGCGGCGATGGTAACGGCAAATTGACGCAACCTAGAGCGCCTTGAGAGCTTCGAGCAAATCGGCCTCTTCGGACTGGGCGACCGTGCGAAGGTCGACGATCAACGTGTCACGCTCGATCCTGGCGACTACCGGCGGATCGTTGGCGCGTAACTGCTGCTCCATGCGGTGTGCGGAGGTGTCCGCGCTGGGCTCGATCGCGATCAGCGGTGACGGGAGTGTCCGCGCCGGAGTGGAGCCGCCGCCAAGCAACGACTCCCCCTCGTAAATCGCGACTCCGGGGCGGTCTAACTTTTCGACGAAACGCTGGGATCGGAGGCGTAGTTCATTCGCCGACGTCTGCATCATTCGTAGGGCTGGGATACGATGCTCGTTACCTGTGATGAACTCCCGGAGCGTTGCGCCCAGCGCCGCATAGGTCAGCTTGTCGACGCGTAGGGCGCGGAAAAGCGGGTTGCGTCGGATCCTCTGGATCAGCTCCGGGGTGCCGGTGATGATTCCAGCTTGGGGACCGCCGAGCAACTTGTCGCCCGAGAAGGTCACGATGTCGACACCGGCTTCGAGGCTTGCGGTTACAGGCGCCTCGTCATCGATTCCGATGGCGCTTAGATCGCTAAGGCAGCCGCTTCCAAGATCTTCGACCAGAGGAAGCGAGGTTTCGCTCGCGAGCGCTACCAACTCGGCGAGGGTGGGGCGCCCGGCGAATCCGACCTGACGAAAATTGCTCGGGTGGACGCGCAGCAGCACACGGGTCTGCTCGCTGATGGCCTGGCGATAGTCATCGATACGCGTTTGATTTGTGGTTCCAACGTCGCGTAATGTCGCGCCGGAGCGCTCGAGAATCTCGGGGATTCGAAAGCCGTCGCCAATTTCAATGAGTTCGCCGCGCGACACGATCGTTTCACCGTCTCTCGACAGCTCATTGAGAACTAGAAAGATCGCGGCCGCATTGTTGTTGACGACGATGGCCGGGGCGCCGAGAATCTGTTCGAGTAAATCTCCAGCATGAACGTCGCGTTTTCCACGCTTGCCGGCGACGAGATCGTATTCGAGGTTCGAGTAGCCGCGAGCGACCTGTGATATTGCATCGACTGCGGATGCGGCGAGTGGTGCGCGTCCTAGATTGGTGTGGAGGATCACACCAGATGCGTTAATGACGGGGCGTAGCGATGGCTGCAAGAGATGCTTGAGCTTTGAGGTGACCCGCGTTTTGACTTCAATGGCAGCGTCGAAGCCGTTTTGGGTGGAGCCCGCGAGGATGCTGGTCCGCGCTTCGTCGAGTGCCGCGCGCGCTAGCGCCACGATACGATCGCGCGGCGCGGACTCAAGCCATTCCGAAGCCGTCTCGGATTGAAGCAGTTCGTCGACCGACGGCAGGCTTCGTAGCAGTACTTCTCGATCGCTCGGGGCCACCGCTCTATCTAATCAGCCGCCGCCGATCGGAAGCAAGCGTGATGCGGTGAACTATACTGGTCGCCGTGACTCGAAGAACGTTCCTCGCGGCGACTGCGGGCCTAACAGCGGCGGCCGCGACCAAGGCCCCATTCCCGGTTATCGACACTCATATTCACCTTTTTGACCCGACGCGGCCCGGCGGAATTCCGTGGCCGCCGGCTGATGACAAGATTCGTTCAAAGCCGACCTACCCCAGCCGGTTTCGCGAACTAACTCGGTCGCTGGGGATCAGCGGCGCGATCGAAGTCGAGTGCAGTCCGGAACTCGAGGACAACCAGTGGGTACTCGATGTGGCGTGCGAAGACACCATCATTGTCGGCACTGTCGGATTCCTCGACGCCGGCAAACCAGGCTTTGCCAAGAACCTTGAGCGCTTCACCAAAAACCCGCTTTTCCGGGGGCTGCGTTACGGCAACCTATGGGGACGAGATATCCACGAGCAACTCTCGAACCCTGACTTCATAGCCGACATGAAACGGCTTTCTAGGGCCGACCTGTCGCTCGACTCGGCTAACCCCACGGTCGAGATTCTCGAGGACATGCTGCGAATCTCAGACCACGCACCCGAGCTCCGCATTGTGATCGACCATCTGCCGAAGATGGCCGTCGCAAGGGCCGAACAAGCGCGGTATCAGGCGGCATTGCGTGAATTCGCCAAGCGGCCGCAGACCTACGTTAAGGTTTCCGCCGTCTTGCTCGAGCGAAACGGCAAGGTCTCGTACGATCTCAATTTCTACCGCTCGAAAATCGACGAAATTTTCGGGACGTTCGGCCCCGACCGCGTGCTATACGGGAGCGACTGGCCCAACAGCGATCCGCTCGGGAGCTACGCCCAAGTATTCGGAATTGTTCGCGAGTATTTTGGAGAGAAGGGCCGCGCGGTAGAGGAGAAGTATTTCTACACGAACTCGATGGCCGCTTATAAGTGGGTGGCGCGGTAAAAGGGATTCTACGGACCGACTTAGCGACGGGGAGAGTGCCCCACCGACAGTTGGCGTTCAGTGGGCAATCGATCGCGAGGTTGCGAGGCGCGTCTACTCTTCGGCGCCCGTGAAAGGCTCGGCCAGACCGTCTTTAGCGAATTTGTCGGTGATGGGAGACGTGTCGCCGGCAGCTAACGCGTCTTCGTAGTGTCTGACCGCCAGCTCGCGATTGCCGAGTATGTCTTCGATGCGGCCCATATAAATGTGCGACATCGCAACCACCCGCGCGTCACCGCCGGCCTCGGCCGCAACGGCAAAATGTTCAAGCGCTAGGTCGGGGTCGGCCTCGTCAAGCGCCACCCGACCGAGTCCGTAACTGGCCTGCGAACTTCGGCCGCCGGCTTTCTCGAGGGCTTCCTCGAATGCCTCGCGAGCATTGTCGAGCTCTTCGAGTTGCAGCAGGCCCTCGGCTCGACCCAAGATTTTTTCCACCTCGGAAACTTGGGGCCTTGCAACCGGCCGCGGTTTTGGAGTGGGCCGGGTCGGTCGTTCGGCGAACGTTACCGCCTGCAGGCGCGCGCCTTCATATTTAATGTCGATCGCCTTAATCATCTCGTCGTAGTACTTTCGCATCGACGCCGGCTGTTTTTCGTACTCGGCAAGCTTCTCGTAAAAGTACGGTGTCAAGATAAATCCGTCGCGAAGAAAGGCTTCGATTCGCGGAAGTTTTTTCTCCTCGGGCTCGTAGCGCATGCGCGTCTCGACCGCGTGTGCCAGCGACTTTGTTACAAGCAACTGAAAATTCGTCTTGTAGGAATCTTCAAGCGCCGGAGCGAACAGTGCATAGCGGGCAAGCGCGTTCTTCTTCGCGACGACGTCGGCATGGCGAATTGACAGCCGGTCGAGCAAATGCAACAGGTAAGCCGATTGAAGCTCCTTCACTCGAATCTTCGCGGAGGGGTGGATCACGAGCTTCACGTCACCGCCGTAGGCGCGCGTGTTCACGCTGCCTGGCGCCGCCAGCATATCGAAGTAGACCTGAAAGCCCTGCGCTTCGCGGCTCGTCGGCGACAAACGCAAATACCCATTCGTCTCAAAGACAATCTGCACGAGCGTGTCTTGGTAGCGCAACATCTCTTCTTCATACGCCGGCAAGTACTTCTGCCACAGGCTCTCGATGTGGGCCTCTTCATAAAATTCGCGCAGCAACCCAGAGAGACCCCGGATCGCACGGACATCCACCGGCAAATCGGTCGGCACCTCAGCCTTGAGGTCGAAGAACGGCGGTTCGCCGCACATTAGCGCAAACGAGATGTACTGCGACAAATTGAGGTCGCCCGTCTCCAAGTTATGGTCGGCGAAAAACGTCTTGAGACGTGTTACGACGGCTGCATCGAGTTCGCTCAAGTCGTCGCGAACGGCCTTCCGCACCGGACTATCTGAAGTCGCGTTAATCCCGTCGTCGTATCCGGCTATGTTGATCGCCGCCATCACGGTGAACATGCGCACGTCGGTGTTTAACTGCTCGACTTCTTGCGCTGCCAACTGGAGCGCCGACGAGGTCAGCAAGCCCATCGCCATGACTAGCCTTATAGAAAGCATCGAATTTCAGTGTAGGTGAGCATCGAAACGGGAGTCTACGACTACCTAATCCGCATTTCTCACCATGTGGCGTGCGAAAGTGCGTGAAAGGTGCGTCAACACGAGGCGGGCGACGGTCGGCGCGCGGAGGCGTACTCGTGCAGTCCGTCGAGCACTCGGGATCAAGCGCAACGAAGTAGTGGCGCACCTATCGCGTGCATTCGCCGTCACGTGGTGAGAAATGCGGGTTGAAACGCTCGACCGCGTGATTGGGTTGCCCGACTGCTCGCCTCCAACATTTTAAGAACTTCGTTACAATGCAGTTAATTAACGGAATGGTTAAAAACTACAAACTCGATCAGACGTTTGCCGCCCTCGCCGACCCGATCCGCCGCGGAATCGTGGAGCAACTCGGGCGTGGGGAAGCGACGGTTGGCGATTTGGCGCGTCCTTACAAAGTGTCCGCGCCAGCGATATCCAGGCACCTGCGCGTGCTTGAGCGCGCCGGGCTGTTGGAGCGGGTCATCGAGGGCCGCGTACACCACTGCCGCCTTCGCTCCAAACCGATCGAAGACGCAGAGGCATGGATTGGCACACAAAAGAAGTTCTGGGAACAAGGGCTCGACCGCCTAGCCGCCTTGCTCGACAAAGATAGCTAAGAGGACATTTAGAAAACATGGCAACACCCGCTCAAACTCGGACTCCTGATAGCGCCGTCCTCAGACTCAAGCGCGTTTTTCGCGCCGGTCGAGAGAAGGTGTTCGATGCCTGGACAGATCCCGCGACACTGAATCTCTGGTTCGGCCCCTCGGAGGATTACACTGTCAACGCCGAGGTCGACCTCCGCGTTGGCGGAAACTCCCGCATTGAGATGGTCCACAAAGAGGGAGGTCGGCATGTCGTCTTCGGCGAGTACGAGCAAATCGATCGCCCCGAAACTCTTGTTTATAGCTGGTCGTGGGAAAGCGGGATGGTGTCGGATACCCGCGTCACGGTGAGGTTAACCGAGGTGCGGGACGGAACACAGGTCGATCTGATCCACGAGCGTTTTCCGAGCGAACCTATGCGCGACGAGCACAACAAAGGCTGGTCCGGCTGCCTGGCCCGGCTTGAAGCGCTGGCGAATTTGGTCGAGTAAGTTGGTAGGTGAATTGAGTGGCTAGGCGAGCTATTGGTTCGATGCGTCATTCACTCGGCCACGCCCACCGCCGCCATTGCCACCACCTCCGCCTCGTCCGCTTCCTCGGCGGCGACCGATGCCGGAGTCGAGTCCCGAAAGTGGCCGTTTCCTCTTAACCCCGGTGGCGGCCATCCTGGCCACAATGCGGCTCCGCCGGTCATTCCATTTGTCCAATTCGTCTCGGAAATCCGGATCGAAGCGTTTGGGTTGGGCGAGCGAGGCCCCGCCAACCTCAATCGCTCTAGTTTTTTTCACCTTTCGGCTTTCGTCTCGTAGACGAACCATCGCCTGTCCTTTGTACACCCTCAGGCGCGCGGGCCGGCCGGGATTCGCATCAAACCGATAAAGGCCCTTGGCCGCAAGCTCCATAACAGTGTCGCCGTACGCTAGAGTCACAAGCTCCTTTTTGGTGCCGGCCTGGCGCGAGTCGATCAGCGCCGAGCCGGCAATGAGCTGCAGCTTCGAGTCGGCAATGTCATCGGAGAGTAGCCGAACTTCCGTCTGATGTCCGGTTCGAAAAAATCCCTCTGGGGAGAGGAGCAGCTCGGCGCGTCCGTTGTGGGTGCGCAGGCTTTGACCTTCGTCGAGTTGCGTCAACTCTGTCACGCTCGGCTTAATCGCTACGCCGTCGACGTGCACCTCGCCGATTGTGTAGTGGACTAGGCCGGCCCGCGCCGACAGCACCATCTGTGAGTAAGCCAAGGGGCAAACTCCAGCGGTCATCAGCAACAGGACCAGTACGGCGCGCAACATCATCTAGTGTCCAGCCCAAAGAGAGGTCCGGCAAGTCGCAAGCGAATTCTCCACTTTGCGCGGCGACACTCTCCTAGTATGTTTCGGTCGCTTCCGGATTGAGAAACGCCATGCCCTTGCGGTGGTAGGCGATGTTGGCCAAGTGTGGCCCGCAAACCGCGCTGTGGCCGACCTTGACAGGGGCATTGGGCTGCTCGCGAGATTTAACGCATTCTAGGGAATTTCGCACGTGCGGTATCGTGGGCAGCCGGTCCTCGTGCGCTTTGATCGGCTCTTGATTGCGGATCCATGGCGCGTCGTAAAGGCGATAGCCGCCGCCATCCATAACGAGTGTGCCTTTGTCGCCTAGCAGCTCGATTGTCCAGCCGGAGCGGAAATCGTTGTTGTAGTTGAGTGTCCAGGTGGCGAGAAATTCGCCGTAGTCGAACGACGCCGCGAAGCTATCGGGAGTCTCCGAGCCCGACATGCCGATCACGTTCCCGTGGCAGACTGCTGAGCGCGGCGTCCCGGCGCCAGTGAACCACTGGATGACGTCCATCAAGTGGGTGCCCTGGTCAGTCATATTTCCACCGGAAAAAGCCCAGAAGTAGCGCCACTTGCGAAACATCATTGGCTCGAGCGATTGCGCCGCGCCTCCCATGAAACTATCGGCGTCAAGTTCACCTGGGAGTTCGGAGTTGTCGAGGGGTTTCGATATCGCCCAATTCCACTCGGCGCGTGCCATCGTGATGTTCCCAATCGCTCCATTCGCAACGGCATCTTGCATCTCGACGATCCAAGGCGTGCTGCGTCGCTGCATACCGATTTGGACGACACGATCGGTCGCGCGGACCCCTTTCACCGCCGCAACACCTTGTGAAATCGAGTGCGACATCGGCTTTTCGCAATAAACGTCTTTACCGGCGGAGACAGCGTCGAGCATCATCGGGACATGCCAATGGTCGGGTGTCGCAATCAGCACCGCATCGATGTCATTACGGTCAAGGATTCGGCGATAGTCCCCATAAGCCTGTGCGCCGTCGTCGGCCGCTTCGAGGCCCTTCGCGAGATTGGGTTGATAAACATCGCAGACAGCCGGCCGCGGCGAACCAAGCTCCTTGAATGCGTCGTAGACACGGCGGCCTCGGCCTCCCGCGCCGATCAGCGCAACCGAGACTCGCTCGTTCGCGCCGGCCGCCGAGGAAGGCAGCATCAGCGGCGCGGCCGCCGCGGTCGACAAGAAATGGCGTCGGTTTGTCATCGCGAGTCCAGTATACGAGTAGATGCCATGAGCGCGTGGTGGCGAGCCGCAACGGATTTCGCGGATTACTTCGTGCCCTGACGGGCAGATACATTCGGCTTACAAGAACGGCAACTCGTGCCGTATCGACCGCCGGCAATTAATACAAGTACGCCGAGTGCGAGAACAATAAGGATGACGCCGAAGTACATGGCATCCTCATGTTAGCAACGCCGGCTAGCGTGACAGCATGGGCGGGTTCATTCGGGTAAATTCGTAGTTCAGCGGATCGAGGTCGCGGCGTTTCAACTGGGCCACGCACTCTTCAACTGAGTTCCCCATCGCTTCGATTCGCTGCAAGGCCAAGTTCCTTGGCGAGTAGACTTCCATCGCGATTACTTTGCCGACCACCGCCTCGCGTTCGGCGAGCGTTAAACGATCGGGCGGACGCCCCACGAATTGTTCCAGATCTAACGTTGCAGGCATAGCCCAACTATTGCACCAGACGGCGGTGCACCGAGGCAAGCACCGGACTCCGCAGTTTTTTACATCGATTTATTGAAGTTGGCCAAACTATCGCCACGTTGGGGACGTATGTACTGATATGGGCGGAACAAAGCGATATGTTTGAGACCAAGAACTCGCCGGGATTCGCGCTGATCCCAGTCGTTGCACTTCTGGTGGCGATGCTGTTCGCTCCTGTCAACGCATCGCAAGACCGCTACAGTCCTGGTGCCGAGAGGGCGCTGACTGATCGGCCGGTCGCTGCATTCGAGTTGCCCGAAGACCGGGTTGTAAATGGTCTCCGCTGGGTTGGGAGCGTGCTCGCGGGAGCGGTCGATTTCGTGCGGCTCGAGTCGATGGGCGATAACGCAACTGAATGGCCTTAGCGCCAATAAATTAGCTCATCAGACCGCTAGATTGCTAGAATTCCAACTTGCTGGACCGCATTGGTACCGCAGGGCCGGTTGTCTACCTGGTGGCACTCGGAATCGCGAGCGTGCTTCTAGCTGATGCCGCCTGGAAGAGCGTAACGGGTTATCAGACCCCCTACGCGTACGGCGAGGAACTATCGGCCGGCGAGCCTCTCACCAAAAAGCTGGTGCTGATAGTGTTCGATGGACTGCGAGTCGATCGGGCCCGGGAGCTCGAACATTTCCAGCAGCTCGCCGCGCGTGGCTCGTCGGGATCGCTGCGAGTCGGAATGCCGTCATTGTCAAATCCCGCGCGCGCGACGATGGCTACTGGCGCATGGCCTGAGGTCAGCGGCGTGACCAATAACTCTCGGTTCACTGCACCGCCGATTCAGTCGATTTTCTCACTTGCGAAAACGCAGGGAATGCACATCGCAGTCTTTGGGTCGAGCTTCTGGAGACGCGCCTTCGGAGCTTATCTCGGCGACGGCTACAAGCACTTTGAGAAGGAACTGCATGGCGGGCATTCGCCCGACGAGTTGGCTGCCTGGCAAGATGGCATCTGTGAGCAGGCACTCGAAATTGCCGCGGATTCGCCCGCGGAGCTCACGGTTATCGGCCTCACCGCCGGCGATGAAGCCGGTCATGATTTCGGCGGTGATGCTGACGGTTATCGAGTTGTGACGGCGGCAGTCGATGCGTGCTTGGGGCGGATCGTCTCTCAGTTCGACCAATCAGCGACAACGTTCGTCGTGGTTTCCGATCATGGACATATCAATCGACGCGGCCAGGGTGGGCACGGAGGAGCTGAGCCGGAAGTCATCAACGCTCCGATTGTTCTCGGCGGTGTGGGGATTCGCGCGGGCGCGAATATCGATGACGAACTTGTTGATGTGGCGCCAACAATCAGCGCATTGCTCGGGTTACCCATACCTGCTAACAGCCAAGGCCGCGTGCTGACCGAAACTCTTGACGCGCCGCCCGAAACGCTGCGGGATATCAAGAAGCGCCAGGACGCCCAGATGGATAATGTTTCGGCTCGTGTCCCAGATCGCGAGTTGGGACTAGCAGCCGAGCGTCGTGGCCGGGTGCTTGTCTCGACGCTCGCAGCGGCCTGGTTCTTACTCGTTCTGGGAGCGGCGGCGGCAGGCGCGAGCCCGGCACGAATCGCCGTTGCCATCGCTCTGTATTTCGCCGTCTACTACGCTCTGTTTATGGCCCTAGGGCTTGGCTACTCACTCAGTGCGATCATTCGGCAGGAGTACCTAAATAGCTTTTTTGCGAAAAACATTCTCTCGGCTGTTTGTGGATTCGCGGTTGGGGTGAGTTGGCTGGCGAAGGACGCGATGCGCAAGACGAGCCACTACTTGCGGCTTGCATTGACGGTAACCAGCCTCTTGGGCCTGTTCGTCACTTGGAGCTACTTTCGGCACGGGCTACTGATGCGAGGGTTCATGCTCGATCTGGGCGCGAGCTTCAAGGCGTACCTCGATCTAATCTCGATCACGGGAATCGCAGTCGTCACAGCCGTCGCGATCGTCGCATTCCATTGGATTGACCGAGTGAAGGCGAACTGAGCGATGGAGCAACTCGGACTGCAGTTTGCGAATGAGCGCCGGATCTTCACTGTTTCGGATCTGACTACGGTCGTCCGCGACTTGATCGAGGGCGCCTTTCCCGACGCTCTGGTCTCGGGAGAGATTTCGAATACGCGAAAGGCATCGAGCGGCCACTGGTACTTCACGCTCAAAGACAACCGAGCGCAGTTACGCTGCGTTTGTTTCCGACAGAACGCGATGTATCTCAAGGTGAAGCCGCAAGACGGACTCGAGGTTATAGCCCGCGGTCGAGTCGGTGTGTATGAATCTCGCGGCGAGTACCAGCTATACGTTGAGACCATCGAGCCCCAGGGAGTCGGAGCACTCCAACTAGCTTTTGAGCAACTCAAGACGAAACTTGCGGCGGAAGGTCTATTTGACGACCAGCACAAACGGGATATTCCGTCGGCTCCAAGCCGCATCGGAATCGTCACATCCCCGACGGGCGCCGTGATTGCTGACTTGATTCGCGTCATCGAACGCCGATTCCCGGCGGCGAACATACGGCTGTATCCGGCGCGGGTACAAGGCGACGGGGCGGCCGGCGAGGTCGTTCGTGGCATCCGGCATTTCAGCGAACAGCCGTGGGCGGAAGTCGTGATCGTCGCGCGCGGCGGGGGGTCGCTCGAGGACTTGTGGGCGTTTAACGAGGAGCAAGTTGCAAGGGCAATCGCCGAGTGCTCGGTTCCTGTGATTTCAGCAGTCGGGCATCAAACCGACTTCACGATCGCTGACTTCGTGGCAGACCTGCGAGCACCAACTCCGTCAGCCGCCGCGGAACTGGCAGTGCCCGATGTCAGGGGTATCTATCAAACGCTCAGCGACCTCGAGCAGCGTGCAACACAGGCGTTACGCTACCGTATTGCGATTTTAGGTAGGCGGATGCTGGAGGCCGGCCTGGAGCGGGCCGCTGCGAGCGTTCGGCGTCGACTTGCGGAATCGTGGCAACGGCTGGACGAGGCGGAGCAAAGCGTTCGTTTAGGTGCGGAAAGACGTTTGCGATTGGCGCACGACAGTCTCGCCAATCAAGATCAGAAACTTTCGCGCCTAGACATACGAGTACGTCTAGCACGCCGACGGCAGAGTCTGGAATCGTTGTCGCAGAGGCTGGTTCCCGCGCAGCAGCACCGGCTGGAAAGCCTCGCTACGTGGTTCGCCGCGCTCACTAGCAGTCTCAATGCGTTGAGCCCGGTTGCGATTCTAGAACGCGGATACGCGATTGTTCAGACCGAAGGCGGGAAACTGGTGACAGACAATCGTCAGGTAGGCGAGGGCGACGCTCTCGCGATTAGACTCCACAAGGGGCGCCTAGGCGTTCGCGTGGCTGAAACGGCCAGTGACGAAGGATGATCGGGTCGCGCACTGACCCTAAATTTCAGGTAGCGTCGAAACGGGAAATTCGCCGTGAACTGAGCTGGCTAACTTCGGAGTGACCACGGACTTCCCGTCCGCGACTCGGTAACGCCGGTTTCTCCGGTCCACTCCACAAGCGGCCCGGAAGGCGATCTCAACCCTCATTTCTCACCACGTGGCGAGCGAAAGTGCGTGAGAGGTGCGTCGATACGAGGCGGGCGAAGGTTGGCGCGCGGAGGCGTACTTGACAGTACGTCGAGCACAGCGAGCGAGCGCAACGAAGTAGTGACGCACCTATCGCGTGTTTTCGCCGTCAGGTGGTGAGAAATGCGGGTTAATCGCGTCCGTCGGTATTTCGGGTATTGGCTCGAATCTCCTCGAGCGCCGCTTCGATACGTTCGAGCCGGGCGCTGAGATCTTCGAGTTTGGCGTCTTCCTCTTCACCGACGAAATAGGCGCTAATGGTGGCCGCAAGTGTCGATAGCAGGCCTAAGCCGCAAAGCATCAATACCACTGCTAGCAGGCGCCCTAGCGGAGTCTGCGGCGCAATATCGCCGTAGCCGACCGTGCTGACCGTGACCATCGCCCACCAAAGGCCGTCTAGAAAGCTATCGTTGACGGTCGCAGGCTCGAGGACAACCAACAGGCCGGCGCCTGTGACCGCCAACATCAGCGTAAGCGCGCCCACGTAGATCACACTTTGTCCGCCTACGGATTCGCGCATTTTTCTCATGCCGCGCACAAGGGCGGCTAGCACGCGGACGAGCCGGAACAAGCGGACCAGACGGGCGACTCGTACTACCCGCAGCAAAGCCAGCAGATCAGGCAGCAGCGGGAACGAGAATACGACGATGGCGAGCCCGACTACGTTGTGGAGCGTGTACTTCTTACGGTCGGCGGCAACTAGTCCCATCAGGCCGAACTCAAGGGCAAACGCCATCCACACGGCCCAGTCGGCGACGGTGACCCAGGCTCGTGCGTCACCGCGTTCTTGAGCGATAACTACGGGAATCGTTGCCAGCGCGGCGAGGATCACTAGAATCTCAAGCGGCCGCTCGATGCGTTCTCGCAGTGCTTCGTATTTTGGTCTTGTGTCGTCGCTCATACGAAATCGCCCAGACGACAAGGATATACTTTTGACGTGCGTGCTGTTTGCATTGCAGTTCTGATTACCGTTGGTGCCTCGGCGTTCGCGCAGCTAAAAAGCCCGGATGAGCGGCCGAGAGAGGCCGCTCGCGCGATGGTCGACGAAGACGAGGAATTCGTCGCGCCGACTGACTACGTATTCAATCCGATCCAGGCCAAATTTGAGATGAAGGTTGGCGACCATTACGCCAAGAAGGGCAGCTACCGGGCGGCAGTCGGTCGATATATCGAGGCGACCCGCTGGAATCCGTCGTATGCCGACGCTTACTTGAAGCTCGCGCGAACTCGCGAAAAATTGAATCAGCCGGCACAAGCGGTAGAGGCGTACGAAACGTTTCTGGACCTCGAAGATAGCGGCAGCCGCGCAACACAGGTTAGCAAAAGAATCGCAGTGTTGGAGAAGGCCGTCGAAAAACTTCCACTCGCTGCCGTAGACGATCAGACACCAGACACCGCACCGTAAACTTTCAGCGCGCTTGGCTACACTGGCACAAGCTATGTTCCCGCGCAAGCTACTGCTCCGATCGCTCGTTTATTACCGGTCGATGCACCTGGCGGTGGCGCTCGGCGTTGCGGTCGGTGCGGCGGTGCTGGCGGGGGCGCTGTTGGTGGGCGACTCCGTGCGCGGCAGTCTGCGCGACTTGACCCTCGACCGGCTTGGGGCGATCGACCATGCGTTGGTCGCCGAAAGGTATTTTCGCCAGGAACTCGCCAATGAGATTGCAGGCTTCGATCGCGTCTCCGCCGGCGTGCTGATCCGCGGAAGCGTCGAGAACGCCCAGAGCGGCGCACGGGCTTCCAAAGTCAATATCCACGGCGTCGACGATGTTTTTTGGGGCTTCTACGACCAGCCCGCGCCAGTGATTGGCACACGCGAGATCGCGATCAACGAGACCTTAGCGCGTGAACTCGGCGCGGCTGTGGGCGAGGCGATCTTGCTGCGTTTTCAGACCGACACGCTTGTTCCGGCCGAATCGGTGATGGGCCGCAAGACTGACAATGTTCGCCTACTGCGTCTGACGGTCGTCAAGATTCTCGACAACAGTGGGCCGGGTCGATTCGGTCTCTCACCGAATCAGCAGTTGCCTTTTAACGTTTTCGTCAGCCGCGACGTACTGCAGCGAGGTCTTGAGCAGCCAGGCCGTGCGAACGCCCTTTTCGTCGCCGGCGGGCGCGGGAACGCACTTAACGCACAGTTCGCCAAGGCGTTGAATTTCGAGGATCTGGAGATCGAGGTTCGGTCGCTCAACGAGCGAGCCGCTCTCTCGGTGCAGACCGGGCGCATCGTCCTCGAAACCAACGCGGCCAAGTGGATTGAGGAATCCGCGAAAGCCGCCGGCCTTGAGTCCACGCAGGTGCTAACGTACTTGGCCAACAGCATCGAATTGGGAGAGCGATCGATCCCATACTCGACCGTGACCGCGCTTGAAGCTCTGCCTCAGGGGTTTCGAATCGCCGGCGCATCGTCGGCACTTGAGCTTGTGGCAGATCAACTGTTGCTCAACCGCTGGGCGGCATCCGACCTTGGAGCGAAGGTCGGCGACGCGATTTCGCTGAGCTATTTCGAACTAGGCGCCGACGGAACACTCGTCACCGGCCGCCACGGTTTTACGCTGGCGGGAATCGTTGAAATGCACGGACCCGCGCTTGACCGCGACTGGGCGCCCGCATACAAGGGCATGTCCGACGCCGAGCGCATCGGCGATTGGGATCCACCGTTTCCGGTCGATCTCGGATTGATTCGCGAGCAGGACGAAGACTATTGGGACAAATATCGCACCGCGCCCAAAGCATACGTGGCGCTCGAGACGGCGAAGCAGCTTTGGTCGAACCGTTTCGGGCAGTTAACCGCGGTTAGGCTCTCCCCCGCTGGAGAAGGAACTCTTAGCGAAGCCGCATCGCGGTTTGAAGAAGAAGCGCGGAGGCGCATTGACGCGGCCGCGTTCGGCTTGGCCTTTCAATCGGTCAAAGAACGGGGGCTTGAGGCATCGTCGGGCGCAACGGACTTCTCGGGGCTTTTTATCGGCTTCAGTATGTTCCTCATCGCATCGGCGGCGATGCTCGTTGCTCTTCTGTTCAGGCTCGGCGTCGAGCGGCGCTCGAAAGAAATAGGGCTTCTGTTGGCCACTGGTCAAAGTCCGGGACGAGTGCGACGCCTATTGCTTGTAGAGGGGGCACTCGTAGCGGCTGCCGGCTGCCTGATCGGGATTCCGGGGGCAGTCGCATACGCCGGTTTGATGGTCTACGGCCTACGAACCTGGTGGAGCGCCGCCGTCGGGGGCTCATTTCTCGAACTGCATGTTTCGCCGATCAGCTTGATTTCAGGTGCTGTCGGGGCAATGCTTCTCATGGTGTTTTCAGTCTGGCTTTCCATCCGCAAGCTCGAGAGGCTTTCGCCACGCTCGATGCTTGCCGGAGTGACACAAGCGTCGTCATGGGATGCCGGTCGTCAAAAGACGGCATCGCGCCTGAAATGGATTGCGATGGGCTCGGGTGCGCTTGCTATCGGAATGCTGGCCGCGTCGCTGGGGGCGGGCTCAAACGCCCAATTGGGCGCGTTTTTCGGCGCCAGCACTCTGACTCTGATCGCGGCGACTTCGTATTTCCGTTACTCGTTGCTCGCGCCAAGGCACTCCGCGGAACCGGCCGTCGGGATTCGCCGCCTGGGATTTCGTAACAGTGCGCGCTACCCCACCCGCAGTGTGCTGTCGGTGGCGCTGGTCGCCTGCGCCACATTTCTGATCGTGACCGTCGCGATGTATCGCCAGGATGTGACGTCGCAGGAACCCTCGCGCGAGTCTGGCGACGGCGGTTTTCGCTTGATCGCTGAGTCGGATCTACCAATTTTTCAAGATCAACTCCTTTCCATGGGAGACAGTTTTGCCGCGTCAATGGCAGTGTTTCCAGTTCGTCGCAAGCCCGGCGAAGACGCGAGCTGTCTAAACCTCTACCAACCCTCGAAACCGACGTTGCTGGGCGCGCCAAGAGAGCTAATCGAGCGAGGAGGATTTGCTTTCCAAGGTACGTTGGGTGAGACAGAGGCCGAGCTACAAAACCCCTGGTTGATTCTCGAACGTGACTTCGACGGTGCGATCCCGGTCTTCGGCGATATGAACTCGGTGATGTGGATTTTGCACCTCGCACTGGGCCGGGAGCTTACGCTGACAGATGATTCGGGCGAAGAGCGTCGTTTGGTGATTGCGGGGATGCTGACGCACAGTGTTTTTCAATCTGAGCTCATCATGTCTGAAGAAAACTTTTTGAAGATGGCCCCGGGCCATAGCGGCTATCAAACGCTGCTGATCGAATCGGACAACGTCGATGCCGCTCTCGAACTGGAGGAGGCGTTTGCGGACCAGGGACTCGACGCCACGCGCTCGGCCGATCGGATGGCGGGCTTCCTGGTGGTGCAGAATACGTACCTCAACACGTTTCAAACGCTCGGCGGATTGGGATTGCTGTTGGGCACTTTGGGGCTGGCAGTAGTCATGGTCCGCAACGTATTGGAGCGACGCGGCGAGCTCGCATTGCTGCAAGCCGTCGGTTTTGCGGAGCGCTCGATTTCGAAACTCATTCTTTCGGAGAACGCGTTCTTGCTGCTTTTCGGGGTGGGTGTCGGGTGCTGCGCCGCACTAATCTCGGTCACGCCACACTTGCTCAGCGGAGCGGCAGATCCGCCCTGGGTGTCACTTGGCGCGACGCTGGCAATCATCATAGTCGTGGGTTTGCTTGCCGGAGCGTTAGCCGCAACCGTGAGCTTAAAAACTCCATTGCTAAGCGGGTTACGGCGGGAATAGCACCCGGTTCTCCGGCTGATCGTGACCCTCGGAAGGCCCAGGCCCCTTGACACGCATGATAACCTCCAAGCAGACAACCAACAACCACCAAATCAAGCGTCGGTCGGCAGTAAAAAAATGTCAAAACAAACCCAATTCGAAATCCATTCTAATCAAACTAACTCATGATTAATGAGCATCTTACGGAGTATTCAGTAAATCAAAAGTTGACATAAAACAAAGCCAAACAAACCCAATTTTCGGTCGCCATGTCGTGGATACGCGGGATGCGGAAGATAGCGGGCCGCGTGTTGCGGCGGCGAGCAACGGTAAGCGGTTTTCACAAACGGACTAATCGCTGCCGTATAGCAACGTGCTCCGTCGAGTCTATGATGGGACCAACTCTCTAGGTTTTGGAGTCCACCAACTATGACGAATAGACTTTCTTGGTTTCTTGTGGTGGTCGTTTCGCTGTTCTTGCTTCACACTCTCGCGGCCCAACAATCGACGGCGCCGAGGATGACGCTTGATCAGCGGCTCGAACAAATTGAGGCTCGTCTCGGGTCGATTGAAGAGCAACTCGCGGAGCTGTCTCCGCCGCAGGCCCTGGGCAACTCAGCCGAGGCGAAGCTCGACCGCCTGGAGGCGCGGTTGATCCGGCTCGAAGAGACGCCGGTGCGCAGGGCCGGGGGAACTTCTCCCGGCGGACTGATGGAATCGCGACTTCGCTCTCTCGAACGCCAGGTCGCTCGGCTGCGACAGCCCTAGCCCGAAACTTGATTTTGATGGACGAAACCTTTCGCGGTACCGAACGGAAGACGACGGACTTTCCGGCCGGGACTGGCACATGCGATCTCGTAATCTCTCCACCTCGACGAACCCTCGTGTTGCCTGTCCCTACCAAGCGACTCGTTGTTAGACTGGACGCTATCAGCGCATGACCGAGCGATTCGCCGAAGCACTTTCATTCGCAGCCCGTTTGCACCAGGGGCAGGTCCGTAAGGGATCCGGGGTTCCGTATGTATCGCACTTACTGGCGGTGACCGCGCTGGTAATTGAAGCCGGCGGCGACGAAGATGAGGCGATCGGGGCTATGTTGCATGACGCTGTCGAGGACCAAGGGGGCGCTGAAACGCGCGAGAAAATTCGCGCTCGGTTTGGAGATCGAGTCACCGCGATCGTCGATGGGTGTTCAGATACAGACGTGACGCCAAAGCCTCCATGGAAAGATCGAAAGCTCGCCTACATCGCGCATATTGCGACTGCCGATAACTCCGTATTGCTAGTTTCGTCGGCAGATAAGCTGCACAACGCGCGGTCGATCATTGCCGAGCATAGGAAAGTCGGCGAGTCCATTTGGGATCGCTTTCACGGACGACGCGACGGAACGCTTTGGTACTACCGAGCGGTGACGGATGCAATTCGAGACGCGGGCGGGACTCCACTCTCTGGAGTCTTGGAGCAGACCGTGGCTGAACTTGAACGGGTTACGGCTTTGCCTCCAAGGTCTTGAGCTAACGCTCAGGCATTTGGGCGCCGATCGACGCTGAGTGGGCCCTCGGTTAATTTTCGTTCTAACCTCACCGCTCGCGCTCGAGCGGATGCTCGGCGGACAGCTCAAGTTTCTGGCTCGATCGGGATTCGATGTCAGCGTTGTGTGCGGCCCGGGTGAGCTGGCGAACCAATTCGCGGAGACGGAAGGGGTCACCGTCGTTACTCTTCCGTTGCGCCGAGAATTTTCGTTTCTTGATGATGGCCGAACGCTAGTCGGGCTGTATCGGATATTTCGAAAAGAGTGCCCGGATATTGTGCACGTCGGCACGCCGAAGGCCGGACTGCTCGGAGGACTTGCGGCTTGGCTTGCTCACGTTCCTGTGCGCGTTTACACGATCCACGGGCTGCGGCTCGAAACAGCAGCGGGTCTCAAACGAGTGGTCCTATGGACGGCCGAGTGGTTGACCTGCTGGTTCGCGCGGATCGTGATCTGTGTGAGTCCGAGTGTGCGACGCCGGGCGATCGATCTGAGGCTGTTGGCGGGCGAAAAGGCGAGGGTGCTGGGCAGTGGAAGTGCAAATGGAGCGCCGCTCTCATTGCTTGAGGCGCCGATTCGACGATCCGGTCAGATTCGCACATTGGGCTTCGTGGGACGGCTCACCGGGGACAAGGGCATCGCCGACTTGGTCGAAGTTTTCGAACAGGTGCAGCGCGTGCACCCCCACTTGCGATTGCTCCTGGTCGGCGATTTTGAACAGGGCGACCCCGTGGCATGCGAAGTGCAAGATCGCATCGCAAGCAACTCGGCGATCGACCGGACGGGATTCACCCTCGATCCCTGGCAACACTACCGCACGATGGATTTGCTGCTACTCACCAGCTATCGAGAAGGACTGCCAAATGTTGTATTGGAAGCGGGAGTCTTCTCGCTCCCGGTCATCGCCTACGGCGCCACGGGGACGGTGGACTCGCTTGTTGAAGGGGAGTCCGGCTTGTTCGCTCCGGTCGGCGATGTCGGCGGAGTTGCTAGCCATGTTTGCCGTCTGATCGAAGACCCAGGTCTCACCCGCGGGCTCGGCGAAAACCTGCGAGAACACGTGGTGAGACAGTTCAATCCAGAACGGCATTGGCGCCGCGTCGCTGAGCTTTATAGCGACGAGTTGCGGCTGGCGACTAGTGGGGTGCCCCAGAGCGCTAAAGACCCACTTCGGCTTTCACGACGCGCATAGCGTCAGGATCAAGATCGGCGACCGCGTCACGCACGCGGTCGAGATCGCGATTGGCGGCGTCGAGCTCGTCGCTCACCCGCTTGCGCAATTCGAGAATTAAGTTGCGGCCGGCCCCACGAGCCGTCTCCGCTTCGCGTTTAATCTCGGCAATTGACGAGGCGTTAAGCTCGCCGATTGCGGCATGCATTTCTCTAATGCGATATCGAGCCCAACCTAGCTGTCGGTCGGTTCGAGCCATCAGCGAATGAGGGTCCATTCCGGCTATCGGACTGCTCTCCGACTCCCAGTGTTCAAACAGCCATTGCAGACGCCGCGTATCATTTGCCCTGTAGGCTAACGTCGCTTCGGCCATGAATTCATGACGCCGCATGCGATCGTCATCATCAATCGCCAGGTCAGGGTGGATTCGACGAGCGAGACTGCGGAATAGGCGTCGCAGTTCGGAATCGGGGCGAAAAGCTTCCGGTTCTGTTTCTACGGAATCTTGGTTCTCCGCGCGCGGTGATTCGCCGCGCCGAGCTGAGCGCACAGCCTCCCAGGCTCGATCGATCTTCTCGCGCAGACGCTCTAGCTCGTCGTAGCGCGCACCGACCGCCGGCTTGTAGCGGCGCTCGAACTCTCTAAGCGCGGCGGCTTCCCTGTTGTACTCTTCCTCAAGTTCAAACAGCCGGCGGCGCAGCTCGAGCAGCAAGCCTCGGCGTGTGAACAACTTGTCGCCCACAGGCGGCTCGTAACGGACGAGTGCTGTTGTCACCTTCGGCGCCCCGCGAAAGCTTTCGCGACCGAGTGCCGGATCGCCTGTGGCACCGTTTTCAAATCCAAATGATCCCTGACCGCCGTTGCCGAGACTCGATCGTATTCAGCGGAGATCTCGAATGCGTGAATTCGGTCCGCGTGTCGCGGCGCTACGCGATATGCACCTTCGCGGGAGCCCACCAAGAGCTGAAAGTTTCGCAATTGCTTGTCGAACGACGGCGCCTCGGCGTAGTCCCACGAGACGAAGCGCTCGGCGGCATCGCGACCGCTAATGACGAATAGCTCGACGCTGCCTTTCAAATACTCGCGAAATTCGCGCACGATGTCGACTACCAGGCCCTGCTCAGCGGACGCGGCCAACCACGCGTCGCGGTCTTGGGCTAGTGAGGCGACCCAACCAAGCCGCTGTTTGAAGTCGTGGCGGCTGAGCTTCTTATGTGGCAATGTTTGTGGTAACACGAACGCCACCTGATCGAGCGCAAACCGCTCTCGCGCCACCTCGGCAAGCGCCACGTGCGCAATTCTCGGCGGGTTGAACGCCGCGGGAAGAATCCCAAGACGACCATCCTCTACCAGCGTGCCCTCAACGACTCGAATCACTTACTGTAGATG
Source organism: Bryobacterales bacterium (assembly GCA_965205595.1). Taxonomy (GTDB): domain Bacteria; phylum Acidobacteriota; class Terriglobia; order Bryobacterales; family UBA6623; genus CATQHP01. Next base: position 387,331 of record CBDBHI010000012.1, on the reverse strand, counting down.
CGGCCCAATGACGCGGTCAATCTCTGCGTCAGACCACTCGTCGACGGCGATGCCTTTGTTTAGCGACCAAACCTCGAGGTGGTCGATGAATTCACCCGGCTGTAACGTTCGCATCGCACCTAGGGTTTCGATCTCGAGGAACCGTTCGTTGGTGAAAGTCTCGTACGATGCTCCCAAATCGGGGTACTCCTGGCCGGGCTCTGCTTGAAACTTCTTGACGAAGAGTTCGCCGTTTAGTAGATACGCTCCACGCGTCTCGGGATTGAACAGCCCGATCTTTTCAGGCTCGGCGCTGTCAACGTCTTGGCGCAGCACGATGTACTTCTCTAGCCAGCTCCAGCGCGGATCGCCCATGTTGGTAAAAGCGAAAACGATCAAACGGTTGGTCGGCGCTAGTGTTTCCGGATGCGTACCCCGCGGCGGTAGTGTGGTGACACCGGCGCCGCCAGGGGCCATCATCGAGAGCACCCAGGGCGCAATCCGTAGAGGCCAAATGGTTCTATTGATGAGACGGTGACGAACTTGAACTTCGCCGCCCGTCGCGGACAACTCGACTTCGATTTGTTTTTGGATGCCAGTGTGCTCGACGGGCGCTCGGGCGGTGAGCCGGTTTCCGTCGATGTGGATATCGACTGGGTCGTTATCAGCTCCGTAGCTGTAGACCGGGTCTTCCGGGCCGACCCATAGCCGGCTTCCGCCAAACAATCGCCATTGATCGCCGCCGGTTTTCCCGAGATCCTCTTCAAGCTCGACGAACATATTCTGGCCGCCGACAAACCCATAGCGAATGATTCTCGGACCGACGTCGGAGGTTACGATGAGCTCGACCTCGCCATTCGATACGCGATAGCAGTTAGGCCAGCCCCGGTATTCGATCTTTTCGATGGTCACGGCTGCAATGGTAGAAATTCGAGAAAACTCTCAAGTTCGTGGTTAGTAGGTTGCGCGCCCGCCACTGACGTCATAGCACTGGCCGGTGACGAATGAGCAGTCGGGGCTTGCCAAAAAGTGCACAACGGCGGCGACTTCTTCGATCGTGCCGGTGCGGCCTCGCGGGATTCTCGACGTCATGTAGATGACCTGCTCTTCTGTAAGTTGATCGAGTATCGGTGTGCGAATTACGGTTGGAGCAATCGCATTAACGCAAATGTCGTAGGTTGCGGTTTCTTTTCCTAGCGACTTCGACAGTGCAATCACACCAGACTTTGATGCAGAATAGGCAACCATATTCGGATTGCCTTCTTTCCCGGCCAACGAGGCAATATTAACGACGCGACCGTAGTTCTTTTCCACCATGTGAGCCATCACAGCGCGACAACAGTAAAAGACACCGCTGAGGTTCACATCGATGACGGACTGCCAGTCTTCGTCAGTCTGCTCCGAAATAGGGGCGGCTTTACCGGCGATGCCGGCGCAGTTGACGGAGATTTGAATCTGCTCGTGTTCTCTGAGCAAGCGTTCGAAGGTGCCCGTGACCGCGGATGCGCTTGAGACGTCGAGCTCGACGGCGGCGGCGGTTAAGCCTTCGCCGCGCAATTTTTCGGCAGACGACTGGGCACCATCAAGGTTGCGGTCAGCAACCACGACCGAGGCACCAGCCCGAGCCAAACGACGAGCGATACCGGCGCCAATCCCGCGGGCGGCGCCGGTAATCACGGCCGTCTGGCCAGACAAATCAAAGAAGCCAGAGTCCACGGAGAGCTATCCTTCCGCGTCCGCCGCTTCCACAGCCGACACTCCAACCGCAACTTTTATGCCCGCGGGCATAGGCTCGTCGTCGGCCTCCACAACTGCAGGTTCACCACCGCTAGTCTCCGAGGCCTCGTCACCCTCGCCAGACTCGACGAACTCGCCATCAGCGGCGGTGGCGGCCAGCTCTTCAGGAGTCGGAAGCGGCTGGTCTTCTCGGCCTTCCGCACGAACCTCGACTTTGATCGTCGTCTTCACATCCTTGTAAAGCTGGACCGCAACCTCATAGTCGTCGACTACGCGGAAAGGAACTTTGATGTCGATCCGATGGCGATCAATCTCGATTCCTTGTTCGGCGAGCCCGGCAGCGACGTGACGATTCGTCACTGATCCAAAAAGCTGGTTATTCTGGCCGGCGCGGGCAACTACTCGAACGACAACCCCTTCGAGTGCCGCAACTTGTTGCTCAGCGTCGCCACGCAAGCGAACCGCCTCGCGATCGGCAGCGTCCCGCATCTGATCAATCTGCTTGAGACTGCCTCCAGTAGCGGGAATCGCCAGTCGCTGCGGATATAAATAGTTCCGGGCGTAGCCATCCGCGACCTTGACCACCTGGCCACGATCGCCTAGTTTGTAGATGTCTTTCTTCAGAATGACTTCAAGCATTGCGATTCACCCTACTTGCCCTTCTTGATGTCGCCTGCAAACGGCAGAAGCGCGATGTTGCGCGCACGCTTAATTGCGGCCCGCAACTGACGCTGGTGTTGTGAGCTCAAGCCGGTGTGACGGCGGGGCAGTATCTTACCTCGGTCGCCCAGAAACTGCTTCAGGCTGTCGACGTTCTTGTAGTTGATGTCGTCTATCTTGTTGACGCTGAAGTAGTCTACTTTACGGCGGCGGAAGAACTTTTTCCCCCCGCCGGGGCCTCCTTGACGGGGGCGGCGGTCACCGCCCGGGCGCGGTCCACGAGGACCGCCATACGGTCGGGGAGCGTCGCCGGACGCAGCAGCCGGACGCGGTCCATCGCCGCTCGCAACTTGGGCAGGGGCGGTCGCTGCCGGAGCAGCAACCGGTGTTGTTGTGGATTCTTGATTTTCAGCCATTTTTTTTCTCCTCGTCCTCGATCCCTACGCCACTCAGGAAGCCGGTGCATCGTCCGCAGCCGCTGCATCGGGGGCGGTGGACTTTGGCTCGGCGGACTCTGTCGCGGCAGACTTTGTCACTGCGGGTACCGCAGCCGCTGGAGTTTCGGGCTCAGTCTTCTTGGGCTTCGCGGGTACGAAGTCCGGCGGAGCGCCCGGGGAGGATGGACGACCGGATGGACGCGGGGCCCTCTGGGGGGCATTCGCTGCTCTTTTGTCGCGTCGTTTTTTGAGTTTCGCGAGCCGCTGCAGGTCTTCGTCGATGCGAATCGTCATAAATTTGATGACGTCATCGGCGACGCGCAAACGACGCTCTATTTCTCGCGGCAGCGAGGATTTATCTTCCGCTGAATACTGGATGAAAACGTAATAGCCATCGGCGAACCCTTGGACCCGATAGGCTAGCCGGCGCTTGCCCCACTCATCTACTTTGTCGAGTGTGGCACCACCTTCTGTCAATGCTGATTTAACTTGTTCAATCGCGGCCTGGGTCTCCTCTTCAGGAAGATCAGGCTTCACGATGAAAACCAATTCGTAGATTCTCATAATTCCTCTGTCTGTTGCCCATGGGCGCGACGGTTGCAATCCGCCATGGCCTTTTCGGCGCCCTCGGCAAGTAACCGGCGAACAACGTCCGCCGCTCGGTTTACGATCGCATCCACCGTATCGAGTTCGTCTCGATGAAATGGACGCAGCACAAAGTCGGCGCCGCTTGCTAAGCGATGCCCGGGGTGAATACCGATTCGCAGACGCGCGAACTCCGGCGACCCCAAAGAACTGATGACGGACTTCATGCCGTTATGGCCCGCGGCCGACCCCTTGAGTTTCAGTCTCAGGGTCTCCCACGGTAAGTCCAACTCATCACAAACAACCAAGAGCCGGTCAAGCGATAGTTCATACCGCCTAAGTAGTCCCTTGATCGGTCCGCCGCTCAGGTTCATGAACGAGAGCGGTTTGGCCAAAACAACGGATTTCCCGCCGATCGAACCAAGTCCGACAAGAGCATTTTCCTCGGGCCGGGTGACCCGAATGCCCTCATCCTCCGCCAGGCGATCGATCGTCATATACCCCAAGTTATGGGGCGTCTGTCGATACTCCTCGCCCGGATTACCCAGACCGACGACGAGAAACTCCGCGTCGGTCTTTGCCCTACGCCGCCAGAACATTTCGTACTCCGGCGATGAAAACCGGCCAGGGGGCTATTCGCCGCCCTCCTCGGTCTTTGCCTCCTCCCCGCCTTCGTCCGCAGCGAGTTCGCCGACGGCTTCCTCTTCTTCGGCCTCTTCGGCTTCCGCGGTCTTCGCCGCCATGATGTGCATCAGCAGCTTGTTCGCGTCATCGACCAGTGTGTATTTGTCGCTGGTCGGCAGGTCGCCGACGCGCACAGCTTGGCCGATTTGAAGGTCGGTGACGTCGACCTCGATCTTTTCCGGGATGTCCAGCGGGAGGCACTCAACCAAGACCTCGCGGTTGACCATTTCCTCGAACCCGCCTTCCGTTTTTACCCCGTAAGCAATGCCTACCGTGTGAACCGGGACAGCAACGGTGACAGGCTTCTCGAGATTCACCCGTCGTAGATCGAGGTGCAGCAGATTGTTCTTGACGGGATCGACCTGATAGTCGACAGCCATTGCGGATTCGTCGGCACCGCTTCCCTTCAAATTTAGAATGCTGTTTTGGCCGCCAGCGCTCTGCAGTAGCCTGGTCATAAGCTTGGAATCGACGGATATCGCGCGCGAATCTTTGCCCAGCCCGTAGACCACGCCGGGAACCTTCCCCGCGGCACGCAAACGGCGTGCTTCATTCTTACCGCGCGTTTCGCGCTCCGATATTTCAAAATCGACTTGTTGTTGCATTTCACTCGTCTCCCGCCGGCGGGCGCACAACGCCCGCGCAAACAGAGGCTTCTAATTCCTTCACTCAAACAATGCGCTGATCGATGTTTCGTCGTATATCGATTCGATCGCCTTTGCCAGCAGTGGAGCTACGCTTAACTGACGAATCTTGTCACACTCCCTAGCCCGCTTCGACAATGGAATGGAGTCAGTGACCACCAGCTCGGTCAGACCCGACTCTTTGATTCTAGCGACTGCGGCACCCGAAAGGACAGCGTGTGTACAACTTGCGTAAACCGCCTCCGCACCTTTTCCGAGCAGCGCCTCTACGCCTTTCACCAAAGTGCCCGCCGTATCAACCAGGTCGTCGACGATCAAACAGGTGCGCCCCTTGGCCCGACCGATCACGTGCATCACCTCCGCGACGTTTGCTTCTACGCGGCGTTTGTCGATAATTGCGAGCGGCGCGTTGAGGCGTTTCGCTATGGCTCGGGCTCGCTCGACGCCGCCTGCGTCGGGTGAAACGACCGTCAACCGAGGAAGTTTAAGCCCCTCCAAATAATCCACCATCACAGGCCGGCCATATAGATGGTCAACCGGGATATCAAAAAAACCCTGGATCTGTGCGGCATGAAGATCGAGCGTCAGAACCCGATCCGCTCCCGCGGACACTAAAAGACTCGCCACCAATTTGGCGGAGATCGGCACGCGTGGCCTATCTTTGCGGTCCTGCCGCGAATACCCGTAGTAGGGTAAGACCGCAGTGACACGTCTTGCCGATGATCGGCGCAATGCATCGAGCATCAGCAGCAGCTCCATCAGGTGCTTGTCGACCGGCGTACACGTCGACTGGACGATAAAAACGTCCATACCGCGGACATTTTCATTGATTTGCAGATAGATCTCGCCATCGGAAAACGTCTTCAGTAGACGCTTCCCGGGCTCGATCTGCAAACAATCGCAGATGCTCTCCGTCAGCTCCTTGTTGGCGGAACCGCTAAAGACACTCAGTCGCTTTCGATCGGCCACTATTCGATTCTCCCGGTCAATTCTTCGTCGCGTCGCAAAAACCGGCAAGCCACGGCTTTCAGCGCCTCAGCCTCAAGCGTTTGAGCAGCGCTGTCGGCGGCCCCTTCAGACTCAAAAACACCGAATACCGCTGAACCGCTGCCGGACATTTGAGCGAACCGCGCCCCAGCCGCAAGCAGTCGTTGCCTGATCGTTTCGAGTTGAGGATATTGGCCGAAAACCGTCTGCTCAAAGTCGTTTGCGATCGACCCTGCGAGGGCCAAGGCACCATCGTCAGCAGCCGGACGAATCGCTGAACAGAACCTACTTATGGTACGGCGTTGCGAATCGGGTGTCAATTTGGCGGCCGACTGTTCAGCAAAGGCGCGGTAGGCCCACGGCGTCGAGATTTCAACACCGCTGGTGACGACGACGATAGGGCAGCGCGGGAAGTCAGCAAGAGGGTAGACCTCTTCGCCGCGGCCAACACCTACGGCGGTACCGCCGACCAAAAAGAACGGAACGTCGCTGCCCAGTTCGGCGGCAAGCTCATGCAGCGTTGCTATGTCCGGCGAAGGTTCAATCTGCGCGGCTAGCGCCATTAATACGGATGCGGCGTCGCTTGATCCACCGCCTAGTCCGGCTCCGGTCGGGATATTTTTTTTCAGTCGAATTTTGACCAGCGCCCTCGCCTCGACGCGATCTAAAAGAGCGCTCGCGGCGAGGACCGCAAGATTCTCGTTGTTCTCAAGATCTGAGCGATCGCAGCTAATTTCGATGCGGGTTTCGGCAGCGGGCTGAAACTCGATCTCAAGCCGATCGGCCAAAGAGATGGTCTGGAAAACCGTCCGCAGCTCGTGATAACCATCCGGGCGCTCCCCGAGAATCCGAAGGCCCAGATTAATTTTGGCCGGCGCCAGTCGGATCGCGGTTGGCATGTCGTTCCCGCCGAGATGATTTCCTACGAGCTGTAGCTAAGCAGCGCAGCGACGTCGTAGTTTGGCAGCTTGGCCCGGCCGTTTAGAAAGTTGAGCTCAATTACGAATGAAAGTCCGGCGACTGTCGCGCCGAGATCTTCGATCAACTTGGTACACGCGGCAGCGGTGCCACCCGTCGCCAAAAGGTCATCGACGATGAGAACGCGCTGCCCGGCTTCGACCGCGTCGGTATGAATTTCGAGAGTGTCGCTGCCGTACTCAAGGTCGTAGCTAACCTTGGTGGTCTGGGCGGGAAGTTTTCCCGGTTTACGCACGGGAACAAATCCCACCCCGAGTTCCGTGGCGAGAGACGGGCCGAAAATAAATCCGCGGGACTCGATTCCCACGACGACATCGATCTTTTGCCCCTGTGCACGCTCAGCCAACGAGTCGGTGATGAGCTTAAGCCCTCGGGCGTCTTTGAGAGCGGTGGTTATGTCGTAGAACAAGATGCCGGGCTTGGGAAAGTCAGGCACCTCGCGGATCATTGATTTCAGTTCGTCCATTGGAATTTAACCGGAAACACCCATGGTAGCCGAGCCGATCGGTCGCGGGACAAGTCGTTCAGCCGCGGGCTCAACGCGGCACCGTTGTGCGCCACTGCAAGCCCAGAACATCGCTTTCGCTAGGCACGGGGTCGCGTCGAACAAGCAACTGCTCGCGCGGTAACGGCAACTAGTCGCCCATAAGATGCAAAAACACAAGACGCCGATGCGCGGCGCGGCGGTGCTCGAAAACGTAAATGCCTTGCCACGTCCCAAGAACGGGACGCCCAGCATGCACGGGGATAGTCAACTGCGTCTGAGTCAGAGCCGACCGGATGTGAGCAGGCATGTCGTCGGGCCCTTCCATAGTGTGGCGGTAGTGGGGGTCGTCTTCTGGAACGATGCGGTTGAAGTAGCCTTCGAGGTCGTAGCGCACGTCGGGGTCGGCGTTTTCTTGAATCGTCAACGACGCGGAAGTGTGGCGAATGAAGATAGTCAGCAAGCCTTCGCGCAGCCCGCAGTCGGACACCCAGCCGACAACCGGTGAGGTGATTTCGTAGAGACCCTTGCCGCGGGTCGAGAGCTCGATTTCGTGAGTTGACTGCCGCATGTCTTTGATGTTTCGATCGCGAGTTAGACCTGCGCGCCCAAACAAGCGGTTGCACCGGAAAGATTGGTTCCCCGGCGGAAACCATCGATTCTTGAGCGGGGCTTAATACTGCAACTTATACCCCAAGTGGCTGCCGCCCTGATTCTAGCCCGCCTCGTGTTCACGTATCGCTGACGCACCGACGCCCGCCGCGTGGTGAGAAATACGCGCCTAACCCTTGGCGACTTCGAGTACCATGGGCGGATCGGTGGGCAAACTCGACCAAAAAATAGCAATCGTCACTGGAGGCGCCAGAGGCCTTGGCGCAGTCTACAGCCGCGCGCTGGCCGCTGAGGGCGCAGGCGTGGTCATCGCCGATATTGCCGACGGCGGTTCCCTGGCTGAGGAGATTCGAACCGCAGGCGGCGTTGCGATAAATTATGCGACCGACGTGAGTGACGAAACCTCAGTTCAATCGCTGGTGGCTAAGACGCTAGAAAAATTCGAACGAATCGACATCCTGGTGAACAACGCCGCCGTCTACTCAACGCTGCCGCCGGTTAAGTTTCAAGACATCGATGTCGACCTTTGGGACAAGGTTATGGCGGTCAACGTGCGCGGCAGTTTTTTGATGGCCAAGCATGCGAGTGGACCGATGGTCGAGCGGGGTTCCGGCAAGATCATAAACATCTCTTCGGGAGCGGCATACAAGGGGCAGCCGCCTTTAATGCTGCACTACATCACGTCGAGAGGCGCGATCGTGTCATTCACGCGAGCGCTTTCTCGCGAACTCGGCGAATACGGCATCTGTGTCAACACGCTGGCCCCAGGCTTGATCCTCAGTGACAGCATCGTCAAGAATCGAGAACATGTCGAGAAAGCTCAGGAGAACGTGCTTGCCAGCCGCGCGCTCAAACGTCACGGCTACCCGGACGACCTCATCGGTGCGCTGTTGTTCCTCGCGTCATCAGACAGCGACTTTGTCACCGGGCAGACCCTAGTGGTTGACGGTGGCTCGATCAACACGTAGTCCGCATTTCTCACCACCTGACGGCGAAAGCACGCGATAGGTGCGGCAAACGTAAATACTGAGCACCGATGAAAAGCCGATTCAACGACCAATTCAAAAAACCTATCGCCTAACTACGTCCGCTAACCAAACTCCCGTCGATTCGCCACCGACTACCAAACGCGCCTCGAAAGTTCCCTCGCCAAGCGCCAATTTAACGCCTTCAAACTTGACCTGGTCGGTGCCGGAGGCGACGGCTGTGGATGCGTGGAATTCGTTAAAGGCGATTTCCGCGCTACCGGCTTTGGCCGCCGGTTCAGCGAACGTCAGAGTCACGTCGTAGGGTCCCTCGGATTCGCACGTTACCTCCCAGGCGCCCTCGACGTTCTGCCCTCGTTCCCATCCATCGGCAGTCTTCATACGCCAGTCCTGCCGCGTCAATGTGACGGCCGCTTGTTGCTCGCTTCCGATTGAGAATCTAACAGCGTGATAGCCCCGCGACGAGGCCACGTCGGCAAACCAAGCTTCGTAGCCCGTCTTCATTATTTCGACGACTTCCGGTTTGTCGCCGGCGAGATCGTTCTCCTCTCCGGGGTCGGCGAGAAGGTCGTAAAGTTCAAGTTGGGCATCCGCCGGTGGGGGAGAGCTGAAGCTCAGCGGCTGCTCCAACTTGTACTGTTGTGTTACCGCTGCGAATGCCCGATATAGCCGCGGCTGGTCGCCGCGGTGGGATTGGACATAGTAGACTCGATTCGGCTCACTCGGCGAGCCACCTTCTAGCTGCGGCATCAGGTTGATGCCATCGAAGTGATGGCCCACCGGCGCATCGACTCCCGCCGCCGCAAGCAACGTCGGTGTCACGTCGATGTGAGCGCCTAGACTGTCAACCTTGCGGGCTGCTAACTGCGCCGGCCAGCGCAAGAAAAACGGCACGCGGATGCCGTTCTCATAAACACTCGTTTTTTGTGCACGGAGGCCGGCGTGAAAGAGCCGGGTCGTCGGGCCGTTATCGGTCATGAAAATGAAAATCGTATTCTCGGCTTGGCCTGTTTGGTCGAGGTGATCGAGAAGCTTTCCGACGTTGTCGTCGATGTTCGTGATCATGCCGTAGATACGTGCGTCCTTATCGCTTAGGCCCTGCTCGGCGTAGGGTTCTCGATAGGAGTCAGGCACCAAGTAGGGCGAATGCGGCGCGTTCGTTGGAATGTAGACGAAGAACGGTTTTTCGCCGCCCTCGCCGTCTCCTATCCAACGAATCGTCTCGTCGAAATAGACGTCGGTGCAATAACCCGAGTACCGTTTTTGCTCGCCGTTGTGCATCAAAATCGGATCGAAGTAGTCCGATCCAGGCGGGTCCGACGGCTGCCCAATCCCGCCGCCCTTGTGAACAAGCGATTCCTGAAAACCTTGGTCGATTGAGCGCTGTGGATAGTTGTCGCCCAAGTGCCACTTGCCGAAAATTCCGGTGCGGTAACCTGCTTCGCCCAGCATTTCGGCGACGGTAACTTCGGACGGGTCCATCATGGCGCGGCCGAGATAGGTGTCGACGACGCCGGTGCGATAGTTGTAGCGGCCGGTCATCAACGACGCGCGTGTCGGCGCGCATACTGGCGAAACATAAAACCGCGTCATCTCGGCGCTCTCGGCGGCCAGCTTATCGAGACGCGGAGTCTGTAACACCTCATCGCCGTGCACGCCAAGCTGCGACCAGCCCTGGTCGTCAGTCATGATCAGAACGATGTTTGGGCGCTCGTCGTTCTGTTCAGGAGGTGCACCGCCGCATGCGGCGAGCAGCAAGATGACGGCGAGGGTGATGGTGGGATTCTGGAGCTTCACGGTGTCCTAGACTGACGGAACACCGGGTCTGGAGTCAAGCCGACGAGCCAAAAGGAAGAGCGGCCACGCCTTGGCTAGCACCTCTGACAATCGGTGGACTTTGCGCCCTAGACTCGCTGTATCGCGAGAAGTTTGTTGTATTGTCAGTCAGCGAAGGTTCAAGTCGAATCCTCGCTGCGCGCTCGCTTTTCTGCGTGACCGCTCGTTCGCGATCGGTGGTTCTATCGTCGGCCTCCTTCTAAACTTTGCGCGCCGTAAGGCGTGTTGCCCGGCCACTCAACTTGGTGTTTCGTGTACGCGCTGATTTACTTATACGCCTAGGCTCGGGATCTGTCAAGACCTTTCGGCTGACGCAAACGTCGACAGCGTTTTTTGTCGTAAACCGTCTTCAATTTGCGACAGCCAGGTGGCCGTTTCGGCGGTTCCAGCGTCGCTGCTTTTTACCGCGGCCACGTGATTTTTGCCGGATGCGCGAGCTTCTCGATAGCCGTCCACGAACGCCGCGGGAGCCGCTGGCGATTCGGGCGCTGTAGAAAGCAGCGCCTCAAGCGAGGGCCAACACCCGGTCAGCATTCGATGCTCATCACGGTAGCGCTGAAGCTTCGAATCGGTTCCCGCAGTGGACTTCTCGATTGAACGAGGTAACTTTTTGATGATCTTGGCGAGTCGACCGACACGCTCGTTGATGTGGATGGATGCTTGGCTGCGAGCGGCCTCGAAAAATGGCCGTTCTTCATCGGTGGCATGTGGCAGCCGAATTGTTTCGTACCAACGGTCGAAAGCCCATAGATTCCCGATCAACTTCGCCGTAGCAAGAAATTTTCGCTTGAGACCGGCGTAGATTTCGCGATCGAAGCCCGCTATCTCGACGTTGCCGGCACTTTCGAACGACACGATATCGGCACCGATGTTCTTACGAACGACGGACCCTGCCGCAGTTATTGCCCCAAAGCCGATGTGCGCGGGGCCGACGATCCCGCACTGCCCTCCGACGAATACCGGTGCCGATCGCAACAGCAGTCCGCGAGCATCGCCGATTAGGCTGCCCCACTTATCGCCGCGCGGGTCGAAGTTAAAGTGAATCGCCCCGGACCCGACCTCGCAATGGTCATCGCGGGAGGTCCCACCGCTCATGAAAACGTCGCAGTAGTTGATTATCGAGCCGGTAACGCAGCCGGCGGTCAGGATCGTGTTCTTGAAGGCGACCGTATGAGCGGCCTCAGTTTCCTCTTCGAGCAGTGTGCCGGGCCGCAGTTCAGCGAATCCGCGAACGCTCGCACCTTCGAGCAGCGTCGCTCCTTGGAAGGTTCCCGCGCCCAGAGTTACGTTACGCCCAATCTGACAGTCTTTGACCAGGGCGTGCCCCGATATTCCGATGCGCGCGCCATGGCCGATCCGCAAGGTGCGGCCTTTGAGGCTTGCATGGCGGATCTCCGCTCCAGGCGCGATCCAATCGAGGTTCACGTCATCGGCAATATAAACGCGTTCAGGTCCCCAGATATCGACGCCTTTTTGGCGCAATGCGGCGACCCGCTCGCGGTTGCCCGCCTCGTCGTAGGGCATAAGGTTATAGTTTCGCACCCGATGAAGTGCTTCTTCTCATCGAAAGACGGCGAGCCTACCGCTTCGCCAGCCACTCGACGATTTGCGTCGACTCGGCTACTTCGGCCGACAGGCTCAGCCGGTCAGGGTTCCCTGCAGCGTCAAAAGCCGCTTGAGCCCAACGTGACGGGAAAGTCTCATGCGCGTTGTAAAGAAAGGTCTCGTGCGCGGAAAGCAGCGTGGCCACCGCCCGGAAATCGCCGGCTCTACGCAGTCCTGGAATCGACAGCCGTTCGATGTAAGCCGCGTCGTCAGAAAGGTCAAGGCTGTCAAGGTCAGCGACGACTCTGACCGCACCGTCGCTGAGCGCCGCCGCGAGGGCAACCCAGAGCCCGGCGCGTCCGGCGCCCACGAGATTGACAGTTTCAGATCCCGTCTTCTTGCGAAGAAGCGAAATAGCGGTGAGGATGTCTTGCACGCGATTGGCGTCATCGGTGCGATTAAAGACACGAAAGTACTTTTCGGCGTTGTCGCCGGCACCGGCAATATCGCGTTTCGCAACCGCCTGACCGGTTTGGAATGCGTCAATCATCAGCAGAGGTCCGCCGACTTTGAGCAGCGCTTGTCCCAATGCCGAGCCGTTGCCCTTGGCATAGCCGCCGGGAAATACCGCTAGCGTCGGTACGCCGCCTTCGTCAGCGTTCCACAGCCGCCCCGGAATGCGGTCGCCGACGCTTTTGCGGCTAATTGCAACGAGGCCACCGCTCCGGCTTTCGGAAGCGATGTCTTGCTCCTCGGGATTCTCCGCCAGCAACGAAAGCCGTAACCTCTCGCTAAACTGCTCCCGCGCCAGCTCTAGTGCGGGTTTGTCTTTCGGAAATAAATCAGCGGTATCGGTCTCAGCTGCCGCGATGCGCTGCTGAATCAACCCTTCGAGATCGACGGCGTTCTTCGGCAGCGTACGGCCCCAAAGGCTTAGCAGCGCCGTGAGCGAATCTACCTGTACTTTGCGCTCCACAAAGTGCGACGGGTCGGCGTCAGCAAGCACGTGCTTACCGAGAAAACGATAAACGGCCTGACGACTGTCCGCGTGATAATTGTGCGGCGAGTCGAACTGTTCCGATTCGACGTATGAAGCCGCGTCAAACAATCGGTAGATCGACTGAACTGCCGGGTACTCCTCGCGCGGAGTGTTCCTTGTCCAGTCGCCTGTTGCCGCGACCATCATCAGCGGCTTTGGGGCGAACAGCGAGGCGGTCTCAACGTTATGCGTGTCGATCCGCAGCAGCGGAGCGTTTTCGCACCTTGAGCCGCCCTGCATCAGAAACGACACCATGTTGACCGGCGCGGCGTAGCGAATTCTGTCATCAACCGCAGCGAGCAAAAACGATTGGGTGCCACCGCCAGATGCCCCCGTCACCGCAATGCGTTGGTCGTCCACGTCGGCAAGCGACTCCAAAAAATCCACGACCCGAATGCTATTCCAGAGCTGTAGCCCGAGCGTGCCGACGAGCCACAGCTCCTCTCTAGGACCGGCGAAGCCGTGGGGGACCTGCGTCGTGTCGTTGTAACCAACCATGTCGTAGTTGAGGACCACGTAGCCTTGGCGGGCGAGGTTGATCGCTCGAGCCGGCAACGAGTTCAATTCCGAATTTTCAAAGCGTCCGTAGCGCCAGTGGCCATGCGGAGAAACGACCGCGGGAAAAGGGCCCCGCTTCCCAACAGGCCGGTAGAGATTCCCACCCAGGTAGTAGCCTGGGTAGGTTTCGAGCAATACGTTCTCTACTGAGTAGTCGTTGTGTACGATTTTGCCGCCGACGAGCGGATTGAGCGCGGTCTTCTCAGGCAACGGCAGCAAGCCCGCCGAAAACATGATTTGCTTGCGAAGAAACGTCGCCCGTTCATCCCACTCCGCTCGAGTGTAGTCGCGCATCGAGTAGTGCTCGTGGGTATGGCGAATGTTCGTATTTCGACTGTCATGCTCGGGGACTTGGCCGAGCAGGGGACAGAGCGAGCAGAGCAGCAGCACAGAGTTTCGCATGACGTAGTTAGGCTACGCCTCGGAGGGCTGCCGGCGCAATGCGCGGGCTCTGACACTTGGCTCCGATAACGCTCCAACCAGAGTGTCCTCATTTTGCTAACCTCTTCTCTGCTATGAAAAATCTCGACCTGAACCGCCGCTCGTTTTTTGGAGCCGCCGCTGCGGTCGTCGCCGCGCCGATCGCCGCCAACGCGCAGCGAGATTGGACCAACGTGACGCCGACGCGCTACCCCGACCCCGACATCATTTCGCTGGATAAGCGGTTCGACAAATACAAACTCGGCAATACTCCGATTCAGCGTCACCACGTTGGAACCTTGTGGGCCGAAGGCCCGGCTTGGAACGCCGTCGGCCGCTATTTGCTTTACTCCGACATCCCCAATAACCGGCAACTCCGCTGGCTCGAGGAAGACGGTCACGTCAGTACGTTTCGTAACCCCTCGGGAAACTCTAACGGCAACACGTTCGACTGGGAGGGCCGCCAGTTGTCATGCGAGCACGGCAACCGACGACTGGTCCGTTATGAGCACGACGGCACAGTGACCGTGCTGGTGGATGAGTGGAAAGGCAAGCGACTGAATGCGCCCAACGACGTTGTCGTTGACCCGGACGGCAACATCTGGTTCACCGACCCCGGCTACGGCTCGTTAATGAACTACGAAGGTAACAAGGGCCCTTTGGAGATCAAAGAAGCTGTCTACCGAATCGATGGCCAGACCACTAAGATGGAACTCGTCACCGACGAGATCTACAAGCCCAATGGTTTATGCTTTTCGCCCGACTACAAGATCCTCTACATCGCCGATACCGGCGCGTCGCATTACCCGGAAGCCGAGCGTGAGATCAAGATGTGGGACGTCTCGAATGGCCGCAAACTGACTAACGGGAAGCGGTTTATATCGATGAAGATGGACGGATTTGATCAGGCCGGCAATGCGGATGGAATCCGTTGTGATGTCGATGGCAATATTTGGTCATCCGCGGGGTGGGTCGGCGACGGCTATGACGGTGTCCACATTTTCTCGCCTGATGGCACGCGCATCGGCCTCATCAAACTTCCCGAAATATGCGCGAACCTCTGTTTTGGCGGCACCAAGCGCAACCGCTTGTTCATGACCGCCAGCCAAAGCCTGTACTCGGTATACGTCGAAACGCAAGGCGCCCACATCACATAGGCGTGCCCGGTGACGACGAAGAGCTGTCATCGTCGATGATTTGCACCGGTAAATTCTTTTCGACCCGAATCGATCCGAAATGAACCATAGGTACGTTTACCGGTGGTTCGAACGAACAATCTGCCATACGTCTTTCTTCGCGTGGTTTCGCCTGAGGGCAGAGGCCCAACTCGACGGGCGCAGCTCGTCGACCGCACGGTCAGCGGACTGGACCTGAAATCTAAGGTGCCCGTAGAGGTCGGCGCACAGCTCATCGTTTGGGGCAAGGTCATCGAGAAGACGATCGGCGAAGAATCTGAGCGTCGCGTAGTTGCCAACAGCTGCGAGCATATCGACGACACCAGCTACCAAATCAGCTGCTCGTATGCCGAAGATGAGGCCAGAGAATCGCAAAAATCGACGGGTGGTTGGGCGCCCGCGCAACACTCGGCCGACTGCTACGAAGTCCTCCAAATCAGCGCTCAGGCCGACAACGAAACCATCCACCGGGTGTACAGGTTCATGGCGCAACGTTATCATCCCGACAATGCCGACACGGGGGACTCGGCGCGGTTCACAGAGATTCTCGAAGCGTACCGTCTGCTCAGCGATCCTGAAAAGCGAGCCGCCTACGACGTGCAGCGGCGCGCTTCCGATCAAACGCTGCACGAGACCTTAGGGATGAAGATACCCGCTGACGGACCCGCCGCTGAGCCCGCCAAGCGTCAGGCGATCTTGAAGCTGTTTTACCTAAAGATGCTGCGCAGCCACTCGCAGCCGGGGACAATGGTCCGCGAACTCGAAGAGATCCTGCAGATTCCCGAGGCGCATCTGGAATTCACCCTTTGGTTTCTGCGTCAAAAGCGATGGATCGTCTCCACTGACGGCGGCCGGCTCGCGATTACGATCGAGGGCGTCGAAGAAGTCGAGCGCCTGGGCATTCTCGACAGCGACAGCGACCAGGGGCGTATTGAAGCCCACCCAGATGAGAAAACAGCCTAGAGTCCGCAATTCTCACCACCCGGCGGCGAGAGCAGGCGATCGGTGCGCCACTACGTATCTCAATCTAGATACGTTGCGCTAGATCGCGAGTGCTCGACGGACCGTCAAGTACGCCTCCGCGCGCCGTCCGTCGCCCGCCTCGTATTGACGCACCTCTCACGCACTTTCGCTCGCCATGTGGTGAGAAATGTGACCTACGCCACGCCATCTTTTCGGAAACTACTCGACTGCTAAAATCGATCGCACGGAAGCTAATCTCGGCCGGTGTCGGGTGCGGTCTTCAAAACCGTCGTTTGGCGTTACGCGTCAAAGGTGGGTTCGACTCCCACTAGCTTCCGCCAATTGCCCCTGAAAACCAGTTACGCCTTCCGGTTCGCCACGCATCATGTCAACGAAACCCAATGTTCTTCTAATCACAACAGACCACTGGCCTGCCGCACTGCTTGGCGAAGCCGGGCATCCGTCGATTCTTACGCCGACTATCGACGAGCTGGCTCGCAGCGGTGCGCGATTCTCCAATTGTTATGGCGAAAGCCCAGTGTGTATCCCGGCGCGCCGCACCTTGATGACGGGCGTTAGCCCGAGAAAGCACGGCGATCGCGACTTCGGTGAGACGAAGCCGATGCCCGATTTGCCTACCATGGCGCAGACTTTCCGGGACGCAGGTTACCAGGCTTACGCCGTTGGCAAACTGCACGTCTACCCCCAGCGCAATCGCATTGGCTTTGACGACGTGATCCTCGATGAAGAGGGACGCACTCAGTACGGCGTGATCGACGACTACGAGAATTATCTTGCCGATCAGGGCCACATCGGACAGGCCTTCAGTCACGGCATGAGCAACAACGACTACAACACGCGGCCCTGGCATCTTTCGGAGGAGACACACGCCACGAATTGGGCGACCCAGCAAATGGTGCGCACGATCAAGCGCCGCGATCGCGACAAGCCGGCGTTTTGGTTCCTTTCGTATCGACATCCGCACCCGCCGCTCGTTCCTCTCAAGACTTATCTCGACATCTACGACCACATCGACATTGACGATCCGGTTTCGGCCGATTGGGCGAGTGGCGATCTGCCTTACTCCCTGCATGGCGTGAAGGCTCGCTCGGCACATATGACGTCCGACCAGATACGCGCGGCCCGCAAAGCATTCTACGCGCTCTGCACCCACATCGACCACCAGATCCGCGTAGTTGTGGGAACCTTGCGCGAGGAAGCTCTGCTTGACAACACAGTGATCTGTTTCACGTCCGACCACGGAGACATGCTAGGTCAGAACGGCATGTGGGCAAAAAAGCTGTTCTACGAGCCGGCGGCGAATATCCCGATGATCTTAGTCGGAGCGGAGGGCGACAAGCGCGTTGGTCACCACCGCGTGGACGACCGCATCGTCGGTTGGCAAGATGTCATGCCGACGCTACTCGACCTCGCGGGCGTTGAAATTCCCGACTCGGTCGAAGGCATTTCGATGGTTGGAGAGCCGCGCCGCGAATGGATTTATGGCGAAGTCGGCGAGGGCGACCATGCGACGCGCATGATCCGGCAGGGGCGCTATAAACTCATTTACTACCCCACCGGGAACTGCCGGCAACTTTTCGATGTTGACGCCGATCCAAACGAGCTGAGCGACCTCGCCGGCGACGCGGCTCACGCCGCAAGACTCGACGAGATGACCGCGATCTTAATCGGTCAACTCTACGGCGGTGACGAAGCTTGGGCATCTGAAGGCCGGCTTGAAGGAAAACCCAATCGAGAGTTCCGTCAAGGTCCCAATCGGGGGCTCTCAAGCCAACGCGGCCACCACTGGCCGCCACCTCCGAAAACTGACATGCAGCAGATTATATGGCATTCTGAAGTGGACGATGATGCAGAAAACTGAGGTAAGAAGTGCGATCAATTCGGGCGTGGTAGCGGCACTAATCGCGGTCGGCCTGGCGGGCTGTGGAACGGGAACCGCGGTTCAGCGGACCCCGGACGAGTTGAATATTCCAGACGTTGCCTTGATCGAAACGCCACACGGAGGCATCCAACCGCAGGCTAGCGTCGATCGAGAGGGTGCGATCCACATCGTCTACTTCAAGGGAGAAGCGACGGCCGGTGATCTTTTCTATGTAGTCTCGCGCGACGATGGCGACACGTTTTCCGAGCCTCTCGCGGTTAACAGCCATCCAGAAAGTGCCGTAGCCGCCGGTGCAATTCGGGGCGCGCAAATGGCGCTCGTGAGCAATGGCACAATCCACGTGGCGTGGAACGGCTCATCAAAAGCACAGCCGCTGCTCTACGCGCGCCTGGAGCCCGGCGAGGACAAGTTCAGCGAGCAGCGAAACCTCATGGTGCATACGTTCGGACTTGACGGCGGGGGCACGGTCGCTGCCGACGACGGCGGCAACGTGCTGGTGGCCTGGCACGGTAAGGCATCCGGCGCGGTCGACGGTGAGGCCGGACGCCGAGTCTTCGTCGCTCGCTCCGTCGACAATGGCGCGACGTTCGCTCCAGAGGAGCCCGCGTTCGAAGGCTCGATGGGAGCCTGCGCCTGCTGTGGAATGAAACTCTTCGCGGACAGCCGTGGACGATTCCATGGCCTCTTTCGCGCAGCTGAGGACACAGTCCACCGCGACATTTTTCTCTTTAGTGCCACATCTTCAAAAGCACCATTCGAGGCTCGCCGATTAGACCCATGGGATATCGGCGCGTGCCCGATGACGAGCATGTCTTTCGCGGAGGGTCCGGCTGGTACCGTGGCTGCGTGGGAGACGGACGGGCGAGTTCGGTTTGGCCCGGTTGATTCGGGTGGCAACGGCTCGATCACCACGGCGAACGGGCCAACTAGCCCGGCCAAAAACAAATACCCGTCTCTAGCGACGAATGCCGACGGATTCACGCTGGTTAGCTGGGTCGCGACCGAAGGCTGGAAGCAGCCAGGTCAGTTTTATTCGACGCTGTTCAACCCACAAGGTGAAGCTATCGAACACCAACGTGGGCCGCTGCTACCGGCCTGGGGGTTTGGTGCTGCCATAACCCTCGCAGACGGCAACTTCGCCGTGATCCACTAGCCCTCAGGCACTGTCTCCGCCACAAGCAAACTGTCACGTAGAATGGGCCTGATGAAGGTCATCCTAGCCCGTATTTCTAACCACCTGATGGCGGAAGCACCCGATAGGTGTGCCACTGCTTCGTTGCGCTCGATCGTCGTGCTCGACGGACTGTCAAGTACGCCTCCGCGCGCCGACCGTCGGCCGCCTCGTAATGACACGCCTCTCACGCGCTTTCGATCGCCACGTGATAAGAAATGCGGGCTTGCGATCGCAGCTTGCTTACTGCTCGTCTCGTGTTCCAGCGGTCCAAGCGCGCAACAAAAAGCTGACGAATTTCTTGGGATTCACGGGAATTTAGCACAGAAGCTCTACGCGATAACGTCCGAAGCCTACTGGAAATCGATGACTGACGTAAACGACGCTCATGTCGGAGAACGCATCGGGGCGGAGAGATCGATGGCCGCGTTTGACGGCAACGTGTGGGTGATCGATACCGTCAGATCGCTACTCGACCAGGAGGACCAACTTGACGACATTACGGTTCGGCAACTGAAGAAAATCTTACTGGCGGCGGCCCAGTACCCGGGGACAATTCCCGACATCGTCGACGCCCGCGTGGCTGCCGAGGCGCGACAGGGCGCAGTGCTCGATTCGTTCGAATTCTGCGCGGAAACAGTGGGCGAAAATTGCCGCAAGATCGTGACGGCAAACGAAATCGACAATGTGCTGGTCGACTCGCGGGACGAAACCGAGCGCCGTCACTACTGGGAGGTGTCGAAGCAGACGGGGCCGGCTCTCAAGCAAGGGCTGGGCGAACTCCGCAACCTTCGCAACCAGCTCGCGCAAGAGTTGGGCTACAACTCGTACTTTGCGCTGCAGGTAGCGGATTATGGCATGAGCGTCGAAGAAATGATGACCTTGATGAGGCAGTTCAACGACGACTTGAAGCCACTCTACGACCAAGTTCACACCTGGACGAAACATCAACTCGCCGAGCGCTACGGCCAAGAACCTCCAACGAAAATTCCGGCCCACTGGATAGGCAACCGCTGGGCACAAGCATGGCCTGGTCTCTCAGAAGGCGTGGATCTCGACGAACTTGTTAAGGGAAAAGACCCCGAATGGATCGTCAAGCAGGCGGAGTCGTTCTACACCTCAATGGGGATGCCGTCGCTGCCTGAGTCATTCTATGAAAAGTCAGATCTCTACCCGGTAGCGGCCGACTCCGAGCGCAAGAAAAACACCCACGCCTCGGCATGGCACATGGACCTCGGGAACGACGTCCGCTCCCTCATGAGCGTCGAAAACAATTGGCGCTGGTTCGAGACATCGCATCACGAGTTAGGGCATATTTACTACTACCTGGCCTACACCGAGGCCGATGTCCCGCTGACGTTACGTGGCGGAGCTAATCGCGCATTTCACGAAGCCGTCGGTGACCTGATCGGTATCGCCGCACGCCAGCCGGCGTACCTCAAGGAAATCGGCCTGCTCGACGACAATGCCGAGATCGACGAGGTTGCTTGGCTGCTCGACGAAGCTCTCGATCAGGCGGTAGTGTTCATCCCCTTCTCGGCCGGAACGATGTCGTTCTTCGAGCATGATCTCTACGAGAAAGACATTCCCGTAGAAGAGTTCAACAAGACCTGGTGGGAGTACGCCGGCCGGTTCCAAGGCATCGAGCCGCCATCCCCACGAGGCGAAGAATTTTGCGACGCCTGCACGAAGACCCATATCTCAGACGACCCGGCGCAGTACTACGACTACGCGATGGCGTTCGTCATCAAGTACCAACTTCACACCTACATCGCCAAGAACATTCTCAAGCAAGACCCGCACGACTGCAATTACTACGGCAACAAAGAGGTCGGCGACTTCTTGTGGGATCTGCTCAGCCTGGGCGCAACTCAAGATTGGCGCGAAGTGATCAAAGAGAAGACCGGCGAAGAAGTGTCCACGCGGGCAATGCTCGAATATTTCTCGCCTCTCATCGAGCACCTCGGAAAAGAGAACGCCGGACGCGAAGTGGGTTGGTAGTTTCCATCCCTTGGCCACTGATATTGTTCCGTAAATAAATTTATGCAGCGATCCGATCGGGTGGGGCAATAGGGTTACGCCGTGGCGTTCGACGCGTTTTTGCCTCGACATGCGTCACAATAAATTTAGACCTCAGCGTGGCAAAAATGGTTGCCGTTGATCGGCCTAGATGGCATACTCTAGGTCCGCCGGGCCGGGTGTAGCCTGACGAAGCGTCCCTGATATCGGACTGCGAAACACGGTACTTCCGTGTGCAGGGGTACTGTGATGCCGGTCCGAACACGAGAACACATTCGAAAACTGCGGGGCGGCGCCAATGCACATTTGGTGTTGGCGAACGACGATCATTTCTACGTCGTCAAATTTCGCAACAATCCGCAGCACGCCCGCGTCCTCGTCAACGAGCTGATCGCGTATACCCTGCTCGACTATCTGCAGCTGCCGGCGCCGCCTTGGGACATCGTAGAAGTATCGAGCGAGTTTATCGAAATCAGTCCCGAGCTCTCGATGGAAGACGGGCAAACGCTTGTTCGTTGCGAGGCGGGCTTGCATTTTGGGTCGCGCTATCCGGTGGATCCGACGCGGCATTCTGTTTACGACTACGTGCCGCTTTCACTGTTGCGGCTAGTGCTGAATTTGAACGCCTTTCTTGGCATGGTCGTCTTTGATAAGTGGGTCAGCAACGCCAACGGGCGCCAGGCGATCTTCTTTCGCGATCGGGCGAAGCGTTGGCTATCCAGCGGCGGTGTCCAAGAACAGGCCGATGTTTCGCCGCGCTCGCTTGTATACGTGGCGAACATGATCGATCACGGGTTTGCGTTCAACGCGCACCACTGGGATTTCGTTGACGATCCAGAACGTGGCCTTTACGTGCGCCGCGAAGTCTACGAAGATGTTAGCGGCTTTGACAGTTTCGAGCCGTGGCTAACGCGGGTGAAAGAGTGTCCACCGGAAGTATTCGACGATGCTTATAAGCAGATTCCTCCGGGTTGGCTAGGAGTCGATGCCGGCGAGCTTGAAGACTTATTGGAGCGCCTCTACTTGCGCCGAAAGAATATAGCGGATCTGCTACTAGGGGCGAAAAAAGCCGCCAAGGACCCGTTTCCGAATTGGGCGACGCGGACGGCGGCAGCTAGATCTTTGTAGAATACGGAACGAAACAGCTGGATTGGAAATGAGAGAGGCTAAATAGAATTGGCGACAGTGGCAAATGAGGCGTGGAGTTATCGCCTGTTACGCTACGTTCCGAACGTAGTTTCAGGGGAATTTTTCAACATAGCGGTACTGCTCTACGACGCCACCGACAAGCTAGTCGAGGCGCGCTTTGCGTCGGAGTTTCGGCGGATCGCTTGTCATCCACTCGCCGATGTCACGGTCTTGGAACAGCTCCGTGAGGAGTTCGAAGAGAGGCGCTTGCTCGGCGAAGGCTTTAGCGAGTATCTCGCCGGACTCGACAAGTACGTTTCGCGAAGCTTCGACTTTTCTCCATCGAAGGCGTTTCTCGGTGGTGACTCACAGCGGGAAATCGAGCGACTGTATGAACAGCTCGTCGCCAGTCCTGCTCGGCTTGAGCCCGAATCTCGCGTCGTGGCGCCCCGCTTAGGTACCCGTCGGTATTTGCGTGGCCGTATCGATGATGCCTTCGGTGAGTTACGCCTGTTTGACCTCGGAGTCGAGCGTGACCGCGAAGTTCGCTATGGTCCGGATCGGGCTGTTGTGACGTTCGACTATGCCTACCAGCCCAATGGGCACGCCGACTATGTTCAGGCTCTCGCGCTCGAGAATGACTTGGCGGAGACGATGCGGCTCGGCTTTATCAAGAGCCGAATCGGAGCCTCGGAGCTGAGTGTGGTTCTCGACGAGCGCGTCGAAGCAGACGTGCTGGTTCTACTTCGCGAGTCGGGTATCCGAACCTGGTTTGAGCCTCAAATTCAAGAGCTTGCCGCGCATGTCTACTCAAGGATTACCGGCTGAGCGGCCGGCCTAATCGTCGATCCGGTGTTTGAGTAGCCAATCGTAAATATCGCGGCCTTCGTAAACACGCGTCCAGACGTTGTGCGGTAAGTCTTCGTGGACCGTGAGTCGTACGGCTGGGTGGCCGCCCTTTTCGAGTGCTTGCGCCATCCGCAGGACGTATTTGGGTTTGACGGTGGTGTCTCTTCCACCTTGAAAGATCCAGACGGGAGTTCGCTTCTTGGCGATGATCTTGGCCTGCTCCGGATTGCCGCCACCGCAGATTGGAGCGATCGCCGCCCAGCGGTCGGGGTGGGCCGAGGCCATGTGCCACGTGCCAAATCCGCCGTAGCTGAGGCCGGTGAGGTAGACGCGGGACGGGTCACCTTGGTAGTCCGCCAGCACTTCATCGACCATCGCGAGCAGATCGTCTTCCACCCGCCACCAACCGTCCGGTGGGCCTTTCTCGTCCCAGCGCGGATCGTCGTTGCTGATCGTGCGATCCATCGGGGCACGCGGCGGTCCGGGACGACCTCGCTCGGGCGGCACACCACTTTCGACGCGCTTGGGCGCTTCGCCTAGCGGCGAGCGGCGTTCGCGGTCGAACATAGGCATCTGCGGTGCGATCATCACGAATGGCAGATCGCGGCCCTGAATCCACGATTCCATTAGCGGACCGTGCTTAAGGACGTGACCGAGTTCGTCTAAGCCGTTGCCACGTTCGCCTCCGCCGTGGAGAAAAAGAATTACCGGCCACTTTTTACCGGGCTCGGAATAGAAACCAGTTGGGAGGTAGAGGAGATACTGGCGGTCTTTACGGGTGACGGAACTGCGATAGCGTTTGTGGAGCAATTGAGGTTGCGTGCGTCCGTCGATAGGGTTTGCGGACGCGGCGGCTGAAAGCAAGCCAGCGCCTCCCAGTCTTAGTAAATTGCGCCGGTTCAGGCGGGATGTGGTGCGTATCACGTTGATCAGTATGGATGAGCGTTCACCCCGCTTGTCAAGCTACCGTTAGAATTGTGACTGCATGAATCCGTCACTGGTTTGCTCAGCAATTCTCATCGGAATGGTTACGGTCTCGTCGCTATCAGCACAGCGACGCGGGCCGGAGCCCGAGGTCATCGAACTATGGCCGAAGGGGGCTCCAGGCGAAAAAGGCGACGGCGAGGCCGTTGAGCCCACGCTGAGTATTTATCTGCTGGAGGCAGCGCTGGCCGTCGGGACTGCCGTAGTCGTATGCCCGGGAGGTGGATATCGCAACCTCGCTGTCGATCACGAGGGTGATCAGACTGCACGCTGGCTCAATTCATTTGGTGTCGCGGCGTTCATGCTGAAGTACCGGCTGGGACCGACATATCACCACCCGGTGCAGCTCGGCGATGCGCATCGCGCAATTCAGTACGTGCGGGCGAATGCAGAGAAATTCGCGGTCTCGGTCGATCGCGTCGGCATCATGGGCTTTTCGGCCGGTGGCCATTTGGCATCGACTGCAGCTACGCATTTCGATGAAGGGGAATCAGACTCGAGTGACCCACTAGAGGCGATGCATACGAGGCCCGACTTTGCGATTCTGGGCTATCCCGTAATTTCGTTCACGACCGAATATACCCACAAGGGTTCCCGTATGCACCTGCTTGGCGAAACGCCCGACCCAGAGCTTGTGGAGCTGCTATCGAACGAAAACCAGGTAACGCCCGAGACCCCACCGACATTTTTGTTTCATACGAATGAAGATTCAGTAGTGCCGGCGGAGAACAGCGTACTTTTTTACCTGGCATTGCGGAAGGCCGGGGTACCCGCGGAACTACACATTTATGAGCGCGGCCGACATGGAGTTGGGCTGGCCGCGACAGACCACGTCCTCAGCAGTTGGCCGGACCGCTTGGCTGAGTGGCTCTATTCGCGAGGGCTGCTGACCTCGAAGTAGCAGCGGGCTCACCCTCCGTCGCCGGCGGCGCGTGCTGAAGGCGGGCTAACACGTCCAGCGTAGTTTTTTAGGTAAAACAGCCACGATTCAAGCTGACCGGGCGCGTCGAAGTACGTTCTCCAGTGGTCGACAAACCGCTCGATTCGATCCTTCTTTCGAGCAGTCAAAAAATCGTTCAGGCGAACGGCGTCGGCGTCATCTTCGAGCTGCAACCCCCTGATCAAACGAATCGTCGCATCGCAGTCGCTAATTTCGCCGAGATAGTTTTGCACCTTCTTGAGCTCGCTGAGCCGGTGATCGAGCCCTGGTCCGTAACAGGGGGCGAAGAGTTCCAGAGAGTAGCGTAATCGCTTCCCGCGCAGGCGCAGTTTGTGGAGCGATCGAGCGGTCGGGGAGACGCCAACTGTGTTGCGTCCAGATTCGAAAAACTGCGCTGCAAGCCACGACAGGACTCGTTTCGCGTTTTCCGCGCTGGTCCCGGACGGATTCCAGCGCGGTTTGCTCTCACGGCCCATCAGCTCAGACCAAGCCTTCCCCGCCAGCGGATTGAGAACTTTCGCACCCGACCTCGGCGCAATTCCCGTCCCAGCTCTATCGCATGTCTACGCCGCTGGCCGGTCAGCGATTTGACGAGCGAACAACCTGGATCGAGACGGGCCTCGGCAGTGAGTTCTAGCGCGATATCGTGGTCGCGGACATTGCCCGCCGCGACGAGTACCTTTTTGAGACGAGCATTGAACTCTCGCGAGTCTTCTTTGTCGAGAAGGCAACCAAAGCATTCGAGCGATGCCATTAGCCGACGGATCGAGACCCTCAAATCGTGGATGGCAGTGGGGCTCGCTGACTGCCGCCCGAGGCCCAACTGAAACGCCACACGATCAAAGCGCCTGGCCATTTGGCGGATTCCGAACCACTTGAATGGCTGTTTAGCTTCGCGCAGCACCGGTCCACAGGATCTTACCCACGGAGGGACGATGTCAAATGTTACGTCGCTGCCAGCTAACGTAGCGGCACCGAGGGGCCGTGGCGCACCCTGTAGGCTTTCCCCCGGACCTTGACAGCAAATCGGTCAGGCGTCTGATCGGCGCGCAATTCGGAAGTGTATGAAACGGAGTACAGGGTTGCGAGTTCTTCGGCTAGACGATCCGCGACTCGCTCGGCTTTGCCGATCCCGAGTTCGATCGTGCGCCCACCGGAAAGCTTCGCCAGCCGACTGATGTCTCCGCAATTTCCACCGACTGCGTAGAACAGCGTTCCCGTGCGCGCCAAAATCTCGACCGCAGCCGCCATTTCTTTATCTGCCGCCCTCGTCACGCAATCGTAGTCACCCACTGAATTCACGATGACCGCGACGTTGCGTTTCTTGATGTCGCCAAGATTTAATCGCTGCTGCGCCAAAACCGTCGCCGCAACCAGCTCGGTCATGGCGTCGAGCGGCGGGGCGGCGAGATACGCCCTGCGAAGCTGGCTGCGATCGGTTGAAAAATTCGATACAACTCGCAGAAATCCTCCCTCGGCCTGCGCTAGGGCAATCGAGTCGGATGCGCGAAGTTGGCGAATTAGCCGTAAGAGAAACGCACGGTCACGGCGCGTCGAGGTCGACCGAAACGTCCGTGTCTCGACCTTCTGGAAGACAAGGGCGACGTTGATTGGGATCGATGCCGATTCGATGCGAGTGAGGCGACGGGGCTCGCCATTTTCAATAACCTCAAAATCGCCGACCTGGAGAGCGGGAGATTCAGCCTTGGAGCGTACCGAAACCACGACACGACGTTCGCCGGCAGGTCCGATGCGAGACTGTGCCGCTTTAAGCGCCGACAGCCTTGGACGCGCCAATTCGAGCGCCAGCGGTTCTTCTGCATTTTCGGTAGCAGCAGGCAGATAGTCCCGCACAAATAGACGGCTGGGTGAGAATGCTCGGATCTCGATAACTGACGGGCGACTCTGTTTGGTCTCAATTCGGAGCCCCTTCTTGGCGTCCGTCTCGCGGATATAGCCGACCTGAGGTGGAATCAACAGGGCCTCGGGCTGCTCCTCACTTTCGACGAACAGCGCCGTCGTCTTTAAGGGCACCGCGAGATTGATCGAGCCGGTGCCCGTTTCGATGAAGCCGGAAGTGATATTTCCGTTCACTCTGATGTTGCCGGAAATCGTCCTAATTGAAAGGGGCCAGCCGTGTGGAATCTTGACCAATAAATTGATCGGGGTCAAGTCAGCCGGGAGCGCATCGACAAACACTGTGTCGCCGATTTTCTCGACTCGAACGTCGGTCTTGTTGAGCTCCCGACCGGCAACGAGGCCGTCAATCTTGAACTGATTGCCTGCGACCACGGTGACGTCAACGTCGCCTTCGGGGTTCTCTATTGCGAGGGTCTCGGCGACTGCGAATTCAGCGCCAGCTGCAATTAGGCAGGGGAGTATGAACTTAGCGGTTCGCATTGCCCTCTTAGAGCAGATTACAACGAGATACGTGTCGATGTGATCTCAAATGTGTGGCTAGCCAGACGTAACATCCTAATCGGAGGCGCTCGCGGCGGCGAGTGCGTACGCGAGGGGCCCCGGCCTATATGGCGAGCTGGTGCATGGCGAGACGGACTACCGATGTGTTTCAATCTGGACATGAGCCTTGAGCTAAAGGCATGTCAGGCAATCGCGTGGATACTCGCAATCACTTCAGTTTGCGCCGCCGAGCCCATACCCTTCGCCAATAACGGCGGGTTGAAGATGCTCTACGACAACCGCATGTATCCGCAGGCCGTTGAGTCCGGCGGGTCGACATATATGGTGTGGCGAGGAGCCGAGGGGTTCCCGTACATTCGCTCGTACGACGACGCGTCGGGGAAATTGTCCGAGCCCTACATGCTCTTAACCGGCCGGCTAGATCAGATCAACCGCGGCAAATATCAGCGCGACCATCACTTTGCGCCGGTCGTCTGGCTGGATGGACGTGGACGGCTTCATACGCTGTTCGGGTGCCACAACACACCGGGGATTCACCTTATCGCCAAGAGTCCAGGAAACATTACGGAGTGGCAGCTCGGGCCCCGGATTTTCGAGAATCTCTCGTATCCGAAGGTACACCAAATTTACGGCGGTAAGACATTGATCTACTTTCGACATTACGGCCATCTTGGCTCGTGGAAGTATCGCATTAGCGACGACGACGGTGAGAGTTGGACCGGTCCGCTGATGTCATTGATTGATATGAATGCTCACCCGCAAGATAGTTTTATGTCGACGCACGCGGGGTCGTACAACACAAGCCGGGTCAGCAGCGACGGCAAAACGCTGCACGTTGCGTTCATCTGGAAGATGGAGGAGGAGCACCCAAACGCCCGCTACAAGAAGGTGCTTCACGACCATCGCCGCCGTCACAATCTTTACTATCTGAAGGTTGATCTGATCTCGGGCAAGGTATTCAATATTGACGGGAAGCAACTTCGCGCGCCCGTGAACAAGGGCGTCGTCGACCGCGACTGCTTGGTGTGGAATACCGAAGAGCGCGTCGCGGCGGTAGGGCCTTCGATTTATCTCGACGAAGACGAGAACCCATTCTTCACGTTGCCGGTCTCGGACGACACGCCGCATAAGGGCATGTTTTATTTCGTCCGCCACGCCCGCGGCGAGTGGCTCAAGACGGCAATCACTGCTACGTCACATGCTTTCAACTCTAGCCATCTGGATCGCGACAGCAACGGCGTTTTTCATGCGTTTCTAATTACTGGATCAGGCGAGAGCATCGCTACTGACAGCTCCGAGACCAGCCGCAGCGCCTACGGTTGGGGCGACGCGGTCGAAGAATGGCTGTCATCCGATAGCGGTGAGACGTGGCAGCATGGACGCGATCTGACGCCGTTTTCGCAGCACCGCTATCAAAACATGCAGTTCGTTGGAACTGCCGACGGCGACATCGCCGAGGGGCGCCTGGTATTTTATGGCTGGGAAGGCGAAGAGGGCGACGGCACGGCCTACCTTTGGGACGGTCGGGGGTCGGACTAGCCCGCATTTCTCCCCATCTGACGGCAACAGCACACGATAGGTGTGCCACTACTTCGTTGCGCTCGACCGCGAGTGCTCGACGGACCGTCAAGTACGCCTCCGCGTGCCGACCGTCGCCCGCCTCGTATTGACGCACCTCTCAGGCACTTTCGCTCGCCACGTGGTGAGAAACGCGGGCTAAATAGAAACGTATTTTAGATAGCCGTAGATCAGGGGAATCGAAAAAAGATAGGCGTCGATGCGATCGAGCAGGCCACCGTGGCCGGGCAGCAGGTTGCCACTGTCTTTCAGGCCCGCGCCGCGCTTAAGGGCGGATTCCGCTAGGTCGCCAAACTGGCCGGCGATATTTACTATTAGCGCCAGGACGGCGAATGTCCACAGGCGCGCGTCATCCGCCAAAAAGTAGTTACCGTAGGCGGTACCGGCGGCTATGGAGAAAACGATCGAGCCTATCGCGCCCTCCCATGTCTTGTTCGGACTGACACGCGGCGCTAGTTTTCGCGTTCCGATCGCGCCGCCGACGTATAGCGCGGCCACGTCGCCTATCGCATTCACGGCCAATACGAACAGTAGCCAGTGCGGGTCGATTTCGCGTAGCAGACGCCCCCAAAGCAAGGGGGCGGCGACGTAGAGTGTACCGACTAGAGTGATCGCCGCGGAGGGCAGCGACTTCGCCAAGTCATCGTTCACGTAGAAGCCGGCGACTAACAAAACTAAAGCGAAGATCGTGACGGACAGCCCGTGGTCAAGCGCGGGGACGAGCACCCACAGCAATCCCGCGGCGTAGCCAGGAAGCGCTATCGCGCGGACGCCATAACCGGTAGTGATCGCGAAAAATTCCCTAAGGCCGATGACCGCGAGTACCGCGATCGCGGCGGCAAACACCGCAGGTGGGGCGAGTAAAATTAGCCCAATCGCGCAGGGAGCAAGTAGCAGGGCCGTTAGGACCCGATTCATCGAGGACTACTCACCCGCGCGAGTCTGACAGCGTTCCGACGGTAACCAACTCAGGCCGCGCAGTGCCGTTGTCTTGCAGCCCGCCAAATCGCCGATCGCGCTTTTGAAAGTCTTGAAGAGATTCGAGTAGGTCAATTGGCCGGAAGTCGGGCCAATACTTCTCTGTGACCCAGATCTCCGAATAGGCGATTTGCCACAGCAAGAAGTTGCTGACGCGAATTTCGCCCGAGGTGCGGATTAACAAATCGGGGTCGGGCAAGCCCCCCGTGTAGAGTGAGTCGCTAAGTGTCTGTTCGTCGATTTCAAGAGGGATGCCGGTTTGCCGCGCCTGCCGTAACAGGCTGTTGACGGCATCGATTATCTCTACGCGGCCACCATAGTTCAGAGCAATGTTGAGGCGAAGCCCGGTATTGGCTGACGTTTCGACGATTGCGTAGTCGATATCGTCGCGCGCCTTTTGGGGTAGAGCTTCAATCCGACCAATCGTCTGAAAGCGTACGTTGTTGGCCTTGAGATCGGACAGTTCCTGGTGAAGATAGTGGCTGAGAAGGTGCCAGAGGGCATCGATCTCGGCTTTCGGGCGCTTCCAGTTTTCTATCGAAAACGCGTAGAGGGTGAGCGCCTCGATATTTAGCCGACAGCAGGCTTCGATGATTTCGCGCACGGATTTGACACCGGCGCGGTGTCCGGCGACACGCGGGAGCATTCGACGCTTAGCCCAGCGCCCGTTGCCGTCCATAATGACCGCGATGTGTCTGGGCAGTTTCGCCGGATCAAGTTGCTGAGCGAGAAGAAGCTCTTTGCTACCCGGCGCAGCCCATTCGAGGAATTCCTGCATTCGATGGAGGGATATAAATTCTATCGTACAACGCGGTTTCAACGAGCGTCCAGAAACAACATGCGCTACGATGTGCTCGGGAGGCATGAGAACGATGCTGCGACGAGATTTCTTGCTGTCCGTTCCCGCGCTGCTCGCCGTAGCCGGAGCTAAATCGCGGCGCGTCGGGCCGGTTCGGACGGCATTCAAATCGCCGGGTCCAAAACCAAACGGCCTTCAAGCCAGTGATGAGGGACTGTGGATCATCGACCAGGGCGACAACCACGCCTACCTCGTCGACTATGATGACGGGCACACGATCCGCGATCTTGAGACTTCGGCAGACCGTTCGAGCGGCATCACGTTCGACGGCGAGGCGATTTGGATGGCGTCAACCTATAGCCGAGAACTGATTCGCGCGGATGCACGGACCGGTGCAACGCTCTCGAAGTTCTTCACGCCTGGTGCCGGCGTTATCTACGAGAAGACGGGCGATGCGGTCGGACGCCGCAGTCCATTGGCGAAGCCCGCGGCGCCTCGAAGTGGTCGCTCGGCGGAGGTGAAGTCGGCTCCGAGACCGGGTACGGGTGCCCACGGGCTCGAGTGGCGCGACGATCGCCTTTGGGTTGTGGTGCCGCCCTCACGCACTGTTTACCGCATCAACCCGGATACCTGGGTTGTGGAGCACCAATTCCCAGGAGTCGGCAACCGTCCGCATGGAATCGGCTGGGAGGGGAAGTACCTATGGTGTACGGACTCCAACCTCAATGCATTTTTCAAGCACGATCCGGAATCAGGTGAGGTGCTGGAGAAGATTCAACTTGCCGATGACGACCCGCTTCCCCATGGCATGACGATTCGCGATGGTGTGCTTTGGTATTGCGATGACGTCGGTATCGTTTGTCGCATGGACATCGGGTAAGTTCGTTCTTCGCTGACGCTTAATGTGCCCCGCCGGGTTCGTGGGCGCCATGTCTTTGGCCCCCGGAAGTTGGGGGAAATCGAAGCTCTAAATTGAATCGCCGTTCACAGAGCCGAGCGGTTGAGAATTTTCGCGGTTGCCCGATCAGAATATCGGAGTTCCGATACTAACTGAGACAAAGCAGTTTGTGGCATGAGCCTGAGGCCAAGTGCTAGGCTGCGGCGTCACCCTCATGGTCATGCTGATAGCTGTAGTAATATCTGTACGATTCTGAATCCTGCTGTTTCACTTGATTCAAGACAAGACCAAGAACGTGACCTCGTACACGGCGCACTTGCCTAAACGCGCTAGCTACCAAGTCTCGCGAGGTCCCGCCGGCACGTGCGACGAGAACGACTCCATCGACTAGAGTCGCGAGAATCATGGAGTCGGCCGAGGCCAATAGCGGCGCCGAGTCGATGACGACGTACTCGTAGCGGGATCGGAGCTTTTCAAGAACTCCGCCCATGCCCCCCGTTATTAGCTCGTTGGGATGAGTGGCCGCCGGGCCCCTCGGCAAAACGTCGAAGCCGGTGGTTCCTGGCACAGCCTGGATTGCCTCGTCGATATTCGAAGAGTTGCTGAGCAGGCTGGCGAGGCCAATTTGATTGTCAAGCTGGAAGGTTGCGTGTACGGTAGGTCGGCGAAGGTCCCCGTCAACCAGGAGCACTCGCTTACCGGGAGGATTTTGCTGCGCGAGGGCGATTGCGAGTCCGGCAGCGACAGTGCTCTTCCCCTCGGCTGGAACCGCGCTAGCGACGAGGATCAGCTTCAACGGTGTTTCTTGGGCAGAAAGCATTAGGCTCGTGCGGAGCATCGTAAAGCCTTCGGTAAGCGCCTGCGAGTCTTGGCTGGGCTGCCCTGACGAGCCGTCAGTCGACTGGAGAAGATAACTCTGAGGTCGTTTCGTGCCGCTGATTCGCGGCAAGCTGGCGAGAACAGGTACACGGAGCCATTGCTCAATTTGAGAAGTGTTTCGAATCGTCCGGTCGAGGTACTCGGCCAGAAGGGCCAAGGTGGCTGCAATCATTGTCGAAGTAAGGAAGGCTAGTATAAGGTTCCTCGACAAATCGGGAAATATCGGCGCCCCAGGCAAGCGGGCCGGTACCTGTTGTCGCAGCGTGGTGGGCTGAATGCCGCCCTGAAGACTGGCGTGGCTAACGGTGCGAAGCCTCTTTTCCAATCGAAAGATGAGCCTGAAGGAGGCAGGCGAAGGTAGCTGTGGGCAGGAGGGATTATAGCTCGGATTGGGGCTTGAGGTTGAAGCCCGTTGTGGGGCCCGTAGGGCGGGGTGAGGGGGATTGCATAAGGGGGAAGGGGCGGCAGCCCCAGTCCCCCTTTGCAGCCATCCCAGGCGAGACCCCACGGCCGTCTTCGGACGTGGGCCGGAGGAGCCGACAACGCCTCGGGTCGGGGCGTTGTCTAGCGCGTGCGCCAGCAGATCGCGAGGTCTTTGCAGACGCGTTGCAGTTCGTTGCGCTGAGCGTCGAGTTGCTCGGCAAACTCGGTGTCGGAACAAGTGTCCGCTCGCGCTTGGAGCTTCTTGAGCGAGCGATCCGCGCGCAGGCCGCGCTGCTCGGCGGGCAGGCTGAGCAGCTTTTCCCACGGCGTGCTCCACTCGGCGTACACCTTGCGCAACTTGCCGCGGCGGTCTCGGCGCTCGCTGGCGAAAGCGCATGGGCGATGAAAATTCAAGTACGGGTTGAGCCACTGGCGGTAGAAGGTGTCGATCGCCTGCGTCGCTTCCGAGGGCAAAAACTGGTAGCCCATCCACTTGCGCACCACCGCGCCGTTCTTGGTTTCGACCAAGGCATTGTCGTTCGAACGGCGCGCGCGAGACTTCGTAAATTCAATTCGCAACTTCTCGAGCAGTTTAGCGGTTTGATGGTTGACGAATTCGCTGCCATTGTCGGAGTGAAAGCCGCGAACGATAAATGGAAATTGTTCCAAAAGGCCTTCCAGCAAGGGAATGAGGTGATTTTCGTTGATGCGTTGGACGCAGCCGACGGCCTGCCACTGCGTCACTTCGTCGACCACATTGATGCTGTAGGCGCCTTTTTCGCCTTCCTGTTCGGGCGAGTGCACGGTGTCGATGCGCAGGTAGCCCGGACGTCCTCGCGGCTCGGGTTGGCGGCGTTCGCCGATCGCAACGGGCGTGGGACGGGTCTTGTCGAGATGCAAACTGTGACGTTGGTAGACGGCTCTTTTTCGCAAGTTGTACAGCTGGCCCACGGACAATTCGGCCAGGCGTCGAAACTCTTTGCGGCCGTAGATCTGGAACTCGCGTTGGAGAATGCGGCGGGTGGCCGGCCCCGAGAGGCGCTGATGAACTCGATCGACGTGCGCCAGTAAGACGCTGTCGGCGCGTGTGTACTTGCTGGGAAAACGGCGCCGCCGATAGGCCCTCGGACGGACGCAACGCGTGTGCAAGAACTGTCCGATCAGGCGGGTGAGTTGCGCGCGGCTTAAGCCCGTGAGCTTAGCGAGATAACGCCGCAGGAGACCCTTGACGGAGCGCTTCTGGTCGGCATAGTGATGCCGCTTCAAGACGCTTTCGACGAGCGCATATTTGTCGCTTCGATTGCCGCCCTCGAAGGCGACGGATTGGCACCCGTCGAGAAAACACTCGATCTGCTCCAGACTCAGCGATTCGGCTTGCTGCACGGCGACTCCCATCGCCCGCAGCTGCTCTGTTCCTGACCACCCAACGGATCCCCGTCAGGCTCATCTTGTATTGGAATCGCCCTCCCCTTCAGGCTCATCTTGTATTGGACAAGACGGAAGCAACTCTTCATAAAGCGTCGTAGTGGCTTCGGCGGCACGTCGTAGACTGCCGTATTCGACGGCCAGACGCGCCATCCTATCGACTTGGGCTTTTTTGGCAAGCAGTAGATCTCTGATCGATTCTTCCTGCACCTGAACACCGCGATATTCAGCGTCGAGTTGCCCCTTGACGGCCTGGCGAGTTAGCTCGATTTCACTATCTACGTAATCTAGCTGAGCCTGAAGCAGTTTTCTCCTCGGATGGTTGACACCGTACGTCGCGCTCAACTCTGCCACTTGCTGCTCAAGCGGAGCTTTTCTCGCCATCGCCGCGGCGAGGGTTGAGCCGTGAGCACTTATCAACAGGTCGTTGACGTTGCCACTATTGACGCTCCTGAAAGCGGCAGCGGATCGAGTACGCTCCGCAGTAATGTCAATCAGCTGATTCTGCAAATTGGCCAGTTCCTGTTCCGCCAGATCGGTGCGGCCTTCGGACCAAGTTATGCCGTGTTGGGCCTCGTACTCGAGAAGTCTCCTTTGAGCGAGCTCCGACCGCGCCTCTAGATCTTCCAGCCTGATTTCATATCTGTTTTGGAGGTCCTGCGCCGCGTGCATTCTGGATTCGAACCCCTGGTTTATGAACACTTTGGCTACGCTGTTCGCAACGTCCCTGCAGAGCTCGGGGCTTGGAGACACGTAACTTATCTCGATGAGATAGGTGCCCTCAACCATACTTGCTTGGAGCCCGGAGAGACTCTTTGGAATCGAGGCGTCTTCGTCTGGGTTTGAACCAAACATTGGACTGTTTGCAAGTCGAAGATCACGAATCACCTCGGCCGCGACCTCCGGGCTGTGGATCAGTTTGAGCTGAGTCTGAATCACCCGTGACTCGCTACGGTAGCTGTACCCCGAGAGGTCATTGCCGTAGCTCATCACTTGATTGATGTTGTCAAGTTCGAGCAACGTGGTCGCCCGATAGAGCGGCTGAAGCTGAAGTGTATAGAGAAGCGCCGCAGCAGTAACGGCAAATACGAACCCAAGGATTTTCCATACCTGTTGACGGAGAACCCGAAACGCTTGCCAGACCATGGCGGTCGGGCCGTCGCTGTCGAATGATTCGCCGTCATACGCGACGGGCTCGGCGTAGACATCGTACACCGGTCCGCTATACGGAGAAAGTTTAGTTGGCCCGTTTATCTCCAAAGCAGCCAACTCATTTGAAGTATCGATTGTGTCAGCCCTGTTTCAGCCACTCGCCTTAGCAGGCCCGTTCCGGCCGGGTTCTTTGGGCTGGGAAAGTATACGATGTCGTCCGGCATGACGGAGATACCGGACACTTCAAGTCGTTCAATCTTTCTTAGATCTAACTCTACGCGATCGCGCTCGGTGTCTTTGCTCTGACTCTTTCTAAAGATGATCAATTTCTTGTTATCCGAAGTAGGAGTGATTCCGGCCCGCGAAATGAAATCGAGCAGCTCTGAACCGTCTTCGCCGTCGACAACTACAGGGCCTGAAGGCCTGCCGGCTCCAATGACGAAAGCGGTTCGAGCCTCATCTACCCTGACCTTTTCGCCGCCATGAACCGGCGTTTCTTGTGCCCCGTTGAGGCCGTGCCTGAAGTCCTCAGTTGAGACGCGAATTGAGCTTTCGGGTTCACCGTTGGCGTTGAAACGTTCGATTTGGATCCACTCCCCAGTTGATTCGGTAAATCCCTGTGCCCGACTGATCGCCTCTAACAGCGTGGTGGGGCCAACGGCTTGGAAAAACGTTGGGGCCAAAACCGCGCCAGTAACTAGAACCGGGTTTGAATGGTATTCGCGCACGCCGACCATAACGATCGGCTCGACCATCATCTCTTCATCGACTAGTGCGCCAGCTATCCGGCTCTCGGCTGTGAGCGGAGTTAACCCGGCAACCGCGACCAAATTCTTTAGCAACGGGACCCTGATTGTCCCATCCGGCCGAACTCTTTGCACTATGGAGAACTCCGGCGCGTTGTATACAACTATTTCAAGTACATCCAACGGCCCTATTTCATAGCCGTAGAAAGTCGTCCCGGCGGACAGATTGTTCGCCGAGGACAATTGAGCTGGACCGGAAGTCGTATGGCTAGATTGCGCGAATCCGCCGTACTGGCCAAATGATGTAGACGACGACGGAGCGCCATTCTGCAGCAGCGCTTGGGCTGGAATCGGGCTCTGAACAGCTAGGCAACCTAGTACAACTAGTATGCTGATCCGGTGCATCCTGAAATCACAACGCGGCAGGACGGGTAGCGGCATCTTGTGACGATCTTCCCGGCGATACGGCTTTACCGTATTATACAGGTTGGTTATCGGGAGATGGAGCCGAAGCCGTTAGCACGTGCGGGGAAGTTACTCATTATAAAGGGGTGTAATCGGTGACTGCGCTGAAGCCTACCATTTCAGCTTATCTTCTGGTCGCGTTCGTTTGTCTGGGTTCCGGCTGGCAAAGCGCCTTCGGACGTTCGTCCGGTGAAAAGGACGTCCTCGACCCTGTTTCCTTTCAGCTACTACAAAGTCAGCGAGAGGCTCGACGGGTAAGGTTGAGCCGAGCGCCCGCGGCAGGGGGCACGAAATCAGCGTCGCTTACACCGATAGCCGCACAGCGCGGACAGATTGCCGTCCTCGATACAGACGCCGGCGTCTTCCAAGAAGCATTTCCGTTTGATCTGATGGATCAAACGTTGCGATTCTCCCCGACCGGCGAGTCGGATGGATACAGGATCGATCTTGGTTCCGCCGTATTTCGCTCAGAGTTTGGAGGGCCCGTTGGCTTAGGAGACGACGATTCGGTATTGATTTCCTTAGGATTTGTATTTCCATTTTTCGGAAAAACTTACGAAGAATTATGGGTTAATTCTGATGGAAATGTGACATTCGATAGACCCGACCGCGACACTACTGATCGCGATGCCGCGCGGGTTATAGCGGGTGGGCCACGGATCTGTCCGCTATTTTCGGATCTGGATCCGACGATTCCTGGTGCGAGCGTTCGTGTTCATGGTGGAAGCGACCAGCTTGTTGTGAGTTGGTTGTCCGTTCCTCCGTTCACCGCAGACGGCGATGGGATTCCGCAAACGTTCCAGCTAGCAATTTTCTCTAGCGGAGTCATTGAGTTCTCGTACCCTGACGTAAACCTGAACATGGCAGTCGTAGGACTGGGATCTGGAGAGCGAATCGGAGAGGCGCGCGCTGCCGACTTCAGCGCGGACCCCAAAGAGGTGTTTAGCAGCTCCGTTATCGAGATTTTTCAAGAGGCGGTTCTTGACCTGGCGGCACTGTCTCAGGGGTTTTATCGGGGATTCGAGGATGCGTACGACTTTCTTGTCATCTTTCACGAGTTTGAGCTGGGGTTTGACAGCGATGCGTTCGCATTTTACCTGCCGGTTCGCAACTCGGTTTTAGGCATCGGCTTTTGGCCGCCGCCGCTTGAATCTCGGAACTTGGTTGATATCGGCGACTTTCTAGGTTCACCGCGGCGGCTCCAAGGACTCATGTTCATGGGGCTGTTGGACAAGTATCCGACCGGCGCTTTTGATCGAATCGACTCACAGTTTGGGTTGGGGCTGAGTACGCCAATGACCGTTCTCGCCCACGAGGCAGCGCACAGATATTTGGCGCGCACTCTTTTCATCGACCAAGCCCAAAACGCGTTTTCTACGGAGATGTTGGGGCGACAGTTGGGCCACTGGAGTTATTTCTTCAATTCCGATGCGTCGCTTCTCGAGGGGAATCGAATCATAGACCACGGAGCCGGGGAGTTCCGATTTGAGACAGTCTCGACGATTGAGGGCTTCAGTTCACTGGACCTATATCTGATGGGATTGATGCCCGCCGAGGAGGTATCTGATTCCTTTCTGGTGCGAAATCCGGACATCGGTGATCGGTTGTTCTCATCGGCGCACGAACCTCTTGCCGGCATTTTCTTCAATGGCGAACGCGTGGACATCACGATTGAAGACATTGTCGAGGCGCATGGCCGACGGGTCCCGAATGCCAGTGTTGCTCAGCGGAAGTTCCGGTACGCATTTCTATTGGTGCATGAAGCCGGTCAGCCCCCGATGCCTGAATCACTTGCCAAAATGGAGAGATTTCGGTCTGCTTTCGATGAATTTTTCGATCAGATGACTGGAGATCGCGCGGAATCCACGAGCAGCTTGAATCGAGAGCTTGCTTTTTCGACCTGGCCGGCGATTGGCCTGCTCCAGGGGGAAGAAGTCGATATCGCGGCATTTCGACCAGTGCGAGGGAGTGAGCCGATCGCCATCGACCTCACGTCGGATTCGGAGGCGATAACACTGCCAGGCCAGGTAACAATTCCAGCCGGGAGTGATTTTGCTCGGATTCGTATTGCGGCTCGTCAGGGCGGAGTCGCCAGGATTGAAGGGTCGGCGGGAGAGGAGTTTGAAATTGCTCACAGTGCGATCCGAGTGCATGGCTCTACCGCGGATCTACGTGCCGTTAGAATCTTGCCGCTGGAAATTTTATTCGGAGACCCTCGCGAGCGACTGCGGACTGGAGAAGTTGGACGGCCGCTGCCCTATCGGATATTCGTTCAGATTGTCGATGAAAACCTACTAGCGATCCAGAACGTCGAGGTGCATTTTGAGGCGTCAGGGGACGGTTTTCCATCGGACGAGAAAGTAATTTCTGACGGGTTTGGCTTCGTCGCGATAGAGTGGACGCTGGCGTCAACGCCCGGCCCGAATCAGCTCAAGGTTTCGATTCCAGGCAGCTTACAACCGGAAGTAGTAATCGGTGCCGTCGGGAGCCGTTCGCCGTCACGGCAGCGAAACTTGCGACGCCAAATCTTCGGCAACTAACCACAATTCCCCCCAGAACACGCGGATTCGGGTACCAATCGAGGGGGCCAATATAGGTCGTACCGGGGTTTTGAAATTTCTTTTTCTTGTAGAATCAATGACTTAAAAAATTCGATCCGCTGAAAGTGAACGGGTGGGTGTTAGTCTGGGCTCGGATAGAGAAATCGAGTGCTGACAAATACCAAACACAATACGGGATCGAGTGCGGTTGGCACTCCGATCGCTCTCGCGAACTACCAACATCCCCATGAGGAGCAGGCAGTATGTCGCCGGGTATTCCTGGTCTTATTCGGAGTATTGAGTATGATCCCCTACCTTCGCAATGGAAATTCCACGCCGCCGAGGCGCGATTCAAAGGGTTTTCCGGGCCGGTTGGCTCCGGAAAAAGCGCGGCACTGTGTCAGGAGGCTATCCGACTTGCGTATTTGAATCGCGGTCGAATTGGGCTGGTTGGTGCTCCGACTTATTCAATGCTACGGGACTCCGCGTTGGTGGCGTTTCGGGAGGCGTGTCTACAAAATTCAATTCCTTATGTTTTGAACAAGGCGAACTTTACGGTTCGTATGACGGAGGTGGGAACGACAATATTGTTCCGGTCGTTGGAGAAGTTTGATCACTTGAGGGGCCCGAACCTAGCGTGGTTCGGAGTCGATGAAATGACGTATGCAGCGGAGGAGGCCTGGGTGAGACTAGAAGCACGATTGCGCGATCCGCAGGCGACGGAACTTCGTGGGTTCGGCGTTTGGACGCCTCGGGGCTTTGATTGGGCGTATCGGCGTTTCAAGGCCGACCGTATTGAGGGGTATGGACTGGTCGAAGCGATGCCGTTTGAAAACGAGCACTTGCTTCGGGTGGTTCCGGACTACTATCAGCGTCTGGAATCGAGCTACGACAGCGGATTCTTCCAGCAGGAAGTTCTAGGCCAATACGTCAAGTTAGACGCAGGGGCTGTTTACCGAGATTTTGACCGGTCTAGACACGTTGGCGAATTCTTGTATGATGCGGCGCTCCCGTTGCTTTGGTCTTGGGACTTCAACATTAATCCTATGGCCTCGGTCGTCTGTCAGCGACGCGGGCGGGACTTGATCGTGGTCGGCGAACTGTATATTCGGACGTCATCGACGCCCGAGGTATGTGACGAATTTATGACGCGCTATGGAGCGCACCAAGCGGGAGTTCAGATCTATGGCGACGCTAGCGGGTTTCAGCGACGCTCAGTGACGGGGACGTCGGATGTCGACATTATTCGCGATTTTTTACAGCGGAATGCCGGACTCGGCGGGAACCTCGTGATTGCGAGATCGAACCCGCCCGTGAGAGACCGGATCAATGCCGTGAACGGCGCGCTTCGAAATGCGAAAGGGGAAAGTAGGTTGTTTATGGCTAATGGTTGCCGAGAGTTGATCAAGGACATGGAGCAAGTCGTATACAAGAGCGGCACCGGAATCGTGGATAAGACTTCCGATTTGAATCGCAGTCACCTTGCCGATGCCCTCGGGTATTTGGTTTGGATGGAAGGTCGAGCGCTCACAAAGGTCGGCGAGCAGCGCAAGCGGTTGATGTAGATATTTGGAGGATGAAGCAATGTTGCAGACCATCAATCGCGAGCATCAGTACTACGGTGCGCTCAAGGACCTCTGGGATAGGTACTGGGACCTTTATTCCGGCGGCGAACAAATGCGACGAAATGCCGGCCGGTACTTGCTTCGACGCCAGAAGGAACCTGTGGACGTTTATAGCGAGCGGCTCGAGCGAGTTTTCTATGAAAACTATCTTGGCGCCTGCATCGACTGGCACACGGCCGCGCTTTTCCGGCAGCAGCCGGCTATACATTTTCGGACCGAATCGCCCTTAGCTGAGAAATTCTATGGAGACTTCATCGAGAATTGCGACTGTCGTCAGACGCCGCTAAGCGAAGAACTGCGGCGCGCCTTCGTTAGGGCGTTGGTGTTCGGCAAGAGCATGGTCTTGTTGGATTTTCCAGCACTTGAAGGGCAGGCCCACAACCGGGCGG
Organism: Bryobacterales bacterium; assembly: GCA_965205595.1. Lineage (GTDB taxonomy): Bacteria > Acidobacteriota > Terriglobia > Bryobacterales > UBA6623 > CATQHP01. Next base: position 345,710 of record CBDBHI010000012.1, on the reverse strand, counting down.
AAGAAGAGGCGGCAGGGCGCTCTCGGGCATATCTAGTCGGCCTGAGTCCCCAAGACATCATCAACTGGAAGCGAGATGAGTCCGGTGATTTCGAATGGATCGTGATTCGCTCAAGCAGAACGTATCAGGAGCGATTAGAAGACGCCGAGATCACGAAAGAAACTCGATGGACTTACTACGATAAACAGGAATTCAAGACCTACGTACAGCGGTCTGTCGGCTCCGGCCATTCGACGAACGGAGGCCGCGTAGAGGCAGCGGTCGAACTCATCGCGCAAGGTCGACATGCTCTAGCGGATCACGGAAGAGTGCCGGTCTTAACGTTCGAACTTCCGGACGGTCTTTGGTTGGCAAACAAAGCCGCGCTGGTACAACAAGAGCACTTCAATAAATCGAATGCGTTGTCGTGGGCATTACATATGGGACTGTTTGCGATGCCGGTGATCTATTCGGAGCGCGAGTGGCAGCAGATCGTCGGAGAGGCCTACTACATTCAGTTGGGTCCGGACGACCGATTTGGCTGGACCGAACCCGAGGGGAAAGTCTTTCAGATAGCGGCCGACAATCTCGATCGATTGAAGGATGAGATCTATCGTGTCTGCTACCTGACGCATCAGGCAGGTGGCCGCGAGGCGCGGCACCTTGGCCAGTCGGGCGAGAGCAAGCGACGTGACTTTGCCGTTACCCGAGAAGTGCTCCGTGCGTACGGACGTCAGTTGAAGGACTTCCTCGGTGAGATGCTGACTGCGGTGTCACAGGCCCGACAGGACGAGATTGAATTCGAGATCAGCGGATTTACGCAATTCGATTCGCCGGATCTCGACGACAGCTTGGTGGCGGCAAAGGCTCTCCGGGACTTGGAGATTAAGTCCCCGAGATTCGAGGTAGAAGTTCAGAAAAGCTTGGCGCTGCAATACCTGGACAACTCTTCGCAGAGTGTCAAAAACGAGGTTGTTCGCGAAATTGAAGCTTCGCTGACACCTCAACGTACTGATAACTAAGAGGAGATCACGATCTTTATGGGACCTGAGACACACGCGGATCAATCGATTGAACTTCAGCAACAGTTGGACTCTGAGCGCCGGAGGAGCCAATCGCTCGAAGAGAGAGTGCGGGATCTTGACTCCCTCCGAAAGGAGGGCGAACGGAAAATCGAGGAGGCGGATCGCAATAATCAGGTCCGCTCCAAGCTCCAAGAGCTTGGAGTGCGAAAGGTCGATCTGGCGATGAAGATCGTCCAAGACGATGTGGATCGCGGAGAAGACGGATTCCTCTACGGTAGAGGACCCGGAGGGGCTGTTGGGCTCGACTCTTACTTGAAATCATTTGTTGCGGAAAATCCTGAGTTTCTTCCTCCGCGGATTTCGGGCGGGTCAGGTGCGGTGTCAGCGGATCGCGATGGAATTCGCACGAGCGGCATTCAACTCGAAAGTATCAAGCCCGGAATGACTGAGGAGAAGAGCCGGCGCGCTTGGAACGAGGTAGCGAGACTGCTAGGTAGCGGACTCACTGAAGACTGATAGCGAAGCAAAACTCACTATCTAAGCGGGGGGCGCGTACGAGAGTGCGGGCTCGCCACGAATTTGCGAATCGAGCGGCAGGCCGCAAAGCCTGGGCGCTCGATTTGCTTTTGGGGAGGCGATTGCCTATCCCGCAACCAACTGAAGGAGAAAAATGTATGGCAGCCATTACATCAGCCAATGTTGCCCAGGCAATCGTCAAACTCGTTGCCGCGGACGCCTTGCCCGCGCTTATGGGCAATCTTGTTATGGGGAACCTGGTCAACCGCAACTATGAGCCCGCTTTGGCTCAGGCCGGGGACACAATCAATGTCCCGATCGCTCCGTCGATGACGGCGAATAACATCGCCGAAGGCGGAACCGTTACGACACAGAACCCTAGCATCGGCAATGCTCAGATCGTTTTGAACACGCACGCTGAGTCGACTTTTCAGGTTCCTGATGTCACGAAGGTGCTGGCGGTACCGGACTTGCTTCGCGTCTATATGGAGCCCGCCGTCGTCGCAATCGCCGCGAAGATCGAGAGCGATCTGCTCGGGTTGTATCCGCAGTTCACTGCGAACGCGATTCTCGGGGCGCCTGAAACGGCTCGAACTGAGGCCGTGATTGATTCGACGGAGACGACGTTGTTTGGCGCAAAGATGCCGTCAAGCCAACCGAAGTACCTGGTTGTGGATGCTGACAGCTACTCGGCTCTGCGACAGGTGCCGCGCTTCAGTGAGTTCCAGTCGGCGGGCGACGCCGGTGTCAGTGCATTGATCAACGGCACGGTCGGCCGGTTGAAGGATTTCGCGATTCTTCGCTCGCAGTTTATCCAGAAGACGGGCGCCGCCCCTGTAACCACCCACAATCTTGCCTTCGGCAAAGATGCGATCGGGTTGGTTATCCGACGACTACCGCAGCCGCTGCCGGGTACCGGTGCGATTGCGGAGTACGCAGAGCTCGGAAATTTCGGCATGCGGGTGGTGATGAGCTACCAGCCGAATACGCTGGCTCAGCAATTCACGGTTGACGTTCTTTATGGCGCGGCTGTGATTCGTAACGAGTTCGGCGTTCAAGTCGAGTCGTAGCGTTAGGCGGTCGGTCGGGAATGTTGAACAGCACTCAAGGAGAATCGCTATGGACCTAAAAGCCTACTATCGACGCGTTCGGGAACTTGAAGCGAGTTTACCGGACGAGTTCTTGGTGGTGAAAAGCATCTCGACCGAAGCAGGAGGCGTGGATGGCCGGCTAACGGAAGTTAGCCGGCCTCTCGCCGCTAAGTTACTAGCGGAAGATCTTGCCGAGTTGGCGTCCGCCGACGAGGCGAAGGAATTTCGCAAGAAAGCGCTCGCAGCGCAGCAGGCGGAGTTGGAGAGGCAAGAGGCCGCTCGAATTCAGTTTCACGTCATTTCCGAGAGCGATCTAGGTTCGCTTCGGGGGCCAAGGAACCGGACGAAGGACTAACAGGATGGCTCTATTCACAGACGAAGCCGCATCAACGGTTGACGATCTACTGCGATACGAAGCGAATCTTCGCGACACAGTAGCGCCGGAAGGGATTGACCTCGCGGGTAAATTGGAACTGGCTCAGGATGAGGTCGGCGCGCGCTTGAGCGGACTATTGCTACGGCCCGGATTCTTTGTTCAAGCGGTGGACGTTGATTCGCCCAGTACGGTCTCCGTGGGGGCAAGGGTTGGCCTGGGGCACGTGGTCGTCACGGCACCACTGCGGCTTTGGCACATCTTTCAGTCGTTGACTCTTATTTATCGCGATTTGGCTGGCCGTAAGGTCAACAGTTCTCAGGACGCGAAGTGGAATGAGTATCGAAGGCTCTCACAGTGGGCGCAGGATTTACTTTGCCAGTCCGGGATCGGCCTCGTTGGGAACCCGATTTCGAAAGCTCCGATGCCGACGCTCGACTGGGTTTCAGGGACCGCCTCACAGATGGCTCTGTACGTGAGCGTGACTCAAGTCGACGGGGCAGGCAAGGAAGGACTGGGGAGCACCGCCGACGGGATTCGGGTACCGGACGACAACATCCTGAGGGTCGCCCTCAACGCGGCGCCTCCCGCGGAGATCGTTGGCTTCAACGTCTACGTCGGAACGAGCCCGGACTTGCTGACGATGCAAAACGTCTCGATGATCCCAACCGGCCAGGCTTGGATCATGCCTGAAAGTGGATTGATTGTTGGCAGCCCACTCGGCAGCGGACAAGAACCCGAGCTGCATAAGGTTGTGCCGCGCCAGTTGGACCGCGGATAGAAGGGCGGGAGGCCACGATGGCGAATCTTTGTCTAGCAGCGCTTGAGACGCTGAAGGGCTTTCTGTTGGCACCAGACGGCATCAATAGCGACCTCGCTGCAATCGCGATTCGGGACGAGGTGATTTGCCCGGAGCTAAAAGATCGGCAGATCTCCCTTTGCCATGTGCCGGCTCCGATTGCCGATTCAAATGAGCCGCCGGACTACCCGACGGTTTATCTCTACTGCAGCCGCATGGACAACCGGCTGGAACGAAAATTTCGAGCTTTTTCGGGTCCAGTGTTTATCGTGGCCGAGGTTCGCTTCAGCGGGTCCGGTTTTGCGGAGTTGGAAGAGCGCACAAATCAATATGTCGAGGCCGTGACCAGCGTGCTGGGCAGGCATCTCGGTAGGTGGACGGATTCGATCGCGTTCAACGGAGCGTACGAAGTCCAGTTCCATCCCGTTGAGGCGGGAGGGCGTGGATTCGTGCAGAGGGCGGAGATCGCCGTTGAGTTACAAGCCCACGCATAGCGCGTGGCAGGAATTAGGAGAGGTGTGCCATGCCGAACTGCGTCTTATCTACTCAGAATCGATTTTACGTCGAACTTGAAAATAGTTTTGGCCAGGTGCCAACCATCGGCCCGGCCGATCGAATCGCAGCCGTTGCTCTAAACATCGAACAGCGCACTGAAGTGCGACGGCGGCGTGACAAGACGGGGTCGAGAACATTCACGGGCGTTGCACCGGGCAGCCGAAAGCGGACGAGCTTCGACGTAGCTACTTACTTGACAGCGAACGATACGCCGTCTACACCGCCAGCGGTGGGGCGGTTTGTGGAAGCCTCGTTGGGGGCGTCCCCGATCGTTTTCTCCGGCGGCACCGCAGGATCTGGATCGAGCGATTCATCGATCAACTTTTCCGCCGCTCATGGCCTCGCGTTAGGCCAGGCGTTTTGCTTTAACGGGGAACTTCGGTTCGTCGAGTCCGTCGTCGATACGACGACGGTTACCGTTAGTGCTCCGTTTTCGGCCGCGCCGTTGTCTGGTGAGGTGTTTACGGCGGCGGTTTCGTACTTTCCAGCTACGGATCTGCCTAGCGTGTCAGTGTTCGACTACTGGGATCCGGCTTCGGCCGTTCAACGGGTTCTTATCGGGGCCGCTTGTAACGACATGGCGGTTCGCGTGAATGGAGACTATCACGAGCTTGAGTTTGGCGGCGAGGCCCAAGACGTTATTGATAGCGTTTCGTTCGCTGGTGGCGAGGGAGGGTTTGGAAGTTTTCCCACAGAACCGGCGTTGTCGACCGATGCTTTCTTGCCGGTGCCAGGGAATCTGGGTCAAGTGTGGCTTGGGAATCCCGCCGGCAAATTTTTGACGTTGACTTCGGCCACTTTGCGGCTCGAGAACGACCTCGACTTTAGGGTTCAAGAATTTGGCACGCGCACTCCGCAGTGTGTCGCTCCTGGACAAAGAAACGTGACCGCGGACTTTGAGTTATTCGAGGCGGACGACGCGAGTACGCGGTCGCTGTACGCGGCAGCTCGAGCCGAATCTATGATTCAAGTGATGTTCCAACTCGGAGAAGTATCCGGACAGAAAATGGGCGTGTACTTGCCGGCGGTCACTCCAAGACTGCCGCAATTTGTTGATGACGACCGGATATTGCGATGGAAGTTTGAGAACTCACGAGCGCAGGGACTGGTCAATGACGAAATTGTTGTGGCGTTTGCATAGTTGGTTGCGAGGTGACATGGACTACGAGAGCACGGTGTTGTGCGGCAGCGATGAGTTTGAAGGCGTTACGTATAGGCTTCATCGGATGTCGTTCGCAAGACGGCTTGATCTGCTCGAGCGGATTCGCGCAAAGTTGACCCGGCTAGAGTTTCTGGGCACCGGCGATCAGGTAGTCGACGAGCAGGCAGAGGCTGCGCAAATCGCGGCGGAGATTGATCGTGAATACCTAACTTGGGGACTTGCGGGGATCGACGGGCTATCAATTGACGGTACACAAGCTGACGTGGCAATGCTGATTGATAAGGGGCCAGAAGCACTGGTCAGCGAAGTCCTGACACAAGTTCGCCGGTGCGCGGGCCTGGGCGAGGAAGAACGAAAAAACTCCGACTCGCACTCCACTTCAGCCTCGGAAATGCATCCGGGTGGAGCTGCGAGCAATGCCGCGATTTAGGGCTGGAAGAACGGCGGCAATGCGGTTTCAAAGGGTATTCAGGCCACAGCCGCCAGTACGTCTGGATTAGTTCAGTTTCGGGGCGCAGCGCCTCGGGAGGTAGCGCCGAGCGGGTTGGCTGTTTGACCTGTCCGGTTAGCCACATTACTGCCGCGAGCGCACGTTGGTTGCACGAATTTGGAGTCATTCGGTCGCTTGGTGGAATGATCGACTGGCTTGATCGTACGGCGCGCGATGTTGATGCATTCGTCCTGCTTTCGCAGGAGCTGAAAGGGATGGAGGGGAAGCACGATGACTAGTGTGGATGAGCTTCGCAGCGAAACAGCCGACGCTGTTCGGCGGCTGTCAGAGGCATTTGTGACTGGGCCGGCTGGCGTCGGTTCGGCGCGGCCCAAGCAAAGCAACGGGCGCGACGCCGAAGTTACGTCGGTTTCTTCCGCGCGGCAGTTTGATGAGACATCGGCACGATTATTGAATCAGTCGCTGGCTTCGGTCACTCGCGCCGTCAACGACTTCAGCACCGCTGTTTCTAGCAATACGCAAGAAATCCGGAACGAAACCAAAAATGATCTGACCGACCTGGGCCGACTCCTTCAGGGGGTTCTTCGGAGCAACCGGGGAGGTGGTCTCTCTGGATTCTTGGGCGCGGGGCTGGGCCTCGGGTCCCTGATTCGCACGGTTGCCGGGGCCTTTGGCAGCGGCGACAAGCAGTCCGCTGCGTTTGCGACGCGGAGTGTTCCTCCGAGCATTTCGCTCGAGCTTGACAACTCGGGAGTGCTGTCGGGATTGCCACGAGTTCGTCACGGCCAAGACGGATTGCCTCAGCCCGTAGTCGCGCCGGCTCCCGCGCCAAACCAAGTGATCGTTCAGGTAAACGCGATGGACTCACAGTCCTTCATGGACCGCTCTTCTGACATTGCTAGGGCGGTGCGTGAGGCGATGCTCAATATGCACCCGATAAACGACGTAATTAACGAAATTTAATAACAAGGAGAATTCGAATGAACGCACCAAGATTTGCAGATGTGCCGGACGGATGGAAACACCCGTTTGGGCCATACCGGCAAGCACCCGAAGAGAATGGCGGCCAATGGTGGCTTGTTAATCCGTTTACAACCGAAACGCCATGGTTGTTGGATTTCGAGATTCCGAAGGAGAAGCTGCCGGAAGGCTTTGTAGAGGTATTCGGGCCACGACCTCGCCCGGAGGATTTTAGAAGCACGAGCAACCCCAGCCTGATGTATCGGTCCGCTCGTAACCACTGGGAACAGGACCTTCGATTCTTCAAGAGCGCGGGCGTGCCCGGGTGGATCTTGGCTGATGAGCTTGATGCGGCCCAGCTCGTCTATCGTCACTGGGGACTCGGCGAGGCGCGCTTCTACGAAGGTCGCTATGGCTGGATGGCGCGTTTCCCGGAGTCGCTCGTGCGGGACTTCGAGACGTCCGCGTGGGGTGCGGTACGGGCTACCCATCTGGTAGTCGCACGCTATCAAATTCGAATTCTGGAGCAGGGCATCGTCCCAGCTCAAAGGCATCCTTTCGTGCCACCCCATGTTTGGCCGGAAGAGGATGAGTCAACTGCTAGTGAATCGGAGGTTAGTTAAATGGCTGAAATTAAACAGGGATTCGTGATGACCGCGGCCGGTCAGACGACGTCGGGCGCCTTAAGGCTTGTGACCGAAACAGTGGTCGGAGTCTATATACCGTCTGTTCTCGACGCCGCCAAGCTCAAGGTTCAAGCCAGCCAGGACGGCAGCACGTTTAGCGACGTACTGGATAGCGGATCGGCAATGTCAGTTGACGTGCTGCCAGATTCTTACGTTGTGCTCGATGCGACGAAGCTACTTGGGGAGGCGTTTGTCCGCTTTGAGCACCTGGATGCCGCCGGCGTTTCTGTTGCGGAGACTGCCCAGCGGGAACTAAAACCAGTGTTCCGAGCGTTCGAGTAGCCGCAATGTCGTTGCTGCTTATTGGTAGTCGAGGTGGCTCGACCGACCTGGTGACAGCGGGGCTACAGGCACTGTTTGAGTTTGAGGCCGGTGCGGGCCAGCTGTTGCCCGACTCATCGGGAAATAGTCGACACGGCACCTTGGGCTCATCCGCGGGCGCCGACTCGAATGACCCGGCTTGGACATCGGAGGGCCTGGACTTCACGCTCGACGATTACGTCGACGCCGTTCTCGATGCGGGGCTTTCACCTGATGCCTGGACAATTTGCGTCGCGGCAAAACTAGGGGTTGGGCAAGCTGTGCCAACTCTCGGTTGGAGTCCGTCCGGAGCCACGCCGGGAACGTATGCCGCGGCTCCGTTTAACGACAATCGGCCGCTGATTTGGCTCGGCAATAGCTGCTTTCGCTATTTCGAATCAAACAACCCGGTCGACCTGCAAGACGCCGGTTGGCATTTTCTAGCGTTCGCCTGTCCGGGGAATACAGCCACGGATATTCAGTCGTCAGTGCTGATTGCAGACGGGCAGCCGCAGGCGGTCAATAGCACTACCGCAACCGCGGCGGGCGATGCGAAAACCGTCTTCAGGATCGGTGCGGCGGGATCAGCGACATATGGCCAGGGGGAGATGGCGTTTTTCTCGATACACAATCGCACTCTCTCGTCGGTTGAGGCCGAATCGATGCGGGAGTTCGCAAAAGCTCGGCTTGCCGGGCGAGTGACGCTGCCGTAAGTGACAGGCACGGTGCGACGAGGTAACAAGTAAGGGGTTTCGAGCAACGATGGCAGTATTCCCAAAGCTAAAGACCGGTGCCGCGGCGCAGTATCCGCTCTCTGTCGCCTCGGCATTTAAAACTCGTGTCGCGAAGTTCCTTGATTTGTCGGAGCAGAGATTCCGAGACCGTCCGGGTGAAGTTCGACGCTGGGTCGTGGACCTTCGATTACTAACTCATATGGAACTCGACGAAGTGGAGCGGTTTTTTGATGAGCAAAGGGGTGGCTTTGGTGCTTTTGACTTCGAAGACCCAACAACCGGAAGCGTCGTCCCGATGTGTCGATTTGATCAAGACGCGCTCCCTGTGGATGAACGGGGTGATTTTGATGGGGCGGCGCGCATGGTGATTGTAAAGGACCAATGAGTACATTTCCTCAATTAAATAGCGGCGCAATCGCGCAGTACCCGCTTCAGCGGCAGCATGAGTTCCGGACACTAGTGGACCGCCTTCCAGGGTCGACGGTTAGTCCCGTAGCTGATGTCGACTTTGAGCGCCGAGCGTGGCAGATCGAGCTCTCTGAGCTAACGGATTCGGAATGGTCGGCACTTAGCACGCTATTCGATGCGTCGGAGGGAAAGCTCGGCGCATTTAGTTTCCCCGCGCCGGGCGCTAACTTACTGGCCTGGTCGGAAGACGTTACGCAGCCGGTCTGGACAGTTGATCCCGGTCTAGGCGCGACGATCAGTCAGCCGGACCCGTTCGGCGGAAGCAGCGCGATTCAGCTTACGGGTGGCGGGGGGCTCCTATCCGTATTTCAGGTGGTTCTCCTCCCCGCTAACTATCGGCTGAACGGCAGTGTCTGGGCGCGCTGTGACCAACCTGGCGGCGTGCTCCGAGTGAACGACGTCGGTGTGCAATCGGCTGAGATTGCCATCGACGGCAGCAATCAGTGGAGGCGGTATTCCGTGTCCGCAAACTTCACAAGTGCGTCGCCGCAGGTTGGATTCGTCGTATTCGTGCCGGCGGGCTCGGACATGTTCATTTACGGACCGCAGATCCAGGCACAACCGGCACCGTCGGCTTACCGCAAAACCAAGGAACAGTCTGGGCTCTATCACAACGCTCGATTTGATCAAGACACGCTAATTCGCGAGGTCACGGGCCTCGATCGGCAATCGGGAGTAATCCAAATCGTATGGACACCATCGCAAACTTAAAGGAACTCAGCGTCACCGAGACACCGCTAGTTCTTTTCGACATCGAACTGCCCGATACGCAGGTCAAGCGCTGGAGCACCCACCGCGTCACCGTCGATTCGAACATCTACGAAGCGAAGGTTCTTCGCCACAATTTCTTCGAAGTTCAAGGCAGCAGCGATTCTGGAATCGACGGCATTCCTCGGATCAGCTTTACACTTGCGAATTCGGACTCCACAATGTCGCAGATCGAGTCATCGGTCGGATTCAAGGGATCGAAGGTAACCGCGACGTTTCTCTTTTACGATCTGAAAGGGGATGTCGCCGCTAGCGAACAGGCAGTAGTCTTTCGCGGGCTACTAAATCCGCCCGACGATATACGCGAGCGATCACTCAGACTCTCGGCTCTCAATCGCATGAGCATGCAGCGTGTGTTGCTGCCCACCGTTAGAATTCAACGTCGCTGCCCGTGGGACTTTCCCTCGACCGCCTCCGAGCGCCAAGAAGCAGTGTCAGGTGGCAGCGAGGGTAGCTTCTCTCGATTTCACCGTTGCGGATACTCAGCCGGGGAGGTCGGCGGCGTTGGAAATCTCGACAACGGCCTGCCGTTCACAAGTTGCCGGTTTACTCGCGAAGACTGCATTGCGCGCGGAATGTTTGACGCGGACGCAGCGAGCGTCACGACCCGGCGATTCGGGGGAATCGAGTTTGTTCCGCCCCGCATCACCGTACGCGGACATAGAGAAAAGCGCTCGGACTCTGCGATATCGGTCAACGAAGCTCGGTACAACGATTTCGTTCCAATCACGTACGGCACGTCTTGGATGACGCCGCCGGTGGTCTTCGCCCGTAACGACGGCAACTTGACGCGGACCGAAGTCCTACTCGGACTTGGGCAAATCGAGCGAATTCACAAGGTCGTCGTGAACGAAGTTGAGATCCCGATTGGAGTTTCGGGACAGGATCTTACGGCGACCGGTTGGTGGAACCTGTTCGCGGATGGCGGCCGCATCGGTGGGTTCAATCTGAACTTTACAACCCCGGGGGGGCAAGCCCTTAGCGATCCCTATGGCAGCATGGCGGCGCTTTCGGTGGTGGTCCCCAATCAGATTAGCGATGGACGCTCTCTGCCTCGGGTCCAGGTTTTGCTTGACGGACTGCGACTCGAAAGCTTCGACTCATTCGGCAGCTCCGAAGGGTTTTCGTTCGCTAAAAACCCAGCCTGGATACTCCTGGACGTGCTGCGGCGTACCGGCTGGCAGCTCGACGAGATAGACCTGCCGAGTTTTCGAGCCGCGGCGGACTACTGTGACCAAACGATCGCGGCAACCGACAACCAAGGCAACCCGGTTTCGGTTCCCCGCTTCGAGTTGAACTCAGTTTTGAAAGACCGCCGCTCGGCGGCCGACGTGATCCGCGGAATCCGAAACAACGCTCGCTTGCGGTTGACGTACCTCAATAACGGCAAGCTTTCCGCGCAAGTTGAGAACACGATACTTCTTCAACAGCCCGTAAAGCCGACCGGATCCAATGCTTTAACCCAACTCAACGGTGGATGGCCGGCCTACGTTTATACAGATGGCTCAGTCGCCGGCTTGCCGTCGGGGATTCTGAGAAATGACGACGATTCGCCCAGCATCCGTCTGTTCTCCAGGCCAACCATCGATACACCGAACCGATTCGCTGTTGAATTTTCAGACCGCTTCAATGAGTTCCAGCAAGACAGCCTAGCCCTGGTCGACAGCGACGACATCTCGCGCGCCGGTCAGGAACTAACGGGTCGCTTGATCGTTGATGGTCTGCCGACTTTCGATCAGGCGGCGCGCACCCTCAAGTTTTTCTTAGATAAGTCCGTCGAGGGCAATCGCTTTATCGAGTTCGAGACCTCCGTAAAGGGAGTTGGCCAGACGGTTGGCGACATCATCGCCGTCACCTACATCAAGGAAGGCCTAGTCGACCAGCCCTTCAGGATCTTGCGAATTGAGCCCGGGCCAAACTATCGCTCGGTTCGCATTACTGCCCAGACTCACAACGACGCGTGGTATCAAGACACGAACGGACAGTTATCGCTTCTCCCACCGAGCTTTCGACCGGTCAGTGCGGAGCCGACTCTTCCGGATCCGCTATACGGATCCGAGTTCGACGAATTTGGAGACCCGCAGTTCGGAATCACCGAGTACCAGACACCCGGAACCGACGGCGCGATACTGATCGAGGTCGAGGTCGCATTTGTGCCTCCCGTTGCCGGCCAGTCGCTTGCGGCAGGTGTGCCGATCGTTAGCCTACAGCCGACGGTTGCGGCTACCGGTGGGACGATCGAAGGGAACCAAACGATCTACTACGCGGTAACCGCGGTGGATGCGGACGGACTGGAATCTAACCCCTCATTCGTCGTTCGCGCCGAAATTCCGGCGGGCACATCGACGAACACCGTCACGCTTAACGCCCTAAGCTTCACTCCCAACACGACGTCGTTCAATGTCTATCGCGGAGCGCTGCCGTCGACTCTGAATCGCATCGCTTTCGAGCAAACAATAGCAACAACTTTTCTTGACGCCGGGCTTGCCATCGATACGCAGGGGGCGCCAAGCGTTCACTACGACCATGCGAATTTCTATTGGCGGCTCGAAACGAACGATGAACTCTTTGCTTCCATATTTGGCCCGGATTCCGTCGGCAGTTCGCAGCTCGAATTGGTTCCGGATGAGGCGATTGGCCGCACCGTTCGATTGATCAGAGGCAAAGGAGCAGGACAGGAGCGCGCGATTCGCGATAACGATGCCACGACCGTGTTCGTTACTCGCGAATGGCAGGTCGAGCCCGACGCCAGTACGGTGTTCGTCATCAGCGCCAGCACTTGGCATTTTGGCGGGCGAAGCCGAACGAGCCCAGCACGTTTCCAAATTCCTAATCGTCGCGACGATATCGTACAAATTACCGGCCGCTCTGCGAACGCTCAGAACATCGAATCCCTCGAAGGGCTGGGCATCGTCACTCGCTGGCGGTGGCCTTGGTGTAACTGACGTAGACGTTCCGCCCCAACCGACGTTTGGCCTCGCGACGCTTGGCAATGGCAACGTCGAGTTTGGCGGCATCGGTTTCTCGATTCTTGAGAATACGCAGGGAATCGAGTCCGGCACGTTTACGCTCCATTCATACAACGAGTTGGCCGGGCAACCGCTCACTGAATTAGCGGCGACGATAACTGACACCGACACAGCGCTCACATTGACGTTCGCCGGCGGCGCCTCCATCGACGACTTGATTCAAATTGACAGCGAGATCCTCAAGGTCACCGACATTCAGAACGGCGGACTCGACTACACCGTCGATCGCGCCCAGTGCGATACGGTCGCCGCGGCTCACGTGATCTCTAGCAAGGTCTTCCATCTCGATGAACGCACAGTTGTTGTGCCATTCGACAAGAACCTTTTCGGGACGGTGGCGGGTGGGTCGTGGGCACAGGCTGAGTGGATGCCAAGTATTCGCATCTCTTGTGCGCAACTTGTATTGACCAACTTGTTTGGCCAAAGTACCGTCGGTACCGCAAACTTTACCCAGCTCGTGGGTGGCGGGCTGCGCACTCTGCACGGCGGCCAATTCAGCTTCCAGCTAGAAGGTCCCATGGGCGTTTTGGTTGACGCCGTACCTCTCGTGAATGTCCCGGAGGCGGTTTCTATTCGCGACGTCTTCGCGGTGGTTAAGGGCGCGCCGGTTGGTAGCGACCTTACGGTTCGGGTCCTCCAGGATGACGTCGAGGTGACGACCGTGACGATATTAGACGGACTAATTGCGAGCAGTTCCGTCTCGGGGGTCGCGTTGCCGGTCCTTCAGTCAGGCTCACATCTGGGCCTCGATATTACCGCCGTCGGCTCGCAGTTTCCCGGCAGCGATCTGACCGTTACCGTCCGCGTTTAGGTTCATTTCAATTCGAGGATCTCAGTGCCTGAATCGATCGAAAAGCTCCGCCCAGACCGCGACCTACAGTGCTTCTTTTTCCGGCCGTCGGCGATCGCAGCCATCAGCGACGCCTCTCCAACCGGTTACACCGTTTCGGGCACCTGGCGACAGCAGTTTGACTGGACTGTAGTCGAATGGAACCGCAACAACGTTTATGAACATCCCAAGCTGCGGAATCTGCCCGACGGTGACCTCAGCGGTCTGACACTCACGTACAACGAACTGCGTACCAACTGCATATCTCTCGACTCCGATCTATTCCCGACTGTCGATTGGCCGTACCTGCGAGTTTGGGCGGACGATGTTGGTGGCGCCGAGCAAATCTATCGCGTCCCGATAGTCGATCACGCGACGCCAATCACCGGCTCATTTATACCCGCTCAGGCCGTTTTTACTCTATCGGGCACGCTGACAACAGGTGACGTGGTAGAGCTCGCCTGGCAAGAGGAAAACTACTTTCGGACCATCCTGGCCGCCGACACGATCGCCTCGGTTCTTGCAGCGCTCGACTTCGACATCAACGAGCTTTCATCTACGGTCTCCGCCACACACGACACTGGCGCGGGTACGATGACGCTGACGAATTCAGACGCCGGTGCCGACGGCAATCGACTTGGAATCGTTGCTACAGTTTCCGGCGCGCAGACCGAAACTTGGAGCCCCACCGCTCAACAGATGTCCGGCGGAGCATCGCCATCCGAATGGCAGGTCAGTCTCGACTTCGGCAATCTGCTCGACACGTCTTCAAACCCCGTCCCAACCACAAACGTGCGCAAAATGCGCTGGACGTATGCCGCCGATCTCCAGCCAGGCGATTTCTCCCGCAGCGAGTTCTCCGTCCAGCACTCCAGTTGGAGCGTGTCCGGAACGAATCGCGCCTACAGCCTAGCGGGCATTCAGAGTCACCGAGTTGAAGACGACGGCGATATTAGCTACACCGGTACGTGGACCGCCGCCCATGGAAACTTCTCCGGCAGTACGATCCGCCATACAACAACAGTCGGCTCCAAGGCAGCCCTCAGCTATTCATCGAGCTACGCTCACGAGTTGTTTATCGGAACGCGCTATACAGCCAATGCAGGCCAAATCGACGTTTCGGTAGACGCCGGCCCTGCCCAGGCATTCGATCTTTACGTGCCGGACGAGGACTACTTGGCTCGCATCAGCTTAGGGGTATATCCCGCGGGAAGTCACACGGTCGAAGCGACGCTTACCGGCGCAAATGTAGCGTCCGGCGACAGCTTCTTCTACTTCGATTCCATCGAGGCTACAATTGCCGTGACGACGGTCGAAGCTGAACCTCCGCGAGACAACGAAACCGCCGCGACGGACTGGGATACCGATCATTCTCTAGTTCTTGCCCCCGAGCGCGTCGCTTGGAATCTCAACATGCTCGGCTTTAAGGGACGTGCTAATCACTACGCCGGCGCAATTCTTTTTTACGAACTGTACAATCCAGCAAATCAATTGAAATTGTCCCGAGCTCAGTTGGGGGATAAAGGGCCGGCGGTTCTCAAGCTTGGTTCTCTGGGAGAATCGAGCAAATCTTTAACCACAAAGGAGAACCGCCGTGAAGAAACCGTATCACATTCTTGATTCCGCCAAGCAGCAGCGGCTGAGGCCCGAGGAGCTCACGCGTCTGCTCAGCCAAAACGCGCAGCTCATGCTGCCCCTCGTCGAACTCATCGAACAATGCCAGGGAGCCGTCGACGAGGTCATCGACGTCACCGGCCGCGCCGCCATCCAAGCCGTGCTCGAACTCTCTGCCCAGCAGGTCACCGGAGGCGAACTCGCCCAACCCGGCAAGAAGCGCGACGGCGACGTGCTGCGCTGGGGACGGCAATCGGGCCGCGTGAATCTAAGCGATCGCAAGCTGCGGGTGGCCAAGCCGCGCTTGCGCAAACGCTCCGGCGGCGAGGTCAAAGTGCCCGCCTACGAATCCCTGCAAGACGACGAGCGGCTAGGCTCGCGCATGCTGGATATCTTGATGAAAGGCGTCTCGACGCGTCAGTATGCGGGAGTAATCGGCGAAATGGCCGACACCGTCGGCGTGTCTAAATCGGCGATAAGTCGCGACACCATCGAGGCTGCGGAAAAGAAAATCGACGAACTATTCGCGCGCCGTTTCGATGACGTGGACTTGCTGGTGATCTACGTGGACGGCCTGATTTTCTCGGGACACACGGTTTTAGCGGCCGTGGGGGTGGACGCGGAAGGGAACAAGCACGTACTGGGCTTGCAACACGCGGCGACGGAGAACGCGGCGGCGGCCGAGGACCTGTTGACAGGCTTGGTCGAGCGTGGAGTCTCGCCCGCGAAAAAGAGGCTTTTTGTACTCGATGGATCGAAGGCTTTACGCGCGGCAGTGCACAAAATCTTTGGTGACGCCCCGGTGCAGCGTTGTCGCGCCCACAAGCTGCGCAACGTTCTCGACAGGCTGCCGAAGGCCGAACAGGATCAGGCCAAAGCGGCAATCCGCGCGGCCTGGCGGCTCGAAGCCAAGGACGGTCAAGCGCGGCTCAAGAAGCTGGCCGAATGGTACGCGGGCGACTGGCCCGAGGCGGCGGCGAGTTTGCGCGAGGGTCTCGAGGAGTGTTTCACGATCAATCGCCTGGGATTGCCGCCGTCGTTGCATCGTTGTCTGGCGACGACCAACATCGTCGAGAGTCCGAACGCCGGCGTGCGGCGGAGGACACGTCGCGTGACGCGCTGGAAGGATGCTTCGATGGTGCGCCGTTGGGCGGCGGCGGCATTCCTGGATACCGAGAAAAACTTCCGCAAGATCATGGGCTATAAGGATCTCTGGATGCTCGAAGCCGTCCTCAATCCAACCGACTCCGCCGAACCGAAAGTCGCCTAGTACAATGCCCCTCTACACCGCCGCTCCTCAACCCTCAACTACGACTGGGACTAGCTCAATCAATTCGCATCGAGCACAGTCACCTTTCAGGGCACACCGACGTTTAGCCAGAACGTGCAGGTCGTGGTCGACGGAACGGTCTTTTCTCGGTTGACGCTAAGCACCGATACGAACGATTCCATCGCCAAACATTTCGAGTTTCTTATGAGCGGCTCGACCGGCGTATGGGCGGCGGCGGTAGGCAACGTCCTGACGATTACGGCTCGACTGCTCGGCACAGCCGGCGATGCTATTTCCCTGTCGGCGTCGCCCTCGACGGGAGCGTTCCAGGCAGTTGCAGCCGACCCCACCCTAACCGGCGGAGTTGACGGACCGTGGTTCACTGACACCACTTCCCTGCCCCGGACCAACCGCGCCGCGAGAGACTGGCACCAGGCATACTTCGCAGCACTCGATTCCTACGGGATCGCCGTTACGGCAGGATTCAGTACGGAACTCTCTCACGGCGACCCGTCCGTTGCAGCGGGGATCGCGCAACGCTATCCAGACGGCAGCCCCGTTCTTCTCAACACCCCGGCCGTACAAACCAATTTTTCGCCGACCGCGATCACCTACTGGCAACAGGTCTATCTGGAAATGGCGGACCTCCAAGATGCCGCCGGCTTAACCCCATACCTGCAGTTTGGCGAGGTGCAGTGGTGGTACTTCCCGACGCCGGCCGGAATGACGTTCTACGACGACTACACAACCTCTGAATTTCAATCCCAGCACGGCCGTGCGATGAACGTCTTTCTAAGCAACGACGACAGCCTAACGGGGTTCCCCGAGGAAGCCGCGTTTCTGCCCGGACTGATAGGGACGTATACGCAGACAATTCGTGACTTCGTCAAAGCAACCTACCCGAGCGCCAAGTTCGAGGTGCTCAACCCGCATGACGTCAACGACCACACGCTAACCAGAGTGGTGAACTATCCCGAAGACGACTGGACCCCCTCTCACCTTGAAGTTCTCAAGACCGAAAACTTCACGTACACCGGCGATTTCAATCTCAATAAGTCGGTCGAATCAATCCAGTTCCCATTCACAAAGGGATTCGCGAGAAATCGCAGCGCTCATCTGATTGGGGTCTTTAGTACAGCCGAACCCTGGAACTGGGAACGCCGGCTCACCCACAAGGAGGGTCACGAATCCGTGGTCCTGTGGGCTTTTGACCAGTTCTCGATGATTGGCTATCGGCTGCCGCTCTCAAACGGCGTACGTCGCAGCCAAATGATTCGTTAATTGAACGGAAAACCTTTTGCTGCCAGCCATTTTAGTCGCGCTACTGTTCGCCGCCGGACATATAGACTCCCTGCGCGTTAAGGGCGTCGAAGTAAACAGCGACACCGGCGCCGTGACCCTCCTGTTGCCGATGCACAATACCGAGGTGCAGGCCACTTACGAAAAACTGAATCCAGAGCAGACTCTACACGTCGGAGATTTCCACAAGGCGAAGGTCGTTCCCGGTAAACTCGGAACACAAGACAAGAACCGTGTAATAGTCCAGACGAAACAGGGGCCGTTGGCTCTCGTGATTCACACGATCCGGTTCCGCTGACGCGGCCACTTCAGTGCGTCATGGAGTGGATGATGTAGTTGATCGCAAGCCGGTATGACATTGCGGTAAATCTCTCCGGATACTCGGGCCAATCGGCGTGCTCCCAGGCATCACCCAGGTCCATGTTGTGGTTGATCATCACCATCAACCGGCCGTCGTCGTCATAGATCCCACGCCACTGTGGCACTTTCCCATCGCGTTCGTAGGGTCGCCGGCTGTATAGCATCTGTACGCCTGGAATCTGTTCTCGATGCTCCAGGTCATAGAGCACATGAAAAACTTCATCGTGCGATGCGACGTCTTTCACTTCCCGGTCGGGAAATATTTGGCGCATCCCGCGCATGAAAAATTCCCATTCTTCAGTTCCGTGGAAGTCGTCAAACATGATGAACCCGCCTCGCAGCAGGAATTCGCGGATGTTCTCGACTTCCAACTCCGTCAAATCCCAGTGACCAGCTTCGACGACGTACAGGAAGGGATAGTCGAATAACCTATCCTCGTTCGGATGAACATAGTTTTCTTTTGAGTTCGCGTTCACTACCGACAAACGGCGTAGGCCTTGTAGAAAATGCCTCTCGGCGGCCGGTGTATCGATCTGCCACGGCCTCCTATCCATTTGGAAACCGGCATGGCGATCGGAGTACGCCATCCGCGTCATATAAAACTCGGCGGGTTCGCCTCCGTCCTCCGGCTCAGCGATCAGCGACGATTCCGGTGGAAGCGGCAACCCGCGGTAGAGCCGCTGTGCCGCGAGTAATCCCGCAAATATCGAAAGGGCCGCAATTGCGGCCCCCGCGACTCGAAAACGACGAGATTTTGCCACCTTTTGCAGCCTAACATGCACTACCGTGGACACCCCTGTAATTACGTGACGCAAGCGGCTCAGTAACGGTAGTGATCCGCCTTATACGGCCCGTCAACTTTGACGCCTAGGTAGTCGGCCTGTTCTTGGCTTAGCGTCGTCAATTTGATGCCGAGTGAATCCAGGTGCAGCCGGGCGACCTTCTCGTCTAAATGTTTCGGAAGAGTCGCAACAGAAAGCCCATACGACTCGGCATTGCGATGAAGCTCGATCTGGGCGAGTACCTGATTCGTAAAACTGCAAGACATCACGAAGCTTGGGTGCCCGGTAGCGTTCCCCAAATTCAGCAAACGCCCCTCCGACAGAACAATCACAGTGTGTCCGTCCCCGAACCGATACTCGTCGACCTGCGGCTTAATGTTGTTGCGTGTCACGTCGTCCCGAGCCGTCAGCCCCGCCATGTCAATTTCGTTGTCGAAATGACCGATATTGCCAACGATCGCTTGGTGCTTCATCGCCGCCATATTCTCGGCGGTAATAATGTCTTTGTTGCCCGTGGTTGTAATAAAGATGTCGCCGAGGCCGACTACGTCGTCGAGCCTCTTGACCTCGAAACCCTCCATCGCGGCCTGAAGGGCGCAAATCGGGTCAATCTCGGTGACGATCACTCGAGCGCCTTGGCCCCGCATCGATTGCGAGCAACCCTTACCGACGTCGCCGTAGCCGCACACAACGACTACCTTGCCGCCGATCATCACATCGGTCGCGCGGTTGATGCCGTCTACGAGTGAATGACGGCAGCCATATAGGTTGTCGAATTTCGATTTTGTTACCGAGTCATTGACGTTGATCGCTGGGAACACCAACGTGCCCGCTTCTTGCATCTGGTAGAGCCGGTGGACGCCCGTCGTAGTCTCCTCCGAGACACCACGAATTCCGGGTGCGATCCGCTGCCACAGGCCCGGGTCCTGCGCGAAGAAGTCACCCAAAGTCTTCAGAACGACCTCGAATTCCTCCGAGTCGGCGGTTGACGGATCCGGTACAGCGCCCGCCTTCTCGTACTCAAGTCCGCGATGGACTAGTAGTGTAGCGTCGCCGCCATCGTCGAGAATCAGGTTCGGCCCCTTGCCGTCGGGCCAAATCAAAACCTTCGAAGTCGCCCACCAATATTCCTCGAGCGTCTCGCCCTTCCAGGCGAAAACCGGCACGCCCTGGGGGGCATCCGGTGTTCCATTCGGGCCAACCGCAATCGCGGCCGCGGCGTGGTCCTGCGTGGAGAATATGTTGCACGATGCCCAGCGAACTTCAGCGCCCAGCGCCACCAACGTCTCGATCAGCACGGCCGTCTGAATCGTCATGTGCAGCGAACCGGTGATCCGTGCGCCCTTGAGCGGCTGAGAGTCCGCGAACTCGCCGCGCAACGCCATCAAACCCGGCATCTCGTGTTCGGCCAAGCGAATTTCGTCTCGGCCAAACGATGCTAGAGAAAGGTCCTTGACCTTGAAGTCAGAAAATACGTCGCTCGTCGTGGAAGCGTTCTCGGCAACTGTTTCAGCAACGGCCATTTTTGAGTTGTCCTTTTTAGTAAGTCTGTGTCCGCGGGGCTACACCGCAACAGCAGCCGAGGCCGCCTGCTTCAGCTCCCCCACCTTGCTCGTCTTTTCCCAGGTGAAAGAATCTTCGGTTCGTCCGAAATGTCCGTAGGCAGCCGTAGCTTTGAAGATCGGCCGCCGCAAATCTAGGTAGTCAATCAACTCCTTTGGCGTCAGCGGGAAAATTTCGCGCAAAATCTTGGCAAGTTCCACTTCCCCAATCTGCCCCGTGCCAAAGGTGTCCACCATCACCGAAACCGGGTCGGCCACGCCAATCGCGTATGCCAATTGCACTTCGCAGCGCGAAGCCAATTCCGAGGCCACGATATTCTTTGCAATGTGCCGCGCCATATAGCAAGCCGAGCGGTCAACCTTCGTTGGATCTTTTCCGGAGAAAGCACCGCCGCCGTGCCGGCCCATGCCGCCATACGTGTCGACTATGATCTTGCGCCCAGTCAGACCCGTGTCACCATGCGGACCGCCAACAACGAAGTTTCCGGTCGGATTGATGTGGTACTTCGTATCCGCATCGACCATATCGGCGGGAACGACCGTGTCGATAATCACTTCCCGAACCCGCTCCCGCAACTCGCCCTGATCGATCGGATCATGCTGTGTGGACACAACCACCGCGTCGATCCGCGCGGCCTTGCCGTCTACGTACTCGACCGTGACTTGCGACTTGCTGTCGGGACGCAAAAAGTCCAACTCATTTGCGCGCCGCGCGTCCGTTAAACGCCGGACCAAGTGGTGCGACATCATGATCGGCAGCGGCATCAACTCCGCTGTCTCGTCGCAGGCGTAACCGAACATTAGGCCTTGGTCGCCCGCGCCGCCGGGATCCACGCCCATTGCAATATCGGGTGATTGTTCGTCGACAGCCGTGATCACCGCGCAACTCTGAGAGTCAAATCGATAGTCGGGGTGGTTGTAGCCAATCTCGTGAATCGTGTCTCGCGCAATATTCGTGAAGTCGATGTTCGCGGTGGTCGTAATCTCGCCCGCGACAATGCAAAGCCCGGTCGTGACCATGGTCTCGCAGGCCACTCGCCCATGAGGGTCGTCGGCCATAACCGCGTCCAAAACGCTATCAGAAACCTTATCGGCTAACTTATCCGGATGCCCCTCCGAGACTGACTCCGAGGTGAAAAGATGTTTATCGGTACGCACCAAGAGATTCCCTCCGATTCAGAAAGTTTTTGTGTTCCAAGCGGCCCGGGGAAAGCGAGTGACTTCAGGAGCTCGTGACTCTACCGGAACTAGGCAAATACCAGGCCGAGGCGGTTCTTCCGAACCGATCAACCCCCTAGTATAGCTACAAGCCACCGCAATTCGGACGCGCCTAATTCAAAGCGGCCGCCGCCTCACGAATCTTCAACGTCACCGCCTCAAGCACCTCGGCGAACACTGCCGCGCCCCTCGCCGCCGTCGCCCAATCCTCCAGCTCGATTGCCTCCCGAACAGCCGGAATTGTCTTTACTCCGTAGCCTGTATAAAACCCGGGTGCGTTGACCTGATGCTTGTACCATTCCCGCTCCGGTAAACCCTCATCCCGGCCCATCGCCTGCTCGACCTTGCGCAAAACCGCGTTAACGTCGTCGTAATTTCCCGATAGGTCACTCGATGCCAGCTTCTTTTCATAACGCTCGGCGGCGCTCGACACCCCCCCAAAGCTTTGCGGACGGCCGTCAATTCGACCTTGTCATTCTTGTCGAGCTTTTCTAATTCGTCCAGGTAAGTCGAGAGCGTTTCCGCGTAATTTGTGAACTCAAACGGCAGTACGTCAGCATCGGCCATGCGCGCAATCGCGATCGAGTGAAACTGCGCCAGCGCGCGCCCATACGTGAAATCAGGATCGCCAAATTTGCGGTACCAGTCGTAGGAATCGTAGATCGAGTGATACACTCCGCCACCGTCACCGCGGAATCTGCAGTCCACCGAAGCGATCGCCAAATGGTCAAGGAACGCCGTATAGTCAGACCCCGAGCCTAGTGCCGCGACGCGCAAGTCAGCCCGCGAATCAATCTTCTTCTTAACCTCGGCGTCAGCATTCTTGAGACGCAGATCCTTCGCGACTTCCCAAAGGCTCTTCCCGGTCCGCGGATCGTCCACACTGCGAGCCACGTCATTGAGGAATCGCTCTAGAGTATGCGACCCACTCATCGACAGCGTACCCGCGACATTGCTGTCGGTATTGAAATAGACGACCGTCTTCTCGCGTAGCTCATCGAAATGCTTCTCAGCCCATTCGGTCGAGCCAATCAGCCCCCATTCCTCCGCATCCCAACTCGCGAAGATGATCGTTCGCTTGGGCCTCCAGCCGCCCTTCACCGCGGCGGCGACAGCCCGAGCTGTTTCCATCATCGCGGCGTTTCCGCTCACGGGGTCCGTCGCGCCATTGACCCAAGCGTCGTGGTGATTGCCATAAATCACCCACTCATCGGGATAGACACTGCCCGCAATCCGCGCGATGACGTTCTCGCCCGTAGGCACAGCCCAATCGAACTTTGTCTTCATCCGAACCTTTGCCGGACCAGCGCCGACGTGATATGTCACGGGAACAGAGCCGCGCCACGCCGCAGGCGCGACCGGCCCTCCGAGATTGCGCAAGATCGGCTCGGCGTCTCCCCAAGAAATCGGCAGTACCGGAATCTTCGGCAGCGTTCTAGCCTCGCTTATCGCAAGCTGCCGGCCGCCGGGCACCGCACCCCAACCGGGCGATAGAGGATCACCGGGGTAAGTCGGCATGTCCATCGTGCTACCGCGCTGCACCCCCCACTTCGATCGAAAAGGGCCGTCCGGATACACGTCACCCTTAAAAAATCCGTCATCCGCGGGGTCGGAATAGATCAAGCAACCAACTGCCCCATGCTCGGCCGCGACTTTCGGTTTGATCCCCCGCCAGCCGCCCATGTAGCGTGCCAACACAATCTTTCCGTCAACGTCGATTCCCAGCTCATCCAACTTCTCGTAATCGGCCGGCATGCCGTAGTTCACATAGACAACTTGCGCTGTGACATCACCATCGGGAGAGTAAGCGTTGTATGTCGGCAACTGCCCGTCGTCGGAAGAATCTTTGTCGTCGGCCAGCGCCGGCTCAACGAGTTTCGCCACGTAATGTTCCGGTTCGAGCAACTCCACATGCCGTTCCAGCGGAGTGGGCATAAGCCCGGTAAACTCTTCAATCTCCGCATCCAATCCCCACTCGCGAAACCGCTCCAAAACGTAGCGAGCAACCCGCCGCCCAGCCTCCGATCCGGTGTGGTGCGGCTCCTCGCTCATCACCCGGATATACTCCCGGACGTTCTCAGGCTGCGGGGCAGCCTTCAGCTTCTCTTCAAGCGCCGCCTGTCGTCGCGCATTCTCCGGCGAAAAACCACGGATCGCAATCTGCGCCGCCAAAGGCAGCGCGGCAGTCAAGAAAAGGGCTATTAGGCGCATGCCAACGATTCTAACCGCTTCGAGCCCTGATCGCCCGTCTTAAACTCCCGGCGGGGCTGGAATTTGGATTAGAGCATTTTCAGCAGTGGCGTAGACCGTTCTTGAATAAAAGGCGGTGAAGCCGGCGATTTCTGGATACTAGATTCCGCTGTCCAAAATCGGAGGCGCGACTGTAAAGGAGGGCGGTGGCGAAGCAGCTTTCTGGAATAAGCTGAGCTGGGACCTGCTGATCATTCCTCAAAAGGGCCCGACTCAACTTTCCCAGTTCACCCTTCGCCGCCGCAATCCTTTACTGTCGCGCCTCCGATGTTCACGGGCTTGGTGCTGGGGCAAGCAGTCTATGCCATTCCCGAAAATGCTATAGCCCGGGGCGAAGCCCACCCACAACCGCACCGCGCGCGAGCCGGATTACTACATTCACACCACCGAGCACTCGCTCAAATTTCCACACTCGCTAGAGGGCCTCAGCGACGACGAGATACGGACCCACCGCCCCGAGCTGTTCGTGTAGACTGTCCCGTCCAACTAACAGCCGGCGGAACTGCATCACCGGGGCGGGACTGTCCCATCCCAGCAAAGGCAACCACGAACCACCGCGAAACCCAGGCGAAAAAGGACGCAAAAGGCGAGAGCAAAGGGAGAAAATGGGAAGAAAAAAGGGGACGATGCTGGAGTGCCTTCGTGAAACTCCTCCGAGACACTCCATCCTCCTCTCCATTCGATGGTATTGTGTCCCCTTTCTACTGGTCTCGTTTTCTGTAGGCACTCCATCTCGTCCCCTTTTCTCTCTGACTGTCACCGATAGGCTGAATGCGATCGGGCTTGGTCCCCTTTAGCTCCAATCTTTAGTTAATAATACGAGTAAGGCGAAAAACTCTTTTTATGAGATTATCCCTGAA
Source organism: Bryobacterales bacterium (assembly GCA_965205595.1). Taxonomy (GTDB): domain Bacteria; phylum Acidobacteriota; class Terriglobia; order Bryobacterales; family UBA6623; genus CATQHP01. The sequence goes on along the minus strand of CBDBHI010000012.1, from coordinate 320,770 downwards.
CGAGGCGACTAGACTATTACTGTCGGGAAAGCAGCTCGCATGGAGCAAGTACGGAACGCACAAGAACGGTTCCATCGCTCTTGATAAACCCGAGCAACGCCGTCTCCTTGAGTTCTTGCTAGATGCCGATTCCTCCAAAGTCGCCGAGGGAAGCGAAACACTGTTCGAGGGTCTACTGGATGCCTGGCAGAACGACGACTACGATCCGGGGATAGAAAAATCCGAGGAGGACGGCGAACATGGCACGCAATCATGGCTCCTAGATCGTGTTGAAGCATCCGGTTTCGGCGGCTTGACGGTATTCGACGGCCAACCCTTCGACTTTTATATAGGTGGAAGCAACTGGTGCCTGGAAGGGCAGAACGGTTCGGGAAAGACTTCGCTGGCGAGCGCAATTTTATGGGCGCTGACGGGTAAGTACAGCCGTGGCCACGATGGGCCAATGGACGTTCCCGACCACCGCGAGGACGTCAAGGACAACGATGGCAAAAAAATCGGGACCTGGCCGCCACTTGCTGCCTACCCAACTCAAGTTTCTGACCTCGCACGGAAGGCAGAGGTATGGGTGCGACTCACGTTCAAGGCGCAGAATGGTGAGACCGCAACTGCCTATCGCTGCATGATAAGTCCTCCGTCAGGGCCGACTCAGAACGAGCAGCAAATTGACGACCGGCTAAACACGGCAGTTCGCGTTGCCGAAATAAGCGTGTTAATGCCGGCGAGGCTTGCCTGGATTGGATTCGGCAAAAGCAGTGATTCACTTTATGACGCAGTGAAGCAATTGACTGGGTTAGATCAGCTTGCAGACATCGCAGACGGCTGCAGTGCGTTCGGCAATGCAAACCGCCGGTTCATGAAGTACGCAAAAGATCAATACATCGACAAGTATGTCGAGCGTTTCAACGAGAATACTGCCGTCGCGAGTCAGTTGGCGGAGCGGTTCGACATCAAGATTCCTGACAATATTACGCTCGCTGCGGAGAACGCGGGCGAAATAATCAGAAGAGCTGCCGAAGAGGCGTCCAAAGCTGCAGGTACGCATCTCGTGATTCTCAAAAGTGAGATTCCTGCGACCGTCGATACCGCCACCGTCGAAGGTCGGAGCGCCGTTAAGGCCGCAGTCAATGCAGCGCGTGGCCTCGTCTCTCAAGCCACGAAATCCATTACGTTGTTCCAGACATGGCGAGCGATGACTGATGCAGCTGCCGACGAAAAGTTCGCTGACCTACCGGGTGTTTCGGAGGCTGCAAAGTCTCAGCTGGCCGAGGGACTGGTATGGCACGAGCGGCAAACTGCCGACAATAAACTCCGTCTTAAGGCGCTTGCAGCACAGAGCTTTCTCGCTGTAAAGGATGGCGACTCCAATTGCCCGCTTTGCGGCTCACTTCTTGACGACGACAAGAAGCGCCCCTTGGCCGCCGAACTCGAGGAACTAAAGGCTGCCGCTTCAGTAGCGGAACGCACGATCGGCGATGTATGCCGAGGCATCCACGAGACCATTGATGCGGCTGTCCCTTCTCAGATCCGGGAGCACCGGGTTGCCATTGACGCTATGGACCCGCCGGTTGCATATCGCAGCGCAATGCACGACACGTTCGTTGCGGCAGCACCGTTCGATGATTTGCTGACGGGGATCTCAGCCTTTGCGGCAGCCACCATTGAGGTCCAAGCAGAGGCGCTGCCGCGGTTCACCTATCCTGCATTTTCGTCCGCCGCTGAGGAGCCAGAATCTGTGCTGAAGCTTCGGCGCGAGATTCACGCTCTGGAGCGTCTGATAGGACTAATAGGTTGGTGGAAGGCTCACCGGCACGCATTCGTCGCCGCCTGGGGTCAATTGATCGGCAACCAGGGCGCGGACGGTTCTTTCCAGGACGAGAGCATCGAAGCCAAGCTAGCCGTTCTGGAGCGGGCTCTTGATAATGCCCAGCCACTCGACGATATCTCCAGGCATCTCTCTAAAGCGGAACTGGCCCAGCGGGAATGGGCGCAGATAAATGCAATGCAAGAAGCCCGCAAAGCGGTCGCGGAAGCGCTGAGCCCTTTGAAAGCGATGCGACATCTGGTCGCGGCGGAAACATCCAGGACTATTGCCGAATTGTCAGGCACCATCGGAATAATATGTGATCGCATTCGACTCAGGGAACGATTGTCGTACGAAGAATCCGTGGTCGAGCGAAAACAAGTTAACGTGACCGGGAGCTTTAGTCCAGGCATGCGGATTGACGCTGCACTTGTTGCGAACACCTCGTGGTCGCGCGCCATACTCTGGTCTTTTATCTTCGCTTTACGTGAGGAAACGTTAAATGCGATGGGGTTCAATCCACTGCCACTCGTCGTGCTCGATGACCCCCAGGGGACTTTCGACCCTCGCAACAAGCGGAAATGGGCTGAGGAACTCGTGCGCTGCGCAAAGATGCCGAGGTCCGATTTGCTCACTTCACAGCTCATCCTGATGACGCATGAGCGCAGCTTCTATCAAATGGTAATTGCCTACGAGAAGCTCGACGCGCAGCAAGGTCTGATCGGTGGCGTAGATAAGACCTCTGGGGTCGTAACGATAGCCAACGGCGGCGAACTCGAGCGCGCTTACAACGAAGCCAACGACAACAATGACGACGCAAAGGCGAGAGAGTACATACGGAAAGTCCGCGTCTATTGTGAGGACCTTCTAAAATTCATGCTGCGTGGCGAAGGCAACGAAGTTCCGATATGAACCTGCAAAGACTTCGGGACAAGTTGAAGGATTTATCGAAGCAACACATTCCACCGTACGACCGGAAGCCGTTCAAAGACCTTGCCAATGCGCTGAACAACGACATCAAGGCTGTTCGCTATATCAACGACACGCACCACAAGAGCGACGAGAGCTATGGAGTTTCTGAAGCAGCCGACGTTAACGCCTATTGGGACAAGACTCTCATCAACAAAATCCACAACGGGTTCGGAGTCTTCGATGCATTTGAACGTCATACTGGCGACCCTCGCGTCTTTCCGTGGGGGACCAATCTCATCGACTTCCCGGAGGGTCACAAGGCCAAGGTAAAGGCCTACCACATGCACAAGACCGGCATTGCTGCGGCCGCTAAGACGGACGGCCGCGTCGGAGATGGCGTTCTGACAGTCAGAGAATGGGATTCGGCAGAACGTCTCGTGCTCCCAAACCACAGCATCTATCAGCTTGCCGTCGGAACGCTTGAACCAGTGGCTGGTGTAGGCGATGTCATTGTTGTGAGCAACTACGCAGAGATCAACCCGCGTAATCTCGTCGTTGCGGCTTCAGGACGCACGCTTCTGGCACGGCGTTTTAACAAACCCGAAGACCATCCGGACATAGTTGTCTTAACTGGGCAAGGAGTTGATCCTTTAAAGCTCCCAGAACCGGTAATTGTCCAGCCAGACACGAGTTTTCGGAAAATCGTCGGAACACTCTTCGCAGCGCATCTATTGTCTATCCCACCGCTTGACCCCGATCGAGAATTCGTGGAAGTGTCTGACCCGAGTATTCTTGACCGGACTCTTAAGGGTGCACGGCTATTCATGGTCGAGGGACGTAGCGCAGAGCCTATAGCTCTCGATGGGCAATATCTCATAACTCGCGACAAGCCGATCACGGCTGACCGCATCAACTCACTCGACGGTCGGCTCGTCGTTGGTATCGACGAGGAAGGCGCTCGCTATTTCAAGCGTCTTCGCCTCCACAGCAACATCGTGGTACTAGAAAGCCTCAACCAAGACGGACTGACGTCAACGGAAGTCCTTAGCTTAGATGGATCTAACTCGTTCCCAAGGCTAACGGCAGCCCTTGAAGTAATCGGCGTGTTGTTTGATTTACCAAGCGCCAAGGGTGCGTCGATTGGAGTGTGAAAATTCGCTTCGTCTCACACTAGTAGTCGTGGGGGGGGCGAGGGGACGGGGGCCGAGGGGACGGAGCCCTTAACAAACGTAACGAGGAGCCCGAGGAGCTCGGAAACACGCACGTAACCTCGTAAAGCCTTTATGAATCAGCAGCTTCCAGCGATCTCTATGTTCAAATGACAGGACGATTGCGTCTCGCAACGGCCAATACGGAACCCGCCCAAACGACCGTCCTGCGGTTATCGCGGTAGGGATGCCGGTCGCCCGGCACCCCCCGCACAGATCCCAGCGTGCACTGCTAATGCACTGGGCTCCTACCTCGGATGATTGGCGTAGAAACGCTCCGGCGGATAAGGATGCAGAACGCGAGGGCGAGGAATCCAGCGGTCCAACAGTCGGTTGAGTCTCTTCCAGGACTTGCGTCCCTTCTGACTGCGACGAAACAACACGCGTCGCCACAGCATGCGCAGCCGGTATTGGAACAACGCCAGCCGATCCGAGTTGCCCGGAACCGCGTGGTATTGGTAAAAGCCCTCGACGACCCGCTTCAGCCAGGCCCCGACCAGCGCCGTCGGCTCGTGCATCCGGCGACGCAGAACTGCCTTCAACTGATGCAGCTTCGCCACCATCCGCCTCTTAACCGTCTTGCGCCAGACGGTAAACGTGCCCGTCTTCCTGCGCTTCCCACAATAATGCGTGAAGCCCAAGAAATCGAAGGTCGCCGGCTTTCCCTCGCCCCGTCTCGTCCGGTTCTGGGCGGCGAACCGCCCAAACTCGATCAACCGCGTCTTGCCCGCATGAAGTTCCAGACCGAACTTGGCGAAACGTTCTTGAAGCTCTCTCCGAAACCGTTCCGCTTCCACCCGGTGCTCAAAGCCCACCACAATGTCGTCGGCGTAACGAACGACGATCACGTCGCCCGTTGCCACTTTCTTGCGCCAGGCTTCCACCCACAAATCGAAAACATAATGAAGATAGATATTCGCTAATAGCGGTGAAATCACCGCCCCTTGCGGAGTCCCTACCTTGGTCTCCAACCATTCGCCCTCCTCGGATATGCCCGCCTTCAGCCATTTCTGGATCAGACGAAGTACCCTCGAATCGGCCACGCGGTGCCGGATGAACTTGTCCAGCCATTCATGCGACACCGTGTCGAAGAACGACCGCACATCACAGTCCAACACCCAGTTCACGCGCTTGGATTCGATCCCCACCGACAGCGCATCGAGCGCCTGATGCGGACCGCGTCCCGGTCGAAACCCGTACGAAAAGCCCTTGAAGTCGACCTCATAGATTTGATTGAGGATCGTCACTACGGCCTGTTGGACGATCTTGTCCTCCAGCGCCGCAATGCCCAACGGACGTTGCCGCCCGTCGGCCTTCTCGATATAGACTCTCCGCGAGGGCTGCGCCCGATACTTACCCCGATGCACCCGGCTGTGCAGATCGACCAGTCGATCCTCAAGCCCGGTCTCGTACTCCCGCCACGTCACGCCGTCGACTCCAGGCGCGGCTTTTCTCTGTAGCGAGTAAAAGCTTTCCCGTAGTTGATCCACGTTCAGATGGTGGAGCAAAGCGCTGAACCTTTCCTGCCTCCTCTCTTTGGCTGTTCGACGCACACCTCCAAGTCCTTGGGACACTCTTTTCCCGCTCCGTGTCGGGCTCGTGTAGGACCCTTCGCTGTTCTCCTTGGTCTGCACCCTTCCCTCCCCGGCCTCCGCCAAGAGTTGCCTCTCTTTGTTCGGTCGGTTCACAGGTACTACGGCGCAGTCAGACTCCTCTGGAGCGTACATGCCCGCCGTTCGGCTTAGCGCCTTCTCGGACCGGTCTCGATCAGCTCGAGACACTCCAGAGGTCTCCCGGTTCTCGTGCATGTTGTTTCTCGACGTGCTCAGGTTCTCAGACTACGCAGGGCCGGACGTCCACTCGCGAATCACGCGAACGCCCGTGTTGCCTTCCCATCTTTCAAACGTGGTCGGCGCCCTGAGACAAGAATTTTCGAAGCTCAATAGCCCGGCCCGCCGGCACCCCTGTTTACGCTTCGACCGTCGCCTCGCGACGCCGTCCGCAAAACTCGGGGCCAAGGTGGCTCGCTAACTCCTTCCTTGTAGGACTCTTTCATTCCCAACAACATGCCGGTTTATCCCGGCGCTCTTGAAATTTCTTTTCCCTTTGAAATCAGCAACCTAGCGATACGGTCGGTCGAAAATCGGATACACGGGCCTTACACTATACCTGGAGGGTGCGGAAAGCCCTGCAAGGCGTCTTGTCCAATACAAGATGAGCCTGGAGGTAATTTGGGCAAGGTCGATTAGGAACAGGCAAACTGCGGGCGATGGGAGTCGCCGTGCAGCAAGCCGAATCAGTGAGTCTCGATGAGATCGAGAGTTTTCTCGACGGGTGTGGGTCCGTCGAGTTCCAGGCCGGAAGTCGAGCGGATAAATACGCGCTCGTCGAAGGCGTCCTGAAGAGGCATCATTATGCCGACCAGAAGCGCTCGGTTAAAGGATTGTTGAGACGCTTCCTGAGCAAGCTAACCGGCTTAAGCCGCGCCCAATTGACTCGCCTCATCGGGCAGTTTTTGCGCGAAAAGTGCGTTCGGCCGACAGCCTATCGAAGGCGCCGCTTCCCCACCAAGTACAGCCGCGCCGACATCGTTCTCCTGGCGCATGTCGACCAAGTACAGCAACGTCTCTCCGGGCCGGCGACGCGTCGCATTCTCCAGCGCGAGTTCCAAATCTACAACCGCAAGGAGTTCGAACGCCTTGCCGAACTGTCGGTGGGACACCTCTACAACTTGCGCAAACGCGCCGTCTACCGGCGACACAGTTTGCATCTCGACAAGACTCGACCGACACCCGTGGCGATCGGCGAACGCCGCCAACCCGAGCCGCGAGGACGTCCGGGCTACCTGCGCATCGACACCGTGCACTCGCCCGAACAGGAAGGTGAAAAAGGCGCCTACAGCATCAACGTGGTCGACGAAGTGACGCAGTGGCAGGCCGTCGGCTGCGTCCAACGCATCAACGAAAACCACCTCATTCCCTTGCTGGAAGGCCTTTTGGAACAATTTCCATTTATCGTTCGCGGCTTTCACTCCGACAATGGCAGCGAATTCGTCAACCATCAAACCGCTAAACTGCTCGAGAAGTTGCGAATTGAATTTACGAAGTCTCGCGCGCGCCGTTCGAACGACAATGCCTTGGTCGAAACCAAGAACGGCGCGGTGGTGCGCAAGTGGATGGGCTACCAGTTTTTGCCCTCGGAAGCGACGCAGGCGATCGACACCTTCTACCGCCAGTGGCTCAACCCGTACTTGAATTTTCATCGCCCATGCGCTTTCGCCAGCGAGCGCCGAGACCGCCGCGGCAAGTTGCGCAAGGTGTACGCCGAGTGGAGCACGCCGTGGGAAAAGCTGCTCAGCCTGCCCGCCGAGCAGCGCGGCCTGCGCGCGGATCGCTCGCTCAAGAAGCTCCAAGCGCGAGCGGACACTTGTTCCGACACCGAGTTTGCCGAGCAACTCGACGCTCAGCGCAACGAACTGCAACGCGTCTGCAAAGACCTCGCGATCTGCTGGCGCACGCGCTAGACAACGCCCCGACCCGAGGCGTTGTCGGCTCCTCCGGCCCACGTCCGAAGACGGCCGTGGGGTCTCGCCTGGGATGGCTGCAAAGGGGGACTGGGGCTGCCGCCCCTTCCCCCTTATGCAATCCCCCTCACCCCGCCCTACGAAGCCACAAATAGCTGTAGCCGCCGACCTCAACTCACGCTATAATCCCCCTCAACCCGCAGCTGCTTCGCCTCTCTCCTTCAGGCTCATCTTTCAATTGGAAAAGAGGAAGGAGGCTCGAAATTTCACAGAAACCCTGCCAAATCCGGCCACCGGGCAGCATTCATGATGCGGCCAGGGGACCGAATCGGATGAGCACGCGAGGAGTTTCCCCGCTCTGCTTTGTAGAGTTTGACGGAATTCAAAAAGTAAGTCTGGCGGGTCGCCCCGGCCGGCGATTTTTAGCGAAAACCGGCCAAATCCGGCCAAGGCCAAGACGGAACGGGGCGGAATAGGGGACAGCGCCCGAATTCGACGCATGCATTCCGGGAGTCGCACGCAATACGCGAAACCTTTATGCCGTCAATAGTTTACAGCGATCTCAATGTTCATAAAATAGCCGAGTAGCCACGCCCAATAGGACAGGCAACCAATTCGTTGCTAGACTTACCGCATGAATCGGATCGTTGCAGCGCAGGTCCGATCGGGATTCACCGTTTGGGTCAGATTTCACGACGGGGTCGACGGTGTCGTCGATCTCTCAAACTTGGCTGGCAAGGGTATTTTTCGCGCCTGGGAAAGTCGCGACTTTTTCGAGAAGGCTCATGTCGGCCCGGGTGGCAGTTTGGCATGGTCCGATGAGATCGAGTTAGATCCTGATCGAATCTATATGACCGTGTCCGGCACGCGGGTTGATGATCTTTTCCCCAACCTCCGTCGCCAGCCCGTAGATGCCTGAACTGGCGCGCTTCTACGGGATTGTCGTCAAGATGTACTTCGACGACCACCCGCCGCCTCATTTTCACGCTTTCTACGGGGACTATCAGGTTCTAATCTCCATCAGCGAACTCTCAGTTTTCGCTGGCTCCTTTCCGCCAAGAGCTCTTTGACTGCTGATCGAATGGGCGGTTGTGCATCAAGCTGAGCTCATGGCGGCATGGGAGCGCGCCGAACGCAGCGAAGCGCCCGGAAAAATCGAACCGCTCGGCTGAGATCTGGAGATTTGGAACTTGCAAGTACTCAAATTAAGACCCCATAAACCAGCAAGGTACAGCGATCTCGATCCTCATGAAATTGGGAGGATGACTCTCGCCGCAGCGAAACCAGAAACCTTCCGACGGGCCGTTTTTGGGGGAGATCCGGGACGGAGCCCTTAACAAACGTAACGAGGAGCTCGGGGACACGCACGTAGGAGCTCGGGAGCTCAAGAACACGTAAGTAACCTCGTAAAGCCTTTATAAATCAGCAGCTTTCAGCGATCTCAATATTCAAATGACAGGGCGTTTGAGGCTCGCAACGGCCAAGACGGAACTCGCCCAAACGGTCGTACCGCGATTATCGCGGTAGGGATGCCGGTCGCCCGGCACCCCCCGCACAGATCCCAGCGTGCACTGCTAATGCACTGGGCTCCTACCTCGGATGATTGGCGTAGAAACGCTCCGGCGGATAAGGATGCAGAACGCGAGGGCGAGGAATCCAGCGGTCCAACAGTCGGTTGAGTCTCTTCCAGGACTTGCGTCCCTTCTGACTGCGACGAAACAACACGCGTCGCCACAGCATGCGCAGCCGGTATTGGAACAACGCCAGCCGATCCGAGTTGCCCGGAACCGCGTGGTATTGGTAAAAGCCCTCGACGACCCGCTTCAGCCAGGCCCCGACCAGCGCCGTCGGCTCGTGCATCCGGCGACGCAGAACTGCCTTCAACTGATGCAGCTTCGCCACCATCCGCCTCTTAACCGTCTTGCGCCAGACGGTAAACGTGCCCGTCTTCCTGCGCTTCCCACAATAATGCGTGAAGCCCAAGAAATCGAAGGTCGCCGGCTTTCCCTCGCCCCGTCTCGTCCGGTTCTGGGCGGCGAACCGCCCAAACTCGATCAACCGCGTCTTGCCCGCATGAAGTTCCAGACCGAACTTGGCGAAACGTTCTTGAAGCTCTCTCCGAAACCGTTCCGCTTCCACCCGGTGCTCAAAGCCCACCACAATGTCGTCGGCGTAACGAACGACGATCACGTCGCCCGTTGCCACTTTCTTGCGCCAGGCTTCCACCCACAAATCGAAAACATAATGAAGATAGATATTCGCTAATAGCGGTGAAATCACCGCCCCTTGCGGAGTCCCTACCTTGGTCTCCAACCATTCGCCCTCCTCGGATATGCCCGCCTTCAGCCATTTCTGGATCAGACGAAGTACCCTCGAATCGGCCACGCGGTGCCGGATGAACTTGTCCAGCCATTCATGCGACACCGTGTCGAAGAACGACCGCACATCACAGTCCAACACCCAGTTCACGCGCTTGGATTCGATCCCCACCGACAGCGCATCGAGCGCCTGATGCGGACCGCGTCCCGGTCGAAACCCGTACGAAAAGCCCTTGAAGTCGACCTCATAGATTTGATTGAGGATCGTCACTACGGCCTGTTGGACGATCTTGTCCTCCAGCGCCGCAATGCCCAACGGACGTTGCCGCCCGTCGGCCTTCTCGATATAGACTCTCCGCGAGGGCTGCGCCCGATACTTACCCCGATGCACCCGGCTGTGCAGATCGACCAGTCGATCCTCAAGCCCGGTCTCGTACTCCCGCCACGTCACGCCGTCGACTCCAGGCGCGGCTTTTCTCTGTAGCGAGTAAAAGCTTTCCCGTAGTTGATCCACGTTCAGATGGTGGAGCAAAGCGCTGAACCTTTCCTGCCTCCTCTCTTTGGCTGTTCGACGCACACCTCCAAGTCCTTGGGACACTCTTTTCCCGCTCCGTGTCGGGCTCGTGTAGGACCCTTCGCTGTTCTCCTTGGTCTGCACCCTTCCCTCCCCGGCCTCCGCCAAGAGTTGCCTCTCTTTGTTCGGTCGGTTCACAGGTACTACGGCGCAGTCAGACTCCTCTGGAGCGTACATGTGTCAAGGGCGGAGTAAATTTGGACCACTTCGGCGGAGCAAAAGTAGACCAGTTGGTGAAGGGGTAGCGGTTTTCGTGGGACGGCTGGAACGGAGCCTGCGGTCGCCCTTTAGGGCGGCCCAGGCGTAGTGGAGGCCGTCCCACGAAAACCGGGCGAGTGGCCGGTGGGTCAGCCCAAAGAGTGAGCCCGCTTCTTCTTGCTCTGGATCAGACGGAAGCTTTCGCCGTTCAGCTCTAGAATATGAACGTGGTGCGTGAGGCGATCGAGCAGGGCGCCGGTCAGCCGCTCGGAGCCGAAGACCTCCGTCCATTCGTTAAACGGCAGATTCGAGGTGACCAGCGTCGAGCCCTGTTCGTAGCGCTGGGAAAACACTTCGAACAATAACTCCGCTCCGGTCTTCGATAGCGGCACGTAGCCCAGTTCATCGACGATCAGCAGATCCTGCTTGGCCAACTGCTTTTGACATCGCAGCAAGCGCCGTTCATCTCGGGCTTCGAGCAGCTCATTGACCAGTGCCGCCGCTGTTGTGAAGCGTGTTCGATAGCCGCGCTGACAAGCCGCCAGTCCCAACGCCAAGCCGATGTGCGTTTTGCCCGTGCCGGAATTACCCAGTGCCGGCACGTTTTCGCGGCGGTCGATAAACTCACAGCGCGCCAGTTCCAGCACCAGCTTCTTGTTCAACGCCGGCAAGGACGGGAAGTCGAAAGTGTCCAGACTCTTGGTCACGGGAAACTTCGCGGCCTTGCTGCGGCGCTCGGTGGCCCGCTGTTCACGGTCGAGCAGTTCCAGCTCGCAGAGTTGTTGCAGGAAGCTCCTCGAATCCAAGCTCTCGGCGGCGCATTGCCGCGCCAGTTTGTCGTACTCGCGCAGGAAGGTTGGCAGCCGCAACGCTTTCAAATGCGCTTCGAGCAGAAGTTTCGACCTCGCCATTACCCCCCTCCTTGTGCCGGCAGTGCCAAATAGTCCGCAGCGGAGGTTTGCTCCACCTGGGCTGCCGGCAGATGCGGATACTTCGTCAAGTCCAAGCGCGGCGGCCGTTGCTCGATGCGGCACAGCACTAAGTGCCTGACTGCATCCAAGCCAATCGCTCCCAACTCGCAGGCTTGGCGCACCGCCGCGGCAACGTGCTCGAATCGGAAGTCCTCCAGTCATCGCAATACCTGCACGTACTCGCGCTTGCCTGGCTTTCCCAACCGTGCCTCGAGCAAACGTCTCAAGCACGGGAACTGTTCGGGCAGCTCCCAGCCCGCCAACGGGGCCGCTTGATCGAGCGCGTTGGTCTTGCGTTCCAGCAGTGCTAGGTAATGCAGCGGATCGAAGATCAACTCTTCGCGTTCGTAACTGCGCCGGTGGCGCGCGATCTCTTCGCTGCCACAACAGATCACGATTTCATCGACGTAGCCTTTCAGCAACACCTGGCGATGTCCGTAGCGTGTGGGCACCGAGTAGTCGTTGGCGCGATAGCGCACCAATGACAGCGACGTCACCCGCGTGGTGCGTTTGTCGCAGGCGTCATAGGGCGTGGGCGGCAAGGGCAACAACGCTTGGCGGTCACGCTTGAAACGTTCCTCAATCGTTTCGGTGTGCCGCCGCAAGCGCCGCTTACGATTGTTGAGGCACTGCGCTTCGAGCTGCTCGTTGAACGCTTCCCAGCTTGGAAACCTTGGCGCCGGCACCATGAAGTTCCGCCGGGCATAACCGACCAGTCCTTCCACCTTTCCCTTGTCGTTGCCTTTGCCCGGACGCCCGAAACGATCGGAGAATAAATAGTGCGACTGCAGTTCACTGAACACCCTGGTCCGCTTGCGCCTGCCGTCGCCCAGAATCCTCGCCAGCGCCAAGGTCGTGTTGTCGTAGAGGATGCTGCGTGGCACGCCGCCGAAGTACCGAAACGCTGCGTTGCGCCCCTCGCAAAACGCTTCCGTCGTCGCGGCCGGGAAAGCTTTTACGAAAGCGTCATCGCTAGGCGGCAGATCGACCACCAAGTAGTGCGCCTTGCGCTGTACGCCGTCAATGACCACCAGAGCTTCACCGCAGTCGGCCTGGGCATCGCCCGCCGGATGCACCAGCGGCACGAACATCTCTTGCCCGCCGAGCTTCTTGTCGCGAACATAGTCCTTGACGATCGTGTAACCGCCGGTGAAATCGTACTCGTCGCGCAAGCGGTCGAAGATGCGTTTTGCGGTGTGGCGTTGTTTCTTCGGACGTTCCTGATCGTCGATGAGGATCTGATCGACGATTCCGGTGAAGGGATCCAGCTTCGGCCTCTGCGCTGGTTGGCGCCGCCGATAGCCCGGCGGAGTGGCGTAGCGCAACATCTTGCGCACCGTCCCTCGCGCCAGGCCAAACCGTTTGGCGGCCTCGCGCTCACTGAGCCCTTCGACAAAGACACTGCGCCGTACTTGAGCGTATAGCTCCACGCGATACATCCCTCTCGTGTCCCACAAACACCACAGGAATGTTCGCTGGACCACTCGGACGGTCTACTTTTACTCCGCCCAAAAGCAGCTTCGATTCGCCGCTCTATGGTCTAGTTTCGCTCCGCCGTTCTCATACATGCCCGCCGTTCGGCTTAGCGCCTTCTCGGACCGGTCTCGATCAGCTCGAGACACTCCAGAGGTCTCCCGGTTCTCGTGCATGTTGTTTCTCGACGTGCTCAGGTTCTCAGACTACGCAGGGCCGGACGTCCACTCGCGAATCACGCGAACGCCCGTGTTGCCTTCCCATCTTTCAAACGTGGTCGGCGCCCTGAGACAAGAATTTTCGAAGCTCAATAGCCCGGCCCGCCGGCACCCCTGTTTACGCTTCGACCGTCGCCTCGCGACGCCGTCCGCAAAACTCGGGGCCAAGGTGGCTCGCTAACTCCTTCCTTGTAGGACTCTTTCATTCCCAACAACATGCCGGTTTATCCCGGCGCTCTTGAAATTTCTTTTGCCATTGAAATCAGCAACCTAGCGATTCGGTCGGCCGGAAACCGGACACACGGGCCTTACACTATACCTGCAGGGTGCGGAAAGCCCTGCAAGGAGGCTCGAAATTTCACAAAACCCTGCCAAATCCGGCCACCGGGCAGCATTCATGATGCGGCCAGCGGACCGAATTGGATGAGCACGCGAGGAGTTTCCTCGCTCTGCTTTGTAGGGTTTGACGGAATTCAAAAGGTAAGTCTGGCGGGTCGCCCCGGCCGGCGATTCTTAGCGAAAACCGGCCAAATCCGGCCAAATCCGGACATTCTTGTAGGAGGGAAGTGCCTCTGTGTGGTCAACGAGGATCGCGCGAATCGGATCGGAGCCCGATTGCGGGCGGCGCATTCCAGTTCTTGCAGCGGAGTACATTTGGTATCCGGTCGTTGTCAGCATGAGTCGAGCCGCGACCGAGACAGCGCCTCGGTTGAGGTGGCGCGAACGTGGACTCCAGGCCGGGGGGGGGGGTGACTGGTAAAGATGAGTCGGGCCCTGTTGAGGAATGATCAGCAGGTCCCAACTCGGCGTATTCCAGAAAGCTGCTTCGCCAGCGCACTCCTTTACAGTCGCGCCTCCGATTTTGGACAGCGAAATCTAGTTTCAAGAAATCGCAGGCTTCATCGCTCTTCATTCAAGAGCGGTCTACGCCGTTACTGAAAATGCTCCAGTCAACTAGCAATTCGCGGTCTGTGATAGCATTGCGAGACTCTTTATGGCAGACCAAGCCGTCTACGATCCCTACGCTCTAAAGGCCGACAACATTCAGCCCCCGCCGACAACGTTCGGCGCAACGATGAAGTTGATTGGGCCGGGCCTCATCCTCGCCAGCTCGATCGTTGGCTCTGGTGAACTCATCGCCACAACGGTATTGGGCGCTGAAAACGGCTACATCCTGCTGTGGCTGATCCTCTTGAGCTGCGTCGTCAAAACAGTCGTTCAGAACGAGCTAGGGCGTTACGCTATCGCCACCGGAAAGACGACGCTCGAAGCGTTCGACCAAATGCCCGGTCCTCGATTCAAGGTTTCATGGCTGGTGTGGATGTGGGCGTTAATGGTCACGGCCACGCTTTTTCAGATCGGTGCGATGCTCGGCGGAATCTCCGAGATCCTCAACCGCCTCTTTCCCGCGGTCTCGATCACGATCTTTGTCTGGATTTTGGCGGGATTGTCGATTCTGCTACTGATTGCCGGCAAGTACTCGATGGTCGAACGCATCGCGATGGGCCTTGTTGTGAGCTTCACGGCGCTGACGGTTAGTTGCTGTTTCTTGCTCTTCAAACTGCCCCAATACTTTGACTGGGGCGCTGTGTTAGAAGGGCTGACGTTTCAACCGCCCGAGGGCGGAATGGGGACGGCCGTTGCGGCCTTCGGCATCACCGGCGTCGGCGCGAGCGAACTCGTGATGTACCCCTATTGGTGCATCGAAAAGGGCTATGCGCAGTACGCCGGCAAGCGCGACGATTCCGACAGTTGGACCCACCGCGCTTTTGGCTGGATCCGCGTAATGGGCGTCGACGTCGTCAACTCAATGGTGATCTACACGTTCGCCACCGTTGCGTTTTACTTTTTAGGCGCGGGTGTTCTCAAGGGCATGGGGCTGATCCCCGCGGGCTCGGAAATGGTTCACGTGCTTTCGAATATCTATACGCAGACCCTCGGCGAGTGGTCGCTGCCGCTGTTCATGATCGGAGCGTTCGCCGTCTTGTACTCAACTGTTTTCGCGGCGACCGCCGCGAACTGCCGTGTGTGGGCCGATTTCGTCGGCATGCTGGGGTTCTATGACAAGAACGACTATAAGCAGCGCCTGCGGGTGACGCGCTTCTTTGTCGTGTTCCTGTTGGTGGTGCCTTGCCTCTACTTCATGCTGCTCGAAGCGCCGGTGTTAATGATCAAGATCGGTGGTATTGCGCAGGCCATCATGTTGCCCGTAATTGGGTTTTTTGCGATTTACATTCGCTACTACTATATGCCCAAACGGGTGCTACCAAAGGGCTGGATCACGCTAATGCTGTGGGTCTCGTCCGTCTTGATGGCCGTGTTCATGAGCTACTCGGCAATTTCGAGGTTGTAGAAATATAGCTTCGCTATCTCGCCACTTGACACCCGGTTTATCCTGAGGGTGCAATGCGAACTGATTTGAGGTTGGTCAGAAAACGAACTAAGAATCTTGAGGTGGAGGCGAATGCGGTTACGACCGAACCCCAACCGGTAGTCCTGTTCTGGGGCGATAAACCCGCACCCGGGTTTGAAGTGATGGCAAAGGAACTTGAGGCGGAACGATCGGCATCTGACGAAGTCGAATCATCAGTCCACAAGCAGGCCGGGAAGCCACAGGGCAAGATCGGGAAACAGCGTAATTAAAATGAGCGTCGCGACGTTCGCCGCCAGGAACGGCGCCGCGCCGCGAAAGATCGTGCCAATACGTAAGTTCGAGATCGCCGCGCAGACGTTGAGGCAGGTGCCCACCGGCGGAGTGCACGCCCCGACCGCGAGCCCCGAGACCAGTAGCACGCCGAACAGAATCGGGGAAACTCCGATTTGCGCGACGGCAGGCAGGAATACCGGTGTCAGCAGTAAGATCGCGGGACTGACGTCGATGATGGTACCGGCCATAAGCACGATCAGATTGATGACCAGCAAAGTGCCCGTGATGCCCAGGTCAAGATCGACCACGAAGCCCGCGATTGCTTCGGGAATCCGCTCAAGCGCGAGCACCCAAATATAAACCTGCGACAGCGCGATAATCAGCATGATTTTCGCGCTCGTGAGTCCGGCTGACAGTAGACACGCGCGGAAAGCATCAACAGTGAGCGCCCGCGTGACAATGAAGCCGATGATCGCGGCATAGAGAACCCCTAGGGCCGCCGACTCGGTAGCTGTCGCAATCCCGAGGACGACCGAACCGACCACGAATACCGGCATGAGTAGCACGGGTAGCGAGCGCGCCGTTTCGCGCACCGCATGACCGATGCCGCCGGGGATCGCTTCTCGCGGGTAGTTCTTCTTCCGAGAAATCGCTACCGTCAGACCAAGTTGAAACACGCCTACTAGTAGCCCCGGAAACACCCCGCCGAGAAACAGGCGCCCCACTGACTGCTGAGCGACAACCGCGTACAGAACCATCGGAATGCTGGGGGGGATGATCATTCCCATAGTCGCGGACGCGACCGTAATTCCAGCGGCGAATGATCTCGGGTAGCCGCGACGCTCCATCTCCGGAATGAGAACCGACCCGATCGACGCCGTGTCCGAGGCGGATGACCCCGAGATGCCGCCAAACAACATGCTGGCCATCACGTTCACCAGGCCGAGTCCGCCGCGAAAACGGCCAACGAACATCAGGCTGAAATCGATCAGTCGAGCGGTTATTTGTGCTCCATTCATGACCTGCCCCATCAGCATGAAAAGCGGGAGGCTGATGAGTGCGTATGAGTCAAAGCCTGAGAACAGCCGCTGCGGCAGCACCAAACTGAGTTGAGGGTCGTCGATCAGAAAATAAAGCAGGGCCGAGAGACCGAGCGAGTATGCGATCGGAACGCCAAACGCAATCAAAATCAGCAGCGCGACGACCAGGACAACCGTCATCGCGTGTTGCTCATGCGCAGAGTAGCCACAAGGCGGGTCAGCGAATAGAGCAACGCGATGCCGCAGCCTAGCGGCACGCTGATCTGGGCAACACTGCGCGGCAATTGCGTGGCCGGCATAAGGTAGTCACCGGTGACGCGAATCCATTCGATACTGCGTTCGAACAGCACGAGGTTGAGCAGCCCAACCAGCACTAGCGAAGTGCGCTGAGCCAGCAGCCGACCCCGTTCGCCGAACTGCTCGACCAAGTAGTCGACCCGGATGTGCTCGTCTTTGCCTACCGCGAGCGCCGCCCCGATTGACGACGCATAGACGAAGGCGATCGTCGCACCCTCGTTCGCGCCGACCAAACCCGTTCCAAAAAAGTAGCGCATGATGACCAAGATCACGATGACGGCAAACACCAGGAACAGCGTCAGCGTCAGTACGCCCTCTAACAGCGTGGTCAATCTTCGCTCCATCGATTCGATTGACATTGCGCTATTCCCCGCGCGCCGCGCGCCGAGCTTCTTCGACCTCGTCCCATGTGAAGTAGCCCTTGTCGATCATGTAGTCGTAGACCGGGAGGGCGGCTTTGCGGAACGGCTCTAGCTCCGCACCCGTCACGAAATTCGTTTCGAGAAGTTCCGAAAGCTTTCGAATGTACTCCTCTTCGCTCTCGCGGTTCATCCGATCGCTATAGGCGATGGCCTCGCGAGCGACTTCGTCGAAAATTGTCTGCAACTCAAGCGGCAGCGATTCATACACTCGAGATTGACCATAAAAGGGTCGGGGCCGGTGCTGTAGTTGGTAATCGTCAAGTACTTTTGCACCTCGTGAATTCGCATGTCCCACAGGTTTGAAGGCGCATTGTCCTGCCGTCGATAACACCGGTTTTGGCCGCTTGATAAACCTCGGTAAACGGAATTTCTTGCGGATTCGCCCCAAACGCTTCAGAGGTGATCACGTTTACCTCTTGCGCGGGGACACGCATTTTTAGGCCGATCAGATCGTCGGGGTGACGGATGGGCCGGACACTGGTTGTGTGCGCGCGGAAGCCCTGCGAAATGCACAAGCGGGCACGTGGAAGCCGTTTTTCCTTGCTTCACGGTTGATGCGCGCCGCCAGGTCACTGTTCACGAGCCGTAGCGCTTGGTCCCATGTCTTCACCAAAAACGGCAGCAGGAAAAGTCCATATTTAGACGTGGCGTCCGCGAAGAAGCCACCGCGAGTCGCCTGCAGAATGTTGAGCGCGACCATGTCCATTAGCTCGCGCTCTTGTCCTAAGACACCGGAGTAGTAGCTCTCGACGTCGATTCGGCCTTGGCGTCCGCTTCTCAAGTTCTTCTTCAAAAAAGGCCATCGAGACACTGCGCGGATGCGGTGGCGGCTGCGCATTGGCGTATCGAAAACGGTACGTCGACTGCTCCGCGCTACAGGCGCAAAGGAACAGGACAAGGCTGGCAGCGGCGAGACGCACAGGTGCGGATAGTCTACTACGTTCGGAGCCGCCAGTTGCTGGGCGGGATTGCGGTGACGCCTGCAAAACGAATTGCGATTCGGAATTGCGGCACTGTAAAACGGATGCGACGTAGGCGCCGCGCAAAGGATGCCGTGGCAAAAGTGCCGCACATCGCAATTCAAGACACCACGCTCGCCAAAGTTCGCGACAATGTTGGGCTGGGAGGGTTCTCCACATGGCCGACTTAAAGCAGCACTCCGCGTCTCGCAGAGGGTTTCTACGCACGACGACAGGAGCGATTGGCGCCGCTGGAATGCTACAAGCACAGGCGGCCGATACGGACCAGGCAATTAAGGTTGGCCTCGTTGGCTGTGGAGGCCGCGGTACAGGTGCCGCCGCACAGGCTCTACAGGCGGACGACTATTCGGTGCTGACCGCTGTCGCTGACGTTGATCAGGCGAAGATCGACAAGAGCCTCGCCACGATTGACGGCCGTCACAAAGACAAGAACAAGGTGCGCGTAGATAGGGAGCACCAGTTCCTCGGTCTCGACGCCTTCCAGCAAGTGATTGACAGCGACGTGGATGTGATATTGCTCGCGACACCTCCAGGGTTTCGCCCGATGCACGTCAAGGCCGCTATTGAAGCGGGCAAGCACGTTTTTTGCGAAAAGCCTGTCGCAATCGACGCTCCGGGTGTTCGCTCGGTGCTCGAAACAGCCAAGCTCGCGAAAGAGAAGAATCTCTCTCTGGTCGCGGGTTTCTGCTGGCGATATAACCAATCGATCGTCGAAATTATGGACCAGGTTCTTAGCGGGGCGGTCGGAGATCTGCGCGCCTACTACGCGACGTACTACACCAGCCCCGTCAAGCCAATGCCGCCGGCGTTTGAGCGCCCGATCGGAATGACTGACGTCGAATGGCAGATTCGCAATTGGTATAACTTCGTCTGGCTGTGCGGCGACGGTCTTGTTGAGCAGGCGGTTCATAGTGTCGACAAAATTGCTTGGGCCTTCGGCGATGAGCCGCCCGAGAGTTGCGTGGCGGTCGGTGGGACGCCAGATTCCCGCCCACGACGGCAATATTTTCGACCACTTCGAGGTGAACTACCTGTACCCCAACGGGGGCTCGCGCGTTTCTGGGTTGCCGCCAGATTCCCGGCTGCCACAACGAAAACTCCGACTACATTCTTGGCTCGAAAGGCCGCGCGACGATCGGCCGCGGCATGTCTCCAACGATCGAAGGTGAGACCAATTGGGTGTTCGACGGCCCGCGGGTGGACCATGTACCAGGAAGAGCACGATCAGCTATTTCGCGCGATCCGGCGGGGCGAGCCTATCAATGATGGCAACAGGATGGCAACGAGTACAATGCTCGCGATCATGGGCCGCATGGCTGCCTATACAGGACAACAAATCACCTGGGACCAGGCGATGCAGTCACAACTGAGCCTCTTCCCCGAAAATCTTACATGGGACATGGAGCACGAAGTTCCACCCTTAGCGCCGGCCCGGCAAGACGGAGTTCGTTTAGGGGTGTTGCGCGGCTTTCGTTCGAAAGGCGCCCCTGCCCTCGGCCCTGCTGCTCGCGGCCTCTCTAAACATGCTCCCGCTCAGTGCGGCGGACGAGGCCGAAAATGGAACTCGTTCGCCAGCTCCATAGACGAATCGCCGCGAAATCATCAGACGGAGCGCCCGGCGAGGCGTACGAAGTCACGATTCCCGACTCATCGGTTACGTTTCGAATGACGCCGATACCCGGCGGCACGTTCGCGATGGGAACGCCGGATTCCGAGCCCGGGCGTGGCGACGACGAAGGCCCGCGCCGCCGCGTCGAGCTCGACGCCTTTTGGATGGGCACTCACGAAGTCACCTGGGACGAGTACCGCATTTTTATGCTCCGAGAGTCGAGCGGCTATCGCGACCGCGACCGTTCCGTCGCCGCCGTATCGAGCCCCACACCGCCGTATGTCGAGATGAGCTTCGGCATGGGTATTCAGGGCTTTCCGGCGATTAGCATGACGCAGCATGGGGCCGGCAAGTACGCGCAATGGCTCAGCGCCAAAACTGGCCATTACTACCGCCTGCCGACCGAAGCTGAATGGGAGTACGCTTGCCGCGCGGGCACAGACACCGCCTACTCGTTTGGCGACGACAAATCGCAACTAGGTGAGCACGCCTGGTTCGGTGACAACAGCGAGCGGCACTACCAGAAAGTTGGCACCAAGCAGGCCAACCCATGGGGCCTTTTCGATATGCACGGCAACGTATGGGAGTGGACGCTCGATCAATACAAATCCGCCTATCCCGCGGCTAACGACTCGATCGCTAACCCTTTGGAATTGGCTGATGCGCTTTTTCCCCGGGTCGCGCGAGGCGGCTCGTGGATGGACGATGCCGATTCGTCGCGCTGTGGTGCGCGCCGCGCCTCAGAAGAGTCTTGGAAGATGCAAGATCCCCAATTACCGAAGAGCATCTGGTATCACACCGACGCCCAATGGCTGGGGTTTCGTCTTGTGCGTCCGGTGAAGATTCCTAGCCCAGAAGAAATGTATGACGCTTGGAATTCAGCCACAGACAAGATGTAGCTTGGTAATGGCGTTGCTCGCGTGCTGCTGCGCCGCAACTGGTCTGTGCGCTTCAACTCATGCCGCGATTGAGTATGAGCGATTGGTTGCCGAGCAACCTCACATGGGCACGCTCGTGCGGATCACCGCGTACGCGCCGCGCGGTATCGATGGCGTTCGCGCTTTGCAGTCGAGCTTTGCGCGTGTCGAGGAACTCAGCCGCCGCTTGTCAGACTACCGCAAAGACTCAGAGGTCAATCAAGTTTCGCAGCGGGCTGACCGCGCACCTGTTTTCTTATCCAGAGACCTGTTTTCGGTGCTGGCCGCCGCCGCCGAAATCGCGTGTTCGAGCGGCGGTGCCTTCGACGTTACGAGCGGTGCCTTGACCCGGCTGCAACGCCAGGGAATAGTGCCAAACGCCGCTGCAAGTGAGCTTGCTCGGAGTCGAACGGGATGGCAACATGTTGTTCTCGATGCCCGTGCCCAGACGGTGTACTTTCTAACGCCGGGTATTCAACTCGACCTCGGAGGCATCGCCAAGGGATACATCGCCGACCAAGCTCTAGTTGAGCTTCGCCGCCACGGCATCGACCGCGCGCTCGTCGCGATTGCGGGCGATATCGTCGCGGGCGAGGCGCCCCCAGGGGAGTCGGGCTGGCGAGTGGCGATCGAAGCTAAGGGGATCGAACGCGAGATTCGGTTGGCGAACGAGGCGGTATCGACATCGGGTGATCGCGAACGCTCCCACGAGATTGGCGGAGTACTGTATTCGCACATCGTAGACCCAAGGTCGCAGCGAATCGCGCGGGAGCCGCAAGCAGTTAGCGTGATTGCCCGCTCTGGAGTCGAAGCCGACGGCTGGGCGACGGCGTTGCACGTTCTAGGTCGCCTCAAGTCTCACCAGATTCTCGATAGCCAACCGCAACTGAAACCCATTTGGCCGAGCGAGTAAGCGATCGGTACCCGCGATTCTTCGTTACCGTCTTCTGCTACCGTGATGGCGAAATGCTCCGATTCGTCGCTACAGCGATTCTTACCGCTTGCTCTCTCACAGCCCAAATCGATAGTCGCCAGATACTCGACTTCCTTGAGCGTACTCGTGACGACAAGGGCCTGCCGGGCCTGGCGGCCGCCGTTTCGATCGATGGGAAGATCGTGTTTTCCGAAGGTGTTGGATACGCCGAATTAGACAATCGCTCGCCGCAGACCGGCCGTTCCGTCAACAACATCGGCTCCGTCTCGAAGGTCGTCGCAACCGTCGGCCTCATGAAACTTGTCGAGCAGGGCAAGGTCGACCTCGATGCCGAGATCCAGACCTATATCCCCTTCTACCCCACGAAGAAGTGGCCCATCACCCTACGCCATATCCTGACGCAAACATCTGGAACCCGCCACTACAACGGCGTCGAGTTTGGCGAGCATCGCAGCGGAGCGTTGCGTCACTACGACAGTTTTGAAGAAGCCAGCAAGATCTGGCGGGACGACCCATTGCTTTTCGAGCCTGGCTCGGCGTGGTCGTACTCGTCTCATGCTTTCAATTTATTGCAGGGGGTGATCGAAAGCGCCTCGGGCGAGGATTTCGAAAGCTACCTCCGCCAGAACGTGTTCGAACCCGCCGGTATGTTGGCAACCCAGTTCGACGTTTTGTCGAGAGTGATCGGTGGCCGAGGTCACGGCTACAGGCGAAATGACGGTGGCGGATTCTCACACGCGGACCGTGAGGACCCGAGCTTCAAGTTCGCCGGGGGAGGCATTCTGTCTACAGTCGAAGACCTCGTTCGTTTCTGCGACGGCTTAAACCGCGGCATGATTCTAAAGCAGACAACGATCGCGACCATGATGAAGCCGCAGCTCGACGCAAGCATCAAGACCTTCGGAGACAATCCGCGGCGCCTCAACTTTCAGCAGGCGTTGGGCTGGCGCATCGCCACCCTAAGGGGGCACCGCTACTCAACACACGGCGGCTCGGTAAAAGGCGTCAAGACGTATTTGGCGAACTTCGCCGACGCCGGCTTGATCATCGCCGTGCAAGGGAACGAAGCCTCCTTCAATCCCGGGCCGGTCGCGCTGGCAATTGCCAGTATGCTGCTGCCTCCTCCTCGTTAGCTGGGAACAAAGCTTTGTCGACCCTGCGCTTGTTGGCTAGCCGTCGATCGGATTCTTTCGCTTGATTTAGGTGCTCCGTTGGCCTTCGTTTGTGGGTTTTGCTTCGACACTCAGGGACTGTCCTGCAGCGCGAATGCCCAGAAGCCCATGCCCGACGCGATGGATACATACTGGCGGCCACCGACCATGTAGGTCATTGGCGAGGCCTTCCAGTCTTGATTTGCTTGGAAATGCCAGAGCGGTTTGCCGCTTTTGGCGTCTAGGGCTGCAAAGGCTCCGCTGTCTTCGCCAAAGAAGACTAGATCGCCATCGGTGGAAAGTACCCCCGAATAGGTCTGCGCCTTACCGGTCTGTGCGTAGCTCCACACAACGCCGCCCGTTTGGATATCGAGCGCGCGAATGAACTTTTGATTGGGCGAACCGTCTGATAGGCGGGTCGTGCCGCCCAACCAACTGCGGCCTCGTTGCCAGGCGCGATCGTCTTTGGTGTAGTTCATGCACGATTCGTGGGCTAGCAAGTAAAACAGCTTGGTCCCTGGGTGGTAGCTCGTCGCCCACCAATTGGTCGCGCCGCGAATCGCTGGACAAACGTCGGACCCCTCGTGAGTTGGGTCGCTGCCCGGAATTACGATGGGCCTGCCCTTTTCGTCCATGCCCTTGGCCCAGGTCTGCGGCACAAATGGCTTGGCCAATAGGAACTCTCCGTCGGTGCGATCGAGAACGTAGAAGAAACCGTTGCGGTTGCCTTGAATGAGCAGCTTACGTTGGCGGCCGCGAAACTCTTCGTCGACTAGTAGCAGCGGTTCTTGCGCGTCCCAATCGTGAGTGTCGTGCGGCGTGAACTGGAAGTACCACTCTAGTTCGCCCGTTTTCGGCTTCAGTACGAGAACGGAGTTCGTGTAAAGGTTGTCGCCCGGACGCAGGTCGCCATTGAGGTCGGGACAGGGGTTGCCAGTCGGCCAATAGAGCAGATCCAACTCGGCGTCGTAGCTGCCCGTCAACCACGTCGCGCCGCAACCCCGGCGGAGCACGTCGGCATCGCCCCAGGTCTCCGACAGCGGTTCGCCTGGTTCGGGAATCGTCCAAAAGCGCCAGGCGCGTTCACCGCTAGAAGCATGGTAGGCGTCGAGGAAACCACGTAGCCCGGTGTCGCCCGCGCTGATGCCGGCGATGACGAGACCGCCGACGACCATAGGGGCCGCCACGGCACCGTAGTGCTCGTGGTAGTCGGCCATTTCGGTGTCCCAAAGGCGCTTGCCGCTGAACCGATTGAGGGCGATGACGTGGGCATGGTCGGTGACGGTGAAGAGCACGTCGTCACGAATCGCTACGCCGCGATTGAGCCCGATTCCGGGGTCTCCAACAAGGCCCGGAGTTCGCGGCTGCGAATAGCGCCAGATTTCGCGGCCGGTTGCGGCGTCGAGGGCGTAGACCTGGTTCACGGCCGTGACGTACATCACGCCGGCGATGACGATTGGCGTTCCCTCGATCATGCTCATTTCTCGAATGGGGTAAAACCATTCGGCGGTTAGCTGGTCAACATTTTCGCGATCGATTTGGTCGAGCGTGCTGTGGCGATTGCCGCTGTCGCTGCCGTGATACGTCGACCAGTCTACAAACGGTTCGACGGGTGGTTCGTGGAAGGCTTCGCCGTCTCGCCTTAAAAGGTGGATCTTGCCATCGGCGGTTTGAAGCTGGGCGTCAAATCCACTCTCGTTGAGGATCTCTCCGGATATCGAACTGCCGTCGACTAGCGGCAGAGAGCCGTCTCTGGGCTGCGGCGCGCGCGGGTCGCGAGCCGCCGGGGACACCGCTTTTGCGAGGTCCTTGAGATACGCGATGAGTGGTTCAAGCTCATTGGCCGGCATTTCGATGGCCGGCATTCCTTTCGAGGGAACGCCGTTTGTAACGATCGTCGCGAGTTGGTCGAGCCTGCTTCTGTGGATTTTGATCAAGATCGATCGAGCGCGATCGGTGCCCGCGCCGTCACTGCCGTGACACAGCGCGCAGCGGGTTTGGTAGGCATCCTCACCGACGGCGGCGAAGACGTTGAGCTCGGAGAACACGACAAGGGCGAACAGTAGTGGGATTCTCATTAGGAGCTTCTATTGTGTCGAGGTTCGACGGAAAGAGGCCTACGGCCAATGTATGAGGCTCCGCATCTGGGCGAGCGCCGAGGCTTGGGCGGGGTTTGTAGCGACGTTGTTGAACTCGCGCGGATCGTTATCGTGGTCGTACAGCTCCTCGCCGTCACCTTCGCCCTTCCACTGGATATAGCGGTAGCGATCGGTGCGCACGGTGCGGCCGTAGACGCGATTTTCCCATTCAATCTGACTGTACGCAGCCGACTTGACCGTGCTACCGGGATTATCGAGCACAGGCGCTAGGCTGACCCCATCGAGACCATCCGGCACGCCGAGCCCGCAAAGGTCAGCGAGCGTCGGATAGAAATCCACGAACTCCGCTAGAGCCCTCGTCGAGCGCCCGTTCCCCTTGGCCCCGGGCGCGGAAATAATCAACGGCGCGCGCACCGACTCTTCCATCAACGACATCTTCTGCCAGTGGGTGTGTTCGCCCAAGTGCCAACCATGGTCTCCGAAGAAAACCACGACGGTGTTATCGCGCAGCCCAAGGCGGTCGAGCGTCCGCAAAACTCGCCCGAGCTGCTGATCCATATAGCTGACCGAGGCGTAGTAACCGCGCAGTGAAATTCGTTGTTGCGTGGGCGTCATCCCCATGTCGTTCCACAGGTAAGAGCGAAGGATCTTCGCGGCCGCCGGTATGTCGGCGAGATCATTCGGAGGGTTCGAAATCGGCTCAATGTCGTCGAGCGAATACATGTCAAAAAACTTCGAGGGCGCGACGAAGGGAACATGTGGCCGAACGAACCCGAGGCCCATGAAGAATGGTTCTCCGGCCGTCTGCTCCAATAGCTCGATGGCCTTGTCGGCCGCCGCTGTGTCCGCTTGTCCGCTGTCGTCGGCGGTTTTTACCCATTGCATTCGCAGGCCGTCGCGCAGATGAGGATTCGGGTTGCCGCCGTCGCCGGGGCTGTTGCCCTCCAGGCCGGCGGGGCTAATTGATACGTCCCACGAGGGCGGGTCCTGGTAGTTCATCGATCCGACGCCGCCGGGAACACCCATGTGGAATATCTTGCCCACGCGCATGGCGCGGTGGCCGGCGTTCTTGAAATACTGCGGCAGCGTCACCGCGTCTGGTTTGGTGCGGCGAAAATCGACCTGCGCGTTGGACGTCACGCCGCTGTTGTCAGGACGTAGTCCGGTCATCAGCGAAGCGCGGCTCGGACCGCAAAACGGAAACTGGCAGTAAGCTCGATCGAAGCGCACGCCGCGTGCCGCCAGCCCATCGACGTTGGGGGACTTGACGAGCGGATGGCCGTAACAGCCGAGGTAGTTGTTGAGATCGTCGGCGGCGACGAAGAGCACGTTCTTGGGCGCGCCGTCCGCGGCGCGCAACGCAGTTGCGCCAGACACCGCCGAAAGAAAAGTACGCCGGGAGAGGTTCGGTGTGGCAGTCATCACCGAGGATTGTCGCAAAGAACCGCGTATGCGCGGGAGGCCACGAAATCCCGCCCGGCGGCGGCTTGCGGCGAATCGGCCAAGTGACGCGGAGGAAGTTGGGAAGCGAGTAAGATTGCGCTACCCGGCCACCGCTGTCTCCGCCGCCGGGCGGAAGGAGGAGACGATCAACCGCTGATCCAAACACCGGGAAAGGTTTGAATCACTGGCGTCACATTCAATTGGACGCGACTAGGCCCGCGCCGTTTCGCGCGCCAGATTCGCCTGCGTCGCGAAACGCACATCGCCCGCGACCGGCGGCGCTAACGCGGAACCTTCTGGGGTTTCTTCTGGCCGTGGGTCAAGATTCCTCGCGCCACCGACCGTCCGCGCGGCGGCAGTTTCATCGTGGGTTTGAGTTCGTCTTGAAATTCGCGAGCCCTTACGAGCATGCGTGCAACTACGGCGGGATGCTCGGCCGCGACGTCACGATTTTCAGCGGGGTCATCGGCGAGATTGTACAGTTGGGGTGTCTGGTTCTCACGAGCGGGCTTGGTGCGCCCCTTGCGATCAACGGCGCGGTCGTAGAGTTTCAGTTTCCATGAGCCCGATCGCATCGCGTGGATTTTTCTCGTATCGCTGAAAAACACTTCGTCGTGAGGCGAGGCGGCGCTACCCTTGAGTAGCCCGAGAATGTTTCGCCCGTCGTAGACGACTCCGTCAGGCAAGCCCAATCCCGCAGCGGCAGCCACGGTCGGAAATACATCCATCAGCGTGGCGATGCCGGCCCGCGACTCGCCCTGCGGTAAGCGGCCCGGCGCTCGCGCCAAGAATGGAACGCGGATGCCGCCTTCCCAAGTCGTGCCCTTTGAACCGCGAAAATTTCCCGCCGAGCCGCCACGAGTTGTCTGGTTGCCGGGCCAGGCGCCGTTGTCGCTCATCACAAACACCATAGTTTCGTCATCAATCCCGAGCGCCACGATCGCATCAATTACTCGGCCAATCGCTGCGTCCAGCTCTTCGACGACATCACCGTAGAGCCCGTAATCTGACTTGCCAATGAACTGCTCCGAGGCAGCCAACGGAACATGCGGCATGGTGTGAGCAAGGTACAAAAAGAACGGCTGTTTGTGGTTGGCCTCAACGAATCGAATCGCCTGAGCCGTATAGTTCTGCGTAAGATTCTCGACAACGGCTGGTGACTCGACGGCTGTATTTTCATCGAGAAGTTGGAAGCGCGGCCAGTTAACCAGCGGCAAAACCGACATGTCGTTGCTATAGAGCACTCCGTAGAAGCGGTCGAAGCCGTGGAGTCGAGGGCGAAATGCCCGACGTCCGCCGAGATGCCACTTGCCGATGCAAGCGGTCGCATAGCCGACCGATTTCAAGTGCTCAGCCAGCGTGATTTCCGCCGCCGGCAATCCCCACTTTTCCTTGGGAACGAATACGCGAGTGACTCCGCTGCGCAGAGGGTGGCGACCTGTCAGCAGCGCCGCCCGAGCGGGCGAGCATGTCGGCGACGGCGAATAGAACTCGGTTAGCCGCACGCCCTCGGCAGCGATGCGGTCTAGATTCGGCGTGCGGATAATGCCATTGCCGTAGGCTCCGATGTCTCCGTATCCCAAATCGTCGATCAAGATGATGACGATGTTGGGCGTCGCGCCGATCGCGGACGCAACGAGGCCTAGGGCGAACCCGAGAACGGCGAAATTCCTCAAAACGCTCGAAATCATACGTACTCAACCATTATCGCGACTGCTCTGACGCGGATCTGGCGGAAGCCGTTTTCTGGCGTTTTGATACGTACAAATCCGGTATTCTATGGGGTATGACAAAGATGACACGTATGTCCATGCTCGCGACCGGATTGTTCGCCCTCTGTGCGGTCGGCATGGCGCAGAAGCCGGTCAATTGGGATGGTCTGCCGGAACCGTTCCATACTCCATCGGCAAGCAATCGACCGCGAGTTGTTGCACAACCCGATGGTGCGACGCTGCAGGTGCCCGCCGGCTTCACAGTTGCCGAGTACGCCTCGGGCGATTTCGAACGTCCGCGATTTATGGCCCTCGGACCAAACGACGAATTAGTCATGTCGGACTCAGGCTCACGTAACGAGCCCGACGGCGCCGTGTTTGTCATAAACGACGGGGAAAGCAAGAAAATCATTGAGAATCTTGATCGTCCCTACGGCCTAGCGTTTCACGAGGACTGGCTCTACGTCGGTGAACCGACATCGGTCAAGCGCTACAAGTACGACGCCAAGGCAATGACCGTTGGCAAGGGCGAAGAAATCATCAATTTCGGCGACACAGGCAAAGGCCACTGGACTCGCTCTCTGCTGTTCACCGAAGATCATTCAAAGTTGTACGTCACGGTCGGCTCCGGCTCGAACATCGATCTCGGCGAAGCGCCCATCCGCGCGGCCGTCCATCGCTACAATCCCGACGGCAGCGGTCATGAAAAGATCGCCGGCGGATTGCGCAATACCGTGGGCTTTCAATGGCGGCCCGGTAGCAGCGACCTATGGGGAACGGTTCAAGAGCGCGACGGCCTTGGCGATGATCTCGTCTCCGACTATCTTGTGAACATTAAAGAGGGTGCCTTCTATGGCTGGCCGTATGCCTACAGCGGCCCGCACGAAGAGCCGCGCCACAAAGACGTTGCACCCGAGATGGTCAAGAAGACGCAGTACCCTGACGTACTTCTAGGCGCACACGTCGCCGCCCTCGACATTCGTTTCTATACCGGCACGCAGTTTCCTGAAAAGTACCGCGGCGGGCTATTCATCGCCTTCCACGGGTCTTGGAATCGATCGGAGCGCGTTGGCTACAGTGTGGTGTACATTCCGTTCAAAGATGGTCGCCCGCAGTCGGGGCCGCAAGACTTTCTCACCGGCTGGATGCCCGACTCCGCAAGTACTGACGTCTGGGGACGGCCCGTCGGCTTGTTGCAACTCAAAGACGGATCACTGCTAGTCAGCGACGACGGCGGCAAGAAAATCTGGCGCATCAGC
Source organism: Bryobacterales bacterium (assembly GCA_965205595.1). Lineage (GTDB taxonomy): Bacteria > Acidobacteriota > Terriglobia > Bryobacterales > UBA6623 > CATQHP01. The sequence goes on along the minus strand of CBDBHI010000012.1, from coordinate 291,064 downwards.
CACGGCGACTAGCCCACGAGGATTTGAAAATGGGAGTTCTTGACGCGCTTCGGCCGAAGTGGAAGAACAGTGACGCCGATGTCCGGCAACACGCGATTGCCGAGATTACTGATCCGTCGATTCTGGTTGAAATGATCAAGAGGGATAGCGAGTGGTTCGTGCGCCACGACGCCTTCGCCGCTCTGCGTGCGCTGCAACCCGACCAGGAACACTACCATCGCTTGATGCGCGAATCGGACGATGAAGAGGTCCGCCGGAAAGTCGTCAAGGTGATGACGAACGAAGCGGAAATTGAGCGTATTTCGAAAGAGGATACCTATCAGTACGTCCGCGACGCCGCGGAGCACCGTCTCGACGAGCTTCGCACCGGGCTCTGGGACGACAAAGAGCACTAATCCAGCACGTGTGAGTGCCCGAGCACCGTCGCGTCCATTGCGGCTAACTCAGACCCGTTCAGTTCCGAGCACAAACGTGGCTCGTCAAAAACCCAGCCCTGGTCAGCGGACGAATTTACGACACTGATCGTGTCAAGTTCCGCGGCCGGCGCATGGTGACGGTCCAGACTCCCGCACAACGAGCGCAACGCCAGCAGATAGGCTACCTGCGAGACGGTCTCTGACGCTAACTCCAAGTTGATCGATCGGCCGCGGATAGAGACGGCAGAGACAGCGGCCTGCTGCAGCGCTTGGGCCGCGACAAAGTGCGAAAACGGGTCGGTATCGACAGCAGCCGGCTGCGGGCTTTCACTCCATTCGACCTGCTGCTCGCTCGGCTCAAGCCGGCCCACGACTCCCGCGTAGCCAAGACCAATCGCGACCAATGGAACGGCGACCATGCCGGCAATCCTCCGCTTCGATAGCGGTTGAGTCATAGTCGAACGGAACAACTTCTTATCTACGCCCACAGCCGTGGTGATCGCCGCTCCATTGAGCTTTGCTCCCTTGAGCCTGGCAAATCGCAAGTCGGCTTGCGAAAGATCGGCCATTGTGAGATCAGCCCCGGATAAGTCGGCTCCGATTAGAACGGCGCGAGTGAGATTGGCCGACGAGAAATTGGCGCCTCGCAGGAACCCCTCTTGCAACTGTGCTCCCGATAAATCGGGCACAAGGCCTTCGTTTTCAGCGCGCCATTGATTCCAGGCGCCAACCCCTTTAGACAGCACTTCTAGTTGTGTTTCATCCGCCATCAGGACTCCCGGTCGGTCGGCAACGCCTTTCAGGCGGCCCCAGCGCTCAAATCGACGGACGAGCCAGCGTGCTTTAGAGTGCTGGAAGTTTAGCCGGCGAACTGTTAATTTTTAGCCGTCACACCTAAATACGTGCATCGCTTTCAAAACTGTGTTAGTTTATTCATATATTACTTGACACTAGTCGAGTTCCTGGTTATAAAACGATGAGGGAAGTTAGTCCACGGTCTAGAATTCATTGAGGATTATCAAAGTGCATGAGTCAGGTAAGGTAAAGTGGTTCAACGCCGCCAAAGGATACGGCTTCATTAGTAGAGAGGTCGACGGTGCCGACGTCTTCGTCCACTACTCGTCAATCGACGGCGACGGCTATCGCAGCCTCAAAGAGGGCGAAGAAGTGTCGTACGAGCTGACGAGCGGCCCGAAGGGTTTTCAAGCGCTCGAGGTTGTTCGAGACGTCGCGGCGGTTGCCGCGGTAGGTTAGATCGGCTTACCGCCGCAGCGAGCGGGCGTCAGGCCAGCACGTCGTGGATGACGTGTCCGTGGACGTCGGTAAGGCGGAAGTCCCGTCCGCCGAAACGATAAGTCAGCTTCTCGTGGTCGATGCCCAGTAGGTGTAAGACGGTCGCGTGAAGATCGTGAATCGTTTGAATTCCGTCGATCGCGTGGTAGCCATACTCGTCGGTCGCGCCATAGATCGTTCCAGATTTAATGCCGCCGCCGGCCAACCACAGGCTGAATCCAAAGGGGTTGTGGTCGCGTCCGTTGGTGCCTTGGACAAACGGCGTCCGCCCAAACTCGCCCGAAAAGATAATCAATGTTTCGTCAAACAAACCGCGAGCCTTGAGATCTTTAATGAGTCCCGCCACGGGCTGATCGACACAGTAGGCGTTTCCGGTGTGGCCTGAGATCAAGTTTGTGTGCTGATCCCAGGGGTTTGACATGCTACCTTTGCCGCTGCCGTTCACCATGGTCAGTTCGACGAAACGCACCCCGCGCTCGATCAAACGACGCGCGGTTAAGCACTGCAACGCGTAGTTACGCTTAGGCTCGTGAGTCGAATTAAGACCGTAGAGTTTGCGCGTCGCCTCGGTTTCGCCACTCAAATCGCAAAGCTCGGGCACCGCGGTCTGCATGCGGTAAGCCGTTTCGTAGTTCTGGATGGCGGCCTCGACCTGCGCATCCTGGCCGGTGCGGTCCAAAAAATCTTCGTCCATTGCACGAATGAAGTCCAAGCGCCGGCGCTGTTTCTGATCCGACTCATGCGGCCGGACATTCGCCAGGGGCTCCTCTTGATCGGGGTGCAAGAACGACCCTTGGTGAACAGCGGGCAAGAACCCGCTACTAAACATATTGATGCCGCCAAGCGGGATGCCGCCGCTGCCCATCACAACGAACCCGGGCAGGTCCTTCGATTCGGTCCCGAGCCCGTAAGTAGTCCATGCGCCCATCGACGGGAAGCCGGTAAAGGGTTGCCCGGAGTGGAAGTAAAAATTGGCCTGGGCGTGCTCCATAAACTTCGCGGTCATGCCGCGAATGACGGCGATGTCATCAGCGCACGTGGCGATGTGTGGAAATAGATCGCTGACCGGGATCCCCGATTCCCCGTGGTTATGAAACTCCCAGGGCGACGGCCAAATGTCGCCATCTTCGTTGAACATCGTCCGCGCCGTCTCAAACGGCATCGGCTGACCCGCTTCCTTAGAGAGGCGCGGCTTGGGGTCAAACGAGTCGATGTGAGAAAAGCCGCCCGACATATAGGCGAAGATGACGTTCTTCACCTTGGGCTTAAAATGCGGCTCCTTTACTGATTGGTCGCTGCCAGGCGACCCGTACGCAGGGTCCGCCATCAGTCCAGCCAGCGCGGTCAGCCCAAAGCCGATAGACGTCTGGCGCAGCATCTCGCGGCGCGAAAGCGGGCCTCGCCGACCGGGACGGTAACGCGGGTCAATCTTCATACAACCATCCGTTCGGATTGTAACTGATCGATGACAAGCTGGGTTTGCGCTTTCGCGCGAACCGCAACTCGCCCGCATCGCCTCGTAGTACGGAACGGAACTGCCCGAGCATAAAACCCGTATAGTTGATTTGATCGCCCACGCCGCATGTTCGTAGCGCTAGTCATTCTGATCGTCGCGCTGTCGATGATCGCTGTCGAGTTAATTAGGCCGGGTCGCCAATGGCCTGCCGTCGCCAATTGGTGGCTGCGGGCGATTGGGTTGAACCTGATCCAGGCGTCGTCGGTATATCTAGCGGGCCTGACCTACGATCAAACGCTCCCCGGCCGCTCACTGTGGCAACTTGACATCGGCACCGGGGCCGGCGCTTTCGTTGGTTACCTGGTTGTCACATTCGTCTACTACTGGTGGCATCGTTGGCGTCATGAGGTGTCGTTTCTGTGGCGCTGGTTTCACCAGGTGCATCACAGCCCGCAGCGAATCGAAATCATCACCACCTTCTATAAGCACCCGCTGGAAGTCCTGCTCAACGGGGTTATCAGCAGCGCCATTCTCTATGTAGGTGTCGGACTCGATCCGCGCGCAGCTTCCCAAGCCGTGCTGCTCACCGGTCTGGCAGAGCTTTTCTATCACTGGAACGTGCGCACTCCGCGCTGGCTCGGTTTCGTATTCCAGCGGCCCGAGAGCCACTGCGTGCATCACCAACAAGACCTACACAGCTACAACTATTCCGACTTGCCGATTTGGGACATGATGTTTGGCACGTTCCTGAACCCACAGAACTTCGACGCCAAATGCGGATTCGCCGGTGGACGGGAACAACAGCTCGGCGCAATGTTGAGTGGTGTCGACGTTTACGCGGATCGTTAATTTATCCATGACGCGGCAGTCGAAAAATCGACTCGTCTTGGTAGCTCTGATTACGCTCGGGACCGTGCGGATGGCGGCGGACCTAGTGGGACTGCCAATCGTCAAGGGAATCGCCGCCGCCTGGGGAGCCTCGCCGGCCCCCAAGGTTTTCTCGTCCGCTAGGGGCCTCGAAACGTTCTCGAGTAGCTTCGAAATTCTCTGGAAAGACTCCGCCGACGGCGACTGGAGATCCGCGAGACTAACGCCGGAAATTTATCAGCGACTCGAAGGGCCCTACAACCGCCGCAACGCCTACGGCGCAACCCTCGCCTATGGCCCCGTACTCGCGGCGGACGCCGCGACCGCGAGGGCCTTTGAACAGGTCACGCAATTCGCCTTCTGCCCCGGCGGCGGGCTGCTGCAAGAGTTGGGGCTAGTCGACGAAGCGCTGCCGGGGCCGTTCGAGGTAGTGGTTCACCCCAAGCCGTCCACGAACCCCGATCCGGAGCTGCCGCTGAAATTTGAGATCCGTTGCGATGAGATTGACGGCTGACGGAACCGACTCGGGGCTTCTTTATAGCTGCTTCCGAGCAACTCTAGGAATCTACCTCACAGTTCACTTCATCGCTCTCATTCCGTGGGGCGCGGAAACGTTTTCGAACGCGGGAATGCTCGCGGATGGTAGCGCATCGCCGCTGCTTCGAGCCTTACCCAATGTGCTCGCCATCGTCGACTCCCCGACGGCTGTAACCGCTCTACTTGTGTCGGCCGCCTTAGGCTCAGTGTTTTTTGCAATCGGGCTCTGGGACCGTCCCGCCGCGTTTTGGTGCTGGTACGCGCTCGCCTGCCTGTTCGGCCGCAATCCGTTGACCGCAAACCCAAGTCTGCCGTACGTCGGATGGATGCTGCTCGCCCACCAGTTCTTACCGGTTGGGCCAGCGGGGTCCCTCGCGGCCAAGTTTGCCGCCGGAAATCTCCCTAAGTGGCAGATGCCGAAACCTGTCCAGCAGGCCGCCTGGGTAGTCATGGCTCTTTCGTACAGCTACGGTGGCTGGACCAAGCTAAGCAGCCCGTCGTGGCTCGACGGCTCGGCTTTCGCTGAATTGATGAACAATCCGCTGGCAAGGCCGACAGCCCTTCGCGAGGTACTCACGGCGAGCCCAGACTGGCTGCATCAGCTATTCACGTGGTCGGCTTTGGCGCTCGAACTTCTATTCGCGCCGCTCGCTGTGTCAGCGCGATTCCGGCCGTGGGTCTGGCTCGCAATGGTCGGCATGCACGTCGGGCTACTACTGTTGATCGACTTCGCTGACTTAACGATCGGAATGCTGCTGATGCATGCTTTTACGTTCGATCCGTCGTGGCTAACGCCCGCCCTGGTTGGGCGGATCAATCAGGGGAGAAACTTGAAATAGCCGCGAGGCGAAGTTGCTCTTCGCTGTACCGAGCCGCGCCGCCGTGCGGTGCGGCTCGGTATCGCGAACCGTTGCGACCAACGAATAGCTTGGCGGGCAGCTTGAAAAATCAAGTCCGGGTCAGATGCGATAAGCGCGGCAAGCCGTGTCGTGAAACAGCGCGTCCTTCTCGCTTCCGGACGCGTCGGCGACAAGCTTCTTGAAGGCGTTCCACAGCACGTGATACGAGCAACTTCGCTTATCCACGGGAAAGTTGCTTTCAAACATGCAGCGCTCGACGCCAAAAAGATCAATCGCGTGGCGGTGGTATCGGCCCGTTGCCGTAACGATCTCGTTCGACGTTGCCGGTGATTTCCGTTTGTGAAAGCCGAAGCCATTGATCGTCATCACCATGCCCCCCAACTTGGCGTACACGTTTTGGCAGCGGGCAAGCTCGGTGAGTTCCGACTTCCAAACGCCAAAGATCTCATCTCTTTTTCCGGCGTAGGGTCCAATCCCGAGTGGTCCGCCAAAGTGGTCGAGGATGATCGTGGTGTCCGGAAACGCCTTCGCCAAATCCGTCAATTCTTTGAGCTGTGGGTGGAAGAGCCAGGCATCGAAACTCAGGCCGCGCTTACCTAGTTCCGCGAATCCCTTCCGAAAGTTCGCCTCCAAATATAGGCTCTGCGGCGGGTTCGAATGGGAATTGCGAACTTCATCGCTAGCGTCCCAACTGGCCGAGTGCCGTATTCCACGAAATCGCGAACTCGCCGCAATATGTGCATCTAGCACTTCGCCAACCGCCGAACCCAGGCGCAGATCCGCGAAGCCAACGATTCCATCGCAAACTTTTGTATCGCCGTAGCCGCCACTGGCGGACATCGCCGCCACACCGTTTGCAAACTCTGTTTCACCGACCGGCCGCATCCCGTCGCCGCCGGCGGCGCGGTACATACTCGCGCACTCGATGTACACCGTGCTGACGACGTTGTGTCCGCTATCGGTATCCGCAAGCAATTCGTCGAGCAGATACCTGCTGTCGGCGCGATCCCAAAGATGATGATGCGGATCACAAATTTTTTGATCCTCCTCAACAATATCTTCGGTAACTGTCGCTAGCCACTCAGCCTGATTCACAAAGTCTCTCCATTCTCAAAATATTTGGCAGCCGGATGTACTAGGGTAGCGCCGGCCCGCAATTCTCACTAGCTATCAAGGGACGAAAACCATTCGCTCAAAAGTTTGCGAATCTCGGCACGGCTAAGGCCCGACTCGATTCGCGCGCCCGTTGGAGCCTCGAGGCGCTCGTAAATTTGCACTGCCCAGTCATACTCCTCGCGCGCGGCCACGACGTTTACAGGCTTCCGCTGGGAGTCTTGAGGGTTCACGATCAGCAGCGGCCGCGGCGCAACCGAGGCGTACACGTCGCGAATCTCGTACTCGCCCATGACCCCGGGCAGGTACGCGCTGACCGGTTGCGTCGTGAGCAAATCGTCGAAAATCGAGCGATATGAGAGTGGGGCCCCAATACTGACAACGCCGCGAATGCGCGGATCGAGCGCGGCCGCATGCGCCGCCACCAGACCGCCAATGCCCACGCCCACCACATACCACTCGCGTCGTCTAGTCCGCGCCGGGGCCGTCGCCAAAAGATCTTTCAAACGTTGACCAAATAGAGGGCGTCCCAACTCCAGCGACCGATATGCAAAGAAATCGTCCCAGTTAAATTTCGGCAAGATCGAAGGTATAAACGCAGCCGAGTCTCCCCATCCGCGTAAATCCATTCCGAGCACGTGGTGGTCGGCCGCAACGATTGCGTCGATGATATTGCGCCGAACAACCTCGTCGTCTTTACCCTCATCCGAAACGACAACAACGATTCCTTTTGCAAACGGACCCGCATCGAGCAAACGGTCCGGGACTTCAATCCCCCTCTCAGCCTTGAACGAACCGACCCGAGTGATCTCGCGAATGCGGTTTGCAATGTTGTGCTGGTAGACCGAAAATTCGCTCTCGCTTGACGGCATTTCAAACGACGGGGCAACTTCCGTCGCTCGCTCGCCGTTAAGCGCCTGGACGGTCGTAGCCTCGAGTGCGGTCGCAACCTGGCCTGTCGCCGTGACGAATAGATCCGTGGCCGACAACACCTCGGTCGGCTGCTCCTTCACCGGCTCGTCGCGACCGCCGAGGGTGCGCACGAAGAAACTCGCCGCTGCCTCTCGCAGTTCCTGGTTCAGTCCGTGGGTCGAGTCGGTCTCCGCCAACTGCAAGTCTTTTGACGCGCCGAGCTTTTCGTAAACCGGCAACAGTTCGCTGTGCGTTCGCCGCGCGCTGTCGATGGGGATGAAATCTCGAATAGCGGCGCCGATCAGCAGCGGCTTCGGGGCGAACGCCGCGAGCAGTTCCGGGTGATCGATGCCGAATCGCAATGTCCCGTAGAGAATCTGTTCCGGGTCCGCAATCAATAGCGCCTCGGTCTTGTGCCGAAACGTGGCCACCGCGCAGGCCACGAATGCGGCCTTCAATCGGTCGTCGAAACAGGCGAATTGTAGCGCCGCCATGCCGCCGCCGGATTGACCCGCGATTCCGATTCGGTCAGCGTCTACCTCGGGCCGCAGCTCCAAGTAGTCCAGCGCCCGGGTAGCGTCCCAAACGCGGTATTGCATCAAATTTGTCCCCAGCAAATAGCACTGGTTGCCGAGCACGCGATGCTCGGCCGTCCCCGGGCCAATCTCCGAGGCCCGCTTCTCGTCGTTCCAAACTTGCAGCCGCTCGCCTTGGCTTAGCGGGTCCCAGGTTAGAACGACGAACCCCTGCCGAGCCATCAGAATCGAAAACCTCTGATACATCTCGGCCGCCTTGCCCTCATCCGTATGCCCGCACGGAAATATGATGGCCGGCAACTTCCCCTCGACCTCTCGCGGCCGGAACAAGTTTGCCGTTACGAAAAATTTCGGACGGCTCTCGAATAAGATCTTCTCGACAATGTAGTCGCCGCGATCAACCACGCCGACCTGGCGCGGATTCAACGGCGTGCGATCCGGAAACGCCCCCCACATCTCAGCGAGCCGGCCACGTACACGCGACCGCAGCTTCGCGAAGTCGTCCTCAGTTTCCAGGGCGGCGAGAGTCTGCGCCCGCCGCTCGTCAATGAGACGTAGGTACTCCGTGATGTAGTCCCACATCATCGAGCCGAGCGGAGACTGCGCACGGCTCGGTGCGGCAGACACAGCAGTGCCGGCCAGTAATGCGGCGAGTTGCCGCCGACTCAGAGGATACTCGGGCACACTTAATTCTAACGGCCGGAAGCAGCGACGAATGTCGCAATCAATGCGTTGTGACGCTACTCGTCAAGTTCCCCGGCGAGGGCTTCTTCGAGCGTCGCGTCTTCGTGGAACATCGCCGCCACCGCCTCAAGTGCTTCGACGGGGTCGGGGTGCTGCCAAATTTGTCGGCCGAATATTACGCCGGAAGCGCCGGCTTCGAGTATTTCCCCGACAACCTCAAGCGCTCCCCGCAGGCCGCCGCCACGCCGTGGCCCACCAGCAACCAGTACCGGTCGGCCGCATGAAACGATCGTATCCCGAAAGTCCTCAATGTCGCCCGAGTAGCGCGTCTTAATAACGTCCGCGCCCAGCTCAACGCCGATGCGACAGGCCATTCGAACGTCTTTTGAAATGTCGTCAGGCAAAACGTCTTCGCCTTGACCGGACATGTCCATATGGTTGGCCATCATCCGCTGACTGAGAATCTCCGCTACCAGAGGCAAGCCCCATTTGCGGCCGTCGGTCGCAACTTGGCCGACTTTTTCAAGCTCGTATGACTCGTGCTCAGCTCCCAGCGTCGCGTTCAACACGACGGCGTCAACACCTAACGTGACCGCTTGTTCAACGTCTGAAAACAAGCGCATTGGCCCCGATCCCAGCGAACTCACACAGCCGTCAATACGAAGTATTACCGCGAGATCATCGACATGCTCGATCACCTGCTCGAGGATTCCGGGCGTGATCAGGATGCCGTCGGCTCCCGCCTGCACCGCTTTCTTGACAACCTCGACCGGGTTCTCAAGGCCGGTCACGACGCCGGACCCGATGCCGTGGTCCATCGCTACAATCACCGCGCGGCCACGACCCATAATTCGGCGGATTCGAAGCGTTTTCCCAATAGACATTTGATGCACTAGTACTTAGTTGCGTAAGTTAGAATATTTACTGGCGAGGGGACGAGGGGCGACGACGGTCTTGGTCCATTCGAACGGAGTAGCCTTGGAGTTGTAGACGCGGACGAAGCTGTCGATGGCCTCGCGCACCTGCCGGGGGGAAGTGAAACTCGCCCCCCGCAAGGCGCGGCGGCTCAGAATCGAAAACCACACCTCAACCTGATTCATCCACGAACTGTAGGTCGGCGTGTAGTGAAAATGGATGTTCGCATGACGTTGCAGCCAGCGGTCATTTTTGGGCTTGTGAGTGTTCAAGTTATCCAAGATGATGTGGATCTCGCGGCCTTCGTGGATGGCCGCGATGTGGTTCATGAAGTCGAGAAACTCGCGACGCCGTCGGCGCCAATAGTGTCCGGCGATGATGAATCCGGTAGCCACTTCCAGCGCGGCGAAAAGCGGCGTCGTGCCGTGCCGCCTGTAGCCGTGCGAGAAGCCCGTCAAGGCCTTGCCGTTGGGCAAGCGTAGCCAGCCCTGCGCTCGCTCCAAGGCCTGGATGCTCGGCTTCTCGTCGACCGCGAGCACCACGGCGTTTTCCGGCGGGCTGAGGTAGAGTCCGACAATGTCGGCGGCCTTGCGAGCGAACTCCGGGTCGGTTGACAAACACCAACTGCGCCGCCGCCGCAAGGACACGCCGAGCTGCCGCAGTACGCGCCAGACTTGATGCTTGCTGACGTCGCCGAGAGCTTCCGCGAGCAGTTCGCCTGTCCAAGTGGCGTGCCCTTCGGGCGGAGCTTCGTCGAGTTGGCAGAGGATGCGTTTGCGCGTCGCTTGGTCGTACCGCGCGGGCCTGCCGGAACGCGCTTGATCGCATAATCCCGCCAGACGTTGCTGGGCGAAGCGGGTGCGCCATTTCGACACGCGCGCCGCCGGGGATCCCAGTTGCCGGGCGATCTCGGCGGTCGAGGTAGCGGCGGCCGCCAGCAGCACAATGCGAGCGCGCTCCACCATGCGCCGTTCGGACTTGTGGCCGCGCACCCAGAGTCGCAGCGTCTCTTCTTCCTCGGCGTTCAGTCGAATCACCGTTGCCGGTCTTGCCATACCGACATTTTACAGTTAAAGGCCTTACTTTCGCAAGTTAGTACTAGTATACCCTCACAGTTTCAATATGAATGAGCGGGGGGAACTCCTCGCGTTAATCTACCGATAATGCCGAGTAGATTTAGTTAACGTGCCGCAAGACCACTCTCCAAGGGGAGTGCAAGCGGTTCGTCGACCAGAAAGTCCAGACTATTCATCTCGGTAATTGCCGCGTCAATTGCGTCCCTAGACGCCAACTCAGCCGTAATGACGAACGGTAGATCTTGCTTGTCAAAGCGCGGCTCTTGCAACACGGCGTCCACGCTGACGTTATGCTCGGCTAGAATCGCCGCCAGCTCAGCAATAATTCCCGGCCGGTCTCGCACCCGGAAACGAAGATAGTAGCGGCGCTCCTCCGAACCCGCGGGAGCCGGTTCGTACGCCGCCAACTTACGATACGCAAACGGCGATACACGATTCGAGGCCTTCGACTGAAGGTCATTCGCAACGGCAATCAAGTCGCTAACGACCGCTACGCCGGTGGGCTCGGGGCCCGCGCCGCGCCCGTAGTAAAAGGTGTCTTCGCCATGCGCGCCGCGAACCCAGACCGCGTTGTACGAGCCCATCACGCTGGCGAGGATCGTATCTTGACGAATCAGCGCCGGGCCGACGCGCAGTCGAAGTCCGTCCGGTTCGCGCCGCGCCGACGCAACGAGGCGAAGCGTATGACCGAGCCGCTGGGCGTAGGTAAAGTCGATGGGAGCGATGCGCCGTATGCCCTCTACCGAAATTTGGTCAGGCGAAACGCGCGTCCCAAACGCCAGCGCCGCCAGAATCGCCAACTTCGATCGAGCATCGTAGCCGTCAACGTCGGCGCTCGGATCGGCCTCGGCGTAACCCAAATCCTGCGCCTCTTTCAAGATGCCGTCGAGTGGGTCGCCGCGTCGCTCGATCTCGGTAAGAATGAAATTCGAAGTCCCATTGAGAATGCCCATCAGGGCGTCGACGCGATCGCCGGCGATACCCTCGCGTAAGGCCGTCAGTATGGGGATTCCGCCCGCGACGGCAGCCTCCATGGCCAGGCGAACGTGCGCCGACTCGGCCTGCTCCCAAAGGGCGGCGCCCGACTCAGCGATCAGCTCTTTGTTAGCCGTGACAACGGACTTACCGGCGGCGATCGCCGCTTCAACAATTTCCTTCGCGACCGTAGTTCCGCCGACCAGCTCCGCGACGATCGCCACATCGGGTCGAGCGATCAGCTCGCGCCAATCAGAGGTGCGAAAAGCATCTGGATAGAGCGCCGCTTCCGGCGGTGGTAAGCTTGCAACGCTGCGCGAGCAGATCGCGCGCACAGGCAGCGGAACGCCCAATTTACTCGCAATCGAAGCCGCATTTTCATGCAAAACCCGAAGCGTTCCGCCGCCAACATTGCCGAGCCCAATAAGGCCAACCCCGATTTCAGACACAAGCCCCCATTGTAGCCTTCAGCCGTGGGATTGGATTGCTGTCGTCTTGTCCAATACAAGATGAGCCTGAAGGGAGGGGTGATTCCAACACAAGATGAGCCTGGAGGTAATTTGGGCAAGGTCGATTAGGAACAGGCAAACTGCGGGCGATGGGAGTCGCCGTGCAGCAAGCCGAATCAGTGAGTCTCGATGAGATCGAGAGTTTTCTCGACGGGTGTGGGTCCGTCGAGTTCCAGGCCGGAAGTCGAGCGGATAAATACGCGCTCGTCGAAGGCGTCCTGAAGAGGCATCATTATGCCGACCAGAAGCGCTCGGTTAAAGGATTGTTGAGACGCTTCCTGAGCAAGCTAACCGGCTTAAGCCGCGCCCAATTGACTCGCCTCATCGGGCAGTTTTTGCGCGAAAAGTGCGTTCGGCCGACAGCCTATCGAAGGCGCCGCTTCCCCACCAAGTACAGCCGCGCCGACATCGTTCTCCTGGCGCATGTCGACCAAGTACAGCAACGTCTCTCCGGGCCGGCGACGCGTCGCATTCTCCAGCGCGAGTTCCAAATCTACAACCGCAAGGAGTTCGAACGCCTTGCCGAACTGTCGGTGGGACACCTCTACAACTTGCGCAAACGCGCCGTCTACCGGCGACACAGTTTGCATCTCGACAAGACTCGACCGACACCCGTGGCGATCGGCGAACGCCGCCAACCCGAGCCGCGAGGACGTCCGGGCTACCTGCGCATCGACACCGTGCACTCGCCCGAACAGGAAGGCGAAAAAGGCGCCTACAGCATCAACGTGGTCGACGAAGTGACGCAGTGGCAGGCCGTCGGCTGCGTCCAACGCATCAACGAAAACCACCTCATTCCCTTGCTGGAAGGCCTTTTGGAACAATTTCCATTTATCGTTCGCGGCTTTCACTCCGACAATGGCAGCGAATTCGTCAACCATCAAACCGCTAAACTGCTCGAGAAGTTGCGAATTGAATTTACGAAGTCTCGCGCGCGCCGTTCGAACGACAATGCCTTGGTCGAAACCAAGAACGGCGCGGTGGTGCGCAAGTGGATGGGCTACCAGTTTTTGCCCTCGGAAGCGACGCAGGCGATCGACACCTTCTACCGCCAGTGGCTCAACCCGTACTTGAATTTTCATCGCCCATGCGCTTTCGCCAGCGAGCGCCGAGACCGCCGCGGCAAGTTGCGCAAGGTGTACGCCGAGTGGAGCACGCCGTGGGAAAAGCTGCTCAGCCTGCCCGCCGAGCAGCGCGGCCTGCGCGCGGATCGCTCGCTCAAGAAGCTCCAAGCGCGAGCGGACACTTGTTCCGACACCGAGTTTGCCGAGCAACTCGACGCTCAGCGCAACGAACTGCAACGCGTCTGCAAAGACCTCGCGATCTGCTGGCGCACGCGCTAGACAACGCCCCGACCCGAGGCGTTGTCGGCTCCTCCGGCCCACGTCCGAAGACGGCCGTGGGGTCTCGCCTGGGATGGCTGCAAAGGGGGACTGGGGCTGCCGCCCCTTCCCCCTTATGCAATCCCCCTCACCCCGCCCTACGAAGCCACAAATAGCTGTAGCCGCCGACCTCAACTCACGCTATAATCCCCCTCAACCCGCAGCTGCTTCGCCTCTCTCCTTCAGGCTCATCTTTCAATTGGAAAAGAGGCTGTTCGCCGGACCCCAAATCCGTCCGTAAGCGACTATGTCAAGTGTTTTGTGGAATCCAGGTATTTTTGTCGCGGGCCATGGCGTTGAGTGCGACGAGGAGTTTGCGGGCGACGGCGATGACGACGACCTGTTTCGGCTTGCCGGCCGCTAGGAAACGTTCCCGAAACGCCTTCATGTGAGGGTCGCTACGCGGCGCTGCTCGCGCCGCCATGGATAACGCTTTCCTTACACGACTGCGTCCGCCGACGATTCTGCGTTTGCCGCGATATTTGCCACTGTCGCACGCCATCGGTGCCAGTCCCGCTAGGGCGGCAACTTCGCCTCCGCTCAGTTGGCCTAGTACTTAGTTGCGTAAGTTAGAATATTTACTGGCGAGGGGACGAGGGGCGGCGACGGTCTTGGTCCATTCGAACGGAGTAGCCTTGGAGTTGTAGACGCGGACGAAGCTGTCGATGGCCTCGCGCACCTGCCGGGGGGAAGTGAAACTCGCCCCCCGCAAGGCGCGGCGGCTCAGAATCGAAAACCACACCTCAACCTGATTCATCCACGAACTGTAGGTCGGCGTGTAGTGAAAATGGATGTTCGCATGACGTTGCAGCCAGCGGTCATTTTTGGGCTTGTGAGTGTTCAAGTTATCCAAGATGATGTGGATCTCGCGGCCTTCGTGGATGGCCGCGATGTGGTTCATGAAGTCGAGAAACTCGCGACGCCGTCGGCGCCAATAGTGTCCGGCGATGATGAATCCGGTAGCCACTTCCAGCGCGGCGAAAAGCGGCGTCGTGCCGTGCCGCCTGTAGCCGTGCGAGAAGCCCGTCAAGGCCTTGCCGTTGGGCAAGCGTAGCCAGCCCTGCGCTCGCTCCAAGGCCTGGATGCTCGGCTTCTCGTCGACCGCGAGCACCACGGCGTTTTCCGGCGGGCTGAGGTAGAGTCCGACAATGTCGGCGGCCTTGCGAGCGAACTCCGGGTCGGTTGACAAACACCAACTGCGCCGCCGCCGCAAGGACACGCCGAGCTGCCGCAGTACGCGCCAGACTTGATGCTTGCTGACGTCGCCGAGAGCTTCCGCGAGCAGTTCGCCTGTCCAAGTGGCGTGCCCTTCGGGCGGAGCTTCGTCGAGTTGGCAGAGGATGCGTTTGCGCGTCGCTTGGTCGTACCGCGCGGGCCTGCCGGAACGCGCTTGATCGCATAATCCCGCCAGACGTTGCTGGGCGAAGCGGGTGCGCCATTTCGACACGCGCGCCGCCGGGGATCCCAGTTGCCGGGCGATCTCGGCGGTCGAGGTAGCGGCGGCCGCCAGCAGCACAATGCGAGCGCGCTCCACCATGCGCCGTTCGGACTTGTGGCCGCGCACCCAGAGTCGCAGCGTCTCTTCTTCCTCGGCGTTCAGTCGAATCACCGTTGCCGGTCTTGCCATACCGACATTTTACAGTTAAAGGCCTTACTTTCGCAAGTTAGTACTAGTTCCGGCAACTCGGCCACCACCGCCCACGCCGTCTTCACGCCGACACCCGGCGCCGTTTGCAGCTGCGCGATTCGCTCTCGCTCGTCTGGCAGCTGCTGCAACGCCTGCTTGATCTGTTCCTCGATCACTTCGATCTCTGCGCTGTGCGCATCGATCATGCGTTCCATGCTCTCCACGACGTCCGCGCTTGGCTCTTGGTGGATACGCGTACGCAATTGCGCTCGTGTTCCCACGAGCGAATCCAGGTAGTGCATCAGATGCCTTAATTCGCGGGTTTCCGGGCTTGCCAGAGGGGTCACGCGCGGCTCGAGCCGCTGCCCGTAGAGGGACAGGATACGGGCGTCGAGCTTGTCCGTCTTGGCCAGGTATCCCATCGAACGCGCGAAGTCCCGCACGCGTTTGGGATTCGCGACAACTCCTTGCAGTCCGGCGGCTTCGAGGGCCTCCCAGACAGCGACTTCCAACCCGCCGGTGGCTTCCATCACGACCAGTTCCGCGTTGTGCCGGACGAGTTTGGCTGTCAACTTGGCGAGTGCTTTTGGCGCTCGCGGCCTACGGCCGCTTGCTTCTTTTTTTCCATTGAGAATGAAGAAATCGACGATGTCCTTGGACCCATCGATGCCGACGATAACGGTTGTAGAATCAGTATGCATACTCGGAGCACCCTTCCTTGCAAATACGGGCTCGATGGCCCTAGCGACTATCCGAGGTTTTTCGATCGAGGCACGCGCTGCCGCTCCAGCTTACGGACGGGCTCGAAGCCCTTGGAAGTATGCACGAGCTAACATCGCGCTGTGAGGAGCCGGTTTTCACCGGCTCCTCACTTGCCTCTTCCCTAGAATTCCACATACAAGGAAGTTATGACCTCGACCGGGATCAACAGAGGCGAGGACGGAAGTTCACGCTTTCATCAGGTTCGGTAGATACTTCGAGTGAAAACGTGGACTTCCGTCCACGCCTCGTTTTCTAGACATCGATCGACTGCGCACCCGCACGGTGTAGTCAAAATATCAGTGGAAAAATTGTGCCGGGTTCGTAGTTCGCGAATGTACGCCGCGACGTCCGCCGACGTCGAATGCTTACAGACGGATCGGGGTCGCAACTTCGTGAGTTATCGCCGCAAGGGCCGATGCTACGATGGGCGAATAGGCGCTTCCCCCTGCCTATTCACCCAAAAAATCATGCGTTGGAGCCGTCTCTTCATACCCACTTTGCGCGATGTGCCTTCCGACGCCGAGGTCGTCAGCCACAAGCTTTTGCTACGTGCAGGCTACGTTCGGCAACTGTCCGCCGGCCTCTACTGCTACCTCTACCTCGCAAAGCGCTCGCTGCTGAAAATTGAGCGCATCATTCGAGAAGAGATGGACGCGATCGGTGCGCAAGAAGTCTACACGCCCGAGCTGCATCCGGCTGAGATATGGCAGGAAAGCGGTCGCTGGGACGTGATGGGGCACGACATGTTCCGCCTCAAAGACCGATGGGGGCGCGAGCTCTGTCTCGGCATGACCGAAGAAGAGGTGATGACGTGGATGGCTCGCGGCGAACTACGTAGCTACAAGCAATTGCCACAAATTTGGTACCAAATCCAAGCAAAGTTTCGCGATGAACCGCGTCCAAAGTCGGGCCTGATGCGCGTCCGGCGGTTCACCATGAAGGACTCATATACGTTCGACATTGACGAAGCCGGGCTGGATGTAGCTTTCCATAAGCACTACGACGCCTATTGCCGGATATTTGAACGCTGCGGGCTGGAGTACTTCCCGGTCGACGCGCATTCGGGATCGATGGGCGGCAGCGAGTCGATTGAATTTGTCTTGCCGTCGGACGCGGGCGAGGATTGGGTTGTTGAGTGCGCCGCTTCAGGGTACAGAGCGACTCTTGAAAAGGCGGTGACGCTGGCGCGGGAACCGGAGACGGCCGACCCGGAAGACGCCGAGGCTCCGGAGGAATTTCATACCCCTGATAAGAAGACGATCGAAGACGTCGCTGAGTTTGATGGCTCGCCCAGCACATCTCACATCAAGACGCTCGTCCTGGTGGCGGATGAGAAGCCGCTAATGGTGCTGCTGCGCGGCGACCATTCTCTTAGCGAGACGAAGTTGGGGGCCGTTGTACAAGCGGCGGAGATACGCCCGGCACATCCGCAAGAAATCGAAAAGTGGCTGGGCGCGGACGCGGGGTCGCTTGGCCCGGTTGGTGTCTCAGCGATGGAGATCATCGCCGACTCGGCCCTCGAAGGCCGCAGGAGCATGATCGCAGGGGCCAACAAGAACGACTATCACTTGCGGAACGTGACCCCAGGCCGCGATTTTACCGCGCGATTCGCGGATGTTCGCGAGGCCGAAGACGGTGACCTCGATGTCGAATCGGGGCAACCCGTTCGCAAGCTCAAGGCGATCGAAGTGGGCCACATTTTCAAATTGGGCCGTCGCTATGCCCACAAAATGGGACTTCGAGTGCTCGATGAAAACGGTAAGGAAGTGACACCGATCATGGGCTCCTACGGCATCGGACTCGAGCGCATTCTGACCGGTGCGATCGAGCAGAACAACGACGAGCGCGGAATGAGCCTGCCGGTTGCAATCGCGCCCTTTGAAGTGGTCGTGACGCCGATCAATCTTAAAAACGACGAGCAGCGTGAGGCCGCCGAAACCATCTATGAAGCGCTGCGATCCGACAGCGTCGATGTGCTTTTTGACGACCGCGCGGAACGTGCCGGCGTCAAGTTCAAAGACGCTGAGCTGATCGGAATTCCTTTCCGTATAACAATCGGAAAGCGGATCACTGAAGGTATGGTTGAGCTCTCCGAGCGCTCGACGGGCGAATCAGTCGATGTTAAACTCGAAGAGATTGCGAGTGTCCTTCGGGGGCGAATCGAGGCCGCAAGACCTCTGCCAACCTCATAGCACCCGCGCGAGCTACGTTTTGAGCCCGGGTTAGACGTTCTTTCCCGGCTTGGAGCCCTCGACGAATGCAGCTTCGACGGATCGGTCGATGAGTACGCGCAAACTTTCCAGACGTAGCTACTGCCTAGGTCGCCCGCGGGAAGGCCCGCATTTCTCACCACGTGGCGAGCGAAAGTGCGTGAGAGGTGCGTCGATACGAGGCGGGCGACGGTTGGCGCGCGGAGGCGTACTTTTGCAGTCCGTCGAGCTCGGCGATCGAGCGCAACGAAGTAGTGGCGCACCTATCGCGTGCTTTCGCCGTCAGGTGGTGAGAAATGCGGGCTAGCCGCTTGGGCTCAATTGTGCTGTCCGGCTGGATCGCCAAGCCGATCAAGTTCCTGCGCAGGCCGATCGGCAAAGTGTTGTTGGCGCTAATGCTGATAACTGCGATCACCGGTGGCGTCGTTTTTAACCACTTCTACTGGAAATATCGAAAAATCATCGACGTACGTTTGGCCGGCGGCGCGTTCAACCGTACCGCGCGGATTCTGTCGGCTCCAAAGCCGGTCTATCCGGGCGATGAACTAACTCCCCTTGACGTAGCAAACGGCCTCCGAGCGGCCGGCTATACGCAGCAGCAAGACAGCGCGATTGGCTGGTATCAAATGGACGAGTCCTCGGTCGAGATCCACCCCGGCCAGCTCTCGTACTTCGCGCCTGAGCCCGCCGTCATTGATTTTGCCAACGGCAAGGTGAGTAGTGTTCGCGCGCTCGATACCAACGAGAAACTTGAGGCTTACGAGCTTGAGCCGGAACTCATCACGAATCTGTTCGACGACCAACGCACAAAGCGGCGGCTGTTCAAGTTCGAGGATTATCCGAAGAATCTTGTCAATGCAGTGATTGCGATTGAGGATCATCGCTTCTTTTCGCATCACGGCCTAGACGTGATCCGCACAGTTGGCGCCGCCATTGACGGTATTCGCGAGTGGCGCAGGCCACGCGGAACCTCGACGCTGACGCAGCAGCTAGCCCGCAACTTTTTCTTGACTCGCGACGGCGGCTATAGCCGCAAGGCCGCCGAAGCGATGATCGCCTTCCAGCTTGAGGCACGGTTGAGCAAGGAAAAGATCTTCGAGTACTACTCGAATCAAATCTTCATGGGCCGTAGTGGCAGCTTCAACGTGAACGGATTGGGTGAGGCGGCTCGCGCCTACTTCGACAAAGACGTTCGCGATATCACCTTGGTTGAGGCGGCCCTGTTGGCGGGTTTACCGCAAGGGCCCAGCTATCTAAACCCATACCGCCACCCAGAACGCGCCAAGCGTCGCCGCAACCAAGTTCTGTCCGCCATGTTGCGCGTCAACTATATCGATCAGGCGACATACGACGAGGCCGTTCGAGAAGAGATCACCGTACTGCGTGGGCATCTGGAATCACGCGAGGCCCCCTACTACGTGGATTTGGTCAACCAGAATTTGCGCGAGCATTTCCCGCCGGAAGAATTGATTACGAAAAACTACTGGGTCTACACCACCCTCGATCAGCGCCTGCAGGACATGGCTGTCGAGGCCGTGCGCGCCGGCATGGAAGAGGTCGATAAGCTGATCGCCAAGCAAAAGCGGTTTGCCGGGCTCGAGCAACTACCCAGGGCTCAGGCCGCGCTCGTCGCTCTTGACCCCACCACCGGCGAGGTCAAGGCGATTGTCGGCGGACGCGACTATGGCGACTCGCAACTAAACCGAGTGCTCGCTAGACGTCAGCCGGGTTCGGTTTTCAAGCCATTTGTGTACGCCGCTGCGATCGATAGTGCTCTTGATGAAGAGCGCGCCCTGCTAATCGAACAGGGTTACGAAGACGAGATGCCCGAGTACGCCCGCGTCGAGTACGCGCCGGCGCCTGAGCCCCTCACCACCAGCACCTTGGTCGATGACGTACCGACGACATTTTGGTTCGACGACAAGCCCTATGAGCCGGCGAACCACATGAATAAGATCTATGGCCTAATCACCATGCGCTACGCGTTGATGCGCTCAATCAATGTCGCCACGGTAAAGGTGGGCGAAATGGCCGGCTTCCAGCGCGTCGCGGACTTAGCAACGCGCGCGGGTATGGGCGCGGACTTGGAAGCCACGCCGGCCTTGGCGCTAGGGGCCTACGAGGCGACTCCGCTAGAGATTGCTGGAGCGTACACGAGTTTTGTGAATGGCGGCATTCGTAAGGAGCCCCATTTCGTCAAGTTGGTTCGCAACAACGAGGGCGCGCGGCTGTTGGAAGCCCAGCCCACCGATCGCGAAGTGATGGACCCACGCGTTGCGTACATCACCACCAACATGCTCGAAGACGTCCTGCGGCGAGGTACCGGGGTTCGCGCCCGCGGGATGTATGAGTTTACAGCTCCGGCGGCGGGTAAGACCGGGACCGACGACGACGGCTGGTTCGCCGGTTTCTCAAACAACTTGCTGTGCGTCGTGTGGGTCGGCTTCGACGACAACGTCGATCTTGCAATCGAAGGCGCGCATTCGGCACTACCGATTTGGGCTCGCTTTATGAAGCGGGCGCATGAGCTGCCGGAGTATGAAGATCCCGAGCGGTTCGCGATGCCCGAGGGTGTGATCAGCGTCGAAATGGATCCCGAGGCGCAGGCACTGGCGACGAACTCGTGCCGTAGCTGCGTGAGAGAAGTCTATATCGCCGGATCGCAACCGACAGCGTTTCGGATGGCTGAGAGCTCGGGCGGAGTTTCTACGAGTGTGGCCGGCTGGGCACTGCCTACAGAGGACGAGACCGCCGAGGCGGCCGGCGAGTCCGACGGCAAAAAGAAGAGCGGTTTCTTCGGCCGCGTAATCGGAATTTTCGGCGGCCGCGAAAACAAGAAGACTCCCCAGCCCCGGCAATAGAGCGCCGCCCCACCCGAGGCCGCCCAAGAATGCACTACCAGTTGTCGGGCCGCACGTAGTCCTTCGGTGGCGGCGGCGTAGTCTTATCGCGAATCGGCGGCTCATGGGCCGCCTCACCCTCTTTGCCGTGTCTTGGAATGAGCAGCCTCGGTGCGCGATCAATTTTGCCGATTGGGCGCGCTGTCGGCGGCAGTCTAATTCCGGGGTCATTGGGCCACAGCGGACCGTCGCCGATCTCTTCGCGGCCCTTTTCGATCAAACCCTGTAGCCGAGCGGCCACCTCGGGCTCGTCGCCGGCGCGGTCGTTGCTTTCCGCGATATCGGCTTCCAAATCATAAAGCGTGCCATCGCTGTGGAGTTTCCATTTGCCACTCCGAACGGCGCGTAATTCGTATCCCCGGTAGTAGTAAAAAGCCTCGTACTCTGACGGCCGATCCGTTGCGCCCTTCAGAATCGCCGATATGTCATGGCCATCGGTACGCTCAGCCGGTACCGTGCCGCCAGCCATCGCCGCGAACGTCGGCAAGATGTCCATCGTCGACGCAATGTCGCCGTATTCGCTCCCCGCCGGGACAGTGCCTGGCCACCAAGCGATTGTAGGTTCGCGCATGCCGCCCTCGTACGTGCTGCCCTTGCGTCCCCGCAGAGGGCCGGCGCTGCCGCGAGCGGGGCCGTTATCTGAGGTGAAAAAGACCAGCGTGTTTTCGGCGATGCCGTGCTCTTCGAGCTTCTTGCGCACCTCGCCGACACTCCAGTCCAATTCCTCAATCGCATCGCCTAGGATGCCGTTGTTCGATTCCCCTCGAAAGTCGTCCCCCGCAAAAAGCGGCACGTGAACCATCGAATGCGGCACGTATAGGAAAAAAGGTTCCTGATGGTGGGCATCGATAAACTTAAGAGCCTCGGCTGTGTACTCGCCGGTGAGGAACGACTGGTCCTCGGGGACCTCGCGAATAACCTCGCCGTTGCGCAGCAGCGCCAGCGGAGGGTGATTGCGGCTGTTTCGCGGCAGAAATGGCGACATGTCGTTCGAGTACGGCAGGCCAAAATAGTAGTCGAATCCGTGAGCGTTGGGCAAAAACTCCGGCTGGTCGCCAAGGTGCCATTTACCAATCATCCCGGTCGCGTAGCCTTGAGCTTTGAGCGCCTCGGCGACGGTAATTTCGTCGGCATGAATGCCTTGCGGGTCACCGGGCATAAGCACCGGATGCCAGAAGCCCGTCTGCAAGCCATTGCGAATCGGATACGAGCCAGTCATCAGCGACGCCCGCGACGGCGTGCAGACCGGATGCGCGTAAAAGCTGGTCAGCTTCATGCCCTCCGCGGCGAGGCGGTCGAGATTCGGAGTACGGTTCTCGGTCGACCCGAATGGTCCAATATCGCCATAGCCCATGTCGTCGATAAAAATCAGGACGAAGTTGGGTTTTGTGGGCGCCTGCGCGGGTTTCGGGGCCGCGCCGCAAGAGATCAGCAACGATACGGCGGCAACAGCAAGAGCAATGCGTTTCATGGCGCCGCCTATGTTAGCGAAAGCGTCTTGTCCAATACAAGATGAGCCTGAAGGGAGGGGTGATTCCAACACAAGATGAGCCTGGAGGTAATTTGGGCAAGGTCGATTAGGAACAGGCAAACTGCGGGCGATGGGAGTCGCCGTGCAGCAAGCCGAATCAGTGAGTCTCGATGAGATCGAGAGTTTTCTCGACGGGTGTGGGTCCGTCGAGTTCCAGGCCGGAAGTCGAGCGGATAAATACGCGCTCGTCGAAGGCGTCCTGAAGAGGCATCATTATGCCGACCAGAAGCGCTCGGTTAAAGGATTGTTGAGACGCTTCCTGAGCAAGCTAACCGGCTTAAGCCGCGCCCAATTGACTCGCCTCATCGGGCAGTTTTTGCGCGAAAAGTGCGTTCGGCCGACAGCCTATCGAAGGCGCCGCTTCCCCACCAAGTACAGCCGCGCCGACATCGTTCTCCTGGCGCATGTCGACCAAGTACAGCAACGTCTCTCCGGGCCGGCGACGCGTCGCATTCTCCAGCGCGAGTTCCAAATCTACAACCGCAAGGAGTTCGAACGCCTTGCCGAATTGTCCGTGGGCCAGCTCTACAACTTGCGAAAAAGAGCCGTCTACCGGCGACACAGTTTGCATCTCGACAAGACTCGACCGACACCCGTGGCGATCGGCGAACGCCGCCAACCCGAGCCGCGAGGACGTCCGGGCTACCTGCGCATCGACACCGTGCACTCGCCCGAACAGGAAGGTGAAAAAGGCGCCTACAGCATCAACGTGGTCGACGAAGTGACGCAGTGGCAGGCCGTCGGCTGCGTCCAACGCATCAACGAAAATCACCTCATTCCCTTGCTGGAAGGCCTTTTGGAACAATTTCCATTTATCGTTCGCGGCTTTCACTCCGACAATGGCAGCGAATTCGTCAACCATCAAACCGCTAAACTGCTCGAGAAGTTGCGAATTGAATTTACGAAGTCTCGCGCGCGCCGTTCGAACGACAATGCCTTGGTCGAAACCAAGAACGGCGCGGTGGTGCGCAAGTGGATGGGCTACCAGTTTTTGCCCTCGGAAGCGACGCAGGCGATCGACACCTTCTACCGCCAGTGGCTCAACCCGTACTTGAATTTTCATCGCCCATGCGCTTTCGCCAGCGAGCGCCGAGACCGCCGCGGCAAGTTGCGCAAGGTGTACGCCGAGTGGAGCACGCCGTGGGAAAAGCTGCTCAGCCTGCCCGCCGAGCAGCGCGGCCTGCGCGCGGATCGCTCGCTCAAGAAGCTCCAAGCGCGAGCGGACACTTGTTCCGACACCGAGTTTGCCGAGCAACTCGACGCTCAGCGCAACGAACTGCAACGCGTCTGCAAAGACCTCGCGATCTGCTGGCGCACGCGCTAGACAACGCCCCGACCCGAGGCGTTGTCGGCTCCTCCGGCCCACGTCCGAAGACGGCCGTGGGGTCTCGCCTGGGATGGCTGCAAAGGGGGACTGGGGCTGCCGCCCCTTCCCCCTTATGCAATCCCCCTCACCCCGCCCTACGAAGCCACAAATAGCTGTAGCCGCCGACCTCAACTCACGCTATAATCCCCCTCAACCCGCAGCTGCTTCGCCTCTCTCCTTCAGGCTCATCTTTCAATTGGAAAAGAGGCTAGGATCCGCCTACAATCACCCCTCACGAATACCAGCAGCCGCCTCGCGCTACAATCATGCCCGTCGGCACATGCGAAACAGCGAACGAATCTGGAGTGAATCTCAATCACGGCGAGCCGCCATCAAGGGCCTAGCCGGATTCCTCATCGGCGGCCCCGCCCTGTTCGCCCAGCAAGACCCGTTCCGCGATCACAGCCGCGTGCCCGGCCTCAGCGAGATGCTTTCGGCCTTTGATTTCGAAGAGGTCGCCTACGCGAAACTGCCTCGCCAAACGTACAACTACACGGCCCACGGCGGTGGAGGCGAAAACACCGTGCGGCGCAATCGCGAGGCCTTCAACTGGGTTGACCTGCTGCCGAAATCCGCGTCAAAGCTAACTACGGTTGATACCTCCACCGAAGTCTTGGGGACCAAGATGCAGTTCCCAATCATGGTGGCGCCCTCGGCGGCGCATCTGGCGCTACACCCCTCCAAGGAACCTGGAACCTATCGTGGCTGTACGGCCGCCGCGGAAACGCCTTTCATCGTCAGCCACGTAACGAGCACGCCGTTTGAGGAGGTCGCGCCGACAGCCGACGGCCCGCTCTGGTTTCAGCTCTATCCGCGCGAGAAACTTGAGGACAATCGACCCTACCTAGATCGCGCTCAGACCGCCGGCAGCCAGGCCATCGTCGTAACGATCGACCAGCAGTCTTCCTACTACGACCGCACGGCTCACGACGCAAATCTTTCGGGGCGGCGCAGGCGTCCGCCGGTCCGGCCCGGCACACAGCCGCAAAACCCATACCGCTTCCGCTCGACAAGGCTTTGGTATGAGTGGAAGCTGTTCGACGGTCTGCGCCCCATGATCAAGGTACCGATGCTCGCCAAAGGAATTCTCACTCCCGAGGACGCCCGACGCTGTATCGACCACGGTCTCGACGGCATCATCGTCTCCAACCATGGCGGACGCGGGCTCGACTACTCTCCATCAACACTTGAGGTTCTTCCTGAGATCGTCGACGCCGTCGGCAGCCAAATCCCCGTGCTAATCGATAGCGGATTCCGGCGTGGCGAAGACATTCTCAAAGCGCTCGCCCTCGGCGCCAAGGCCGTGTGCCTTGGCCGAGTTCCCCGCTGGGGCCTAGGAGCTTTCGGTCCAGCCGGAGTCCAAAGGGTTCTCGAAATTCTCCAAGCTGAGTTGGTCCTGGCCATGCGCCAGGCCGGCGTCCCCAACCTTGCCGCCATTGACCGCGGCCTGGTGAGGCTCAACCTACCGTGAAGCGCCACAACTTCTCCAGGCGTGAGGCGGTCGCGCGGTTCGCCTCTTTCCTCGCTGCGTCGCCGCTGCTGTCCGCTCAGCAAGCTCCAACACTAGAGGGCGAGCGCCCCGGCCGGATCGCTCCGTTCAACCAGCTAGCCAACACACACGAATTCGAGCCGATGGCCAAGCGAAAGCTCGACCGCGCGGTTTTTGCGTCGGTCGCCGAGACGACGCGTGACGGCTTCCATCGCATCACCTTCCGTCCGCGGCTGATGGTCAACACGCTAGCTCTAGATCTGACGACGAAACTGTTCGAGCACTCCATGTTCGCGCCGATCATCGTCGGCCCCGTGTCGCATCAAAAACAATTCCACATCGAGGGCGAATTGGCAGTCGCAAGGGGCTGCGCGGAAGCAAAGTCGTTGATGGTCCTCGCCGACCGCACGGACACACCGATTGAACAAATCTCGGAACAAGCAAAGTCGGGCCTGTGGTATCAGGTGTACGCCGAAGGCAACGCGCAAGATACCCTCGGGCGTATCGAAAAGGCAGTCGCCGCCGGCTGCGCGGCTGTAGTTGTTACCGCCCCCCCGGGTAAGCCCGAGCCGAACTGGAAGTTCTTCGAGCGCATTCGCGCCGCCGTTTCAGTTCCGTTACTTTTCAAAGGCGTTATGGAGCCGAAAATCGCCCGTGACGCGATCAAAAAGGGTGCCAACGGAATCGTAGTCTCGAACCACGGCGGAAGCGCGGGCGACGCCTCGACGGACCCGATCATCGCCCTTCCGAAGATCACCGACGCCGTTGGCAGCGACGTGCCGATCCTAATCGACGGCGGATTCCGACGCGGTTCCGACGTCTTGAAAGCGCTAGCGCTCGGAGCGAGTTCGGTACTAGTGAGCCGACCCGTGATATGGGGCTTAGCCGCCTACGGAACTGACGGTGTCCGCACCGTTATCGAGCTAATGCAAACCGAACTAGCGCGCGACATGACAATGCTGGGAACCGTCAACATCGACGCAATCGGGCCTAATCACGTACGCATTCACAGCCGCTAGCGCGGTCGCCTGGACTGCTCTTCCAACCGGCGCCGCGCTCAGCGAGGTTCCTGAGTCCGGCGCACCGCTGGCGGCGGATTGCTAGGAGAAGTGCGATATTACA
Organism: Bryobacterales bacterium; assembly: GCA_965205595.1. Taxonomy (GTDB): domain Bacteria; phylum Acidobacteriota; class Terriglobia; order Bryobacterales; family UBA6623; genus CATQHP01. The sequence continues at coordinate 264,526 of CBDBHI010000012.1, read as the reverse complement.
ACAGTTAGAGCATTTTCAGGAATGGCATAAACTGCTTGCCGCGGCACCAAGCCCGTGAAAATCGGAGGCGCGACTGTGAAGGAGTGCGGTGGCGGAGCAGCTTCCTGGAATACGCTGAGTTAGGACCTGCTCGTCATTCCTCAACAGGACCCGACTCATCTTTCCCAGTTCACCCTTCGCCACCGCACTCCTTTACAGTCGCGCCTCCGATTTTGGACAGCGGAATCTAGTCTCCAGAAATTGCCGGCTTCACCGCTTTTTATTCAAGAACGGTCTACGGCGTTACTGAAAATGCTATAAACCGAAATGTTGTCTACGGCTCGTATTTTCTGCGACTTAGGGATTGCGTCGAATTCGCTCCGAGTCGCACGTCATGCTTCCCCTTGGGGGCGGTGATCTCACTCACAACAGCAGATCAACACCACGTTGCTGAAAGTCGTCTGACCTAATTGAAAGATCTCGCCTATCGTCGGGAGCCACAAAAGTGAAATTGCCGCTATCCCAGTTATTCTCTTCTGCGATCGTCCAGAGGTCGACTTTCTCACCTGATTTCATGCGCATGACGGACAATCCATGACCCCGCCGACCGCCTGACGGCGTTTTCGGCAGAGCATCTCGATCCTACCTTAGCTGTGTATCGCGCCGGACGAAAGCTTGTCTATCGATTCGCAGAGTAAGTCGCAATCGAGCGGCTTTGTGAGATAACCGTCCATGCCGGCCTTGAGGCACTTTTCTTGATCTCCCGTCATGGCATAAGCCGTAATCCCAATGATAGGGATGTGATTGTCGGTACCGGATTCGAACTTGCGAATCGCTTCCGTCGCCTCGATTCCACTCATGCGGGGCATTTGGACGTCCATAAGAATCAGATCGAAGGTATCTGTAACGAAACCTTCTACTGCTTCCAGTCCATCAACAGCCTCTACGACTGAGTGGCCCATGTTCTCGAGAAACTCATGGGCCAGTGCACGGTTGCCTTCTATATCGTCTACTAGTAAGACTCGCAGCCCGCGGTTTCCTGACGTATTTGATCTCGATGGCGGTAAACTGGTCCTGTTCGTGCGGTCCCCTTGTCCCGTAGGCGTCTCTGTCTCCGTACTCAGTCCAATCGAATCGTGAACATAAAGGTACTGCCGCTACCCTCTTGACTTTCGACCCATATCCGACCGTTCATCATCTCCACTAGTCGACTGCAAATTGCGAGTCCAAGGCCTGTACCTCCGAAGCGACGGGTCGTGGATCCATCTACCTGTCTAAATGATTCGAAGATCAGGCTCTGTTTCTCCTTTGCGATGCCAACTCCAAAATCAGCGACCTAAAAAAGTAGTACGACATCACGGTCCGTCTTCTCTTGAACCGTTGCACTGACTCGGATATCGCCGTGCTCGGTGAACTTGATCGCGTTGCCGACAAGATTTGTAATAATCTGCGCGAGCCGGTCGGGGTCGCCGATCACCACCTGCGGTGTTTCCGGATCGATATGGTTGTGCAGTCGTAAGCCCTTCGCAGCAGCCTCGAAACGCAAAGGTTCGGTAGTCTCGTTCAATTTTTCGTACAAGTTGAATTCGATCGCCTCGAGGTCAAGGCGGTCGGCTTCGATTTTGGAAAAGTCTAAGACATCATCAATAATTCGCAAAAGGGAATTGGCCGACCGTTGCGCCATCCCCAGATGCGTTCGTTTTTTTTCCTTTAGATCCGTGGTCAGCACCAAGTCCGTCATTCCCATGATGATGCCCATTGGGGTGCGGATCTCATGGCTCATGTTTGCGAGGAACTCGCTCTTTAGGCGCGCCGCTTCCTCGGCCTTGGACATTGCCTCTCTCAAGTCAGCGTTAGTTTTCACTAGTTCAGACGTGCGGTCCGCAACCTCTTCTTCGAGGTGCTCACGATGGCTCAACAGCTCCTCATCACGCGTTCGAATGTCGCCGACCATTCGGTTGAACGCGGACGTCAGATCCCCAATCTCGTCAGGGCGAGCCACCGGTACTTCCGTGTCGAATTGACCTTTCGCGACCGTCTCTGTAAACGTGATTAGGCTGCGTAGGGGCTTCAGTAGATGTCGAAGTTGCAAGTACTGCGACGTCAGGATGACAATCAGCGCCAGGCCCATCACCCAGAACGCTTGCCATAGCGTTTCCGCGAATTGAGTCTCAGCCTTGGCCAGCGAAATTCCAATTCGAACGGATCCAAGACTCTGGGTGTCGCGACCGCCAATAGCATCGGGCTCTTGCCAGTCGAGAATCGAGTTGTCGACGCGCGGTGAGATCTCCCTAGAGATATCGATATAGCGTATGTAGGGTTTCCGGTTGGTTAGAATTTGCAATTCGTTCAGAGGCTCAGCGATCGCATCCGCCGAGTCGGGGATCAAGTTTGCATCAAAGCCGACGTCAGTAAGCTCGATTTGGGTTTGTGCGTCGGCATCCGCGAACACCACATAGAGTATTCCCTCAGCGGCCAGCGCACTCTGCGCTAGGCGTGTCAACTCGGGCTGGTCACCGACCATCAAGGGGAACGCGGCTTGGCTTGCCAGGAACTCAGTTAATTCCTCCGCGCGCAACTTCGCCTGGTTCTGGAACGAGCCCAACTGATTGATCAGGAACAGTGCCGTGAGGCAAACGACGGCGACGCTCACGAGAAGAAAGTTCACCCTGACGACACGAGTGAGCAAGCTCTTCTTACGCCGATTCGCTCCGCTCATTACCGAAACACCAGTACGGAGTTTTCGTTCGAATCCTTTTCAAACTTGAGACCGAGTAAGCGTAAGACCCGCTGATTGACGGCGACCTTCGCGCGGCGCGGATTCTGAAGCGACGGTAAAGGGCGCCCCTTTTGGAAAAGCCCTACAAGGTCGGCAGTCTGAAGCCCCACGTCGTAGTAGTCGGGATAAATGCCTACCGCGGCCAGCCGAGGGGCGCTGTCACCCGCGGGGCCGTAGCCCACGTCGTAGTAGTCGGGATAAATGCCTACCGCGGCCCCTGATCGAACGAACGCTTCTGAGAACCCAACGATAGGCAAGCGAATTTGTAGCGAGCGGCGAATCAACGGCGTTACAGTCGTCGAATTGTAGAGCGCGGAGATTGGTCGGCACCATACAAAATCGACCTTTCCTCGTAAGGAAGTAAAAGTTTCGATTAGTTCTGAAACGTCGGCCACGAGTGCAAACGCAACGGTCATTCCATGTCGGCGGGCGGAAGCTCTCAACTCGCGCATTTTTGCTTCATCCCAATCGGCTAACCCAATAATCCCCAAACGCCTCTTACCCGGAAATAGTTCTTGAAGCTTCGTCGCGACTAGATCTAACGACAGATCTAGTGTGACTACGCTAACGGGCGCTTGGGAACTGCCGCTCACGCCGGCTGGGTTCAAGACCATCGTGCTCAACATTGGCTGCGCGGACGGTAGCGACGATATCAACCCGAGCGCCCGAGATCCAACAGAAACTGTAAGATCCGGGTCAAACTCTTGAATGTGTTCGCTGATCTCACTCGGTTCGTTGTCCGCTTCAACATTCAGGATTTCCAAGGTGATTCCGGATTTTTTCATGCCCGCTTGCAGTCCACGGACCGCCTCTTGGTAGGCTGGGAACTCCGGCGAGGTGAGCGCCAATACTCGATTGGGCTCAGTTCGTCCGGTCGGCAGATATCCCATGGCGCGGCCAAGCACCAGCAGACCGACCGATAGCGACGCCAGTCGGCGGATTGATGAGTCTCTCTTATTGGACGGCTTGGGCATCTGCTCGTCGCCCTTACTCGCCTGTCGTCCAAATCAGTTTGACGAATGCCGTACGACCAACTCTCGGGAAACGGTCGTTGATGTTCTCGGGACCGACGGGCTCAAAGTGTCTCCGGTCGAATAGGTTGCGTACTCCAAAAAGCAGGTCGGATGGAGGCTAACTGTGCTGACAGTTAAGTCGGCTAGGTAAACAGGTCGTACAGTATTCCCGGCGAACGTCTTGCGCGATGTTAGGTATCGAGCCGCACCGGCTACGCGGAACTTCCCCGCTAGGGGCAGCGAGAAGCGAAACTTTGCCATGCGCCCGGGCGAGTTTACCCCGGATAGGCCAAAGCCCATATCTGTAAGTCGTTGGGCAGATACGCTTCCGGCGAGCTGAAGCCAGTCGACAGGTTTCCCGCGGAGTCCAAACTCGCCGCCCCAGGCCCGGAGGTTTGAGCTGTTGTTGAATTGAAACAGACCTTCTTCTATCTCCACGCCTTCAATCAGATCGCCGAGCCAATATCGGTACACAGTAGCCACGACATCGATTCTTGATCCGATCCGATGCTCGACCGTGGTTTCCAGGGTGCTGATCTTCTCCGGTCCGAGATTGGGGTTGGGCGCGTTAAACACGTCGGCCCCATAGAACTGTTCGAAGACGTTCGGGTTCCTGAATGCTCGCCCGTACAGCAATTTGAAAGTCGTTTTGGGGGAGTGTTGATAAATCAGTGCCAGCCGAGGTGACGCAAATGGCTTGTGGAGCTTTGAGTCATCGAATCTGGCTCCCAGGTAGGCGGTCAATTTTTCGGATATGGCCAGCTCCTGCTGCGCGAAGACTCCATACGAACGATTCGGAAAGTTTGAATTCGAATACTCAAAGAACTCCGGCTGAACATCGAAGTTTTGCTGTAGGGCTTCGATGTCCGCGCTGAACTGTCCGCCAACGGTCAGTGTCCCCAGACGGTTAGGCTTGAAGCTGTAGGCGGCTCGAGATCCAACCCACTGGCCAAACGAAATATCCTGGTTGTCTTCCACGATTCCGACGTCGTAGTCGTAGTCATATCTACCCCAATATCGGTAGCGATCGTAATGAACGCGCCACTTGAGACTGCCGCCGTCGGAAAAGTCGTGCGAATAGGCAGCTTCGGCGAATCCATAACCATCCCGGATTTTGTTTCCCGAAGTATTGAAGATCGTGCCGTACCAGCCTGTCGGGACTCGAGTTTCACGACTCGATAGCATTCCCGTAAAGCTCCAGTCGCCCGACGTCAAGTTGGCAAACCCGTGATAGCCTCGTTCGCGATTGACACCCTCCGCGATGCCGAAATTTGTCTCTGGCGAATCTTGACTGGGGAAGAAAATCTCTTGTCCACCGTAATGAAAGCTGGACAGAGAAAAGAGCAGATTGGCGCCCTTTCCTAGGTAACTAGAGCTAGTCACGCCGAGTTTCTTTTGGCCGTGGCTGCCAATCTCATTCGTCACGCTGAGCGCTGCTTGGTCCACCGGAGCCCGCGTGACGACATTGACCGTAGCGAACACGCCGTTGCTGCCATACAACGCCGATGAAGGACCTCGGATGACTTCAATGCGTTCGACGAGATCCATGTCCAGTCCAAAATCCTGTTCCATGAAGCCGCCGGAGCTGTAGATGTTGTCGGTAATGTAGTGGCCGTTAATCATGAAAAGAATGCGGGTGCTGTAGTCACCCGGAAGAGAGAACCCTCGCAGACCGGCATTTGTATATGCGAAGTCGTCGGTGACGTAGAATCCTCGAACATTCGACAGGGCCTCTCCGAATGTCCGGTAGCCATAGGTGCGAATCTCCTCGGCTGTGATCATGGTCACGTTGGCTGGGGCCTCTTGCAGCGTCTGCGCGTGCAGCGAGGCGGCCTCGACCATTGGAAGGTCTCCAAAGAGAACTGACTCGGTTTCCGTGGCCGGCGAGGTATCTGTTAATGGAGGGGGATCAGCTCCGAAGCCCAACGAAGCGAGCAATAGCGAAAGTCCGACAGCTCGGACGCGAGTTTCCAGTCGCATGCCAATTCACCCCCGTGATACAGCCTCGGGGCAGGCTGCACTACTCTCATCGACCGGTCGTTGTGAACGGTGACGGATTTGTGGTCAACGAGTATTTGTAGTAGACAGTTGTAACCACAGAAGTGCCAGTAGGTCTTGGACTTAGTACCCCTATTCGGACGTTAGAAGAGGTCCACTCGGGCCGTCCGTCATCGATCGGAATTGGGGGCCACGCGGAGTGAATCTGCGCTGAACACCCACGTTTGTGGCTGTGAATCTACTGAGAAACCATCACCATTCTCCGTAGCGAATCTCCTTAGCGAACAGGAGCTGGTCGACATCCCGCCCAGTACTTCGGTTGGCAATCGCATTGGGGCTTGGGGGGACGGAGCCCTTAACAGATGCAACGATTTGGAACGAACTCTACGTTCCGACAAAATTCTCTCGCTTGCGAGAGCTCCGGGACAAAGTCTTTATAAATCAACAGCTTCCAGCAATCTCAATATTCATGAATCAGGGCGATTGAGTCTCGCAACGGCCAAGGCGGAACCCGCCCGAAGAGCCGTCCCGCGATTTTGAAATTTCGTTTGTCTTTGAAATCAACAACCTAGCGATTCGGTCGGCCGAAAACCGTACGCACGGGTCTTACACTATACCTGGAGAATGTGGAAAGCCCTGCCAATTCCGGCCACAGGTCGGCATTCAAGATGCCGCCTGGGGATCGGATTAGAAAAGCACGCGAGGAGTTCCACGTTCTGCTTTGTAGAGTTTGACATACTACAGAAAATTTGTACTTCACACCACATTCCATCGGCGATTTTTAGAGAAAACCGGACATTTCCGGACATTTCGGCGCACGAGCTGCGTCCGTTCGGGCCGCTCGAGCAGGGTTCCCCGGGCGGGACTGTCCCATGAGACAAGCAATTTACACCGAGAAAGCGAACCCACGTGTGGACTGTCCCATCCCAGCGAACGCCTTTGTCTCGTCTCCTTCCGATGCGTACCGTGGTTTTGGAAAAAGTTTTCACTGATTCCAAGCGACTTACGCCGACCCAGACACGAAAACTGGCACACCGACCCTTACACTAGATACAGTGCCAATCCGTGAACAATCCGCGCGTCAAACAGGAAATCCGCACCCGCCCGCCGAAAACCAAAATTTCGCTAAAACCCTGCCAAATCCGGCCAATGTAACTCGCGAGGGCGCCGCCCGCGTTTTGGGACAGCCCCGAGGAAACTCTGATACAGCAGCTTCCTGCCTACCCGCGGTCTTCGGGGGCCAGGTGCTTGAGGAACGTCTGCCGGTCTTCCTCGACCTGATCGGCGTAACCGAACGCGACTTCACGGACGAGAACTCGGAAGTGGGAGTGCTTGCCGTCTGTCAGCTTGGCAACTTCGCCGGCCAGCGAGTAGTCAGTGATCTTGTCGGCGCGGGCGTGCTCGGTAGCGAGGCTGCGGCCCCATTGAGCCGCCATCCCGCGGAAGAGCTTCTTCGAGGTGAGATCTTCGGTCGGGAACGACTCCTTGAAGGGGCTGCGCTCGCGGACGGAGAAAACCTCTCCGTCGACCTCCATCCAACCGAGCAGGTCGTCCGGGTGGAAGCCGAGGGCGCGGTAGGCGATGGCGTGACGGATCCCCTCGTTGGCGAAATGCTTCTCGTACTCCTCGAGCTGGAGCGCTGTGGCGTAAGGATAGGCGGACGGGCGACCCTGCCGCTTGACGTCGAGGATGATGTCATCGTTGCCGGAGTCCCTATCTCCCTCGATCAGCAGATAGTAGCGGGCCGTTCCCAGCGAGCCGGTTCCGGCCCCGAGCCGTAACGCAACATCCTTGAGCTTGAAATATTCAGGGCTAAAGTGGCGGTCGCCCTGGAGAGTGGCAATATAGGCGGGCATCGCGGCCTCGATCAGGCGCCGCTGCTCGGGTTCAACGGCGGCCAGCCGCTCGTTCTCGAGATCGAAACGAGTCGCGCCGTCGATCTCCCGAGTCCACTTTTCGAGCAGCCTGCTCCGGCTCTCTTTTCGCTCGACTTTAGCGAGAAACTTTTTTAAAGGTTTGTCGGTGTTCCTGCGGGTGTAGCACGTCTCGTCCGCCTCTCGGTTGCTGGCGAACCCAGCCAGAGTATCCAGATACGTCTGCGCCAGGTCATCGATCACCCGCTCTTGATTCGAGTGAGAGAGGTCTCCGTTCGAGCGCGCGATCAGAACCAAGCTGACCGCGAAGCGCCACAGGTCGTACTGATAGTCGGCGACCACAGCCTCGTCGAAATCGTTTAGGCCATAGACGACGCCCACTCGGTGCACGTCATAGGCCCCGAAATTGTAGGCGTGGCAGTCACCGTTGAGCCATGTGCGGGTTCGATAGCTGCCGAATCGGTTTAGCCGCCAGTCCCATTCGAAGTCCATCCAGAACAGGTGGTTTGTGCCGCGATAGAGGGCGTAGGCCGAGGCCGCCATCTTGCAGTACTTCTCGTGCCGGGCCGCGGAGGGGAGGCCTTCGTTGAACTCCTCGATCGCCCTGATCAGCCGGCCGCTGCGGCCGTGGATGCGCGCATTTCGCTCGTCGGTGTCTCGGGGATCGTCGCTCGATTCGCGCATATCTCGACCGATAGTCCCCTGACAATAGCAGGTGCTCGGCCCGAAGGCTGCCTTGATCCGAATGACCGCCCGCGGGTTAGCGCGCCCGTCCAGGCTAGAATACCCTCGGGTACTAAATACGTGTTGATCAGCGCAGCCGCACTAGTGGCGCTCATTCTCTCCTCGACTCTCCAAGCTGAAAGCTGGCTGCGCTTCCGCGGCTCCAACGGCACGGGGACCGCCGAGCACAAGACGGTGGAAAAACCGTCGCTCGACGAAAACCTACTTTGGAAGACGGCGCTTCCGCCGGGCCACTCCTCCCCAATCGTTACAGCCGACAAAGTGTTTTTAACGGCGGTCGAGAATGAAAAAATCTACACCGTCGCGCTAGCCCGCGAAACCGGCAAGATCCTATGGCGACGCGAAGCGCCCCGCCCTCGCCGCGAAGAAACCCACGAGCAGAACAACGCCGCGTCAGGCACCCCCGCAAGTGACGGCGAGAACGTCTACGTCTTCTTCGGCGACTTCGGTCTCATTTCCTACGGCCCCGATGGCGGAGAGCGTTGGCGTGTGCCGCTCGGACCGTTCATCAACATCCGAGGTATGGCCTCGTCGCCGATCCTAGTTGATGGAAAACTGATAATCACCCTCGATGACGACAGCGACCACGCAAAAATACTGGCCCTCGACCCCGCAACGGGTAGTGAAATTTGGCGCATCGACCGCAGTGGGTACCGAAAGTCGTTTTCCATTCCCGCCGTGTACCGCCCGGCCGACGGCCCCGCGCAAATCATCGTGCCTGGCTCGTTTTCGCTTGTCTCTTACTCCGTCGAAAGCGGAGAGCAGATCTGGCGAGCCGGTGGTTTCTGCTGGCAGCCAAAAGCAGTGCCGATGCTCGACGAGACTCACGCCTACTTTAACTGCCAGGGCGCCAGCGCCGACCCCAACGCCGACCAATACCCGCACTTCGCCGGCGCCCTTGAGCAGTTGGACAAAGATGGCGACGGTGGCATCTCTGAAGCAGAATTTTACGAAAAGAAGCGAAGGGTCTATTTTGAATACGACTTCAGCGAAAACGAACGACTTGAGGAAGACGAGTGGGAATTTTTTCGATCCCGCATGGCGACGCGTCCGGGAGTGTTCGCGGTGCGGCTCGGCGGAACGGGTGATATCAGCGACAGCCACATTGACTGGGTCGTCGACCGCCCCATGGGCAACGTACCATCGCCATTGCTCCACGACGGCGTGATCTATTCCATCCGCAACGCCGGGATCCTTTCGAGTATCGACTCGAAAACCGGCAAGATCGTCAAGCAAGGCCGCGTGCCCAACGCGCTTGGAACTTACTATGCCTCGCCGGTTGTCGCCGACGGCAAGATCTATCTTCTAGACCTTGACGGCACCCTTTCCGTCGTGCGCGCCAGCGCCGAATGGGAACCACTTCATACCTTGCCCCTTAACGAGCAGTCCAGCGCGACTCCGGCGATCGTAGACGGCCGACTCTATGTCCGCACGACTGAGCACCTCTACTGCTTCGGCGAATAGCGGAATCCTCGAGAAGTGTCCGCCGAACTTCTTCGCGCTGAAATCCTCGGCGAAACCGCGGTGCTTAGGGAGCAATTCAACTCCGCGCAGCCGTTCCGCCACATCGCGATCGACAATTTTCTTGACGAGAAGCTTTGCCGAGATCTCATTGAACAGTTCCCAAGTTTTGAGGCCGGCAATGCGCAAAACGAAAGCGGAGATGCCGGCGGCAAAGCAGTACACGAAAACATTCGCCCACTCGGCGACGCATACCGACAATTCGATGACCTCATTTCTTCGCCGGCATTTCTGAAATGGCTAGGGGAAGTCACAGGCATTGACGGCCTGCGCTACGATCCCGACTACGTCGGCGGCGGTACCCACGAAAACCGCCCCGGCCAAGAACTCGATGCCCATATCGATTTCAACTTTCATCCCACCAATCGCCTCCATCGCCGACTCAACTTGATCGTGTTCTTGAGCGAAGTGTGGGAACCCCATTGGGGCGGTGTCCTTGATTTCCATCGCGACCCGTGGGACGCGCATCGCGACGAAATATCCTCCGTCACTCCGGCCGCCAATCGCTGTGTGATTTTCGAAACAACCGAGCGATCGTGGCACGGCTTCCGCCGCATCGAGCTTCCGGGGGATATGCCCTCCACAACCCGCAAATCACTGGCGGTCTACTTCTATTCGTCGGAGCGTCCGCCAGATGAGGCCGCCCCAGAGCACAGCACTATTTACGTACCCCGCCCGCTTCCAAGCAGAATCGAGCAGGGTCGTACGCTCGACGAATCCGACATCGCCGACATCGAAATTTTACTGACCCGCCGAGACGGCCAGATTCGTTTCCTCTACCACCGCGAACAGGAATTGCTCGATTACATTGCGCGCATCAATCGCTCGCCGTCTGTGCGGCTTGCGCACTTCATCGCAACACCAGCGCGCATGATACGAGACTGGTTCCGCAAGCGTTGAAACTTCAAGTCCGACACCGATTGGCACGCTAATTCTTGAGCGCAACGCTAGGTGCGCATTTCTCCCATTTGACGAGTAACGATCCGGTGCGGCGGGTGGCCAACTAGCAGCATCAAAGACCGGGCCTGTAAAATAACGGACAACCCCAAAGTGTCCGTAACTCGCATCATTTTTGTAGCCCTGGCGCTGCCCGCGCTCGTATCAGCGGCAGACGTCGATCGCCTTTTCGCCCGCGAGATCAAACCGCTCCTGGCGGCCAAGTGTTTCGCCTGCCACGGGCAAAACCCCGCCCTGCTTCTAGGCGAGTTCGACTTAACAAATCGTGAAGGCTTACTGCGAGGAGGAAAATCGGGCCGCGCCGCCCTCGCCCCAGGCAACGCATCCGCAAGCCCGATTTATCTGGCCGTAACGTGGGCAAATGCCAAACTGCAAATGCCTCCGAAAGAGAACGACCGCCTAACGACCGAGCAAATCGAAAGCCTTCGCGATTGGATCAATGCCGGCGCTCCCTGGCCAGACGACGCAACGATCGCGCGCTATCAAGCCACGCCTTCCACGCCCGATAGCGTACAGGTCGAGACCAGCGGCGGCCTAGCCGATGACTGGACCAATCGCAGTTACGATCCAGAGGATCTTTGGGGCTTCCAACCGGTAATCGCCACCAAAATTCCCGGTTCGAACGCCCTTCACCCCATCGACGCCTTCCATCGCGCAAAGCTTGAAGCTGCCGAAGTCAAGCCCGCAAACCGCGCCGACAAGCTCACGCTAGCTCGCCGCGCAACGTACGACTTAACCGGACTCCCACCGAGCCCCGAAGAAGCCGAAATGTTCCTCGAAGACAATTCCCTCAGCGCCTGGCAATCACTCATCGATCGCCTGTTAGCCAGCCCCGCTTACGGCGAGCAATGGGGCCGCCACTGGCTCGACGTCGCTCGCTACGCGGACACCGCCGGAAACTCCAACGACTACGAACGCTCGAACGCCTGGCGCTACCGCGACTACGTCATCCGTTCGTTTAACGATGACAAGCCCTACGACCGATTCGTCATAGAACAACTCGCCGGTGACGAACTCGAGCCAGACAATCCCGAGATGCTGGTCGCGACCGGGTTCCTTCGTATGGGTCCATGGGGCTCTGCCATGCTCCCAAAAAAGATTGCGCGCCAAGCCTACCTAGACGACGTGGTCCACAGCGTGGGCCAGACCTTTCTCTCGACGCCGCTTCGCTGCGCTAAATGCCACGACCACAAGTTCGACCCAATCCCGACGCGCGACTACTACCGCTTTTATGCCGCCTTCGCCGGCACTCAAATCGCTGAGCGCCCCGCCGCGTTTCTCGAGCGCGAAAACCTAGCCCGCTTCGACTCCGGCCGCCAACACGTCGAAACGCTGAAAAACTTCGCATCCGAGCGCAAGAAGATGCTCGATGACCTGGAGGAATCCGCCGCCCGCCGCTGGTTCAACGAGCACGGCAAACCCTACGTCGCCAAGCCCGCTCGCAACAAGCTTCCTGATGACGAAAAACCGCAGCGCCATTACGGCATGACGCACGTCGACGAGGGTCGCCAAAAAGTTCGCATGCAAGACGAGTGGATCTGGACTCGGCGCCTAGAGCGTTACGAACCCCTGGCGCAGTCCGTCTTCAACGGGCCCGACTATATTCCGAGCAACGGTCGCAAACTGCGCGTCCCCGAAAAAATCGACCCCGAATGGAATCCGCAATCGGCGATCTTAGACGGCGGCTCAGTCCACGCACCGACCGAAGCGGTTACGCCGGGCGTCCTCAGCGCCATTCATCTGCCCGCTGCAGCCGAACCAACCAGCGACCCCTACGAACTCTCAACAGCCATCAACGGCCGCCGACTAGAATTGGCTCGATGGATCACCGATCCGCGCAACCCGCTCACAACCCGCTCAATCGTCAACCGCGTCTGGTCGTACCATTTTGGCCGCGGCCTAGCCGCAAACCCAAACAATTTTGGAAAGACCGGCGCCAAGCCCACCCACCCCGAATTGCTCGACTGGCTAGCGGCTGACTTCGTCGCGAACGGCTGGTCGATCAAGCGCCTGCACCGCCTGATCATGACCTCCGAGCTATACCAGCAGTCGAGTGAGCACCCGGCTATCGAGACGATTCGCGAGAAAGACCCCGACAATCATTTACTCGCCTATCACGAGCCGCGCCGGCTCACAGCCGAAGAGATCCGCGACAGCATGCTCGCCATTTCAGGCGAACTCAATCCTGAAGTCGGCGGTGTCCCGGCAATGCCGGAGATCAACATCGAGGTAGCCCTGCAACCGCGCATGATCCAATTCTCAATCGCGCCGGCGCATCAACCATCAGCAACACCCGTCGAGCGCAACCGGCGCTCAATCTACACCTACCGCGTTCGCGGTCAAGCCGACCCGTTCTTGGAAGTCTTCAACCAGCCAAACCCTAACGACTCATGTGAGCGTCGTGACGCCGCCTCGGTAAGTCCGCAAGCGTTAACGATGCTGAATTCCGACGCGGCGACCGATCGCTCCATCGCTTTCGCCCTTCGCCTTGAGCGGGAAGCGCCCAGCGTTGCAGAACAGATCACCCGTGCCTTCCGTCTGAGCTATTTACGTGGCCCTACCGCTGGCGAGCGGAGTACCCTGAGCGACTATTTAGCCGCCATGACAGCCCATCATCGAGCCCACGCTCCAAAACCCTCGGTGTACCCAACCCGGGTAACCCGCTCCCTCGTTGAAGAATTCAGTGGCAAACCTTTCAAGTACGAAGAATGGCTACCCGTTTTCGAAAACTATCAACCCGACGTCAAAGCCTGGCAAGTCGAGCCCGAGACCCGCGCCCTTGCCGACCTCTGCCTGCTGCTCTTCAACAGCAATGAGTTTGTGTATGTTTACTAAATTGAAAACTCGCCGCGAACTCATCTACTCGCTCGGTGCGTCGCTAGGCTCGCTAGCTTTCACTGATATGCTCGCCCGCGAGGCACGCGCCGCGGAACCGAGCGGACCGCTGGCCCCCAAGGCGCCGATGCTTGAGCCCAAGGCCAAAGCCTGCATATTCATCGTGCTCGAAGGCGGCCCCGGCCACATGGACACCTTCGACCCCAAGCCCAAGCTCAACGATCTCCATCTGTCGGAATCCACCCGCGACCCCAACCAGGTCCTAGTCGAGATGACTCAGAAGACTTATTACGTTGGCAGCCCTTTCGGGTTCCGAAAGGTCGGCCAGTCGGGCATCGAGATGTGCGACCAGTTCGTCCACATGGGCCAAGACGCGGTCGCCGACGAACTCTGCATCTACCGTGGCTGCCAAGCCCAATCCGTCAACCACCCTGACGCTCTTTACCACCTCAACACCGGCAGTACGCTCGGCGGCGATCCCGGTGTCGGCAGTTGGGTCACCTACGGCCTGGGCAGCGAAAACCAAAATCTGCCCGGCTACGTCGTCATGACCGAGCTAGCCTACCCCCAGGGCGGAGCCGGCAATTGGTCCAACGGCTTTCTGCCGGCCCATTACCAAGGCACCACTCTGCGCAGCTCGGGCTCACCACTGCTCGACCTCAAACCACCTGCCTGGAAAACACGCGATCAGCAGCGCCAAAGCCTCGACGTACTGGCCCAGCTCAACCGCGACCATGCCGTCAAGCACCCGTCGCACGACGAACTCGCCTCGCGAATGGAAAACTACGAGCTGGCGTTTCGTATGCAGAGCGAGGTGCCCGATCTAGTTGATCTCACCGCCGAATCGGAAAAAACAAAATCCGCCTACGGCCTAGATCAAGAAGAGACGCGCGCCTTTGGACGCCAATGCCTGCTAGCCCGCCGTCTTGTCGAAAACGGTGTCCGCTTCATCCAAATATTTTCCGGCGGCTGGGACAGCCACGACTTTCTCGAGCGCAATCACACCGCTCGAATCAAGAGCGTCGACAAGCCAATCGCGGCACTGATCCGCGACCTTAGATCTCGCGGCCTACTAGACGAAACGCTAGTCGTCTGCTCCGGGGAATTCGGCCGCACGCCCGACAACAATCGCCGCGGAGGCGTCAATCCAAACGGCCGCGCGCACAACGCTGACGCCATGGCCGTGGTCATGGCCGGCGGCGGCACGCCGGCCGGCACGACGGTAGGGGCCACCGACGAAACGGGCAACCGCGCCGTTGAAGTTGTTCATCCCATCAAAGACCTACACGTAACTTGGCTGCGCCTACTAGGCCTCGACGACAACAAGCTGACCTACTTCCACGGCGGCCGCTTCAAGCAGCTCTCGCAAGTAGGCGGGCAGATCATCCCAGAACTAATCGCCTAGAGCATTTTCAGTGAACCTGTAGACCGTTTTTCATCAAAGAACGCTGATTCCCGCAACTCCTAAAGATTGGACTCCCTAGGCCAACTTCGGAGGCTTGACAGCAGGGCAAGCGGTCTATGCCATTCCTTAAAATGCTCTAGCCGGCTCCGTGCTTCCGAGCCACGGACGGCAAGTCTGTGCGAATGAGCTGACTCCGTGGTCGGGTACTTCCCGTTCGCCGCTCCGGTATGAGAACAACGGTGTCGCCATTCCAGAACTGCAAGTGTCTCGATCAGAGCTACACCTGCCCCCCACGATGCTCAGTCTTTTTTCAGCTCTCGGCTAACCCGCTCCGTAATGCGGTCGACGATGGCCGGGATAGCGGCTAGCAAAACATCTTCGATGGCCTCGCGAATCTTCTCGTCCGGGACCCGTTCCGTTCCTTCGCCAAGTGTTTCTTCAACCAAATCAGCCAGAGGATCGCCAATCTTTGCGACCGCAGCGCTGGTGGACGGCTCCCCGAGTAGTCGGTTCACGGTGCTCAATAGGCTCTCGGCGTCAAGCGGCTTTTGCAGCACCGAGTCAAAGCCCTCGGCCTCGGCCCCATTGCTTTCAAACGGCTCCAGTGGACCGGCGAGCATCACAATTCTCACGCTCGCAAGCTCTTCTGAAGAACGAATACTGCGGCACACTGTGAGGCCGTCCGCGAGCGGCATCTTAGTGTCGAGCAGAACCAACTCGGGTTTGGCCTCGTTAATGTGTCGGATGGCGGCTTGTCCGTCGGACACACCAATCACCCGGTGTCCGGCTGGGCCGAGGATATCCTCTGCCATGCGCTGAGCGTGCGGATTGTCATCCGCGATGAGAATGTCGGCCACTCGACCCTATTTTGGTGGTTCGGTTGCCGGCTGAACCTTGCGAGCATCTGGCTCGGTGTCGAGGGCGCTCGGCCCCGAGATAGTCTCGACCGAAACTTCGGCGCTGGGAGCGGCGCCACCAATAGGTCCGGTCGTTGATTGGATACCAGGAGGCGTGCGTGGCATGAGGGTCGTCATCATTGGATCGCCGGCTTTCGCCGCAATCCCTAGATCAGGTTTCCCAGAGAACATGCCCCAAGCACTCCCCATACGGCCGCGGTAAATACGGTTCTCTACGTTGTATTGATGCAGCTTGTAGCGCTCGGGGTCCGGCTCCGGGATAGCTCGACTCATCGCCGTTAGCCGTTCCTTGGCTTGCTCGACGTATGGGCTCAGCGGGTAGTCACTAATAATCTGCTCATAGGCCGCAACCTGCTGCTCTTCAAAGTTGTCGCCCAATTCTTCGTAGGTCGTCGCAAGCCTCCAAAGCGTTTCGTCGGCCTTACTGAAGAGCGGGTAATGATCCGTTATCGCCTGCAGTCGATTGGCGCCGGCGCGATAGCTTCCCTTGTTCACATAAAAATCCCCGACGCGATATTCGCCCTCGGCAATAAGCTCTTGCACGTCTCGCAGGAGCTGCTCGGTATCTTGCTTGAAAATGCTATTGGGATGCCGCAACAGGAGTTGCCTACACTCTTGATCGGCGCGAATGGCGTGACGATTGTCTCGGTCGGGCTTCTGCAATTGGTTGTAGTGGATCTCGCATATCTTGAGCTGCGATTCCGCTGACTCTTCCATGTTTGGGTAGAACGTGATGAAATCTTTGTACTCTGCCTCTGCCTGTGCCAGTGCGCTTGAAGTTCCCTCGCGATACCAACTGTCGGCAATAGCCAACTTGGCCTTCGCCATGTACTCGCTATCGGGATAGGTGTTCATCAGCGTTTGAAGCGTGATGCGCGCAAGTTCGTAGCGGTGCTTCTCGATATTCTCGATCGACTTGTCGAACAGGATTTTGTCCGGCTGCTGCGAGCTGTTGGCGATTGGGTTGTCATACGGGCTTCGCCCACAGCCAACCGCCAATACCAAGGCCAGCACGAGAGCAACTGAGAAGAACTTTGTTTCCTTACGCATCACTTTCCTTATTTTGACCGATTTCGCCGAGCAGATGTGCCCTGACCGCGCCACGCCGTATAGATTATTACGCGCGGGTCGCGGCCGGCGGATTCACCAGTTTCGTCATCGAACGGACCGCTTCGGCCGGATCAGCGGTTCGAAAGACGCTCGAACCAGCAACCAATATGTCGCAACCCGCCGCTGCGACTTGCGCCGCATTCGACTCAGTAATACCGCCGTCGATCTCAATTTCGAAGCTGAGCTGCCTCTCACGGCGGCTTTGGTCGAGTGCTCGA
This sequence comes from Bryobacterales bacterium, assembly GCA_965205595.1. Taxonomy (GTDB): domain Bacteria; phylum Acidobacteriota; class Terriglobia; order Bryobacterales; family UBA6623; genus CATQHP01. Next base: position 247,176 of record CBDBHI010000012.1, on the reverse strand, counting down.
ATCTTGTCGATCGCCGAAGGAATCAGTTTCTGCCCACCAAAGCCGGGATTAACGCTCATGATCAGAACGAAATCGACTATCGAGAGCACTTCGTCTAAGGTTTGAAGCGGTGTTGCCGGATTAAGCACGACACCTGCCCTAACCCCGAGGTCTTTGATCTGGTGGACACTGCGGTCGAGGTGCGGGCAAGTTTCCTGGTGAACGGAGATCATTTGCGCCCCCGCTTTGGCAAACGCCTCGACGTACTTTTCAGGCTCTACGATCATCAAGTGGCAATCAAGCAGCAGGTCGGTCGCGGCGCGCAGCGATTCAACCACGGGCACGCCGATGGAAATATTGGGGACGAAACGACCGTCCATCACGTCGACGTGCAGCATTGCCGCGCCGCCCTGCTTGACAGAATCAACTTGCTCACCAAGGCGGGCGAAGTCGGCAGCTAATATCGAGGGCGCGATTCTGGCCATGGCGGTCCTGAAGCTTCAGCTTATCAATCGGCTTGGGTCCGCTATTCTAGGAAACCTATCTTGACGGAAACCGCAGCCCCAAAGCTAAGTTGGTTTCGCATTATCGCCCCCGGCATCTTGTTAGCCGCGACGGGCGTCGGTGCCGGCGACCTACTTACCGGCACGCTAGCCGGAAGCGAAGTTGGTGTCAGCCTGCTTTGGGCAGTCGTAGTCGGAACCGCCCTCAAGTACGTACTCACAGAGGGCATCGCGCGTTGGCAGCTAGCAACGGGCACGACGCTCCTCGATGGTTGGCATTTCAAACTCGGCGGCTGGGTACGTTGGGCCTTTCTTATTTATCTCTTCCTCTTTACCGTCATCGTTGGGCGCGCCCTAGCAAGCGCATGCGGCACGGCGGGCACCGCGATCTACCCGCTGGGCGACCCAGATACGTCGGTGCTCATCTGGGGCGTGATACATTCCCTCGTCGGCGTCGCACTTGTCCTTGGGCGGAGTTTCCAAGCCTTCGAGTCGATCATGGCCTGGCTGATCGGCCTGATGTGTGTGACCGTCATCGGAACCGCAGTCGTCGTTTCGCCCCCAATCGGAGAAGTGCTGGCGGGCTTCATCCCGTCCATCCCCGACAGTGGGACGCGCTGGGTACTCGCCGTCCTCGGCGGCGTCGGAGGCACCGTGACACTGCTCTCCTACGGCTACTGGATTCAGGAGCAGGGCCGGCGCGGCGAAGCGATGCTGCCCGTTTGCCACACCGACCTCGCCGTCGGAAACGGCGTCACCGGGCTATTCGGAATCTCAGTAGTCATCATCGGTTCGCAGATCGACGTCGAGTCAGGCGGAGCTACTTTGGCGGTTCAGATGGCGGATCGTCTGGCCGAAGTGGTTGGCCCCGCTGGACGTTGGATCTTCCTGGCCGGTTTTTGGGGCGCTGTATTCTCGAGCCTACTGGGCGTTTGGCAGAGCATCCCCTATCTGTTCGCTGACTTCGTCCATTTGAAGAACCGCTCAGCCAAGGAACTTCGCCACACCACCGCTTATCGCAGTTGGCTATTTCTGGTTGCGATCGTTCCGCTGTTTTTGATGAACGCACCGGTCAGACAGATTCAGTTGGTTTACGGCGTTTTCGGCGCGATGTTCTTACCTTTACTTGCGCTCACGTTGCTAGTCATGAACAACCGCGTTGCCTGGGTTGGGAAGTCCTTCACAAACCCGGTGTGGATCAATGCCGTGCTCGTCGCGGCCGTCATCTTCTTTGGCTACTTGGGATTCCAAGGCTAATCCAATCGTGCCTCGGTAGCGCTCGTTTCTGTTATCCAGTTATGTGCGCTAACAACACTACAACCAGCCGGCGATGAGAGAAACCCCGGCGACTCAGCCTACCGTTCTCCCCAACCCATTTTCGTTCGAAGCACGTCGAAAAACCGCACGTTTCGGGGCTGAACGATTTTAACCGAGTGGTCCGCCTTCCACGCTCGCACTCGGTCGTTGGCTTCCAGCTTCACTCCCAACTGACCGTCGACGCTCAGGAAATTGTTGTTGTCGCCGCCGGAAACCTTCACTTCAATCTGGGCCGTCGACTGCAAAACCACCGTACGGTTCGAGATGGTGTGTGGGCAGATAGGCGTCAGACAGATAGCGGAAACAGCAGGCACCATCACGGGACCGCCGGCCGCCAGCGAGTATGCCGTTGAGCCTGTCGGAGTCGAGATGATCAGCCCGTCGGAGCGGTAAGCGCAGATATACTCCCCGTTCGCGTAAGCCTCCAAATCGAGCAGCCGCGCGACAGCGGCCTTGGTGACAACAACATCGTTGAGCGCAAAGAAGCTGCTGACGATATCTCCGGAACGTTCGACCTCGGCCGCCAGCACCATCCGCGAGTCGAGTTCGTAGTTCCCCTCTAAGACGTCCTCGAGAGCGACGGCCAGCTCTTCCGGGCCGGTCGTCATCATGAACCCGAGACCGCCCAGGTTAACCGCAAGGATCGGTGTTTCGGCCCCCGCGATGTTGCGCGCGGCCGAAAGCAGCGTGCCATCACCACCAAGCACTACGAAGAGATCGAACTCTTCGGGCGTTTCAGTTCGATCAAACCCATCGTCGCGCCCTAAATATGAAGCGGTAACCGCGTCCAGCCGGACACCTACATCTCGCGCGTTGAACCATTCCAATAACTGGTTCACCAAGGGTGGAATATCGCCACGGCCTGGTTTGCTAACGATGCCGACGCGTTTAATCATTTCGCGAAGCCCTCGGAACGAACCCCAGGCCAGCCCTTAGCGTATAGCAGAAATTCCTTGTTACCCTCGGCCCCGAGTATCGGACTATCGATCCCGTCAACGCGCGGAAACCCGAGGTCTTCAATAGCCCGACGAACTTTCTTAACCACGGCTTGGTGCAACTCGGCATCGCGCACGATTCCGCCTTTGCCGACCTCACCCTTGCCGACTTCAAATTGCGGTTTCGCAAGCACCACAATCGACGCGCCGGGCGCTAGCAGTTTCGGCACCGCTGGAAGTATCATCGTGCACGAAATAAAGCTGACGTCACAACAAACAAAGCTTACGGGCTCGGGAACATGATCGGACGAAAGTTGGCGAGCATTTATTTTCTCGCGAACGATCACGCGTTCGTCCTGACGAATTCTCCAGTCGAGCTGCGCCGTCCCCACATCGATCGCATACACTCGCGCCGCGCCGCGCTGCAACAAGCAATCGGTGAATCCACCAGTTGATGCCCCAATATCGAGGCAGACAGCCCCCGTTACGTCCACTGAAAAATGATCGAGCGCGGCCTCAAGCTTCCGGCCTCCGCGGCTAACAAACCGCGATCGCCAGCCAACAAGCCGGACATCGGCTCCCGCTTCGACTTGCTTGCCGGGCTTTTCAACCTTCTGCTCGTCGATGAGCACCTCGCCCGCCAGAATCATTGCCTGGGCCTTGTGCCGAGAATCGGCAAGGCCGCGCGCCACAAGAAGTTGATCGACGCGGATTCGATCTAAGCCAGGCAACGATCTATTTTGACACCCTGAACCCCACCACCTTGCGGAGTCTTATCGAACCGCGGACGAAGAGTCCGCACCCACGCGACTCCTTGAGTCGCTAGCCAAACGAAATCCCCAACGCACTTCGCATTCGATCGGCGAGCCACTCCGCTTCGCGCTTGTCTCTGATGCTGCCGCCGATCATCGTTCGTTTCCCGATCTTTGGCCTGATCTTGAGGTCGTACCAAGCCTTTGCCGCCTGCGTCATCGTTTCTTGCTGCTTCATCCCAATCGTGACTTCGATGTCCTCGATTGCCGTCTTCGAGTAAACGTGGGTCGAGCCGACACCAAAGATCGTCTTTCGTACTCGAATCTCCCCGCCCTCGATGGTCGTCACCGTGCTGCCAAACCACAAGTCGAGTGAAACCCAGGCCAGTAGCAATCCGAATAGCCCAAACATCCCCAGAAAGAAAATATTGAATCCGACGTAGTGCATGAACGCGATCGCGCCCCACCAAATAGCAGTGAACACAGTAATGGCAAGCGCGGCGCCGGGGTTGCGTGCCATTGGAAAAACGAACCGCGAGCCACCGGTCGGCGTGGTACTTACCTCGATTGTGGCCTCCGCGGGGTCGAAAACTTTCATCTGTTCACGACCGAAGCGAGGGTTCCGCGGCGACTCATCGACCTCACCGGTAACGAACACCGGAACTTCGAATTGAGCGCTGTAGTCGATGCCCGGAACATCGGCAGTGACGTCAAGATTCCAGACAACTGGCTCCTCGTGCTTCCCCTCCGATGGTTCGCGGGGGGACGACGTCGGCTCAACTTTACTTGGCAGATAGAACTCTATCGGGATCGTCACGCCGCCCGGTCCCTGACCCAGCGACATCGGCGGTATGACGGAGCGCCCCTGCCACAGCAAATCTTTGCGGTCGGACTCGTTGTTGCGCGTAATGATCCGATGGGATGAAAGAACTACGTGAACGCCGTCCGCCGGGATCGTGCGCAACGTCGTGTCAAGCCGCGCGGCGAATCGACCATCGACCGATCCGGGAAAAGTCGTGAGCTGAAGCTCCGAGTTTCCGTACTTGATCCACTGCAGAGTCAGCCTAATGACATTTCCGGCAAGAAACAGTGCGATCAGCGGAAACAGAAATCCGACAGCGGCTGGGTAGTTTTTCTTGACGAAGACTTCCTCCGGCAAGATATATGCGAGGGGCGCCGAAAGAAGCGTCCAGACCACCGTGAACAACCAATGGAAATACATATTGGTCTTGAGAGCCCCACGCACGACGCCGCCTTCCCACTTTGGATCCCACTTCCAGGGGGAGTCCGGGAATTGCCGGCGAAGTTCCGCGGTCGTCGCGGTTGCCTGAGAGGGCCGCCCGAGCTTGACCATCGCAACTACGCAAGCGATGGCAACGAAAAATATGATTCCGATCGCGAACTCCATAACAGGGGTACTAGCTTAGTTATACTGAGCCCGCACCCAACCAGCGTCAATGACACAAAACTTTTCACTCACCGTCAATGGCACGCAGCGCTCCGTTGAAACCTTTGGCGAACGGCCACTGCTTGACGTATTACGCGAGGACCTCGGCCTCACCGGCACCAAGTATGGCTGCGGCGAGGGGCAATGCCGGGCATGCACCGTTCTGCTAGATGGACGAGCGACACCATCTTGCCTAACACCAATGAAAACCGTCGGCGACCGGGCAATCGAGACGATCGAGGGTCTCGCGGGCGGCGACGATCTCGACGTCCTCCAGAAGGCATTCGTAGATGCGGAAGCCATGCAGTGCGGGTACTGCGTGCCGGGAATGATCTTGACGACGAAAGCGCTGTTAGAGCGAAATCCGTCACCGAGTGAAGACGAAGTTGTCGAAGGTATGAACGCGAATCTCTGCCGCTGCTGTGGATACAAAAACTTAGTCGAGGCAGTAAAACTGGCTGCTCATCGGACGACCGACAATGCCTGATCGCTGGGAAGAACTTGAGCCCGATCGTCACGAATTGCGCGAGGCACTGCCGTACAGTTTCGAACTCGACCGCCGTGAGTTTGCGGGCGCGGCCGGCGCGGGTCTGTTGCTTGTCGTCAGCGGCTGCTCCTCAAGCGGCGCAACGCCAAAGGAGCGCACGCGGCTGCACATTGGCGCCGACGGAGTCGTCACCGTTTTCAGCAGTAAAGTCGAAGTCGGCCAGGGCTCGCGGACGCAACTAAGCCAAGCAGTAGCAGAAGAGTTGCGAATCGGCATCGACTCCGTAAGGATGGTTCTGGCCGATACAGATCAGACGCCGGACGACGGCGCAACGGCCGGCAGCCGCACCACGCCTTCAACAGTCCCTCGTGTTCGCAAAGCTGCCGCGGCCGCGCGTGAACTACTGCAAGCTACGGCCGCAAAGACCTGGGCACTCGACCCTACAGCGCTTCAGGTTGAAAACGGCACCGTCCGCCACGATGGAAAGCAACTCAGCTACGCCGATCTGGCAGCCAACCCAAGCACGGCCGCGACCGATGATCAGTCAATACCGGCGGGCGTATCCGTGCGAGCGACGGCTGCCTGGACAATTCTTGGCAAACACGCCCCAAAGGTCGAGCGCCAAGAGATCGTCACGGGTCGGCACCGCTATCCTTCGGACATCGTGCGGCCAGGCATGCTCTACGGGAAAATCCTGCGTGCTCCGGCCTATGCGGCAACTCTAAAATCAATAGACGAGGGCGCGCTCGCTGACTTTCCGAAAGTGCAACTCGTTCGCGACGGTGAGTTTGTAGGCTGCGTTGCACCGACGTCATTTGAAGCGCGCGAGGCTGTCGCCAGACTGACTGAGACCGCCAAGTGGGAGTTCGCCCCCCATGTGTCGAGCGATGAAGTGTTCGACCACTTCAAGAAACACGCGGTTCGCGAAGGGACCGGTCGCCGTGGGCCGCGCATCTCAGAGAAACTTTCTGAAGACAGCGACCGCAGAACCGCAACCCAGACGCTCGAAGCGCGCTACACCACCGCGTACATTCAGCACGCGCCGATGGAGCCGCGAGCAGCGGTCGCTGAGTGGACTGACGGGCGCCTAACGGTTTGGACTGGAACTCAACGTCCGAACGGCGTGCGCGGTCAGCTTGAGGAAACATTTCGTCAGAGCGAGGGCAGCGTGCGGGTGATCGTCCCCGACAGCGGCGGCGGCTTTGGCGGAAAGCATACCGGTGAGGTCGCGATCGAAGCAGCGCGATTGTCGAAGGCGGTTGGAAAGCCTGTTTGGCTGCGATGGACCCGCGAGGAAGAGTTCACCTGGGCCTACTTCCGCCCCGCCGGTCTTTTCGAAATGCAAGCCGCTATCGACGGCAACGGAAAAATCGTCAATTGGGACTTTACGACATACAACGCCGGCGCCTCGGCGATCACGCCGCCATACGTTTCGCCGGCGGTTCGCACGGCCTATTACCCCAGCGATTCACCCGTGCGGCACGGTTCATACCGCGGCATCGCCGCCACCACGAATACCTTCGCGCGCGAATGTTTCATCGACGAACTAGCAGCGTCGGCCGGCATTGACCCGCTCAACTTCCGTCTGAGAAACCTAAACGATGAGCGCATGATCGCGGTTCTGCAAGCCGCGGCCGATAAATTCTCTTGGCGTAAAAACAGCGCTACGGGAATAGGAATCGCGTGCGGCACCGAGAAGGGCTCTTACGTCGCCACGTGCGCGGAAGTGGAGATCGGGTCTGGTGAGATCCAGATCACTCGCCTCGTTGAGGTATTCGAATGCGGGGCCATCCAAAATCCACGAAACCTTCGCGCTCAGGTCGAAGGCTCAGTCATTCAGGGCATCGGTGGTGCGCTGATGGAAGGCGTGCGCTTCGCGAACGGGCGCTTGGAAAACAACTTGTTCTCGCGCTATCGCGTGCCGCGATTCCGCGATGTCCCTCCGATTGAAACTGTCCTGCTAGATCGCAGAGATCTACCCTCGGCCGGCGGCGGCGAGACGCCGATTATTTCCGTGGCACCCGCAATCGCAAACGCCGTCTTCTCTGCAACTGGCAAACGAGTGCGGCAGTTGCCGCTACAGCTTTCCGTCTGAACGATCTATGTGGCATCGACTTATTTTCGTAACCCTACTTCTCGGCGCAAGCGCCGCGGCGGCCCCCCTGGTCGTAGTCTCAATCGACGGACTTGACCATCGTTGGCTGCGTGACGCCGACGAGTTGGGCCTGCAAATTCCAACGCTGCGCCACATGATGGCCCAGGGCGTCCGCGCCGATGGCGTCACCGGCATCGTGCCGACCGTGACCTGGCCGTCGCACACGACGATGCTCACCGGGGTGACCGCCGCTACGCACGGTATCCCTAGCAACAATCAGCCCGACAAGCCCGGCATGCGTTGGTGGTGGTCCTCGTTCTTAAAGGTTCCAACTCTCTGGCACCTGACTCACAATGCGGGAATGACAAGTGGCGCGGTCTGGTGGCCCGTCACCGCGGGCGCTGACATCAACTGGAATCTGCCGGAATTCTGGGAGGATCCCGATCTTCCCTACCGATCGCTCCTAGCAGTCTTGAAGCAGTCGACGTCGGGGCTCCCCGAAGCAATCGCAGCCGAATATCCAACCTTCCTGCGCCAAGCGATGGGCGACCTGCAAAGAGTGCAAGCGACTCGCCACATCCTCGAGCGCCACCAACCCGATTTGATGCTTCTGCACTTGGGCGAGCTCGACCATGAAGCCCACGAGACCGGTGCGTTTTCGTTAAACGCACGCGCGACGGTCGAGTATATAGACCAACTGCTCGCTGCCTTGCTGTCGTCGGTTCCTGATGAAAGCTACGTGGCAATCATTTCCGATCACGGCTTTGAAACGTGGCGGCGGATATATCGCCCAAATGTTGTTCTCAAAGAAGCCGGCTTGGCTGCTCGGGCCGAGGTCGGTGAGGGCTTATTCGGTGTCACTAGCGAAGACGCAGCGAAGCTATTTCGCGATCGTCTCGCGAGCGATAAAGCGCTGGCGCGTGAGGTGCCGATTGGCGAGGTGCGCGCCATGGCCCCACAGTTTTCGCACTGGCTAGCGGCGTTCGAAACCGGCTTCCAAATCCTGCCGCATCCGGCCGACGCCGGAACGGTGGTTGACGACGCCGAGATGCACGGCACGCATGGTCTTTGGCCGACTCGCGACGACTATGCCGCTTCGTTCTTAGTCACCGGCCCGCGCATCAAGCACGGCACCATACCGCGAATTTCGATGCTCGACATCGGTCCGACTTTCGCTGACATTCTCGGTTTGGAGTTGCGCGCCGCCGAGGGCACCTCGTTCTGGAATTTACTGGCGCGCGATTGACCACGGGCTGCAAAATTCGCTTGGCGCACTATAATGGCATCTCCGGCTCGCCGGGTTGCCAACATGACCCTCCCAAACATTTCGCGTACCCAGTGGCTAATCTGTTTCGTCGCCGCGCTGGGGTTCGCATTCGACATCTATGAACTTTTGATGCTGCCGCTAATCGTGCGGCCGGCCCTTCTCGAGTTGGCCAACGCCAAGCCCGGCAGCCCCGAGTTCAACCAATGGGTGGGACTACTCTTCTACCTGCCCGCGGTCTGCGGCGGCGTATTCGGCTTACTTGGCGGTTGGCTGACCGACCGCTTTGGGCGCCGCGCCGTTTTGGTTTGGAGCATCTTGCTGTACGCATTTTCCGCCGGCGCCGCCGGATTCGCGACCAGTCCGGAATGGCTACTACTGTTCCGCTGCACGACGTTCGTTGGCGTCTCCGTCGAGTTCGTCGCGGCCGTCGCCTGGTTGGCGGAGCTGTTCCCCGACCCCAAGTTACGCGAGGGCGTGTTGGGATGGACACAGGCCTTCAGCTCAATCGGCGGAGTGATGGTGACCGGCGCTTATTACCTCGCTGTTACATATGGCGATTCTTTCCCGGCGATTGCGGGCGGCCATGAGGCCTGGCGCTACACGCTGATATCGGGGCTGATTCCGGCCATTCCTCTTATCATGATTCGACCTTTCCTGCCGGAGTCGCCGATGTGGGCGGAGAAAAAAGCCGCCGGCACTTTGCAACGCCCGAGCGTTCTAGAACTTTTTCAGCCGCGCTTTTTGCGGACTACGATCGTGACGACCATCATCTTTGCTTGTAGTTACGGCGCTGCATTCGGCGCAATCCAACACGTGCCGCGCATCGTACCCGCGTTGGTCAGCGAACTGGGCCGGGTTGCCCAAGAGCAAACCGTCAGCGGCGTACAACTGTTCCAAGAAGTCGGCGGCGTTCTCGGACGAGTCGTTCTCGCGGTGTTGGTTGTCGTCATGGTGAGCCGCAGAAAGTTGCTGCAAGTGTTTCAGATTCCGGGACTATTAATCTTCCCCGTAGTCTTTTTCTACGCCGCTATGAAAGATGTCGAAGCGCTTCGCTGGGGAATTTTCCTGGCCGGCTTTGTGACCGTGGCACAGTTTAGTTTTTGGGGGAACTACCTGCCGAGGGTGTATCCAACGCGATTGCGCGGGACGGGCGAAGGCTTCGCCGCAAACATCGGCGGGCGCATGATAGGCACGTTCGCGGCGCTGCTAACGACGACCCTTGCGACCTATGCTCCTGGTGCTTCGCCGGCGATGAAGCTCGCTTATGCCGCCGGCATCGTAGGCACCGGCGTGTACGTAATCGGCTTCATCGCAAGCTTCTGGCTGCCCGAGCCCAGCGCGGAAGATCTGCCGGACTAGAAAACTCCATCACTCTAGCTTTGGATTGATCTGAGCGTTAATTTCATTCCAAAACTCCTGAATGTTTTCGAGGCTGGGTTGGTCTGCGTCCGCTACGCTATGCAGAGCTTTGCCCGATAGCACGAGCGGAGCCTCAGTCTTCGGAACCCGCGCCGCTAGCTTTTTCATTTGAGCTGCGTGCCGTTTGTCGCCTGCTAGGTTCTCCCATTCTTGTGGGTCGTCGCTGTGGCGGTAGAGCGGCGAAGTCGTCAGGCAAAAAGCCATCTTGCGGCTATTGCCTTGGACATAACCGGCTTCGGGCTCGTAGATCCGTTTCCTTCCTCGCGCGCTCGTCCCTGTGTGCCAGCGAAGTGGCGCGGCTAGCGCTACAGCAACTCCGCGTTGCGCAAAACATAGCCCGCATATCTACCGTACACCGGCGTGTCAAGTTTCTGGAGGCTTTAGCGGGCTGGCATTACGGTCAAGGTGTTGAATTCGCGGGGGTTATGAATATTTTCCTTTCACGGTACGGGTGTTTTGGGTTTCATGCCAAAATTGGGCAAAACTGGGCGTTGTCGCCTTTTCACCGTCGACTCGGTGAGTAGGACCTGTACTAGACTGAAAACACGTAATTTCCGCGGCATTTGCGATTCGATCGATCCGTATTGCCGGGGCTGTCCCGGCTCCCCGGCTCCCGCCTAGGCGACCGTAAGCGGTAGGCGCCAAGCGCCAAGATCAACGTTGCGCGCGGCTCCAATATGATGACCGGTTTCGCCTATAATCCAATCAAAATCCGGAGTCGATCCTCGACCGCCGCCACGATGTCAGAATTCACGCGGCCCAGTTTTCGACTCAGACGAATCTTCGAAACCGAGCGGATGTCCTCACACTTCGCGTAGCTCTCCAGCGTCAAACCGCCTTCCGGCGGGGTGATTCCGACATGAAGTGGGATACCTTTCCTTCTGGAAGTAAGCGGTATAGACGACAATCAGCTCGGCCGGACCGTGATTAAAGGTATCGACTGAAATAATCAGGCCCGGTCGCATTCCTGACTGTTCGCGGCCGACCGTTGGGCTGAAGTCGATCAGCCAAACATCGCCTCGATCCGGCGCGGAAGGCGTCAAACGTCGTCTAGCCCGTCGGCTACGGCTGCGTCCCAGGTGTCTCGTTCCTTGAGTTCGTCGGCCCAAGCGTCGTGATCAGCCTTTAGCGCCGCATAGGCGAGGTTTGTTTCTTCGAGTATCCGGTGCCGGCGGTAGGACTCAACCGCGAGGTCCGCAGCCTGATGAATCGAGCAGCCGTCTTTACGGGAAATCACCTTGAGCGCATCTCGTGATTTCTCACTGATACGAATATTGACACTCGCCATGACTACATATCAGTATACGCTTACATAGCGAATACCGGAACGGATTTGTGGCCAACGTTAGATCCGGCCCAGCCCTGCAACGCGGAAACCACCCCATCCGCGAAACCCCTTGACAGCACTGTTAGCCTAATAGCGGACCCACACGAACACCCAAATGGCAACGGAAACACAGATCGAAGCGAGCCGCCGAAATGCCCAGAAAAGTTCCCCTACCAGCACGTACCCAGGAAAAGAACGGTCTGCCAGGAATGCGCGCACACACGGCCCCTGTGAACGGGAACCCTTCCTCCCCGGCAACAACAGCCACAAAGAAGATTATGCAAAACAAACCCAATATTAAAGACCCACCATGTTCACTCATCCGTAGTGAATTGAGCAACTTAGAAGATATAACCTAACTATCTACACGAAACGAAAACAAACCCAAACAAACCCAATTCAAAGCCAATGGATGAGAGGTATTGGGGCAGCCTCGTTTCGTATCCATTCTGACGCAACCCCTTCGAGCGCCCGCGTGTGTAGTTGTGTGTAAAGGCCCGTAGGGTTACTCCCAGCGGGCCGGCCCTTCGGCGTCCCTGCGAGAAAGTCGGGACGAGCCTCTCGGGCTGCAGCGCTCGGAACTCAAGCGCTTTATCATTACGCCAGAAAATCAAGCGTTTGCCAAATAGTGCTGTCAACAGCCTTTGCTAATTGACCCATCTGTGTTACCGACGCGGTCCCGGCTCCATCGCTACAGCGAAAATTACCGCCGGCCGCGAGAACCGATCAATTGCGTCAGGCGTGCGTCGCGGTAGACCCGGGCGACTTTAGCTTGGCGAGTGCTTTGAACCAGATGCCAAGATCCTCGTACGACATCTTGTCGTTTTGAGCAGCAGGGGTAGATTGCGCCGATAGCTCGGAGTCCCGTATCAGCTTGTTGGCCGTATAATCGCACCACCCGCCCTCTCTGAGCACCTCCTCGGCGATGTGCTGACCGAGGCTTCTGTAGGCTTCAAACTGGCCTTCGCCAAAGAACTGGTCCGCCGTCGATTCATGGGGGAATTCGGCGCTGGCATTTCGGTACTCTTTGATCACTTCATCCTCATCTCCGGTGACGGACGACTTCAAATAGAGCAAGTAACCGTATTCGGAATCACCTGGGTACTTGATCCGCCCAATTGCCCAATGCTGTTGGCTGTAGCCATCTTTGTCGAGTCGGAGGCAGTCGAGTGAGAACGGCGGAGCGAAACTAGACCATAGAGCGGCGAATCGAAGCTGCTTTTGGGCGGAGTAAAAGTAGACCGTCCGAGTGGTCCAGCGAACATTCCTGTGGTGTTTGTGGGACACGAGAGGGATGTATCGCGTGGAGCTATACGCTCAAGTACGGCGCAGTGTCTTTGTCGAAGGGCTCAGTGAGCGCGAGGCCGCCAAACGGTTTGGCCTGGCGCGAGGGACGGTGCGCAAGATGTTGCGCTACGCCACTCCGCCGGGCTATCGGCGGCGCCAACCAGCGCAGAGGCCGAAGCTGGATCCCTTCACCGGAATCGTCGATCAGATCCTCAGCGACGATCAGGAACGTCCGAAGAAACAACGCCACACCGCAAAACGCATCTTCGACCGCTTGCGCGACGAGTACGATTTCACCGGCGGTTACACGATCGTCAAGGACTATGTTCGCGACAAGAAGCTCGGCGGGCAAGAGATGTTCGTGCCGCTGGTGCATCCGGCGGGCGATGCCCAGGCCGACTGCGGTGAAGCTCTGGTGGTCATTGACGGCGTACAGCGCAAGGCGCACTACTTGGTGGTCGATCTGCCGCCTAGCGATGACGCTTTCGTAAAAGCTTTCCCGGCCGCGACGACGGAAGCGTTTTGCGAGGGGCACAACGCAGCGTTTCGGTACTTCGGCGGCGTGCCACGCAGCATCCTCTACGACAACACGACCTTGGCGCTGGCGAGGATTCTGGGCGACGGCAGGCGCAAGCGGACCAGGGTGTTCAGTGAACTGCAGTCGCACTATTTATTCTCCGATCGTTTCGGGCGTCCGGGCAAAGGCAACGACAAGGGAAAGGTGGAAGGACTGGTCGGTTATGCCCGGCGGAACTTCATGGTGCCGGCGCCAAGGTTTCCAAGCTGGGAAGCGTTCAACGAGCAGCTCGAAGCGCAGTGCCTCAACAATCGTAAGCGGCGCTTGCGGCGGCACACCGAAACGATTGAGGAACGTTTCAAGCGTGACCGCCAAGCGTTGTTGCCCTTGCCGCCCACGCCCTATGACGCCTGCGACAAACGCACCACGCGGGTGACGTCGCTGTCATTGGTGTGCTATCGCGCCAACGACTACTCGGTGCCCACACGCTACGGACATCGCCAGGTGTTGCTGAAAGGCTACGTCGATGAAATCGTGATCTGTTGTGGCAGCGAAGAGATCGCGCGCCACCGGCGCAGTTACGAACGCGAAGAGTTGATCTTCGATCCGCTGCATTACCTAGCACTGCTGGAACGCAAGACCAACGCGCTCGATCAAGCGGCCCCGTTGGCGGGCTGGGAGCTGCCCGAACAGTTCCCGTGCTTGAGACGTTTGCTCGAGGCACGGTTGGGAAAGCCAGGCAAGCGCGAGTACGTGCGGGTATTGCGATGACTGGAGGACTTCCGATTCGAGCACGTTGCCGCGGCGGTGCGCCAAGCCTGCGAGTTGGGAGCGATTGGCTTGGATGCAGTCAGGCACTTCGTGCTGTGCCGCATCGAGCAACGGCCGCCGCGCTTGGACTTGACGAAGTATCCGCACCTGCCGGCAGCCCAGGTGGAGCAAACCTCCGCTGCGGACTATTTGGCACTGCCGGCACAAGGAGGGGGGTAATGGCGAGGTCGAAACTTCTGCTCGAAGCGCATTTGAAAGCGTTGCGGCTGCCAACCTTCCTGCGCGAGTACGACAAACTGGCGCGGCAATGCGCCGCCGAGAGCTTGGATTCGAGGAGCTTCCTGCAACAACTCTGCGAGCTGGAACTGCTCGACCGTGAACAGCGGGCCACCGAGCGCCGCAGCAAGGCCGCGAAGTTTCCCGTGACCAAGAGTCTGGACACTTTCGACTTCCCGTCCTTGCCGGCGTTGAACAAGAAGCTGGTGCTGGAACTGGCGCGCTGTGAGTTTATCGACCGCCGCGAAAACGTGCCGGCACTGGGTAATTCCGGCACGGGCAAAACGCACATCGGCTTGGCGTTGGGACTGGCGGCTTGTCAGCGCGGCTATCGAACACGCTTCACAACAGCGGCGGCACTGGTCAATGAGCTGCTCGAAGCCCGAGATGAACGGCGCTTGCTGCGATGTCAAAAGCAGTTGGCCAAGCAGGATCTGCTGATCGTCGATGAACTGGGCTACGTGCCGCTATCGAAGACCGGAGCGGAGTTATTGTTCGAAGTGTTTTCCCAGCGCTACGAACAGGGCTCGACGCTGGTCACCTCGAATCTGCCGTTTAACGAATGGACCGAGGTCTTCGGCTCCGAGCGGCTGACCGGCGCCCTGCTCGATCGCCTCACGCACCACGTTCATATTCTAGAGCTGAACGCCGAAAGCTTCCGTCTGATCCAGAGCAAGAAGAAGCGGGCTCACTCTTTGGGCTGACCCACCGGCCACTCGCCCGGTTTTCGTGGGACGGCCTCCACTACGCCTGGGCCGCCCTAAAGGGCGACCGCAGGCTCCGTTCCAGCCGTCCCACGAAAACCGCCACCCCTTCACCAACTGGTCTACTTTTGCTCCGCCGAAGTGGTCCAAATTTACTCCGCCCTTGACAGTCGAGATTGATTTTCGATGTGAATGCCGAGATCGATTCGGGCCGATCGGATCAGGGTTGCCAGGCCGTTGAAGTGATGTTTCGGGTCGGCCTCACCGTCACCAATGATGATGTATTTGCAACGCCGACGTAGCAATTCGATGGTGGCCAAATTCTCGATGTGGCCGCCGTCTGAGACATTTACCCAGCGCCACTTCTCGTCGAGTTTGCCACGTATCTCGCGCAAGAGGGCAGCCGGCCGCACCCGCCAACCGTACGCCTGTACGAGCGTACTCCGATTAGAATTCACTGGCCGTCCTATCCTGATCAGGCGTTGCCCTACCTTGACGGCGTCACCGTCCTCCACTGCGAGTTGGGCGTGGCTCGCATAGAAATACGTGCGCAGCAGGTTATTCGGCTTCGAAACGGACACGACTGTTTCGCTTCCACTCTTTTTGATGCTCACGGTTCCGTCAATCTCGCTCGAGGTTTTATATTTCCAGTAGCGCCACAGCGCTCCGACCGGGTTAATGTATAGCGCGAACAGTCCTCGAACCAACGCCATCGGTGAGAAGCTCCTTCTGATCAAGCGTTGCCCTGCTCTGACGGTCTCGCCTTCAATCACTCTCAGTCGGGCATCGCCCCTAAAGCGATACGCACGCCCCTCACTAATCGACACCATAGTTTCGCTTTTGCTCTCGTGGACGCCAACGATACCAGCAACATCGCTCGTGATCGTGGTCTTCTGGCGCATCAAAGTGCTGATGCTCGAGCCGAGATACCCACCGCCCGAGACCGTCGACATGTAGTCCGCGTGGTCGAAAACGCCGCTTTGGTGGAGCGCCTGTGTGACCCCCAGATTCAGAGTTGCGGAGCGAATGCCGCCCCCAGAATATGCGACGCCGACCAGCCCATGAGCTAACCTCGTCTCCGAGTTCGAGTTGCCGTTGATCGAGGCCAGGCAGCGTTGCCCTCGGGCTGGGAGCTGCTCCCAGCGACGCTCGATTTCGTTCAACTCTTCGCGGAATACTTCGTTGAATGAATACCCGCTGTTCTTGCCCTGCCTCTCCGGCGGGTCCTTAACTCGCTTGTCTAACCAACTCTCGATGCGACCTGGGTTCGGGATCCAAAACCCGAGCCGTACGTTGAGAAGAGTCATGATGGCCACGAGAGCGGGGTTCGTGCCTCTGCCCATATTCGGAGATGCGGCGGCCGCCGAAATTGCCATTGCCGTCGGCAGGTCCATTTGCGGAAAGACTCGCTCCATCGTCTCGCTCCGACAATAGCCGGTGGTTTTGCCGCCGATGAATTTCTTTGTGAAGACGAAGAAATCGCTCTGGCGATCCTGCACTTCGGGAAGCTTGCTTCCCTGGAGATTAAGCGCTGTGTTAACTATGTGATACGGCGCCGTGGAGCCCGCCTCGTGACAGCAGATTTCCGCCAAATCGAGGTCTTCTTCAATGGCGACGGTACCACCAGTGTCCTCGCCGACTAGAAATGCCGATGCGAGCCGATCCCGATATAGGCCATGGATGGAAGTTAGGTTCACGTCGACGGTAAGCCAGCAAAAGAACAACACCAGGACGAAGAGCATAAGAACGTAGATGGCCTTCATCATAAAGGCCACACGATGCAAGTCACGCGCAGCTGAGGTCGCATATAACCCCGGGCAGCAATCCGTTGACAGACTAGCCGCGTAAACCAAGTCGCTACGCGCTTGCAAACGCCAGCCAGAGAGTCGCGCCCCGAGGCCATACAACGGCTGTTCTGCTGTGTACCACTGGGCGAGAAGTTCGTCAACACTCACCAGCTTTTCAACACTATCTGGGATTAGCCAATTCGCGAGATTCTTGGGATCCGCTTCCAAGCTTCCGGTAGATTCAAAGTCAACGCCCTGAAGAGCATTACGTACTTCTGTAGTCTTGAGGTACTCGGCCGCTTCGACGAGCAGTGAGTCATCCGGGAAAGCTAAGGTTTCAATGAGCTTCTTACGCTCATCCTTGAACTGCTCATCGCTAAGCTTCTCGCCGACAAGCGGGATGGACGACTCCAAGATTCCATACTCAAGCTCGTAGAGTGCTTCGGTCCCCGTAGCCATCACTCCCGTAAGCGCCCACGACGCTGCTAGCAATCCCAGCGACATCAGGATCGCTTTTCCCCCAAAGACGCCCTTGGCAACGCCGTATCCACAATTAAGGCCAATCCCCACGAACAATACTACTTTCGCCTGGAGGACCCACTCCATCGTGGCGTTATCGGGGGGCTCGCTAAAAACCAGAAAATTTGCGACAAGCAGGACGGCGATAACTGGCAGGAGCACTCCAAGGCTGCCGACGACTATCATCGCGACCTTCCTCGCGGCCCCGCCAAACGCCGATAGTAGTTTGTCAGCACCGCTGAGGACTGCGATCGCGATGGCCGCGATGGATCCGAAGGAGGACCACCCAGACTCAGTTGCCAAAAAGCTATTGAACGCCGGCAGGATATACGCGAGCAATTCGAACACTGCAACAGAGAAGATCAATATCAACGAAGCGCCGAACGAACGTTCATAGCGGTCGCGCAACCTTACTGAGCTATCGCTGCCTGTCGCGATGCTCTTCTTGTGCTGACGGATCTTGAATATCGGAGTCAACGCTGGGAGGAGCAGAATCCAGATAAGCGAAATTGCCAAGACGAACCCCGTCAACGGAAATGACGGAGGCGATTCCGGCAAGACCCTGTAGGCCGCGACCGCTAGGGCTACCAGCAGCACGCAAGGAAGCAACGTCAGCATATTGATGACCATGCCCCGCACCAGCACGCCAATGGCTCGCACATAGTCGAGGAACCCGCGCACGGCCATGTAGTTTGAGTGGTTACGTACCCAGGTGAGATATCTGGTTTCGTTTGGTCCGTCAAGAATCGGGAAAGGAAACTCGCCCGGCTTGACTCTGGTTTCTGGAGAATTGTCTGCCATCGATTCTTTAACTCCCAGTGACACCGAGAACCGATGCTGCGCGAACCATTGTAGATCGACGATCGTTCTTTGCATCCATGCCGAGGTTCACGCGCTCTACGCCCAGGGTAAGCATCGTCGACACCTCGACGTCTTCGTCGACCAATCTCTGACGGGCAACCACGCCGCACGAAGAGCACGTCGGAGGCCGAAAACTCTCTTGAAGCAAAGCTCGGGCTCAGGGCCAATGAAATCAACAAGCTAGGGCAAATCAAAACGGGCCGACGGAAGAATCTCGTCCGGTTATGTAGCCCGCGGTGTACTTCGCGTCAACCGTTGTTGACGGATGAGGACGCCACCGGGCGGGACGCAAAGCCAGGATGAAGTCCGCTTTTCGCACAACTATGCTGAACGCACCAGCATGAATTAAACGGCCCTCGGATTGCTACTACCGGAATTACCGCCAAGAAGAGGATCATTCGTGATGCTATTCAAAAAAACATCGTATTTCACTCGTAAATCGATTACTCTACACATGCTGATGCGGCCAATTTGCAAATCGTGGTCAAGCCCAATGCAGGGCCGGCTAGTCGCGATTAGGCTTCCGCGCCGTGACCCATGAAGTCGTTCACAACCTCACAAAGTTTGACCTAAGTCTAAAGGAGTAGCAATATGGCAACGGACCACACGGAATTTCGTGAAGAGGGCTATGAGACATTTCTCGATGCTCCCGGCTTCCCCTATATGCGGGTGAACCCGGCGCTCCTGAGTGACCAGGCCGACGCGTTTTCAACGTCCGGCGAGCAGCTACTGCTAACGATGCACTGCCGTTCAGCGTTGCTGGTGGTCGTGTCGACGGAGCGGATTATCGTTTACAAACTCCCAAAGAAAAAGTCGTGGCTGCGATCGGGGGTGGGCGCGGCAATCGGTGCCGTGCCGGTTGTCGGTGACGTTCTCGGCGCCGGCGAAAACGTGATGAGTTTTGGCCGCGGGTTGAAAAACGTGAAGCACTGGGTATCGCCGAGTGACCGCAGGAAGGCCGCCCAAGACGCAGCGGATGGATTGCCATCCCGGAAACAGAGGCGGGATGTCGTCTGGGAACTACGCGATGTTGAGACTCTGGCACTGATCGTGTCGTACCGCGACAATATCTTGCTAAAGAACGGTTTCGAATGGAAGACGAAGTTCGGACTGGCAATGGACGAGGAGGGCTCTGATCTATGCGAAATCGAAGTAGGCCATGACGGAGTCAGCTTCAAAACCAGCGCCGGCATGTCCGGTGACTACAGCCTTCTGTCCGCCGGGGAAGAGTGGGACCCGGTCCCAGTCGCGGAATTACTGGCGGAGCGAAACCAAGAAGCGCTTGGAATGGTAGGTTGGATTCCAGAGGTCGGTGAGGAAAAAGTCGTCTTCAGGTGCGCCGCGGGACGAGGGCAAGAGTCAAACTAACTACGCCGCGCGGTCCACTCTGCCAGAGTTTCGCGGCTAATCGTTAATTCGATGTAGCTAACCCGAGTTTCTCCATCGGCAGCGTACTCGTCGTCCAGCGCGGATAGATCACTGCCCTTTATCGAGCCGACGCTTGCCTTATAGCCACGGGGCCGTCGGTTGGTTCACCAAATATCGCATGCCAAGCTCGAGCGTTCCTCCCGAGCCTGGGGCTAGACGAACCCGGACAACGCTTGTGTCGGCGCCTGCCCCGTCGATTTTCGTGAACTGGTGCTCGCCGTAGGCGCCGGCTCTCACAACGACATCTCTTGGTCTTTCGGAATCGAGGTTGACTAAGCGCACCCGCACGCCCTCGGGAGTAATACGATCGACCAGCGCAGCCACTTGATCAGGCAACCCAATGCGATCGCGGGCCGGATCGAGATAGAACAATCGAGTATGCAGAACGTTGCCCGCGCGCCCCGGGTGATTGCCGCCCATCGCGAGATTCACCAGCGACTCCACAGCTACCGGGGTGAAGCGGTGCGTATAGTCGGACGTGCGTTCGTCGTCGACAGATTGATCGGCGAGGATCGTTTTCACCCGCTTTTTGACTTCATCTAGGTCGCGCCCTAACGCCGTGAGCGGATAGGCGGCGTTGTCGCCATCGAGAAACTGAATCCAGGGGTCGCGGCCCAGACCTTCGAGATCCGTGCGGTCAAAGGTCGCGAGATAGATGTCGCGCTGGACGTCTAGGTGTTCGCTCGCCGAGTAGCCGTACCAGCCGTCCTCACCGTGCTTTCGTGGCAGCAAAACCCGGCCATTTTCGACACGCTTGACCGTGTAGAGATTGGCGATCTGACGCCGTAGCGGTTCCATGTATCGTCGGTCGCCCGAAAGGAGCAGACCTACGCCGAAGCCAATCCTCGGGCCGCGGATAAAGTAGTTGCGCGAGCCGGATTTTGGGTCGAAGTCCCACCCGAAAACGCCGCCGTACCACTTACCGTCCCACTCGCCGCCGATGGTTCCATCGAGGCCAATGTTGGTCGGGATGTTTCCGCCGTTCGCCAGAATGCGCTCGCGCCAAGCGTCTAGGTACTCAAGAGTCCACTGGCGATAGCGGCTCTCACGGCTCAGCAAGTAGGCGTTGAACCCGAGGGCCGCAGTGCAAAGATTCAACGGGTGGTCGCCCTTGATGTTCGACGCAGTTGCATAGCGCGTAAGGCGTTCGGGCGCTCCTTCGACCGGCAGACCGCCCCAATCCATCTCCGACGCCGGCGTGATCTTCGCGCCGCGGCTGCCGTTGTGGATGCTCTTGATCACGTGGTGTTCGGAATCGTAGTTGTCGGCTTGGGGATCGGTGCCGGTATAGAAGTCCGCAAAGCGAGTCGTGCGTTCGCGGTACTTGGCGTCGTTTGGCCGCGCCAAGGCATAAAGGTTGAAGGCGGCCAGAGCCTCGCCCGTGTGCTCCCAATCGAAGGCGGTGACGAACTCGCGCCAGTACATGCCGTCCTCGGCCATCTCGATGCCGGCGGCTTTGGCGGCGGTGAACTGTTTGAGATGTCCCTCCCAGGCCCGCTCATAAAGTTCCAAGACACGCTCGTCGCCGCCTAGAGCATAGAGCAGCGTCCAACCGGCGAAGTTTTCCATGGCGTCGTCGGCTCCGTCATTTCCGCCCCAGCGCTCTACACATTTGAAGTAGCCTCGCTCGTCGACGTAGCGCTCAGAGAAGACCTGCGCGGCGTCGGAGGCCGCGTCGAGCAGCGCCCGCTCGGCGCGCGCCCATTCAGGTGGAGGAACCGGATCGCTAAGCTCGATGAGTGGTTGGGCAGCGAGCGCAACCGCGCAGAAAGGAACCACGAACGATAGACGAATATCGACAGACATTGAAGCCCAATCTTACTAGACGAGCGCGATGAGGGGCCCCGGCTCCCGGAGGGGTTTGGCCTTTCCCGGTCGTTCGGCGGGGCAGGGGGATTTCCTCGGGCGACGTCGACTTTAAATCCTAGGGTTGCACCCTAGGCTAATTCAAACGCCACCCCTACCGGGGTTCAGTATCCTCAACCTTGCGCGCATACCGAAGCCTCAGTAGTTCGATTGTGGAGTCATTCTTCAGGCCTTACAGCCTCCAATAAAGCCAAACTCCAGGGGGAGCTACGGCTCCCGTGACTCGCACTAGAGTAGGCTCATTGGGTCTACGTCGATCACCAACGCCGTTGGCGGCCAGCCTTGGGCGAGTGCATATTCCCTGGCTCGTTTTAGTGTGGCTGCCACGTTCTTGCGGCTGAGGGATTTCAGCAGAAATTGATAGCGGTATTCGGTGCGCAGTTTGACGACCGGGGCGGCGGCGGGGCCCATCATACGTACTCCGGCGAGTGGCGGCATCAGGTGCTGGGCTAACTTGCCGCTGAGTTCCAGCGCTTCTTCAAGCTTGCGGCTTCTGACAATCATAGTGGCCAGCGCGGCAAAGGGCGGGTAGCGTAGACTCTTTCGAAAATTTAGTTCGCGTTTGTAGAATGCGTCGTAGTCTTGCCGCGCCGCAAGCTCGACGGCATAGTGCTCGGGATTCATGGTTTGCAGGATCACTTGGCCCGGCTTATCCCCTCGTCCCGCTCTGCCCGCGACCTGCGTCAGTAGTTGAAAAGTGCGCTCGGCGGCTCGGAAATCGGGCACCCCGAGGCCAACGTCCGCGCTGACGACACCGACTAGCGTGACGTTGGGGATGTCGTGCCCTTTGGCGATCATCTGGGTACCTACGAGCAGGTCGTAGCTGCCCTCTCGGAATCCGTTGAGGATCGTTTCGTAGTAGTCCCGGCCTTTGACGGTGTCGCGGTCTAGGCGGGCGATACGCGCTTTGGGGAATTCATTGCGGAGCTGGTCTTCCACTTTCTCCGAGCCACTGCCCTGAAAGTGAATATACTCGCCCTTGCATGCCGGACATTCTTTCGGAATAGGTGCGGCGAAATCGCAATAGTGGCAGAGCAGGCGCTGCTCACGCTTGTGGTATGTCAACGTGACCGAGCAGTTTTCACATTCGACTCGATGTCCGCAGGAACGACACATCACGTAGACCGAGAAGCCGCGGCGATTGAGCAAGATCATGGCCTGTTCACCGTCCTGGAGACGTTCGTCGACAGCATTTACAAGCTGTCGCGAGAAGAGCTTGTTTTGACGCGTCTCAAGAAACTCCTGACGCATGTCGACGGTGATCACGGTCGGCATCGGGCGGCGCTGGATGCGCTCGGGCATGCGCAGCATCTTGTACTTTCCGGCGTCTACGTTGTGGCGGGATTCTAGGCTCGGCGTGGCAGAGCCTAGAACGACGGTCGCCCCCGCGGCCCGCGCTCGGATGATCGCGACGTTGCGTCCGTGGTAGCGCGGAGCTTCTTCCTGCTTGTAGCTTGATTCGTGCTCCTCGTCGACAATCACTAACCCCAGATCGGCGAGCGGGGCGAAGACTCCGCTGCGCGTTCCTATCGCGACGCGCGCTTCGCCCCGGCGGATGCGGCGCCATTGCTCGGAGCGCTGCATATCGGTAAAGGCGCTGTGGAGGATGGCTACTCGGTCTCCGAATCGGGCAAAAAACTGCGAGGCGACGGCGGGCGTAAGCGCTATTTCGGGCACCAACAACATCGCTGAGCGGTCTTGGGCTAGGCATTCTTCGATGGCCCGCAAGTAGACCTCAGTTTTGCCTGAGCCGGTCACGCCATAGAGCAGAAACGTTGCGAACTGTTTGGCTCTGAGCGAGACCGTGATTGCATCGACGGCGACTTGTTGGTCGCCGTTAAGATCGACTCGCGGGACGTCGGTTACTTGCCCGAGCGGGTCGCGAATCAGTTGCAGAGTGACGACGCCGGCCTTGGCAAGTCTACGGGCTACTTTCGCCGTGTCTTTGCGTTCGATGCTGAGCGGCTCGAGATCGTGGCGGCCAGGGTTTTTGACGAGAAAGTTGACCAGCCGGCGCTCTCCCTTCGATGCTTTCGGCTTGAGCGCGTCGAGGTTGCCGGGCCCTACGACCAAGCGACCATCGCGGGCTCGAGTAGGGTCGCGGTCTTTCATTTGTAGTTCGACTTTGACGAAGCCTCGCTTCTCGAGGCTGCGTACCCCAGTCTCGGCCTTGTCGAATTTCTTTAGTAAGTACGTGAGCGATAGTGGGCGTCGTTCGAGAGCGCGTAGAACCAAAACGTAGGGGTCATCGGCGCCGGTCGAACGCATGAATTGCGCCGCGGCGTCGGCTCCCGCGGGAGTCAGCGACACGAATTTCGTCGAGCGTATCTCGCCGCCAAGCGGCAGCGTCGACTTGAAGACCTCGCCGATTGGGGTGCAGTAGTAGTCAGAGATCCAGCGGCCAAGCTCGATCAGATTGGGCGTTAGCGCGGGGTCTTCGTCGAGTAGCCGCAAGACCGCGCGAGTTTTGTATTCCGGTTTCGTGGAATGCGTCGATAAGACGACGCCGGCCAACTTGCGCGGTCCGAATGGCGCGATGATTCGACAGCCGGTCTGGACGCGATGTCGCAGCGTTTCCGGCAGGCTGTAGGTGAATATCTTGTCGAGCGGCACCGGCATGGCGGCGTCGCAGTAGAGCGGCAGATCTTCACCGCCGGGTTGTCGATCCATCAATTGAGATAGGGGCGGATCAACTCCGCCCAGATTTCGTATCCGGCGTCGTTGAGATGGAGATCGTCCTCTACAAAGAGATCGGCGCGGGGCTGTCCGTTGCTGTCCAATAGCGGCGCGTCGACATCAATGTATTCGAGGCGGTCGTCGGTTTCGGTTATGGCCTTGACCTTGGCATTGGCCTCGCGCGCTTTGTCGATGAGTTCCCAGCGGCGGATGCTTGGTTTGATCGCCACGAAGACAATCTTGACTTCCGGAAGGGCGGCGCGGGCCTTTTCGACAAACGTGCGGTAGTCGGCCTCAACGATCTCTGGCGTCTTTCCGCCGCCGATGTCGTTGTCGCCCTCATACACGAAGATCGTTCGCGGTTCGAGCGGCAGAACGGCGCGATCGAGGTAGCGGATGGCGTCAGACATTTGGGAGCCGCCGAAGCCGCGGTTGATGAGACCCATTCCCGGGAAGGATTTCTCTAAGTCCCAGCGGCGGAAACTAGAGCTGCCGAAAAACACAATGCCGCCTTTAGGAGGTGGGTTTGCGGTATCGGCCTTTTCGAACGTCTGCATCGCCTCTTCCCAACGGTCTGAGTCACCAGCGACGGCCGCTTTTGATTGGGGGGCGGGGTCGCCGGCAGTTTCAGGACCGCCGCAAGCAATGAAGAGGGCGAGGATTAGAAAGGCGAGTAGCGATTTCGGCATTGCGGTTTCGTTCAGATACTATCCTACTGCGGAGTGAGATTGTGGTCGGGCTATCGCTTGGCGGCGCGAGGCACTACGGTCCGGCCAGGATTTCGCCGTGCGGTTTTCCTTCGGCTAATTCCGCGTACCGTACACGGACCTGTTCCGCGAAGCGATCCCCCACCCAATTGCTGACGGCATCGGACAGCTCGACCGTTGTCGAAACGCCCGCACCATTCTCGACAGTTACTACTTCTTCTAGTGGAGTCTTTGCGCTGAACGCCGCCTCAACCGCGGCGTTTAACTCCTCGAAGAATTGAAGCTGCCCGGCGATGATCTCGGGTCCGCCGGCCGAGCCGTGACCGGGCAGCACTGTAGCGGGTTTCAGAGTTTGCACCTGACGTGCGACGTTGGGCCAATTGCCTGTATTGCCATGACCAGTGAAGTTGAACGGCCCGTTAACAATCGCGTTACCTGTACAGAGGATATTTTCTTCCGGCAGATAAGCAAACCCATCGCCGCGGGTATGCGCCCAGCCGAAGTGATGGAGTTCAACTCGCCGGCCACCTTCGTCGATGACGTGCGGAATCTCGCTAAAGGTCTGTTGCGGCGGTTGCACCGTGTCCGCGCCGACCGCCGCCACGTCGGGCCGCGACGCCGCGGCACTTTGCCAACCAGCGGGCTCATAGCGTTTCATCTCCTCGGCCACGCCAATATACGCAAGCGTCGTGGCGCCCGAGCGCGTCCACACTTCGTTGGCATAGGCATGATCGCCGTGATGGTGGGTATCGAAGACGTACTTTACCGGCTTGTCCGAGATGGTCTTGAGATCTTCCATCAATGCTTTCGCGCCGCTTGGGAAGTTGGCATCGACGATTAGTAAGCCTTCGCCGAGATCGATCACAACGTTGTTGCAATGGCCTTAATCGCGTTCGCCCATACGGAACCAGACGCCATCAGCAATTTTCTCGAGGGCTGGAGACGCGACGACAGGTTCCGCGACGGCAGGTGAACTGCAGGTCCAGGCGATGGCCAGACAGACAACTCCGCACAGCAGCACTAGTGTTCTTTTCATCGATCGATACTCCTCATTTCTCAAAGGGATTCTAGCGCTGTTTAGCCCGCTCCCGCAGAACGTAATCCGAGACCGTGCCGACCGGCGCTACCCAGAAGCCGTTGGCGGGGTCCTCCAGGTAGGGAATTAACTGCTCCAGCATCGCTACGCGTGTGGTTTGGCGCCCCGATTCATTGATCTCGTGTCCGCCTAGAACCAACCAGAGACCGCCCTCGCGGGCGTCGTCTAGATGCGCTTTGAGGTCGCCAAAGCCCTCGCCGTCCGTCTCGATGCCGGTAATACGCGCCATGTCGACGTAGCTCGGATCATTGGCTGCTTCGTCGAGCCAGGTGCGGCCGGTTTGGAATAACTCCGCAACGAGAGGGACGTAGCTCTTCGATCCTCTGCCACGCCCAACGAACGTCTGGCCACAGGGATAAGCGAACGAGGTCGCCTTCGCGCCGAGCAACTTCTCTATCAGCCGATTGCTTTCAGTTAGCTCGAAGCGCATTTTCTCGAGGTTGTAGTCTTCGAGAGCGCGTTCCCGTGAGAAGGCGAAGTTTCCGGAGCAGGGGTGCGTCAACGTGTGGTTCGCGATCTCATGGCCGGCCGCGGCGAGGCGCTTCCAGCCGTCCAAATGGGGTTCCATGCGAGCCGGCACGACGTAGAAGGTTGCCTTCGTTTTGAATCGCGCAAACAGTGCCGCGCCAATATCGGGTTGGCTGGCGCGGGCATCGTCGAATGTCAGGCTGACGGCGGCTTGCTTGCCTTCGGGCCATTGGAATGAGGGTGGTTCCTGCGAGCGCACCGCCGGGGAAGCGAACAACGCAACCAAAAGGAGCGAACAGTTTGACAGTCTCATAGCGTCAGTTTCCTAGAGCGTCCAGGGCTGACGATACTTGTAGCCCAAGTACTCGTCGGCTCGGGCATCGTCGACGAACTTTTCTGTTGTGGCGTCCCACTGCAGGTGGCGTTTAGTTTTGAGGGCGATATTTCCGATGTTCGCGGTCGTGGTCGAGCGATGCGCTGTTTCGATATCGCAGTTGGGCTTGGCGCGGGTCTTAATGCAATCGAGAAAGTTGCGAATGTGGAAGCGTGGGTCGGCTGAGCCGGAAGCGCCGCGGGCTTCCATGGCCGGGCGGAATGATTCGCGGTACTGGCGTGATCGATTACGGTCCAGCGGAGACACGGCCGGGCGGTCGAACGTTGGATTGCTCTCGGGGATGATCTCCCAACCGTCGAAGAAAACATACATGGTGGCCTTGGTGCCTCGGAATTCCGCCAAGAACGGGCGAGTGTCGCTGATTGGGGCGGCGTTGGCGCTGTACTGCGTGAAGCTGACCAGAGTTTGACCAGGGAACTGCCACAGGGTCTGCATCGTGTCAGGAGTTTCGCGATTGTCTTCGAGCGCATACTTGCCACCGATAGCCGTGACCGACTGGGCGGCATCTTGGCCGAGGCCCCACTGAATCAGATCGAGGAAGTGGACGCCGTTGTCGGTGAGTTGGCCGCCGCCGAAGTCGTAAAACCAACGGTATCGGAAGGTGTGGCGATTGGGATTATAGGCGCTTAGCGGCGCCGGCCCAAGATACATATCCCAATCGAGATCGGCGGGCGGGGGGGAGTCGGGTGGATTGCCGATACCGCGCGGCCATTGGTTTTCTACGTTGGCACATCTTACGGCGGTAACGTGGCCAATCTCGCCGCTACGGACAATCTCGGCGGCTTCGCGGCAGAACGGCGACGAGCGGCGATGGATGCCCACCTGGACGACGCGCTTGGTTTCCGCGGCGACTTCGACCATGCGGCGCCCTTCTTGCACAGTTAGCGATAGAGGTTTCTCGACGTAGACATCCTTCCCCGCCCTGCAGGCGTCGATCAGCATCTTGGCGTGCCAGTGATCGGGCGTGGCGACGATGACGGCGTCTAGGTCTGACTCGACTAGTCGACGGTAGTCCGTGAACCGGGCCGGGTTGGTGCCGGCGTCAGCGATCGCTTTGTCGAGATAGTCGGACCGCAAGTCACAGACAGCAGCGATTTGTTGGTCTGCGTATTCTTTCGTAGCGTTGAGTAGATTGTTGCCGCGATTGCCTACGCCGATGAAACCAAGCCGGATGCGGTCGTTGGCACCGAGAATTCGTTGGTAGCCGGCGGCGGCTGAAGTGACGGCAACAGCAGCAAACGCGCGGCGGCTCGGTTTCATCATGGCGTGATTCTAGCGCGGGCTAACGCTGCGATATCCAGATCGGGCTTGACCACGCTAGCTCGCCGTCGGCTTGCTCTACGCGCAGGTAATACCAGTGGTCGCCCGCGTTGGCTTCGGCATCTAAATACTCGAACTCGGCTTCGGCGCTGCCGGGCTCGTGCTTGTAGATGTACTCTGCTTCACGGATAACATGGATCGCGGCGATGTCATTGGTCCCTCGAGCGCGCACGGTGATTCTTTGAGGACCATCGGCCGCGATCTCGTCACCCATGAACGCGTCGCCCATGCGGAAGTCCAACACGATGTTGTCCGTCGCGCCGTAGGTGTGACGCTTGCGAATCGAGTTGTGAATCGACTCGCGGCTCTTATCCGGCGTGTAAACCATCGCGTAGGAAATGTGCGTCGAGTAGTGGTCGGAGCTGGCAATCACGCCGATCTTGTAGCCCTTGGCCCAGGCGTTCCACATCATGCCGGGCTGTTGGAAACCTCCGGCTGCTTGGTCCTCTTCGCCGTCATTGATTCCGCGCGGGGCGTTCTTGTGTTCATAGTTCTGGCGAGCGCCCTGGTAAATCTCAGCAACCGTGTCGACCTCGGGGTCGTTGTCGCGCCAGTCGGTCCCCATCGAATTTGTGCCGGACGTATGAGGAATCGAAATGCCGCCCGTCTCCTTGGCTACGTCGTACATCAGCTTCGTCTCGTTGCGCACACCGCTTCCAAACCCCATCGAGCTAAACGTCAACAATTCGCCATCAGGGCTGTCGGGCAACAAGAAGGCGGGGTGCGTGGGGATAAAGAACGGCACGATCGGATAGTTGCGATGCGTGTAAATTAGATTGCGGTGACCGAATGGATTCCCGGGGTTGCGCTCGTAGGCGTAGAGCGTCGAGAAGCGGTCGGGAAAATGGTACATGTCGGCCATCTTCTGTGTCATCGTGTTCCAGAAATCGGTGCCGCCGGCTTGGTGGTCGGTTGATGCGCCGAAGTCCATTGCGCCGGCGTCGATCATGTAGCGGTAGAACTCCGGCAGCGAGCCGTCGTCCATGCCGCCTACGTCTTGGGACAGTTCGGTATGGCGGTGCAAGTCGCCGCGCACGATGCGCAACGTCTCGCCATTGTGCTCCGCACGGTGGTTGCGAATGAAGCGAACGTCGTCGATCTCGGTGGGGTGAGAGGTTGGCCGCGCTTCACCGGGCATCGGCTGGTAGGGACGCAGACGCGGCGCCGCGCCCGGTCCGGGTAGCTCCAACGAACCCGCCACAACGCGGTTCAATCGAGGCCGACTCGCGAACGCCCAGCGGCGGCTCTCGTTCGGCCAAAACGCCCACAGGCGGCCATCGGCAACCGTTATTCCCATGCGGGTGCTTTTACGCGCCCAGCTTTGCGGCAATGTGATCGGCTCGGTCCACTGCCGGCCATCGAGGCGCGTCAAGAAATATTCCCAATAGGTTGTTGGGCGATACGAACGGCGGCTGTAGCGGCGTTTGAACGACATCCACAAATTGCCGTCCGGGTCGAACATCAATTGCGGACGGCTCTCGCCTGTCGAACCAGCGGCCTGGGGATCGTCGAACACAACGGCTGCTGGCGTCTTCCACTGGCCACCGTCGTAGCAGACGATTTCAATGCGACGCGGTCCGCCCATCGGAGTTCCGGGCTGTACGTCCCCGAGGCCCTTACCTAGGTCCTTGCCCCAATTGACGCCTGACGTCTCCCACGCAACCCAGGGTCGACCTTGTTGGTCGACCTCGATGCTTGAATGTGCCTCGAAACGCGTCGTCGTCGCGATCGGCATTTCAGCGCCCAGGCCGGTCGTCGAAGAATAGCTGCGGGCGAACACGTCATAGTTGCCTTCGGCGCCCACGCCGTAACGGTCCCATGCGATCCAAGCCACTCCGTTAGGACCGGCCGCAACCGCGGGGGCCCAATCGTTCGCGGCGGTATTGGTGACCGAAACAGTTTCCGACCAACTCCCATCGCGCAAGTATTTGAGGCGAATTTGAGAATGGCGGCCGACCAACGATTGCCAGACCACATAAATCGTGCCATCGTCGGCGCGCGCGACGTGCGGCTCGATATCGGGCAGCGGGTTGTTGGTGAGCCGATGCTGCCGCCCCCATTCGCCGTCCTCCCACGCCATCGCGTAAATGTCCCAGTTGCCCGGGCCATCGCTTGACGGGCGTTGCGAATAAATGAGCCAGGGCTTGTCGTCGGAATCGGTGGCGATCTGTGGCCGCCAGAGGTCTTCGGCGGCGCGCCCAACAGGTACCAAGCGGGACCAGCGGCCTTGGTGATAGCGGCGGAAGTTTAGCTCCTCGCGGCGGTCGTGGTAGCTGTACCAGGTCGTGAACAGGTCGCCGCTGGAGTTTGAAGTAATCGCCGGAGAGTCGTGTTGGCGCAACTCGGTACCGGAAAGATCTGTCGCCGGCAATGTGCGCTGGATCGCAACGCGGCCGTCAACAGCGCTCGTCCACGGGCCGAAGCCCATCGACATCGGCTTGAACTTGAAGTCGCCCTGCGCTGTGCTGACTGAGACTTCCGTCGCGCTAGTACCGCTGCCGCGAACCCAAAGACCCTTCGACAAAACATCCTCGCGAAACGAGGGGGCCGGGTTGTGTACGACCGTCGATGTCAGCATCACGCGGACCGCTTGCGTGGTCAGCTTCCAGCCGCCTTGGGGCAAAATGCGATCAGGCGGCTCTTGGCGATGGGGGTCGATCGCTAGAATTTCTCCGCCGCGAATCGACAGACTACCATCCCACGATTCGCCGGCGGGGTCGCCGACGCCGAATAGCATAAGCACTTGCCACATGTCGGCCTCGCGGGTGCCGCCCGGATGCCAGGTGAAGCTGTCCATAAAGTCAGATGTGGCCGCGGCGGTCGCACCGCTCTGAGGAGCCGCAAGCTGCTGGGCGAAAACCAACGAGTTGGCAAGCAGCGCTGACAATAGCAGCGCCCCGAATCGGATGGAGAACTTCAATCGAAAACTGAGTTGAGGCAAAACTAGACTCCTCCAGGCAGATAACGAGCGACTATCCATTGCGAATCCGGCGCTTCTTCGCGTCAAAAATTACGCGGCGGCCGCGCACAAAACTTTCGTCCGAAAGTAGAACGGCTATCGAGTGCTCGTAACCGGCTTCGATGGGCGCGTTCGGCTTTTCGCGGGTGCGCATGCAGTTCAAAAAATTCAGCATGTGTGGATCGCTTTCCTTCTCGGCTACGTTAGACGGCTGGGCGATGCGGTCATCGTCTTCAACCGATTCACCGCTAATTAACCAAGGATCGCTCCAGCGCGTCGCGTCCATCACGCCGCGCGTGCCAAAGAATTTGAGGTGGCTGCTGCCTTTTACTCCGAACGTCGAGCAGTAGCGAACCATGAACCCTTTGTCGGGGTATTCGAGAACCGTTTCGACCGAGTCTGGGGCTGTAAATCCGTCGTCACCCCAGCGGTATGATCCTGCCGCGGTCGTCGCGCTATTGGGCGCTCCAGAGTCGGTGACGTAGTGCACGAGGTCCATAAAGTGGACCGCGAGGTTGCTGTGTGGGCCATGCGAAAAGTCGCGATAGCCAAACCACCCGGCGTATTGCTGTGGGTCCCAGCGACGCGCTTTGCGGTGCATCAAGAACGCGTCCCAATCGGTGTCTTGCTGGTCGAGCTTGCGCTCGGCATAGCGATACCAATACGGCTTGTAGGAATTTCGCGCTTGCTCGATCTTGAAGATTTTTCCTAGCCCGCCCTGGCGAACAAACTCGCGGCCGGCGACGGATGTGGGAAAGCTGCGCACCTGCGTTCCCATTTGCACAACGCGATCTGATGCCTTGACCGTGTCGAAGGCGCGGTTGAGTTCTTTGATGTCCATCGCGAGCGGTTTCTCGACATAAACGTCTTTCCCGGCACGTACAGCGTCGATCAACTGTGTGCAGTGCTGGTGGTCGGGCGTACCGATGATCACGGCGTCGATCTCGTCGCGAGCGAGCAGATCGTGATAGGCGTGGATCTGGTCGGGGCTATTTCCGGCGGCGTCTCTTACTGTTGCGGCGGCCTTCTCGCGTTGCTGTTTCCATATGTCGCAAACCGCGCGGACTTCGGCGTTTGTGTCCTCGCGAAACTCGAGCACGCGGCCCAGAAGGTTGCGCGATCCGCAGCCGAGAATACCGACACCGATGCGGTCATTCGCTCCGATCACGCGCGCGGCACTCAGGGCGGTGAATGCAGAACCGGCGACGGAGCGAGAAACGAAGTTGCGGCGAGTCATGCGAACAGTATAGGTTCAGGCCATGCCGAACTTTGCTTGGTTCAGAAATCTTTCCGTCATTGCCGTCGCCTGCTTGCTTGCCGGGTTGCTCGTTAGCCATGTCGCGGTCGACGCTCAAGATGCCAATCCGGCGGTCGTCGAAGCGGGCCACTACGCGTCACTACAAGAAGCGTTTGACGCCGTACCCGTCAGCGGCGGACTAGTTCGATTGCCGCCTGGCCGGTTTGAGATCTCCGAGCCACTCGTACTTTCTCGCGGCGATGTGCGCCTCGAGGGCGCGGGTGCGGCCACCCACATCGTTAACTTGAACGAGCTGGGGGAACCGGCCTTGATCTTGCAGTCAAGTCTCTTTGACCCAGAAGCTTCGGGCCGGGACAACCGCCGCTACTCGGTGTGGCGCGTCCAGCTTGCGAACTTCCGAATCAGTGGCAACCCGAAGAGTGGCGACGGAGTACTTGCCCGTTACATCGACGAAATCTATATCGAAGGATTGTCGATCGACCACCACGGTGCGAACGGCATTCACTTACTCGAATGCTATGAAGATCCGCGCATTGCCGACTCGATCATGACCTACAACGGGGCCTCCGGCCTGCTGGTCGAGGGCAGCCACGACATCGTAGTCAATGCAAACCAGTTTGAAGAGAATCTCGATGCGGTTCGCGTCACCGACAGCTTCAACCTATGCATGAACGCGAACAACATCGACGACCACCTGCGGCACGGCGTCGTCATCGAGAACACCTACGGTTCGGTTCTCTCCGGCAACATGATCGAGGAGTGCGCGGGCACAGCGATCATCCTCGACCGTGACGTCTACGGCGTGACGATCAGCGCCAACGTGATCGCGCACAACAACGGTGGAGGCGTCGATCTGCGCGATGCCTGGGGCTCGACGGTCAGCGCCAACACGTTCACGATCAACCCCGAGTGGTCCGTCCGCATCGGACCCGATAGCGGGCGTATCGCGGTTACCGGCAACAATTTTTCGAATAGTTTCCTGGGCCAGGGGACAAAACGCGAAGAAGAGTACGACGTCGAATGGCCGCAAAAGGGATACGCGCGCGGAGTCTTGCTAGAGCGCACGCAGGCTGTCACTCTCACTGGAAACATCTTCTCTGGCATGATCGGGCCGGCAGTACGCGGACTCGGCGATCTCAGCGGGATCGTCTTGAGCGCAAACGTCGCAAGCGATCTCAATCGCAAGAGCGGCGCGGGCGAGACTTTTGTTTTCGACAATCGCAGCGGAGTCCGAATTGCTCCATAGCAACTGTCGTCGGTGCTTATAGCATTCGCAGCTTGTCTTGATAGTGCCGCCGTGCGCTTTCGATCATCGTCCGCGCTTTGCTTCGGTTCTCGGTGGAGCCAAAGTTATCCCGCTCTACAAGGTACGCCCACAGCCGGTCAACCCAGCGAATTGCTATTTCCAGATCCTCGCGCACAAGCGTTGGCCTATCTCCGGCGGTGACGTACACCGCGCTGGAGTGCGCCATCGCCCGCGTCGTCAGGCCCGGCGCGCCCGGACCGTAGACGCGAGCGGCGAACCAAGTGGATTCGCTGACTTCGACGGATTTCTCTAGGCGATAGGTCTTTGCACCACGCGCATCCGCGCGTTCGATGACGCGGCCGTTCTGGATAAATTCGACTCGATCGATCGGCGTCCGTGACATCACGTTGACACGTAGTGTGGCCCGATAGGGCGATCCGGCGTTGAACGTAATCTCCTCGCCGACTTCGCTACCGTTCACGTCAAACGTCATCAGCGGCCCGCTCGTCGCGAATGAGCGACCCTCGCGGTAGCGTTCGATCCAGCGGTCCCAAGTCATTTCTCCACCGACGTGGACATACTGGCGACTGCCTCCGGGGATGCGATTGATGCCGCGCCAATTCGTAAACGAATCCGTACCGGCTCCGGCCGCGATGCGCAGACCGCAATTCAGCAGGGTGTACCAGAGCTGGTAGGCGCCGTCGCCATACGGAATGAGGTCGATCGTATCTAACCCGCCAAGCGCCGCCGTCACTACACTTTCCTTAGCGCCAAGGTTGGTGTCGAAGACATCGCGCATGGTGCCGCCGATCGGGTGCATGTATGTCACAAGGCCACCTTGCGCGCGAGCCTCAAGCGCCGCCATGGTGTTCAACGGGAAGTCATAAGGCGAGTCACTACCCGGGACACTCGTGTACGAGGGCGGCACCTGCTTTTTGATGTTTAGAAAACCCATGTGCCCGAGCGGGTCGCTGTTGCGGTACTCCTGCCCCCAGTAGAGAAAATGACGCTCGGTTGAAAGCGGGCTCAGCTCGCCGGTGAAAAACTCCTTGTCGTGAACGAACGCGCCCTGTGCATTGGCGACGATCATATTCGCGGCGTTTAGATCCATCGCCTTGAGCCAGGCGAGCGACTGTGCCGGGCGCTGGTAGTAGCTACCAAGATAGTTCGCGTGAAAATGGTTTTCGCCGGAATACCAGCCGCGCTGATTCCAGTTCGTCCAGCGCTCGAGTTGAAAGCTGACCTCGGTGGATTCGCCGGGCTTGATGTCGATACTCTTGGCACTTAAGCGATATTCGTAACCGCGTACGGCCGTTAGTTTCAGACCACCCGCCGGGACATCGAACTCCGCATCGCCGACCGCAACGAAAAACGCATCGCGTTTGCCACCGGGATCTAGCGGATAGTAGAAAATCGGCTCACCGCGAGGCGCGTAGCCTTTGCCGTCGGAGGCTTCGATATACAGCCGCGCTGCGGTCGGCTTGCCCATTTCGTCGACCAGTTTCACTCGCACCTTGCCCGAGGGCTTCCGAAAGTCCAACGAATCGATTCGTACGTGAGTCGGATTGCCGCCACCAATGGGCATCGTGAAGAGATCGATGTTTCCGAATCTGTTTGAAGCGAATGCGATCCGCGAGCCGTCGGGCGAAACCTCCGGCGCAAGCTCGTGACGCGGCGTGTTCGTAAGCGCCTCGGGCTCTCCGCCTTCACTTGTCACGCGGTAAAGCTCAAAGTTACCCGCTCCGTTGATAACGTCCGCGGAAAATACCGAACCACCGCCTGGCAAGGCGCTGACACCGTCGAGATTGACGATATGTTTGGCCAGGTATCTCGTCAACGGCAGTTGAACAGTCAAGCCATCTCTCGCCGCCGGCAACGACCAAATTTGCGGAGCGCCGATGCGCTGTGCCGCGAAAACGATTTCTTCTAAACCGGCCGAAACTTCTAGCCAAGATCCGGCGGGGTTGCGCTGTGGACGCGACTGCATCGCCGTAATCTCGCCGGAGCGCGGATCGATCGAGTGAAGCAGTGCGCCGGCGCCGCCCACCATGAGCGGACAAAGAATCGCCTTGCCGTCCGCGGACCAATCCGGTGTACCGCCGGTTGCGTAGGGAAGCCGGAGTTTGCGTTCCTTACCTGACTCGACATCGACCGTCGCAAGCTCACCGCGTATCTTGGCAAATCGCCCGCGCGGGTTTTCGCCGACCACATAGACGATTGAAGCGCCATCAGGTGACCATGCAGGATGGTCATGAAAGCCGGCTGAAGTGGTCAAGCGCGTCGCGGCACCGCCGGAAGCGTCGGAGGTCCAGATGCTTCCGAACAACGAAAACGCCAAGCGCTCGCCGTCGGGTGACCAGGTCGGTTCAGTTGCGCCGAAAGCCGTCGAATCGGAGTCAGCCGCCGACGCCGGCGGCACGCTCGCAGGGCGAACGGCAACCCAAGCAAACAGTAGCAACAAGGCGCAAGTCGCGATCCGAACCCGATGTGTCATGCCCGGATTATAAGGCCCTACAGCCTGAATTGCTCGAATTCTTGCTTCGTTACAACGGCTCGGCCGCCGACTCGATGCGATTGAAATAGCGCAGCCACGGGTCTCCCGTATCTTCGCGGAACTTGGCGACCTTCTCTCGCAGTTCAGACAGTACCGCTTGATGCGCGGCCGACCCGGCCAAATTCGTGGTCTCCATCGGGTCGGCAACGATGTCGAAAAGCTCTTCCGGCGCGTGACGCAGCACATTCTGAGTGCGTCGAAGCCCAACTGTTTTCGACTGCCGTGAGCGAACACCTTGCCACGTCGGCGATCCCCAGAGATCGCTCGGCAGGGGCATTTCGAGTTCAGGGTAGAGAAACTTCGTGTACTTATATTTGCGAGTCCGCACGCCCCGCCAAGGGAAGAAGTTCACGATCTCATGGAATGTATGAGAGTAGTAATGCTCGTCGCGGCCGGCGCCGGATTCCTGCCCGATAATCGGGACGAACGAGCTGCCATGGAAATCGTAGTTGGCAGGGACCTCCGCACCGCACCAGTCGATTACGGTGGGCGCGATATCCGTCAGACTGATCATCGCGTCGTTGGTTACGCCTTTGCGGCTCTGACTTGGAGCCATCGCAAGCAGCGGCACGTGTAACCCGGTGTCGTAGGGAGACGCCTTGGCCCCCGGGAACGGCATGCCGTGATCGCTAAAACACAGCACGAGCGTGTCGTCGAGGCGCCCGGCATCTTTCAATGCGTCGAGGCAAAATCCGTAGCCTTGATCGAGGCGGTCGATCGATTGATAGTACTGCGCCAGCTCGGCGCGAACCTCGGGCTGATCGGGCAGAAACTCGGGCACCGTAACGTCCGCCGGTGAGTATTCGCGCGCGTCCACATTTTGGTAATCGCGGTGGTTGGCAAATCCACCGGGCCCACCGGCACGGTGCGGATCTGAAAACCCAACGTGAAGATAGAACGGCTGTCCCTCGGATTCAGCGAGAAACTCTCGAACCTTCTGCCCCATGTCCCAGACATCACGGTTCCCAAATTGGGCAGTCTGCTCGTAGTCCCAGGGATAAACATCCGCCGGTTGGACGTGCAATTTCCCCACAACGCCGGTCCGAAATCCCTGCGCCTTCAAAATGCGCGGGATCGACTGCACATGCGGCTGGGAATGAAAATTCGCCGGCAGGTGGGCGTGGCCGTATTGCCCGTTCTTGTGATTCTGCAATCCCGAGAGAATCACCGAACGGCTTGCGCTGCACGAGGGCGTAGTCGCGAAGGCGTGCGTAAACCGAGTGCCCTCACTCGCGAGCCTGTCCATATTCGGTGTACGCACAACATCGTTGCCGTAACACCCGGCGATGGCGGCTTGGTCGTCCGCAATCAGACACATCACGCTGCGAAACGGTCGACCCGTCTGAGCGTTGAGTAGCGCCGGCGCGGCGGCCGCGACGGATGAGGCAGCCAAGAATTGGCGACGATCGAACGATTCAGCTGGCATGACGGTAGAGGATTGTAGCAAGCGCGTCAGATCGACCGCTAACACTACAAAAATATCTTGCCTTGAGTGTTAGGTCGTGGTACAAACACCAATGTGCCGACCCTAAATATTTCCGATAAATTCGGAATTCTACTCGAAGGTCAACCCGATCGTTCATTTAGCTTTGGAAAATATTTTCAGGCCCTGCGGAGTCTGAATTTTCGCGATCTCTCGTTTAGGCAGATCGCCGACGAATTCTTGAACCCTAGCTTGAAGGACTTCCCACTCGACGAAGCCAGCCTTGGCGCTTCATTCACAAACGACATTCCGATCAGCGCCGGAAATCTCGAGCTACTAGTCGAGGCCGGAGCAAGCGCGGGCCTTCAAATTGCGACGGCGAGGGACAAGACCCTTGGCGCAGACGAGTGGGGTCAACCAATCAAGGTTAGCGACGGCGAGGCCTATGTCGGCTTATTCGTAGACGCCCAAGTCGGGTCAGGAGTCTCACGCGGGATCGGCAGCGCGAACTTTGGCTTCGATATCTCGAAATCCGTGCGACTATCTACATTCCGGCTAGCCAGTGAGAACGACCGATTTACCAACGCGCTGCGAAAATCAGTTGAGACATTCTCGGTAGTCGCCGACTGGGACGATCTCGTCAAGCTCAAGCCCGACGTGGTCGCCACTGCTGAAGGCGAAGGCGCTCTGAAGACGTCCATCGAGGCGAATTTTTCGCTCGCGCCGAACCCACTTCTCTCCGCTGAGTTGCCGGCCGGTGGCGCAACAGTCGGCATCACCGCGGGCGGCAGCGCCGGCCTGAAGGTGACCGGCAGCCTATTCGGCGGCTATCAGCTACGAGTCCGCCGCATCGACGGATCTCGAATCGAGCTCGGCTACTACACGCGCAAAGGTCGTCGCCTGGCGTTCGAGGTTCAAGCGGCTACTGGGATCAGTGGCGGCGTCGGCGACCGCGACCTGATTGGTTTCGTACTCGGCCAGATCAGCTCTAATCCCAAAGCCGATCGAAACGCGCTCAGCGAAGGAGGCCTCAACGAATCGCAAATTGACCGCATCGAGGACATGATCAAGAAAGGTGTCCAGCGAAAGCTCGAGGTCAGCCTGGACGTTGCATTTAGCTCGGAACACTTCAACGGCGAAGCATATCTATTTGAGATCGATACGACCCTGGCCACCGTGAAAACTAAGAAAGCCGTTGCAGCCGCGCTACACGGTGACCTGACGACGATCACTGCCGCCGACCTACGAGGCGTGAAACTCGTTCGCACGGTAATGCGCGAGGTTGAGACGCAAGAGCGAACTTTCCGCTTCAACTTGCTGGGCATCTACAACCATATTTCGATCAGTAAGCTCTGGCTCGACAGCCGCATGACCCTCAACGCCAACGGCGATATCACTTTCGTTGATACGGCGACGGCGCAGCGTGCCGGCATCACCATGACTAACTTCGGCGCGAACGAGAAGAAGCTCCGCAACGTGATGACGCAGAGCTTCATGATGACCGCCGCGTACGAGGCAAGTGGTTTATCGCCTACGCCACCCAAACTCGGAATCGACAGCCAGTATTTCGAATTCCACTCGGCGACGCCCTTGCAAGTGATGAAAGACAACCTTGACATCGCGCAGGCCCTTGGCAGGTTGCATCACTCCACGAAGTCGGCCTTGTTGCGCGCCGAGACTAAGGACTTCGGTGAAAGCACATTTTTTGCGTCGATATCTTACGGCAACGAGGTATCGATGAGCATGTTTCTAAAGAAGGGCGAGGCTAGGTCGGCCAAGTACTTCGAAGACGCCGGTAGAAGCGCTGTTCTCAAACTAATCGAACGGGGTGACAAGCTCGACTATCTACGTATGTTCGCCGAGAACAAGAGTGTTTGGGATGAGATGAAAGACATCGGTTTTCCGGGCTTCAGACGTGTCTACCGTGACCACGGCGTCAACCTCAGCGACGGTCAGGAACAAGTGTTGATCTCGTACGGAGTCTCATTGCTCGATTGGGCAAAAGCGATGTCGGGG
Source organism: Bryobacterales bacterium (assembly GCA_965205595.1). Lineage (GTDB taxonomy): Bacteria > Acidobacteriota > Terriglobia > Bryobacterales > UBA6623 > CATQHP01. The sequence continues at coordinate 207,515 of CBDBHI010000012.1, read as the reverse complement.
CTGGCAGGACAGATAGTTGACGTCCGCAAGTGGATCGATGAGCATCCAGACGAAAAGATGGCGGGCAAAGCGTTCCAGAAACAACGCGAAAGGCTCTTCAGGCGCCTCAAGAAGGTCGTCGCTCGATCAAAACCAAAGTGGGGCGAACCCGTCGGTCTCGTCTCGACTTACCTCGCGCTAGCTCCCGCGACGCGGCGAAAGGTTCCGGTTACTTTGCTTGTTCGGAGCGAAGAATTGCAGTGGAGTGGCTAGCCGCCGCCATCTCAGGCATGTTCGCGACCAGCCTGGCGTATGTCCGCTCGGCCTCGTCGGTATCGTCGTTGCGCCGATGAAACTCGGCCCACGCCCATTCGGTTCGGAACGTTAAAGGTTCCAGTCGGCGCGCTACTTCGATTTGCCGCCTTGCGTTCAATCGTTCGCCACTGGTTTCCGATTGCAAGGCTGCTTGAGTCCACAGCACCGCCGAGCGAGGGTTTGATTCTAACGCCCGCCGCAGCGATAGCGCGGCGACTCCGTCATGGCCGGCAACTAGCGCCTGTTGGTACTCCGCGAGATGCTTCGTCGCATCCCAAACAGAGAATGAGCCTAGGGCGAACAGCGCGGCGGTGATGGCGAAAGTTGCGGGCACAAGCGCGCCTACCCTCGACGGCATCGCTTCCCCGCGTGAGCCGCCAAGTCCTAGCAGGACCGCCACCAATGCGGCCAGAGCGGGTGCGTGTAGCGGCGAATCAACAACCCCGTGAGCAAGTATCGAGGCCGCTCCTAAAAAGCATCCGAGATTCGTGATGTAGGCGCGACGGGCTGCAACTCCGACCAGCGCAAGTCCCAACAGCGTTAGCGGCACTCCCAACTCTACGGCGAACTCCACGTAGTCGTTGTGCGCATGTTCGATCGTCTTGCGCGGCAGATACATCTCGGTCCTGGCGAACACATACGGAAATGTTCCTAGACCGCTTCCGGTCAGAGGACTTTCCGCGACAATCGCGACGCTGTCGCGCCAGAGTGGCAGCCGTAGATCGTCGCCTAACCCCGAGAATCGAGCGCCGTAGCCGTAAAGTCCGGCCCCGATCCCCAGCACTACTAGCGCCGTTGCGCAGGCAAGCCAGGGTTTTCTACGTCGCAGTGCCCAAAAACCAAGCGCCAGCGCGACTACCACAATGCCTGCCCGCGAGTACGACAACGCGATACCCGCCACTAAGGCCATAGCGGCGACGCCGGGCAAGACCGCTCCACACGTGAGAGCTAGCGCGGCGCCCACGCGACCCTCAAGGAACGCCGCAAAATGGTTGCGGCTGACAAACGAGCCATGCGCCAACGCGGCGGTTTCGCTTTCACTCACCCGGCCCGAGAAATACTGAGCGGTGCCGTCGAGCGCCTGCCACAGCGCGGCGGCCACGATTCCGCATAGAAGCCGGCGCTTCGCCTTTTCACAGTTGATATTGGCCGCGATGACAAACAACGACGCATAGCCCGCGAATTGAACTACCGATCGCACTGTCTCAAACGGATAGCTGCTCAGCGTTGGCGGGGCCGAAATCCCGACATCTCTCGAAGCCGCCCAAAGCCAGGCATCACTCGGACGCAGCAACTCTACAGCCGCGGGCCCCAGCGGAAGTAGCTGCAAAACCCCTAGGCCGGGCAGAACGAAGGCCCAAATGCCGCGACGACCGCGAGTGAAAACTACCGCAGCCGACGCGCCGCAGCTAAACGCAAAAATTGCTGCTGAATGAGCAAACCCGCCGCCATCTAGCAACAGCAGTATTAGAACGCCGAGAGCTAGCGAGGCCAATAGCCAATCCGCAATCGTGCGTTGTCCGCCCACACCAAAAATATCGGCTGACGGCCCCCGCCTGCTTTAAGTGATCAGTGTTTTAGCCGACCCAAAGATCCATCAAAGGCTTGCCCTTGACCAGGTCACGCGGCTGGTTCAAGTGGTTGTGGATCTCCTGATTGGGGTCGATGCCGAGCGCGTAGTAGATCGTCGCCAGCAGATCATTCGGGTGCACCGGCTTTTCCTTCGGCGACGATGCCGTCGCGTCGGACTCGCCATACAGCCGGCCACCGGGGATACCAGCGCCCGCAACCATCGCCGTATAGCAGTACGGCCAATGATCGCGTCCGTCGGGTGAGTTGGAATTTCCGGAAGTCGAAACACCGAGCCTCGGCGAACGGCCAAACTCACCGACCGCGACAACCAACGTTTCGGAGAGAGTTCCGCGCTCGTCCATATCGTTCAGCAGTGTCGACAATGTTTGGTCGAGCTTCGGGCAATGCAAATCGCGCAGGGGACCGAAGTTCGCGGCATGGGTATCGAACGCCGTCGTCTCGGGATTACCGTTCGCAACCGAAGGCCAGTTGAGCTGGACCATCCGCGTTCCGGCTTCGACCAAGCGCCGAGCCATTAGGGCGCCTTGTCCAAACGTGAAGCGCCCATAGCGGTCACGCATCGCGGCAGTCTCTTGCGACAGATCAAACGCATTTCGCGCCTTGCCCGAAAGCACTAGGTCAAAAGCATCTTGGTAATACTCGTCGAGCGCGCTATTCTTGACAACCTTTTCAAGCTCGGGCATCGAACCGTTGATGCCTTTTAGCAATTCGAAACGATTCTCCAGTCGAGCAACGGGCGTTTCTTTACGCAGCTCAAGATCGTCGAGTGTTATCGGCTTGTTGGGGTCCTGATAAAGCCGATACGGGTCGTAAGCCTTGCCAATAAATCCGGCGGCGCCACCCTTGCCAATAACGCTGGACTCCTGTAGCGGCCTTGGCAATTCGACAAACGGCAGCACTGGTTCGGTCGGGGGACGGAACTTCGTCACCCACGAACCCGCTGTCGGATAATCGTTCGGCGATGGCGGCTCAAGCTGGCCCGAGGGAGAAACCTCGGTCGGCTCGTAGCCGGTGAGCATCTGATAAATCGCGGCCGTATGGTTGAACAAACCCGCCGGCGTGTAGCTCATCGAGCGGATCAGAGTACATTTATCGATCGAATCCGCCAACAAGGGCATCGTCTCGCTGAGTTCGATGCCCGAAACCTTCGTCTTGATCGCTTTGAACTCGCCACGAACGTTCGAGGGCGCGTCCGGCTTCGGGTCCCAAATATCGATATGTGACGGACCGCCTTGTAAGAACAGCAGGATGACCGACTTCGCCGAGCCAAAGCCTGTCGCGCCCTGTAATCGGGCCGGGACCGGCGCTGCCTTCGCCTGATCCTGCAGTTCCAACACGTTCTGCAAGCTCAAGCCAAACAGCCCGAGACTACCTACCTTCATGAACTCCCGGCGAGAAGAACCGTCGCAGAATCGAGAGGTATAGCGGGTCGGGATGGTCAGCATGCAACGGTCTCCTTATATCTGGCCGCTATTATATACCCGCGTTTCACACAGCCCGTTTACAGGAGCGCGGAGGATGTTGCGAAGGGCCACGCCGAATCGAGCGTACTTATGCCCAAAAAGACAATACGCGTTCAATTGTCCAGTAAGCGGCGACGGCGCCGATGCCATAAGCCGGAACCGCGCGAACCCACGGCGGTGGGTCCCAAGAAATTCGAGAAACACCGGCCCACACCAACAATACTGCTCCGATAAACAGCGCCTGCCCAAGTTCGACGCCTACGTTGAAGAGCAACAGAGCTACTGGAATGGCGGACTGCGGCAAGCCCACCTCGCCAAGTGCCCCGGCGAATCCGAAGCCGTGAAGTAGCCCAAAGGCAAATGCAACAATCCAAGGGCGCCTTACGGTCATGCTTGCGCCGCCTTGCAGCGCGACAATCGCCTCCCGAGCCAAGAACAGAATGCTCAGCGCGATCACGGCCTCGACCGGAGCCGACGGGACATGCACAAATCCGAGAGTCGCCAAGGCAAGAGTGATGCTGTGGGCTAGAGTGAATGCCGTCACGGTGTATAGCAACCGGCGGACTCCGCTGACGATCATCAGCAACGCGAGCACAAACATCAAATGGTCGATGCCGGCCAAGATGTGTTCCACGCCGAGCACGAGATAGCTCCGCGCAACTTCGCCCAAGCTAGGTTCCCGCGGCACGTCAAACGACGGATTACTTGGACCGAGCCGCGTCGTCCGGCTCGTGCCGTCAGCGAACTCGATGCGCACCAGCACGTCCGTTAGCGTGACTTCGAGGTTGGAAATGGTTATGCTTCCACCGATCAGAGACTGGCGGCACGCAATACTTCGCCGTTCGAGCAGATAGCCTGGGGCGTGCACACGCTGGACCTCGCTGATGTCTGAGCAATACGACGGAAAGAGTGGGTCAAGCGGGAGGCGGTAGGAGCCTTGAGTGGGAACCTTCCAAACGACCGCGAAGTTGTTCGGCGATTCCTCGATCACCTCCAAGTAGCCCGGCCGAACTTCATGGGCCGCGCCGGCCGCCACCCACAGCAGGGCAAGCAGTGCGCAGATCGTTCGATGGGCGATCATTCGCGAATCGCCGCCTTGATCGGTTCAGGCAAATCGGCCGCGAACTCGATCTCGTATTCGCCGCGCAGCTTTTTGTAGAGCTTATCGTTGGCCGTCCGCCGATTTTCGTCGCTCCACGCTGCGACGACGTCCGCTCGCACTTTTTCCCACGACGGCTTGAGGGCTTCGATTCGCTTTTCTACTCGAACTAAATGAAGCCCATATCCAGACTTGACCGGCCCCTGCCAGCCCTCGCCCCGCAGAGCAAAAAGTTCAGCGGCAAACGCGGCGCCAAACGTCCCCACAACGTCGTCCTGCGTACGCGCGCCGTAGTGATTCTGCAGCATGAAGCGATCACCGATACCCGCCGGATCAGCCCCGCCCCCAATTGCTTCAAGAGATGCTTTCGCGTCGGCTTCAGCTCGATCTGAACGCTTGTCAACGCTGAAATAGATGTGGGAAAAAGTGACTCGCGCGGGAATCTCAAAACGCTCGGAATTCTCCGCGAAAAATTCTTTCAACTCTTCGTCGCTCGGTTCCTGCTGTTCCGTCACATCCTCTGAGAGGAACTGCATTTTTTGCGCTAGCCGGCGGCGCACGATCGAGTCATCCTGGTCGAGCCCCAATGCCAGTGCCTCGCGATAGAAAATTTCCTCGCGAATGTGCTCCTTGACGAGATTTGTAAGCTCCTCAACGCTAGGCGGTCGGCTCCATTGAAGCTGCCAAGTCGCCGCGAGCCTCTGCACATCGCCCTCAGCTAGACGGATCGTTCGATCGGATGCCGCCGATTGCGAATCGCCCACAGCCCAATACAGAACGAAGAAGCAGCCGCCAAGAAGCAGGAAGTGGATGAGCGGCTCGCGCAGTAACCGTGACGATAAAGAATTGTTGCTCATTTCGAACGGGGCGCATCTGATCGGCAACTGAACCGAGAAACACTCGCCAGGCGCCAATCTGAGCGCACTAGTTTAGCGAAACAGCTTATCGAGGTACGCAACAACCCTACGCCCGTCACCCCGGTCGCACACAATGGGGTCAATGCGGGCCGCCCCCCTCCCCATCGCCCGCCAACTTGCGCTCTACACTCTCGTCTGCATCTGCGGCGTTGTGATGGTGTTTTATCCGACGCTGTCGTCCGGGTTCCAATCCATGCAGGTCGACGCGGGCGACACGCTACTAAATCACTACTTTCTGGAGCATCTGTTTCAGTGGGTCACGAACCGCGAATACATTGGCGAATTGTGGTCCCCGCCTTTCATGTACCCCTATCAGGAAGCGCTCGCATTCTCTGACAATCTCTTCGCCGCCGGACCCTTTTATTGGGTTTTTCGCGCCTTCTCCTCACCGGATGTCGCCTACCAGCTATGGATGATCGCGATGTTCGTGCTCGACTTTGGCTGCTTTTGTTGGCTAGGGCGCAAACTCGGCGCGGACCCGCTACTCACCGCGGCGGCAGCCTTCGTATTCGCTTTCGGCATGCCGCGCGCAGCTCAGCTCGGCCACCAACAACTGCTACCGCAGTTCTACACGCCGCTAGCGCTCGCTTGGTTCTGGGAACTTCTCCGGGCTCCTACGTTAAAGGCGTTATCGCTCGCACTCCTTTTCACGTACCTCCAATTGTTGGCCGGAATCTACCTCGGATGGTTCCTTCTTTTCTCTCTGGCGTTCTTCCTCCCCATCCTTTACCTTCTGTCTCGCGACTCATTTGCGAAGATCGCTGGGCTATTGCGATCGGCGCCCCAAGCATGGGCAATCTTAGTTGGCTGGGGAGCGGCGACGGTCGTTTCGCTGTTGCCTTATCTGCGCGCGCAGGCCGTTACCGGGCGACGTACGGCTTCTGAAATCGATACGATGCTGCCTCGAATTTCGTCTTGGTTTCTACCGCATCCCGGCTCGATTTACGGCTCATTACTTCGACCGGACGCGGACCCGCCGATGGTTCACGAACATTGGATGTTCGCGGGTTTCGGCATCTGGATCATGTTGGCTCTTGCCGCCTGGGCACTAACCCGCGGCCCGCTCTCAGACGATCATAGGCGTCTCGCCCGCGCATCGGGTCTGACGGCGTTGGCCATTGTGCTGGTCTCGCTCCGTTGGCCCGGTGGATTTACGGCCTGGGCACCCATATTTGAGTACGTTCCGGGAGCAGGCGCAATTAGAGGCGTATCGAGAATTTGGCTAATCGTCTACCCTTATGCGTTGCTCGTAGGGCTAATAGGCTCTCAAGCACTGATTAAATCTCGCGCGGCGCCGCACGCCCGCTGGAGCCTCGTCGCCGCGTGCTTGCTCGTGTTCTGCATGGGTGAACAGGTACTTTCCAAGATTACCTATTTTGACAAACGCCCATTTCTGGCTGATGTCGATGATATCCAGAGCCTTTTTCGAAGTGACTGCGATTTCGTGTATGTGACGCATCCCTCGATGTCGCGGGGCGGTGTAGCGTTAAAGGCCATGTGGGCCGGAATTCACACGAATGTCCCCGTGGCCAACGGCTACTCTGGCAACTATCCAAAAAACTACCCGTATCCAGCCGAGAACGTGGGTGAAATCGTCGGCTGGCTGAAGCGAACCGATCCCAACCTGAGCGGCGATTTATGCGTGATTTTGCCGGTCGGGATTCCTTACTCTGGTGAATATCGACGCGGTTCTGAAAGTCCTCTCAAGAAGTGGCAGTCATTTTACGTGACCGTTGACTAGGGATTAACGGCGCTTCAGGAAAACTGGCTCCGCTACGCGCGAGGCAAATCGCCCCAAGACTTCGGGCTGTACGTCTAGTCGGAACTCCGCGGGCTTTATATGCGATCGCCATGCGCAAGCGTCATTCTTGCGGACCGCTGGGTCATAGGTTAAGCTGACTCTTCACCCAAGGCCATAAAAGACTGCACAGCGAAGTATATGCGACTAACCCGATCGATCCCCTTAGCGGCGCTTGTCGTAGTCGGTAGCGCTTGGCCCCAGGATTCAGCTATTTCCTATCCAGAGTCACGTCGGAGCGACCATGTCGACGTTATCCACGGTGTCGAGGTGCCCGATCCCTACCGTTGGCTCGAGGACGACGTTCGCGAATCGGAAGAGGTCGCTAAGTGGGTCGAACGCCAGAATGAAATTTCGTTTACCTATCTGAAGTCCATCCCTGAGCGGGAGAAAATCGAGAAACGTCTCACTGAACTGTGGAACTACGAGAAGTACTCGACGTTCTTCAAGAAGGGCGGACGCTACTTCTTCTTCAAAAATGACGGCTTACAGAATCAAGACGTCCTCTATATTCAGGAATCGCTCAAGTCTGAGGCTCGCGTCTTGGCTGATCCAAATCAGTGGACCGAAGACGGCACCTCAGCCATGGGCGCGCTGGCTGTTAGCCCGGACGCCCGCTACCTCGCATATGCCGTAAACGATGCCGGTTCAGATTGGCAGACCTGGCGGGTACTCGAAATCGATTCGGGGCGTCTGCTTGAAGACGAACTGCGCTGGGTGAAGTTTTCCGGCGCGTCATGGACGAAGGACGGCCGTGGATTTTTCTATAGTCGATATAACGAGCCTGCGGAGGGGGCGGCGTTCCAAAACACAAATCTCAATCAACGGGTTTTCTATCACCGCGTCGGCTCTTCTCAATCCGACGACGTGCTCGTCTACCAACGGCCGGACCACCCCGACTGGGGTTTTGAGGCTGAAGTCAGCGGCGACGGGCGTTGGCTGGTAATTACCATCTGGAAAGGTACCGATGAAAAGTATCGCGTTGCGTATAGGGATCTCATCGAGCCCTACGCCATGCCGGTCGATCTCATCGCCAACTTCGACAACGAATACACCTTTATCGACGCCGACGGCTCGACGTTCTACTTTCAGACCGACCTCGATGCGCCGACGCGACGCATCATCGCGATTGACGTGCGCCGCCCAGAGCGTGAAAACTGGCGCGAGGTTGTGCCGGCAGTCAAGGAAACGCTAACGAGTTCGGGCCTGATCGGCAACATGTTCGTCGCGCAATATCTCAAAGACGCTCGTTCACAAGTCAAGCTCTACTCGATGGATGGGGAGTCCGCTCGTGAAGTTGAATTCTCGGGCATCGGAACAGCCGAGGGGTTCATCGGCAGCCGCGGCGACAGCGAAACTTTCTATTCGTTTTCTAGCTTCGCGCTTCCCGCGACGGTTTACCGGCTCGACTTAGTTACCGCAAAAAGCCGTCAGCTATTCCGACCCGAATTTCCCGCCGATGTGTCGGCCTACGAAACCAACCAAGTCTTCTATAGCTCAAAGGATGGCACGCGCATCCCGATGTTTATTACGCATCGAAAAGGCATCAAACTCGATGGCTCAAACCCTACGCTGCTTTATGGCTACGGCGGTTTCAATATTCCGATTACGCCGACCTTCTCGACGAGCGTCTTTTCGTGGCTCGACCTCGGTGGCGTGTGGGCGGTGGCGAATCTTCGCGGCGGCGGTGAGTACGGAGAAGAGTGGCATCGCGCCGGCACCAAACTCGAGAAGCAGAACGTCTTCGATGACTTTATCGCGGCGGCCGAATGGCTGATCGAGAACGAGTACACACGGACCGAGAAGCTGGCCATCCACGGTCGTAGCAATGGCGGTCTGTTGGTTGGCGCGGCAATTACGCAACGCCCAGAGCTGTTCGGAGCGGCGCTGCCGGGAGTCGGCGTGATGGACATGCTGCGCTTCCACAAATTCACGGCCGGACGATTTTGGGTGGATGATTACGGCTCGGCCGAGAACGCAGAGGAATTCAAAGCCCTACTGGCGTACTCGCCGTATCACAATCTCAGGAACCACTCAGAATATCCACCGACGCTAGCGACGACCGCGGACACCGATGACCGCGTGGTCCCAGGCCACAGTTTTAAGTTCGCCGCTGAAATCCAGCATCGCCAAAAAGCGGCAGCGCCGGCGCTAATCCGAATTGAGACGTCGGCGGGACACGGGGGTGGAACTCCAACGAGCAAGCTGATCGAACAGTGGGCCGACTTGTGGGCGTTCCTCGTGAAGAATCTCGAGATGAAAATCGATTGATTCGTGATCTTCTTCAGCGCACGAAGTTGACTCCCGCGCCCGGCTTGGCTACAGTTACCTGAGAGCGCTTCGGCGTTCGACCAAACTTGTTTGCAGGTGCCCGCTTGGGCATAACAGGGAAGTCCGGTTAGATGCCGGCGCGGTCCCGCCACTGTAAGCAGCGAGTTCTTGGAATGCCATGTCACTCGGGCGCGTAGCGCCGGGGGAAGACTTTCCAGAACGTTGGTGGCCTCGCCACCTGTAGCTGCGAGCCAGGAGACCTACCTGCGGATTGGAATGGCAGTTCTTCCGCGGAGATACGGAGGCCTGACCGGCGCGAATGAGAATTCGCGTGTAGCCAACTCTTATCAACGCGTTCTTTTCGAGGCTTAATTGCCCAAGGGAGCGTTATGTTTAGGATCAGTTTTTTCGGCGCGGCGACCGCGCTACTTTGTTTGAGTTTTAGCGCGTTTCTCGACGCAGCATCGATTAGCGGTACGGTTCGAGATCCAGGTGGCGAGATCGTCGCCAACGCGGTCATTCGCGCGCACGATATCGACAGTGGCGCACTTGTATCGTCACGCGGCGACGGGGCCGGCAGATACCAACTAACCGGCCTCGGCGACGGCACCTACCTGCTTGAGTTTGGGGATCACAAATCCGCTCTCACGGCGTCCGAGAGACTCGAAATCCGAGGCGACGTCCGCGATCACGACGTCACACTCGCTGTGAAAACCTTAGAGACCGTCGTCGTTGTGACAGCGGCCGGAACGCCCATGGCTAACGACGATACTGCCAAGGCGGTGAGTGTAGTCTCTTCCGACGAGATTGCCAGGCGACACGAATTCTCGATCGCCGAAAGCGTACGCAACGTCCCCGGAGTGCGCGTGCAGCAACTGCGAGGCCCGGGAAGTTTTGCGACTATTCAATCGCGTGGCTTGCGCAATCAAGACACTGCGCTGCTGATTGACGGACTCCGATTCCGCGATGCGGCCGGAACGCAGGGCGGCGCGTCGTCGATCCTCCAAGACTTTTTGGTTGTCGACGCTGACCGGCTCGAATTCGTGCGCGGCTCGGGCTCGTCGCTTTACGGTTCTCACGCCATGGGCGGCGTGCTCAATATCCATTCGGCGACCGGCGGTGGCCGGCCGCACGGCGAGATCGCGATCGATGGCGGCGGTCTCGGCGCGGCCCGTGGGCTAGTCCGATTTGGCGGCGGACTTTTGCCCCTCAATCGCCTGATCTACAGTGGAGGCATCGCGCATCTCAACGTCACTCAGGGCGTCGACGGATACGACCCCTTTCGAAGTACGAGCGGCCAGGGTTACGTGCGATACAGCTTCACTCCCGACGTTTCGCTCAGCGGACGCTTCTACGGCGGCGACTCATTCGGCACCACCAACGAGAGCCCTACGTTCGTTGCCGCGGTTTCCGCCAATCATCCCGCTAGCGGACCAATTCCGGCAATAGGCCTTGCGGCCGACCAGGTCCAACGCTTCTCATTGGGTCAGCCGATTTCGCCTGGAAGCGCCACGTTCGTACCCGACTTCAACGACCCAGACGGGAGCCGTGCCGGTTCGTTTATCTCTTTCGCGACGGTGTTTCAACATCAGGTCGCGCCCGATCGCTCTTACCGCTTGAGCTATCAACTGGTCGACACCACGCGCTCATTTCGTGACGGACCAGGCGGGGTGGGCTCCTTCGAGCCGACGTACAACAACGACGGGCGTTTTGACGGACGGATCGATACCTTCCAAGCTCGAACCGATTTCTCGGGCGGCCGGCGCCAATTGATCACGATTGGCTACGAGTATGAGCGTGAGGAATACTTGGACGTAAATTCCGACGGCAACCCGAACCCGTCCGCGCGTTTCGAGTCGACGTCGTCAATCGAACAAAACAGCCACTCGGTCTTCGCGCAAGACCAGCTTCGCCTCGGAGATTTTCAGGTTGCGCTGTCGGGCCGCGTGCAGACGTTCGACCTGCGGAGCCCGGCGTTTACCGGTGATCAGAACCCCTACGTGAGCGCCGACACAGTCTCGCCAAAGAGCGCCTACACTGGTGACGTCTCGTTAGCGTACTTCCTGCGAGACAGCAACACGAAGCTGCGCGCCCATGGTGGGACGGCCTATCGCGCGGCGTCATCTTTCGAGCGCTTCGGCGCCTCGTTCTTTCAAGGCTTCCCGAGTTTCTGGGGGGATCCCAACCTAGCGCCAGAGCGCTCCGTCGCGTTCGACACCGGCATCGACCAGTGGTTTGCCGACGGCAAAGTCCAGCTTTCGGGGACCTACTTTTATACCGACCTGAATGAGATCATTCTGTTCGACTTCGGAGTCATCGATCCGGGCACGGATCGATGGGGGCGCTTCGGAGGCTATCGCAACAGCGGCGGCGGTTTGGCCCGAGGTTTCGAGTTCGGCCTCTCGGCATCTCCCTCTACGTCCACGATGCTCAAGGCCGCCTACACGTACACAAACTCGGAGTCTAACACGCCGACCGTTCCCGGCACGAATTTTTTCGGGACGCTGGGCACGTCTGACCAGATGTATTCGATGACCGTAATTCAGAGTTTCGGCCGCCGCTTCGATGTGTCATTCGACTTCTTCGCACTTAGCGAATACCCTATGCAGATATTCGGCGCCAGCGACCGCCTAGTGTTTGCGGGCCCAGTCAAAGCAGACCTAGTGCTCGGATACACTCTACCGGTCGGCGAGCACCGCAGTTTGAAATTCTTCGGCAAAGTAGAGAATCTCTTCGACCGGCGCTACTTCGAAGACGGCTTCGCAGCACCGGGCGTTTGGGCGGTAGGCGGCCTAAAGTTCAGCTTCTAGGCCGCAGAGAAAGAATGCGAATCGCGCCCTACATCCAGAGCCTAGAAGCGAGAATTGCGCGGAGCTGTGCAATAACTTCAAATGGTGTCGCGCTTGTTCGAGGGCGCGACATGCCGCGCCACAACGACGCCTATAACACTGGCCTTGATGTAAGGTGGCAGCGTGCTACGCCCGCGGGATTCCTCGCCGCTTTGGCTTTTGCCCGGCCCGAGAGGAAGCAGGTTCCGGCAAGTCGACCTAGCCGACTGGCAAGACCGCAATGACGAGACGTACATTCCTCTGGTCACTGACGGCGACAGTCGCAGCCGCCGCGGCCATCATCTCGTGGGTTGGCGATGGCGGAGGCGCCTTTCGCCTAGGCAACATCCCAAACGGCCGGACCGACGGTTCGCCCTCCGCTCGCGGATTCCCCAAAACGTTCACCGACTACCACGGATTTGAGCTAACCCTCCCCAAACCTCCAGCGCGCATCGCGTCGCAAGCGCTAGCTACCGACAGTTTCCTGTTCGCGACTGTACCGCCCGAGCGAATCGTCGCAGTCAGTATGTACGCGACCGAGCCGCAGTACAGCAACATCGTCGAACTGGTTCGCCACTACAACATCCCGTCGATTCGCGATGCCGAGTACGCTATCCGCCTTGATCCGGATCTGTTGCTGATTTCCAATATCTCGCGCGCGGATTTCACCGATTTGGTTAGACAAGCCGGGGTCCCGACCTATTCGATGCGGACCGTTTTTGGCTCACTCGATGAGATCTCAGTTGGCCTGCGTACGATTGGCGAACTCACTGGCGAGCCCGAAACCGCGGCCGTGGCTCTTGCCGAGTTCGAGGCTGCGATCGAGGCCGTCTTATCCAAGCGCCCTGCCGTCGCCCAACACCCACCCCCGCGAGTATTGGCACTCTCCGGCTATTCATATACCTCGGGCAAGGGCTCGCTCTTTGAAGACATAGTCCAAGTGCTAGGCGCAATCAATGTCGGCAGCGAGCAAGGCATAGGCGAATGGGGCAAGGTCGGCAGCGAACAGATCGCAGGTTGGAATCCCGACTGGATCGTTTCCGGAACCGGAGGCGCCGATCCTTCCGACGTGCTGCAAAAGCTGCTGGCGGATCCCGCCATATCCGTAACGACCGCGGGAAACAAGAAGCAAGTCTTGGTCGTCGAAGATCGGCACTACCTAGCGATGTCACAGCACGTCGTCCACCTGGTGAACGCCATCGCGGAGGCACTCTATGGCTCCGGCTAGGACGCAAAGCCAAGCCCGCATCAAACCCGCCGCCTATTTCGCGGTGGGCGCGTGTCTACTTTGCCTCGCAGGCGTGGTGGGAATCTTAGTCGGCTCGACGGCGCTCTCGTGGGAAACCGTAGTGCGAGTGCTCGGGCTACACCTGTTCTCGCTCTCAGGCGAAGGCATCAGCCAAGCCGACGACGTGATCGTTTGGACCATCCGTCTACCCCGTGTCTTCGTCGCGGCGCTCTCTGGCGCATCGCTAGCGGTCGCCGGAGCATCGATGCAAGGGCTCTTTCGCAACCCGTTAGCCGAACCCAGCGTAGTTGGAGTCAGCGCTGGCGCCGGTCTCGGGGCAGTCATCGCATTCGTTACCGGGCTCGTGTCGCAGTCGGCCCTCTGGCTGCCGCTATGCGCATTCGTCGTCGCGCTGGCCACACTTTTCGGAGTATACGCACTGTCGACGCGTGGGGGCCGCACCCCGATCGCAACGCTGCTGCTAGCAGGCATTGCGGTGGGCTCGTTTCTCACGGCGATGACTTCGCTGCTGATTTCGATGAATTTTATCGATTGGCAAGTTGCCGCCGAAATCCTCTATTGGATGATGGGGGGACTCGACAGCCGCTCGTGGGTCCATGTCTGGATCGCTCTGCCGTTCACGGCGCTTGGCGCGGGGCTAGCCGTCTGGTTTGCACGCGACCTCGACCTGATGCTGATGGGTGAGGAAACCTCCGCCTCATTGGGCGTCGATGTACAAACCCTTAAGCGAGGCATTTTAGTCGCCGCGGCGTTACTGACGGCATCATCCGTGGCGGTCAGCGGAATCCTGAGCTTTGTCGGCCTGGTTGTTCCGCACATCGTCAGGCTCATCCTAGGGCCGTCCCACCGCATCCTATTCCCGGCCTCCATGCTGACGGGCGCGACGTTCGTGATCGGTTGCGATATCGCGGCGCGAACGATCTACGGCCCGCTGGAAATTCGACTTGGAGTCATCACCGCCGCCATTGGGGCGCCGTTCTTCCTTTGGTTGCTACACGCAAGGCGCCGAGAGCTGGGGGTTGCCTGAGCGTGCTCAAACTCTCCTCAGCCTCGTACACCATCGACGGCAATCAGATCGTCGACAGCCTTGACATCCGCATTGAGACCGGCCGGGTGACGGCGATCGTGGGGCCCAACGGCGCGGGCAAGTCGACCGCCCTTAGGCTTCTATCCGGTCTTCTTGTGCCCAGCAATGGTCGAGCAGTGCTTGCCGAAACGGATCTAGCAACGCTGACGCGCCGAGAGCTGGCAAGGCGCGTCACCTATGTTCCTCAAAACATCTCGGCCGATGTCGCATTCACAGTCCGCGAGTGCGTAGCGATGGGGCGCTATTGCCACCGAGGACGGTTTGAAGGCGAGACTCAACAAGACAAAAGAGCAGTCGAGGCCGCGTTAGCGACAACCGACACCTCGGACCTAGCAAACCGCTGGCTCAACGAATTGTCCGGTGGTGAAACCCAACGAGTGATGCTGGCGCGCGGTCTGGCAACCGAGTCAGAGTACCTGCTACTAGACGAGCCGACAGCGAATTTAGACATCGATCACGGGCTATCGATACTAGACCTCTGTCGAGAGCTAGCCCGCAACGGTCGCGCAATCGTACTAGCTTTGCACGACCTCAACAGCGTCTTGCGAGTAGCCGACCTCGTCTACGTTTTGAGTAACGGGCGCGTGACGAACAGCGGCAACCCAAGCGAAGCGCTGACACCTGAAGTGCTCGCCCAAATCTTCCGAGTGAACTCTACTCAAGCGACAGTCGGCAGTGAAAAGATACTGCACTTCGACCGCCTCGACAGCCCGACGGGATAGCCCGCATTTCTCACCACACGACGGCGAACGCACGCGATAGGTGCGCCATTACTTCGTTGCGCTCAATCGTCGCGACGGACTGCAAAGTACGCCTCCGCCCGCCGACCGTCGCCCGCCTAGTAGTAACGCGCCTCTCACGCACTTTCGCTCGCCATGTGGTGAGAAATACAGGCTAACGCTGCTCCGTCTGCCTAAGGTTTTTTTCTATGACTACGAGTTGGTCGTCGTCCGATTTGACCGGAGCTTCCGGCCTTTTCCAGAAACTTCGGAAATAATCGACCATCGACCAAATCGTCACCAAAACGACCAGCCAAAGCGAGATGTAAGCGAGGGTATCAATCACGGGCGAATAGGGCGCCATCAGCAACAGGGAGACCGCAAGCACCTGCGCCACCATTTTGGTCTTGCCTAGATCGCTGGCCGCGATCGTGATTCCCTCAGTGAGCGCTACATAACGCAACGCCGAGACCGCAAACTCGCGACTCACAATGAGCACAACCATCCAAGCCGGCACGCGGTCGAGTTCGACAAGCGAGATGAACGCCGCGGAAATCAGCACCTTATCAGCGATCGGGTCGAGCAGTTTTCCGATCGTTGTAACTTGCCGGCGCCGCCGCGCGAGGTAACCGTCGAGTAAGTCGGTGAGGGCGGCGGTGAGAAAAATCAACAGCGCGATCCACTCGCGAGTGAACGTAACCCAGCCCGTGTCGACCTCGATACTACCTTTGCGCAGCAGTACTGCGACAAGAAGCGGAACAAAGAATATCCGCGAAAGCGTAAGCGTGTTTGGGAGATTCATCCCGGAAAGCCGCAACCCCGAGCGCTCACCCTGCGGGACTGACGTCTAGGATTAGCCTACTATACTTTTTGGGCTCCAACTCCCAGCGCTAGTGTCTTCCCCAAACACTCCGAAGCCGAGTTCGCTCGTCCAGCGACAAATGCGAGACGACTGGGAAGGCCGTGCCCGCGAGGACGCCTCCTACTACGTAGCCTTCGGACGCAGAAATCAAGATTCCGACGAATTTTTTGAGTCCGCCGGGGAAGCCCTGACTGCGATTCGGTCGGAGTTCTACCGTCTGAGTCCGGCCGACAGCGTATCGCGGATGGCCGCGCTTGAAATCGGTTGCGGACCGGGCCGGCTGATGCGGCCGTTGAGCGAACATTTCGGCTCTGTTTCAGGAGTCGATGTCTCTCCCACAATGGTTGCGCTTGCCCGCGAAAATTTGGCGGGCGTCGCCGACGCGCGAGTCGAGCAGTCGAATGGTTCCGATCTGCACCAATTTGAATCCAACTCGGTCGACCTTTGCTACTCGTACGCCGTCTTCCAGCACATCCCCGACCGCGATGTCGTCCTCTCGTATATGCGCGAGGCTTGCCGCGTTCTGAAACCGGGCGGCGTTTTTCGTTTTCAGATCAACGGTCTGCCGCGGACCGGCGCCCAGCGCCCGGCCGCTGTACCCGGATGGTCGGCCAGAGCCGGAGTACCTTCAAACTCAGTTGTACTCGACGACAACCCCAAC
Source organism: Bryobacterales bacterium (assembly GCA_965205595.1). Classification (GTDB taxonomy): domain Bacteria; phylum Acidobacteriota; class Terriglobia; order Bryobacterales; family UBA6623; genus CATQHP01. Next base: position 190,674 of record CBDBHI010000012.1, on the reverse strand, counting down.
ACCTGGAGCGGTGTTAGTTTTTCCGGCGAAGAAGTGGCCGCGTTCGCGGAAGGTGCCCACATGCAGTTGCTGTCGATGGACGGGTTCGATACGCAGTATCTGTGGGTCACCATGCGAAAACCCAGCGGCGATGAAGAATCTCCCGCCCCAGACGTTCGAATTGCGCGGCTGACCAACTGCTATACGGATGACTGCGTAGTTCCTCGCTCCGGTCGATTCGCGGCTGCCTCGTTGTGGGTTATAGGACTCGACTCCGCGGCCGATCTCAACGACCTTCGGGTCGAGATCGACGGCGTCGCAACAGCACCGAGCTTTGTCGGCAGAAGGTTGGCGAAAGGCCCGTACCAGATCAACGTCTATCTTCCTCCAGGCGTGCGGACCGGCGTCGTGCCAGTGCGGCTGCTTTATAAGAATTCGCGACTAGGTGCAACTGCGACTCTGCGGGTCATCCCCGAGGGGCCGGCAGTGCCGCGGGTCGTCGGTCTCAGCGACGGCGTCAACCTCCTGTCCAAGCTAAACATCGAGAGTAGATCGATAAAAGTTCAGTTGGAAGAAGCGCCGTACGACACGGCAAAGTCGCTGTTAGAGTCGCTGTCCGCGACCATCGACGATTGTCCAATTCGAGGAATTGATGCATTTTGCATCGACCCGTTGCCGCGTCTGTTCGAGCTTAATCTGGCCGTGCCAGACGAGCTTGCCCCTGGCGCTCACAATCTCTACCTGACGCTTGGAAAGCGACAGATCGGACCGCTAGGAATCCAGGTTTCGGCACGATGATCCCGCCGGCGCACCCGGCGCGCCTCGCGCTGCAGTCAGCGGATTTCCTCGCCACCTATGGAGTGTTCGGACCGTTCGAAATTGCATCTCCGCTGTTGCAGGTCGCGCTGTGCGCCGTTGGATCGGTAGTTGGCGAAGATCCGGCGACCGTCGCCCTGATCGTCCGGATCTGCGCGTATGTTGTTGGCTGTTTGGGGGCATTTCTGCTCACGCGCGACATTTTTCCCGCCACGAATGGATTGATTTGGATCTCATTCGCCTACTGCGCGTCGCCCTCCAGACTCTATTCGCTGTACGTCGGCGCCGCGCTCAACGAGTTGCTCTTTTGGTCACTAGTTCCCATCTGCGGCCTTGCGATTTACAGCGCTCGCCAAAAATCGGCGCGGTTTCGCGCAGTGTCACTTGCTAGCGCCACGCTAGCGCTGGTGAGCGCGCGTGCGTGGACGCTCAGCGTGTGGGATGCCGTTTCCTTGCTCGAGTTCTGCGTTCTAGCCGGAGTTGTTTTTCTGTGGCCAAAAAGGGTGCGCGCTCTGATCGCCCTGCCGATCATGGGGGCGCTTGTCCTAGTAGTTACAGCCGGCGATTCGGCGACAACGCTTTCGCCGTCGAGCGCTGCGCCAAGCCGAGTCGCGGGGGTCGAGAATGTGCGCACCCGGCTAAACCCAGTCCTCGCAACGGTAAGCAGCGAACTGTTTCGGACCCCCTCGAACGAACGAGTCGACGACGCGATGCTTTGGGCACGCGCGATGGGAACTCGTGAGGTTTGGGCGCGCGAGCGGTTCAGGGGGGAGACATTAGTTGAGTACCTTGTAGACTGCGTCATGCGGGCGGCGTTCGACCTCGGCGGCCCGATACCCGGCGACGCCGTACTCGTCTCGCGCCATCAGTGGCAGAGCCTGCCGCCGATTCGCGGCCTCTACGATCGAGAGGCGCTGGAACACTACATTCGGTGGGCCGCCCGTCCCGAATCGCTAAACGTTCGCGAAGCCAACGGAGTGCTCTCTATTCAGGCCGATCTGTCATCGACTGACGTCGTCCTCATCCGCACGCCGTTTGATATCGGCTGGGCACTGCGTTCAGCGAACGGCCGGCTAGCCCGCGACCCGATCGGATACACGGTGTTCATCCCAGCCGCCGGCACGCTGGGCATGACCTCAATCGAACTGACGCCTACCCGCCTCCGGCTGAGGCTACCCGCTCCCGCGGTGCTTCACACCAAAACATTCCCCGCAATCAAGCCCAACGGCCTTATCCACGGAATGGACCAGACGCCGCCCCCGTTTCACGCCGGCGACATCATTTCGATATTCGGCAGCGAGTTTCTCGCCGACGAAACGCGAGTCTGGGTTGGAGAACAGCCGGCCCAGGTGCTGTGGAGCGGCCCTTCGCAAATCAACGCCAAACTACCCTCGCAGCTCGCTATTGAAAATCACGAATTGGTGGTCGAAACCGCGGGACTACGCAGCTTCCCGAGATCATTCGAGGTCAGCGCGCAATGATGCGGGTTTGTAGAACTTCGGTCGTCACGCTACTGCTTGCCAATGCGCTGACCCTCTCCGCCCAAACCCATCTCGCGGACAAAGTCGGGTTCTACCAATGGGTGGGCGTTTCTGATCAACAGGGAGACTTGCTAACCCAAGCTCGCGAGCGCACGACCACTCTCGGCTCACGAGTACTTCGGTTCTACCTTGGTTGTCGCTACGACTACATCAACCCCGTAGTTGCGCCGCGGCGCTTTGACCAGAGCGAGACGTTATCGCCGACGGCAATTCTTACTACCTTCGACTACTACCGCGCCGTCCTCGATGACCCGGAGCTCGAGACGATCATCTTGACCGTATATTCCTGCGCCAACTATGGCGGCGGGCCCGACGACATTAACTTGCAGCGGCCCTGGTCTGACCGAGAAAACTTGATGGTACGAGACCAAATTGGAGACCTGGCCGACTGGCTCTACGAGCACTACGGCGAGCAGCAAAAGACCATCATCCTGGCGAACAACGAGACGGATGAAAAGCTCCGCGATATCGCCGACTACAGCGGGTCGATGGACATGGCGGTGACGAATCTGCGCTCCTGGCTAACAACCCGCCAACAAGCGGTCACCGCCGCTCGGCAGAGACACCCGGACGCAAACCTAAAACTGTTTCATGCCGTCGAACTCTCGTTAGTCAATCTCGCCCTGCGCGAGAGCGACGGTGTTTTTCACAAATCGTCCCGCCACGGCGTCAATGCACTTTCGCACATTCTTCCAGAAATCCAGTTCGATCTCGTCTCCTACTCGTCTTACGAATCGACGAATTCACCCTACGAAACGCAAAACCCCGACACCCCGCCGACCGAAACCAAAGGGCGCCTGCAGCGCGACCTCGACCAAATCCGTGAGCGGACGCAAGCCTCCTTAACCGAAGCCGGCCGAGCCGCGTTTGGCGACCGTTTCGTGATGATCGGAGAACTAGGCTTCTCGCGAGACCGTTTCGAGCATCTCCCGACCGGCGGCCTTAAGCCACGCCTAAAGTCGGCCCTTTCAGCCGCCCTAGATTGGGGCTGCCCGTACATAGTTCTATGGCAAGTTTTCGACGCACCCCGGCAAGGCGGCGCGGCCTGGGGCTTTGGTCTGTTCGACGGTACCGGCTCCACGCCCGAGATCGCCGCCGAACCTAGTACTTGTAACTCCGTTCGCGACTGTATAGCCACTCTCTACGACGTTGGAATAGATGCCTGGTAATGAGTTGCTAACCGAGAGCGTTCAATCCACGAAAATCGTCGTCTCGCCAGTCGAAATCGATTGCCCAACCTGCAGCCGAACACCTACCTCCGACATCGGCTCTGCAGACTGTGGCACGCGAGCGTTGACCTGAATTACACCGGCCACCAAACCCGGCGCCGCCCCCGCATACAGAATCTCCACGTCTTCGCCGCCAATCAGCACTTTGACATCGGCAAGTGGTTTCGCAAGTGTCGGACCGGCAAGCTGTCCGTTGACCCCAGGCGGCTCTGTTTGTCCTTCCCCGGTGCCAAACAGTGTGACAATCGATCCCTGTGGTGCCGGAAAATCAGGCGTATTCACGCCGCCATCTTGGTTGAGCGCGGCGACGGGGCCCGATCCGCTCGCGGCCACGGTGAACAGTGCCGGCGACTCGCCCCATACGGGAACGATGGCCGACTCGGTCGGCGAGCCCTCAAATTCGACCTCGACCCCCGCGGCGAAACTACCTTCGACCTCATAGGGAACCACGGCTCCAATCTGGGTCGATGAAACGAAAATCAGTGCTGCTTCAACGCCCGCAATCCGAACCTTGGTATCCGCTAGTTCGGTCGAAACGCGCCCTTGCTCGTCAAGACGCAGCGTCGTCAGCTCGTTGGGCCCGATGCCGGTCCCAAATATGTTGATAATTTCGCCTGGCCTGATTGGCCCCGCACCGAAGCTAGCCCCGTTGACCACGCCCCCGGGCGATATTTGGCGCTGACGCTGAAACCCGGCGAACACGAATCCCGCTTCCGAGACCTCGAACGTCGTGGGATTTTCCAACCCTTGCAGCAAGCCGCTCCATCCGCTGAAACTGTGGCCGACCTCTGGCACAGCCTCGGCGGACACAAGCTCACCGCCCCGATAATATCCATCATCGCTGTAGCCGCTCTTGATAGGCGTCAAAATGACTTCGCACCCAGTAGGCGGGCCCGCTCGAGGCTGAATCAAGAATTCCGGATCGAACATCGCCGTGATCTGTTCCGCCTCGACTGTGATCGTGACGATGTGTCTCGCGTCGCCACCGTCGCTCCATTCGCGAAAGCGGTGACGGACACCCGTTCGCAGGGAGTCGTCGATCAGCTCCTCGACCGCGACTGGATGCCCGCTCCCGGTCGGCCATCGAAAACTGTGAGGCGCAACGACAATGTCCGCATCGTCGACCTCGACCGCTAGACCTACCGGCGCGGTGTTAACTGTAAATGGAGCCGATGTCCAGAATTCCGCAATCGCGGTCAACGCCGTTCGTTGCGTACGAATCACCGCCGGGTTAGTCGCTAGACCTTGCCCTCGACCGCCCGGCAGGCGCGTCCAATTCCCAAAGAAAAACCCCTGTGACGGCACCGCACTCACAATCAAGGCGGTTCCCTCCGGGTAGAATCCAGCGGCGATGGGATCTTCGAGGATCACCGAGACGACCCCTCCGTTTTCCGGACTGGCACTCGTGTCTAACTGAAAGTGTTCGGCATATGAAGCCGTATATACGGTTGTTCTCGATGAGGCCTGTACGAGATGCTCACGCGGCCCATCGTCACTCCAGCGGCCGAAAACTGCCTTCGAGTTCTCTCTTTCTTGCTCTCGCGGCGCTCCAAGCCGGTGATTGCTACCAAGGTCCCAGTCAAACGTGTGGGGTGTTTCGACCACCTGCCCATCAACGAGAACCTGCAGACCAGGGGGGTTCGTCGTTATCGAGAATCGTGTCGGTCGCGAGCCGTAAGCGCGTTGTACACCGTCGATATCAAGCGCCGAGAGGCCGACCCGTTGACCGATCGGAATACCCAAAGGGAACGTTGTGATCGTTGGCGACCCGGTTAGGCTAAACGCAGTCGACGCATAGTGCATGATCGAGGCGTAGTCGTATCCTCCAAAATTTCGAGTATTCAACGATAGTTTGGCGAATTGTGCGAGGAAGCGAGGTTCGATCGCCTCGTCGTTTACGACGACAAAATTATCACGATCCGACCGAGACTGCTCATGCCAGAGGCCGGCCACATGCCCGATCTCGTGAATCAAAGTGCCCCTATCGCAGCCGTCGTCGACGCGCACGGTCTGTATTCCGCCAACCATGCCGACTGACGAAAAACAGGCACCCAAGCCGTCATCGCGGACAAAGCGAATCCAGTTGTCTTCGATTGTTCGCGGGATGAACCGCATCGTCAATCCGGCGCCGCTCTGGAACATCGTTGTCGACCTCGAATGCGATAACGCCGTCGGGCCAAAGGAAGCTGTCAGGCGCGCGAAACACCGCCAACTTGGCGCCTCGAGGCGGTGCCGGCCCGAGCACGATGTCTCCCTCGATAACCGCCAGTTCCCCGATCGTCTCGTATTCAAGCTGCTGACCGAGAAAGTATCCTGTCCGCATGCCCGATTCTTCGCCAGCCGCATGCGCGACGCCACCTGAGGACAACGCGAGCGCCACGAAACTCAGCACCCAAGCCACGTGCCGACTACAATAGATACCGCTTCGCCCAAGCATTGACGTGAGCATGATGTCAGCCAGCAATCGGAGAGGTTTTCTCAAAACGTGCGCGCTTGGAATTGGCGGATTGGCTGCTGGCTGCGGATCGGAACGCCCGAGAAACGTACTCTTCATCCTAGTAGATGACCTCGGCTGGTCGGATGTAAACATCAACGAACGTTCGAGCCTCTACGACACTCCCAACATCGACCGCCTCGCCGCTGGCGGCATGCGCTTCAGCAACGCCTACGCTGCTTGCCCGGTCTGCTCGCCTACTCGCGCCAGCATTCAAACGGGAAAGTATCCGGCTCGGCTGCAACTCACAAATTTCATCCCCGGCAGCCACCGCCTGCCCTATTCCGAGGTGATTCCGCCTCCCTTCAATCAACAACTTCCGCACGCGGAAACCACAATTGCCGAGGTACTCGGGCCCGCCGGTTACGCCACTGGCGCCATCGGCAAGTGGCACCTCGGTGGCGATGGATTTTTGCCCACCGACCAAGGCTACGATTCCAACTACGCGGGCACATCGGCGGGGATGCCGCGCAGCTTTTTCTTCCCGAAATGGAAAGAAAACGTTCCCGTCGACGGCCAAGACGGCGAATTCCTGCCCGATCATCTAACCGATCAGGCGCTGCGCTTCATCGACTCCCACAAGGCCGAGCCATTCTTCGTCTATATGGCCTACTACACGGTGCACATCCCCATCGAGGCCAAAGAGGAAGACGTCGCCCGCTTTGAGGCGAAACTCGTCGACGGACTTACCCCCGGCGAGGACCATCACAACCCGATCTACGCGGCGATGGTCTGGAATCTCGATCAAAATGTCGGCCGCATGCTCGATAAACTCGACGAACTCGGAATTGCGGACAACACCGTCGTCATTTTCAGTTCCGACAACGGTGGGCTGCAGTCCCCTGAGTGGAGGAACGAGCCGGTCACGTCTAATCTGCCATTACGAAACGGCAAAGGGCATCTCTACGAGGGTGGCATCCGTGAGCCGACGATCATCCGCGCCCCAGGCGTCACGAAGCCAGGCAGCGTCTACGAGGGCGCCATCATCAGCAACGACTATTTCGAGACGATTATCGATCTCACCGGCACTTCTTACGACGGCGCGACCGACGGCGTCAGCTTGCTCCCTGCCCTGCGCGGTGAGCAACTACCCGAACGCGATCTTTTCTGGCACTACCCGCACTATTCCAATCAGCTCGGTCGACCGGGGGGCGCGGTCCGCCGCGGCGACTGGAAGCTCATCGAGTTCTACGACGACGCGAGCCGCGAGCTTTACGATCTTTCCAGTGACATCGGCGAAGGCAACAACGTCATCGAACAGCACGCCGATCTCGCCGCTGCACTAGCGCAAGCGCTCGACGCCTGGCGAAACTCGGTTGGCGCCGTCAGCCCGAAACCGAACCCTAACTTCGATCCAGATCAAAAGGATGTGCGCGACCGCACTTACACTCCGCCCGACTGGAACAGCTTGTAGAGATCATCAGCAAGAGAGCCCAACAAGATAGGCCCAATGGAACAGCGCTATCGCCTGGCTGAGAATGAGTTCCTCAACGACGGCGACTCTGTGATCGTCTATCGGCGCGGAAGTGAATCCCCAGCGCGGCTGCCCCTGCCTGTTGCCCAACTATTAGCGTCGTGCCAGACATACGCGACGCTTGCCGGCCATGCAGCTTCGTGGTGCCGTGCGAATGACCTCTCGGCATTGCGTCAACTCGGCGCGGCGAAAAGCGGTTCTTTGTTTTCAAGATTGGCGAAGAAAGCACACGACTACGTCGAGCGAGATATCGAAGACGTCAATGTTGATCCTAAAAAGCTCGCCGCGGCTCAGAGCCAATTGGAAAAATTCGTGGCCGCCAGCTTGCTGATTTCTGAATCCGGATTCCGCAACGAGTGCAAACGCCACACGTCTGAAAGCCCGCCTGAGCCGATTGCAACGGTGGGCATGACCAGCGCCAATCGCCCTATCGAGCTAGAGCGCGCGCTGAGAGGTTATATCGAAAACTCGCGGCAATACGACCGGACCTGCGTGTTCGCCGTAGTCGATGATTCTCGTGACCCGTTGACCGAACAGACAACGAGGGGCCTGGCGGCGGCGCTCTCAGCCGAGTACGACGTCGAGATCCGAGTCTCCGGTCAAAGCGAACGAGAGGACCTCGTTGTGGCGCTCGCGGCCACGTCCGGCGTCGATCGTGAAACCGTGCGCTTCGCCATTTTGGGTGACGAACGCTGCCCGATCACAACCGGCTCCGCGCGAAATACGCTGCTGTTAGAGACGGTAGGAAGCAGCTATCTACTGGTCGACGACGACAGCGTTTGCCGTATGGCCCGTGTCCCGGAGCCGTTGCCGGGTTTGGCATTTTCGTCGATCCGCGATCCGACTGAGTTCTGGTTCTTCGCAAATCGCGACCAGACGCTTGCGCAAGCGACGTTCGAAGAAGTCGACTTTCTCGGTATTCATGAGGCGATGCTCGGGCGTGAAGTGGGGGCACTGACAGAGACAGATCCAATCGATCTTGACAGTGCGCAACCCGCCTTCGAATCGCGAATTCGCAATCACGGCGGTCGGATCCGTGCATCGATGGCGGGCATCTTAGGAGATTCCGGAATCGGCTCGTCCGCCTACGTCACGGTGAACGAGCAGTCCCGCGATCGATTAACTACCAGCGAGGCCGCGTACCTAGCGGCCGTCGAGAGCCGTCAGGTCTTGCGAGCCGTACGCCGCATGACCATCAGCGAAGGCGCCCACTGCATGGCCGGAAACCTGGGAATCGACAACCGCCAACTGCTCCCGCCGTTCATTCCCATACAACGCAATTCCGATGGTAAATTCGCCATGCTACTTCGCGCTTGTTTCGCTGACGCCTATGCAGGCCATCTACCGTATGCCGCTCTGCACGACCCGCTAGGAAACCGCACGCACTCCGTTGAACAATGGCTCGAAGACGTCCAGCAAGTGCGCTTCACCGATATCGTGGGTTTCGTGCTCGCCATGGCGCCGCCGCCCGCGCCGCGGCTCTCCCCGGATGAATGCCTACAACGGCTAGGCAAGTATTTTCAGGACTTAGCGAGCTGCCCGACCGCTGAATTCTTCGAACAGCTTCGATTGCATTTCTGGAAAACCCGCTCCCAGCGCCCAAGGCCCAATGATAACGGCTGCCCAGATTTCTACACGCGGCGACGGCAAGACTTTCGCGAAACCTTGGCGAAAGCCGTCGTGTCGCCGCGATACCTGGTCCCCCGCGACCTTGCCGACGCCGGAGATGACGAGCAGGTTCGCGAGCTAACAAGAGAACTCATCACAAAAACGGGCCATCTGATCGAAGTCTGGCCGGCGATCGTCTCGGCAGCGACGCATCCGAAAGCGAAAGCCGCTGCCGCGACAACGATCTAACCCGCGTTTCTCATTTCGCGGCCGTGGGCGCTTCGATCGACGACCTCAAACCCAGTAAGTCCGGTCCAAACTGCGATACTGCACAGCCTCGGCCAACTGCCGAACCGCAATCGCCTCGACGCCCTCAAGATCACTAATCGTCCGCGCGACTTTCAATATGCGGTCATGAGCCCGAGCTGAAAGTCCCATCCGCTGGACGGCAACTTCCAACGTCCGCTCACCCGCTTCATCGAGTTTGCAATGCTCTCGAATCATCTTCGCCGGCATGCGAGCATTCGGATAGCCGCGCCGCATCTGAACTTCTCGCGCACGTTCAACGCGCTCTCGTATCGATGCGGAACCCTCCGCCGGCTGATCGTCGCGCAACTCTCGATACTTCACCGGAGGGACCTCGACATGAATATCGATGCGATCGAGCAGCGGTCCGCTGATCTTACCGACGTATCGTTGGATCATCGGCGGGGTACAACGGCACTCGCGATTGGGATCACCAAAATATCCGCAAGGGCAAGGGTTCATGGCCGCCACGAGCATGAACTCTGACGGAAACGTAAGACTGATGCCGCCGCGGGCGATCGCAATTTGGCCGTCCTCAAGCGGCTGCCGCAGCAACTCCAAAATGTTGCGTGGAAATTCAGGGAACTTGTCTAAGAACAGGACACCGTTGTGAGCTAAACTCACGTCGCCGCAGCGGGGCATCCCCGAGCCGCCGCCGACCAAACCAGCGTTTGAAATGCCGTGGTGGGGGGACCGAAACGGGCGCTCGCGCAGCAGCCCGCCGTGCTCGCCAAGCGTGCCGGCGACGCTGTGTACCTTCGTCGCTTCAACTGCCTCGCCCATTGTGAGTTTCGGCAAGATCCCAGGAAGCCGCTTCGCAAGCATTGTCTTGCCCGAGCCGGGAGGGCCAACCATCAGTACGTTGTGGCCCCCGGCCGCCGAAACCTCCAATGCTCTCTTGGTCGCTTCTTGTCCGCGAACTTCGCGAAAATCGACGCTCAGCACGTCTGCCTCGATCGACGCATTGCCGTTCCGTGAAGTAGTCGGAAACTCACCGGGGCTACCCAGCAATTTTGGAATCTCGCGCAGGTGTCTGACGCCGTAGACGTTAACGCCGTAGACTACCGCCGCCTCAGCCGCGTTCTCGGCGGGCACGACCAAGTTCTCAATTCCCCGCTCCCGGGCGCAAACCGCCAGCGGCAATGCGCCGCGCACCGGACGGATACTCCCGTCGAGCGAAAGTTCTCCAGATACCAGAAACCCGTCGGCGGCTCCGTCAGGAATCGTTCCGGTCGCGCCCAAGATACCAATCGCCATCGGCAAGTCAAAGCCCGCGCTTTCCTTGCGAATATTCGCGGGTGCCAGGTTGATTGTCACCGCCTGATTGGGGTAGCCGAACCCCGCATTTGTGAGCGACGACTTTAGCCGCTTGCGGCTCTCCTTCACCGCGGTATCGGGCAGACCGACCATGAAGAAGTCCTTAGCCGTGCCGCGATAAACATCGACCTCGACATCGATTGGCAGCGCATCAACACCGTAGAGCGCAGCCGTACGGGTGGTAAACAGTCCCATCGTCTAGTCGCTCGTTTCGGGGATACGTTCCGGCGGCACTTCGTGAGAGTCGTCAGCCTGCTGCAACTCGAGCAGCGACCAGAGCCAGACTAAGAACACAAATAGAGAAAGCGTAACCGCCAGCCGCCAGTCCAATGCGCGCACCTCGTCATTCAGATGAATCTAAGGGATGGAACCGCGCCGGGTTCACGACAGCCGGCGCGCGAGCGGGCACCAGCGTCCCGATTATACAGGAGATCGCGCCAAGCCCGGCCTACAATGATGAAAAGAGCGCGTAAACGCGAACTGGAAACCTATGAATCCCCACAATCTCCGCCTCGCGGCGCTAGGCGTGACAATCTTGTTTCCGTTCGCCGCAGCCGCCGCTGACGGTGGCCTCATCAAGCTGAAAGCTGCTCTAGACGAGCCCGAGTACTACTGCCTCGACGTACCCGGCTGGGGGCGCAACCTCAATCTGAAAGCGCCGCTCATGGCGCACGCCTGCAAGCCTGGCGCGGACGATGAAATCTTCCAAACCAATCGCCCCAACAGCGGACAGCTTTCAATGCCGGCCTACTCGCTGTGCGTTCAAGCCGACAAGACCGAGGCCGGTGCGGCAGTTCGGATGACGGAGTGCTCCGACAGCACATTGCAAAAATTTAGCTGGAGCGACGGCCACGTCAGCCCCGCCGGCGACGCAACTTTGTGCCTTGCCGTGGCCGATGCCAAGGGCGAGCCGACCGGCGGACCCAGTCATCTCAAGCTCGACCTCACACTCCAGCCCTGCGCGTCGGTCTCGGCCGCTCGAAGCGAATGGCTACTCCCCTAAAGCCAGAGCCGCGCCGAGCCCCGTTTCGAGTGAGCGTGCAGGCAGCCCTCGTAAGTGGGGTCCGATCGCTCAAAGAAAGTCGAGTTGAGGCGCCGGAACTGACGGCTCGGCTGCTGTTAGGCGACGTGCTCCAGCGAGACAAAGCATGGCTGTTTGCGCACTCCGACGATGTGCTAAGGCCCGAGGACTGGGACGCTTATCTTGACCTGATATTTTCTCGCTGCGAGGGCGTTCCGACGCAATACGTTCGCGGCGTGCAGGAGTTTTACGGACTCGAGTTTCAAGTCACATCCGATGTGCTAATTCCCCGCCCCGAGACCGAACACGCCGTGGAAGTGGCGCTCGCGCATTTGCAACCGGGTGATCGCATGATCGACATCGGCACGGGCTCGGGCGCCATCGCCGTAGCGATCGCAAAGACCGCGCCCCAGACGCGAGTAATCGCGTCAGACTTTTCAGAAAAGGCCCTGCGAGTAGCTCGTGGCAATGCCAAACGGCTAGAAGCTTCGGTTGAGTTTCTCGTATCGGATCTTGCCGCGGCCGTCCGGCCAAACTCCTTCGATGTAGTCGTCAGCAACCCGCCCTATGTACCGCGCAGCGACATGGGCGGTCTGCAGCGCGAGCTGCGCCACGAGCCATCGATTGCGCTGTTCGGCGGAGAAGACGGTCACGAAATTTACGCGCGGCTAATTCCCGAGGCGGCCGCAATCGTCAAACCCGGTGGCTGGCTTATCATGGAACTTGGCTACAGCAGCCGCGGCGCGATCGAAGAGCTGCTCAGCGTTTCGCGGTGGCAAACCGTCGAATTCCACCAAGATTTAGCCGGACTAGACCGCGTCGTTTCCGTCCGAAGAACATAGGCCTCAGAAGAAATGAAAATCACCAAAGTCGAAGGTCTGCTCATGTCGTGCCCGTTCGAGCAGCCGATCCAGTTGCCCTTCTACGGAGGCTTACGGACCATCCTCAAGCGCGACGCGATGCTGATCCGTGTGACCACCGACTCCGGCCTGAAAGGGTTCGCGCCCGGCCCGGCCCACGAGCGCGCGGCCCGCGAGATCGACGACACCATCGGACCGTTTCTAGAAGGGCGCGACCCGGCCGGCTGGCAAGACTACAACTTCGAAGCCGGACTTGATCTCAAAAAAACCTATCACGCTGTCGAGGTCGCCGTCATCGATGCCGCCGCGAAGGCCGAGGGCGCGACGATGTCGGAGCTGCTTGGCGGACGTAAGCGCGACCGCATCAAGTGCTACGGGTCGGCCGGAATGTACATGCCCCCAGAAGGCTACGCGGAGGAAGCCGCCGCCGTTCAAGGCTTGGGATTCCCGGCGTACAAACTACGTCCCGCCGCGGGTCCAGAGGCCGATCTCAAGACCGTTGAGTTGATGCGCCAAGCAACCGGCCCAGACTTCGGACTGATGCTCGACTGCCACGCGTGGTGGCGCATGGGTGATCGCAGTTACTCGTCAGAGACGATCGAACAGCTCTGCCGCGATCTGGGGCCCTACGATCCCTACTGGGTCGAAGAGCCGCTCGACCCCGACGACCACGCCGCATACAAGGCGATGCACGACAAACGGGTCGCCACGCTTGCGTCGGGGGAGCACGAGCCCAGCGAAGAATCCTTCCTCGATCTAGTCCAATCCGGTGGCGTCGATTTCGTTCAGATGGACGTCTGCTGCCAAGGTGGATTCGAGATGGGCCGCCGCGTCTTCGAGGCGACCGAGAAACAAGGTATCCGTTTCGCCTTCCACAGTTGGGGGACGCTGCTAGAAGTCATCGCCGCCGCACAACTCGGAGTCTGCTGGGGCGAGAACGTCGTCGAGTGGTTGGAGTACCCGCTGCATTCGAACAATGGCAAACCCGGCATGTACCCATTTCCGGTAGCCGATGAAATTCTCACTGAGCCGTTGCATCTCGAAGACGGCGATCTAGTCATGCCAGACGGCCCCGGACTCGGAGTCGAAATCGACGAGTCGATTGTGGAAAAATACCCATTCCAGCCCGGACCCTGGTCGCTGTTCCGCATCGATTCACCTCAAGAAACACTTGCAGTAAGCGGCGATCACAGCGTCCCATGGGTCGAAGTCGACGGTGGCGCTGCGCGTCGCGCCTAACGCAATCACCCATTCATGGCGCTGCGCCGCCGCCGACCTCACCGCCGAACGACACATTCGAATCAGTCTGAAAAAGCGACGACTCGGCGGAAAATTTTCGGTAGTTGCTAAATGTGATGTCGTGCCGAAAGCAGTTCGCCGATCGTCTCGCGCAGGTCAGGTTTGTCGACGAAGCAGGCAATAAGTACTCCGCGCCGCTGATCATCAGCGAGGCGAAATGTAAACTAGTCCTGACGAGTCGCAGGCCAAACTTGGCAGGCAATTCCGAGTCCGTAACCATCTCGATGCGCAGCGCCCGGCCGCTTTCGGGAGCGAGCCAGACGGTTGCTCGAAACCCGGGCCGAACGTTCGCCTTATTAAAGTTGATGCTCCACGTCGATTGCTCCTCGCTCGCCTGTGTGGCGTAAGCAATTGCGCCGCTCACTTCGTTGTCGCGCGAGCTGTTTCGAGCGAATTCCAGACCGAGCTGCGGCGCAAAAAGATTGCGCAAAATTGTGCCATATTCCCCGCTCGAAGACGTGCGATCGAGGTCTCCCATGCTATCAACCGGTCGCCAGCCGTTGATCCTGATGTTGCGGTAGCTCTCTTCGTGATCGACGTAGAGCACCTCGGCCTCGACGATGTCTTCGATCGCCCAAATGCGGCCTTGATCGAAGCTGACAAATCGCTCGATGCGCTGGTTGGCGATGAAGTTTGGCAGTGATTCGGTGAACTCCGAGTTCACTTCGCGAGCGCGATCGATAAGCGGATCGGAGTCAGACTGAGTACCACGCTTTGGCGTCGGAGGCGAACTGTCTACGCTAGCCGCCGGCGAACGGGGCTGGGAAGAAGCCGGCGGAACCCTGCCAGGGCGTCGACGCGGTTTCAGCGGACCCTCGGTCTGTGAGAACGCGACGTTGCCACATGCAAGAGCGCCGACAAACAAACAGGCGATGATCGTTCTCGCCACTAGCTACCAGCTTAGACGTACGAAAGGCCCGGCCGAAGCCGAGCCTTTCAGATTAAATGCTGAATTTCCGCACTAGGCGTGATCGCGCCGACCCTTCTTGCGACTGCGCTTGCGTGCCAACGCCTGTTTGAGCCGCATTCTTTCGCCCGGCTTCATGTAATACGAGTGACGCTTGACTTCTTTGATAATGTCTTCTTGCTGCACTTTGCGCTTAAAGCGCCGCAGCGCGCCGTCAATGGGTTCGCCTTCGTTTAGGTAAACTTCTGCCATGTTGTGGGGGACACCCCCTTCCTGGGATGGTTTCGCTCGGGGTGCACAGGGACTACGAAAGTCACCTCAACCCCAATTAACAAGTGTACAATACGGCGTTCACGAAAGTTACAAAAAACAGATGCTGCACATTACTGAAGAGCAGGTCCGCGAAGTCTTAACTATGCCGACCGCCATCGATCTGGTGGAGGAAGCGTTCCGGCGTTTAGACAATGACCGAGCCGAGAACCATCCGCGGCACCGGGTGGTGATGCAGAACGGAACGCTGCTGCACTATATGGCCGGTGGCGACAATCAGGACGGTGTGGTCGGGGCGAAGATTTACGCCACCAATCGCAAGGTCGGGGCACGCTTTATCGTTTTGCTCTTTGACGCCAATGCGATCGAGTTGCTCGCGGTAATCGACGCGAACGCGCTGGGACAGATCCGAACGGGCGCCGCGAGCGGAGTTGCGACGCGTCATCTGGCCAACCCGAACGCAACAAAATTGGCTCTCTATGGCAGTGGATTTCAGGCCGAAACGCAGTTGGAAGCGGTTGCGGCGGTGCGTACGCTGGACAGTGTCGCCGTGTACAGCCGTAGCGCCGAGAAGCGCGAGGGCTTCTCTACTCGGATGAGCGAGAAGTTGAATCTAGAGGTTCGAGCGGTGTCGTCGTCTGATGAAGCGTTGGAGGGCGCCGACATCGTGACCACCGTAACTAGCGCGCGCGAGCCCGTATTTCGTGGTGAGCTCTTGGCGGCGGGTACGCATATAAATGCTGCGGGCAGCAATCACGCGATGCGTCGAGAAATAGACTCTACGACCGTAGAGCGCTGCGATATCGTCACGGCCGACTCGATCGAGCAGGCGCGCATGGAAGCGGGAGACTTGATCCAGGCAGCGGACGAGCGCAACTTCGACTGGGCGCAAGCGACCGAGTTGTCGGCTGTTGTTGCCGGAAGCTTGCCTGGCCGCACGGAATCAAATCAAGTGACTCTGTTTGAATCGCAAGGCCTGGCGGTAGAAGATGTCGCGGTTGCACGCTACATTTATCTACAGCTGAAATAGGCGGCTCGGGAACACGCGTCTGGTAGATCAACCGAATCTCGGTTCGGCGGCACAGAATACGGAACCGCTACCAGTTCGATTCGGAAAAGAAAAGCCGATCGCTATGCGCACGCCTCGACACGGCAGGGGATTGCTTTGTGGTGCGGGCAGCCACTGATTGGATCGCGATCGCTGGCGTCGGTGATTTCGTTGAGGTTGACGCCCTGCATCACTGGCTCGCCGCTGACAGGGTCCGGGTAAACGACGCCGAATCCGTTGGGTATCCAGACGTGGCCTTCGAGGACTTTATTGTCGATCTCGGCTGGAAGCTCTAGCGCACCGCGATTGGTGTGGATTGAGACCCTCTCGCCGTCCCTGACTCCAATGGACTCAGCATCGTTGGGATGGAGGTGCAGCGAGCAGTGAGGACCTTTGCCTTTGCGCCAATCGGGGCGACGGTGGATGGCATTGGCTGTCCAGTGGGTTCTCAGACCCGCGGCTAACAACAGCGGGAACTTTTTCGTTAAGGGCGGCTGAAATGCAAGCGCTCGCGTGATTTCCGAGATCATTGGTGCGGGTAGCAAGCGAACTCGCTTGTCGTCCCAGCCGACATTGAGTTCAAAGTTTTTATCGCGGTCGGCGATGGCGATAATGACGCCCTCGGGGTGATCGAGCATTCGTCGAAAAATCTCGAGCCCGAGCCTTGCCGCATCGGCGTCTTTCCAGTCGTCTCCGAGTGCGCGAACGACGGCTTCGGGGCGTCGGCGCCCGTTGTCGACACAGCGCAGGAGTAGAGCTGCTGGGCCTGGGCCTGGCAGTTTGGGGCCGAGCGTGCGGTAGGCCCAGTAGATCATGCAAGGGCCGGCGACAGGCCCGGCCTTTTCTCTCGCGGCGGAGCCTAGGCGCTCGATGTATGGGCCGATGCCGTCAGGCTCTAACGCAACCTTCGCCAGATCGATTAGATCTTCGGGTGGGTCTCCGAACAGGCCAAGGGCCTCTGCGATGCGAGCGTAGATTTCCGGCTCGGGTAACGCCTCGCCAGCAGCGGGCACGACGGGCGGGCGAAGTTGCGTTCCGATCTTTGGGAAGCCGCCTTTTGAGAAGCCGGCCCACTCCCATTTCTCGTAGCCGACCGGAGCCGGGAGCACGTAGTCGGCAGCAGCGGCTGATTCGGTCATCGCGACTTCGACTACGACCATCAGATCGAGTTTCTCGCGTGCTTCGCGCCAGCGCGGAGTATCTGAGTACGCAAGCCACGGATTCGAGTTGTCGACGATTATTGCGCGTAGACGTCGGGGGTCGTCGGTTAGAATTTCTTCCGGAACGACATTTGGCGAGGTCATTGCGAAGTTGCCTACCGCCCGGATGGCGGGAACGCCGGCGACAACCGAGCGCTCGGGTTCCTCGAAACGATTGCGCGAGCGGACCGGCGGGCTGAAGCCTTCACTGAAATAGTTTGCGCCGGGGCGGGAAATATTTCCCGTCAGCGAAAGTATCAGTTTGATTAGGTAGGAGTTGAGCGTCGAGAACCAGGTCTGCTCAACGGCCAGGTCGTACATGATCGACACCGCTTCGGCGCCGGCGATTTCGCGCGCGGCACTGCGGATATCTTCTTCGGCCAAGCCACAGCGGGCGGCCATCTCGCTGACGTCGACCGCGGTTAGGGCTTGCTTGACCTGCTCGAAGCCGTTGGTTTTTTCGGCGATAAAGGCTTGGTCCACGATGTCTTCTTCGACCAACGTTTTAGCAATCGCCAGCAGCAAGAAAACGTCCGTTGCGGGCTTGAGGCGCAGGTGAATGTCCGCGCCGGCAGTGGTTTCGGTGATTCTAGGATCGACGGCGATGAGCTTGCGGCCTTCGGCTCGCCGCAGCTCGTTAAACGTGACGCTCGGCTTCGGGCCGCGGTTCGAAATTCTGGGGTTTGTGCCGATGGTCACGAGCAACGGAGCAGTTTCTTCATCGGGACGCAGACTGGTGGATGGCGGTGCGTCGAACATCCACTGATCGATGAGGTGGTGCTGCGATTTTTCTTGCGCGTACGAGCTGTACCAACGCCTGGAACCCAGAGCGGCGGTGAGCGAAAGGCCGTAGATGCCGCCGAGATGGTTGCCTTGGCCGCCACCCCCGATGAAACCGATCGCGTTGCCGCCGTGCTCTGATCGAATGGCGCTGATTTTCGCCGCTATTTCAGAGATCGCGGTTTCCCACGACACGCGCTCGAAACTGCCGTCCCCGAGCCGACGCAGCGGATACTCCAGGCGTTGCGCGTGCTCGATCGTTAGCGGAATGCTCGTGCCCTTGTTGCAGATGTAGCCCTCGGTCAAGCTCGATTCGTCTGCCCGTACGTCGGTGATGCGGCCGTCGGCGACGTCGACGCGTACGCCGCAGTTGTGGCTACAGAGTACGCAGACATTTGCCAGGTCTTGCGCATCTAGCGGAATGGGGTTTCGAGAAATAGAAGGATCGACGGAGGCGGTGGCGCTCATCGTGTATTTTAGGTTCCGGGACAATTGTAGCCCCAGCGGCTGGGCTCTCACCTGGGTGTAAACTGTGCCAGACGGAGCGCCCATAGATGAGAGTGATTTCGATGCGACTGGTATTCGCGCTAGCGATGTGTATTTCAGTTGGAAATGCGCAGCCGATTATCGAGAGCATCAGTCCGCTCGGAGCTCAGCGCGGTAGCGCCGTGCGCTTGGTGTTGACGGGTGAGCAGCTAGGCCAAGCGCGGCTGATCAGCGAGATTCCGGGTGACGCGACGTCGTTGAGTTCGCGGCCGTCGATTGCCGGCGAGATGAAGGAGAGCCTCGCGTTTTTGGTGGAGATTGGGGCGGATGCGTCGCTCGGCGCGTATCCGGTACGAGTCGAAACGCCTGATGGTATTTCGAATTTGCTACTGTTTTCGGTCGGAGCATTCCCTGCGATGGAGGAGGCCGAATCGGAGGCGAGCGAAGACGACGAGGTGCCGGCCAATGACTTTCCAGAGTTGGCTCAAGCGATTGAGACGCCGGTAACGATCAACGGGCGACTGCGCGGCGCGGAACGCGACCTCTATCGATTCAGCGCCGCGGCAGGCGAGAAGCTGGTTCTCGAAGTTGAGGCACGTAGGATCGGTTCAGCGATCGACCCTCACTTGGAATTGCTCGATGCTGAGGGACGCCCGCTGGCTCGCAACGCGGACGCACGCGGCTTAGGTGTGGATTCCCGCTTGGAGTTCGAGTTTTCCGCGGCCGGGGACTACTTGGTGGCTATTCACGACGAGAGATTCAGCGAGCAGAAGAGCGACTTTTATCGCTTGACGATCGCGGACTTCGACTACGCCGACGGGGTCTTTCCGCTTGGCTGGAGGCGCGGCGAAACTGTTCGAGCGGAATGGTACGGCGGCAACCTAGCGCAGCCGACAGCGAGCGAAGTTAATCTCGCCGGTGCCAATGCTTCAGAGACGTGGATCTCGATGCCCAACTCGCCGGCGCGGCTGTCGTTTCTGGTCGGCGACGATCCCGAAGTGTTCGAAGACGCGCTGAGCGATGGCGGACTACCCGAGTCGACGGTTGTCAACGGCCGCATCCTCGAGGTGGGCGAGGTCGATCGCTATCGGCTTGCGGTCGATGCCGGCGAGAGCTGGGCTATCGAGCTGCGCTCGGGCGACCTGGCGGGATCGGATCTGTATGGCGTGCTCACTGTGTCGAACGGAGACGAAATTCTCGCTACAGCGGGTCGCTACGCCGGTGATCCGAGCCCGTACGTGATCAGCACCACGGGGCAGACATCGAGCTATCCGTTTATCAATTTGGAAGTCCCGCCGGGAATCGACGCGCTGAGTATTTCGGTCGAAGATCTGTTGCAGCGCGGCGGGCCGGCGCACACCTACCGCTTGACCGCTCGCCGGCAGGGGACCGATTTTTCGGCTGAGATCGGCGAGCCGTTCGTAAATATTCCCGCTCGCGGCTCCGCGATTGTCAGCGTGAAGATTGAGCGACGCGGGTACCACGGAGCGGTCGATCTCTCTATTGAGAATCCTCCCGAAGACATCATTGTTGGCGGCGGGCACATTCCACCAACTTCGATCCTCGGTAACACCCGGCCACGTTTCGCCCAAGGCACGCTGACCCTTACGGCGAAGCCTGGAGCGGAAACCAGCGCGATGAATCTGGTGGTTCGGGCGAGAGGTGTCCGGGAAGATGGCAGCGTGATCGAGCGTCGCGCCGAAGGGCCCGGACTAAAAATTGCTGTGGCGGGAAAGGGCCAAGACTCCCTCTCGGCAAGTTGGTTGGGGTATGACCTGCCGACGCGAATTGTGCCCGAGCCGCCCGCGGCGGTGGAGTTTTTGACGCCGCAAATAGTTCGACTGGTTCGAGGCGGTAGACAGCATATCGCTCGCTGGGCCGTTAACACCCGCGGTGATGCCGGCATCGCAAAAAAAATTGAGATTCCTCGCAACGCGGGCGGGGTTCGGTTTCGAGTCGACAGCGAGAAGAGTAAGGCAACGGCAGGCGAGTTCGTGATGTTCCCTCACGAGCGCACGGACCTTGGCACGGTCGACTATAACCTCGCTGTTGAAATCCGCTCCGGAGGCCGGACTCGCACGGTCTATTCGGCACCATTGGAGATCGAGGTGGTCGATGGATTTGGGCTCAAACCGCCGGAGAATAAACTTAAAATCGTTGCGGGGCAGTCGGGGGTGTGGACTGGTTCGATCTGGCGAGATCCGGAGTTTCGGCAAACCGTTAACGTGCGGGCCGAGAACTTGCCGGTCGACGTGAAATGCAATGAAGCCGAGTTGGCCGACGCAGCGAGCCGCTATGAGTTGAAATGTACAGCGGCGGAAGGTGTACCGGCGGGAGAGTATGAAGTCGAAATTCAGGCTGAGTCGATTTTGTCAGATGAAGCGACAACGCCGTACGTTGCTGAAGCGGCGAAAACAAGGTTGACGATCGCGCGTTGAACGGGGGGGGGAATATATCACAGTTTGTAGGTCGATGAATCGCCCATACCCATTCCGGCGTCACTCAATTCACCTGGTGCTTTTCTCCCATCGACGAATGCAAGGGGCTAGCGCCGGGGAAGGTACCGAGCTCCAATGGCTTGCCTAGGAGAATCCCGGAGGTACTGTCGTACCCATTGGATTGGGCCGATTGCTCTATTGCAAGATTCAGGTCCCGAGCCCGACTCTAGAGGCATGGACGATCAGATCATTGAGCTCATGTGCATCAGTTCGCAACCTGTGTTTGCCCTTAGGATGCCCGATGGCTCGCTTATGCGGGTCGCTCAGTCCAATCCGCCACTTACGTTCGACAATGAAAACCTTAGTCCAATGAAGCCGGCGGCCGACCCGGAGCCAGAATTGCCTTAGGCCCGCGTCATCGTCGGTACCAGCGAAGATTTTACGTTATCCTTCGCGTTAATAGAGTTCCCAGCGGCCTAAACTACCTTGGTGTCAAGGTCGTTCTACCGCGCGCTGGTGCCGTTCATCGCGATACTAGTCACTCTATTAGGGGTCGAGCTGGCGCTCTGGATCGCTGCCGGTCAGCACGACGAGCGCGACGTTGCAAAGCGCTACCACCCAACGCTGGGTTGGGAAAAAATCCCTAATTCCATTCGCACCGAAGATACGGCGGAGTTCCGCGTCCTTTCGGTACGTAACTCGCGCGGGCTGCGCGGGCCGGAGGTTCCCTACGAGCGGCTGGCGACGGAATTTCGCGTCTTGATGCTAGGCGACTCGTTTCTAGAGGGGTATCCGGTTTGCAACGACGAGCTGGTGTCCGCTCAGTTGGCCACTCGGGCACAGGTCACCACGATCAACGCGGGAACCGGTGGATACAGCACCGACCAGCAGCTTGTCTACTACCGCGAAGAGGGTCGACGCTACTCCGCCGATCTCGTCGTCGTGATGTTCTATGACAACGACGTCTTGTTCAATACGCTGCGGGCGGATGGCGACGGACCACAGAAACCGCTGTTTGTCGTAAAGCCCGGGGGGCTCGAGCTTACCAACGTGCCAGTGCCGAAGGCGGTCCCAGTTGTTCAAAACGCTCATCGAGAGCCGCGTAGCTTGCGCGAGTGGCTGCACGGAAACTCTCGACTCTATTTGCTGTTGAGCGGGAGATTGAAGTCAATCACGGCTGTTCAGCGGGCCGGCGTTGGCGCTGGATGGATCACTCCCACGCCGCTTCCAGGGCACTTCGAGGTTTATCGCAAACGGCCGCCTGAGTCCGTGGAGCAGGCATGGGAGATGACCGAGCGGCTACTTATGGCTCTGCGGGCTGAAGCGATGTCGGATGGGGCCGACCTACTCGTGCTCGCGATACCGAACCCGGCGTCGGTTGATGCCGGCGTTTGGGAACGTACGATGTTGAAGTACGACCTCGATGAATCGAGCTGGAGCCCAACGCTAGTTGAGAACACTCTTGGACAAATCTGTAAACGGCAGGGCATTGCGCTCATTCCTGCTATCGAAGAGTTTCGTGCGGCTGCTGCGGCGGGCGAGTCGCTATATTTCCCGCGAGACCAGCACTGGACGGCGGCTGGTCACCGCTTGGCGGCGCGTATGCTCGCGGACCGGCTGGGCGACTATCTAGCCTCGGGCGCCAGCAATTGAATTGGCTCTCCGGCCCCAGGGCCGAGGAGGTCGGGCGAGAGACCCATCAACTTGAGCATCGTCGGCGCAATGTCACTCTGCGTAACCGCGAGGCTGGACTCGATTTCACCAAGCGGCGGGGTGTCGGGACCGATCGCCGCGATCCAGATTGCTTCCGCTCCCTCGACCTTGTCGCCGTGTCCGTGCCAGTCGTCGGGAGTCGAGCCGCGGCCGTGATCGGCGGTTAGGATCAGGGTGGTGGTTCCTCGATAGTGCGCATCCGATTCGATCGCATTCCATAGCCGCTCGACAGACCGGTCGAAGTAGTTCGCAGTCTGCATAGTGCGGTCGTAGCGTCGGCTGTGGGCCCAATCGTCGGTCTCGCCGAACGCGATGTACAACACTCGCGGCTTGACGGTTTTCATGTATTCGAGCCCCATCTCGAAAGTGCTGTAGTCGTGACGAACTGTGTCCCATGGGGTTAACAGCGAGAACTGATCTTGGCTCAAGTGTTGCAGTCGGTCGGAGAGTCCAGCGCCGTCGAGCGCCGTGTAGCCGGCGTTGATCAAAATGGAGTTCGGCTGACTGGCGCCGATGCCGGAAAACACTTCCCACGATCCGAACAGCGCAACGCGTTCACGAGGCAACTCCAGCTCGCGTCTCAAGATCTCAAGAACAGTCGCGATTGGATTGGGCCTATTGTCGTTGCTGTTGATAATGTCGTCCTGAGGCCGGCCTGTGAGGATTTCAGAGTAGCCAGGGTACGAGAAGCGATGAGAATTGAGAGTGTTAACGCGGCTACCGATATTGCGGTTCCCGAGTAGTACGCCCTGCTCGGCGAGCGTTGTCCAAAAGAAGGGCATCAGCTTGCGGCGTCGCTCCTCCGCGCTTGGAGCGTCGAATCGATCGCGGACGACGCCGGCTTTATCCATACCTGCTTTCGGATGCGCCTCGAGCAGAGGGTCCATGCCGGCGAATAGGTCTTGCCAACGTAGTCCATCGGCTGTGACTAGCACGATGTTCTCGGTTCGGAAGTCGGCGGCCCGCCCGACTCCGACCGTCATGAGGACCAGGCAGAATGCGATTCTAACGGACATTGATGGTTACTCGGTTGCTAGTTAGCTTGTCGGATGTCAATACGATTTCCACTTCACCTCGGCCTGCAAGACTGCTCGGCAAGCGCAGGTTGACCTGATCGACACCCGCGAATTCAGGCTGGGCGCCGGAAAACAGAACTTCTGCTGGTTCACCCCCAACCGTCGCGGTCAGCGACTCAGCGAGTCGAAGTCCGGTCCCAAAAAGCAGCAGAATGACTTGGTCGCCGTCGGGGCCAAGTTCGATGGGATTCGCAACGAATCGCTGTTCGATGGAATCAAATTGCGCAACTTGTTCAACGACTTGTGAGCCGTCCGGCCGGACTCGTAAGGCAAGCGCTGCCGCAACCCCCGAGCCGTTTGAGTTCGCGCTAAAGATTCCAGGGGCCACGGCGGCGACTTGGATGGTTCCACGCGAGATTACCTGTGATGCTAGCCGCACCTCAACGCCGGCCTCGCCCGGGCCGGTGCCGGTGGGTACAAGGTAATTGACTTGGGCCGATGACACAAAGAAAAGCGGCGCGGCTCGCGAGGCTCCTCACGCATCGGTCACAGCGACATCGATTCCCCGCAAGGTTACTGGCAGCGGCAAAGAGCGCGCGGTGCCCGAGCCGAACGCGAGATTCGCGCCGAAACCACTGACAATCGATTCCGGCGCGACTAGGCCCGTTGCTAACGAGGCCGCCGAAACGCTCGAGAACGCGCCGACCGATGCGCCAGGAGTGATCGGGCCGAACACTGTGATCTGAAACGCGGGGCTACTCCAAACGAGCACGCCGCTGCGCACATACCAGCGCCCGACGAATGTCTTACCGACGAGTTCAGGATCGTCGGAGATCGCGATTGAAACGGACCCCGTGCCCTCCCCTGGCTGGGTACCCGAAAGCCGAGTTGACACCCTGGCCAGCGACGCCGTGTCGGGAATCGTCGTGCCGCTGCCTGGGTCGCTGTCGTCGATCACAAGGATAGCCTCGGCCCCGCCGCGAGCGTTAGAGATCGCGACGGTGAAATTCGGATTGCCGATGACTGGCGGCTCGATTGCGTGTATCCGCGGCACGAAGGTACCTGGCGTAGTTCCCGCTCCAAAGACCATGGGGACCCGCGCTGACTCTGAATACAGCATCGGGCGGTCAAACAGCGGCCCCTGTTCGCCGAGCACACGCGGGTCGCCCAGGGTTCGCAGAAATGCAAGCAAATCCGACTTCTCTCGTGTTTCAAGGCGCATGGGACGCACGAAATTGCGATCTTTATTGGGCGAATCGAAGTCGCCGCCACGGTCGTAAAATTCGATCACGTCTTCGAGCGTCGCCAAGCTGCCGCTGTGCATGAATGGGGCTCGCGCATCAACGTTGCGCAGACTGGGTGTTCGAAAGCGGCCTCGGTCTGTGCCTTTTTTGGTGACCTCGGCGCGACCGAGGTCTTCGCTGTCAGGACGAATGCCGACAAAGCGAAAGCGGTTGTCGCCGACGACCGAAGTGCGATGGCATTCGTTGCAGAAATTCGCGAAGAACAACTGACGCCCACGCTGGGCCTCGGGCGAGGGCTCTCCGATTCCGGAATCGGTGGTGTCGATTGCGGCGCGATCGGAATAAAGCGTGCGTTCGTATGACGCAATTGCCATTGCTATCCGTACCGGAGTGACGTCGGGGCTTCCGAATGCTTCAGCAAAAAGCCGGCGGTAGGTGCGGCCGGAGATCCATGCCTGAAGCGCCGGGGGTATGGAAGGCGCGAGGGCGAGCGGCTGTGATTCGATGATTCTCGCGACCACGTCCGCGAGTGTGCGGCCCTCGTGTGCCATTTCCGTTGTGCTCAGGAAAGGATCAAGCGCTTGGCTCTCGAGCGCTTGGCTTTCGAGCGGCGCGGCATTCTTGAAGACGATTTCAGACGTCTCAGGGTCGAGAAAGGTGCGCTCCGCCCGGCCGTCCCAAAATAGACCGATATCTGAATAGGCCGCGTCCACAACCGACTGAGCTTTGCGCCTCGTGACCTGCGGGTTAAAGCCGAAGCTCGTTGACCAATCGTAGTTCCCCTGAGAGTCAGAGCGCGGAACGCCCGGCGAGCCGAAAATATCGTCGGCGGTTCCGAATACGTCGTCGACACCCGGATTGGTAGAGTGCGGCGCGCCGACGCGTACGCGCGGGTCGGTGCTCCCTCGGCTAAAAATATGGCATGTGCCGCAAGCGACTGTGCGTGTTGAGGAAAGCTGCTCGTCCCAGAACAGTGTCTTCCCCAGATAGACCTTCGCACCGGTAACTGGATTGTCAAGGGGAACTGGCGGTGGCTGCAGCGGTCCAATGGGTCCGAAAGCGCTGAGCTTTCCGATTGCACGCCTCCCTTCGTCAGGTATGCTGAAGTCGCTCTCGGCCGCATGTCCACTGGCTTTCACCCAATAGAAGAAAGTTTTTCCCGCCTCGCCCCGGCGATCGTAGAAGATGATCGACGCGGTCGAACCGATCTCTGTCGCGGCCAACGGGTCGTTGGTCGGGTGGCGAAATATTCGGTATGACTCCGCGCCCCGAACGTGATCCCATGACAGGCCGGTCGTGGTGGAATAGCTGCCGTCCGAGGCTTCGAGGCCGGTCGGGGCTGGGAGCGCGGACTGAGATTGAGCGCCGGCCGCAAGGCTGAGTAGGACGACGATAACTGCCGAAAACCTCACGGTGCGCGATTGAAACATCGGCGTTATGCGTGGAGTATTTCGGCCACGCAACACTCTATGATCTCACGCCAGACCCTCAAGAGCTTTACAAAATCCCGAGCACTAGCAGCACCGCGATGATGAGCAAAAGTGCTCCGGTCAGCGATTGAACGGTCGCCATCGTAACTTTTCGAAGATACTTCTTGCCTAACAAAACGCCGGCCAGTGCACCGATGATGCCGGCGCTAATCAGTGGCCATTGCTGTTGACTAATTGGGCTTTCTTGTTGGGCGAACAGGAACAGTCCCAGGTAGGTAGCAATTCGCGCGCAGTCGACTAAGAATCCGACAACGGCGTTCGTGCCGACAAATGCTTCGGTGCCTATGCCGACCTTCACCAAGAATGCAGACCGCAGAGCACCCTGATGACCTGAGAGTCCTCCGAAAAATCCCGACAGGAGTCCACCCAGGGCTAAATACTTCCGGTCGAACTGGAGCTGTTTGAGCCTGGGAGCCAGTTCGAAGACCGCAAAAGCTATCATCAACGCTCCGAGCGACAGCTTGACCGGCGTGACGGATGCTTGAATTGGCCCCAAAGAGTAGCCGGCCAATTCCTCGAAGTTCGATAGATAGCCCAAAAGCATCGCACCAACGAATGCTGCACAGACCGCTGGGATACCGAATCGTAGGACGATCGCGATGTCGGCGAGCCTGCCGACGACAGCAACCTTGAATACGCTATTCGCCGCGTGAACCACTGCGGTCGAGGCGACTGCAACCTCCAAAGGAAAGAACAACGAGAAGACCGGCATCAAAATGGTGCCCAACCCAAACCCCGAGTACAGCGTTAGTCCGGCGGCCATCGTCGCGGCAAGCGCTACTGTGACCGTGGCGAGCATTCCTCTAGTCTCTCGCAGCAGACTATCGGTGGCAGCGGCCTGTCATGGACCCGCGGATTCGAAGAGTCGTACGCGATTCAACCTAGATGGGTTAGGACGCCCTAGCCGACTCAGTCATGCGAACTCAGTGCAGACTGTACGGGCGCTCCGCCCTTAAGATCGCTGTTCTTACCTGAACAAAGCCGGCGGCCAGTCCCCTCGTCAGATCTGCTCGCACATTCATCCCTGATCTGGAGACAAAATTGACTCGTCTTGAACTACCTAGGAAAGATACATCAACTGTTTTAGGCTTCGCAAAATATAAGGTCTACATCGGAGCACGCTCCGCCCCGCGCGGCGACGGTGGCCCTTCTGGTCACAGTTTTACCCTCATTGCTGTTGGCTGCTCCCACTATTCGCTCGGTAAAACCGTCAAGCGTGACGGTTGGCGATGCCACGCTCACGGTTAACGGGAAGGGCTACGAGGCGGGATCCGTCGTCTATTTCGGTCTTGCAGGGGCTGAAGCCGCGGTAACGACGGAGTTCAACTCCTCGCGAAAACTCTTAGCTAGCGTTGTAGTTAGCGACGCCTTGATCCCCACAGGCGCTTCGCTTTACGTCAAGAACTCAGACGACACGCAATCCAGCGCAGTCGCCATCCCAGTTTCGGAAGCCGACGACGGCGGCGGAGGAGGGGGAAAAGGCGGTGGAAAGGGCCTCAGCCGATCAGATGCGATGCGATTTCTCTACCAGGCCACTTGGGGTTCGACGGAAGAGAGCATCGACCATGTGATGGCTATAGGCAGGGACGCGTTCATTGAAGAACAGTTCAACGCCATTCCGTCCGATTTCCCTGAGCCTGACCCGACCTACACCGTGACGACATTTCGGCCCGCGCAAGACAGGTTTTACTACAACGCCGTGCATAGCGACGATCAATTGCGGCAGCGCATGGCCTTCTTTCTCAGTCAGATATGGGTTGTGTCTTCGAACACGGTTGGCAAGACACAGCAAATGGTGCCGTACCTGCGAATTCTGCACAACAACGCCTTTGGGAACTACCGCGACATTTTGACCGAAGTCACATTGAGCCCGACCATGGGTCGCTACCTCGACATGGTGAACAACAAGAAAGAGAGCAACGGAGTCAAGCCGAACGAAAACTACCCTCGCGAGCTGCTTCAGTTGTTCACCGACGGCCCGATCTTACTGAACAACGACGGTAGCCAAGTGCTGGACGCCGCGGGCGATTCGGTGCCGAGTTACGACGAAGCCGTCGTTGTCGACCTGGCGAGAGTTTTCACCGGGTGGACCTATCCAACCAAGCCCGGCGCGGAACCAAAATGTACCAACAGCGCCTACGACTTTGGCCCGATGGAGGCGAACTGCGAAGATCGTCACGACATAGGCGCCAAGACGCTGATGAATGGCTACGTGATTCCGGCCGGTGGCACCGCGCGGCAAGACCTCGACTTGGCCCTCGACCATATTTACGCTCACCAGAACATGGGTCCGTTCTTGGCCCTGCGGATGATCCATCATTTCGTAACGAGTAACCCCAGTGCGGCGTACGTCAACCGTGTGGCGAAGGTCTTCAACTCCAGCAAGAAGGTACGTGGCGACCTGAAGGCTGTGATCAAGGCTGTGCTGACCGACAGAGAGGCTCTGTCGTCAGAACATCACCACACCCACCTGCGCGAGCCTGTGCTTTTTGCAAACGCGCTCCTGCGAGCTTTCGACGCAACGCTGTCCGAACCGAATCCGTTGCGTTCGCGAGTTACCGCAATGGGGCAGGAGGTATTCCGGCCACCCAGCGTTTTTAACTACTTCCATCTCGCTCACGGAACGTTTCACGGCACAGATGGCTCTGAAGACGACGGCCCTGAATTTGCAATTCACACATTCTCAACCGCGATTGACCGGGCGGACTTCGTGTACCGACTGGCCAGAAATATCCTGGGAACGGGAGCCACGCTGAATCTCGGCCCCTATCTAGCCTTGGCGGATACTCCCGACGCGCTTACCGACGCAGTCATTAATACGCTGCTGTCGGCACCGTTGTCGTCTACGGAACGACAAAGTATCATCACCGCTGTTAGCGACGTCAGCGCCGGAAACCCAGCGAGACGCGTTGAATACGCCATCGACCTGACTGCGCTCGCCCGTGCTCAGGTTCAGCACTAATTCCCTGGCTAGACGAACGACCAATAAACAATTAAGGAACACGAACTTTCATGCGAAGCAATACTCGTAGACAATTCCTCCGCCTGGCAACGCTTGGCGCGACCGCTAGCCTGCCCAATCTGAGCATGATGACCGCGAAAGCGGAGTCATCGGGCGACTACAAAGCACTCGTGTGCATTTTTCTGCAGGGTGGCAATGACGGTAACAACACAGTCTTGCCTAAGGGAGGGTTAGCAGAAATTGACTACCTCGCCGAACGCGGCCCCGCGGCGATCGACCCATTGACCGCCCACACGATCGGCAGCTCGGTGCATCCCGTGTACGGCAACCAGGAGTGGGGCCTGCATCCAAGCCTTTCGTATATGGGTTCACTTTCGACGCAAGGGCGTCTAGCCGTAGCCCCAAATGTCGGCACCTTGGTCACGCCGGTAACGAAGGAGCAATATCAAAACAAGACCGAGGAGTTGCCGAGTCGACTGTTTTCGCATTCTGACCAGGTTGCCGAAATGCAAACGGCGCACCCGACACACCACTCCTCAAGTGGATGGGCGGGCCGTGCGGCTGACCTAGTCGCGCATCTCAACGGCTCGTCAGTGTTTCCGGCTGGAGTTTCGTTCGCAGGTTCAAGCTTGTTGGTTTCCGGAGATGTCACAGTGCCTGCCTCACTGCGTCCTGGATACCAACTCTCGCTGCTCGGGTCCACCAGCTCAAACGGAGCGGCCCGCAATCTAGCGCTGCAAGAGCTATTGGACTTTGATTCAGGATTCGCGATGGTCCAGCGCGCAAACCATACCCTGACTGAGGGTCTCGAAGTAGGTCAATTGATTCAGAACGCGCTTGAGATGAACCCGCCGAGCCTCGCGGAGTTTCCTAACAGTTCGCTCGGTCGCCAACTCGAAGAAGTAGCAAAGCTCATTTACGTTCGGGGTGACCTTGGGATGTGTCGGCAATGCTTCTTCGTTCAGAAGGGTGGATTTGACACGCACTCAAATCAGCTCACAACGCACGCGAGCCTGTTGGCGGACGTCGATGCCTCGATCGCAGCTTTCTACGACTCCCTGATCGCAATGGGAGCGGTAAACGATGTAGTTACCTTCACTGAGTCTGACTTCGCTCGAACGTTCCAGTTCAATGCTAACGCCGGAACTGACCACGGCTGGGGACAACCACTTTGCGCGTTTGGCGGCCCAGTTACCGGTGGAATTTACGGCCAGTTCCCCACGCTACAGAAGAATGGACCCGACAGCACTGATTCCCGTGGCCGCTGGATCCCGACCACGGCGGTCGATGAATTCGGGGCGACGATCGCGAGCTGGTTTGGAGTCGACGAAGCGGATCTGACCACGGTATTCCCGCATCTGGCGAACTTCCCCACCAACGGCTTGGGCTTCATCGCCTAGCCGGCGGCCACTGAGAATAACGAGCCATTCGAACCCGCCGGCGCTTCGGTCGCGACCATATCAACGCAGCGCCGGCGATAAAACCACCGATGTGCGCCCACCAGGCGACTCCTCCGCTCTGCGCCGAGCCGAGACTCGCCGCGCCGCTGATGAATTGAATGAAGAACCAGTAGGCCAGCATCACGAAGGCCGGGATCTGAATCGTCGTGAAAATCACGAACAACGGCACGAGCGTTGTCACTCGAGCGCGTGGAAAGCGCACGATATAGGCTCCCATCACGCCCGCGATCGCGCCGCTGGCCCCGATGGTCGGGACATAAGAGCTCGGGTCGGAGACGTAGTACGCGATGGAAGCAAGCACTCCGCAGGCTACGTAGAAAATCAAGAACGGGACGTGGCCGAGCTCATCTTCGATGTTGTCACCGAAAATCCACAGGAACCACATGTTTCCGATCAAATGCATCCAGCCGCCATGCAAAAAGATCGACGTGACAAGCGGGAATAAACCCTGTATGAGCGGATACTCGCCTGCCAAGGCCTCGGTCGCTCGTCCCGGAATTGCGCCGAAGGTCTCGATGAATGCCTGCTGTGCTCGCGGCGACTCGATGTTGAGCGAAGTCTGGAACAAGAAAATTGCGACGTTGACAATGATCAGCGCAACCGTAATGGCCGGGGTTCCCCAGCGAGGCGCGTCGTCTCGTAGCGGAAACATTATTGGGTCGCCCTCCCAAGCAGTAGATCAGGCCCCGCTAACGCGGTCAACGAAATCTGGCTTTGAGCGTCGCTCGCCCGTCTCAATGAGCTGTCGAGCATCTTCCATGGTCCCGATGCCGCCCTGTGCCCCGAGCGCTTTGCAGTTGAGCGCCGCCATAGCGTTGGAGAACAGTAGGGCATCGTCGATGGCGTAGTTCTTGACGACGGCATAGCAAAATGCCCCGTGAAAAATATCGCCCGCTCCGGTTGTGTCTTCGCAGTTCACGACGAATGCCGGGGAGTAGTGGAACTTGCCATCCGTCAAAGCCAACGCACCGTGGGCACCTAGAGTCATCGCGGCAACTTTCATTCCGTACTCCTTCTGAATCAGCCCCAGAGCTTGGAATGGATCGGTCAAGCTGGTCCACTGAACTGGAAAATTGGTGCTGGCGATCAAGTAGTCGACGTAAGGTAAGACGCGGTCGAACCCGTGGTAAATCGTATCCACATCGACCGTGACGGGAATGTCGTTTTCACGAGCGATGCGCGCGGCGTGCTCGACGGCCGGCGTATCGTGACCGTCGATATGGAGCAGGTCCGCGCAAGTGATTTGTTCGGGTGCGATCTGGTCGGGAGAAATTCGTAGGCAGTCTGGACGCTGCCACAGGATAGTGCGCTCGCCGGTGGTCTGATCGATGATGATGTAGGCCGACTGATTGGGACAATTTTCGCGCTGTTGGACGTGCGAAATGTCGATCCCTGAACCCTGTAGGCTCTCAAGCTGGATGCGTCCGCGCTCGTCGTCACCGACCGCTCCAATGTACTTTGTGGCTAGCCCGAGCCGGCTACAAGTGACCATCGCACTGGCGACTTGGCCACCGGGCGAAAGGATCTCTTTCACAAATGGGGCCTTGCCTCCGTACGCCGGAAACTGGGGCACCACCAGGAGTGAGTCGGTCGCGTTGAGACCGACACCGATTACGTCGAACTGCTTCGGCATCAATAGACACTCTATCCAAGTCTCGTTTTGTAGTGCGAACGGATTAGCGCCTCGCGGTGGATCTCAACCTAATGGGTGGTCAAACAGTTGATCCGCGAACCAATAGTGTTTGAGTAGACTGAAGCCTATGCTTTGGCTTCGGACGCTGTTGTTGCTTACATTTCTTGTGACGGCGGGTGCGCAAACAGACGCTCGTCTTCGCGGCGGTGAGGCGGCGAAATTGTACGACGCAATCGCGGATCTGATGGAGGCCAACCGAATCGTGATCCCCGAGCTGGCTCGAGCCGGCGCCCCTATGGTGGAGAACTTTCGGCAGGGTGCGAAGACTCTTGCGGTCAGCCGACAGCGAGACCACACGGCGGTGTTGTACCAGATGCTGACGAATGCCCGGGTCTACTTGCAGCTACTGGATGCGATGCCGAAGCCACAGGAATTTTCCTCTGATGTTCGCGATCAGATCAATCGGCTGCGGGATCAAGTCGAGACGCTAGACCGACACTTTCGCGCGACCCTGGAATATCGCGAGCAGCAAATACTTGGCTCGGACCGCGACAACCTTCAACGCTATACGGAGGCCAATCGGACCGTCGCCCCCCCGGCGGATGGCGAGCAACGGGTGGTATTTTTTGGTGACTCAATCACCGATGGCTGGAAACTCAATCAGTATTTCACAGGCTGGCCGTACATCAATCGCGGCATAAGTGGGCAAATTACAGGACAGATGCTCGGTCGGATGAAGTCCGATGTCCTGGCGTTGAGTCCGCGGGTCATGCTGGTCCTCGCGGGAACTAATGATCTGGCGCGCGGGGTTTCGAACCAAGCGATACAAAACAACCTTGAGATGATTGGCGCTCTGGCCGAAAGCGCTGGAATCATGCCCGTGTTTGCTTCGATCCTGCCGGTTAGCGACTATCACCAAGATGTGAATCCGCGTAATAAGAGAACGCCAATGCGAGAGCCCGAACGCATCCTCGCGCTCAACCGCTCGATTTCTCAGACCTGCAAAGCGCGTGGCTGGATCTACCTTGACTATTTCAGCGCGCTTGTCGATGACTCGGGACATCTCCAAAAGCAGCTCGCCAACGATGGGCTGCATCCCAACGATGAAGGTTACAAAGTGATGGCTCCCTTGGCTCGGCAGGCAATCGACGCCGCGTTGGCGTCGAAAGGTCGAAAGTCAAAACGCCGCTCGCGATAGGGTAGAAGTATGAAACTGCTGGAACTGTTTGGGCTTGCGCCGACTGAGCCGGTCTCGGACCCGGTCGCTTCCGAGACGATCCACAAGATCGGTGAGGCGATCGATGCACTGCCGCCCGAGCAGGCGAAGTACGTTGCGTCGTTCGCGTACATCCTCGGTCGAGTCGCCAACGCCGATATGCACATTAGTCCGGAAGAAATCGCCGAGATGGAGCGCATCGTTGAACGTATGGGTGGCTTGCCGGAAGAGCAGGCCGTGCTGGTGGTGCAGATCGCCAAGGCGCAACACACGCTGTTTGGCGCGACCGAAAATTTCGTGGTGACGCAGCAGTTTAATCAGATTGCGGAACGCAGCCAAAAGCTTGCTCTGCTGCATTGCTTGTTTGCTGTGTCGTCGTCGGACCAGTCGATCAGTGTGAAAGAAGACAACGAAATTCGAGGAATCTGTAGCGAGCTTCGCCTTGACCACTCGGACTTCATTGCGGCCCGTTCGACCTACAAAGAGCATCTAGACGTCTTAAAAAGCTAGCCCGCATTTCGCACCACGTGGCGATCGAAAGTGCGTGAGAGGTGCGTCAATACGAGGCGGGCGATGGTCGGCGCGCGGAGGCGTACTTTTGCAGTCCGTCGAGCACGCCGATCGAGCGCAACGAAGTAGTGGCGCACCTATCGCGCGCTTCCGCCGTCAGGTGGTGAGAAATGCGGGCACTAGGAGTCTGTCCCACAGAAAAAGAGACGATGGGGCCGTGGGCGGGGCCGATTGGTTTTTTGGCCTTTTTTGCTCTACGCGATCGGCCGGCGGCTAAAAGGCTTGGTTCGGCTTCCGCTTGGGTGCTTACCGTCGCGTCAGGTGCCTTGTGGCAGCGGAGTCATCCGCGACATGCGCCGCAAGTTGAGCGCCGCCGTTACTAAGTTCCATTCGCCTTGCGCTTTCTCCAGCCCCCGCATCGAAAATTCTCGAAATCCCAGCACTCTCTTGAGCCATCCAAAGGCCGGTTCTAGCAGCGCTTTCCTGCGCCGCTATCGCTTGCGGCCTCGCTGCTCTTTCAAGCGCTTGCGCATTCGTGCGGTCGCCTCGCCGCCCGCCTTCGCTTGCGCTTCGCCACCCTTGCTGCTCTCGCGTCCCAATGCCACATAGCCGCGGATTCCGCGACCTTCTAGTCCTTCAAAGTTCTGCTCACCCTTGTAGCCCGCGTCCGCCAACGCTCGCTTCGGCTTGACGCCCGTGTTCGCTTTCAGCTCGTCCAACAACTCGATCAGATAGCCATTGTCGGCCGCGTTCGAGCCCAGCGCCGTCGCCACGATCAACTGCTCGCCTTCTTCCACCACCGCTGGCGCGTTGTAACACTGCTCGAACCCCTTGCCCGTCTTCATGATCTTGCTCTCGGGGTCCGTGAAGTTGCGTTGCGCCTGCGGCGGCGGCTCGCCAAACTTCCGCTTCAACTTCGAGCGACCTCCCTGCGGCCGCTCCCCGCCCGCCATCCGCTCGTCGCCGGGACTGCGGCCCCGGGCACTGTCCGCCGCCGCTTGCTCGGCTTCCAGTGCCGCTTTCTCTTTGCGTATCCGTGCCAAGCGGCTTGCTCGCCGCTTGAGTTCGTCCGGTATCTCGTCGCCCGTCGCCTCGCCGTATTGCTCGTCCTCGGCCGCGTCGATGCGCTCAGCTCGCTCCAGCAGTTCGGCGATCTCCGCCACCAAGCGCGCCTCGTCTTCTTGCATCCGCTTGTAGCTCATCGCCTTGTGTTTCGACGCGTTTGCTTTCACTTTCGTGCCGTCCAGCGCCACCGTTCCTAGCTTCAGTAATCCGCTTCGTTTGGCCAGCCGCACGATCTCGATGAACAGCTTTTTGAACTCCTCCAGTTGCTCGCATCGAAAGCGATTGATGGTCCGAAAGTCAGGACGATTGCCCGCCGCGAGCACCCGCAAAGCGACGTCTTCATCGATCTTGCGGGCGATCTTGCGGGAGCTGAAAACGCCTGTCGCATAGGCGTAGACGAGCACCTTGAGCATCATCGCCGGATGGTACGGGCGATTGCGCCGCCCAGCGCCTTCGTAGCGCCTGTGGAAGCTGCTCAGGTCGAGAGAGTCGAGCGTGTCGGCGATGAAATACGCCAGATGTTCTTCCGGCAGCCAGTCGCTCGGCGACGGCGGCAGCAAGAACGCCTGCTCCGGATTGTAGTCGCGATAGCGCGTCCCCATCGCTCTAGTTTCTCGCCTTCTACCTCAAACATTCCACCTTTTTTATGATTTTTCTGTGGGACAGACTCCTAGCCCGGGCGCTCGATTTCGAAGACTGCTTCGACAACCGCGTACTGCATGTAGCCCAGTCGAGCGATCGGCTTGACCACGGTCAAATCGACCATTCCGTCGACTAGCGCGCTGTCGTCGATATGGATGCCCACGACTTCGCCAAAGACTACAGTTGCGTCGAACTTGTTCCGTGGAAACTCCAAGACTTTAGTGGTTTTACACTCGAACTGAATTGGCGACGCGGCGACCCGTGGCGGGGCAACGATTCTTGAGTCGACCTTTTCGAGGCCGGCGAGTTCGAATTCATCGACCGCGCGCCCCACCCCGGCGGAAGAAGCGTTCATTTCGTCGCGCAAGTCCCAAGTGGCCATGTTGTAGACGAACTCGCCGCTGTCAATGGCGTTCTTTGCGGTGTCTTTGATTCCGCCATCGACGTGATTGCCGTTGCACGAAAACATCACGATCGGCGGATCGTCGAGCAGTGCATTGAAGTAGCTAAATGGTGCCAGGTTGACGTTCCCGTCGGCGCTGACTGTCGAGATCCAACCGATCGGCCGTGGCACTACGCAGGCTTTGAATGGGTCGCGCGGAAGGCCGTGACCGTAGGCGGGCTCGTAAAACATCGCGGAGAGCCCGCATCATATCAAGTAACGGCGATGTCGCTGTCGTCTGGTGGCCCAACGGGTGGCAAAGGGTCCTTTTGTAAACGTTCGGGCAGGAAGGGATGGAATTCCGTGGGCGTCGTGCCCTCTCGAATCTGCCGGACCTGGTAGCGCGCAATCACGATATGTGGCACCGTAATCGCCGCCTGCACATTGAACTCGAACTCAGGGATCTCCGAATCAGGAAAACGAACTCGCCAGCCGTAGCGCCCTTCATAAAACTGCGGTTCTCCCATGCCCCAGGCTTCGAATGTTGACGAGGCCAGGGCGATCTTTTGCGGGTCGAAACCCTCGGGGACGCCGGCCCCGTGGAAGTGCTCGAGGTTTTGTTTCCAGAGCACCGAGCGGCTGCGGAATTCGCCGTACGATTCGCCGCTTCTGCGTGCGGGGAGATCTCCGAAAATTCTAGTGAAATCCTGAGGCAGGTCCGCCGGTCCACCGCTCTCGGGGATCTCGATCGTGGCGGTAATCCAAGGTTCGGTACCAACAAATGGGTTGACCAACCACCATTCGCCACCGTACTCGTCTGGAGCCTGCATATAGGGGCCGACAGGGTGTTTGGCAGCGTCGGGCACGTCACTAAAGTGGGGCACCCGTGAACCCGGAGTGGCGGGAGTGGCCGGCTCATCGATTGGCGGCGCAGGGTCGGCCAGGCCTGTATCGCTGGGTCGAGATCGCGGCAGGCTGGTGCGTGGATTTGCCGGCGGATCAGGCTCCGGTGGCGCCGGCAAGGCCTCGTCGAGCCGCTCGGGCCCGGCGGTCAGAGCCGCTCGACCGCGCGGGGTAGAGCGGGTAGGCGTCGATTCCGGTGCTTCGGTGAAAAACCGGTAAAAAGCCGCCCGTCGTTCGTTGACCGGGCCGGCGGCCTCAGTCAGTCGGGCGTTCGATGCGTTCATATGGGCGAATGGGTGGACAGCTGGCGTCTGCATGCTGCTCCAACCCAATGCAACTCGAGAACCACTTCTCAAGCTCTTAGAACTCAATCAGTTGTGAAATGTTCGCCGGCGCAGGCCGTGCCAAATTGATGGCGTCGAGACAATTTGTCGAGGGTGGCTAATGCTTACGAATGAGAATGAAGACGGCCACCAGCCCCACTACGAATTTCGACATATCGAGTCCGGTATAGGTGTGGTGTAGTGTCC
Source organism: Bryobacterales bacterium (assembly GCA_965205595.1). Taxonomy (GTDB): domain Bacteria; phylum Acidobacteriota; class Terriglobia; order Bryobacterales; family UBA6623; genus CATQHP01. The sequence goes on along the minus strand of CBDBHI010000012.1, from coordinate 152,836 downwards.
AAAACATGTCGGTCTCGGCCGCCAATTCGCCATCGCTGATAAAGTCAATCAGACGTCCGAGCCGGATCGTCTCGGGCACGACGTAGGCCTGCAAGAACACCGTGAGCGCGGTCATGATGCTGATTGCGATGAGTATGAATTTATCGCCAAGTTTCCAAGCCAGCGAAACGGCAAGAAGGGCGATCGGGAGCTGGGCCCATCCCCATCCGTTAAAAAATAGCCGGTTGACTTCAGACGCCTGGTAGCGCACCGCCGCCCGCAAGTCTTCGGCCGACAGTTCGCTGACGACTGCATTGAATCCCGGGTTGCCGGATTCGGCGAGACCGTTAGCGACGGTAAAATTCTGAATTGCGACTTGCCACATGAAGGGCGTCGCGCCACACCAGATGCCCAACAGAAAAACGAGCAGCAACGCCGGCCGTTTCATTTCTCGGGAGCAACGAATTCAGGCGGAGGAGCAGCACCTTCGCTGAAGAAGAATGCGTCCATCTCCTTCATGATCCGCTCTTGGGCCTCTAGCGTGGCCGGGTTGAGGCGGTACTCATTGATGATCATCTTGAGGTGATCGGACCATTGGGACCAGGCCATCTTCGAAACGTTGTCGAAGATTTTTTGACCCAGTTCGTTGTCGAAGGGGATTTCATCGAGACCGGGAAGCTCATGCTTGAGCTTGGCGCACTGGACCATTCGTTCAGCCATAGCTACCTATTTTAGCCGCCGGGAGACTGATTCGGATACACGCTAAAGATCGATTAATGCCTCGATGTCGGCCGCCAACGGCTGTGGCGAGGTCGCAAGTGACACTCCGATGAACACAATGATGGCCGCCAGCAACGAAACCGCGCCGACAGCGATTCCGTGCGGCAGCGTGTAAATCTCGTGGCGAGCCGACAATTCCAGCGCGAAGTTTAGAACAATGCTTGTCGAAATCGACGCCACGCAGCCCGCTCCGGTAGCGCGCTTCCAATTCATCCCCATCCCGACACTGGGCACAATCGCCGCCGCGAATGTGCCCCAACCGAACGTTCCCAACAGTGCGATTAAATTCTCCATATAGAGCGCAAAGAACGCCGAAAGCACCAGCAGCGCGCCCGTGGCAATGCGCGACCAGTAAAGTTCATTTTCGATAGGCTTGCCCCGAATTGCCTTCGGAATATCTCGCACGATCGCCGCCGCGCCCAGGTTCAAAAACGAATCCGCGGTGGACATAATCGCAGCCAGCAGGCCGGCGAACACCAACCCCGCGAGCAGCTCGGGAGTGTAGTTCAACAAAAACACCGGCGCGGCAAGGTCGGGGCTTTCAAGGGCAGGGTGAGTGCCGCGCTCAACCAGCGTCCGCATCACCAGCCCGATGCTCATCCAGAGCATTGCGAGCACCAAATACCCGGCACCGGCCGCCAGGCCGCCCCACTTCAACTGGCGGATGTCCTTGAGCATCATTAGCTTGGTGATTGCATGCGGCTGGCCAACCGCGCCGACGCCGAACAGCAGCACCCAACTGATCGCTGTAACCGCCCCGTATGTCCCCCAGGGGCCGATGAATTCGGGGTCCATCGACCAGAGTGTTTCGGTGATAGCCGTCATGCCGCCGCCTACCTTAAGGCACTGCAGCAACACCGCCACTGACGCCACCAGCATCAAGATCCCTTGAAACAGATCGGTGTAGACTCCGGCAACAATCCCGCCAGCTACGGAGTAAAAGGCCAGCACTCCGAGTCCAATTGCGAGAGCGGGAACCAATTCGATGCCTAGCACGGCCCTGAGCACCATGCCGATGGCCATCACCTGCGTTCCTAGGTACCCCAGCACGCCGAGCGCAATTGCGATGCCCATCATGAGTGATGGCCAGCGCCCTCCGTAACGGGCATGGACCGCGTCGGGAACTGTCAACACGTCGCGAACATCGACCAACAGCCTTAGGCGCTTCCCAACCAAGATGAACGCGAAAGGCAGGCTCATGGCCGCGATAAACACCATCCAAAGCGAACTGCTGCCCGATTGGTATACCAAGCCGGGTCCGCCGACGAAGCCAAACCCGCTCATGACGCTAGAGATCGTCGCGATGATCACGACCACGGGCCCAAGGGATTTCCCAGCCAGGAAAAAGTCGGCCGAAGTGTGCGTCCTCCGCATCGCCCAGATACCGACCCCAAAGCAGCTCGACAGGTAGACGAGTACACAGGTAATGATCAAAGGAGAATCGGCAATCGGCATGGCTTTGTAGAGCTATTTCCGAGAACCAAAGCGGTCTACGAACCGTTGATAGCGCTCGGGGCGTAGCACTTCGCGGTCGAAAGAAAGCGCGTACAGCGCGCCAAGCACCATGCCGAGCGGGCCGATCGCGTAGATGAGTACGGCGGTCCCCTCTTTTCCAATCGAAAGATGAGCCTGAAGGAGGCAGGCGAAGGTAGCTGTGGGCAGGAGGGATTATAGCTCGGATTGGGGCTTGAGGTTGAAGCCCGTTGTGGGGCCCGTAGGGCGGGGTGAGGGGGATTGCATAAGGGGGAAGGGGCGGCAGCCCCAATCCCCCTTTGCAGCCATCCCAGGCGAGACCCCACGGCCGTCTTCGGACGTGGGCCGGAGGAGCCGACAACGCCTCGGGTCGGGGCGTTGTCTAGCGCGTGCGCCAGCAGATCGCGAGGTCTTTGCAGACGCGTTGCAGTTCGTTGCGCTGAGCGTCGAGTTGCTCGGCAAACTCGGTGTCGGAACAAGTGTCCGCTCGCGCTTGGAGCTTCTTGAGCGAGCGATCCGCGCGCAGGCCGCGCTGCTCGGCGGGCAGGCTGAGCAGCTTTTCCCACGGCGTGCTCCACTCGGCGTACACCTTGCGCAACTTGCCGCGGCGGTCTCGGCGCTCGCTGGCGAAAGCGCATGGGCGATGAAAATTCAAGTACGGGTTGAGCCACTGGCGGTAGAAGGTGTCGATCGCCTGCGTCGCTTCCGAGGGCAAAAACTGGTAGCCCATCCACTTGCGCACCACCGCGCCGTTCTTGGTTTCGACCAAGGCATTGTCGTTCGAACGGCGCGCGCGAGACTTCGTAAATTCAATTCGCAACTTCTCGAGCAGTTTAGCGGTTTGATGGTTGACGAATTCGCTGCCATTGTCGGAGTGAAAGCCGCGAACGATAAATGGAAATTGTTCCAAAAGGCCTTCCAGCAAGGGAATGAGGTGATTTTCGTTGATGCGTTGGACGCAGCCGACGGCCTGCCACTGCGTCACTTCGTCGACCACATTGATGCTGTAGGCGCCTTTTTCGCCTTCCTGTTCGGGCGAGTGCACGGTGTCGATGCGCAGGTAGCCCGGACGTCCTCGCGGCTCGGGTTGGCGGCGTTCGCCGATCGCCACGGGCGTGGGACGGGTCTTGTCGAGATGCAAACTGTGACGTTGGTAGACGGCTCTTTTTCGCAAGTTGTACAGCTGGCCCACGGACAATTCGGCCAGGCGTCGAAACTCTTTGCGGCCGTAGATCTGGAACTCGCGTTGGAGAATGCGGCGGGTGGCCGGCCCCGAGAGGCGCTGATGAACTCGATCGACGTGCGCCAGTAAGACGCTGTCGGCGCGTGTGTACTTGCTGGGAAAACGGCGCCGCCGATAGGCCCTCGGACGGACGCAACGCGTGTGCAAGAACTGTCCGATCAGGCGGGTGAGTTGCGCGCGGCTTAAGCCCGTGAGCTTAGCGAGATAACGCCGCAGGAGACCCTTGACGGAGCGCTTCTGGTCGGCATAGTGATGCCGCTTCAAGACGCTTTCGACGAGCGCATATTTGTCGCTTCGATTGCCGCCCTCGAAGGCGACGGATTGGCACCCGTCGAGAAAACACTCGATCTGCTCCAGACTCAGCGATTCGGCTTGCTGCACGGCGACTCCCATCGCCCGCAGCTGCTCTGTTCCTGACCACCCAACGGATCCCCGTCAGGCTCATCTTGTATTGGAATCGCCCTCCCCTTCAGGCTCATCTTGTATTGGACAAGACGGTCCCAGGCGGAAATCCCCCAAAAGTTACCAGCGGCTGATCAGGGGCGTGTAAGGCGAAGCTCAAATAAATCAGAAAGCAGAACAGAAATCCGTAGAAGACGACCACGGCTTTCGTGAGTGCCGACGAATGTGCACCGAAACCCAAAGCCGCCAGCAGCGACATCAGAGCAATCGTGCAGAAGCCCAGCAGCATTGCGTGTCCACTCAGGCCGCTGGCAAGAGCGGCCACTGTGATTAGGCCGGAAAAGGCGATGAGCTTCGTCGAGCTCATTTCCAGGGCTCCTCACGCTCTTCAAGCAGCGGATAGACGTCTTTGTAGGCCTCGATCATCTGGGCGTCCCAGTGGACCGCAGCCGCTGGATCCTCAGGCTGCTCGCCGTGATCGCCGGTTTGCTGGATCCACAAGGCGAGCACAGACGCCATCTTCGTGAGTGTTTCTTGGTGCCCGGGCGAGTCAGCGAGGTTGTGAAGCTCGTTGGGGTCGGCGTCGGTGTCGTAGAGCTCCTCTTCGGGTCGCGTCTTCGCAAGGAACGGATAGTCCGTTGCCGAGATCGTGCCCGCCTTCTCCAGCCGCAGCATCTGACGCCAAATCGGGTACGAAACTTCTTTGTAGCGGTTGAGCTGCATGTAAGGACGGTCGGGATGAAAGTTTCGAATGTATTTGAATCGCTTGTCGCGCACCGCCCGGATGCGGTCAACCGTTTCGTCGCAGCGGTCGCGCGCCGCAAAGATGTACTCGCGGTCGGGCATCTTTTCCGGCCCCAGGAATACGCGCCCTTCCATGTACTCAGGGACCGCTATGCCGGCAAGCGACAGTGACGTTGCTGAAATATCGATCGAGTTGATCAACTCGTCGCGCACACTGCCGGGCTCAAGCATTGCCGGCCAGCGAATGATCAGCGGGATTTTGATCCCGCCGTCATAGAGGAATTGTTTGTCGCGAGGCATCGGGCGGCCGTGGTCGCCAAAGAAAATGACGATGGTGTTGTCGGCCAGGCCGTCCTCGTCGATTCGATTGAGCGTGTTCCCAACTTTCTCGTCCAATAGCCGGACCGCATCGAGGTAGCCCGCCCAATCCTTACGAGAAATCTCGTCGTTTGGATAGTAAGCGGGCGGCGTGACCTTCTCCGGGTCGGTCTTCGTCTCCAGTCGATCGGTAAATGACCAGATGTCCGGCGGACGTCCGCGGTGCGGCTCAAAGATGTTGACTTGTGCGTAAAACGATTGTCCTTCGGCCCGATCGCGCCAGTTGTTCCCCTCGAACGGATTTTCGTGGCTGAAATTGTAGTCGATTTTGTTGCGTCCTCCGAGACCGCTCTCATGGTCGTTGACGGTGTAGTAACCTGCTTCGCGAAAGTATTCGGTGATCATTCGAACCGGGGACGGCAGAGTGTAGCCGTCGTTGCGGTGGCTACGATGGCGATGGGCACCGATCGAGGTCTGGTACATGCCCGTAATCAACGCCGAACGAGAGGGCGAGCACACCGGACAAGTGATGTACGCATTTGTAAACCGTGCACCTTCGGCGGCTAGGCGGTCGATGTTCGGCGTGGAAACTTCGGTTGAGCCGTAGCAGCTCAAATCGGGGGACAAGTCGTCAGCCATGATCCAGACAATGTTCCACTGGCTTGGCTCGTCCGTTTCGCTAGGAGAGCCGCAGGCCGCCAGCGCGGCGGCGGCAAAGCCGGCTCCAAGAAAATCACGTCGATCGAACTGAGTGTCAAGCCCGCATTTCTCACCAGGTGGCGAGCGAAAGTGCGTGAGAGGCGCGTCAGTACGAGGCGGGCGACGGTGGGCGCGCGGAGGCGTACTTGACAGTCCGTCGAGCACGACGATCGAGCCCAACGAAGTAGTGGCGCACCTATCGCGTGCTTTCGCCGTCAGGTGGTGAGAAGTGGGGGCTAGGTGTTCCATGTCATTCAAATAAGAGCTGTGGGCGTATAGAAATTCCCACGGAGGTGTGCTCGAGCCGCCGACGGAAAATTGCACATACTAGGCCAGTGCCGGCCCGTCTGAAAACTCTAACACGCGGGCCGCATCGGGCTCAGCGGCCCTTGATGTTGTACTGAAAAGTGAACTGCAGCCGAATGTCCTTGCCGGTAAATTCGGTCGGCAGCGGTGGGAACGGGTTCGAGGCACTGATACCCGCAACCGCCGCCCGATCAAGCGACGGGGTTCCCGATGGCGTAGCAATCACAAGTTTCGGGACCGACCCGTTGCGCGCGACAGAAAACTGAATCAGCACCCGTCCTCTCGACATCCCCAACCGCGCGCTTTCAGGGATCACGGCAAACCAGTTGCGCCGTACAGCGCCCAATACCTGCGTCAGATACGGCCGGAAATCTACTCCTCTAGGATCGCTCAACAGTTCAAGCCGGCTGCCGGAGTTCGCAGGGGACGGCGGTACGTAGCCGCCGCCGGAGACATTGCCAACGCCGTCACCCACAGCCTGCCTACCGCCCCCGCGCTGCATATTTGTAATCGCACCGGCAATCATTTGATCAGGTCGCTGGTTCAAATCGACACTCCCAAGTTGAGAAGTCCCCGTTCGGCCCGGCATCAGCGCTTTGGGGTCTTCGAGTTGCAGCTTCGGCTTCTTGGTGGCCGGCGCTTTGGGCATCGGCAATTCACGAGGGTTACGCGCCCGCGCCAACTGACGGCCTCGTTGAAACTCGCCCGGGGCGGGGCTCTGGGCGGCCGGCGTCGGCGCCTCTTCCGGCGTCTCTTGCGGCTCAATCGCGGGCTTTTCAGGCTCGGGCTCAGGCGGCTCAGACACCTCGATCGGCTGCGGAGTCTTGGAGGCGGCCTCGGGCACCAGCGACGGCGGCGCCTCAGCCTCCATCGGTGAAGGCGGCGCAGGGATAGACGGTTCGAGCAGACCCTTAAAGCCCCCGTCCCCTGTCCCCTCGGTGGGCGTCTGTTCAACGAGCTCCGCTAATTCTGATGCCGACGGCATCATCAGCGTGATCTGCGAGAACTCTCGCTCGGTCGGCTCAGTGGGATCTTGCGTCCCCCCGCCCGGCAGCACCACTAGCAACAGCAAAGCAATGCAGTGGACGGCTAGCGCGGCTAGGCGGGCCTCCCGCTCGCGGCTGTGAAACGAATCGCGCTGCCAAGCGACTTCGAGATCGAGTGGGGTTTCAGAGTCCGCCGGCCAAACGCCACTGCCAGAGCTCTCAAGGTATCTCTTGACGGGGTCGAAATCTTCCGGAAGCAGCGCCGGCAACGGCGTATCAGATGGTCCGATATCCGCTTTTCCAGAATTTGCTTCCAACCAATCAGCGCGCCGAGTCGGATAGTCCGCCAGCAGCAGACGTAGCGGCCGAGAATTCGCCGCGATATCGCGGATGCCACCGGCACGTACGCGCGCCGCCAAGCTCTTGGAGTAGTCCTCGAGCAGGAAGTAAACTTCGCCGCCGGCCTCGTTTTTCACTTAGAGATTTGCCGCAATCGTAGCCTCAACCACCTTCGCATGACGGTCGATGGCCTCTCTTATTCTAAGAGCGAGTTCGAGCGCTTTCCGTGCATCCCGACCATTCACGCGTGGTTTCGCACGTGTGTTTACAGCCTCGATAAACGATCGAAGCTGCCGCTCCAAGGGCTCGCCGTCTTCGACAACAAGTCTCTCGAACTGCAGCTTTTGCTCCTCATCCAACCCGACCCGAACGCCTTCACGGCGCGAGTAGTCCGCCGATACGTACTGACGCGGCTGGAAGAAGCGTAGTTTCCGAATCTTCTCCGTCGATATCCGGCTGGCGGTCAAATTGGCAACACAACCGTTTTCGAAAACGATGCGAACGCTGGCGATATCGGCTTGTGTCGAGACCACGGGCAGGCCTGTCGCCTCGATCCGGTCAACTGCAGAATTGACAAGTGTCAACAGAATATCGAGGTCGTGAATCATCAAGTCCAGCACGACATCGATGTCTAAGCTGCGTGGGCTAAACGGGGCTCATGCGGTGAACTTCAAAGAACAGCGGAAGCGTCGCCGCGCGGATCGCCGCTTCAACGATCGGGTTGAAGCGCTCCAGGTGACCGACTTGCAGGACCCTGCCGTGGGTATCGGCGGCGGAGATCAGGGCGTCAGCGGCCGCGAGATCGGGCGCAATCGGCTTTTCCACGAGCAAGTCGATCCCCGCTTCAAGAATGCTCACTCCGGCTTGCGCGTGAGCTACAGTGGGCACCGCAAGACTACAGGCTTGCACCCTCCCGCCGAGCTGGCTAACGTCCGTCAGCGCGTCGCAACCAAACTCCGCTGCAACCTCACGCGCTCGCTCGAGATCCGCATCAACGACGGCGACAAGCTCGGCCTCCGCGAGCCCTGAGTAGACACGGGCATGCTGTTTGCCGAACGCGCCAACACCGACTACGGCTACGGGGGTCAATTCCATGAGTCAAACGATTGTAGCGGCCGGGAGGATTCTAGCCCGTATTTCTCACCACCTGACGGCGAAAGCACGCGATAGGAGCGCCACTACTTCGTTGCGCTCGATCGCGAGTGCTCGACGGACTGTCAAGTACGCCTCCGCGCGCCGACCGTCGCCCGGCTCGTATTGACGCACCTCTCACCCACTTTCGCTCGCCACGTGATGAGAAATGCGGGCTAGCGGCGAGCGAGTTCAATGCTACTGCCCGGAAAATAATGTGCGAGAATGCGCGCCGCGTTCCAGCCGCGCTTTGCCAAACCCTCCGCACCCCGCTGGCAAAGGCCGACGCCGTGGCCTCGCCCTACACCCTGAATGGTCGGTGACTCGGCGTCTCCGGCGATTTCGAATATTGTGCTCGGAAGCTTGTTCCAGCCGAGCTTGGCCGCGGCTTCGAGGCGTCCCGGTTCATCTCGAACGCGCGTTAGCTGCGCCGCTTGCGCGACGGTCAGACGGCTGCCCCACGTCTCCGGATCATCTTTGCAAATCGGACACTCGACCGAGACGAAGCGGTAGTCGGTATGGGGGAGTCCGGCCTCGTCGCTGGAGACAGTCTTGCCGCTGCAGCTTCGCGAATACATTGCCGTAACGGTCCTACCGTTAGCGCTCAGCACCTCGCTTGCTGTTGCCGCAACCGCTCTTGCGATCGGGGAATCAGCCGCCGGCATGTCGGCTACGTACTGGCAGTGGGTCGTATCGCAGAAATCGAATTCGCTGTGGCGAGGTGGCGCTAGCAGGTACGAACGGGAGACGATCGCTTGGGTCTTCAGCGCCTCGAATGGAATGTGTTGTCCCGACTCTCCGCCGAGGATCGCCGCGACGGCGCTTTCGATCGGCAGCGAGACCAGCGCTTGCAGGCGGTCTTCGTGAGGTCTGATGGACAACCGGCCTTCAAAGCGTCGCTTGATTCGATCAGGAACGCTCAGGACCACACCCGCACGCCCGGAAGCCGTTACGCTAACGGCAGTGATCTTTCCAGTCGGTGAATCGATCGACACCAGGCCGTCGGCGAACGTGGCGCGGACACTCGACCGTCCTTCGATTGTCCAGATGTTCTCGTCCGCTGAAACCTCAACCGCCGCCGAGGAGGGCGCGAGGATCTCAAGCGTCGTCGGCGCAAACAGGCCGAATACTGAGATCGAGATTGTCATCGATCCGTTTCGACTCGCAAAAGCCTGCGGTGCCGCCAGAGTACCCAAAAGCCAGTTGCGCCGTGTCATGGCCGCAGGTCGTAGGCGGCCATCTCGGTTTGGTTTCGTACAATTAGCCGCCCGTCCGATAGCGCCGGCACGTTCCAGGTCTTCCCAGAAATCGCCTCAAACTTGGCGAGCTCTTGGTGCGATTCCGGCGTCGCCTTAACCAGCACTAGGTCTCCCTGTTCGCTGATCACAATCAGGTGGCCTGAGGCGTAGAGCAGTTGCCCGAAGCGATATCGCCCGCCCTTCCAAATCCGCTCGCCCGTCCAGACATCGAGCGCGGCAAGAATCCCGTCGTCCAACCCATAGACAACTCCATCCGTCAGCACAGACGGGTTGAACTTATTTTTCATGTTTCGGCTGAACCAAACTTCACTCGCCGAAAATTGTTCGCCGTCGGCCGTAATCTTCAGTAGCGTCGCGCCATGACCGTAGGCGGACGAGACGAAAACGTGCTCGTCGTCAACAATGAGCGGCTGCGAGCAATTGGCATCGTTGTCGGTCTTCCACTCGTGTGCCCACAGCAGCGCGCCGTCGGCGATATCTGCTCCGAATATCCTTTCGCCGCTGACGATGATCAGTTGGCGTTTGCCGGCGAGCGTCGCGATTTGAGGAGACGTGTAACCGCCCCTGTCGTTTTGCGACGCCCAACGAATCTCGCCGACGGTTTTGTCGTAAGCAACAACCGATTTTCCTGACCGCCCCGCCCGGTAAAACCACAACCAAATCGTCGACCACCAGCGGTGCCGCCGACATCCCCCAGGTAACGTTGCGCGCGGCGGCATCGGAAAGAATGTTGCGGTTCCAGATCACGCTGCCGCTGCCGGCGTCGAGGCAATACAAGTCGCCACTCGCCCCCAGCGCGTAGATTTTTCCGTCATTCCATGTTGGAGTGGCGCGCGGCCCGTCACCGCCTAGCGATTCGACGAAGCGCGCGGTCCAAGCGTGCTCCCACACTTGACGACCCGTTTCAAAGTTGTAAGCCGCCACAACTTCTTTGTCGCGGCGCTGCTCGATCGTATAGACCTTGCCCTGAGCAACGACCATCGAGGCATATCCGCCTCCGATTTTCTGACGCCAGACTTCCGGCGGTCGCTTTGCTTGCCAGTTGGTGTTGATCGGCTGTTGATCATAAATGCCTGCTCGTCCAGGACCACGAAAGTCGCTCCAATAGTCGCCGGCATTCGGAGAACTGATCGACTCACCAGATACCTCGGGAGCGGGAGCTACATCGACAGCAGGTGTCTTCGAAGGGGAAGCATTGGGAACTGGAGCCTCGTGCGGCGCCGCCGGTTCGGAGTTCTCCGCGCGATCAGCCTCAATTGCGCGATAGTGCGCTTCGCTGTCAGAGCCCTCGAGTATGGGTGAACGCCCGGAGCCGCCGAGTGCCACTCGAATGCCGGCAACCTTGGCGAACAACAATCCGGCCAAAACAACCACGATCAAACCGAGCGGGACTACGAGAAACAGGCGGCGGTACCAGGGGCGTTCTGAAGCCATGCTCTTATTGTGGCGATTTGCACCACGATGTCGAGTTCGCAATGGCCGAATCGCCACGGTCTAGCCGGGATATTTCCCCAGCCACCGAGAGAAAGTGCGTGGGAGCCGCATCAATACGAGGCGAGCGCAACGAAGTAGTGATGCGTCTAGCGCGCGCTTTCACCGGCGGCTGGGGAAATATCTGGGCTCAAGTCGATTCAGCGGATGAAGCGTTGTGCGATCGGAAAGCGGCGGCCCATCCCAAATGCCTTCGACGTCACGCGCAGGCCTGGCGCCGCCTGCTGCCGCTTGTATTCGTTGCGGTCAACCTTGCGAGTAATATCCGTTACCAGATCGAGTGGCGCATCGAGCTGCTGAGCGATCCTCGCGGCCTCGAGGTTTTCCTCCACATAAAGCCGCAAGATGGGGTCCAAAAGTTCATAGGGGGGGAGCGAATCTGAATCTTTCTGATCTGGACGCAACTCGGCCGACGGTGGTTTCGTGAGCACCGCTTCTGAAATCGCGCCGGGGTGCCGCTTATTGGCAACGCGAGAGAGAGCGTAGACCAATATCTTGGGAACGTCGCTAATGACTGCCAGTCCGCCGCACATATCGCCGTAGAGTGTGCAGTAGCCTACCGCCAATTCGCTCTTGTTGCCGGTCGTCAGTACCAATCCGCCGAACTTGTTCGAGAGCGCCATCAGCGTGTTGCCGCGTAATCGCGCCTGCAGGTTTTCTTCCGCGCTGTTCTTCTCGGTTCCGGCGAATACCCCGGCTAGTTTGGATTCGAAACTGACGTAAGCGTCGTTGATATCCAAGACCTCAAATCGGATGCCCAGCAATTCAGCAGTGTGGCGCGCATCGACCAAACTGCCCTCGGACGAGTAGGGCCCGGGCATCGCTACGCCCATCACGTTCTCCGGCCCGAGCGCGTCCGTCGCCACCAGTACGGTCAGCGCAGAGTCGATCCCCCCACTGAGACCAATGATCGCCTTGCTAAATCCGCATTTGCGAACGTAGTCGCGCGTTCCCAGCACCAGCGCATCATAAACAGCGTCGTGCTCGTTGTCGGAGCCTTCCAGAGGCCACTCGTCTATCTGGCTGTCGCCGGCTTGGTCTGTCTCCCAGAAAATCAAATCTTCAGCAAACGACTCGCCGCGAGCGACCAGAGTGCCCGCGGCGTCCACGGCGAAACTCGATCCGTCAAAGACCAAATGATCGTTCCCGCCGACTTGATTTACCATCACGACGGGAACGTCGTGACGGCGCGCGGCCGCCCGTATCATTTCTAGGCGCAGACCACGTTTATAGAGGTGATAGGGCGAGGCGGAAATGTTGATGATCAAATCAACTCCGGCGTTAACCAGCTCTTCGACGGGGTCGCGGCGATAGAGAGAGCGTTCCCAGAATTGTTTGTCGTTCCAGGCGTCTTCGCAAATGGTGATCCCGACGCGCAGGCCGTTGATCTCACAAACGGATTGTTCGGTTGCGGGCGAAAAATGGCGATGCTCGTCGAACACGTCGTACGTCGGTAGCAGCATCTTTTGCTGACGGAACCGGACTTCCCCATTTGCCAAGTAGGCGGCGCAGTTGCCTGCGGCGCGAGGACCCGCGGCCATGTCGCGCCCGGCGTAGCCGACGATCAACCCGCAGCCGAGACCGCGTGTCTGCTCGGCCAGGCGCTGCAACTGGTCCTCGCCGCTTTGTAAGAACGCGTCGACATTCACCAGGTCTCGCGGAGGATAGCCGCTAATCGCCAGCTCCGGAAAAACGACTAGATCAGCCCCACCAGCGTCAGCTCGACGGGCAAACTCCAGGATCTGGTTGGTGTTGCCTTCAAGGTCCCCAACAGTGGGGTTAATCTGCGCCAACGCAAGCTTCATTCGGTCGGTCTCTCGAGTCTATCGGCTGTCGTCGCGCGAGCTACTCTGACGATGCACTCTCTTCGCGTTGACTCGAAAACTCTCGTATCTCGTTCATCGAGATCTTCAACGCGTCTTTCGATGGTTGCGTAATCTCAAGCTCGATCTCGTCAGTGGATTTGCTAGATACGAGAAACAGCGTGTCGGGTTCGAGTACGATTCTGCCCGAGCCCACGACCGATGCCAGCGTGTGGTTCTTCGGAAGCTCCGCCTCGACGCCGTCTGCCGCGGCTTTCAGGGCATCCACATCAATCGCGTCGACCGCCGCGACTAGCTTTTCTGGGTCGCTATTGTAAGTTTGATTCAGCGCGAGGCAGCGTTTTCCCTGGCAATCGCTCAGTTCGTCAGCCTCGGTCACGACGTACAGCAGAATGGTCCCGCCATAGGGCAGCGCATGCGCCTTTGCGGAAATGCGCGTCTCACCCGGCTTATACTTAGCGCCAATAAATCCCTCATATCGGTCGCGATACTCAGCCTCGTCGCGCAGGCGAATCGAATGGTAGTTCAGCAGCGGTGCCATTGTCTGCGATATCGCCGGCGGAAACTTAGCCTTCAGCGCATCGACTAGCTTTTCGTAGCCCGTAATCTCGCGCAGTTTTCCGTCAGCCGCCAGGCGATAGGTCAGTTCAAGGTCCACCAGTGCGGCAAACAGAGGACTCGCAATCGAGTGGCCCTCACGCTCGAATTTCGTCGACAGGATCGTAACGGAGTTCTCGAACCCGTCATCCGTCGGATGAGCGACAACACGAGATCGCGTCTCGTTGACGTCGGTTTTGGGACCCTGGTCGCCGATCGTCGACTTCCGTGTGATGGAACTTGTAGTGACAAACGTCTCGCCGTCCGCCGGTCCGTACGTAATTTCGATCGAGTCAGCCCCGCAAGCCACTACCGCGAGAATCGTACAAGCCGAAATCAGTTTGAGTTGCACCGTCTTCAACATACAAGACACACGACGCCACGAAAAAGAGCAGCCACTCCGTGGGGTAGCTGCCCTTTTGGGAAATCGGCCAAGCAGTAGTTAGAACGTGTGTCCGTCGTTGAGCACCAGTTTGAAGGGTGCCTTCGTCAGCGACATGGCCACGCCGTCAATCGTGAGCTTTCTGCCCGTGCCGACAGGGTCACGACGACGGTTCTCGAGGGTCAGAACAACCTCAACTTCGCCACCAGGTTTGCTGGAAAGGTTGATCGTAGAAGGCCGAGCAGCGGGCGCGGCGGAAATAACATAGAGCGCCATCTTTGGCGTCAGTTTGCCCCTCAGCTCGCCCCAGATGGTATCGCCGTCTGCTCCGCTCAAGGCGGCCTTGAGGTCAATGTACTTGTAGAGCAAAGGGTTGTCTTCACGAGCCTTTTTGTCAGCCTCGTACTTTAACTCTTCCTTCGACTTGAAGCCGAGGTCCTCAGTCGGGAATGCCGAAGCCTTCGCCATTGCTTCTAGCCGGGGCCAGTATTCGGTGAGCCCTGTGTCGCCGGCGTATCCCTTGAGCAAATTCTTCACGTAGTCGGCAACCTGCTGGCGGCCTTCCGGGGGCATCGCGTTTGGTCCGTCATACGCAGCTGCTCGGGCAAACGAAAACATCGCCAGATCGTTCTTTTTGACGTCTTTCTGCTTCATGACGACATCGCCCAACCAGTACGAAATTTGTGCTTGCGTCGGGTCAAGTTTCAGCGCCTCAGTGAATGACTTCTCCGCCGCAACATTGTCCTTGCTTTGCATCGCGGACCAGCCAACCGTTTTGTGTGCCGATGTCTCGGCCTGCTTGCGGGCGTCGTCCCAGGCTTCTTGGGTGACGTTCTCAGGCTTGGTCGCAAACTGCTTGTCCATACCCGCGAGCAAATCCTTCGAGGCATTCGTCGCCGCTGAAAGCGTGTCGGCGTCGGACTTTCCAAGATAGGGACTCAGCAACGTAATCGTGTAGTTGGACGTAAAGTCGCCCGGAATCTTTTTGAGCAATTCATGCGCGGTCGCGACGGCCTTTTCGCTCTGGTTGGTCTTGCGGTAGCTATCCAAGTAAAACTGGGTGCGCTCGACATGCCAATCGGTCTCGGCGTACTTCTCGGTCCACTCATCGAGTAGGGCGAGCTTCTTTGTCGGATCAGCTTCCGCGTAGACTTTCGAGAGCACGTCGTATTCCGCGCGATCCTTGTACTTCTTTTCTTCCTGCGGATACGGGACAGCAACGGCGGCCACCATAATCAGCAGGCACGCGGTAATAGCTATGGGCGTAACTTTTCTTAACATGTGCTTCGATCTCCCAAACGTTCCTTTCGACAATATTTCCAATTATCATCGCATGGCTAGAGTCAGCGGGGAACTGGACACTGCTCGCGGATCCGCGAACGCAGTGGCTAACCGCCGAGTATATAAACAGAGACGCCAGTATGCAAGGGGCATTTTCGACCGTTAGATCGGCCCCACACCGCTGGTTGCCGCCCAGAACGTCTGCACGGCTCTCTGTCGCTTGAAGGCACTCCGCCTCCGTACGCTTTGTTGGACGGGGCCCGACGACGGTCTGTTACAATCCGCAAGCCTCGCGGGGGGGTACAAATTTTTTGCCTGATCGAGCCTTGGATCTAGCGATCATCGCCGCATACTTAATCGCGGTCACCATTTTTGGCTCGCGTTTTCGCCATTCACAGAAATCGCTAAGAGACTACTTCCTCGGTGGACGCGACGCTCCATGGTGGGCAATCTCGCTGTCAATAGTGGCTGCGGAAACCAGCACGCTCACAATCATCGGTACTCCGGCGCTTGCCTTCGGCTCCGATCTGGGTTTCCTACAGCTCGCGTTTGGGTACTTGCTTGCCCGGATAATTATTTCGATTGTGTTTATCCCCGCGTATCGACGCGGCGAGATGTTCACAGCGTATGAATTGATTCAGAAGAGGTTCGGCGAAGAGCTTCGGCGCTTTACCGCCGGCACGTTCTTAATAACTCGTGCCCTGGCTGAGGGCGTGCGTGTCTTTGCAATTTCGATCGTCGTGTCCGTCGTGCTGGGCACAAGTGATAACTGGTCGATCGTGATCATTACCCTACTAACGGTGCTCTACACGTTCCACGGGGGTATGACGGCCGTAATCTGGACCGACGTTGCCCAAATGGTGCTCTACGTCTCCGGAGCGTTGCTGAGCTTTTGGATGGTCTTGGAGCACATTCCCGGAGGATGGGACGCCGCGGCACTCGCCGCCTCCGCCGCCGACAAATTCAAGATTCTGCATTTTGAAACCGCAATTTCCGCGCCCGGCTTCTTCAGCGAAACCTACACGTTCTGGGCCGGAGTACTTGGCGGTTGCTTCTTGAGCACCGCGACACATGGCACCGATCAGTTGGTCGTCCAACGTTTGCTCGCCGCTCGTACCGAAGCCGAGAGCAAGCTCGCGCTGCTTTCGAGCTGGGTAGTGATCTTTTTGCAGTTCTCGTTGTTCCTGCTGATTGGAGTGCTGTTGTTTGTGTTCTATCAGCAGAATGGGCTGGCGGCGCCCAATCAACTTGACCGTCTGTACCCAAGCTTCGTTTGGAACTACCTGCCTCCGGTAGCGTCGGGCATCGTTATTGCGGCGATCCTTGCGGCCGCGATGTCAAATATCAGCGCTGCCTTGAATTCGCTCGCTTCGACGACTGTCATGGATTTCTACATTCCGCTGAGCGGTCGAGGCAGCGCCGATCAGGCGAATCTGCTGCGCGTTTCCCGCTACGCAACGCTTTTTTGGGGAGCCGTCCTGCTAGGAATCGGAATCGCCGCGGGTCACCTCAGCAAATCGGTGCTCGAAGACGGGCTGGCCATCGCATCCGTTCCTATGGGGGCGATGCTCGGAGTATTTAGCCTCGGCGTACTCACAAAGAGCACATCGCAATTGGCGGCAATTATCGGCATGGCGGCGGGCTTCTTGGCAATAGCTTACGTTACGTTCGCCACCTCTATCGCCTGGACCTGGTACGTCGTGATTGGCGCCATTGTCACCTACTCGGTCGGTCTGATGGCGTCGCGCTTTACGGGTCCGGGCTCCCTCCCGCCTTTGTCTGACTTAAAAGAGCCGGCTCGCTAATTCAGGAGACGGTAAAGAAAAGTGGCGCAACCTTTGCATATTGCATTCAATTGCGCAATAATGACGGACGTGCGATAGTGCTCCCGCAGTGTGGTGACGCGTGGTGAATTGTCGCTTCCTCTCGGACACCTGACTAAATTACACGCCGTTGTGACAGCCAAAATTAGGCGACCAATTATCGTCGCCTGACGATAATTTCGGGCTCGTTCCGTTTTCCGAACAAAAATCCTTGACTACGCTGGTTTTCCTTTGCTATAAATGCAGTCGAGGGCCAGGTAATCAAACTTGGGTTCCGATTGCGGAACAAGATTGATTACAGGTGTCGAGTTCACGAAATAGATGTACGGCCGTAAGATCCTACGGTCGAAAACCGATTATTCAATTGGGAGGTTCGAGTCAATTATGGATGTGAATAAAATTCTTACGGAACTTCGTCATGAGCGGGAGCAGCTTGAAGATGCAATTTATGCACTCGAGCGGCTGGCGCGGGGCAGAGGTAAACGGCGCGGTCGGCCACCCGCCTGGATGAAGGACGCGCAAGAACGTCGTAAAGTCCGCGATACCGACGGCGACTAGCGAGCCGTCGTTTGTGAGGGGCGGAAGAGTCTCGTCGGCTGCATTCGCTCGCGACCGGCGTGTCCGCCCCACACGATTTTTTAGTCCTTCGCCTTATCTAGCGCTCATACATTAGGAATTGCTCGCGTTGGCGCTTGAATTCCTCCATAGCCGGAGTGCTTGAGTTCACTTCGAGCCCCGAGCGCAGAGCATCGATAACTTGTTGATCCCCCAATAGTTTACGAGTTTCGTCGAGCCTCACTCTAGACGGGTATAGCTTGACCAGCGCCGCCCCGACTTCCAATCCTAGAGCGGTCGGCTGAAGTGTATTTCTGTCAACGATTGACAGTTGCACGCCACTAATTTCCACCCCCTTAAACCGCGATGCGCTTGGCGTTAGCTTCTTCGCGTAAACGCGGATTCCGGGAATCGCGCGTTCCCGCAACGCCGCTGCTAATTGCGACCCATCGATCCAATCCGCGCCGATAAACTGAAATGGCGTGTCCGTTCCGCGCCCCACCGAATAATTTGTAAGCCCTTCTAGTAATGCGATCCCGGGATAAAGAATTGCTTGATCGAGATTTCTAATGTTAGGCGAAGGGTTCACCCAAGGCAGACCCGTTTCATCAAACCAGAGGCCTCTTCGCCAGCCCTCCATCGACACGATTTCCAGGTCGACTCCGATCTTGCGCTCTTCATTGAACATCCGCGCCAATTCGCCGACGGTCATTCCGTGGCGTACGGGCATTGGGTGGTAGCCAATAAACGATCGGAACTCTTCGTCGAGAACCGGGCCTTCGACCGCCAGACCGCCGATTGGGTTGGGGCGGTCGATCACGATGAACTCGATGCCGGCGCCGGCCGCCGCCTCCATGGCGTATCCCATCGTGGTGATGTAGGTATAAAATCTTGCGCCGACGTCTTGGATGTCGAACACCAGTGCGTCCAACCCAGCCAGCATTTCCGCTGTTGGGCGCCGGCGATCACTCTGATAAAGACTGATGACTGGTACGCGCGTTTTTTTATCGACGCCATCGCCGATTTCAGATTGATCGAGTAATCCTTCCAGCCCATGTTCCGGTGTCAAGATCAGCTTGAGCTGTACGTTATCCGCGGCGGCGAGCAGGTCGATATTGCGGCGTCCCTTACGGTCGATTCCCGTCTGATTTGTGATCAGCCCGATCGTTTTTCCGCTGAGACGTTCGAAATTCTCGGCCACGAGCACGTCAAGCCCGGTTCGAACGATTTGCGCAACCGGGACGTCACCGTTTTCCTTTCCCCAGCGGCGTGCTCGCAGCGCATCGCTATCAATATCACGAATCGTCGAAGCAAAAATGGATGCCACCCTACTGCGCAAACTCACGACCGACGTCGCCCGCGTCGGATGAACTCGATTTGTCATCAGCACTACAAATGAATCGCTATAAGGGTCCAGCCACATTGAGGTCCCAGTAAATCCGGTGTGGCCGTAGGACCCTTCGACAAATAAATCACCACGTTGCGAGGCATAGGGCGAGTTAATATCCCAGCCGATGCCGCGATCGTTCTCCTCCCCCGGGCTCTGTGGCGTTGTCATTTGCAGAACGCTTAGCGGGCTCAGAATGCGCTCGCCGTCAAGTTCGCCGCCGTTGAGCATCATTCGAGCAAACCGAGCTAAGTCCGCGGCAGTCGAAAACATTCCCGCGTGGCCTGAAACTCCCCCCATGAAGCGCGTTGTGGGGTCGTGCACCGTGCCCCGCAAGATCGTGCCGTCGCTGAGGCGCTCGGTCGGAGCGATTCGCCAGCGCCGGTTCGGGCTAGGCAGAAAAGTGGTATCCGTCATGCGGAGCGGGTCGAAGACGCGTTGCTGAGCGAACTCATTGATTGGCTTGCCTGTGATCGTGCGAACGATTTCGGCCAGCAGAATGTAGTTGATGTCGCTATAGATAAATTTCGAGCCCGGTTTCGCAATCGGCTTTTCGAGGTAGGCCAGCGAAATGCCAGTTTCGTATCCGCTCCACTCGGGTTCGATGTCGACATCGGGCCGCAGTCCCGAGTAATGAGTGACCAGATGGCGCACCGTAATTCTCGTCGAGCCCTTGAATTTCGGCAAGTACTTGGTTACGCGATCACCGAGGCGGACTTTGCCCTCTTCGACGAGCATCATAATTGCCGGCGCGGTCGCGACGACCTTCGTCAATGACGCGCAGTCGAAGATCGTGTCCTCGGTAATTCGTTCCCTTGCGGGGAACAGGCTTCGAGCCCCGTACGCCTTGCGATATAGGGTTTGCCCGCCCGACTCGACCCAAACCACCGCGCCCGGAGTGATCCCTTCTTCGATCGCGCCCTCGATTGCCTCATCTAGATGCTCCGCGCCCCGCCATTGGCTGGCGCCCTCTACGCCCAGCGCTGCGAGCAGCAGTATGGCTAGGCCCATACCCAGCGGTCGCGGCCCTCGTCGCAGACCCATTCGTGGCAACTTCTTTTGCATCAAAATTGGGAAATCAGTCTGTGTGCCTATGATAGCCGTCGGCCCGAAGACCCTAAGATAAACTGTAAGTTCCCTCGCACGCGACAGCGCGCAACCCCCTATACTCATGATCGATCTGGGCTATCTACGCCAGAATTTCAAAGACGTGAAGCTCCGCTTGCGGGATCGCGCTGATTCAAGAGTCCTCGACGACTTTGTAGAAACAGACGGCCGGCGGCGTTCCGCGGTGACTGAGATTGAGGGCTTGCAGTCGCAACGAAACCAGTTCAGCGCCGAGGTCGCGAAGGCTAAGCGGGCAGGCGAAAACGCCGACGCGGCGATGGGGCAATCGAAGGCTATCGGAGCCCAAATCAAAGAACGCGAGGACGCTGTCAACAGCCTCGATGAGGCGCTATACGCAATCTTGAGCGGTATTCCGAACATCCCACATGAGTCCGTACCGCCCGGCAAGGACGAGTCAGCGAATGTCGAAGTCGCCAAGTGGGGCACAGTGCCAGAGTTCGACTTCGAGCCAAAACCGCACTGGGACCTCGGCGTCGAGCTAGGAATTGTCGACTTCGAGCGCGCCGCCAAGATCACCGGCGCGCGCTTTGCCGTCTACCGCAACGCCGGCGCAAAGCTCGAACGCGCCTTGATGAACTTCATGCTCGATGTCCACACCGACCAGCACGGCTATAGCGAGACCCTGCCGCCTTTCGTTGTGAACTCAAACAGTCTGTATGGGACCGGCCAGTTGCCCAAGTTTTCCGAGGACTTATTTAAGCTTGAAGGCACGGACTACTGGCTCGTGCCCACAGCCGAGGTGCCGCTTACAAATCTTTTTGCCGGCGAAACTATCAACGTTGATGAGCTACCAATCAAACTTACGGCGTTTACCCCGTGTTTTCGCAGCGAAGCCGGCTCGTACGGTCGCGATGTGCGGGGGATCATTCGCCAACATCAATTTCAAAAGGTCGAGCTCGTCAAGTTCACCCGGCCAGAGCAAAGCTACAACGAGTTAGAGAGCCTTACCGCTGACGCCGAAGACATTTTGCAGCGCCTTCAGCTGCCGTATCGCAAGATGGTGCTCTCCGCGGGCGATACGTCTTTTAGTTCCGCAAAAACGTACGACCTAGAGGTTTGGCTGCCTGGTCTTGGAGAGTACAAAGAGATTTCCTCGTGCAGTAATTTCGAGGCGTTCCAAGCTCGCCGCGCCAAGATCCGATTTCGCGACCAAGCCGCGACCAAGCGCAAGGCACAGCTCGTTCATACGCTGAATGGCAGCGGTCTAGCGATCGGCCGCACCTGGCTGGCGATTATTGAAAACTACCAAATGGGTGACGGCTCGGTGAAGATACCAGAAGCCTTGCACTCTTACCTCAACGCCGAACTGATAACGGCCGGCGGCAAGCTTTCGTAGTCAATGCCGCGCAAAAAAGTCATTATCGACACCGATCCGGGATTCGACGATGTCTTGGCGTTGATGCTGGCGCTGGGGTCTGATGCCCTCGACGTTCGTCTGATTACGACCGTCGCGGGCAATGTCGGTCTGGACCACTGCACCGCAAACGCCCTCCGCGTACTCGAGGCGATTGGTGCTTCCGAGCCCCCAACCGTGCACGCCGGTTGCGCAATCCCATTAGGGGCCCCGGTCACGCGCGCCTCGCATGTCCACGGATCTGACGGCTTCTGTGGAGTTTCCGAACGATACCCTGTCCGTCGTCTAAGTGAGTCTCCAACTGGCGCCATCGAGGCAATGCTCGGCACCATTCGCAGCAACCCCGGCGAAATTACGCTCATCGCGATCGGCCCGCTAACCAACGTTGCCACGGCGATCGAGGTTGACGCTAACGCGATGGGTCAACTCAAAGAGTTAATCGTAATGGGTGGCTCATTCGGAAGTGAAAGCAATGTAACCGCTGCCGCCGAGTTTAACTTCTTCGCCGATGCCATAGCCGCTCGAGTCGTAGTGCAATCCGGCCTGCCAACAACCATCGTGGGTCTCAACGTCACACAGCAGGCCTTGATGCCGCGGACGCGTTTTGAACATCTGATCGCAAAACTTCGCCCCGACAGCGCGGTTCGGGGTCTGCTCGAAGACCTAACGCGAGAGTTCTTTGAAATTTCGAAAAAGCGCCGAGGAATCGACGGGTGCTATCTTCACGACCCGCTCGCAGTCGCCGCGTCCATCGACCCGACTCTGCTCAGCGCGCAGCGCTACCCCTGCGACGTTGAGGCCACAGGCGAACTGACCCAGGGTATGTTGATTGTCGATACCCGCGCGACCGCGGCGGTCGACAGCTCAAACGTCAAGGTCGCGACGGCCGTTGACGTTGAGCGGTTTTTTGAGCTGTTCGAGCAGACACTGCTGACTGCATCCTAGCCCGCGGTTGATTCGTACATGTTCGCGCCGGCGCCACAGTCAAAACGTATACCCAAGGGTGCTAATAAATCCGTAGTCGTTCTTCTTCACGATCACCGCGGGCCGACTGTCAAAGCGATCGTAAAAGCTCATTCCGTACGTAAAATTCTTAAAGACCGGCAAGCGGACCCCGCTGTCAAATTCGAATCTGTAGCGGCCTGTGTCGGTCAAATTCGGAAACAGAAAGAGACGCGACGTTAACTCGATTCCGCCGAAGCGAACGGCTTTGACTTCGACTCCCGCGGTGCCCTCTCCACTGTCCGACGACACGGATACACCCATATCGTCGGGGAAATAGTTTTCTCTCGAATAGTTCACTCCCCCGAGCAGCGAGAGTGAAGTCGACGCGTCGTTGATGACCTTGAATCCGACCCCACCGCCCAACTTGGTGCGCAGATCTAGCAATTTTTGGCGGTTACGCTCTAACCCGCCCAGGCCGTACGCAAACGCGCGATCGCCGATGAAGCGATCGTAGCGAGCATCGCCGGCATGGCGGCTCGTCGCCTCGGCATCGTTCTGGCTGCTTTGAATCGAGGTTACGATTCCGCTCAGCTTTTGCTTCGAATCCGTATATTGGGCTGTGGCGCCGAGCGCCGACTGCGTGAGCGTCGAGTTTCCGCGAGTGATGTTGTACCCCCAGTCGAACCCGACTTGAACTTTGTCTCGAAACTTCGGCTTCGACTCTTCAGTGATCGCCGCCAGCCCTGAGACGCCAAGAATGTTTAGCTCCGTCGCTTCACCGTCCGATCGAACCACGAGCTTGTCGTCGGCGCGCTCCACGCGCCCGGTGTAGATTCGACCTGTCGCAGTGCTGACGTCGAAGTTTCCTTCGCTGTCCATCTGCTCAACAGCGTCCCACGTGATATCGATCGAGCCGGCATATGCTATAGCTACGGTTAGCTTGCCGCTGTCAAGTTTTTCAACCGCGCCAGTGATCGTGTCTCCGTTGTTGAGCACAATCGTGTCAGCAAAAGTCGGGGTGAGAGTTGCTAACAGAAACATCAAGCCGGGCAGAAACCACGAGCGTGTCGAGGGCACAAAAATTAGAAATCGAGTCATGAGAAACGAGGCCTTCCATAAATTGGCAGGGGGAGTCGATCAGATGCGAACGCGAAGGGTTGCAGTGGCAAAGAACATAACAATTATGCTCGAATTCCGCTGTATTGATTCGAGTCGAAACGTGCGACAGCTTACGAGCCCGATCCGTCTGTATGCATTTGTCGAAGGCTGACGGCGTAGTGAATCTACGAACGACGCGCCGTGCACCTATTCGCCGCAGGTACTGTGAAGACACCGCGCGGGTACGGCGTCAACTGCTTAGAGATGGATACGGGGCCATTTACACTTAGACGGGCAGTGCTGTGATTAGGGCAAGACATTTCGATTTCGAACTGATCGATGCAACATTCGGCGCGACTGTCAGCGGCCTGAAACTCGCGCAAATTGACGAGAAGACGTTCAGGCAGCTTTATGACATCTGGCTCGAATACGCTCTATTGATTTTGCCTGGCCAGCATTTGAGCAACGACGAACAGGTCGCGTTCGCCAAACGATTCGGCGAGCTGGAGTTCGATCTCATGGCGATCAGCAACGTCGGCAGCGACGGCGCCGTGCGCTATGACGAGTCAGTCGACGTGGTCAAAGTGCTCAAGGGTAATTTGGGCTGGCACCACGACAGTACATTCATGCCTGTCCAAGCTAAAGGTGCGGTGTTTTGCGCCGATGTAGTGCCCTCGGCTGGAGGAGAAACCGAATGGGCGGACATGCGAGCCGCCCACGATGCGCTCGATGACGACATGCGCCGGCGGATCGCCGGACTGTCGGCCTACCATTCGATTTATTACAGTCAGGCGAAAATTGGGCACACGCCTAAGCGAGGGAGCGGCTACGCGGGCTACGGATTCCACGATCTCGATCCGCCCCTTAGGCCCTTGCTCAAGACGCATTCAGAGACGGGCAGGAAGACGCTGACGATTGGGCGCCACGCCTACGGCATCCCCGCGATGGACATCGGGGAGTCCGAGCGGCTGCTGGACGAGCTTGCCGATTTCGCCTGTCGTCCGCCGCGTGTCCACCGCCACCGCTGGGCCGCTGGAGACGCGGTGGTCTGGGACAACCGCTGCCTGATGCACCGTGGCCGGGAATGGGACATGAAAGAGCCGCGCGTGATGTATCACAGCCGAATCGCCGGCGATGCGGAGGCGGAATTCGCGCCATCCGAACGAAATGCGGACTAGCGTTTGCCGGCCTTCTCGATCGTCTCCTTTTCCATTACCCGCGCCCCGCGCATGATGCCCATCATCGAGTAGTTTCCTTCGTGACAGGCGTATTCGTAAACGCGGTTTTCGGTCGTCGGCCAGACGTACTCCCCGCTCCATGGCGCTGTCCAGATCTTAGGGTCCTCGACGGTGAACTGATAGCGCAGGGTGTCGTCGTCGATGCGACTCAAACGCTCGACCACGTGTAGGTCCCGCGAGGCGTAGGTCAGCGCCGGCGTGTCTCTGAAATTCGTTGTATCCACAACCAGCGTGTCGCCTTCCCAGTGGCCGACTGAATCACCGAGCCATTTGCGGACTTCGGGTGGATCGTGCTCGGCGTTGAGTCGAATGATGCGAGCGTCGTGGATCATCTCGCCGAGGATCATCACATGCTGGTCAGTCTGAACGACCCGTTTGAGGTTGTTGTAGGCAAATGGCAAGATTGGTGGGCCGGCAACCGGACCGGAACCAAGAATGCAGCGCTCATCGATCGGGCGCAGCTCGGGATCATCGTAGGGTGACGGGTCGGGCCCATCGCGCAGCCACCAGGCGTCGCCGGTGTTGGTGTGCAAGATCTGCCCGCGCCACACCTCGCGCCTTTCACCCTCGGCGGTCATTGGTGGGTAGCGCCCGTTCTTCGGGTCGGTGATGACCGAACTGCGCCACTTGCCGTCTATCCGGAGAGGCGCGTTTCCGCGCTCGTGCCAAAACGAGTTGTAGCCGCCGACGGCGCCACCAAAGCCCTTTGATCCGTCACCGCCCGAAGGGGGCGCCTCGCGCTCAGGGTCGGACGCCGCGTAGGCCTTTTCCTTGAAGACGTGAACCCGCTCGAGGGCCTCCGCTGCCTCTTCGTCGGTTAGCGTCAAGCGGTCGCCAAACGTCTCCGGACGCGAAATGGGAGTGACCGTTTGGACGTCGTAAGTGCCGGAGAGATCGGGGTGCTCGGCTGCCGCGGCCGGTGTCGAGAGGAGAGTCGCGAGCGTGAGCGTTAACGTAGCGAGGGGGATCAATTTGTTGTGAAACATGGCAAGCCTTAGGTCGTCCTTATGCTACCCATTTCAGGCACGTCCCTGAAGTTTTTTACATCGCACCCGCGCTCGGCGAGATCGCCTGTGGACCTCGCTTTATCGAGTGCCTGGTCTTTAGTGGTGGTTCCAGGGCACAAACTCTATCGCTTCCGGCAAGCTACGTATCCATGGGCGGTGGCGCCGCTGCCAAAGTGTTTGTCTGGCAACTCCTGCTCGTGTTCATCGGTGAGCATCGCGACCGCGCTGCGGGGATTTGAGCTGATATCGCGTGGGGTACAACTGCCTTCAAAGACCGTTGACACCGTCTCAGTCGGGCCTAATCGAGTTGTGGAATGCCGAACTGTCCGGCGGTCGCCGTGGCTGAGGATTCGACCTCGATTGTCGCTACCTGGCGGGCGTTTTCCCAGGCCAGTGAGCCGAGGAAGGCGAGCAGCGCTAGCCCCGGAACTGCTGACTGCGGCGCATCTCCGAGCCCAATGATATAAGGCAGCGGGGTCGCACAGAGCGCGCCGGTGAGTTTCGTCGCGGCGGTTTCGCCGTGGGCGAATACGAGCCATACAGCGAGAAGCGCGACGCCTGCATCGTAGCCGTAGATGTGTGGCACGCACAGCAGCGAGCCGACGATTCCAGCGGCCCACCAGCGCCACGCGGGAGCGTCGCGGACGGCGAAGTACACGAGCGCGAGCACACCGGCAATCAGCACCGCTACGGTAAAAGTGAACGGCGTTGGCAGATTGTGCGCGAGCCCGAATACACTGATCGTCCGCTCCGGCGAAGGGTGCAGCCCACGCAAGTCACCATCGGTAAGCATCTTCACGTAGTTGGAGACACCCGTTGTTCCGGCGAGCAAGATCGAGAGCGTTGTCAGAGTCACCGCGCTCGCCAAATATCCGCGCAGCATCTTGCGTTCTCTTGCTGCACAAATCACAACGGGCAAAAGCAGGAGCAGATGGAACTTGAACAGACTGAGTGCCAGAACGGCTCCGGACCAGCCTGGTTTACCACTACGGAAAAGGCTATACGCGGCTACCGCGACGGTTAGCATGAGCACGCAGTCTTGGCCGTGAGCGATGCCGAGTGCCGTCGGCAAGTACATCGCGCTAAAGACGAGCGTTGACGTACCGAAGTTCTTCACCGCCCAGGCCCAACAGACTGCCAGCAGCCCGGCTTGGAGCGCTACCCATGTCCAGAAAGCAGTGTTGAACGGCAGCATAGGCAGCCACGACAGGGAAACAGCATAGAAGTGCGGGCGAACAAATGGCCACAGTTCGACCGCCTCGGGGTCGAGGGAGCGTTGGACGCTGAATTGCGCAGCTTGATCGTGGAACTCGCTGAAACGACCCTCCGAAGCAAGCGATGCACCTACGTAGAGATTTAGAAAATCACGCTCTCTCGCCGATTCGACGAGCGTTGACCCGAGTCCAATCCAAATCACGCTAAAGGCCAACGCGACCACCAGTGGCGCGGCAATCTCTTGCTTTGCCAAACTCAATTCCTCGTGATGCGGAGACTCGGGTCCGCCTCGGACCCGGACTTCTGGCCGACGCGGATATGCAGCGGAATGTATGGCATGAAGAGTAGACCGGCGACGGACTCGGGGCAGTTCAGACAACTGTCGCCGCGACTCTCAAACCAGTTCATCGATTCGACCGCATCGATGGATGCGATCGCATCTGAGTCCGCTATCCAGAAGTTCGTGTAGTTTGGCCTCAAGGCTGTATAGCGAAGGTGACTTGGGCCATCGAACGTGCCGGCAGCGGCATAGCGAATGAGCCGCGTTGGCCCCAGATAGCTAAAGCGAAAAAGCTGGTCGGCGCGGACTGCGAGGCTCGCCTTCCCTGCCTTTTCCGCCAGTGACAGGTTCTCATAGGGGCGGACTTCATAACCGGTCGCGGCCCAACTCGTGCAGTTCCATGCGGGGAAGAAAAATATCATGCCCCCGGGTTTCGTGACTCTGCGCAGTTCCTGCATCGCCTTTTCGGGATCGGGAACGTGCTCGAGCGTCCAGACGGTCCAGGAAACATCGAAGGAGTTGTCGTCGAACGGAAGTTCTAGCGCGGAGCCTTGGACGAACGGTTTGTGAAAATAGTGGGCCGCACTCGCGGCAATATCGAGCCCGGTGTAGTCATCGACGATATCTTGAAGCTGGCCGCTGCCCGAGCCTACTTCGAGGGTTCGCGCGTGCTCAAGCCCGTAGCGCGTGACGAAGTCTTGGACTTGGTCGACAACGCCATTGGTCTTAGCCGCGCCTCGATTGAAGTCTACATACTCGTGATCGGACCCACCAGTGTTTTCGATTGACGCTTTATAGACACGGTCGTAGTAGCTCTGAGCGTCGACGTTATCTTCGAGCGGCGGTAGCTCGACATGGCCCGTATCGTATGGGAAATGAAGCCCGATAACCGGGACGAAGTAGGCAACAGATAGGACGGTAGCCATCACCAAAAGGCGATAGGCGACGCTTAAGAGCTCTTTAAACATGAGAGTCAACCACCGCCCCAACAGCCGCGGACTGCTCCGATAGTAGGGCGGTATAGGCTAGGCGGCAACGTGGTACTACGGGCACCGGTCCACCCAAAATCCGCTTAGGCCGTGCCGCGGAAAGGCCTTAGAGCTACGGTTAGCGCGGGGAGACGATCTTGACGGTCCGTCGAGCACGACGATCGAGCGCAACGAAGTAGTAGGGCAGCCTGCTTTCGTCGTGGGGTCGTTAGAAATGCCGGCCAGCCTTCCGTCTGCTGTCGATTACGGTAGACTGTCGCCGAGGCCCACAATAAGAATGCGCTCTACCGAAATGCTCTTGGCGACGGTCTTGATCGCTGTTTTGCTTGTCTCGCCGCTATCGGCGGCCGACCGCAGCAACGGTCGCTCGATGGTCATTAGCCGCAACGGAATCGTGGCGACAAGTCACACGCTTGCTTCGCAGGCCGGTGCACAAACCCTGGCTCGCGGAGGTTCGGCGGTCGACGCCGCAATTGCCGCCAACGCCGTGCTCGGAGTGGTCGAGCCGATGATGTGCGGTATCGGTGGAGACTTGTTTGTCATCTACTGGGAGGCGGCGACGGGCAAGCTCTACGGGCTGAACGCCAGCGGTTGGGCGCCGGACAAGCTGACTCGCGAATTCCTGATTGGCCAGGGCCTCAAGAAAATGCCCTCGCGGGGCATACACTCCGCCACGGTGCCGGGCGCCGTCCGCGGTTGGGAGGCGATGCATCGCCGTTTTGGGCGGGCCTCTTGGAAGGATATTTTCAGCGCATCGATCCACTACTCGGGAGAGGGTTTTCCCGTGACCGAAAGTATTTCGTCCGCCTGGCCGGGCGGCGCGGTTAGCGATAACGAACCAAGTCGGCAGGTGTTTTTGAAGGGAAAAAAGGGGCCGGGGGTTGGCGATATTTTCCGCAACCCGGGCCTTTCGCATGCGATGACGTTGATCGCCGAGCATGGCGCCGATGCATTTTATGAAGGCGAAATTGCCGACGCGATTGTACGCACTTCACGAGGCCTCGGCGGAACAATTCGCAAGCCCGACCTGGCCGAGTGGCAGCCGGAGTGGGTCGAGCCGATCTCGTCAAACTACCGTGGATGGACAGTGTATGAGATGCCTCCAAACGTACAGGGGATGGCGGCGCTGCAGATCCTCAATATCCTCTCCGAGTTCAAGGCCGCTCCCGCTGGACCGCAGTCGTTTCGCGAGCTGCATAAGAAGATCGAAGCCACCAAGCTGGCCTACGCCGATCTGAGAACATTCGTCGCCGATCCGCGATTTGCCGATGTCCCCGTCACCGAATTGCTCTCGGCTAAATACTCGGCGCTGCGGGCGTCGCTCATCGACCCGGCCAAGGCCGATTGCGGGGTAAAGCCGGGAGCTCCGACTGCGAGCGACACGACCTACCTATCCGTGGTCGATCGTGATGGAAATATCGCGTCTTGGATTCAGAGTGTCTCCGGAGGGTGGGGCTCGGGCGTTGTCGGCGATGGCATGGGTTTCCACCTGCAGAATCGCGGCGGGCTGTTCACGTTGGACGCCGCCCATCCCAACGTTCTAGCCGCGCGCAAGCGACCGTTTCACACCATCATCCCGGGCTTCATGCAGAAAGGGGATCAGCACATTGGCTTTGGCATTATGGGCGGTCCGAATCAGCCCCAGGCACATGTGCAGTTTGTTTCGAACATGGTCGACTATGGCATGAACATTCAGGAAGCTTTGTCGGCGCCGCGCTACCGCCAAAGTAATGAGGCCAACTGCGAGGTCGATCTGGAGTCTCGCCTACCCAGCGAAGTCGTGCAGCAACTTTCGGAGGCGGGGCCCTCTTTTCCAATCGAAAGATGAGCCTGCAGGAGGCAGGCGAAGGTAGCTGTGGGCAGGAGGGATTATAGCTCGGATTGGGGCTTGAGGTTGAAGCCCGTTGTGGGGCCCGTAGGGCGGGGTGAGGGGGATTGCATAAGGGGGAAGGGGCGGCAGCCCCAGTCCCCCTTTGCAGCCATCCCAGGCGAGACCCCACGGCCGTCTTCGGACGTGGGCCGGAGGAGCCGACAACGCCTCGGGTCGGGGCGTTGTCTAGCGCGTGCGCCAGCAGATCGCGAGGTCTTTGCAGACGCGTTGCAGTTCGTTGCGCTGAGCGTCGAGTTGCTCGGCAAACTCGGTGTCGGAACAAGTGTCCGCTCGCGCTTGGAGCTTCTTGAGCGAGCGATCCGCGCGCAGGCCGCGCTGCTCGGCGGGCAGGCTGAGCAGCTTTTCCCACGGCGTGCTCCACTCGGCGTACACCTTGCGCAACTTGCCGCGGCGGTCTCGGCGCTCGCTGGCGAAAGCGCATGGGCGATGAAAATTCAAGTACGGGTTGAGCCACTGGCGGTAGAAGGTGTCGATCGCCTGCGTCGCTTCCGAGGGCAAAAACTGGTAGCCCATCCACTTGCGCACCACCGCGCCGTTCTTGGTTTCGACCAAGGCATTGTCGTTCGAACGGCGCGCGCGAGACTTCGTAAATTCAATTCGCAACTTCTCGAGCAGTTTAGCGGTTTGATGGTTGACGAATTCGCTGCCATTGTCGGAGTGAAAGCCGCGAACGATAAATGGAAATTGTTCCAAAAGCCCTTCCAGCAAGGGAATGAGGTGATTTTCGTTGATGCGTTGGACGCAGCCGACGGCCTGCCACTGCGTCACTTCGTCGACCACATTGATGCTGTAGGCGCCTTTTTCGCCTTCCTGTTCGGGCGAGTGCACGGTGTCGATGCGCAGGTAGCCCGGACGTCCTCGCGGCTCGGGTTGGCGGCGTTCGCCGATCGCCACGGGCGTGGGACGGGTCTTGTCGAGATGCAAACTGTGACGTTGGTAGACGGCTCTTTTTCGCAAGTTGTACAGCTGGCCCACGGACAATTCGGCCAGGCGTCGAAACTCTTTGCGGCCGTAGATCTGGAACTCGCGTTGGAGAATGCGGCGGGTGGCCGGCCCCGAGAGGCGCTGATGAACTCGATCGACGTGCGCCAGTAAGACGCTGTCGGCGCGTGTGTACTTGCTGGGAAAACGGCGCCGCCGATAGGCCCTCGGACGGACGCAACGCGTGTGCAAGAACTGTCCGATCAGGCGGGTGAGTTGCGCGCGGCTTAAGCCCGTGAGCTTAGCGAGATAACGCCGCAGGAGACCCTTGACGGAGCGCTTCTGGTCGGCATAGTGATGCCGCTTCAAGACGCTTTCGACGAGCGCATATTTGTCGCTTCGATTGCCGCCCTCGAAGGCGACGGATTGGCACCCGTCGAGAAAACACTCGATCTGCTCCAGACTCAGCGATTCGGCTTGCTGCACGGCGACTCCCATCGCCCGCAGCTGCTCTGTTCCTGACCACCCAACGGATCCCCGTCAGGCTCATCTTGTATTGGAATCGCCCTCCCCTTCAGGCTCATCTTGTATTGGACAAGACGGGGCACAGACTGAAATTGCGGCGCGAGTACAGCTCAAACATGGGCAGTGGAAATGCGGTGTTGCACGACACCAGCACGAAGGTGAACTTCGGGGCATCGGGACCACGAGCGGATGGCGAAGCGATTCCTGAACCTTTGCCTTGACGCCGGGTGGATTGCATCACCGTGCCGGCTGCGTCGCGGTCGGCAAAACACGCTCGCTACACTGAGAAAAGGCTGATGTCGTCGTTTGTTCCAGTAGCGGATTTGCGCGTGAAACCGATGGTTCCCGATCACGCAAAGGTTCGAGAAAACCCGGCCGGTGAACGCCCTCGATGGCTGAAGGCGCCGGCGCCCGTCGGCGAAAACTATCGCCGCTTGAAGGAAATGGTGTCCGAGCTGGGTCTGCATACGGTCTGCGAGAGTGCGGCTTGTCCGAACATCGGCGACTGCTGGAATCGAAAGACCGCAACGTTCATGATCTTAGGCAACGTCTGCACGCGGCGTTGTGGATTTTGTGCCGTTCAAAAGGGTGCGCCGGGCGAAGCTGACTACGACGAGCCTCGTCGCGTTGCCGAAGCGGTATCAAGGATGGGCCTGCGTTACGCGGTGATAACAAGCGTCAATCGAGATGACCGCAAAGACGGTGGAGCCGAGCTATTCGCGCTGACGATCAAGGCCATCCGCGAACGCATCGCCGACTGCCGTGTCGAGGTGCTTGTTCCCGATTTCCAGGGTTCGCACGCCGCGATGGATACTGTGCTCGCTGCGCGTCCGGACGTGTTAAACCACAACACGGAAACAGCGCCACGGCTCTATCGAACGGTGCGAATCGGGTCGGACTATCAACGCTCGCTCGACATGCTGCGGTATGCAAAATCCGCGGCGCCCCAGATTCCCACGAAGTCGGGCATCATGCTGGGCTTGGGTGAAAGTGGCGACGAGGTGCGCCAGGTGATGCGCGATTTGCGTGAACACAACGTCGACATTTTCACGATCGGCCAATATCTGCGACCGTCTGTTGATCACTTGGCGATTCAGAAGTTTTACACTCCCGAAGAGTTTGACGCCTTCCGACGATTTGGACGGGGTCTGGGATTCAGCCACGTCGAGGCTGGAGCGTTGGTTCGCAGTTCCTACCACGCGGACGAGGGTGGAGAGTCGACGCTACGAGCTCTTCCCTAGCTTTTCACCAGCTACCGGCGGCGTTTTCGTTTGGGTGGCTCTGGCGCCTCAACCGGCTGATCGGACCAGTGGCCGAGCATCACCGCGACGGGCAATAGTGCAAGCGGGGCCACCTGTGAAAGGATGCGGTCGGCCGAGGTCCCAAGCCACCAATCAATGTCGTTGCGTCCCGTGGCGTACGCCAGCAGAGCCGCTCCGAGTTGAGCAAACACGATCGCGGGTAAGCTCCAAAATTCAAGCGGGCCCTTGAGCGGTTTCCACAGCACTACTGCTGCCACAAACAGGTAGAACGCCAATGCGAAGAGCGACGGACTGAAGGATTTTGTCACTAGAGTTTTCAGTGACAGCGTGAACAGCTCGAGCTGGAATGAAAGCCCCGGCGCAAATCCGGCTGCTTCGACGCCGTAGACGCCCCGTACAATCGACCAGCTCGCCATCAATGCGATCGCGGGCAGCAACAGCGCCGCCCAGCGCCAGGCTGGGCCCTTGTGCCGAACTAATCCTACAATGCCGACGAGCAAGGCGATTGCCATAAATACCTGGCCCTCGTTTTTGGTCCAGGCAGCAGCGCTGGTAGCGATCGACAGCCCCCAGAGATCTCGGGTTCGTCCCTGTTTGAGCCAGAAGTAGAGAAAGCCGCCGCCTGCGAGGAGGAACGCTGCCAATGCCGTGTCGGCATAGCCCGGCAAATCGAACGCGACGGTGGCGACTGTGGGAACTAGGCACAGCACCACAGTTAGGGAAGCCGCTATGGTGACGGTCGATAAGCGACGGGCGAATCCGTAGAACAGGCCGATGAGTGACAAATAGAAGCAGGGCGAATAGAACTTCGCGGCCTGGTCGGCGACGCCACCGTCGAGCACGTAGATGAAAGTGCCGTACAGCGGCACAAGCAACGGGTAGCCCGGTTGGCCTTCGAACTCCGCGCTTCGTTCCAAGTAAGTTGATACGGTTCCGTCGGCATAGAACGCCTTCGCCTTGAAGAGCCAGATCGCCCAACTATGCCAAGTTTGCAGCGTCAACGGCATCAGACGTTCATAGGGCAACAGCAGTGCCGCGGGGATCGCCGCGATGAGAAGAATCGCGTGTGCGGGCTCGAGTTTAAGGCTGGGCTTAGGGAGCAGCGTTCCGTTCGATCGGTATAGCCGCAGCGCGATGATCAGCGCCCACGGCGCAAGCAGGATTGGGATGCTCCACCCAAGGCCGCAGATGTCGAGTAGGAACATCTCGACTGAAATTGCGAATGCGCCGGCGCAAAATGCAGCCGACAGCCGGGCGCCCCAGCCAAGCCGCGGGTCGACCGGAAGGAGCGCGAGCCCAAACACCAACGTAAGAACGATCGCTAAACCCGGCATCTAAGGCCGCCTATAGACCGAGACCGTGTCGGTTGAAACGATCGAAGTTAGGAGTACAAGACGCCGGCGCAGAGCTTCGGTATCCCAGTTGCCCTCGAACGGATCGGTTTGTAGGTTTCGCGAGAGATCTTGGAAAACCGCCAGGTACTCACAACTCTCGACGTCGGCCGCCGAGTCGGTAGACACTTCGACTCGGCGGGGATAAAGCAAATAGTCGAGCCTGGCGCTGTAATAGTTGGCTGCGTTAGGTCCGGCATACGCCAGCACGTTCACGCAGGAGTCGGCCGGCACGACCTCGGCAAGGTCTATCGACAGCGGGTATGCCGGATTGTCGAAATAAACTTGGCGCTCAACAATCGAACGTCCGGCGAGGATTTCGCGGGCTTCCATCAGAGTGTCGAAACGCCCCCGCAGGTAGGGGATCGAGAGCAGACAGGAAGCGCCCAACAGGGCCAATGTCGCCGAACGAGCTGCCGCCAAACGGCGATGATAGCATCGCGGTCAGGCGGGTCGAGGGCCGGCAACGAGCATCCGCAGATCACGCACGTTGTTGCCGGTAGGACCAGTGATTAGGGTGTCGCCCAGTTGCTCGAAAAAGGCGAATGAGTCGGAGCGGGTTTCATAGTCGCCGGCGTCGAGGCCGAGGGCTGCGGCCCGCTCAATCGTGGTTTGATCGGCGAGCGAACCGGCGGCGGGAGAGTTCCCGTCAATGCCGTCGGTGCCGGCGCTGATCACAGTTGCAGCGAGGCGGCGTTCGGCCAACTTACTTGCGGCGCGCAACACGAAGGCTTGGTTGCGGCCGCCGCGCCCCTCACCGGTCACTGGGCTGCTGAGTTCGCCTCCAGTGGTTACGGCTACGGTCCGGTCGGGATGCGCCGCCGAGAGTTTTTCAAGGCGCTCGATTAGTATGTTGGCAGCCTCGTCTAGAGGCTTGTCGTCGACGCTGAGGTCGCGCTCCACAATCCAGCCTTCCGCGCGTGCTTTCGACTCGACCGCGTCGAGGGCGGCGAAGTTGTCGAGCAGGCAGTGCCACGAGCTGCCGGCAAATGCGGCATCTTCTGGCTTGGGTGTTTCCGGTAGCGCTCTTGCCTGAAACATCTCGCGAATTCTTTCTGGAAAGCGCTCGACGATTCCGAGGCGGGTTGCTGTTTCGTATGCGAGTTCGGCGCTCGATTCGTCGGGCATCGTGGGGCCCGAAGCGACTGTTGAGGGCTTATCGGGAGGCACGTCGGATACGTAAAGCGTCAACTGGCGGGCCGGGTGGGCGGCAGCGGCGAGCCGCCCGCCCTTGATTCGCGAGAGGTGCTTACGAAGTACGTTCATATCGACGATGTTGGCGCCGCACGTAACAAGCACTTCGTAGAATGCACGCACCTCCTCGAGCGATATCGCGGAATCTATCGGAGCTTCGCAGATCGCTGAGCCTCCACCCGACAACAGGTGAACGCCTAAGTCTTGCGGGCTGAGCGGAGCTAGACGTTCAAGCAGGTAGTCCGCCGCGGCGTGGCTTTGATCGTTCGGGTAGGGGTGGCCTCCGACGAAAACTTCAAAGCCCGACGGAGCTTCCCCGGCCTTGACAGAGGTCACGATTGCTCCGGTCGTGCGATCAGACGGCAGCCCAGCTACGAGCGCAGCCGTCATAGGTCTTGCGGCCTTCCCAATTGCCGCAACGAAAATATGTCGATACGTGCTGAGATCGATGGTCTCGTTCCCAACTCGCAGTTTGGAGTCTTCGACCACGATCTTGTCGGCCATCACCCGTTCGAGCGAGATTTCGGCGAGTGTTTCGACGAACAGGCGCCGCAGCGTTTCCTTCATAGAGTCAACTAAGAACCTCAGGATTAACGATGTTCGGGGGCCGCTCGCCCTTCAATCCCGCGACCATGTTCTCGGCGGCCAACATGCACATGCGGGTGCGTGTTGTTACCGAGGCGCTGGCGATATGTGGAAGGATGAGCGCGTTCTCGCACTCGAGCAGTTTGGGGTGAACCATCGGTTCCTGTTCAAAGACGTCGAGACCCGCGGCGGCAATCGTTCCGGTCGCCAGTGCCTCTCCGAGTGCGGCTTCATCCACTACCGCTCCGCGCGAAGTGTTCACCAGAACGGCCGTTGGCTTCATCGCCGCGAACTCGGCTACGGACATGAGGTGATGGGTTTCGGGCGTGAGCGCGCAGTGGATGGTAACGAAGTCGGCCTGGGCTAGGAGTTCTTTCTTGGAGACGTATTCTACGCCCAGCTCGGCCTCAATCTCGGGGCTTTGGCGGAATGGGTCGTAGTAGATGAGGCGCATGTTGAAACCGCGGCCGCGGCGGGCGACGGCTTGGCCGATGCGGCCTAAGCCGATGATGCCAAGTGTTGCTCCCCAAATGTCGACGCCCGTCAGCAGGTTGATGCGCCACTGTTTGTACTTGCCGGCGCGTAGGTAGCGCTCGGCCTCGCCAATTCGGCGCGCGGCTCCAAGGATCAGTGCGAAAGCGAGGTCGGCTGTCGTGTTGGTAAGGACGCCCGGCGTGTTCGTGACGATCAGCCCGCGCTCGGTCGCCGCCGGCACATCGATATTGTCGAAACCTACCGCGACGTTTGAAATAACTTTAAGATCGGTCGAACGATCCATCAATTCAGCGGTAATATCGTCAGTCAGCTGGCAGATGATTCCCTGCTTGCCGACTAGATGCGCTGCGAGGTCGGGGGCCGCGAGGCTTTCGTCGGAGTCGTAGCAGTCAAGGTCGGCGTGTAGCTGCAGGAAGTCTATCGCTTCCTGATAGATGTGCTTGCTGACGAGAACGCTCGGTTTCACTGCCGCCGGTATTTTCGCACAACGATTTGACAGGCGGTTGAATTCGAGTCTTGTACAATTCCCCTTATGGCAAAACTTGGATTTCTCGGGCTCGGTCTAATGGGGCACCCCATGGCGGAGCATCTCATTGGCGCCGGCCACGATGTGGCCCTCTGGAGTCACACCAAATCAAAGGCGCGCGATCTCGCCAAGGGCCACAAGAACGCCAAATATTGCGCGACGCCGGCGAGGGTTGGTGCGGCCGCCGACTACATCTTTCTGTGCGTAGGCGATTCCGCGATGTCAGAAGAAGTCCTCACCGGAAAGCACGGCGTGCTCGATGGGATCAAGGCTGGGGCGGTAGTGGCGGACTGCTCGACGATCGGACCAAGCACGGCGCGGCGGATTGCGAAAAAGTTTGAAGCAAAGAAGGCGAACTACCTTGATAGCCCGTGTACCGGATCGACCCCGGGGGCGCAGGGCGGCACGCTGACGTTCATGATTGGCGGCAAGAAAAAGGTCTTCGAGAGCGCCCGCGAGTACTTCCTCTGCATGGGAGCGAACCTCTACTACTGCGGCAAGCAGGGAATGGGTCTTCACGCCAAGTTGTCGCAGAATTTGGTTCTTTGCAATATGCTGCAGGGCTTCGTCGAGGGAATTGTCTTGTCAACCAAGGCGGGCGTTCCGCCGGAGTTGATGTTCGAGATCCTTGATAACTCCGCTGCCAAGGCGGGCCTGATCTCATTCAAGGCGCCGGCAATTTTCGACAGAAAATTCGAGGCGGCATTTCCATTGAAGTGGATGAAGAAAGATATTAGCCTGATGCTTGAATCGGGTCGTGAGTTGGGTGTTCCATTGCCCAGCACGGCGCTAGTCCACGAGCTGTTTAGCGCCGGAGTCGCCAAGGGCCACGGCGACGAAGACATTGCGGCGGCAGTAAAGCTGTTTGAAGAATTTGCCGGCGTCATTGTAAAACGCTAGGCTTTTCGACTTTCGCCCGATCGCGGCAGCTCAAGTAGTCTAGACTTGGGTTCG
This sequence comes from Bryobacterales bacterium, assembly GCA_965205595.1. Taxonomy (GTDB): domain Bacteria; phylum Acidobacteriota; class Terriglobia; order Bryobacterales; family UBA6623; genus CATQHP01. The sequence continues at coordinate 114,840 of CBDBHI010000012.1, read as the reverse complement.
CGTTACGGGCAAATGATGAGCACCTCGAACTCCGCGGTCCCCGGCGTCTCTCGAACCCGCTACTGGGTCGTCGTGTATGCGGTCTTGCTCTCGGTCATCACCTACGTCGACCGTGTCTCGATTTCTCAGGCAGCGCCGTTAATAAGCGACGAGCTGGGCCTGTCGCGCGTTCAGATGGGTTGGGCGTTCTCCGCGTTTTCGCTCGGCTACTTCTTATTCCAAGTTCCCGGCGGTTGGATGAGTGACTGGATCGGCCCACGCCGCGTGCTCAGCGGCATCGTCGTTTGGTGGTCGATCTTTACAGCCGCGACGGGCTGGGTGTGGAACCTGGCAACGCTTATCGCGGCGCGGCTGCTTTTTGGCGTTGGCCAGGCCGGTGGCTTTCCGGTCCTCACCAAGACCTTCACTGCGTGGCTGCCGCGTGACGAGCAGGTGCGCGCGCAAGGAATCATGTGGCTTAGCGCGCGATGGGGCGGGGCCGCCGCGCCGCTGATCGTTGTGACTCTGCTGCAGTTCGTTTCGTGGAGGCGGACATTCGAATTCCTCGGCGCTGTGGGTCTCGTTTGGGCTATCTTTTTTTGGCGCTGGTAACGCGACAATCCGCGCGATCATCCGACCATCAGCGAGGCTGAGCTGGCGATTCTGAGCAGCGCTGAAGATAGTTCGTCGGGACACGGCCGTGTTCCTTGGGGGCGCTTTCTATCCTCACCGTCTGTCTGGTTTCTGTTCCTGCAATATTTCTGCATCTCGTGGGGCTGGTACTTTTACATCACCTGGCTGCCCACGTACATTCAAGAGGCTCGCGGCCAAACGATGGAACAGTCGGCGGCCCTGGCAGGCATCCCGTTGTTTTTTGGTGGCATCGGATCGCTCTTCTGTGGGTTTATCCTGTCGCGGCTGACGACCTGGCTGGGATCGGAGCGCCGCGCTCGATGCGTGATTGCCGGCGTGGGAAACTTTGCGGCCGGAGCTTGCTTGGTGGTGTCTGTCCACATCACGGAACCGCTGTGGGCCGTCGTCGCGATGGGCTTCGCATCGTTTGCAAACGACCTTTCGATGCCACCGGCGTGGGCGGCGTGCATGGATCTCGGCGGGCGTTACGCCGGGGCGCTTTCCGGAGCGATGAACACTGCCGGAAACGCGGCCGGCTTCATCGCACCGGCGACCGTCGCATATATCTTGAGTGCCACGGGCGACAACTGGCCCCTCACGTTTTACCTCTCGGCCGGCACATACTTCGTAGCCGCACTGTGCTGGATGAAAATTGATCCAGTCACATCTCTTGACCGGCGCGACTGAGGCTTCGTGCCCAACTGCTAAACTCGCAACGACATGCCGAACAGGATCCTCGCCGTTTTACTCGGCTTAACCGCGATTGCTTCAGCCGAGATAAGCGGCCTTCGGGTTATCGAACGCTCGCCCGTCCTTGACGGCAAACAGTTCGGAAAAGTCGGCGCTTACGAGCGTGTCGTAGCCCGAGCCAGTTTCGAGGCGGACCCGGCGGCTCCCGCCAACGAGATCATTCACGACCTCAAACTGGCCCCGAGCAACGCCAAAGGACGCGTCGAGTATTCGGCCGATGTTTACATCCTGAGACCCGTGCAGCCCGAGCGCGGCAATGGCGCCGTTCTGTTTGAGGTTTCGAACCGCGGCGGCAAAGGGCTTTTAAGCCGGTTCAGCCGTGCCAAAGGATCAGGCGACCCCAGAACCGCCGAGGAGTTCGGCGACGGATTCTTGTTCAACCAGGGCTATACGCTCGTTTGGGTTGGCTGGCAATTCGATCTCGTCAAGGGTGACCACATCTTGCGGTTGCAAGCGCCGGTAGCCAAGGGGGTATCTGGCTGGACGCGCTCGCACTTCAGCCCGGCGGGGCCTGCGACAGAATTCTCTGTCGCGGGTGCGCGCCACCAGCCTTATCCCGCAATCAATCCGGCGGACCCAGAATCCAAATTGATCCTGCGCGACTATCAAGACGGCCCGGGAAAAGTGATACCTCGGAAGCAGTGGCATTTCCGAGACCCCGAAACGGTCACGTTGGACGGCGGCTTCGTTGCTGGAAAAACCTACGACGTCATCTACCGCGCGAAGGACCCAGGCATTGCCGGCCTGGGCGCGGCGGCTATTCGCGACTTCGTTTCGTTCCTCAAGTTCGGTGGCCCGGAGGAGCTTGGCGAACTCAATGAGCTGCAGGCGGGACTCACCCATGCGATCGCTTTTGGATCCTCGCAAAGTGGCCGTTTCTTGCGCTCGTTCCTCTATGAGGGCTTTAATGCCGACGAGAGCGGGCGCCAAGTATTCGACGGTGTCTGGCCGCATGTTGCCGGCGCGGCACGCGGGAGTTTTCTGCATCGATTCGCACAGCCAACTCGGCAAGACCCCTACTACACCGTTGAGATCTTCCCCTTTCGAGATTTGCCTGACGAAGATCAGCGCAGCGGCCAAAGCACCGGAATCCTGTCGCGCGCGGACGACGCCGGCGTGACGCCAAAAATTGTTTATACGCTGACATCGAGCGAGTATTGGAACCGCTCCGCATCGTTGCTGCACACAACGCTGGACGGGAGCGACGATGCGCCGGTGGCGGAAGGAACTCGGATCTACTATTTTGCCGGCACACAACATGGTTCCGGAACCGTACCGCCCAGAGCATCGGCCACTTTGGAGCACCGGCTCAACGCGAACGGCTATACGCCATTGCTGCGTGCGATCCTCGTCGGGTTCGAAAACTGGATCAAGACGGGCAAAGAGCCGCCCCCGTCGCAGTACCCGAAGGTCAAGGAATTGGCCGCGCTCGACGGTTGGCGATTCCCGAAGATTCCTGGCTTGCGTACGCCCGGCCACCAGCGGCGCGCCCTGCCACTTGACTTCGGGTCTGAGTATCGCGAGAAAGGAATTATTGCGTTTCAGCCGCCGCATGTATTGGGGGCTCCTTACCCCGCGAAGCTTCCGCAACTCGATGCGGACGGGAACGAACTAGGCGGGATCAGGCTGCCGATGGTCAGTGTGCCTCTGGCATCATTCACCGGCTGGAACCGTTATAAAGCGCGGATATCTTCGTCAGACGCGAACCCCGGCAACTCCGGCGCTACGCTACCGTTTGCCTGGACGAAATCGCAACGTGCGGCGCTCGGCGATCCACGTCGCTCTGTTGAAGAGCGCTACGAGAGCCGCGAAGCGTACCAATCCCGACTCAAGGCCGAGGCGCGGACGTTAGTTTCAAACGGCTATTTGCTCGAGGAAGATGCTCCGCTGGTGGTCGCACAAGCACTCTCGCTTTGGGATCACTACGAGCGGGCGGCGGCAACAACGACCGACTCGCACTAACTTTGCAAAGCTTTCCAAGTCGCCAGGCAGCGCTTCGCGGTTTCGATGGATGAGAAGCGGCTGCCCTCTTGCTCGATGAGATAGTACTCAACTCCTCCGACGCTCTCGGCGGCTTTAATGATCTCGCGCCACGGGGATGCGCCCTCGCCGACTAAAACGCGGAAGGCCTTGCCGTCTTCCTCGCTACCAGGCGCCCAATCCTTGCAGTGAATACTGCGGATGCGGCCGGGGTGCGATTTGATCCAGGCGACCGGGTCGACGCCCATTTCGACGCAGGTGCCTACGTCGAGTTGCAGCGTCACCGCGTTGGGTGTTCCGGCGGCGAGAATGTCCATACCGTGTCGCTCGCCATCGACCGCTTTCCACTCGAATTCATGGTTGTGATAGCCGGCTCTGATGCCCGCTGCCTCGAACTGTTGATGGGCCTCGGTGAGAAGCGCGGCGACGCGCTTCCAACTCTCGGCGTCTTCAAATTTTCCACCCGGACTAGCCATGACGACCGTGCTGCTGCCAAGAACTTTATTCAGCTCGATTGCCTTGGCGCGTCCTTCGGGTTCGAAGGCACGGCGCGGGCTGTGCAGTGAGCGGCACTCGATTCCTAAGTCGTCAAGCAGCTTACGCACCTGTCTTGCGTAGTCGGTCGTCCAGCCAAAGTAAGGTGAGTAGAATTCGACGATCTCGTAGCCTAGCTTCGCAACGGCCGTTACGGTCGCGAACAAGTCTTTTCCTAGCTCGTCGCGAACCGAGAACAGCTCTAGTACTAACTTGCGAAAGTAAGGCCTTTAACTGTAAAATGTCGGTATGGCAAGACCGGCAACGGTGATTCGACTGAACGCCGAGGAAGAAGAGACGCTGCGACTCTGGGTGCGCGGCCACAAGTCCGAACGGCGCATGCTGGAGCGCGCTCGCATTGTGCTGCTGGCGGCCGCCGCTACCTCGACCGCCGAGATCGCCCGGCAACTGGGATCCCCGGCGGCGCGCGTGTCGAAATGGCGCACCCGCTTCGCCCAGCAACGTCTGGCGGGATTATGCGATCAAGCGCGTTCCGGCAGGCCCGCGCGGTACGACCAAGCGACGCGCAAACGCATCCTCTGCCAACTCGACGAAGCTCCGCCCGAAGGGCACGCCACTTGGACAGGCGAACTGCTCGCGGAAGCTCTCGGCGACGTCAGCAAGCATCAAGTCTGGCGCGTACTGCGGCAGCTCGGCGTGTCCTTGCGGCGGCGGCGCAGTTGGTGTTTGTCAACCGACCCGGAGTTCGCTCGCAAGGCCGCCGACATTGTCGGACTCTACCTCAGCCCGCCGGAAAACGCCGTGGTGCTCGCGGTCGACGAGAAGCCGAGCATCCAGGCCTTGGAGCGAGCGCAGGGCTGGCTACGCTTGCCCAACGGCAAGGCCTTGACGGGCTTCTCGCACGGCTACAGGCGGCACGGCACGACGCCGCTTTTCGCCGCGCTGGAAGTGGCTACCGGATTCATCATCGCCGGACACTATTGGCGCCGACGGCGTCGCGAGTTTCTCGACTTCATGAACCACATCGCGGCCATCCACGAAGGCCGCGAGATCCACATCATCTTGGATAACTTGAACACTCACAAGCCCAAAAATGACCGCTGGCTGCAACGTCATGCGAACATCCATTTTCACTACACGCCGACCTACAGTTCGTGGATGAATCAGGTTGAGGTGTGGTTTTCGATTCTGAGCCGCCGCGCCTTGCGGGGGGCGAGTTTCACTTCCCCCCGGCAGGTGCGCGAGGCCATCGACAGCTTCGTCCGCGTCTACAACTCCAAGGCTACTCCGTTCGAATGGACCAAGACCGTCGTCGCCCCTCGTCCCCTCGCCAGTAAATATTCTAACTTACTCAACTAAGTACTAGGCCGACAGGTATGGTCTTCGATTGCGCGCCGGCAAGAGATGTGCCGGCGCACGCCGCCAACAGCGCGCGGCGCGAAATGAAATTATCCATACTCGGAAAGTAGCACTTTGTTAGCTCCGATCGAGTGCCTTGAAAGCCCTGCTAGCATGCCATCATGCGTGCCCTGACGCTCTTCCTGCTCGCCTGCCTAAACCTCGCTGCCCTTGAGCCGCTGCCCCAGGATGTGGGCGCTGTTGGCCTGCGCCAAACGCTCCGCCGCTTGGCCAACCCGTACCGCGTGCTGCATATCGTTGCCCACCCTGACGATGAGGATGGCGCGACATTAACCTATCTGAGCCGCAGCCTTGGCGTGGACGTGACGATTGCTGCCGTCACGCGTGGGGAGTCGGGAGCAAACCTCGTTACCGGTGACTTCTTCGACGGGCTGGGCGTGCTGCGCACACTCGAATACCGCAAGGCGGCGCAGCACTATGGCGCAAGGCTGCGCTTCACTACATTCGCCGACTTCGGGTATTCGAAGACGCTCGACGAAACTCTGAAGAAGTGGGACCGCGACCGCGTCGTCGCCGATCTTGTGCGAATCATCCGCGAAGAAGAGCCGCACATCGTATTGGCGCGATTTCAGGGCGGGGCACGCGATGGCCATGGCCACCATCAAGCCGCGGGACTGCTAGCGCGGGAGGCCTACCGCGCTGCCGGGGACGCCGCCAGGTATCCCAACGCGGGAAGGCCGTGGAAGCCTTCGAAGCTGTACTCAAACAACCGTCGCGAGGGTGACGAGTGGACAGTCGAAATCGACTCGGGGCTCTATGATTCGTTGCTCGCGATGACGTACGCGGAGATGGCGCGCGCCGGTCTGCGCTACCAGCGCTCGCAAGGCGCGGGATCGGCGATCGCAACTCCGGGGCCGTCATCGCGCCGGTACAAATTGCTGGCGTCGGAAGTTGGAATGGCCGATCGCGAGCAGTCGATTTTCGAACGGCTTGTTGAGAAGTTGCCCCAAGAAGTCGAGAACGCTGTGAGGGACGCGACGACGAACTTCACGATTGACGATCCCGCCGCGTGTTTGCCTGATCTGCTGCGCGGCCTCAGTGCCGTTCGCCGCGTTCGCGCGAAGGCCGACTCGCTAGGGCTCGCGCGTAGCGAGCAACTCTTTGAGGCCGCCTCCGCCCAGGCTTTGGGGTTGCGGCTCGATTTCCGAGTGGCGCCAGAGGCAGCCCCGACCGGGCGATTTTCTTCGTTCATGCCCTACGAGACGATCAACGTCGCAACGCCGGGACAGTCGTTCGAAGCGACAGTCCAGCTCTACTCCGGGACCGCGGCGCCCGAGAGAATCGAGTTTGATGTCAAAGCCCCGGCGGGCTGGGACGTGACGTCGCTAGGGGACAACCGCTACCGAGTGACCGTCGCGCGAGACGCCGCCTTTTCGAGCGTTCACTGGCGGCGCGATTCAGTGTGGGACTTGGCCTATAAAATCACCGACCCAAAGCGATGGGGCCAAGCACTGCCCACGCCCGCGCTGACCGTGACCGCAACGTATTGGGTGAACGACGTCGAGCTGCACATCTCCGCTCCCGCCCAGGTGAGCTACATCGACGAGCAGCGGATTCAGCGCCGCCGCGATCTGGCCATCGGACCCGCGATTTCACTAGAGTTCCCGACCGACGCCGGCTCGCTACCCGTAGGTAGCAGTGACTATCGTGTTCAGGTGAACCTTCGCAGCAACTCTGCCGGCCGAGCCGCGGGAGCCCTGCGGTTGAGGCTCCCGGCGGGTTGGTCATCCGAGCCGGGAGAGGCGGCGTTCGCGTTTGCAAACAGCGGCGAGCAAGAGCGAATCACGTTCCAGGTGCGTCCCCCTGAAGGAGCGCGCCCGGGGAGCTATTCGATTGAAGCCATCGCGCGTATTGCGGACGCGGAATCGAGCGCCGGCTTTAAGCGCATTCACTATCCGGGGCTTGAGACCGCCTACCTTGCCAGGCCCGCGCGACACGAGATCCGTATCATCGATGTGAAGACAGTCTCGGGTCTCATTGTCGGCTATGTCGAAGGCACCGGCGACGACGTGCCGCAGGGCATTCGACAATTGGGGTTGGGAGTAACGTTCTTGGACGAGGCGGCATTGGCATCGGCCGATCTTTCGGGATTCGACATGATCCTCGTCGGCATTCGCGCATACGCCGTTCGCGAGGATCTGAAGGCCCACAACGCCAGGTTGCTTGACTATGTCGAAAACGGTGGCGTTCTGGTGGTTCAGTACAACACTCCCGAATTCGACAATAACTACGGGCCATATCCGTACAAGATGACGCGGCGGCCCGAAGAGGTTAGCGAGGAAGATTCACCGGTAACAATTCTCGTGCCGGAGGACCCCGTTTTCAACTGGCCGAACCGCATCGGTCCAACTGATTTTTCCGAGTGGGTCGAGCAGCGCGGATCGAAATTCCTAGTCGAGTGGGACGATCATTACACCGCCTTGCTCGAGACCCATGACACGGGGCAAGAGCCGCAGCAGGGCGGTTGGGTGACGGCGCGCCACGGCACAGGCCTTTACGTGTATTGTGCCTACGCGTGGTACCGCCAACTGCCGTATGCGGTGCCTGGCGCGGTGAGAATCTTTGCGAACATCCTGGCGCTCGGTGCGCCGGATGCGCCTTGGCGATAGCGATGGCTGAACAATTTGACGCCGATGTCGTCGTAATTGGCAGTGGAGCCTCGGGCGGCATGGCCGCCTGGAACCTTGCGCGCAAAGGCGTCAAGGTAATGCTGCTCGACGCCGGCTCGAAATTTTCTCGCGCGGATTTCTGGACCCATATGAAACCGTGGGAGCGCCGCGAACGATTGCGGCGGGGCGAGAAGCCGCCGCCGTTTTTCCTCGACATGGCCGAACAGCCTTACGACACGGTGAAAGATCGGCCGTTCTCGTTAACTCGCGTCTGGGGAATTGGCGGCAAAACGAACGTTTGGGGGCGCCTGTCGCTGCGCTACTCCGACCTCAATCTGCGCGAGCCTGAGCGCGATGGCTGGGAAATTCCGTGGCCCGTCCGCTACGCCGATATTGCGCCTTACTACGATCGGGTCGAACGGCTGATCGGCGTTTGTGGCGGCACCGAAGACCTGCCGTGGTTGCCAGGAAGCAAGTACTATCAACCGCCGCCCGCGCCGCGCTGTGCGGAAACGCTGATCGCGGCGGCCGCCGCTAAGGCCGAGCGTCCGGGGGTCGCAACGCGCTTGGCCGTACGAACACGCGACTCGAGTGGGTTCGCGAAGTGCCACTACTGCGGCGCTTGCGGAGAGGGCTGTGACACCGCCAGTTTCTTCAACTCGGCCGACCATCTAATTCCACCGGCGCTCGAAAGCGGCAACCTGAAGCTCGTCGAGAACGCCGTCGTCGCTCGCATCTTCGTGGACGACAATGGCCTTGCGAACGCCGTTCAGTACTTTGATCGGCACAGCGGCGAAGAGCGCGTTGTCCCCGCGAAGCGCGTAATCGTCGGCGCGGGTTGCGTCGATTCCACGCGAATTCTGCTGAATTCCCGATCGCGGCGTTTCTCTGAAGGAATCGGCAATGCGTCCGGCGTGTTAGGGCGCTACCTCTGCGAGCAGGTACGCATCAACGTTCAGGGATTCGCACCGCAGCTCTATGGCGCGGCGTCTCGTAACGATGACGGCATCAGCGGCGGCCACGTCTACTTCCCTCGCAACGACGATCCAAAAAAGTCACGCGATTACCTGCGTGGTTTTGGCATCGAGATGTGGGATATCGGGTGCCGGCCGAACGCATCGTACGCGAAACAACTGCCTGGTTTTGGCCGGGAATTCAAAAGGACAGTGAAACAACGCTACCCGGCGCGCATCGAACTTCATCCGTTTGGTGAGGTCCTTCCACGAGCGACCAATCGTATTACGGTCAACCGGAACCGCACCGACCGCTACGGCGTTCCCGTTGTTCACATCGACTTCAACATCGGCGACAACGAACGCAAGATGGTGGAAGCGATGTACGACAAGGTGGAAGAAATTTTCCACGGCATGGGCGCGGAGTTGCTGCCGTACCGACGCGGAGCGATCGACGCGTTCGGCAGCGCGATTCACGAGCACGGAACGTGCCGCATGGGCGTTGATCCGAAGCGCGCAATGTTGAACCAGTTCAATCAAATGCACGAAGTCGAGAATGTATTCGTCGTTGATGGCTCCGCGTTTCCCACGGCTTCGGAGAAAAACCCAACGCTGACGATACTGGCTCTGAGCTGGCGCGCAACTGATCGCCTGGCCGAGCTCATCCGTAGCGGCGATGTCTAGCCCGCATTCCTCACAATCAGGTGGCACTTCTTGACGTTCGGCCAAGACTTTTTCAAACGGTGGTAGAGCGGGAAGAACTCCCTTGCTGTCTTTCGTTGGCTCGGCTAAGCTGACGGTACCGGACGTAGGCAGATCCGGAGCAGCCGATGAGACGCAAATTCTTCCAAGACCGTAGACAATTTCTTCGCGGTGCCTCGTACGCGCTTGCGCTTCCGTTTCTTCCATCGTTGGCCGGCGGCCTTCGGGCGAAGGAGCAGCACTCAGCCGGTAAGGCCAAGCGATTGGTTTGCGTCGGAACCCAACTGGGGTTTTATAAACCCGAGTTCTTCGCCGGCGGTGAGGCGCCCCGCTTGATGCAGCCGCTAGTGGACGCCGGTCTGGGCGATGCGTTCACCACGATTTCGGGCCTCGATCATAAGGGTCCAACGGGGAACGGCCACGGGCTGGTTTATACGTTATACACGGGCCACGTTGTTCGCAGCATTTCGCTTGATCAGTACGTTGCGCCTAGGTTGGGAAAAGACACGCGCTACGAGTCAATGCAGTTGTGCTGCGGCGACGCGCAGCAGAAAGCTTCGCTCGCGTTTACCGCGTCGGGCGTGCCGCTACCGGTGACTCTGCGTCCGAGTGTGTTGTATTCGCGAATTTTCGGAGCAGGGTCGATAGCTCTGGAAAAGCAGACGTATCTGATCGATTCGGGGAAGAGTTTGCTGGATGAGCTGACCCTCGAAGCGAAGAGCGTCAGTGGAAAGATCAACGCGGAAGACCGCCAGAAGCTCGATGAGTACTTTTCGTCGATCCGCAGCGTGGAGGGGAAATTGGAACGTCGGCGCGACTGGCTCGATAAACCGTTTCCGCAAACACCGGCGAAGTTTAAGCTTCCAGTTGAAGAGAACGTCGATGGCTCGTATTTGCTCGATAACGAAGAGCTGATGTGGGACTTGATGGCGCTGGCGATCAAGAACGATTCGACGCGCGTGATTTCAATGACGATCCCGATCACCGATCGAACGATTTTCATTGACGGTAAGGCGATGAGCGAAGGCTATCACCGCTTGTCGCATCACGGTAACAAGAACCAAAAGATCGAGGGCTTGCTTGCGATCGAGGGCGCGCACATGACGGGCGCGGCTCGGTTCTTGAAGGCTCTGAAGGACACGCCGGACACTGACGGCGGGAGCATGCTTGATTCGACGATCACGCTGATTGGCAGCGCGATGGGCGACGCAGCGGCTCATCGGCGAACGAACTATCCTCTGTTCGTGGCTGGCGGTGGGTTGAAACATCAGCGTCATATTTCGTGTGGCGAGGGTGCGCTGAAGAACGAGATGGCCTGCGACCTTTACGTCACCGTTTTGCAACAGCTCGGTTTCGATGTTGGGCAGTTCAGCACGAGTACGTCGGACCTGAACAGCGTTCTGGTATGAACGGCTACGCCCGACTGGTTGATGCTATTTGCGGAGTTGCGGCTTTTGTGCTGCCCGCGGCGGCTGCGGAATTGTCCGCGGACGAAGCGTTTCGCCGGCAGTTTGGTCAACAATACTGCGTTGCTTGCCACGGGGCGCAGAACCCCAAGGCCGGTTTTCGAATCGACACTGCGTCTCACGAGCAGATTCAGCGGGCACTAGACTATGTCGCGTATGGCGTGATGCCGCCGCACAACGCACCACAGCCGACGGCTGCTGAACGCGAACGCTTCCAGGCGCTGTTGAGTGAAGACATCGGCCGGCTGGACAAGAATTCGCAAGTCGGCGGTACGCTTATTCGGCGGCTGCACCGCATTGAGTATCTCAATACGCTTCGTGACCTTTTTCGAATTCGCGAGATTCGTCTGCCGCCGAGTTTTCCGGAAGATTCAAACAGCCTTGAGTTCGACACGATGTCGGAGGGGATGTTTTTTACACCGGCGTTGTTCGATGCCTATCTACAGGTAGCAACCGACATTGCCGACCGCATGGTTCCTCTGCCGAACCCATTGCAAGTTCGGACCGAGTCTGATCGCGTGGGCATCGGCCAAGACTCGTCTCGTACGCATTTTTGGATGCGGGACGGGGATGACAGTGGGCTATATTTCACAGGGATCAACATCGCCGGGTGGTCGGGCGGGCTTTGGGACAAGGCGTTTGTCGCTCCCGAGTCGGGCGTCTATCGAGTGCGCTTGAAGGTCAGCGCCGAGGCCGAGCATGGCGCCGATGGCAAGCCACTGCGATTAGGGTTTTATGCGCTGAACTTCGGCGATTTCGATTTGCCGAAGCGCGCGAATCGGATTGATCTGCCTCGAGTGGCGTCGTTGAACGTTACTAACCGCGCGCCCGAGTTTCTCGAGGTCGATGTGCCGCTCGAGAAAGGCGAAAGATTTCACCTCTATTGCGAGAACCGACTGAAGAAGGAATACCCTACTGAGTTTCGGCGCGAGTCCGGCAATACGGAAGACCTTAGGCGGTTGCTCAAGACGTATCTCGACGAAGCACAGACTGCGATCGAGCCAACGATTCGCTGGGAGCAGATGACTATCAGTGGCCCGGTCGCTCCGTTGGCTCGACAGGAAGCGTTTCTGAAAAATCAGCAGCCGAGTGCTGATGCGGCCTATGTCGGGGCGGTGTTGCTGCCGTTGGCTGAGCGGGTATTTCGCCGACCGCTGACCGACGTCGAGCAGACTGAATTGACCTCGAGCGTCTTGCGGCACATGGCTGCGTCGCCGACGCCTGAGTATGGAATTCATTACGGCATTCGTCGAATTCTCACATCACCGCAGTTCTTGTACAGGGAAGCAGACGAGGGCAGGCTAGACGATTTTGGTGTGGCCAGCCGGATGTCTTATTTCATTTGGAGTTCGATGCCCGATGGCGAGTTAACGAAGCTCGCCGGGGCGAATCGTTTATCGCAGCCAGGGGTTCTGCGCGAGCAAGTTAGCCGCATGGTTCGCGATAAGAAGGCGCGGCAGTTCGTCGAGCATTTCACGGGGCAATGGCTTGGCAATCGCAAGACCCGATCGGTGATGGTTTGCGACGTGCGGCACGTTTGGAGCGAGTTGATCCGGCACGGGCTGGTGCGGGCGTCGGAGATGTTCTTCGATGAGATTTTACAGAGGAACCTTTCGATCAGGAATTTCATCGATTCGGACTTCACCTACGCGAATGAGCCGATGCGGATGGCCTGGGGCATCCCGGGCAACGAAGTGGATATGCGTCGACTTGAGGCAGACCAGCGGCAGAGTCTTCGCTGGCCCGAGCCCGAGCGTTTGGACCTGACATCGCTGGGCCCGGAAGTCCCCGGGCACGTAGCGGGGCGCGGTGGCGTACTGGGTCTTTCCGGGGTGCTGGCTTCCACCGGCGATGGTGTTGAGTCGTCGCCAATTCTGCGCGGAGTTTGGGTGTTAGAGAATTTGTTTGGCACTCCGCCTCCGCCGCCTCCGGCCGACGTTCCGGCGCTGGTTGCCGACACTTCGGCGGCGAAGACGGTGCGCGAGATTCTTTCAGCACACCAGAATGTCGAGTCGTGCGCGGTATGCCACGCGAGGATCGATCCGCTTGGGTTGGCGCTCGAAAATTACGATGCCGTTGGGGGATGGCGGACTTCCTACTACAGCGAGGCAGCGCCCGAGGGCAAGAAGAATTTGGTTGAGTCGGGCGGGATACTGCCGGATGGCACTGTGCTCAAGGGCCCGGACGATATCAAGAAATATCTGTTGTCACGGCCCCAGATGTTTACCGCTGCATTGACTACGAAGTTATTGGAGTACGCCACGGGGCGTTCGGAATTGTCCGGCGGCGACAAGCGGATTGTTCGGCAGATCGTAAAGGCCGAACCCACAGAAGGATACGGGTTTCAGGATCTCATCGCGCAGGTTGTTGCAAGCGACGCTTTTCAGACGAAATGAATGCTGGCTAGCGCGACACGTCGTAGCACCACAGCACGCCCATGTCGCGGATGTAGAGACGGCCGTTAGCGACTACCGGGTACGACCAGGCCATCTCGCGGTCACCAAGCAGATGTTCGTCCGGGTCGCTGGGTGTGAAGCGGCCCTTTTCACGGAACTCTTCGGGCGTGGCATCGACTAGCGTGACCCCGCCGCTCTCCCAGTGGACGTAGAGTTGACCCTCGGCGTAGAGCACCGAGCCAGGACCGCCTTCTGCTTGCCAGCGGACTTTTCCGGTCATGAAGTCGGCTGCGACTAGACCTTGTGAATTGGTGCCGTAGAGAATGCCGCCGAGCAGGATCTGTCCGCCTAGGGTGTTGGGGGCGTAGCGTTCGAAGTAGACTTCTTCGGCGGCGACGCCCTCGGAGGTCTGGTTGAGCTTGACGAGCGCGCCGCCAAAGCGACGGGCGTTCGTGCTGTATATATAGCCGTCGTGGACGAGTGGGTCGGCGATATTGGCGGGGCCGGTGCTGGTCTTGGCGTAACGCCAAAGGAATTTTCCGTTTGCGGCGTCGACACCGACAACTCCCTCGTCGAGGAAGTGTACGTACTGCTTGCGGCCGGCGGCCTCGATGACTACCGGGGAGGCGTAGCCAGCCAGATCTCCGCCTGGTACAGCGGACGTCCAAAGCGTCTCGCCGGTTGACTTGTTGAGTGCCACGATCGTTGCGTCTGAGCCTCCGGGGGTGACCACTACGGCGCCGCCGTCGACTAGCGGCGACTCTCCGTAAGCCCATTTGCCGTGTTGGCCGTTGAAGTCGCCCTGCAGGCTCTTGTGCCAGAGGCGCTCGCCGGTTGCGATTTGGATTGCGACTACGTCACCGGCCGAGCCTTCGGCATACAAAATGCCTGCTTCGACGACCGGAGTCGATCTTGCTTTGGGATAGTGCGGCTGTTGGTCTGGGTCGCCGACTTTGCCGATTTCGGCCTGCCAGATTTTTTTGCCATCGGTCACGTTGCGAGCTTGGACGTGTTCGCTTTTCATGCCGGTGTTTCCGATGATGTAGAAGCGGTCGCCTACGACGGCTACCGTTCCGTAGCCGTCGCCGATGTCATTTAATCGCCATAGCAGTTTCGGCCCAGATTGCGGCCATTGCTGTAGCAGACCCGTCTCTGTCGAGATGCTGTTGCGCTCGGGGCCTCGCCACTGAGGCCAGTCGGCGGCGCCGGCTATAGAGGCCGTAATTAGGGCTAGGAATACGAGTTGGGCTTGGCGCTGGGTGTTCATCGAGACTCCGAGGCGATTCTAGCGCAGATCGAGGCTGCTGGGATGGGATCGTCTTGTCCAATACAAGATGAGCCTGAAGGGAGGGGTGATTCCAACACAAGATGAGCCTGGAGGTAATTTGGGCAAGGTCGATTAGGAACAGGCAAACTGCGGGCGATGGGAGTCGCCGTGCAGCAAGCCGAATCAGTGAGTCTCGATGAGATCGAGAGTTTTCTCGACGGGTGTGGGTCCGTCGAGTTCCAGGCCGGAAGTCGAGCGGATAAATACGCGCTCGTCGAAGGCGTCCTGAAGAGGCATCATTATGCCGACCAGAAGCGCTCGGTTAAAGGATTGTTGAGACGCTTCCTGAGCAAGCTAACCGGCTTAAGCCGCGCCCAATTGACTCGCCTCATCGGGCAGTTTTTGCGCGAAAAGTGCGTTCGGCCGACAGCCTATCGAAGGCGCCGCTTCCCCACCAAGTACAGCCGCGCCGACATCGTTCTCCTGGCGCATGTCGACCAAGTACAGCAACGTCTCTCCGGGCCGGCGACGCGTCGCATTCTCCAGCGCGAGTTCCAAATCTACAACCGCAAGGAGTTCGAACGCCTTGCCGAACTGTCGGTGGGACACCTCTACAACTTGCGCAAACGCGCCGTCTACCGGCGACACAGTTTGCATCTCGACAAGACTCGACCGACACCCGTGGCGATCGGCGAACGCCGCCAACCCGAGCCGCGAGGACGTCCGGGCTACCTGCGCATCGACACCGTGCACTCGCCCGAACAGGAAGGTGAAAAAGGCGCCTACAGCATCAACGTGGTCGACGAAGTGACGCAGTGGCAGGCCGTCGGCTGCGTCCAACGCATCAACGAAAACCACCTCATTCCCTTGCTGGAAGGCCTTTTGGAACAATTTCCATTTATCGTTCGCGGCTTTCACTCCGACAATGGCAGCGAATTCGTCAACCATCAAACCGCTAAACTGCTCGAGAAGTTGCGAATTGAATTTACGAAGTCTCGCGCGCGCCGTTCGAACGACAATGCCTTGGTCGAAACCAAGAACGGCGCGGTGGTGCGCAAGTGGATGGGCTACCAGTTTTTGCCCTCGGAAGCGACGCAGGCGATCGACACCCTCTACCGCCAGTGGCTCAACCCGTACTTGAATTTTCATCGCCCATGCGCTTTCGCCAGCGAGCGCCGAGACCGCCGCGGCAAGTTGCGCAAGGTGTACGCCGAGTGGAGCACGCCGTGGGAAAAGCTGCTCAGCCTGCCCGCCGAGCAGCGCGGCCTGCGCGCGGATCGCTCGCTCAAGAAGCTCCAAGCGCGAGCGGACACTTGTTCCGACACCGAGTTTGCCGAGCAACTCGACGCTCAGCGCAACGAACTGCAACGCGTCTGCAAAGACCTCGCGATCTGCTGGCGCACGCGCTAGACAACGCCCCGACCCGAGGCGTTGTCGGCTCCTCCGGCCCACGTCCGAAGACGGCCGTGGGGTCTCGCCTGGGATGGCTGCAAAGGGGGATTGGGGTGCCGCCCCTTCCCCCTTATGCAATCCCCCTCACCCCGCCCTACGAAGCCACAAATAGCTGTAGCCGCCGACCTCAACTCACGCTATAATCCCCCTCAACCCGCAGCTGCTTCGCCTCTCTCCTTCAGGCTCATCTTTCAATTGGAAAAGAGGGGATGTCCGGAAATGTCCGGATTTGTCCGGTTTTTGCCAAAAATCGGGCTCATGCACAGCACGATGTCTGGGGTTCTTGGGCTTTTGATTGGCGGCTGTTCGTGGGTTCCTTCGCTGGGATGGGACAGTCCACACGTTGGTTCGATCTCGCGGTTTAGATTGCGTTGTCTCATGGGACAGTCCCGCCCCGGTTATGCTGTTAGTTAGACGGGACAGCCTAGGTGAGACTGCCCCGCCGGTTGGTTTGCCTGCTGGTTTCAACTCGACAAACCGATAAAATGGGAGCTCCCAAGTTGCTAAACCTCCGTGTACCAGCGACGTTGTGCGGGCAAGCTTTTTGACAGCAACGCCGGGTTGCTAGGTTGTTCATTTCCCCGAGGACAGCCAGGACCGAAACCTCGTTTTTTTGATGTTGCTTTCACAACACCGGATGGATGGTCTCATCTTTCGCTCAAGCCAGGCAAACTCCATAGGCATCCGTGCTTGTACTTTGCACGCCCTTAGGAACCTGGTTCAACCCTACACCCCGTGTCAAGTTTTTAGGGGGTTTGGCGGGGCCTTGAAACGGCTAAGTCGTTGAGTTTTCAGGTTGAAAAAATATTTCAAAACCCCGGTACGGGAGTTGCCTTGGAAGGGGACAGGCAGCACGAGGGTTCGTCAAGGTGGAGAGATTGCGGGATCGCATGTGCCAGTCCCCGCCCGAAAGTTCTTGTTCCCACTTCGCAGAGAGGACCGCACCGCGAGGCGGCGCGGCTCGGTACTCCGAAGGGTTTCGCCCAAAAAGTAACTTGGCGGGCAGCTTGAAAAATCAAGTTTCGGGGCGAGCGGTCTGTGGGGGCTAGAAGGAGACGTCCCACTGCACGCGGACTTGGACGTCCTTTAGCGGCACGGCTGCGACGCGGCCTATGCTGTAGCGGGAAGTATCGAGCGAGAGCTTGTTGGCGTGGCCGTCGAAAAACCAGTTCACTAAGAAGCCGACTTCCTTCTGCAGTAGGCCGCGGGTATTGATATTCGGATCGACGAAGGCGACGCGCGTGCCGAGTTCGAGTTGCTTGGGAACCGGCTTGAACATGTGGTGGAAGAAGTAGCCGGCGGCGATGTAGGCGCCGCGCATGTTCGTTGTCGTGACGTTAACGTTGTCGCGGATTCGTTTGGTGTGGTACTCGTGCTGGATCGCTAGGCCACGGAACTTTACGTGGAACTCGGCGAGGTATTGTTTGAGCGAGTACTGACCTGGGGCCCCTACCGCGAAGCCATCGAGTCCACTGCCGCCCCCAGACGAAAATCTCGTGTAACGGCTGCGGTTGGTGGTGGTTGCGACGGCGATAGAGGCGGCTGGATCGTGGTGATAGTCTACGTCGCTGCCCGCTTGGCCGGGGTCGACGCCAAGGAAGTTCCATTGGTAGCGAGCCAACAGCATGGGCGCGCCGTCTTCGTGTTCAAGATCGTTGCGGCGCAAGAAGCCGCGGCCATTACCGGCGAATGCGCCAATGTAATAGACCGAGTCGCTCCATTTGCCCTTCATCAGGCGGCCTAGGATCATCGCGCCCTTTTGGCGGTCGATCGTAAAGGCGCGATTGACTATCGAACGCTCAACGAACTGTTGCTTCCCAGAAGAACCCATGCGCTCGCGGCTATAGTCGGCCTTCCACTGGCCGAAGCGAAACTGCAGCCATTCGTACTTCTTGATGGTGATGCGGGCGTCTATGGTTCGGCCGCCGACTAGATCGTGCTCGAACTTATAGTTGATCCAGGGCTTGATCATGTGCCCGTCGATCTTGAAGCGGGCGCGGCGGAAGCGGAAATCGTTCTCGGAGGCGAAGTGGCTCGCTTTGCGGGGGGCGCCGGCAAATGGTGACGAAAAGCGGAGTTGCGAGCGAAGGCTGACCTTGGCGTACGACGATGTTTCGCCCTTGTGACCAATTTCCAGACCCTTGCCTCGGTAACGGATCAGGCGTAGCGGCTTTTCGTCGTTCTCGACGAAGGGTTTCGATTCGTCACTGGCATCCGCGCCTTCGACTGGCGCGATTGACGAAATTGAGGCGGCGCTTGCCGCTGCGAGCTTGGCAGACTCAATAGCGGGCTCGGGCGGAGCGCTTGACGGGGCGGCCGGATCAGCTGACAATGCCGGGATTAGAAGGATTCCAATCAGCGCAAATTGTGCAAATCCTGGTGTCATGCGGTTGCTGGTGGACCTGTCGTCCAGGTCTCTTGTAACCAGCGTAGGGAGGAGGGGTTTAGATGCCCTTAAGCAACCGTTAAGGAACGATGAAGAGTTGGTTTAACTTCGAACAAGGTTCACTTGGAATGTTTCCCACCGGTGCGCCGAGGTCTGGGATATAGGCGCTCGTTCGGCGGGGCAGGGGGGAATTCCGGCGCGTCGTCGACTCTGAATCCCAAGGTTGCACCTTGGGCTAATGCAAACGCCACCCCTACCGGGGTTCAGTTTCCACGGCTTCGCGCACAGTCCCGCGGGCAATATGTCGGGTTGTGAGGGCGACGAGTGATATGGACACGGCGTGAATTTCGGGGTCAGTCTAGAGTGGCGTTGCGAACTTTTTCAGCCTGCGCCTGGCGGAAGTCTTTTAGCTTCTTGTTGAGTGTGGCGTCAGAGAGAGCCAGAATCGCAATGGCCTTCAGCGCAGCGTTCTTGGCGCCGGCTTTTCCGATGGCGAATGTCGCGACCGGAATTCCGCCTGGCATTTGCACTGTCGATAGCAGCGAGTCGAGCCCGTCGAGGGCACTCGGCATCGGGACTCCGAGCACGGGCAGGATTGTGTGCGCGGCGCAGACACCGGCTAGATGCGCGGCCCCGCCGGCGGCGGCAATAATGATTTTCGTGCCGCGATCTTCCGCGGCCGAGATGTAAGACGTAGTGAGGTCAGGCGTGCGGTGAGCCGACATGACCTTGCACTCATGCGGCACGCCGAAACTCTCAAGGGTCTCGGCGCAGGCCTTCATCGTGCCCCAGTCGGAGGTGCTGCCCATCACAACGGAAACTAGAGGTATTTCGTTATCAGCCATAGTATTCATCCAACGTGTTAGTGTTTTCTCGGAGACGCAGAATGATACGCCGAATCGAGCTTGCCATCTTATCACTTGGGGTCTTAGCCGCCTGTTCGGGCGATGTGGACCTGGGCGACGAACACTCCGATGACACGAGTTCGCTGCCGATCAGCGAAAGGAAACTCGAGATCGCGACGACCACGGCGTTCACCGAAGGCCCAAGCGTCGACCAAGAGGGGAACGTATATTTCACCGACATTACCCCCCAGCGCATCATGAAGCTGGCAACCGACGGCACGCTGTCGGTCTTTCGTGAACAAAGCAATCGTGCCAACGGTCTGATCTTCGATGACCAATGGCGCTTGGTCGCGTGCGAGGGCGGTGCCGCCGGGGGCGAGAATCCACGGATCACTCGAACCGATATGGCGAGCGGAAGGGTCGAAGTTCTAGCGGAAAGCTTTGAAGGTAAGCGGCTCAACCAGCCGAACGATGTGACGTTCGACGGTAAAGGCCGGCTGTACTTTACTGACCGCCCCTTGGACAACCCTGCTCCCGATCAGGTCCCAACGAATGCCGTCTACCGCATTGACACTGATGGTTCGTTGCACCAAATCCTGGCGGAGCCCGATATTGAAAAGCCCAATGGGCTCGTGATTTCGCCGGACGACAAGATTTTCTACTTACTTGAGACGCACCCGAGCAAAGACCGCGCGAGGATGATCCGCGCCTACGATCTGGCCGAGGACGGCAGCGTTAGCAACATGCGGGTGTTTCACAACTTCTATCCTGGCCGCTCGGGCGACGGAATGACCATCGATAGCGAGGGCAACCTTTATGTCGCAGCGGGTCTCAACCGCCGCCGGGGATCGAGTGAGACGCTCGACACTCCAGCGGGTGTCCACATCTTTGCGCCGGACGGCACGCTCAAGGAATTTATGCCCATCCCGGAGGACACGATCACGAACTGTGCCTTTGGTGGCGACGATCTCAAGACGCTCTACGTCACGGCAGGGAAGACGCTCTACAAGTTTCGGACGGATGTTATGGGAACGCGCCGTTGAGCGATTGCGCCACACTGGGACCCGAAAATTTCGAATTCAGCGTTGTTGTCGCCTTGACTGCGGCGAGCGCCGATCTGCTGCGAGAATGCCTGCGGTCGGTCGAGAAATCATGCACGGGGATTCGGACCGAGATCATCGTTCCTTACGACAACCGCCTTGTGGATACGGAAGAGCTTGCCGGCGAGTTCGCTGGCGTTAGGTTCGTTGACTGCCGGGGAAGCATCCCTCAAGGAACCGCGTTCCACAGCCACTTGCGATTGGACATACTGCGAGCAAGAGGCCTGAAAGAGGCCGAGGGATGGATAGTCGCGCTGATCGAGGATTGCGAGATCGTCAGCGAGGGTTGGGCGCGCGCGATGCTGGCGGCTCACCACGCTGAACCGGCGGTGGTGGGCGGGGCTATCGAAAACGCAACAAACTCGTTGCTGGCGGAAGCGTCCTACGTGTGTGACTTCGCGGCATATTCCGCGTCGCGTCCGGCCGGCCCTTTAGGCTCGGCAAGTGACGCGAATGTCTCTTACCAGCGGGCGATGGTTTGCCATTTCAGCGAAAGCTGGTCAGCGCGATACGACGAAAAATCGTTCCACGAAGAACTTCGGAGGCACGGGCTGCCCATCTCGTTCGAGCCCACGGCGCTTGTTTACCAGAACCGAGGCGGGTTGACGATTGGAGACGCGCTACGAGAACGCTTTGCATGGGGCCGCTGGTATGGCGCTATGCACAGCCCCGAGATATCACGCTCGCGACGGCTGATCTTTGTGCTTTGCGCATGGGTCTTGCCGAGCGTGCTGACGCTGCGGGCAGTGCCGGCGGCGCTTAGCCCGCGACGCTTGCAACTGTCAATTTTTGTGCTGCCGGTGGTGTTTGTTCTGCGATCGGCGTGGGTATGTGGAGAGTGGTGCGGGTATCTGATGCCCGATCGAAGCTCGACACTCTAAAGTCCTGTGCGGAAACGACCGAAACAAATCTTACGAAAGTGATTTCAGCGGGCGTTGACCCTCCGTCAGGGGTTTCGCTAGCATCATATTTAACCTTGCCCAGGGTTGCCGGCGCCTGCCTGTTTCCCGGGCGGGTGAACCATTTCCGCCCATGGGATTTTCGCAAACTTGGCTCCGATGGTTTGGCGGAGTTCTAACGGTGGTTGTTGTGAGTTGGTCTTGCGCCGATTCGCGAAGTCCACTAGCGGACAATCCAGCTCCGCCGCTGCCGCCAACCGAGGCTGCGATTGAGGTCGAATCGGTCGAGGTAGGTGCGCCGAGCGGTGCCGAATCGCCCCAGCCCGCCGCAATCGTGGGGCGCGAGTTCGAGCAGATTAATGAGCGGGTTCCAGCGGAGGCATCCACTAGCGCGGACGATTCGTTCGCCCGTGAGCAAGAATTTGCCGAGCTTGAACGTGGAGCGCAGCCTGAACCGCCGCCGCTGACCGACATCAACCAACCCGCCGCCGACCCTGAGGAGATGGCGCTGCTCGACGAGTTGACGGACGCCGCCATCCCCGAGCAGACGGCTCCGCTTAGCGACGAAGAGCGCCTGCGCAGAACGGAGTCGGAACTACCGCTGGTGCTTAACGCACAGGTCCAAAAGCTGATCAACTATTTCACGAAGACGCGCCGTGGGAAGGCGACGATGAAAGCTTCGTTGGGCCGGGGAGATGCGTATCGCGAAATGATCGATCGCATTCTCGATGAAGAGGATGTCCCCAAGGAGATTTTCTACCTGGCGATGGCCGAATCCGGTTTTAGACCAAAGGCCCGTTCATACGCCTACGCAACGGGCATGTGGCAGTTCATTTCGGCGACGGGCAAGCAGTACGGACTCAAGCAGGATCGTTACGTCGACCTACGCTACGCCGTCCAACGCGCGACCCGCGCCTCGGCGAAGCACCTGAAGGACCTCTACATCGAGTACGAGGACTGGTATCTCGTTATGGCCGCTTACAACTGCGGTCCCAACTGTGTCGCCCGCGCCATTAGACGAGGCGGCACGCGAGACTACTGGGAACTTTCGCGCCGACGCTTGCTGCCGAGCCAGACTCGCAGCTACGTACCGATCATCCTGGCGATGACCTACGTTGGGAAAAACCTCGATCTATTCGACCTCGGGGAGATTGATCTCGCGCCGACAATTGAGCTTGATGCGGTCGAAACCGAGTCGGAAATCAGTTTCGCGCTGATCGCCGATATCACCGGCGTATCGACTACCGCCGTCAAGGACCTCAATCCCGCTTTGTTGCGCTCAGCAACGCCTCCGTACGATTACGACCTGAACCTGCCGAAAGGGACTCGCGATCGGTTTCTGCAAGAAATCGCGAAAGTGCCCGCTGACAGGCGGCTCAACTGGCGGCGCCATGAACCGAAGAGCGGCGAGACGCTGGCCGCCGTTGCGAAACGATTCAGCGTGAAAACAGAGGAACTGGCGGCGCTCAACAACCTCGAGCCCGAGGCCTCGCTCGAAGGGCTTACGTTGACGGTCCCGACGACGACCGCGTTGGCCTCGTACCGGCGCTACGGCGGAGGGAGAGCGGGAGGCTTGCTAGAGCCGGGGACCGGTCGCTATCGCATCGCCCGGGGCGACACGCTGGGTGGCATCGCGGAGCGCTTTGGCGCAAATGTTGCGAAGCTACGGGCCTGGAACGGATTGACGAGCACGCGCATTCGGGCGGGGCGGTATTTGATTGTTCGTCCCGAAGGCGCCGGCGATAGCGCGCCGGTCGCTTCCGGCAATGCGCCGGCAGGGCGTTACCGCGTACGACGTGGCGATACGTTGGGCAAGATCGCGGGCCGTTACGGAGTTAGCGTTTCGCAACTCAGGTCGTGGAATGGAATTGGCGGCTCGACGATTCAGGTTGGACAATCGCTAAAAGTGCCTGGGCAGGGTTCGACCGGCGGTGCCTCAAGCACAACGGCGCGCAGCGCATCGGCATCGATTCCAGCGAGGACCCAAGCGCCGGCCGGTCCGGGACAGTACCGTATCCGCAACGGTGATTCGCTGATCGCAATCTCGTATCGGTTTGGCGTCAGCGTCGACGATCTACGCAGGTGGAACAAGATGCGTGGCAGCCGCATCACGGCCGGGAAATATTTGACCGTTCGCCCGCCGTCTAGCCGTAGCGCAACCCGTACGGCCGCCGCCGCCGCACAACCCGCGCCGGCGCCGCCCAAGGGCACGGGGACGGTGCGATACACAGTACGCTCCGGGGACACCCTTGGCCACATCGCGGAGAACTATAACGTGACTTCGAGCAAGCTTCGCGCTTGGAACGGTATTCGTGGGTCGCGCATTAGCATCGGCCAGACACTGGTGATCAAGGAACAACCAACGTCACGTTCGACCCCGGCGCCAAAGCCTACGACGATCGTTGCTAAGACAGCGCCGGCCTCAACAGCGCGGCCTCCGACGAGGAACCAGGCCCCAAAGACGGCCTCCTCGACGTCGGCGACCTACACCGTACGTTCAGGCGACACGCTTGGACATATTGCCGAGAGATTTGGGGTTCGCTCGAGCGATCTGCGCGCTTGGAACGGACTTCGAAACTCGCGTATCAACATTGGCCAGAAGTTGTCTCTACGCTCGCCCAGACTGGCTAACGACCGCTATCAGATTCGGCGTGGTGACACGCTCGACGTCATCGCACGGCGTTTTGAGGTTTCGATCGCAGAGTTAAAACAGTGGAACGGCTTGCGTAGTTCGCGAATCTCGGCCGGCGACTATCTGGTTGTCCGCCAGTCTGGTTCCTAGCCCTCACAATTTCGGCCAAAATGTCGGCCAAGCTGCACCCATAGCCGCCTCGACACGCTAAAATCGCATATTCCCGAGGAGCTCCAACCATGTCCGACAGCACAGTGTCCTGGCCCAAAAAAACCCGCGAACTGCACAACCACCACTTCGACTCGACCATCTGGAACGATTTCCGATTCCGCGACGACGACATTATCATCGGCACGCATTCCAAATCGGGCACCACCTGGATGCAGCAGATCATCGCGCAACTGCTCTTCAACGGCGATGAGGATCTCGAGGTCGCCGAGATGTCGCCGTGGGTTGATCTGCGCGTCCCACCGAAGGAAGTGAAGCTTCCTCACATCGAAGCTCAAACCCATCGCCGGTTCCTCAAAACCCACCTGCCGGTCGACGCTCTGGTCTATTCGCCGAAGGCCAAGTACCTCTACATCGCGCGCGATGGCCGCGACGTGGTCTGGAGCCTGCACAACCACCACTTCAATGCCAGCGAGGCGCTGTACGACGCGGTCAACAACACCCCTGGACGAGTCGGCCCGCCTCTTGATCCGCCGACCGACTCGCTGCGCGATTACTACCTCGAATTCATGGAGCGTGACGGACACCCGTTCTGGCCATATTGGGAAAACATCCGCTCGTGGTGGGAAATCCGCGATTTGCCCAACCTGATGCTGGTCCACTTCGCCGACCTCAAGGCGGAAACGACATGCCGGCCGAGATCCGGCGCATCGCGAAGTTCTTGGAGATCCCAGTCGACGAGTCAATGTGGGACGCGATCGTCAAGCACTGCACTTTCGACTACATGAAAGAGCACGCGGAAAAGAGCGTCCCCCTAGGTGGAGCGTTTTGGGAGGGCGGCGCTCAAACCTTCATCAACAAGGGCAGCAACGGTCGCTGGCGGGATGTGTTGACCCAGGAGGACTGCGCGGCCTACGAGGCACGCGCCCTCGATGAGCTGGGCGCCGAATGCGCCAATTGGCTCGCGAACGGTAGCCGAGCGGCGTGATACCTAGCTAGCCAGCGCTTCCAAACTGAGCTAAGATGGTCCACCGTCTGGAGGACCCTCATGAAATTTCGTCTGCTCACCGCCCTGCTTGTCGCGGCCTTCGTGCTCGCCGGCCAAACTAAGAAGATCGTCGTCGTAGGCCAAGACGACGCAGTCGTTCGCGATTGGCAATCGGTCTCAAACAAAGTCAAACTCGTTCGCGTCGAACGTGATCAAGTGATGAGCGAGATCGCGGACGCTCACGCCTTGCTCGGCAGCATTCGCCCGGAATGGGTTCGTGCCGGAAAAAAGCTTGAGTGGACACAGACCACCAGCGCCGGCGTTGAGCGCGTGCTGCACCTATCGGGCTCGAACGACCTACGCGACAGCAACATCATTCTGACCAACAACCAGGTCGTGCAAGGCCCCGAAATCGCCGACCACGCGATGGCCATGCTGCTGGCGCTGACCCGCGAAATTCCAAAATGGCTAAAGCACAAAGAAAGCGAAATGTGGAATAGCCGCGACCGCAATCTCTTCGAGCTAAACACGAAGACGGCAGTCGTCATCGGAGTCGGCGGCATTGGTCGCCAAATTGCTCTACGCGCCTGGGCTCACGGCATGAAGGTGATCGGCGTCGACCCCGAAGACATGCCCTTCGTCCCTTACATGGAACGCGTCGTCAAGCCCGACCAACTCGACGAGGTGATCCCTCTAGCTGACGTGGTGTTCATGTCCGCGCCGCACACGCCCAAGAGCCACAAAATGGTTGGCCCGAAGCAGTTCGAATTGATGAAGCGGGGCTCATATTTCATCGCCGTCAGCCGCGGTGGCACGTACGACATCGATGCCCTAGTCAAGGCGCTCGACAGCAAGCGCTTAGCCGGATCCGGCACCGACGTCACCGATCCCGAGCCGCTGCCCAAGGGCCACGCGCTTTGGCAGTTCGACAACGCCATCATCACGCCGCACATCGCCGGCCGCTCCGACCTCGATCGCGCCCGCATGCTGGGCACGGTGAAAGAGAATATACGGCGCTTCGCCGAAGGCCTGCCGCTACTCAACGTCGTGGACAAGCACAAGGGATACTAGAGCAATTTCAGGAATGGCATCGGCTGCTTGCCGCAGCACCAAGCCCGTGAGAATCGGAGGCGCGACCGTTAGGGAGTGCGGTGGCGGACGAGATTTCTGGGTCAAGTTGAGGCGGGACCTGCTGATCATTCCTCAACAGGGTCCGACTCATCTTTACCAGTCAACCCTCCGCCACCGCACTCCGTCGAAAACGCAGGTTATTTTGGGGACGGTTGGGGTAGCCCGATTCTCTGCGGTCGTGGCTCTGAGGTAGCTATGTGCTGCGTTTTCATCACCTTGGGTGGCCCGATAGGGCCATGACCACTCCTTCACAGTCGGTGCGCCAGGACAAGCCTGGTGGATCTAGTTGAATGAAAGGAGTTGACCATGGGAATGGTTCGTTCACCCGTGTAGCCGACCCGGCGTTCGTGGGGGGGAACCGCCGCGGACGAAGCCGGGGAAGGCGAAGACGTGAGCCGTAACGAAAGGGAATCGCAGATAGGCCTCGTTAAGGAAGTTGAGAGTGGCCAAGCCGCCGACTAGGGGGAAGCCTGCAACCAGCGGTGAAGCAGCGAACATCCGCAGCCGGTGGACTCTCCGCGGTAGATGCGGACAGCGCGCGTCGAAAGATCCATCGAGGAACCTTGTGCTGAGAGAGATACGGAGGCCCGCGGGGGCAAGTGAGCCGTTCGGAAACGAACGGTCCGCCACGCGGCGCAGGGAAAGCATAACCAGCGCAGGCCCTCCACCATGTAGAGGTCCGAAATATTTCGTCCGTAGCTGTAGCAGTACGACTGTTCGTCTTCCGAGATTTGGATGGACCAAATGTTGAACACTCCGACTGTGTCGGCGGGAGCGAGGGTCTTCCAATGAGATCTCTTGCCCGTTTCGACATCCACTTTGTAGATGTTGGCGGGCACTTCAACGTCAGCTTTCAAAAAAACCGAGCGGCCATCGGCGCTCCATGCAATGAAATCGTCCCGCAGCTCGACACCAGGGATTTCTCGCCGCTCGCCGCCCGCAATAGGGAACAACGACGGCGGGCCGACCCCCTTAGCCGCGATCCATTCGCCCGTCGGAGATACCGCCTTGTGAACAAGCCCAAAGCGGTATCCTTCAGGCGTAATCGGCCGCGGCTCGCCGCCGGCGATGTCTTGGATGTAACAGCGGACGCCGTGACCTGATGTGCTTCCCGCGAACACAAATTGGCGACCGTCCGGCATCCAATCCATCGCCTCGTAGTTGGTAATTTCATCGTTACGAATCCGAATTGGTTCTCCGGCGCCGGTGGGGAGCAGCACAACTTCCGGCGAACTGCCCACTGACATCGTCAACGCCATTGTGTTGTCCGGAGACAGACCGAACGCCTGACCATCGCCCAACCGCACCGCCGGCTCACCGCTGGTGTCGCGCAAATATACCCCCCAGCGGCCAAGACCACCTCCGTCGCCGAACTCGGTCATGAGAATCTTTTCGCCGTACGAGGTGATGTCGTCAACTTCCGAGGCATCGAACCAAGAAAGGTCGCGCTCGGCAACATGCCCGGGCGTAAGGCAGCTAGCAACGACCCTAAAATGGACTCGGTCGACTAATACGCGTCCATCGCGGGAGATATCGAACTGCCGCAGTCCGACAGGAGCGGCGTGAACGACCTTTATGTCGCCGGACGGCGTCAGAGATCGTATCGTATCGCCGCCCAACCAACCCGCGTCGTACCAAATTGCACGCCCATCCGCGGCCCACACGAAATTCAAGTTGTCCGCCGTTTCTTGGGTTGTGAGAACGGTCTTTTCGCCGTCCTGGTTGACTGTCGAAATAGTCCAATCACCGCCGAATCCAAAGGGCCGTTCGGAAAAGGCGATCCGACTGTCGCTGGGTGATATCCGAAAACTTCCTATGTGGTCTGGGGTTTCGTAGAGGACGTTCCCAATAGGCAGCTCGATACGAGCTCGGCGGTCAACCATTCGGACAATACCCAATTGACCCTCTGGAGTAAAGTCCGCGAATAGGACGTCTGTCAGCACCTCACGCGGGGCTCCACCAGCCAAGGAGGCCTGCAAGAGCGTGGCGGGTTCGGATGTATCAGGCGATCCCAAAGAAGCAAGCAAATTTCGCGGTGGCCGCAACGCCAGAGCCATCTCTCCGGTTTTCGAAATCGCGAGGACGTCTACGTCTGGAATGTTCAACGATCGTGACTCCGAGCTCCCCGGGCGTGTCGTAAACAGTTGACGGCGTCCTCCCTCCCAAGCCGCGCTATACACAATCGTTTCGCCATCGGGAGCAAACCGGGCTGAGGTAACCGTTCCGGGGCGGAATGTGAGGCGCGTGTAAGTTGGAAACGTCGTGCCTTCGCCGCTAAAATTCGTGCCGGCGAAGAAGGCGGCCGCCAGCAGGACCAGCGCGGCGGATACGACAAGAACTACGGCGGTCGTTCGGTTTGGCTGCGTCGCCAGGACTGCTGAGTCTAGCGATTCGAGTACGGTCGTCTCAGAGACTACGGTTCGGCCTGAATCGATTCTCTTACGCTGCGCCGAAAGGTCAACCAGCACTTCGCCGGCGCTCTGGTAGCGCTTGCCTGAGTGCTTTGCCAGGCACTTGTTGACGTGTTCCTCTAGCAGCATCGGAACGCCGGTGCGCAAGGCAGTCATCGGCTCCGGTGCCTCGTTGAGGATGGAGTACATGATGGCCTTGTCATAGTCGCCCTTGAAGGGTTTTTGGCCGGTGATCATTTCGTAGATCACGACTCCTAGGGCCCAGATGTCAGTGCGGTGGTCGGTGCCTGAACCCTCGGTTTGCTCGGGGGACATATAGAAAACGGTGCCCATGGTTTGGTCGGTTTTCGTTAGGCGGCTGGCTTCTGTTAGTTGCGCGAGGCCGAAGTCCATGATGGTGACGTGGCCTTTGGCGTCGACCATGATGTTTTCGGGCTTGATGTCGCGGTGAAAGATTCCTTTTTCGTGCGCCGCGTCTAGGCCTTGGGCGATTTGCCTGGCGATGTCTAGGGCTTCTTCGAGTTTTAGGGAACCCCGTTCGATTTTTTGGTGCAGCGGCTCTCCCTCGATGTAGGCCATCGAGATGAAGGATTTGCCGTCAACTTCGTCGATCTCGAACACCGGGCAGATGTTCGGATTGAGTAGCGCGGCGGCGGCTTTGGCCTCGCGCTCGAAGCGTTTGCGGATTTCTTGGTCACCGAGCAGGTGGTCAGGCAGGAATTTGAGCGCTACATGGCGGTCGAGTTTGGTGTCTAGTGATTTATAGACCACGCCCATGCCGCCCTCGCCCAGTTTTTCTTGGACGATATAGTGGCTGATTGTTGTGCCGACCACGCTATGGGGATTTTAGCGTGTCGGGGTGTTGGCTGCTGACCAGTCGGCGGGGTGAAGCCTGGTGCGGTCGTCAGATTACCTAACGCGGCCACCGCCCGCCTTGGTTGGGCGGATCGTTCAAGGGAGAAACTTGAAATTGCGAGTTCGGCGTTTCCGAGCCGCGGCGCCGTGCGGCACGGTACACACGCCGCAGGGAGGACCGCACCGCGAGGCGGCGCGGCTAGGTAGTTCGAAAGGTTTCTGCCAACAAGCAGCTCTTGTTGGCAGCTCAAAAAATCAAGTTTCGAGTCAATAAGGCCACCGCCCGTGCCGAATCATTCCTGGGAGAAACGCGCTAGGTCATCGGCTAGGCAGGGGACAGGCAACACGAGGGTTTGTCAAGGTGAAGGAGACTACGAGATCGCCTGTGCCAGTCCCCGGCCGAAAGTCATTTTTCTTCCGTTTGGCCTAGGTGGCAGTCGTGGTTGTTCGGCCGCGCTAGGCTAGGACTTAGAGCTTCGAATATGCCCGCCCCACTGATCGCCGTTGCCATGAGCGGAGGAGTCGATTCCTCCGCGGTGGCTGGGTTGCTGCATCGGCGCGGCGACCCTGTGGTGGGAATGACGATGCAGCTTTGGAACCAGCAGCGCACGCCCGAGCTGATTCCCGAGGGCGGCGCATCGGGCCGCTGTTGCTCACTTGATGACGTCTATGATGCGCGCTGGGTGGCGCAGCATCTCGGCATCCCGTACTACGTGGTCAACTTTGAAGATCGCTTCGAAAAAGAGGTCGTCAAGCCTTTCGTAAACGACTATGTTTCCGGGCGCACGCCTATCCCTTGCACTCTTTGCAACAATTTCATTAAATTCGACCAGTTCTTAGATATGGCCAAGCAAGTGGGCGCGGAGACGATTGCTACCGGCCACTACGCCCAAATTGAACAAGATGACGACTCGGGACGTTACTTGTTAAAAAGAGGGGTCGATCACTCGCGCGATCAGTCTTACTTCTTGTTCGGTCTTACGCAAGAGCAGTTGTCGAAGTCGATGTTTCCACTTGGCGCCATGCAGAAGACTGAAGTCCGCGAGCTTGCGACGGCGCTAGGGCTCGGCATCGCCGATAAGCCCGAGAGCCGCGAGATTTGCTTCGTGCCGAACGGCGATTATGCGGCATTTGTCGATCACTACCTCACGGAGCAGGGGGCCAATCGAGCCGACACCGGGGGCGAGATCGTCGCCGCCGACGGCAAGGTGCTCGGCGAGCATGAGGGTATCCACCACTACACGATTGGGCAGCGCCGGGGCCTTGGCATTGCCGTCGGCGAAGCGGTCTACGTCACCGAGATTCAGCCCGCGAATCGCCGCGTTGTGGTCGGGAGCGGCGAGGAGTTGATGCGCAAGGAATTTGCGATTCGCGACACCAACTGGATCTCGTTCGACGACGTTCGCGAGCCGGTCCGCGCGCGAATTAAGATTCGCCACCAGTTTGCTCCGGCCTGGGGTGAGGTTCGCCCTGGGAGCAGCCCCGATCAAGCTGTAGTCGAGTTCGACGAGCCACAGCGCGCCGTTACGCCGGGTCAGGCCGCGGTGCTTTACGGCGGCGAAGAGGTGCTTGGTGGCGGCTGGATTGTCTAACGACAGATGAACAGGACGTTGGCTTTATCAGGCGGCGCCGCGTTTGGCGCATATCAAGCTGGGGCCTGGGCCGGCCTTGAGAATTCCGGTTGGACACCGAGTGCCGTCGTTGGTATTTCGATCGGAGCCGTCAACGGCTACCTGATCGCGAAAGGCGCATCGGCCGATGAAATGCGGTCGGTTTGGCTGGAGCTGCCGGGTGAGTTGCAGCAGCGGCTGAAAATTCCTCGCGGCCGGCTTCTGTGGAAGGAGCTTCCCCTGTTCCGAACCTGGCTTGACGCCGTCTACGAACAGTTCTCGGACCTCCCGTGGTGCTGTGACTTCCAGCTCGTTTGCACCCGTTTGCCGAGCTTTGTCGTCACGACGTTCCAACACGACGAAGTCAGTAAAGAGCATCTGCTTGCCGCCTGCGCTTTGCCGGGGATGTTGCCACCTGTTCGGCTGAACGGGCGGTTATATGTCGACAACGGAGTCGTCTACCCGGTCCCGCTATCTGAGGCTCGAGCGACAGGCGCGGACGAGATTGTCGTGGTCGACCTGCTCGCCCAGCCACCCGTTCCGCTTGTGCGCCCATTGAGGCAAATCGCGATGTGGCCTAGGCGTAGGAAGCACAATCGAGCAGCCGCCGAACAAGAGGGCCAGCGCGTCGTCGCCATTGAGCATCCGGAGCCACTTGGTGGCCTGGGAGATTGCTTCACGTGGAGCCCGGCCAACGCGAAAGGGCTGTTTGACCTGGGCGAGAAGGCCGCGGTCGCCGCGTTGCGGGCCGGCTAAAACGTTATTTCGGGATATAGGTCCAGCCAGGCTGCCAGCTCCATGAGGCGGCCATCGCCTCCGCCAGTGTGACGCCTCGAAACTCCTGTTCGAGCGCATAGAAGGTGACGCGGTGGCCGATTACCAGAAGCGCCCCCGCTGGCTGAGCCTGAAGCTCGTCGATGACGTCGAGGCTGCGCTGGACCGCCTGCACGTAGCTCTCTCCGGCTGGGAACGGGCGCTCGAGATGTTGCGCTCGAATTTCGTTCAACTTATCCGCCGGGTAGCGCGTGTACTCGCCGTAATCGCACTCGCGTAGACGCCGATCGCGCACTATTTTGACGTCGCGACCGGCAAACGCAATCTCAGCCGTACGGTACGACCGCTGTAGATCGGAACACAACACGCGGCCTATCTCCCGGTAGCGTTCGCCCAGTTCCCGAGCCTGCGTCTCGCCGGTCACCGAGAGCGGGCAGTCATGCCAGCCGGATGCGAGCGCGGCCTCGTTGTCGACCGACGTCGAGTGGGTTTCAAAGATTAGCGCTGTGGGCTCGTTCGAATCCGTCATAACGAGATATAATCATGCACGGTTCGGGCTGATCCGTTCCACGTTTCGACCAGGAGTGTAGCCATGACGCAACCAGCGCGCCTTCGAATACTTTTTCTATCGCTTGCGATTTGTGCCGCGGGCTTTGCCTATCACCATACGACCGAAGATCTGATGGTTAGCGCGGCCAACGCTTTCTTGGCGTCACTCAACAGCAATCAGAAGCCGGGAACCCACCTGAAAATGGATAACCCCGACTACGAGACGTGGCACTTCGTTCCCGACAATAACTTTATTTCCGCACACGGCTATGCCAGAAACGGCGTTACTTACCGCGACATGATTCCCGAGCAGCGGGTGCTCGCTGACGCTCTAATCGCAGCCTCACTGTCGAAAGCCGGGTTTATCCGCGCGAAAACGATCATGAGCCTCGAAGAAGTTCTTCGGATCAAAGAAAACGACACCGTTGGCCGCCGCGATGTCGAACTCTATCACGTGAGTATTTTTGGCGACCCAGCGACCACGGGCACTTGGGGATGGAGGCTCGAAGGGCACCACATCTCATTGCACTTCCTGATGAAAGACGGCAAGTTGGTTTCGACCTCGCCAAGCTTCTTCGGCTCCAATCCGCACGAAGTGCGCGAAGGACCGCGCCAGGGTATCCGTCCGCTGGCAGCCGAAGAGGATGTGGCACGCAAACTGATCCGCTCGCTCGATGGCGCCACTCGCAAGATTGCCGTAATCGCCGACAAGGCTCCGCGCGACATCGTGACAGCCTTCTCTACACGGGCCAAGATCGACGGCGAGCCGCAGGGCATCCAAGCATCGAAGCTCAGCGGCGAGCAGTTCAAAACGCTGATCGAGCTTGCCGAGGTGTACTCGGCGGCGTTCTCTCCGGAGCAGGCCAAGAGCCGCATTGCGAAAGTTCACGCAACCGCGAAGGAAGATTTGTACTTCGCATGGGCGGGTTCGATTGAGCCGGGCAAAGGCGACTATTACCGCATCCAGGCCCCTGAATTCCTGATCGAATACGACAACACGCAGAACGAAAATAACCACAGCCATTCGGTATGGCGCGACTACAAGGGTGATTTCGGACGCGATGTGCTGGCCGCCCACTACCAGCAGTTCGACCACGGTTTCGAGGTCGATGATCGGCCCCTGGCCGACTAGTCTCCCCGACCATCTCGCTAGACGATAGAAAGTAGGACAAGCAAACTGTGTCTGATCAAGCTGAACATGAATTTGGATTCAATACTCGCTCTTTGCACGCCGGCCAACGTCCCGACGCCGCGACGAATGCGCGTGCGGTTCCGATTTACCAAACCACATCGTATGTGTTCAATGACACCGCGCATGCCGCGGCGCTGTTTGGCTTGCAAGAGTTTGGAAACATCTATACGCGCATCATGAACCCCACGACGGGGGCGTTCGAAGAGCGCATGGCTTCGCTCGAAGGCGGCATCGGCGCGCTGGCAACAGCCAGCGGGCAGGCGGCGCAACTGGTTGCGATTTCGAGCTTGTGCCAAGCGGGTGATGACATCGTTTCGTCCGCGACGCTATACGGCGGCACCTATACGCAGATGGATACGACGTTCCGGCGGTTCGGATATAACACGATCTTCGTTGATCCCGACGACCCGGAAAACTTCCGCAATGCGATCACTGATAAGACCAAGTTGGTGTACATCGAATCGATCGCCAACCCGCGCATGAACGTTGTCGATATCGAGGCGGTCGCTAAGATCGCTCATGACGCGGGAGTTCCACTGGTCGTCGACAACACGTTTGCATCGCCCTACCTTTGCCGCCCGATTGAGCACGGGGCTGACATCATTGTCCATTCAGCGACGAAGTTCATCGGTGGCCATGGGACTTCGATTGGCGGCGTGATCATCGACTCAGGCAAGTTCGATTGGAACAACGGGAAATTCCCGATGCTGACCGAGCCCAGCCCCGGCTATCACGGCATGGTCTTCGCCGAGACGTTTGGCGAAATGGCCTACATCCTCAAATGCCGCGTCGAAGGCTTGCGCGACCTGGGGCCCTGCTTGTCCCCAATGAACGCATTCCAGTTCCTTCAGGGCCTTGAAACGTTAGGGATGCGCATGGAGAAGCATTGCGCCAACTCGCAAGCCGTCGCGAAGCATCTTGAGGGCCACGACTTGGTGACGTGGGTGCAGCACGCCGACCTCGACTCGAGCCCATATCGGGCCCAGGCGATGAAGTACTTCCCGAAGGGTACCGGCGCGGTGTTTACGTTCGGCATCAAGGGTGGACTCGAGGCGGGCAAGAAATTTATCGACGGGCTCGAGTTGTTCTCGCATTTAGCGAATGTCGGTGATGCAAAGAGTTTGGTTATTCACCCGGCTTCGACGACTCACCAGCAGTTAAGCGAAAGCGATCAAGCAGCGGCGGGCATCACACCCGACATGGTGCGCTTGTCAGTTGGACTTGAGGATGTCGACGATCTAATTTGGGATCTTGATCGGGCGCTGGCAGCGTCTCAGGAATAGACTGACCCGTGAGCCTGTCGCCTTTGACCCGTGACCCCGAGTGTTGGGAATGACCAGCGACGGCGGCGCCTGGTATAAGCAGCTGCACTGGCAGGTGGCTTGCGCGATGATTCTCGGCACGCTTGCCGGACTGGTCGGCGGCGAGACACTCGCGGCGAACATTGGCTGGATTGGGCAGCTCTTCATCAAGCTGCTGAAGATGGTCATCGTGCCGCTGGTGCTGACTTCGATCATCTCGGGCGTGGCGTCGGTTGGCGGTGCCGGCTTGGGGCGGATGTTTGGGAAGACTCTGGGCTACTACATGCTCACAAGTTTCTTTGCCGTCATCGTCGGACTCGTGCTGGCGAATACATTGCAACCCGGCGTTGGGGCCGATATCGCCGGCGCGGAAACTAGCGAGCTGCCAAACCTCACGGTGGTGACTTCACCGGTCGACTTGATTCTGGATATCGTTCCTGAAAATATCGTTGAGGCCGCGTCGGAAACGAAGATGCTGTCGATCATTTTCTTCGCGATCGTGCTGGGCATCAGTATTTCGCGTTTGCCCGAGCAGCATCGAGAGCCGCTGCAAAACTTCATCGGGTCGGCGTTTGAAGCGATGATGCGCCTGACGTCGGGGATCATCCATTTGGTTGCGCCGATTGGAGTTTTCTCGCTGATTGTCAGCCTTGTCGCGACGACCGGTTTGGCGTCGTTTAAGGCATTGGGGATGTATGCGTTTCTACTGTTTGCGGGGCTCTCGATTCACCTGTTTGTGACGCTTCCGCTGGTGCTGAAACTCTTGGGCGGGATCAATCCGATCATTCACTTCAAGAACATGATCGACCCCATGTTCATGGCATTTTCGACAAGCTCGTCCGGCGCCACGTTGCCGGTTACGATCAATGCCGTCGAGAAGAAGGCTGGTGTTTCGAATCGTGTCAGCTCGTTCGTTTTGCCGATGGGCGCGACCGTCAACATGGATGGGACCGCGCTGTACGAGTGCGCCGGGGTGTTGTTTATCGCTCAGGTAATGGGCGTTTCGATGGGATTCGAACTGCAGGCATTGATCGTTATTACCGCTTTGCTGGCGTCGATCGGCGCGGCGGCGGTGCCATCGGCGGGGCTGGTGGTGATTTTTATTGTGTTGGAAGCGGTGAACTTGACCGGGCCGCAAGTGGACTTGATTGTCGGCGCGATGCTGGCCATCGATCGCCCCCTGGACATGTATCGCACGGTGGTTAACGTGTTTAGCGACTCATGCGGTGCGGCGATTATTGCGCGCTCGGAAGGCGAGAGTCACGTCGACACCGTAGTCGTTCCAGGTTGAAGTTCGCGCAAAATGCTATTTTTGTGCATTCGGTAAAAGGCGATGGCAGAAGCAGCGCGAGCACAGTGGAGTTCCCGAGCCGGGTTTATTTTGGCGGCGGCCGGATCGGCTGTCGGACTTGGCAACATCTGGAAATTTCCGTACATCACCGGGGTCAACGGCGGCGGCGCTTTTGTTCTCGTTTATCTCGCCTGCATAGCGTTCGTCGGTTTGCCGATTATGATTGCCGAGATTTCGCTGGGACGCGCGACACGTCAGTCGCCTGCCGGCGCGATACGCGCTCTTAGCCCGGGCAGCCCTTGGATTGGCGTTGGCTATCTTGGTGTGCTCGCGTCGGTTTGCCTGCTTTCGTACTACGGCACGGTTGCAGGCTGGGCGCTGCACTACTGTTACTTGGCACTGAGCGGCCAGATTGCAGGCCAGGGGCCGGACCAATTACAAGCTGCATTTACTGGGCTCGGCGAGAACGCCGCCGTGGGCGCAACTTGGCACGTGTTGTTCATGGCGCTAACCGTCTATGTGGTTGCGGCGGGTGTTTCCCGGGGCGTGGAGCGCTGGTCGCGAATCTTGATGCCTGCGTTAGGTGTGATGCTGGTGATCTTGCTCGGGAAGGCTTTTACGCTGTCGGGTTTCGGTCAAGGTATGGATTTTCTGTTTGGCTTTCGCACTGACAATTTGACCGCGGCGGGGGTGCTTGAGGCTCTTGGGCATGCGTTCTTTACGCTTAGCCTTGGCCTGGGCACGATGATTACCTACGGTAGCTATCTGCGCAAGGACGACGATTTGGTTTCGTCATCGATCATGACTTCGGTCGTGGATACGATGGTGGCGCTGATGGCGGCGATGATGCTGTTCCCGATCATTTTCACTTTCGGGCTCGAGTCCGGGCAGGGGCCGGGACTGCTGTTTGTTACCGTGCCGATCGCGCTAGCTCAGATGTCGGGCGGCGCCTTATTGTCGATTGTATTTTTCGTGCTGCTGGCCTTTGCCGCCCTGACGAGTGCGATTTCAATGCTGGAAGTGACGACGGCGTATCTAATTGATGACTGGAAGATGACGCGGGTGAAGTCGGCGATTTTGTCCGGGAT
The DNA here is from genome assembly GCA_965205595.1 of Bryobacterales bacterium. GTDB lineage: Bacteria > Acidobacteriota > Terriglobia > Bryobacterales > UBA6623 > CATQHP01. The sequence continues at coordinate 77,519 of CBDBHI010000012.1, read as the reverse complement.
TGGGATCACCCTGTTTGGGTTACCGGCGACGCTCAGCACGGTGTGGTTTGGCGAGATCGACTACTACGTTTCAAATTGGATGCTGCCGTTGGGCGGTTTCGGTGTGGCCCTGTACGTGGCTTGGCGCATGGATGCGGCCTTGCGACGCGGGGCTTTTGAGGAAGGCAGCGCGCTAGCGAGGTTTTATGGACCCTGGGTTTGGATTTTGAAATACCCTGTGCCCGTGGCGGTGACGTTGGTGTTCTTTCGGGCAGTCGGTTTCATCTAACAGCGGCGGAATCTGGGGGAGCGCGCGCGAGGGTTCTTGGGGTTGGCGGTCGGTCGAGAGTTTCGTGGGTGGGTTGGGACAGTCCACACGTTGGTTCGCTTTCGCGGTGTAGATTGCTTGTCTCATGGGACAGTCCCGGCCAGGGAACCCTGCGGGACTCTGCCGCCAGCGCCATTCTCTAATCCGATTAATTCCCGGCAACGGGCTTGATCAGGCGGTCGTAGCGCAGTTGGCCACCCTGGATCCACAAAATGTTTTCCGCGCGCGGTGCTAGTGGCGGATACTTGTCCGGTGTCTGTGTATCCATCTCGTCGAAAATCTTGCGCAGCCGCGCGACCACCTCGGGGTGTTCGTCAGCAACGTCGCGCTGCTCGCCGCGATCGGATTCCATATCGAAGAGCATGATCGGCTTGGGCGCCGGCCCACTATTGAGGCCGGGACACTGGTCGCGGCGGGCTTGCTCAAATTGGGCGATGATCGTCAGGCCGTCTGGCGCTCGCTGGTCTTTATAGTCGCCGGGGTCGTCGAGGCAAGTAAAGCCCGGTTGCGGCGCGCGAACGTGTAGCTTCCAGCGTCCGGAGCGGAGAAGCTTGAGCTGATCGCCACCCATTGCGAATATAGCCTCGTGCGGAGATTTGTTGGTGGCGCCGGTAAAGAGCGGCATCAGGTCGCGGCCGTCGATTGTCCGATCGGTGGGGAGCTTGCCTCCGGCGGTTGTGACGAGCGTCGCGAAAACATCCACTGACGCCACGACCTCGCCCGACACCTGGCCGGCAGGAATCTTGCCCGGCCACCAGCCGATCGCCGGTACGTGGATGCCGCCATCAAAGTTCGAACCTTTCATCGCCCGTAGCCCGCCGTTGTAGCCGCCGAACGACGCGCCATTGTCGGAGGTGAAGAACACGAAGGTATTTTCGTCGAGATCGAGCTCGCGCAGCTTGGCGAGGATTTGTCCGACGGACCAGTCAAGTTCTCGTATCGCGTCGCTGTAGAGGTCGTTCGGCGTCTCGGGTGTGTAGAAATCCTCAGACGCCGCCAGCGGTTTATGTGGCATCGCGTGCGGCAAGTAGAGGAAGAACGGATTGTCACGGTTGCGTTCGATAAAATCGATCGACCGCGCGGTGTACTTCTTTGTCAGCTCTGTTTGCCTGACCGGGTATTCAACGACAGTTTCGTTTTCGACGAGTTGCACCGGACGCATGTCGTTCGAGTAGAGGATTCCGTAGTATTCGTCAAATCCCTGGGTGCGCGGGAGGTATTTTTCGACGTGGCCGAGGTGCCATTTGCCGACCGCGGATGTCGCGTATCCGAGTGGTTTGAGCGCTTCGGCAATCGTGATCTCTGACGGTGGTAGCCCTATGCCGTTGCGACCGACATCCGGCGACGGATTGCTTATCAGCGTGGTGCGAAACGGGTAGCGGCCAGTAAGTAATGTGCCGCGCGAAGGCCCGCAGAAGGGCATCGGTACGTAGAACTGAGTGAGGCGAACACCTTCCGCGGCCATCTTGTCGAGATGCGGGGTTTGGTGTGCGGTGGCTCCGAATACGGAAAGATCGCCGTAGCCGAGATCATCGGCGAAGATCACGATAAAGTTGGGGCGCGACTGCGCTAGCAAGGGGACAGTGAGGAGGAACAAGACGGCAAGTCGGAGGTTCATAGCGACATGAGTGTATAACAAGTCGAGCCCGCGGGTTTGCGCGGCGTGGGTCAGCAAGCGTTTGTCGCCTGGCGATTGACCGAGTTGTGGAAGCCGCTTACTTACGTGCGCAAGTGAAACGTGAGGGTTGAAGCGATGTTTCACCGTCATCTTGAAATTGCTACGGCCGAACTCCGCCTGTTGGAATTGCACGACGCCCAAACGGTTTTCGCGAGCATCGACGCTAACAGACAAATGCTGCGCGTGTGGCTGCCGTGGGTGGACGCCACGCAGACCGTGGACGACACGAGGACATTCATCGAGGGCCGGCGGATCAAGCTAGCGGATCAAACGGAGCTGACCGCCGGCATCTGGTTAGACAATTCGTTTGCCGGGGTGATCGGCGTGATTTTTTCGAGATCCGCTCCGGCTGCCGAAATCGGCTATTGGCTGGACGCCAAGTATCAGGGCATGGAATTGGTCACCGCGGCGGTACGCGCGACAAGCGCCTATCTGTTCGAGGAGCGCGGTATCGATCGAATCGAGATTCACTGCGAGCCGGAAAACGTTAAGAGCTGGGCGATCCCGGAACGACTTGGCTTCACGTTCGAATCAACGTTGCACAACGTGGGCGAACTCAACGGACGAAGCGTTGAGCATCGGGTTTACGTGCTGAGTCGTTGAGCGCGGATGGCAAGAGTTGCTGGGTAGGCGACGGTAGTCGCGCTGGTCGCAATCTTACGATTGCGGCACCGTTGGTTCGGCTCGTTGTTTCATTTGCATTCGCGAGAAATTTTAAGTTTTTGGCTAGGGCTGTATTTCGATGGCGCCTTTGCCGCAAATGGCTTCTGCTTCGCGGCGGAATTCCCGGTCTGGCTTGACTCGGGCGGCGATGTCGTAAAGGACTAGAAAATCGTTCGCTCGCATGATCCTGAGGCGTACGTCGGTATCGCCTGGCTTACTCGAAAACAGGTCGTGCAGCTTTGCCGCGGCTTCCTTGCCCGTGGCCTCGCCGTTGAGGCGGACAGTTAGAGCGATTTGCGCGGGCATTGAGATACGCGCGTTGTCGAGCGGCACAATCTCTTGCACCGAGACCTTAGGCTGTGACTCTTCCTCGGCGCGAAGGCTGCCGCGTATTAGGACCGCTTGGTCGTCGACGAGTTGCTCATTGAGCTCGTCGAATTGATTGGCGAACACGAGTAGCTCAATACTGCCGGTGAGGTCTTCGAGAACCGCGGACCCCCACGGGCGCCCCTCGCGATTGCGCCTGCGCTGAATTCCCGAGAGGACTCCGCAAATGGCGACATTGGCCCTGTTGTCGGCATTGCCGATGCTCGAGCTGTCGTGCGTCGCTAGCTCGGCAACTTTGTCTTCGTACGCTTTCAGCGGATGTCCCGTAACGTAGAAGCCGATCATCTCTTTCTCGCCCGCCAGCTTCTGTTTCTCAGGCCATTCGGGGACATCGGGCAGGCGTTGTTCGTCATCGGCCTCGGGCTCGGCGATCGCGGCGAAGAGTCCGCCTTGGCCGGTCTCGCGGTCGCGCGTAGCTCGCTGCCCGGCTTCGATTGCGCCATCTAACGCTACGGTTAGCTGGGCGCGATGCCCATTGAGGGAGTCGAGCGCCCCGGCTTTGATCGCGCTTTCGAGCATGCGCTTGTTGATCCGTTTGCCATCGACAAGTTCGCAAAACTCAAAGAGTGATTTGAAGCTCCCGCCCTTTTCCTCGCGCGCTTCAGCGATCGCTTCGACCGCGCCCTTACCGACGTTCTTGATGGCGCCTAGGCCGAAGCGAATCTCTTTTTCTCCGGCAGGAGTGAAATTCCAGAACGACTCATGGATGTCGGGCGCGAGAACCTCGATACCCATCTCGCGACATTCGTTGATATACCGCACGACCTTTTCGCTGTTGCCCGATTCCGCCGAGAGCAGCGCAGCCATGAACTCCACGGAGTAATGCGTTTTCAGATAGGCCGTGACGTATGCGACGAAACCGTATGCGGCCGAGTGCGACTTGTTGAAACCGTAGCCGGCAAACTGCTCCATCAGGTCGAACAGCTTACTGACTTTCCCTTCCGGGAATCCGCGTTCCTTCGCGCCGGCCATGAAACGCGCGCGTTGCTTGAGCATTTCCTCAATCTTTTTCTTACCCATGGCGCGGCGCAGCAGATCGGCTTCGCCGAGCGAGAAGCCCGCAACAACGTTAGCGATCTGCATGACCTGCTCTTGGTAAAGGATCACGCCATAGGTTTCGTCGAGCAGCGGCTCGATCACCGGGAGCAGGTAGGTGACCGGCTTGCGGCCGTGTTTGCGCTCAATGAAGTCGGTTACCATGCCGCCCTGGATCGGCCCCGGCCGGTAGAGCGCGTTGAGAGCGCAGAGATCTTCTAGCCGCTCGGGCTTGTAACGCAGACAGACGTCGCGCATTCCCGACGATTCAAACTGGAATACGCCGCTCGTGAGCCCCTTCGAGAGCATTTCGTAAGTGGGCTTGTCGTCGAGCGGAATCTCTTCGGTCTTGAGCCGTTTGCCGGTTTTCTTCTCGATCCAATCGAACGCCTCGTCGATGACGGTCAGGGTGGTGAGCCCCAAAAAATCCATCTTGAGGAGCCCCATCTGGTCGAGGCTTTTCATGTCGTACTGCGTGACGATTTCGTCTCGGTTGGTCTTGTAGAGCGGGACCAGGTTTTGTAGCGGCACGGGCGCGATGACGACCCCAGCAGCGTGTACCGACGGATTGCGCGCGACACCCTCGAGGCGACCAGCGGTTTCGATCAAATCAGCGACTCGCTTCTCGTCTTTCATCGCCTGCTGTAGGCGCGGCTCTTGTTCGATCGCCTCCTTGAGCTTGATATTGAGAACGTTGGGGACGAGCTTCGTCAGCCTGTCGACCTCGCCGAAGCTCATGTCCATCACGCGGCCGACATCTTTGATCGCGGCCTTGGTCGCCATCGTATTGAACGTGATGATCTGCGCGACCTGCTCGCGCCCGTACTTTTCGGTGACGTATTGGATGACGTCGCCGCGGCGGTTCATGCAAAAGTCGATGTCAACGTCGGGCATCGATACCCGCTCGGGGTTGAGGAAGCGCTCGAACAGCAGACCGTATTGCAGCGGGTCGATGTCGGTGATTTTCATCGAGTAGGCGACTAGCGAGCCGGCCGCCGAGCCGCGTCCCGGGCCTACGGGGATACGTTTGGATCGGGCGTAGCGAATGAAGTCCCAGACGATCAGGAAGTAACCCGAGTACTGCATCTGCTGGATGATCTTGATTTCGAAATCCAGCCGCTCCATGTACTCCTGCCAGGGGCGGCGGAGTTGACCGTTTTGCTCAAGCAGTTCGAGATAGGCGCGACGCTCTTCGAGACCTTGGCGAGCGACGAATTCGAAGTAGGTGTCGATGGTGTGCTCGGCCGGGACCTCGAATTTAGGAAATGGGTTGCCGACAGGTTCGAGCTTGAGATCGCACATTTGCGCGATCTCCCATGAGCGGTTGAGCGGGCCTTCGTCGCCGTCGAAAAGCTTCGCCATTTCTTCGCGGCTTTTGAGATGAAACTCCTGTGTGGAGAATTTCATCCGGTTGGGATCGCTGAGGGTTTTGCCGGTCTGAACACACAGCAGCGCGTCGTGGGCGCCTGCGTCTTCTTTGGTGAGATAGTGTGCGTCGTTGGTCGCGACGAGTGGGATGACCGTTTCTTGCGCCAGCCGAAACTGTAGCGGGATCAGTTGCTTGTCGAGGTCGAGGCCATGATCTTGAATTTCGAGGTAGAAATTTTCCTTGCCGAAAATATCGATGTACTCGTATGCGAGGCGGCGACCTTCCTCGTAGCCCTTCTCAAGCAGAGCTTCTTGCAAGTCGCCGCGCAGGCATGCGGAGAGGCAGATTAGGCCCTCGGCGTGTTGCGCGAGAATCGCCTTGCTAATGCGCGGCTTGTAGTAAAAGCCCTCGAGGTAGCCCATCGAGACAAGCTTGATCAGATTGCGATAGCCAGTCTCGTTCTTGCAGAGCAGTAGCAGGTGGTTGTAGCGCAAGCTGGTGTCGTGCTTGTTGTGGTCGCCGTCAACGGTATAGATTTCGCATCCGATAATCGGCTTGGTGCCGACTTTACGGGCGGCGTTATAGAACTGAACCGCGCCGAAAAGGTTGCCGTGATCGGTGATCGCAACGGCCGGCCATTCGTGTTTTTCGGCGAGCTTCATCATCCGCGGGATGTGGCAAGCTCCGTCGAGTAGCGAGTAGTCGGTGTGGCAGTGGAGGTGGACGAATGGCTGCGACATTTTGCGGGAGACGACACCAGTATAGAAGAGGGCGTGGCGGGGAGCGTAGGATCTTTCAAGAGGCGCTTCGTCCGGTGGTTTGGGATGGTGTCCGACGAATGGTATAATGTCTGACAGGCTATGGAAAGTGATCGAATTACAGTCCGGTTCGAGCCCGAGACCTCGGAACGTTTAAGCGATATCGCGGCGGCCCGACGTGTGACGACATCGGAGCTGATCCGAGAAGCGGTGCGTGAATTGATCGCGGATGATGATGACCGATCGGAAAGTGCGCTGGAAGTAGCGACACGATCTGGCATCGTTGGCATGGTGGATGGCCTTCCCGGCGACCTCAGCACGAATCCGGAGCATTTCGAAGGATTCGGCAGTTCGTGAAGACTCGGGTGTTGATCGACACGGGCCCGGTAACAGCGATCTTTCATCGCGGCGATGACCGGCACGGCGAGTGTGTCGAACAGATGAAGTCGTTGCGGGCGCCCTTGCTAACTTGTTGGCCGGTTGTTACGGAGGCGGCCTGGCTACTGCGGTCGCGTCCCGATGCGGTCGCCGCTCTGCTGGGGGCGTTCGACGACGGAGTGTTCGAGATGGCGGAATTGGGGCCGCGAGCGATCGAGCCGATTGCCAAGGTTCTTGCGCGTTACGAAGACTTGCGTCCGCAGCTAGCTGATGCGTCGTTATTGTATTTGGCGGAACGCGAGAGTATTGGCACGATTTTCACACTGGATCGTCGCGATTTTTCGGTTTATCGAACGAAGCAAAATCGTAGTTTGTCGATTGTTCCTTAGGTCGGCGATTTGCGCGGCGGATAGTTGGGAGTAGTCGCGCCCTCATTTGGAATTAGGTGTACGGAACATTTGTTCGGCTCGTGCTGCTAGGTGCAGAGCCAACATCAATTCGTGAAACTGGGATTCGGGTTGCAACAAACTCCTCGCTGCCGGTGTCTTTCTGAACGACGCTAAACGCAAGCAGCCGGCTGCCGTTTTCAACTGTTCATTTGAATTAGAGGAGGCGGCAATGTTTCAGAGTACTTTTGTGGGTGCGGGTGACGACGCTCGTAAACCACTTTCGTTCTTGGTCTCGATTCTTTCGCAGACGACGCTTGTTTGTCTGCTGATCCTTGTTCCGTTGCTGAGTTCGCCGGACTTGCCGGCTCAGCGGTTTGCAAGTTTCTTGTTGGCCCCACCTTCACCTCCGCCGCCGGCTCCTCCAGTGTTGACGCAAGTAGCTGCCGTGGCTGCGCCGGCCGAAGTTTTCGACGATAGGTTGATTGCGCCTACGGCGATGCCCGATCAGGCCAAAGAGATCATCGATCCGTCGGAGCGATTAGTCGGCGTCGTTGGACCCGATAGCTCAATCGGTACACCCTCGGGGTTCAAAGATGGTGTCATCGAAAGTATCATTTCGCGAACGTATTCGGCTCCGCCGCCGAGACCAAAACCGGAGCCGGTTGTGGAGAAAGCGCGGGCTCGCCTGGATCGACCCGTTCGGGTACATACAAAAATTCAGGCTGCCAAGCTGATTCGTCGAGTGGCGCCGCCGTATCCGCGGTTGGCGCGGCAGGCTCGCATCACAGGAATCGTAAAGATTGACGCGGTCATTGCGAAAGACGGAACGATGCGGTCGGTTCAGGTGCTCAGTGGCCACCCACTGTTGGTCAAAGCGGCACTCAATGCGGTAAAACAGTGGCGCTACGCGCCGACGCTTCTTAACGGCGAGCCCGTAGAAGTGGTCACCCGAATCGATGTGAATTTCAAGTTGCAGTGACGGCTAGGTTGGGCGGCCCTCCGCGCGCCGCACGTGCCATTTGACCGCGTGGCGGTGCGGCAGGAAACTCCGCGGCTTCAGCCTGGGGAAAGCAGACCGGCACCGATGCCGGCTGGAAGCGCCTCCGAGAGCCCGGGCTGAAGTCGCGGAATTTCCTGGCCTGCCTTAGCGACCGCCTCGTGAGCGAGCGCCTCCGCCGGAGGAGCGAGTCGCGCCGCCGCTGGATCGCGGTGCGGCGGACGGAGCGCGCGAGGGCGCCGATCTTACGCCGACCGAGCCTCCGCCGGACGAACTACGCGAGGGTGATGATGATCTTGTTGACGGGAAGCCGCCTCCGAAACCACCGCGACTGCGAGATGGCGCCGAGCGCGTGCGCGGCGTGTAGACGCTCCGAGAGCGACTCTGCGATCTGGAACTGCGCGGTACGTTCGGTGTCCGCGAGCGGCTGCGGGACGCTGACGACGAGGTGCCTACACGAGACTGGCTGCGCGGCGTAAAGACGCTCGTGTTGGAGCGGCTGCGTGGACCCGCGCTACCCCGAGTAGCGGACGAGGTGGCTGTCCTCGAGCGTCCGGCGCTCGAACCACGATCGATCGTAGCCCGTGACTGGGTTCTGGGGGTAAAGGTTGGGCGTCGCGCGGAGCTACCGGTACGCGGATTGCCCAGGCGGCCTTGGCCGCCCCGGGTGATTGCAGATTGGCCGCCAGTGGAGCCGGCCCTCGAGGTGCGGGACGACGTAGTCCGCGTGCCGGCGGAGCGAGCGCCCGATGGTGTTGCCCGGCCGCCGAAGCGCGACCAAGTATCGGCGTTTGCCTGCGCCCGCCCGGAGCGTGGCGTCGTAGTACTGCGGACAGTGCCCGCGCGAGTGTTAGTCGATGTGCTGCCGACTTGGCGCCAGCCGGAATTTCGCGATGTGGATTGCGTGGAAGGAGTTGTGCCAGTCGGGGTGATCGTCCGTGCGGCCGTTCTCGTACCCGAGTGGCTAGTCGCTACCGTTCCCGAACGGGTGCCGGCGGTGGCCGCCGTCCGCCTAGCCTGCGCCCCGGAGCGGGAACTAACGCCGCGAGAGTTTGTAGTCCCGGCTCGGCCCGTCGTAGCGGTCGTCGTGCGACCTGCAGTGCTGCCGCGGAATGTGCGAACCGAGGTTTCGAGCTGGGTCCGTCGCCGATCGAATGGAATCCGAGCGGTGCCGTTGCGAAGAGATCGGGTCGATGAACGGGCCGCGGCCGTCCGCACGCCCCCGGCTGAGGCGGTCGAAGCGCGCACGATCCGGCCTTGCGCGCTGCGAGCGGGCACGACGGGGATCTGCCCTCTGATCGATGTTGCGCGCGCCAGCTCGGCGCCACGCAGCGAGCGAGGGCTGTTCACCAGGCCTTGGGAGAAGCCCTGGGCGTCGACCACGGTCACGCCGTTTGGAGCCCGTGCATTGCGGTAGTTGTTGTAGATATTGACGCTGTTGTCGACTACGATCGTTTGGTTGCGCCGACCGCCGCCGTAGTAGCCGCCGCCGTACCAGGGGTTGTAGACCTCGCCGGGTCCGAGTGGGCACCAGCCGATGTTTCCAAAGCCCAGGCCCAGGCCGAAGTTAAATCCGGAGTAGCTGTTGTAGCCGAAGAAGCTGACTAGCGCGGGGCGCCAGTAGTGGCGGCGATACATCGAGCCGGGATACCAGCCCCAGCCGTACCTGGCGTGGTGGTACCAACGTCCCCAGTGGTACGGGGCCCAGCCCCAGGGCTCGGCGCCGACCCAATTCCAGCCGTAGTAGTCGATCCATGACCAGCGGCCTTGGCGGTACGGAGCCCATCCGGTCGACGTCCGAGGGAACCAGGAGTTGCCATAGCCGGAAACATAGCGCCAGTCACCGTGACCATCGAGCGCCTCGGCACCGTAGATGTCGCTGCTGACGTATTTGTATGACTTCGACTTGCTGAGGCGATTGTCGCGGGACTCGGCCCAGCGATCCCAGTCGTCTTTGGGGTCCGCGCTCGAGACGCGGAACTCAGGCCCTTCGGCACCGTCACGAACGATCATCATGCGACCGCTGCGAAGCGTTTCGGCTCCATTGACCGAAGCAATTTCCGCCGCGCCCTTGCGAACCGTGACAACGGTCTCGGCCGGACCCAACTCGACGCGGTAGCGGCCGTTTTTCATTGGCCGCAGCGCAACGTGAGGAGTCTCGATATCGACGTCGGCGTCGCTGCCGCGCAGCTCGCTGTATCCGATCGAGCCTCTTATGACGCGGATCTGAAACTTGCGATTACCGAGCGCACTAAATTCGATTTCGCTATTGCTGTTGAGGCGGACCAAGTTACCGTGGTCGAGTTGGACTTCGGCGCGCGAGGCGGGTCCGGTCATAACCGAATCGCCTTCGACAACCGCCTGGTTGATACGAGCGGCAATCCAATCGCCCGAATCGCCGCGTTTAGACGTGACTTCGCCGTTCACGAGGCTAACCCTTGCGACGCCAAGCGCGGGCCCGCTGTCCGCCGACTGCGCCGCCATGGGTAGCGGGAGAATTACAATCGCCGCGATCAACGCAACGGCCACTACGAAAATTGAAGCTGTCAGTTGTTTCGTTGCGAATGTCATTGTGATCCTCCCGGCGAAGCGTCGCCGGTTAGTTAGATGCACGCCGCGCTCCAAATGTTAACTCGCTGTTAACTCGTTTAATTTCAACGTCTTGATGAATCATAAAAATCTTGAGCGTCGGTGCATATCCACCGCTCCGGTGGTTGCCCACCGTTCGGAGCGTAACAGCCGGCCGGCGCGGCGTCAATCACTCCTTTGGCCGAAAACGAATCTTTGGTACGCCAACGAAACGAGGATAAGTGAAAGTGCGAGGCCGACCAGCGAGGCTACGCGATAAAGATCCTCGAGTTCGCCCAGGTCATAGAGGAATACTTTCCCGATTGTGACCAACAGGAAGGCCAGGCTGACCCAGCGTAGGGCTTGGATCTGTGTTCGGAATCCGACGGCGAGCAGTGTCAGGGCAAAGAGCGCCCAGGCGAATGAAAGCGTCAAGTCGCGGGCGGCCATTCGCTCGAAGCCGAAGTCGATTTCGCGGCCTGTGGAGAAGACGTCGAGGACGGTCAGATTGACCCAGACGAAGATGACAACGATGCCGCCGAAACCGCAGGCGCCGGCCCCAATCGGTTGGCCACCTGGATAGAACGGGGCCTCCCAGCCCCTGGCGCGTTTGACCTCGGAGGCGCGCAGAGCGATCGCGGACGCAATCAACGCGGCCGCGGGAACGAGATAGGTGTACAGCAACCAGTTCAAAATCGGCTGGCCCGAACGCGAATGGAAGGCCCAAGCATCGGGCAGCAGCAGCCAGCCGGTTACGACCGCCAATAGGGATAAGGCGAAGTACTTGAGGCCGGGATGGTCGAGTTTTTGCCACAGGCGCATCAGAAGCGCGCCTTGAATTGCCCAGCCGATCAGCACCCACTCTTTTTCAAATTGCAATGGGATTGCGACCGCGATGAATGAGAGGGCGACCGCGGCGTACCAGACGGTTGTATGTTTCTTCGAGGCGTCTGAGATTAAGGGCAGGCCACGGTAAACAACAAGGGCCGCCGCGGCTATCATCGCCAACACGAGCGGCAGAAAGATAGGGTAGGCTTCGCCGAAGACTCGTTCGTAGGGGCCATAGAGCGCGGCGAACCAGAGGGGTCCGGCGAGCGCCGAAGCGCGCAGTGCCCAGCGGTTTTCACGCAGGCCGGGCAAAGCGAGCGGCCACGCTGTGAAAAGCAAGAGGCTCGAAAACATGAGCGCCAGCGCCGCGCCCGCTGGGGCGCCACGAGCAGCTTCGATCGCCCATAGCCAGTGGAGAATCGCGACCAAGCACGCGGCCAGCGTCAGCGCGCCGCCGTGCCCGAGCTGTTCGGCTGCGATAGCGAGTAGCAGCCCCAACACGACGGCAACGGCAAGGAAGAAAAGATCGGGGACGTAGAGCGCGTCGACCAACGGGAACATGCCTATCGCGAGCATGATCGGGGCGAGGACGGCCGCTCGAAGAAGGCTGGCCTTGCGGGCCGAGTCTTTCTCGAAGCGTGCGGGTAAAAGCAGAGCGGCGGAGAAAATTAGGGCTAGCAGGTAAAGCCAGTACCGCGCTGGCTGGCCGAGAGGTGGCCGATAGTTGATCGCAACCGCGAATCCAACGCCGATTGCTAGCGACGACGCCCAGGCGCCCCGAATGCGCTCGCGCAAGGCGTCCTGGCGAATCAGCAGCATAGTCAATCCCGCTAGAGCCGTGAGCCAGGCAACGAATCCCATCGCCGGATTGAACCCCGAGGTGGGTGCGAGCAACAGCGCGAGACCGGTTGCGCTGGCGAGTGCCGGAACGCTAAATGACGGATGGTCGTCTTCGGGATCGCGACGTGTAAACCACTCCCACGGCGCATGGAACGAAGCGGCGATCAGAATCATCGCGATGGCAAGTTCCCACGAGCGCCCGGGGTCGAGAGTTGTCTGACTCACCCAGGCCGTCACGATCCCGACGTCGGCCGCGGCGGCTACGACGGGAAGAAATTGCATGTCCTTGTCGCGACCTAGCCATGCGGTTGCGAGCGAGAGCAACGCCAGTAGGCCGGCTAGCGGGAACAGTTGCGGACTCAGTTCAACCGAGGCGGCAAAGTAGGCAGCGAACCCGAATGGTGTAACGACGCCTGCCGCCCTCGCCCATTTTTCGATCGGGCTGCTGCGCTGTTCGCCTTGAGCCCACACGGATGCAAAGTAGAAGGCGGCAAACACGCCTAAGACGCACAAGCCCAGCCGGCTTCCGTCGGCGTCCATGCGGGTGAAAATCCAACCAGCCTGGTAGAGAACTGTGGCTAGCATTGCCAAGGCCGAAAGAATCGGCCAGTTGCGCGCTCTCGAGAGTGCGTAAAGGCCGACGTTGAGCATCAACAAGTAGGCAAATAGCGTGATCGGGCGGTCTTGCCCTGTTGAAAGTAGTAGCGGTGTCGCGAAGCCGCCGAGCAAGCCGAGCAGCGCGGTACTCAATGCGTGGTGCTGCCAGGCGAGGTAGCCGCACACAACGGTAATCAAAACCATCAAGGCGCCCGCGGTGCCACTACCGATAAAGCCGTAGAGAATGCGCGCTGCCCAGGTTGCCGCGTAGAGAATAATCACGCCGCCACCGGCAAGCGCGTCCGCTTGGGTGGAGTAGCTCTTCTTGCGCAGCCACTCGGAGGCGGCGACGGCGAGTGCTCCGGTAATGAAGCCGACAGCGACGCGCAGCGCGGGGGAGATTAGGCCACGCTCGATCGAATACTGCAGGAAAAGGACAGCGGCAAGACCGAGCACCGCCGCGCCCAGGACTGCCGCGCCGCGTACGCCGACCCACTGTTCCCAGTTAATTCGAACCGGTATCTTCGGCTGTTCAGCGATAGGCGGGCTTTGCAGCGGGGCGGCGGGGGCCGGTGGCGTCAACGCTTCGACAACCGACTGAGGTGCCGGCGCAGCTTCTTCGACGGCGGCGATATCGGGCTCGGAGGGATGCGATGGTTGTGGCTCAGCCACCGTCACCGGCGGTGGCGAGACTTCGCTGCTCGCTTGCGGAGGCGCGTCGGCGCGGGCCTCCTCGAGGGCGGAAATTCGCTTCAGGAATGCCTGGCGAAGAGCGTTAATTTCAAGCCGAACGGCGGCCAGGTCGTGCCTGAGTCTACGGTTCTCAGACTCGACCGACTGCAGCCGCAGCCAGGCAACGCCGCCAATCACTAAGAGAACAAGAATTTCCCACACAAGGAGATGACGTAATTATCGCGGATTTGTTGGCTGAGCCGAGCTTCCAACGGAAAGTTGAAGATCAGCATGGCCGGTCATCGACGCCGGATTTCGGTCGGCAGCTCGGAATGCCGGTACAATGGGCCCGTTATAGGTCAGAGGATTTTAGATGAAACGACGAGCTTTTATTGGACAAGCTGGATTTGGGGCTGCCGCGGGCGCGGCGATGCCGCAGGCTCCCGAGCCGATGGGTGACCAGCCGGCGATCAAGATAACCGACATCAAGACATTTTTGGTCGGAACGACCCGGGCGGGCGAAGGTGGTTCCGACTACATGTCGCGTGGACGGAACTGGGTATACGTCAAGGTCGAGACGGACCAGGGCATTACGGGTATCGGCGAGGCGTACTCCGTTGGTCCGGACGAGGCGACGGTCAAGGTCATCGAAGACTACAAGCTGTGGCTGGTGGGGCACGACCCGCGAAACATCCAGTTCTTGTGGGACTTGATGTACAACACCACGCGCTTCCCGGGCGGGTCAGTGGTCAACGCGGCGATCAGCGGTATCGAACACGCACTTTGGGATGTCGCCGGAAAAGCGGCGGGCTTGCCGGTATGGGCCCTGCTTGGTGGGCGGGTTCGTAAGAAAGTTCGGACGTATCAGAGCATTGGCGGCTCATCGGCGAATGAGGCGGCCGCGAACGCCGAACGACTCATTGCCGAGCACGGCTACACGGCGGTGAAGATGTCGCCGCATAATCCTGGCGACAACCAGATGCCCTACAACCAAGTGACCCGCATCGCCGGTGAGCGGGTCGGCGCGGTGCGTGCCGCGGTCGGCCCCGATGTCGATATCGCGGTTGATATTCATGCCCGGTATTTTGAGGTGCAGAGGGCGATTCGTGTCGCGAAGGAGATTGAGCCCTTCTACCCGTTCTGGCTAGAAGAACCGATTCGACCGGAGAATCCGGAGGTCATGAAGAAACTTGCCGACCACGTGGATATCCCGTTGGCCAGCGGTGAGTGCAATTTTACGAAGTTCGAGTTTCGCGACATCATCAATACTCAGGCCGTCGACATCGTGCAGCCGGATATCTGCGTTTGCGGTGGAATGCTCGAGATGAAGAAGATCGCGGCGATGGCCGAGGCGCAGTACATGATGGTCGCGCCGCACAACCCGATGAGTCCGCTGGCGGCCGCGGTGAATGTTCACTTCGCGGCATCGACGCCGAACTTTTTGATCTTGGAGTATCGCGCTCCCACCAGCGGCGCTTACAAGGATGTATTGCGCGAACCCCTGATGGTGCGGGACGGCTATTTAGATATTCCGAATAAGCCGGGCTGGGGCGTCGAGTTGAATGAGGAGGCATTCCAGTATTACCCGCCGCGGCCTTGGAGCCGTTCGACGGGTTATCGGGAGGATGGCTCGGTGGCGTTTATCTAGGGCTGTGGGGGGCCGCGCTTGGGAGACGAGATGGTTCGATTAGCCAGTTTTGCGATATTCTGCATCGCATCGTTGTTCGTGGCGGATGCGCCGCAGCCGCGCGTGATAGATCCGGGCGGTCCGGGTCAGGCGCCGTCCGATGCGCTGGTGTTGTTTGATGGCCGCGACCTTTCAGCTTGGGTCCACCAAGATGGTTCGCCGGCTAGCTGGGTGGTTGAGGATGGCAATATCGTTGGCAAGACTGGAAGCGGCAACATTCTAACCACGCGCAAGTTCGGCAGCATGCAGCTGCACCTGGAATTCTCGACGCCGTCGCAGCCCCAGGCGAAGGCGCAGGCGAAGGGGAATTCCGGCGTATACATCCAAGGCCGCTATGAAGTGCAGGTGCTCGATTCGTTCAACAATCCGACGTATCCCGACGGCTCTGCGGGCGCGATATATCAGCAGTCCGCTCCGGCTGTGAACGCAAGCCGTCGACCAGCCGAGTGGCAGAGCTACGACATTATTTTTCATGCGCCTAAATGCGGTCTGTTGCGATTGACGAAGCCCGGAACGATCACGATACTTCACAACGGCGTTCTAATACAGGATCACTTTGAAGTGCAGGGGCCGACGCCGGGTGGGCTCGGGGGCGATGTTTGCGAGCCCGGACCGATTCTGTTGCAAGACCACATTCACGAAGAGGTAGAAGAGACTGCGATCCGGTTTCGGAATATTTGGGTCCGGCCACTTCCTTAGCGCCACGAGTTTATTGCGTTCGATCGGCGTGCTCGACGAACTGCAAACGTAGACCTAAGTACGCCAACCGTTGCCCGCTTCATGGTTAGAAATACGGTCTAGAATCGGAGGCGCGAGCGTCAGCGAGTGCGGTGGCGCAGAAAATTTCTGGAATATGTTGGGTCGGGTCCTGCTGATCAGTCCTCAGCAGGACCCGACTCAACTCACCCAGATAACCCTTCGCCACCGCACTCGCTGACGCTCGCGCCTCCGAATTTCACTGGCTTGATGGTGGGGCAAGCGGTCTATGCGTTCGATGAAAACGTCATAGTCAGTGCGAGGGCGGCTCGGCGGCTACACTGGACTCATCGCACTCTTGGACCAGATTCGATCTCTCGACGCGGCGACTGCACTGAGCCTCGTGCTGGCTGAGTTCAATGCCGATACCGGCACGATCCACAAGCTTGGTGACGATGGGCTGCTGCATCTTGAAGCGCACGCCGGCGGCATCCCGGCGCATCTGCTGCCCGTTATCGAACGCATCCCCGTTGGCAAAGGCATCGCCGGACTGGCAGTCGAGCGTCAAGCGCCGGTCGACATGTGCAACTTACAGACCGATAGCAGCGGAGACGCGCGGCCGGGGGCGAAGTCGGTCGGCGTGAAGGGCTCGATCTGCGTTCCGATGATGAAAGACGGCCGCGCCCTCGGAGCGTTGGGCGTGGCGACAGTTCGCGAGCGCGAATTCACAGCTGAAGAGACTGCACTTCTGTTGCATGTGGGGCAAGTGCTGGCTGATACGCTGTAGGTTCCGGCCTCAGCAATGCCTGAACTCATCAATCTCGACCCGAAGAATATCCCCGCGAACCCGTTTATTCGACTGAATCCGAACGACAACGTTGTCGTCGCGCGGGTGTCGATTCCGGCCAACGCCGAGGTTGAGTTCGAGGGGAATTCGATCAAGATTCCGCAAGCGATCGCCGCGGGCCACAAGATGGCCGTGAAGAACGTCAGCGAGGGCGAAACGATCTTTAAATACGGCGAAGATATCGGTCGCGCGGGCAAGGCGCTTTCACCCGGCGAATGGGTTCACACCCATAATTTACTGTTTGACGTGGCTGACCGGAAATACGAATTCGGGACGTCGCTGACTGATCTGCCGGACATTCCGGTCCACGAAAAAAACAGTTTCATGGGCTACCCGCGTTCCGACGGGCGCGCCGGCACTCGAAATTATGTCGCGATTGTTGGCGCCAGCAATTGCTCGTCGTTCGCGACGCAGAAGATTGCGGACGCCTTCGCGAACGAGTCGTTCGAGGGCACCGGAATCGACGGCGTGATGGCGCTGCCTCATGAAGACGGCTGCGGCAAGGCCGAGGGCGACGACGCGAATTTGCTGCGGCGTACGCTTGAGGGGCTGGCTGACCACCCGAACGTTGCCGCGGCGGTTGTAGTCGGCCTAGGCTGCGAAGTCAATCAAGTCGGATACTATACGCGCCCTGAAACGAACGGCAATGGCCGCGCCCCACGCCGTGGATTTACTTTGCAAGAGAGCGGCGGCACACGCAGAGTCATCGCCGACAGCGTCAAGGCCGTCTGGGAGTTGATAGAGCAAGTCGGCAAGGTTGAGCGCGTCTCGTGCCCGGCGTCGAAATTGGTGGTCTCGCTCGAATGCGGCGGGTCCGACGGGTTTTCAGGGATTACGTCCAACCCCGGGGTCGGCTATTGCTCCGACCTGATCGTCAAGCAGGGCGGAACAGCGTGCCTGGGCGAGACGACTGAAATCTGGGGCGCTGAGCATTTGCTGACGCGGCGTTCTGTTGACGAGAAAGTGGGCCGGCACCTGCTCGATATGCTCGATTGGTATTTCGACTATGTGGGGCGCTTCAAAGATGCGCCGTCGTTTAATGCCAATCCGTCACCCGGAAATCGTGCGGGCGGCCTGACGAACATTGCCGAGAAATCACTCGGAGCAGTCGCCAAAGGCGGCACTTCAAATTTGACTGCTGTCTACGACTACGCCGAGCGAATTAGTGAGCCGGGATTCGTATTTATGAACAGCCCGGGTTACGATCCGCCGTCGGTGGCGGGCATGGTGGCGGGTGGCTGCAATATCTGTTTGTTCACTACGGGGCGCGGAAGTTGCTTCGGATTCCCGACGGCGCCGGTGATCAAAGTTGCGTCGAATACTCAGATGGCCTCGTTCATGGAAGAAGACATGGATATAAACGCCGGCACGGTTGCCGATGGCGACGAGGATCTGGCGGCGCTGGGGAAACGCATGTACGAGTTGTTGCTTGAGGTAGCTTCCGGCAAGCAGACATACAGCGAGCGAATGGGACATCGCGAGTTTGTGACTTGGCGCATTGGTCCGACGCTGTAGCGCTTGGACTGTATCGTGCGAAACCGATACGATAAAACAAGCCCAGCCGGGGTAGCTCAGTTGGTTAGAGCGACGGACTCATAACCCGTAGGTCGGCGGTTCAAATCCGCCCCCCGGCACCAGATTCTTTTAGCGGCACGGTGTGTTGCGAAGGGTGGCTTATGGCCCTGTCTTGGGGCTTGGGCTCGTTGGTGTTCTCGGGCGGATCAACGTGCGGAGAACCTTGCGGCACCGTGGTGGCAGCTCGAAAAATCAAGTTTCGGGCTAGGTCGTGTCTAATCCAGCCGAAACACGATCGATCGCACCAAAAAGCTCGTTGCGCTGGATCGGCTTCGACAAGTAATCATCCATTCCTGCCGCGAGACACCGATCTCGGTCGCCCTTCATAGCATGGGCCGTCAAAGCGATGATGGGAGTGCGTCCTCCCAATTTCGCTTCCTTTTCTCGAACGGCTCGCGTCGCCTCCAATCCGCCCATTCGGGGCATTTGGAGATCCATCAGAATGAGATCGAACCGTTCTCTCTGGACAGCCGCTACGGCGTCATTGCCATCGGAGACTACAGTGATGTGATGTCCCTTTTCCTCCAATAGAATGAGCTAGTCCCAGTCGTAGTTGAGGGTTGAGGAGCGGCGGTGTAGAGGGGCATTGTACTAGGCGACTTTCGGTTCGGCGGAGTCGGTTGGATTGAGGACGGCTTCGAGCATCCAGAGATCCTTATAGCCCATGATCTTGCGGAAGTTTTTCTCGGTATCCAGGAATGCCGCCGCCGCCCAACGGCGCACCATCGAAGCATCCTTCCAGCGCGTCACGCGACGTGTCCTCCGCCGCACGCCGGCGTTCGGACTCTCGACGATGTTGGTCGTCGCCAGACAACGATGCAACGACGGCGGCAATCCCAGGCGATTGATCGTGAAACACTCCTCGAGACCCTCGCGCAAACTCGCCGCCGCCTCGGGCCAGTCGCCCGCGTACCATTCGGCCAGCTTCTTGAGCCGCGCTTGACCGTCCTTGGCTTCGAGCCGCCAGGCCGCGCGGATTGCCGCTTTGGCCTGATCCTGTTCGGCCTTCGGCAGCCTGTCGAGAACGTTGCGCAGCTTGTGGGCGCGACAACGCTGCACCGGGGCGTCACCAAAGATTTTGTGCACTGCCGCGCGTAAAGCCTTCGATCCATCGAGTACAAAAAGCCTCTTTTTCGCGGGCGAGACTCCACGCTCGACCAAGCCTGTCAACAGGTCCTCGGCCGCCGCCGCGTTCTCCGTCGCCGCGTGTTGCAAGCCCAGTACGTGCTTGTTCCCTTCCGCGTCCACCCCCACGGCCGCTAAAACCGTGTGTCCCGAGAAAATCAGGCCGTCCACGTAGATCACCAGCAAGTCCACGTCATCGAAACGGCGCGCGAATAGTTCGTCGATTTTCTTTTCCGCAGCCTCGATGGTGTCGCGACTTATCGCCGATTTAGACACGCCGACGGTGTCGGCCATTTCGCCGATTACTCCCGCATACTGACGCGTCGAGACGCCTTTCATCAAGATATCCAGCATGCGCGAGCCTAGCCGCTCGTCGTCTTGCAGGGATTCGTAGGCGGGCACTTTGACCTCGCCGCCGGAGCGTTTGCGCAAGCGCGGCTTGGCCACCCGCAGCTTGCGATCGCTTAGATTCACGCGGCCCGATTGCCGTCCCCAGCGCAGCACGTCGCCGTCGCGCTTCTTGCCGGGTTGGGCGAGTTCGCCTCCGGTGACCTGCTGGGCAGAGAGTTCGAGCACGGCTTGGATGGCGGCGCGGCCGGTGACGTCGATGACCTCGTCGACGGCTCCCTGGCATTGTTCGATGAGTTCGACGAGGGGCAGCATGAGCTGCGCGTTTTGGCTGAGCAGACGCGTGAGCTCCTCGGGCCTCAGCCGCTGCTGCTTGGCGGAATCAAGAATGTGATACGGTTTCTTCACGGCGGTTCTCCTTTGTGGTTAAAGATTTGCTCGATTCTCCCAGAGAACCAAGCTTGAGAACCGCCGGCCCTTTATCCCCCAACTGAGCTCGGGACAATTTCAATAGAATCGTCACCAGAAGCTGGTTTTCAGCGACATCCTCGGCTAGAAGGATCCGAAGACCGCAGTCCGTATCCGCTTTTATGGTTGGGACTGGAGGGGCGGAATTTGGTTCCATCAGGCTCAGCGCTTCCAAGATCGCCTCAAGCAGCGTTGAAGCTGACACAGGTTCCGGGACATGGCGCACCGAACCGAACGTGATTTTGTCGCGGTCGCCGGCAGGTCCGCCAACGACAATGACTCGACTCGTCGCCAGAGCTGGATCCGCATTCGCTTTCCAAAGTAAGTTTTCACTAGCGTCCCCGGCCATTTCCGACGCAAGGAAGATCAGCGAGAACGGCTGACCCAGGTGGGCTGAAAGCTCCATCGCCGAATGAGCAGAGTCCATTTGGCCGAACGCTGCCGGCTCCAGCCTCTTTTCCGATCGAAAGATGAGCCTGCAGGAGGCAGGCGAAGGTAGCTGTGGGCAGGAGGGATTATAGCTCGGATTGGGGCTTGAGGTTGAAGCCCGTTGTGGGGCCCGTAGGGCGGGGTGAGGGGGATTGCATAAGGGGGAAGGGGCGGCAGCCCCAGTCCCCCTTTGCAGCCATCCCAGGCGAGACCCCACGGCCGTCTTCGGACGTGGGCCGGAGGAGCCGACAACGCCTCGGGTCGGGGCGTTGTCTAGCGCGTGCGCCAGCAGATCGCGAGGTCTTTGCAGACGCGTTGCAGTTCGTTGCGCTGAGCGTCGAGTTGCTCGGCAAACTCGGTGTCGGAACAAGTGTCCGCTCGCGCTTGGAGCTTCTTGAGCGAGCGATCCGCGCGCAGGCCGCGCTGCTCGGCGGGCAGGCTGAGCAGCTTTTCCCACGGCGTGCTCCACTCGGCGTACACCTTGCGCAACTTGCCGCGGCGGTCTCGGCGCTCGCTGGCGAAAGCGCATGGGCGATGAAAATTCAAGTACGGGTTGAGCCACTGGCGGTAGAAGGTGTCGATCGCCTGCGTCGCTTCCGAGGGCAAAAACTGGTAGCCCATCCACTTGCGCACCACCGCGCCGTTCTTGGTTTCGACCAAGGCATTGTCGTTCGAACGGCGCGCGCGAGACTTCGTAAATTCAATTCGCAACTTCTCGAGCAGTTTAGCGGTTTGATGGTTGACGAATTCGCTGCCATTGTCGGAGTGAAAGCCGCGAACGATAAATGGAAATTGTTCCAAAAGGCCTTCCAGCAAGGGAATGAGGTGGTTTTCGTTGATGCGTTGGACGCAGCCGACGGCCTGCCACTGCGTCACTTCGTCGACCACATTGATGCTGTAGGCGCCTTTTTCGCCTTCCTGTTCGGGCGAGTGCACGGTGTCGATGCGCAGGTAGCCCGGACGTCCTCGCGGCTCGGGTTGGCGGCGTTCGCCGATCGCAACGGGCGTGGGACGGGTCTTGTCGAGATGCAAACTGTGACGTTGGTAGACGGCTCTTTTTCGCAAGTTGTACAGCTGGCC
Organism: Bryobacterales bacterium; assembly: GCA_965205595.1. Classification (GTDB taxonomy): domain Bacteria; phylum Acidobacteriota; class Terriglobia; order Bryobacterales; family UBA6623; genus CATQHP01. The sequence continues at coordinate 55,798 of CBDBHI010000012.1, read as the reverse complement.
CACGGACAATTCGGCCAGGCGTCGAAACTCTTTGCGGCCGTAGATCTGGAACTCGCGTTGGAGAATGCGGCGGGTGGCCGGCCCCGAGAGGCGCTGATGAACTCGATCGACGTGCGCCAGTAAGACGCTGTCGGCGCGTGTGTACTTGCTGGGAAAACGGCGCCGCCGATAGGCCCTCGGACGGACGCAACGCGTGTGCAAGAACTGTCCGATCAGGCGGGTGAGTTGCGCGCGGCTTAAGCCCGTGAGCTTAGCGAGATAACGCCGCAGGAGACCCTTGACGGAGCGCTTCTGGTCGGCATAGTGATGCCGCTTCAAGACGCTTTCGACGAGCGCATATTTGTCGCTTCGATTGCCGCCCTCGAAGGCGACGGATTGGCACCCGTCGAGAAAACACTCGATCTGCTCCAGACTCAGCGATTCGGCTTGCTGCACGGCGACTCCCATCGCCCGCAGCTGCTCTGTTCCTGACCACCCAACGGATCCCCGTCAGGCTCATCTTGTATTGGAATCGCCCTCCCCTTCAGGCTCATCTTGTATTGGACAAGACGGCCGCGCGGCGGCCCACGCCTCAAGCTCGGGGCGCAGCGCCTGGATCGTGCCTTCGTCAACGATTGTGCCGGCGGCGGTCTTGGCGCAATAGGCAATGGTTTTTTTGTGAACGTCGAGTCCGATAAAGTGCATTTTGTCCTCCTGGGTCTGGGTTTCGGTTCGCCTGCTTGCCGCAGCCGAGCCCGACTTATTATTCCCGCCAGGAGGACGCTTTTTCTTAATCACCTATGCATTGAAACAGGCAACACGAGGGTTCGTCAAGGAGTGGAGATTGCGGGATCTCATGTGCCAGTCCCCGCCCGAAAGTCCTTGGAGGCGACGGGTAGTGCCGAGGTCGAAATCTTGCGGTTTCGGCACCGTAGTCTTGGTTCGATGTTTCCGTTTCGATCGGCGGTGATTGAAGTTTTGGGTCAGCCCGGCCACCGTGCGTTGCGGTGCACACGTCGCAGGGAGGACCGCACCGCGAGGCGGCGCGGCTCGGTACCGCGAACGGTTTCTTCCAACAAGCAGCTTGGCTGGCAGCTCGAAAAATCACGTTTAGGGTCAGAGCAACTCGTCGTGGCCCGCGGCTTCTAGCGCCTTTACCAATTCCGAAACTTTCTGCGCTTTACTGCGCGGACAGATCAGCAGCGCGTCGGGAGTATCTACGACTACTAAATCACTAACACCAAGCAGCGCGACTCGCTTATCGGGGGCGTCGACGAAGTTCCCGGCGGCGGCGTGATAAATCGTTTTCGTACGAGAAGCGTTACCGTCTCGGTCTTTGGGCAGCAAGTTGTAGACAGCCTCCCAACTGCCGACGTCATTCCAACCAAAGTCCGCAGTGGCGAAGCCGGCGATCGATTTCGATTTTTCGAGGATTGCGTAGTCGACGGAGATACTTTCACAAGCGGCGTAGTTCGAGGCTAGGACTCTGGTAAAGCTGCGTGGCGAGGCTTCGGCGATGTGGTCAATCGTAGTCGACGTCGCGGGCAGAAACTGCCGCATCGCCTCGGAGAAGGCCGCGGCGCGCCAGAAGAACTGGCCGCCGTTCCAGAAAAAGTTGCCCGCCTTTACGAATCGCTTGGCAGCCGCAAGTTTCGGCTTCTCGCGAAAACGACTGACGTTGATCGCGGTCTTGGTACCGGCCGTCGTCCCCTTCGGGAACTCGATATAACCGTAGCCGGTTTCGGGCCAGCGCGGCTCGATTCCAAGAACGAGAAGTTTGTCAGACGACGTTGCCCGCACGGCGCGTTTGATAACCGCCCGATACGATCGCTCGTTGCCGATCAAATGGTCTGAGGGAAACACGCCCATCACGGCATCGGGATCGTCGCGCAAGAGGATTCTCGCCGCGAGACCAATGCACGGTGCCGTATTGCGCTGGACGGGCTCGGCAATGATCTGTTTCGCCGGCACGTCGGGCAACTGTCGGATGATGGCGCGGCGCAACAGGTCATTGGTGTAGACCCAAATTCGCTCTGGCGGAACTACTTCGCGTAAACGATCGACGGTTTGCTGAATGAGCGTGGACTCGCCGACAACCGGCAGCAGTTGCTTCGGGCTACGCTTGCGACTACGCGGCCAGAAACGGGTGCCGCGCCCGCCGGCCAAGATGATCGCGTGGAAATGGTCGAGCGGATTCGACCGGCTCATTGCTGCAGCGCGTCGAGCTCTGACCAGTCGTGCGAATGGATCAGTTGGAAGGTTCGCTTCCAACGCGTCTTACCGAAGAAATTCAAGGCCAGGTCTTTGAGATGGGCAATCGAAACGCCGGCGTCCTGTAGATGCGACGTCGGCGCATCGTAGGACCAATAAATAATTAGCGGCTTGCCAATAATGTGATCGCGAGGAACAAAACCCCAGTAGCGGCTATCGAGTGAGAGATCGCGGTTGTCGCCCATCGCGAAGTAGTTTCCGTCGGGGACAACGATCTCGTCGTTTCGTACGTGATGCTCCAGCATATTGACCGCTTGTTGGTAAACCTGCATGCCTCGCGGAGGCGCCGGAAAATTGTCTCGGTAGGCGTCGATGTAGTCGCTTTTGTAGACGACGTAAGGTTCATCGAGCGCAACGCCGTTTACCCACAGTTTCTTGTCAACTACCCTGAGACGGTCACCCGGCACGCCGACGACGCGCTTCACGAAGGTCTGGTCTAAGTCGACCGGATATCGAAAGACAATAATGTCGCCGCGCGTGACTTCTTGGTAGGGCAGTAAATATTTGCTGACGGCGCCCTCGGGCGCGAAGGCAAGCTTGTCGACTAAAAGATGGTCACCGATTAACAAGGAATCTTCCATGGAGCCAGTCGGAATGACGAACGCCTGAACAAGCGTCGTTGTGCCAAATAGCAGTAGGAGAATCGTGACGGTCCACTCGGCTACGAAACCGCGTTGCGGCTCGGGATCGTGGCGTTCTTCTTCGGAGACGTTTGCGTCGTCGAGAGTCTTTGCTTGGCTTTTTTTCACGGCTGTAATCTTGGACGGGTAGCGGGACGATAACGGTGGGGGTGAGCCGGCCCGCGAAAGTAAGGATCATTGTAGCGAGGCGGCCGCGGGCGGCGCACGCAATTGATTGAGCCGTTTTGCCCACGGGTGGCACGAATGATAGAATTCAATCTGAGTCTACGGGCGAAGCCCGCAAGCACGATCGTGCGATGATCCGTCTCTCTTCGCGGGTGGATTGCTCTCACCACCAGAGAGAAATTATGCAAGAATTCAACGGTATACCTGTCCCTGCCGAGGGCACTCAAGTGCGCGTCGAAGGGGGGCGATTTATCGTCGCCGACGATCCGATTATTCCTTTTATCGAGGGCGATGGGATAGGCCGCGATATTTGGAAAGCCGCGCGGACAGTCTTTGACGCTGCCGTCGAAAAAGCCTATAACGGCTCACGCCGGATCGTTTGGTACGAGATTTTCGCCGGCGAGAAGGCTTTCGAGAAGTTCGGCGAGTGGTTGCCGCAGGGCACCGTCGACGCGATCCGTGAGCTGAGAATCGCGATCAAGGGACCGCTGACTACCCCGGTGGGCGGTGGGATTCGCAGCCTCAATGTTGCGCTACGGCAGCTACTGACGCTTTATTCCTGCATTCGTCCGGTGAAGTGGTATCCGGGCGTGCCCTCACCTATGAAGGACCCCGGCAAACTCGACGTCGTTATTTTCAGAGAGAACACCGAGGACGTCTACGCGGGGATTGAATGGGAACAAGGTAGCGATGACGTCAAGAAGGTTCTTGAGTTCCTGAATGGCGAGATGGGCCGCGACATTTTGCCCGACTCCGGCATCGGCATCAAGCCGGTATCCGTCTCGGGTTCGAAACGGCTGGTTCGATCCGCAATTCGTTACGCGATCGACAACAAACGCACGTCGGTAACGCTGGTACATAAGGGCAATATCCAAAAGTTCACCGAAGGCGCTTTCCGCGATTGGGGATACGAGTTGGTTAAGGAAGAATTCCGTGACGAGTGCGTGACCGAAGAGGAAGTTTGGGCCGAGGGGGGCGACGGTAGCGTGCCTGAGGGCAAGATTCTGGTTAAAGACCGTATCGCGGACGCTATGTTCCAGCAGTTGTTGCTGCGTCCGAGCGAATACGACGTGCTTGCCACGACGAACTTAAACGGCGACTATATTTCCGATGCTTGCGCGGCGCAAGTTGGCGGCTTGGGACTGGCACCGGGCGCGAACGTCGGCGACGAGCAAGCAGTGTTCGAAGCGACGCATGGCACGGCGCCGAAATATGCCGATAAAGATGTGATCAATCCGTCGAGCGTGATTCTTTCGGGCGTCATGATGCTACAGCACATGGGCTGGGTTGAGGCCGCCGATTTAATAGAAACCGGCCTTACAAAGGCAATCAACAACAAGACCGTCACTTACGATTTACACCGCCAGATGGAAGGCGCGACCAAGGTCGGCACCAGCGAGTTTGGGCAAGCGATTATCGACAATATGGCCTAGGCCATGAAATTCGAGCGAGGAGAGGCAACTGATGAGAAAGAAAGTTACGGTTATCGGTGCGGGGAACGTAGGCGCGAGTTGCGCGCTGCGCCTGGCCGACAAAGAATTGGCCGATGTCGTCTTGGTCGACATCGTCGAGGGTGTCCCACAAGGGAAGGCTCTCGACATGCTCGAGGCATGCCCCGTTGAGGGTTCCGACGTCAACGTCAGCGGCACGAACGACTACGAGGACACGGCGAATTCCGACATCATCGTGATGACAGCCGGTTTCCCGCGCAAGCCGGGCATGAGCCGCGACGACTTGCTGCTAAAGAATGCTTCAATCGTCAAAGCCTGCATTGAACCGGCTGCGAAATATTCGCCGAATGCGATTTTGATCGTGGTGTCGAATCCTTTGGACGCGATGTGCCACGTTGCGAATCAAGTTTCCGGTTTCTCGAGAAACCGCGTGATCGGCATGGCCGGCGTCTTAGACACCGCGCGCTTCCGGGCGTTTCTAGCCGAGGCGGCTGATGTCTCGGTCGAAAACGTCGTTGCGTTTGTGTTGGGTGGCCACGGCGATACGATGGTGCCACTTGTTCGATACACGAGCGTGGCGGGTATTCCGATCACGAAATTGATCCCGAAAGATCAGCTTGACGCGATTGTCGATCGCACGCGCAAGGGTGGTGCCGAGATCGTCAAATACCTCAAGACCGGTAGCGCGTTCTATGCGCCTTCGTCGGCGGTCGTTGAGATGGTCGAGTCGATCCTCAAAGACAAGAAAAAGGTTTTGCCCTGCGCGGCGCTGCTTGAAGGCGAATACGGCCGCAGCGGCATCTTTGTTGGCGTACCGTGCAAACTGGGTTCGAACGGAATCGAGCAGCTCTACGAGCTGGATCTCGAGGCCGATGAGAAAGCCGCTCTTGACCATAGTTCCGACGCCGTGGAAGAACTCGTCAAGGTGCTTGCTGAAAATGGTTACTAATGTTAATTGACAGCCGCGAATGTGGCAGCTAGCATTGAGTTGGACCGCGCTGCAACTGTGGCCGCGGAAAGGACACACGAAATGAAAAGAATTCTGACGATCTCGATTATGATGATGCTGGTTGCGTCGCTTTGCTTCGCAGGCTCAGCGACGGGCTTCGTGACGGACGCCAAGTGCGCCAAGGCCGGCAAAGCCGGTGCGGGCCACGCGGGCTGCGCCAAAACCTGCATCGGAGGCGGCGAAGCGGCAGTGTTGGTTGATGCTGACGGAAAGATCTTCGAGATCGCCGAGCAGGACAAGGTCAAAGAGCACGCCGGCGCGAAAGTCACGATCATGGGCGATATCGCCGACGGTAAGATCAGCAACATCGCCGAAGTCACGGCGACCGACTAGCCTCTCTTGAAAGTAGCGGCTCTAGTTCTGGCTCTCGGGCTGGGCGCGGGAGTCTTATCGGCGGCGGAGTTTATCGGCTACGTTGCGGATGAGAAGTGCGCCCGCGCGGGGAATGCCCCCAGCGAGGGGCACGCGAAGTGTTCGCGTTCCTGCGTCGAAGCAGGGGAACCGATCGTGTTTATCAACGATGTCGACAAGAAGATCTATAAGATCGTCGACGGATTGGATCACATCAAGGACAAGGTCGGCGTAAAGGTTCGGCTCGACGCCGAGGCTTCAGGGTCTGGGGAAGAGCTTACGCTAAAGATCAAGTCCGCGGTAATGTAGTTTGGATTCGCAGAAGCGATATTTTAAGCGGCCGTCGCAGCAAGCGACGGCCGCTTTGCGTTCGTGGAAAGGGGCAGGGGCTCGCGGCACGTCGTCGACAAAATCCCAGGGTTTCACCCTGGGCTAATTTAAATGCCACCCCGCTGGGGTTCAGATTCTGCGGCTTCGCGCGCAATGCGAAGCCTTGGCGCGCAAATTACTCGCAACCCTCACGCACATTCGCTCGCGAAGTGGTGAGAATTGCGGGCTAAGCACTTGGTAGACTGGAGAATTCCGGTTGGGAAGGAGTTACGCCCATGAAGGCCGCCTTGCGTGGGCTCTCGTCTACGGTTGGCACTAAGATTCTTGTCGCTGTTAGCGGCGTTCTGCTGGTAGGGTTCGTACTCCAGCATTTGCTCGGAAACTTGCAGATATACCTGGGCGCCAGCGTCTTTAACGGCTATGCCGCGAGCTTAAAAAGCTTGGGGCCTCTGATTTGGGTTGCGCGGTTGGGCCTGTTGGCCGCGCTGATCGTCCATCTCGTTGGAATCGCCAAACTGACGCTCCGCAATCGCGCGGCGCGTCCGCAGGCGTACGAATCTAAGTCGCCGATTCTCTCGACGTTTGCCTCACGAAACATGCTGATGAGCGGCGGCATCTTGCTGGCGTTTATCATCTACCACCTGCTGCACTTTACACTGGGCGTTACGCACCCGGAGCACTATTTGATGGTGGACGACGTTGGTCGCCACGACGTCTACTCGATGGTGATTCTGGGGTTTCGACAACCGCTTGTTTCGCTTTCGTACATCGTCGCGATGGGCTGGCTCGGCTTGCACCTCGGGCACGGCGTGGCCAGCCTTTTTCAGACAGCGGGTTTCAGCGGCCGCAATTGGCGCGCGACCTTCGAGGGTCTTGGCCGGCTTGTCGCGGTCGTGGTTGTTCTCGGCAATATTTCGATTCCGCTAGCTTGCTTGTTCGGATTGATCCAGCCACTGAGCGAGGCGCTTTAGCGATGGAGCTGCGATCAAACGTACCGTCGGGTCCCATTGAAAAGCAGTGGGGCAAGCACCGTCAAGAGATGAAATTGGTCAACCCGGCCAACAAGCGGAAGTACAAAATTATCGTGGTCGGTTCCGGGCTTGCCGGCGCGTCAGCATCGGCGACTTTAGCCGAGCTGGGTTATCACGTGGACTGCTTCTGCTTTCAAGACAGCCCGCGCCGTGCGCACTCCATTGCCGCGCAGGGCGGTATCAACGCCGCTAAGAACTATCCCAACGACGGCGACTCGGTTTTTCGGCTGTTTTACGACACGGTAAAAGGCGGGGACTTCCGTAGCCGCGAGGCCAACGTCTATCGACTGGCGGAGGTTTCGAACAGTATCATCGACCAGTGCGCGGCGCAGGGGGTACCCTTTGCGCGCGAGTATGGCGGCTTGCTGGAAAACCGATCGTTCGGTGGTGCCCGGGTTTCTCGTACGTTCTATGCCCGTGGTCAGACCGGGCAGCAGCTTTTGATCGGCGCCTACCAAGCGCTCGAACGCCAAATTGCCGTGGGCCAGGTCAAGATGCATGCTCGCACCGAGATGCTCGACCTCGTCGTCATCGATGGCCACGCCAAGGGTATCGTCACCCGCGACCTGATCACGGGTGAACTCGCTCGCTGGTCGGCGCATGCCGTTGTGCTCGCGACGGGCGGCTACGGAAATGTTTTCTATCTGTCTACCAATGCCAAGGGCTCGAACGTCACGGCGAGCTTCCGAGCGCACAAGCGGGGCGCGGCATTCGCCAACCCTTGCTATACGCAAATTCACCCAACTTGTATCCCGGTCAGCGGGGACCATCAGTCGAAGCTGACACTCATGTCGGAGTCGCTTCGCAATGACGGCCGTGTCTGGGTGCCGACGAAGGTGGGCGACTCGCGTTCGGCGGCGCAGATTCCGGAGGACGAACGCGACTACTACCTCGAACGCAGGTATCCGAGCTTCGGAAACCTGGTTCCTCGCGATGTGGCCTCTCGCAACGCCAAGGCCGTTTGCGACGAGGGCCGCGGTGTTGGTCCGGGCGGAGCCGGAGTTTACCTGGACTTCCGCGATGCGATCGCGCGTCTAGGCAAGGACGAAGTTTCCGCAAAGTACGGCAACCTGCTGCACATGTACCAAAAGATCACCGCCGAGAACCCCTACGAGGCTCCGATGCGGATCTATCCGGCGGTGCACTACACGATGGGCGGTTTGTGGGTCGACTACAACCTGATGAGTACGATCCCCGGGTTGCATGTTATCGGCGAGGCTAATTTCTCTGACCATGGCGCCAATCGCCTGGGCGCGAGTGCTTTGATGCAAGGCCTTGCGGATGGCTACTTTGTCTTGCCGTATACGATCGGCAACTTTCTGGCGAGCGAGCATCCCGAGCTTGCTTCGACCGACGCGGCGGAGTTTCGAGCGGTCGAATCAGAAGTCGAAGGGCGCACGGCGAGACTGCTTGCAGAGAATGGCAACCGCACGCCACAGTCGTTTCACAAAGAACTTGGCAAGCTCGTTTGGGATAACTGCGGCATGGAGCGAAGCTCTGGAGGTCTCGAACAGGCGATTGCGAAGATTCCGGAATTGCGCGAAGAATTCTGGAACAGCGTGAACGTACCCGGCGAAAACGGCAGCTTCAACCAAGCGCTTGAATACGCGGGACGAGTGGCCGATTTCCTCGAATTCAGTGAGTTGATGTGTCGCGACGCGCTGCATCGAAACGAGTCGTGCGGCGGGCATTTCCGCGCCGAGTATCAGACCGAAGAGGGCGAGGCGCTGCGCAACGACGACGACTTCTCGTACGTGGCGGCGTGGGAATATAACGGCGACGGCCAGCCCAAGCTCAACAAGGAGCCGTTGGAGTTTGAGAACGTCAAGTTGGCGACTCGCAGTTACAAGTAGTTGGGTCGGGCAAATGAACATCACACTGAAAGTCTGGCGACAAAAATCAGCGAACGAGCAGGGCTCGATCGAAACGTACCTTGCGCATGACATTAATCCCGACATGTCGTTCTTGGAAATGCTGGACGAAGTCAACGAGGAGTTGATCGTGGCGGGCGAAGAGCCGATCGCGTTTGACCACGATTGCCGCGAAGGCATTTGCGGCGCTTGTTCGGCGATGATCAACGGGATACCTCACGGACCGGATGGCGGCACGACCGCGTGCCAGCTTCATATGCGCTCGTTTCAAGACGGCGACACAATCACCGTCGAACCGTGGCGCGCCGCGGCCCTACCCGTGATTCGCGATTTGGTGGTCGATCGGAGCGGTTTCGATCGCATCATCCAGGCAGGCGGGTACATTTCCGTCGATACCGGAGGGACGCCCGACGCGAACATGATCCCGGTACCGAAGGTCGAGGCGGATATCTCATTCGACGCGGCAACATGCATCGGCTGCGCGGCTTGTGTGGCGGCATGCAAGAACGCGTCGGCGTCGTTGTTCACGGCAGCCAAGCTGGCGCATCTCAATCACCTTCCCCAAGGACAACCCGAACGCTACTCGCGGGCCCGCGCCATGGTCGAGCAGATGGACGAGGAGGGCTTTGGCAGTTGCACGAACACGTACGACTGCGAAGGCGCCTGCCCGAAGAACATCAGCGTCGACTTCATCTCTGAGATGAACGCCGACTACCGGCGGGCGATTCTGCGCGGAGCGTAGACGCGGCGGCGCCGAATTCGATGCCTGCAACGGGCCGATCGCTGGTTCGACGGCTGCTGGGTTGGTATGCACGCAATTCGCGGGACCTACCGTGGCGACGGACGCAAGAGCCGTATCCAATCTGGGTCTCTGAGATCATGCTGCAACAGACACGGGTCGAAGCAGTCATCCCATTTTACGAGCGATTTCTTCGACGCTATCCAAACGTAGCTGAACTAGCCGCCGCGCCTGAGCAAGAAGTGCTTGAATCGTGGGCCGGGCTCGGCTACTACCGCCGCGCCCGCTTCTTGCAGCGGGCCGCGAAGAAAATTGTTGCCGCGCATGGCGGCGAGTTCCCGCGCGACTACGGGTTGATCCGCGCTCTACCTGGAATTGGCGACTACACCGCTGCCGCTCTCGCGGGAATTGCTTTCGATTTGCCCTACGCCGTACTTGACGGCAACGTGATGCGGCTGCTTACGCGGTTGGAGAACGACGGCCGCGACATCACTAGGGCTGCAACGAAACGGGCGCTGGGCGCCCGCGCCCAAGAATTGATCGGCAGGACCAAGCCTGGTGAGCGCGCGGCGTTTAATCAAGGGCTGATGGAACTCGGAGCGACGGTTTGTACTCCGAAATCCCCAAAGTGCGGCATCTGCCCGTGGATGAGTGATTGCCGAGCGTTCGCCGAAGGAAGCGCGTCGTCGTTGCCCTACAAGTCATCGCGGATCAAGACTCGACGCTTCCAGTTAGCCGTTGTCATCGTTCGGAGGGGCAACAGCCTGCTCATGAGGCAACGAACCGTTACGGCGGAGATTATGCCGGGCTTTTGGGAGCTGCCCTACATCGAAGGAGTGCGTGTGGATCCGAATCAGTTTTCCGAGTTGGGGCTAGTCGTAGGGTCCAAGCTGGGAGCGTTCAAGCATTCGATAACCGACCGAATATTTCAGTGCGTCGTTTACGAAGCAAAGCTCGAATCGAAATGCCCGGAGGAATATCGCTGGATAGCGCCGTCGCGGGTGGGCAGGCTGCCGGTGACGACAATTTCGAGAAAAGCTCTCCGCCGACAGCGATAGATTTTACAAGTGTTAAGCAAGTGACTTGCAAAGACGCTGCGACAATAGCAACTTCCCTGGGGTGATTCAGGCACCCTTGTCCCTTAGTCCCTGGTTAGAGGAGAAATCGTTTTATGAAATTGTTAAACAGTCGTCTTGCGCTCACGATTGGGTTGACGGCATTTTTCTGCCTACCGGTCTATCTCGTTTCACGCGAGGCCGGCCCGCCACCGAGGCGTACTGGAGGTCCCTTTCCGGGAGAGCTGAACTGCACCCAGGGCCAGTGTCATGTGGGCGCGATGCCCGACAGCGGGCCAGGCGCAATCGCCATCAGCGTGAATGGCGTCGCCCTCGAAAATTACCGCTACACACCTGGCGAAATGGTGCCCGTCGTGGTGACGGTTAGCGACCCGGATGCCAGCCAAACGGTACGCGGATTCGAGTTCAGCGCGCGGAGTATCGAGGGATGTTTTCAGGCCGGCAGATTTACGTTATTGGAAGACGAGATGGGCATCCAGATTCGGAATCAAGGGCGCGCCCGAGCCCCGGCCCCGTGTCCGAGGTCGCCGCTTCAGTTCCCGGAACATACCATGCCACACGAGGCAGTCGACGGCGCGGCGCAGTTCACGTTCAACTGGACAGCGCCTGCAACGAATGCGGGTCCAATCGTGATGGCGGCTGCGGGAAATGCCGCCAATGGCGATGGCACCCGCATGGGTGACCGGATTTATCTGACATCCGCAACGGTTCTCCCAGAGGGCGCGGGGATTGTCAGCGCCGCGAGTCTTCGTGGTCCGACTTTCTCGGCGAATCAAATCGTTTCCGTATTTGCCGACGGCTTAACGCAGCGCGGCATCACAACGGGCGGAGGGGCGGCTCAATCGCGGCCCCTGCCCACGAGCTTGGCCGGCCTTTCCGCAACTGTCACCGATAGCGCGGGCGACACGCGCGCTATGCCGCTGCTGCTCGCGATTAGCACCCAGGTAAACGGGCTCATTCCTGATGGGACGGCGGCCGGCACGGCAACGCTCAGCATCAACACCTCGGGCGGAGGCACGATTGATATACTCATCTAAATCGCTGCCGCGTCCCCTGGAATCTTTACGGCGGACAATTCAGGTAGCGGGCTTGCCGCCGCCGCCGCGGTTACAGTAGATACCGGTGGAAACCAAACTCCAGTCGCGGTCTTGGCCGCCGACGGGGCGGGCGGAGTAACGGCCGTAGCGATCGACGTGAGCGGAGATGATGCGGTTGTCGTGCTGCTGTTTGGCACCGGCATTCGCGATGGGTCAGCTATTACCGCTACGATCAACGGCGATCCGGCGGCGGTCGTCGGTTCGGGCGCTTCGAGCGAGTTCTCGGGACTGGATCAAGTCAACGTGCAAATCGACCCAAGCCTAGCCGGCAGCGGCGACGTTACGATCCAAATACGCGTTGACGGCGTTCCAGCCAATGCCGTGACTGTGAACGTCGGCTAGTCGTATCGGGATTTTTGTTTGGCCTGAGCGGGCGGACTTGGGACCGCTCGCTCAGTAGTCCGTTGGTTCGGCGGGGCAGGGGGAAATCCCGGCGCTTCGTCGAACTCAAATCCCAAGGTTTCACCCTGCGCTAGTATAAGCGTCGCCCCTCACCGGGGTTCAGTTTCCGCAGCTTGGCGCCAGCCCTAGTTCTTCAAGCCTTACAGCCTCCAATGACGCCAAACTTCAGACACAGATCCCCGCGAGAGTGCGGATAGAGCTCTACGTATATTGTGAATCTGCTCTAGATGAAGTTCATTGACGCCCGGATCGCTGCTAGCGCGAAAAGGACCACGCCGCAGGCAGCGACCTGGAGTGAGCGCGACCGACGCGCGAGTTCGAGAGCGGCCAGGGTCACGGTGAACGGCTGCAAAAACAGCCAGACTCTAGCGGCCTCGGCGGCCAGCACGCCGCTCAGATCAACTATCAGCAGCGTTCCAATTGCTGCAATCGCGAATCCTCGAATCTCGCTAGCGTAGCTCCGCCATGCGCCAAAAAACGAGAGTGTCAGTCCAAAGGTGACCCAGCCTCCGGCGAGGAAGTAGTCATAGAGGTCCCAGCCGATTGTGTAGCTGTAGGGACGATGAAGTTGCTCGGAGAGCACATCCTGAATCTCGATCGCCGCCCGCAGCGCTGCAATGTGGTTGTATCCCGTCACCGCGAAGAGGCATGCGAATCCCGCAACCACTACTGCCGAGGCGACGCCAATGCCAGTTGCGGCGGTGACCAGCGCGTTCCCATGGCTTTCACCGCTAGTCTCGAAAAAGACCGTGAGTCCAGTTGCGAGCGAGAACCAAGCGCCCAGTACCAAGATGTTGTGGGCGAACAACAGGGCGACAAACATGAGGCAGCCACAAGCCCCGGCAGCCAGTGAGGTTTTTAGCAACGAAGACGTGGACAACGCCCGTCGCCAAAGCAATACCAGCGCCAGAGTCGCGACAGGAAAAACCGCGTCGAACGACGTCAGCATGAGGATAGGACCTGGCAATATAGCCCAAAGCGTTGAGGCAAGGAGCCCTGCTCGAGCGGAACCCGAAAGGTCACAAACCAAAAAGTACAGCAGCGGTATCGCAACGGCCCCGAGCAGTCCGAGCAAAATCCCGCCGACTAGGGCGCCGCTGTGTGTTCCGAAGACTCTATTCAGGAAGACGTAGTAAAGAATCGGCGCGGGTGGATGGGTCTTGGCATGCAGCAAGAAGCCGGGAGTTCGCTCAGGGAACGTGGCAAGCCAGTGCCCAACATCGTCCACGCGTTGGGCCTCTGAGTGATAGGAATTGATGTCGGGATGTTCGACGCGCCCGGCAATGTTGCCAAAGGAATCCGGAGCGAATCCGTTGTAGCTGAACGTTAGGAACAGATGCAGGACCGTCGCCGCGATAACCCCTCGACGGAATCCGCGTTCGCTATCAGGCTGCGTGAGAATCCAGTAAGCAACCCCCAGCGCCGCCAGGGCGAGCGAAGCGTACGCGCCGAAGGGCCCGTCGTGATAGCCCCACTTCCAGTAGTACGGTCCGTTGATTCCGGGAGTGTGGGCGAGGGCGAGAGCGGCGGGCACAAGTCCGACGGCGAAAACCAACCAGTAGTGCTTGGGAAATGGCGGCCGATGTTCAGCCCTGGCGGTGGGCGATCGGCGCGCGGGCGCTCGTCGTTTCTTGGGGATGACAGCCTCCGGGGGCGAGCTGTCGATCATATCAACATCGGGGCCGGCAGACACTACGAAAACAAACAGGCTTGGTGGGGGACAGGCAACACTAGGGTTCGACAAAGAGAAGAGATTTCGGGATCTCATGTGCCAGTCCCCGACCGGCGACTTTCTGTTTCGTTCGTTGGGAAGAGTTGAAGTTTCAGGTCAGGGCGCTGCGTCTGAGATTGGAAGTTGGTCGGATCTTACAGACTGAACGCTAGCGGCCAACAGCTCGCTGCGATCGGTCAAACGCCCGACTGGCGAGTAACTCCGCCACCTCGGTAAGTAAGTAGGGAACGTCGACTGGCTCAACGACGATGTCGTCGCCCACCTCGGCACTTTCAGTGTGGGTCGCTTGTAGTAGCGCCGTTGCCGGACGGTAGTCTTGTGACCGAGCCAATTGCAAGACGGCAGGCCCCGCCTCAGCGGGGGAATTCCGAAAATCGCAGAGCACCAGCGAGTAGTCGCTGAGCTCGATTTGTTCCATCGCTTCAAACGGTGTAGCAACCGCATCAACCTCGTAGTCAGAACGAGTCAGCACCGTAGTGACGGCGGCTCTGACGCGCGCATCGTCGCAGGCCAGCAAGATCTTCACTCGAGACGGCGATGACGAGAGATCTGGGCTATGGGGTTCAACGTCTGTAGAACGGGCTTGGGTCAGCATACGTGGGCGACTCCTGTTCGTGACAATTCTATCTCGAAAAAGCGTTTTCGCCAAGTAAAAGTATCTGAAGAGATACGCAGAGTGACAATTCGGAAAAGCCCTCAACTTGCTGATCTACATCCACTTACCCACTTAGTACCCCCTTGAGTACCACTAGGAAATGAACGTACTGGGACTAATTTACTCTGAGCACGAAGTCGCTCTATTCTTGATCGAAAACACGTGAGAAGATATAGTCGACATTCCGCAACTGATGCTTTAGAGAAAACGCATGATCGTAGTCGCCTGGGGACAGAACTCCTTTGATATCAGTGTCTTGCTCGACAAGGTCTCTGAAGTCACCATCTTCTTCCCAGGCTCGAAGTGCGTTGTGCTGCACCCATCTGTAAGCTAATTCGCGCAAAACGCCCTTAGAAGTAAGTTCCAGTAGCAGCTGGCCGGAGTAGACGAGACCACCGTTCGACTCGAGATTTTTTTTCATCCTTTCGGGGTAGACCAGCAATCTTCTGATCAGATCGGTCGTTTTTGCTAGTAGGTAGTCCACAAGTGTGGTCGAATCAGCCAATATGACCCGTTCGACCGAGCTATGTGAAATATCACGCTCGTGCCATAGAGCGACGTTTTCGAACGCTGCCACAGCGTTCCCGCGAAGCACGCGAGCCAGACCGGCGATTTGCTCGGAGACGATGGGGTTTTTCTTGTGGGGCATCGCCGAGCTGCCCTTCTGAGTCTTGGAAAAGTACTCCTGCGCCTCGCGCACCTCGGTACGCTGCAGGTGACGGACCTCAACGGCTATTTTCTCGAGCGTGGAGGCGATGTTCGCCAATGTCGCGACGTAGTGGGCGTGGCGATCGCGTTGGACAACCTGGGAGGAAATTGCGGCGGCCTCGAGCCCAAGCCGTTCGCAGATTTTCTCTTCGGCCTGGGGGCTGATGTGGGCCAGCGTTCCAACCGCTCCCGAGATTTTTCCGACGCGCATTTGCTCACGCGCATCATCGAATCTCTTAAGGTGCCGGCTGACCTCGCTGTACCAGTTGGCGAGCTTGAGACCAAACGTCGTCGGCTCGGCGTGAACGCCGTGAGTGCGGCCTACGATAACGGTGTCTTTGAATTCGTGGGCGCGATCATTGAGGACCTGCCGCAGTTCGCCGAGTTTCGCGGCAATCGGTACAGACGATTGTTTGATCAACAGAGCCTGCGCCGTATCGACCACATCGTTCGAGGTTAGGCCGAAGTGCAGCCAACGGGAATGCTCAGCCTGGCCGGCCGCCGCCATCTTTTCTGAGACGGCGGTGGTGAAGGCAATGATGTCGTGCCGGACTTCAGCTTCGATGGCATCAATTCGCGCCACGTCGAAGTCAGCATATTGCCGCAGAGCTTGCGCCGCCTCCGTTGGTATTTCGCCCAATTCCGCGAGCGTTTCGGCGGCGGCCAGCTCGACGTTGAGCCATTGCCGGTATTTGTTTTCGTCAGACCAGATCTGCCCCAACTCGGGTCTTGTGTAGCGCGGAATCATAGCCTTTTAGTTTCGCGCAAGAGGTGCTGCCGGCGCAGAGTAGCGGTGCCATCAACGTGATTTCGTGTCCTGGGTAGGTCTTTGAAATGCTGTGATAACCTACAGTGCTCCCCGACTTCCCAAATGCTTTCCGTTCGTTCTCTGCCTAAAATCTGCGTAGCGCTCGGACTGCCCGATCCTGGGCAGTTGGAAAAGATCGCCGTCGCAACCTGCGACCACGGCGACTGCTTCGTTGAATTGCGCCTCGACATGCTGGGCGACGCTGCGGAAGGCGTCAAGGTCATTCCAAAAGTATTGCGGCGGCACCCGGATGCGGTCATTCTGGCGACGTGCAGGCGAAAGCAAAACGGCGGGGAATTTCGGGGCTCGATTGCTCGCCAGATGGTGGTTCTTCGGGCGGCGGTTGAGGTGGGCGCGGCTCTAGTCGATGTTGAGATTGAGACTGCCGAGTGCATGCCTGCAACTCTTGAAGGGTTTCAGGGTAAGGCGCTACGCGTGCTTTCTTACCACAACTTCGAAAGAACGCCCCCGCTTAAGTCTGTTTTCAGGCGACTCGAAAAGTTTCCCGCCGAGATCTATAAAATCGCGACCTTTGCTTCGCGGCCAAGCGACAACTTGAAGCTGCTCTCGCTCTCGGGCGTTGACACCGACGTTGTGGTGCTCGGCACGGGCGAGGTCGGCACCACCACCCGCTTGCTGGCGCCGTCTCGGGGGTCTGTATTCACATTCGCCGCACCAGACGAGTTTACGGCACCGAGCGGAAGGGCTGGAAAGGTTCTGACGGCGCCGCCGACCGCGCCGGGGCAGTTCACCGCTTCGACGCTGCGACAGCTTTATCGCGTGCAACGCCGCAACCGTGACACTTCGATCTACGGGCTCATGGCGAAGCCGATCGGGCACTCGATGTCGCCTGCGCTGCACAACCGCGCATTCAAAACAAAGCGCATCAACGGGATCTATCTGCCGTTCTTGATTGAACCGGGCTATATGGGGGATTTCTTTAAGTGCGTGGATGAGTTACCGATCTCGGGACTCAGCGTGACGATTCCACACAAGCAAAAGGTAATGCGTTATCTCGATGGCATTGACCCAATAGCGCGCGGCATCGGCGCCGTCAATACGGTCTATCGCAAACGCGGCAAACTGTGGGGTACGAACACGGACGCGATTGGGGTGACAGCACCGCTGGCTAAAAAGGTCAAGCTGAACCGTGCGCGCATTCTGGTAGTTGGCAATGGCGGGGCGGCGCGAGCGGCGGTCTTTGCGCTGAAGGACCAGGGCTCTGAAGTCGTCGTTAGCGGGCGCAACTCAAACCATGCAAAACGTCTGGCGCGGGCCGCCGGAGTGTCGTCGATCGAGTTCGAAAATCTCGACCGGGATTATTTCGACGTGCTGGTAAATGCGACTCCGGTAGGTATGTTTCCCAAGTCGAAGGGTAATCTCTTTCCGGCGCGAATTCCCGCCGACGTCGTGTTCGACATGGTCTACAATCCACTCGACACGGCGCTGCTTAAACATGCGAAAGAGGAAGGCCGCACGGTAATTAGCGGGTTTGAAATGTTCTTAGAGCAGGCTGCTCGACAGTTCCAGATTTGGACCGGCAGCGAAGCGCCGCGAACCGTGATGCGTAACGCCGTGCTCGAACGCTTACAGTGAGAGAGTGAGCTTCTCGCCGGAATTCGAGGCCTTTGGGCAGCACGCGAAACAAGGCAATATCGTCCCCGTCTGGAAGGTGCTGACGGCCGATCTCGAGACGCCGGTTTCCGCTTACCTAAAGCTCGCCAAGCGCAAGAAATATTCCTTTCTACTCGAGAGCGTCGAGGGCGGTGAAAACATCGGCCGCTACACCTACGTGGGCGCCGAGCCGTTTCTAATCGTGACCGCCAAGGGAACCCGCGTCGATGTACGGCGCGGTAAAGAAGTTCTGCGCCGGACAGCGAACGTCTTCGACGTTTTGAAAGAACTTGCCGCCGAGTTTCGACCGGCTGGTACAGACGAGTTGCCACCGTTTTGCGCGGGCGCGGTCGGCTACGCGGGCTACGATCTCGTCCGCTTGATCGAGCCGCGCGTGCCGGAGTTTCGCGAGGACGACGTAAAGGCACCTGACGCTGTGTTCATGTTTTTCACCTCGGTGCTGGTGTTCGATCACGTAAAGCATCAGATTTACGCGATCGCCAATGTCAGAGTTGATGACTGCGCGAGTCTGAAGAAGGGTTATCGCCAGGCC
Organism: Bryobacterales bacterium; assembly: GCA_965205595.1. Lineage (GTDB taxonomy): Bacteria > Acidobacteriota > Terriglobia > Bryobacterales > UBA6623 > CATQHP01. Next base: position 37,315 of record CBDBHI010000012.1, on the reverse strand, counting down.
TGTCGCGAAGTTGAACAACTTGAAGATGTGCTCCGTGGTCCGCTCTCGTTGCCTAAGAGCGCGTCGAATCCGAAACCGCTCAAGCTCGAATCGAATATCGGCAAGAAACGATTTTGCGCGGCGGTTGAGAAAACCAAGGAATATATCCTCGCGGGAGACATTTTTCAGGTCGTGCTTTCGCAGCGGCTGGCGATGACACCCGGCGTCCATCCCTTTCAGATTTACCGCGCGCTGCGGACAGTCAATCCGTCCCCGTACTTGTTTTATTTGGAACTTGATGGCACGGCGATCGTTGGCAGTTCGCCTGAAATTTTAGTCAAAGTTGAGGGCCGCAGCGTCGAGTATCGCCCGATCGCCGGGACCCGGCCACGCGGCAAAACAGCGGATGAAGACAAGGCACTGGCGAAAGATCTATTGTCCGACGAAAAGGAACTCGCCGAGCACGTCATGCTCGTTGACTTAGGCCGCAACGACGTGGGACGCGTGGCCGAATTCGGTTCGGTTCATGTGCCGGTGTTCAAGATCGTCGAGTACTACTCTCACGTGATGCACATCGTCTCTAGTGTTTTGGGCAAGCTGCGTGACGACAAAGATGCGTTTGATACCTTGGCGGCGTGTTTCCCGGCAGGGACGGTTTCGGGCGCGCCCAAGGTGCGGGCGATGGAGATCATCGCGGAGCTTGAACCGACCAAGCGCGGCGTCTATTCCGGCGCGGTCTTGTACCTAGATTTCTCGGGCAATCTAAACTCGGCGATCGCGATACGCACGATGATGTGCCGCAAGAAGAAAGCGTACCTACAGGTTGGCGCTGGGATCGTCGCGGACTCGGTTCCCGAGCGCGAGTGGGACGAAACGATGAACAAGGCCGGCGCTTTGTTGAAAGCTGTTGAAAAGGCGCGGGAACTCTAGCCCGCAGAAACTTGGTTCGCGGGCCGATTCAGGTTACAGGTGGCCGAAAACTGGCTCTTCTTCGGCGCGTGCCGGGGCCGCGGCCGCGAACATTTCGCGGACGCGGTCGATCGCAACACGCTTCTCGCGGTTGCGAAGGGCGCGGCGATTTGCGAGTAGGTGCGCGGTTGACCCTTCTAGAACTTTGTGGATGATTTTTAGTCCGTTGGCGCGAATCGTGCTTCCGGTCTCTGTGTTATCGACGATTGCGTCGCCGTCTTCGGGGGGCTTCGATTCCGTCGCACCGAACGAGTGAAAGATTGCGACCGGAGACGAACCCCGCCGCTCGACGCTAAGGCGCGAGTACGGGCTGTAAAGCGACGGCTCGAGATCAGTGTGTTGCCGTACGAGCGACTCCGTCAGGTTCAGATACTCGGTCCAGATACGCAGCGGGTGCGTCCCGGTCGAGTCGACGTACTTTGCGAACAGGTCGGCCGCCGAGTCGACATCTTCCCACTGTTGGGGGACGCACAGTACGATGTCGACGCGACCGAATCCGAGGTCGACGATGTCTTCTACGTTGGCTTGCACTTCGCTTTCGCGGTACCAGTCGATGCCTGAAATCCCAAGGTCGAAGAAGCCGGCCTGCAGCATGTATGGGATTTCCTGCGGCCGCATCGTTTTGACCGCCACGCCCTCGAGGCCGAAGTCAGGACGATAGCTACGGCTGCCGTCGCCGTAGCCTTTCGGGTCAATTCCGGCGCGTTCGAAAAACGCGCGTGCTTTTTTTTCAAGACTGCCCTTGGGGATCGCGAATCTTACCTGGCTCATTCTGTTCTCCGTCGATGCCGTCCCGGCCTAGGTGTGCGTGATAATGGCCGCCACCGCATCTACCACTGCCTCGACGCTTCTTCCGTCGGGCAGCCGTACCTGGTCGCCCTCAACGGTGGCGACTGGCGCGTCGGCGCCACCAACTCGCAGGCCACGATCGCGGAGCCCTTCCGACAAGCTTACAGTTCGCTGCAAATCCTCTTCGGTCGACGGTTGCAGCGCGACCCTTGGCGCGGAGTCAGCGGCATTCGTCCCAGCGACGGCGGAGAGCGTATCGAAGCGAAACGCACAGCCGGTTGAAGGCAGGTGGCCGCCGCCGAACAACTCAATCAGATTGTCGTAACGCCCCCCGCCGCAGCACTTCCGTCCATTCGATGAGATCTCGAAGACGGTTCCCGTATAGAACGTCAATCCCCTGGCGATACCGAGCACGACTTCCGGATCGCCGACACCGTATAGCTTGAGTAGCCGGCAGACCGACAGTAGATTTTCAAGCGAACCGCCGGCGCTCGTTCCCTCGAGTATTTTCGAGGCCCGCGTGGAGACTTCGTCCGTCGTGCCGCGAATGCGGCTGACGCGAATCAGTAGATCGGCGATCTCATCGCTAAGGTAGCCCTCGACATTCCAGACCCGTCGCAGCGTCGCGTCCACCTCGCGAGGGAGCCGCTCGGCTAGTTCCTCGGCAGTCGGCGTTGGATGATCTTCGATCGCAAACTCGCCGCTGAAATCTGTCTGGGCCTGCATCGTAGCGAGGTCACTGCGGTCAATTTTCAATTGATCGAAAATCGCCTGGTTCCCGGAGGATGCCAGCGAGGCACAGCGTTCGTCGATGCTGATCAGCCGGTCGAAATGACCGATCACGCTCGCGCGGTCGTCGGCGCTCAACTCGTCAGGGAGCAGGTCGCGGAAAATGCCGACTGTACCGAGCTTCAACGAGAAATCCTTTACACCGACTGAACGTAGGAAGCGGCAGGCGGCGGCAACGACTTCAGCGTCGGCCTGCGGGCCGGCCTCGCCAATCAGCTCGAGCCCCGCCTGCGTGAACTCGCGATAGCGGCCAGAGTGTGGGCGGCAGTATCGAAAACACGGCGCGACATAGAAGATCTTGTGTGGTGTTGGCCGATCAGCAAGGGCTCCCGATGCCACGAGGCGGCAGACCGGCGCAGTCATCTCCGGCCGCAGAGCGTACTCTTCGTGGTCGCAATGGAACGTCAGCAGCGAGCTTTTTATCTCGGGACCGGACCGCGCGGCGAAAAGATCGGCCCGCTCGAACATCGGCGTCGCGATCTCTTCAAAGCCATACGACTCAGCGGTGCGAACGAAGCTCGACTCGAGATGGCGTCGAAGAGACGTATCTTCGGGCAATAAATCACGTGTGGCGGGTGGCGGCGAGGTATTCAACATAGCGAACGTCTACTGAAGCCGGGTTGGGAACCCGCTCAGGCTTTTCGTTGTCGCTGGAGAGTCGGGATCCCGCTTGAGGTCAATGCGTGGAATGGAACCGATGGTGCTGGTTCGAGTGCATCTTGCGATATCCCGGTGGAAATTTGATTGTAGCGCAGGGGCGTCGCCATGATTGGCGCGTTTGGTGGCCGGATTTGGCAGGGTTTTCGTCACATTTTTAGCGGCCCGGCGTAGGGCGGGTGAACCTCCGAGAACAGTTTAAGGCCGGTGTATCCGTTTCGGCCCCATTGGTTTTGCTAAGTCGTTGATTTTGCGGCGGTAAAAAATTTCAAAAGCGCGGTACGGGTATTCCTTGGGTAGCTGACAGCGGAGTGCAAGGGGAAGCTACAGACGACTCAAAAGTGGCGTTGCCTCCTTCGATCACCTTTTCTTGCGCGTCAACCGGCCCGTCGGCAAGAATTTTCTCAAGAATCTACCGCAACCGCGCAATCCTCGGGCCTAATCAGAAAATCAGCGGAAACTCGACCCAAGCGTGAGCAAGCCACGGCTGATCGCTCAACATCGGCATAGCTTGCTGCTCTAGCCAAGTTATTGACGCGGACAAGTGAGCGGGTCTTACCTCGCGCGATTTTGCCAGAGAAACTTCTTGATGTCCGAGACGGTGGGGACTCCCCATCGAGCGAGCAGCACCTGGCCGGCGGGGTCGACGACAAACGTTGCCGGTACCGCCTCGGTGCGCAACTCGGCCAGAGTCACCTCGTTGACCGTCTCTACTTCCGAACGCTCAATGCCCGTTGCAATTCCATAAGGCGGTTGGTGTTTTTCGGACCATGCCGTGAGCATTTCGGCGCTGTCCTCGGCGTCGACCGGGACCGCGCGAAGGGTGAGTTCATCCGCGGAAAACGCGTCACGGAGAGCGTTAAACTCCGGCATCTCTTCGACGCAGGCCGTACACCAAGTCGCCATGGTTGCAATCAACGTGATGCCTGTTTCAGAAGCAACCGGTGCGCCGTTGTGGGTGAGTTTGAGTTTGCTCTCGAGAGGAGGTCTCGGTAGAAGGCGGGTCTTCCAAAAATCGTGGGATGCGAGGTTTGTCGCCAGATTTTCCGGGGTTTCCTTGACGTAGTCTTCGACGACCAGCGCCTTACCGGTTGGCGATTGCTCAGGGTTCTCGTAGATGGTGATCAGCTTTCGGGCCGACACGTTGTCGAAGCTCTGCTTGTTGCCCGACAGCCAACGAACCTCAAGCCGATTCACGCTGTTGTGGTCACCAATACCGATGAGCATCGTCCCGCTGTTCTGGCCTGAAAAACCGCTTTCCGGCTGGTGCTCACGAAACAACGTCGTGCTTCCCAGATCCAACGAGATAGCGGTGCCATAGGCATCGCGCGCGCTCCAGCGACTGGACTTCGACGCGTTGTGATTGCCGCCGATCAGCCGTACGGCAATGAAGTCATGCTCTTGCCCGACGCGCTCGCCAATGCCATTGCGCATCAGACGCATTCGAGGCTTGCCAGGACTCCCGAGCACGATATCGGTGCGACCATCGCGGTCGTAATCGAGCAACGAGAACGCTCGGCCGTCACCCGGGTCGTCGATCCCCGAGATGCCTGAGTAGTCCCCGAAGGAGACGTCTTTGACTCCGCCGAAGAATAGGTGATTGCGCTCGTTGCCGCTCCAAGAAACGCCACCCGCAATGCCCTCAAAAACACTTAGAAGCGACTGGTACGACTGCTCCCACAGGGTGAGATTGTCGCTAGTTCCGCCGTCGTCAGTGCGTACGACCGTACGCCAAAAGGCGCTTCAGCTGTCGCCGATCGTGGCAACCTCGGCGGGTATGCTCAATGCGCCAGCCGGTACGTAGATGTCGAGGTTTCCGTCGTTGTTGAGGTCCGCGAAGTCTCCGCAAATCCAAAGTCAGCGGCCTCTACCTGGATTCCCGAGTTGTCTTGGCTTGAGACCTTGATGAATCCCTCCGCCGTGTTGCGCATCAGTGTATTTCCGCGGGCCGACTGCGTCACGATTGCGCTCGACTGCATTAGCTCGGAAACTCTCAGCCCAGCCTTGCTGTACATGTTCGTTGTATAGATGTCGGGCCGGCCGTCGTTGTCATAGTCGCCGAGCGCCCCTCCCATGCCGTAGCCGATCTCACCGGTGGAAGAATTAGAGATGTTGGCGAAGGTGCCGTCGCCGTTGTTGCGCATTAGGCTGTTCGGACCGACTTCGTTGACAACGTAGAGATCCATGTCACCGTCGAGATCGATGTCGGACCATGACGATGCGAACGCGCGGTGAAACCCCCATTCGTCTCCAGTGGCGATTGCGCGCTCAAGTCGTCCGCCCCCGAGGTTCGTGAGTAGCCAGTCCTGCGGCGAATAGCGTTTGCCCAAGGGGTGGCCGTCTTCACGCGTGCGTCGAAAGAGTTCTCGGGCCTCCTCGTCGTCTAAGAGCGGAAACTTGTCAGGGTAACTACCAGTTCGATCGTGGGCTTTTTCATTGGCCACCATGATGGCGTCGAAGCCCGCGTAAAACCGACCGAGGTAAACGTCCAGCAGCCCGTCGTTGTTGTAGTCCGACATCGAGATACTTGACACCCAGTTGGGTAGGTCAAGCCCAAGCGTGTCGGTGCGGTCGACGAAATGGCCCCCATCGTTGACCAAATAGCGCGTCGCATCCTCGCGACTGAAGTAGGTCATGAAAAGATCGGAGTCGCCGTCATTGTCGAGGTCGCCAAAGGTAGCCCAGCGAATGCCTTCGATGGCCAGCCCCAGCTTCTGGCCAATCTCCTCAAACGTGCCGTCCCCTTTATTGCGGAAAAACATCGCGGCCGCCGTTCCAATCAAATAGAAGTCGTCGAAGCCGTCGCGATCGATGTCAACGACTAACGCCTGGACGGGACCGATGCCGCCGCCGTCGCTGCCGATAGGATTCTCCTGCATATCGCGAAACATGCCGCGAAAATGATCCATGTCCGTCGCACCCGAGCGAATGTTAAGCACAATGTCGGTGAACATCTCGTCGCGCGGCGACTTAATCGCGCGCCGCCAATCTTGCGGGTCGAAGGCAATGTCTCCGACGTCAGTGAACAGCGGTTCGGCACCTTCGGCAAACTCGAAGCTTTTCGTTCGAAACCGTGAAATGCGCCAAACAGTTGCTTCCTCATCTCCGACTAACTCCGTCGTCCCTTGCCAGTCGAGTGTGAGCTTGCCGTGAAACGAAAGAAGCAACCCGGACTTGAGTTGAGCCAAGCCCTTGAAACCGGTGTCCGTGTGGTAACCGTCGTCTCCCTCAAATTCGCCACGGATGTTGTAGAAATTGAAATGGTGGAAGAAGTCCACTGTCGCCAGAAATGGCTCCCATACGGTGACGTCGCCGTTAGCAAAACGTTTGGCCTGATCCGTCGGCAGCCAGCGACCGCGCTCGAAGCCGAGGTCTAGAAGTTTATCTCTCGCTTCATCCGGGGCTTCGCCAAGGTCAACGATCTGCACTTCACTCGCAAAAACCTCGCGTCCTCGCTCGTCTGGCAGCCGAAGGTTAGCTACGGACTTTGACAGGGCGGCCAATGGAACACGAAGGCTCTCTATTGTGTCCTCGCTACGAATCGTCGCTTCCGCGCGAGTTTCCGAAGATGAGTCGGAGGATCGGGCAACCTTCGCCGAGGAATCGGCCGGAGCGGCCGCGAGCGCGAGCGAAACTTGCGTCTCACGCGTTGCCGGCGGATAGCAGACCGTGGCTGAGCAGACCTGATACGTGAGCGTTGCTTTGAGCGGGTAGCTACCCGGCGCGAGGTTGTCGCTGACCTCAAGATCCGTCTTGATGTTGAAACTCTGTTCGTAGACCGCTAAGGGTTCTTCCGAGAACTTTGCCTTAAATGGATGCGCATCGGGATACTCAATTGAGACGACGCTGACCCCCGCTGGGGTGTCGAGCGACAAGCTTGTTGGTCTGAGAAATTCGTCACTCGGCTTATTGGAGTTGACGTGAAACCCCGACGGGAGAGTGGTCTCGAACACCACGCGTACGCTACGGCCCGCCCTGGCGCTCGGCGCCTCGATTGAGCCGGCGAATTTTACCTGTGGCGCGGACCTTTGGGCGGCGGCGGCGGCGAATAGAGCAACTAAAAAAACCTGGAGGAAGCAATGCATCCTACACTTCATTGGTGGCCTCGTTTGTGGCCCGTCTTGTCCAATACAAGATGAGCCTGAAGGGAGGGGTGATTCCAACACAAGATGAGCCTGGAGGTAATTTGGGCAAGGTCGATTAGGAACAGGCAAACTGCGGGCGATGGGAGTCGCCGTGCAGCAAGCCGAATCAGTGAGTCTCGATGAGATCGAGAGTTTTCTCGACGGGTGTGGGTCCGTCGAGTTCCAGGCCGGAAGTCGAGCGGATAAATACGCGCTCGTCGAAGGCGTCCTGAAGAGGCATCATTATGCCGACCAGAAGCGCTCGGTTAAAGGATTGTTGAGACGCTTCCTGAGCAAGCTAACCGGCTTAAGCCGCGCCCAATTGACTCGCCTCATCGGGCAGTTTTTGCGCGAAAAGTGCGTTCGGCCGACAGCCTATCGAAGGCGCCGCTTCCCCACCAAGTACAGCCGCGCCGACATCGTTCTCCTGGCGCATGTCGACCAAGTACAGCAACGTCTCTCCGGGCCGGCGACGCGTCGCATTCTCCAGCGCGAGTTCCAAATCTACAACCGCAAGGAGTTCGAACGCCTTGCCGAACTGTCGGTGGGACACCTCTACAACTTGCGCAAACGCGCCGTCTACCGGCGACACAGTTTGCATCTCGACAAGACTCGACCGACACCCGTGGCGATCGGCGAACGCCGCCAACCCGAGCCGCGAGGACGTCCGGGCTACCTGCGCATCGACACCGTGCACTCGCCCGAACAGGAAGGTGAAAAAGGCGCCTACAGCATCAACGTGGTCGACGAAGTGACGCAGTGGCAGGCCGTCGGCTGCGTCCAACGCATCAACGAAAACCACCTCATTCCCTTGCTGGAAGGCCTTTTGGAACAATTTCCATTTATCGTTCGCGGCTTTCACTCCGACAATGGCAGCGAATTCGTCAACCATCAAACCGCTAAACTGCTCGAGAAGTTGCGAATTGAATTTACGAAGTCTCGCGCGCGCCGTTCGAACGACAATGCCTTGGTCGAAACCAAGAACGGCGCGGTGGTGCGCAAGTGGATGGGCTACCAGTTTTTGCCCTCGGAAGCGACGCAGGCGATCGACACCTTCTACCGCCAGTGGCTCAACCCGTACTTGAATTTTCATCGCCCATGCGCTTTCGCCAGCGAGCGCCGAGACCGCCGCGGCAAGTTGCGCAAGGTGTACGCCGAGTGGAGCACGCCGTGGGAAAAGCTGCTCAGCCTGCCCGCCGAGCAGCGCGGCCTGCGCGCGGATCGCTCGCTCAAGAAGCTCCAAGCGCGAGCGGACACTTGTTCCGACACCGAGTTTGCCGAGCAACTCGACGCTCAGCGCAACGAACTGCAACGCGTCTGCAAAGACCTCGCGATCTGCTGGCGCACGCGCTAGACAACGCCCCGACCCGAGGCGTTGTCGGCTCCTCCGGCCCACGTCCGAAGACGGCCGTGGGGTCTCGCCTGGGATGGCTGCAAAGGGGGATTGGGGTGCCGCCCCTTCCCCCTTATGCAATCCCCCTCACCCCGCCCTACGAAGCCACAAATAGCTGTAGCCGCCGACCTCAACTCACGCTATAATCCCCCTCACCCCGCAGCTGCTTCGCCTCTCTCCTTCAGGCTCATCTTTCAATTGGAAAAGAGGGGCCAACTGTAACACGATTTCGATTGATCGCAGCGAAAATTTTACCGGAATTTGAGAGTTTGGAAGCTGTCGTGCGTTCCACGCGCTCAGTCTGGAAATTTCATCCGGCGGACGATGTCCTGGAAGCGGGGATCGTCTCTGACCTTGTCGAAAATCTGGTAGTACTTGATCATCACGAGTTGCGGGTCGCGCTCGCGAAATGCAATCTCCATCCACTTAAAGAAGGATTCGCGATCCTCGATGCCCACGTAGACATGGGCTATCATTAGCGCCGAATAGTAGTCGCGTTCGCGCCAGCGTTCTAGTTCCTGTGCAACCGCAAGGGCCTTCGATCTCCGGCCCGCCCTCCCATAGGCGTACCCCACGTACCAGTGGGTACCGGCTGAGTCCGGCGCAAGCGATGCAGCTTTTTCCGCAATTTCAACCGCTTCGTCGACGCGACCCAGGCCGATCAACGCGTTAGACATGTCCCAATAGGCGTTTAAGTGTCGGGGTGCCAAATCCATAGTGCGCTGGGCTAGACGCAATCCGTCTTCGAAACGTCTAGCCTGCAGATAAGCGAAGGTTAGACGCCGATTGACACTCGCGGAGAGCGGGTTCGATCGTAGCGCCCGTTCCGCTTCGGCAATTGCTTCCTCCACCCTTCCTATTGATCCCAAGTAATTCGCGTAGCTGCCACGCGTTTCGGCGTCAGGCGGATTCAGATCGAGTGCTCGCCGATACGATTTCTCGGCGGCCTCCCAGTCCCAGTCGATAAACCGTGCCACATACGCAGCCGCAGCGTGCGAGCGGGCCTCGGAATCATCGAGTTCAAGGGCACGAGCGACGAGTTCTCGGGCTTTCGTGGCAACCTCAGCAGATTGGCGAGCACCAAACACCGCCAAATTCGTGTAGGCGCGAGCCAAGCCCGCATGGGCTCGCGCGAAGTTTGGATCTAGACGAATCGCCTCCTCGAAGTAGGGAATACTGTTTGCGGCGCCTGCCCCACTGAGCTTGAAGTATTCAAACTCGCCACGCAAGCACGAATCGTAGGCTTGCACGTTATTGGTCGGGCGCTTGATTGCGACAACCTCTCGAGTCCCGCCCAGTTCTACACGCAGGTGTTTGACGATTTCCGCCGAAACCTCGTCTTGAATGTCGAACACCGCTTCCATCCGGCGGTCGAAGCGCTGCGATCATAGCTCAAATCCATCGCCGGCGCTGATCAACTGCGCCGTGATGCGCAACCGCTCGCCTTCTCTCCGAACCGCGCCTTCAAGCACATTGTCAACACCCAACTGCGAGGCCACATCCTTGATCTCGTACTTCTCTCCTTTGAACCGGAATACCGAACTGCGGGCGACGACCTTAAGGCCTTCGACGTTGGAGAGGGCGTTGATCAACTCATCGGTCATGCCGTCGGCGAAGTACTCAAACTCCGCGTCACCACTGGCGTTCACGAACGGCATGATTGCAACGGACGGATCTCCGGATTCCGCTGGCGACGTGCCGGAAGATGTTCTAAACGCTTGGCTAAACCAGAGTCCCCCAGCAAGCGCGAGCGCGGCGGCCACGCCCGCCGGTAGCCACCACTTTGACCGCCCCAGCGGCAGGGCCTTGGGTCGGCGGCAGCACGCGGCTGGTGCCGTGATCGGTGACCTTCCGCAGGCTTTCGAGATCCACGCAGAGATCGTCGGCATGTTGATAGCGCGCGGCCGCTTCTTTAGCTAAGCATTTGTTGACGATGCGCTCTAGTTCCGGCGGGACTCCGGTCCTAACGGCAGTGAGCGGCTCGGGCTGCTCGTTGAGGATGGAATAGACCACCGCTTGATCGAACTCGCCCAGAAACGGTGGGCGTCCTGCGATCATCTCGTAGAGCACGACGCCGAGTGACCACAAATCGGAGCGACTATCGACCTCGCCACCCTCAGCCTGCTCGGGCGACATATAAGCCATCGTGCCGAGCGTTGTGCCGTCGCGAGTTACCTTCGACGTACCGGACAACTGCGCCAGGCCGAAATCCATGATCTTTGCCAAACCACGGGTGCCGGCGATTAGCATTACGTTGTCGGGCTTCATATCGCGGTGAACCACTCCGTGATCGTGTGCCGCGCCTAGCCCTTCGGTTAATTGGAGGCCCACCGAGAGTACTTCGTTTAGCGGAAATGGCCCTTGTGCGATTTTCTCCGTTAGGGTCTGTCCCTCTAGGAAAGCCAGCGCGATGAACGTCTTGCCGTCGGCTTCATCGATTGCGTGAACCGTGCAAATGTTTGGGTGGTCGAGCGCGGCGGCTGCTCGCGCCTCACGCTTGAACCTTTTACGGGCGTCATCGCTACGCAGTAGGTGAGGGGCTAGGAACTTGAGCGCAACGGTCCGGCCGAGTTTCGTGTCTTCGGCCTTGTAGACGACACCCATGCCGCCCTCGCCCAGTTTTTCGAGGATTTTGTAGTGGCTGATGGTTTGGCTGGTCACAGCTAGGGTGATTTTAGCTTGTTGTTGCGCACGACGGCGTGGCGTGCCGCCTTGCGCACTTTGTGCACGGCCGTTTAACAACTAGAGGCTTACCCAGGATTGGCGCATCTTTAGCTCAGAAGATAGTTTCAGCAGGGCGGTTGTTCGTGCTCCGAAGGAATCATCTACGCCAACGCACTCCCTCACGGTCGCGCCACCGACGGACATCCGGCGGTGAAGCGACGAGTGGTTCGGGATGCACTTAGAAACGCTTGCTTTGCGGCTTGGCGATATACTCGGTTGGACTATGCGGAAAATCTGTTTGCTTTTCGTCGCTCTTGCTTGTGTGCTGAGCGCCGCCGACCGACCGAATATTCTTTGGATCAGCTCCGAAGACAACGGTCCGCATCTTGGTGTCTATGGCGACGACTATGCGACTACGCCGGTGCTCGATGCGCTGGGCCGCCAGGGCATCATTTACCGCAATGCTTGGTCGACCGCGCCGGTTTGCGCTCCTGCTCGGACCACGATTATTTCGGGACTCTATCCGCCATCGACCGGCTCGCAGCACATGCGGTCGCTGACCCGGCTACCGAGCTATATGAAGATGTATCCGCAATACCTGCGCGACGCCGGCTACTACGTCACGAACAATTCGAAGGAAGACTATAACCTCGAAAAACCCGGCCAAGTTTGGGACGAGTCGAGCCGCGAGGCCCACTGGCGCAAGCGCGCCGACGGTCAACCGTTTTTTGCGATTTTCAACTTCACCGTGACGCACGAATCGCAGATTCGCAGGCGCCCGCATACGGCGGTACATGATCCCGCAAAAGTGAAGATTCCGGCCTACCACCCGGACACGCCCGAGTCTCGCCAAGACTGGGCGCAGTATCACGACAAGATGACCGAGATGGACGGCATGGCCGGCGAAATTCTGGCGCAGCTCAAGGATGACGGGCTCGAAGAAGACACGGTCGTTTTCTATTGGGGCGACCACGGCCCCGGCATGCCGCGCGGCAAGCGCTGGACTTATAACTCGGGGCTCAGCGTCCCGATGATGCTCTATATCCCCGAGAAGTTTAAACAGTTGCGGCCGGAAGGATACAAGTCCGGCGGCGAGAGCGATCGCCTGGTCGGCTTTATTGATCTGCCGGCTACGGTGTTGAGTTTGGCCGGCGTGAAGCCGCCGGGATTTTACCAAGGCCACGCTTTCGCCGGCGAGTTCACCGCGCCTGAACAGCCGTATGGCTACGCCTTCAGAGGCCGCATGGACGAACGCTACGACATGGTTCGAGCGGTCCGCGACAAGCGCTACATCTATATCAAGAACTTCAAGCCGCACAAGATTTACGGGCAGTACATCGATTACATGTTCCAAACGCCAACGACCCGAGTTTGGCACGAGTTGTATACGGCGGGGAAGCTGAAGGCGCCTTTGACGCATTTTTGGGAGAAGAAGCCAGCGGAAGAGCTTTACGACCTTGAGAACGATCCGCACGAGGTTGTGAATTTGGCTGGTTCCGCAGAATATAAGGCCATCGTTGAGCGGTTTCGCGACGCTCGGCGCGCTTGGTCGTTGCGGATACGTGATGTGGGATTTCTGCCCGAGGGCGAGATTCACGAGCGCGCGGGCGAGTCGACGCCCTATGACATGGGTCACGACGAAATGCGTTTCCCGATGGAACGCGTGATGGAGATCGCGGAGGCGGCTTCTTCTTTGGCGACCGACGATCTAGCGAAGCTAAAGCGCGGCTTTGGCGATAGCGATAGCGCGGTGCGCTATTGGGCGGCGATGGGTGCGTTGATGCGCGAGAAAGCAGGCGTCGAGGCTTTGAAGCCCCAACTGCGTGATGGTCTTGGTGACTCGTCGCCTTATGTGCGAATTGCAGCGGCGGAGGCGTTGGGGCGTTACGGTTCCGACGCGGATGCTCGCAAGGCGGTCGACGTCTTGCTGCCGTTGTCGAACGCGGAAGACCACGGCATCTTTATCGCGATGCCTGCGCTTAACGCGCTCGATTACATGGACGAGAGGGCGCGACCCGCGCATACCGCGATCACAGGCCTACCGGTTAGTGATCCGAGAGTTGCCGGCAAGTTCCGCTCGTACCTGCCTAATCTGATCAAGAAAATTGGAATGGATCTAAACTGAATGGCGGCAGCATGACGGTATCGAAGCAAACGGTCTGGCGCCTTGCCTACCCACAGGTTCTAGCCACGCTCCTCACCGCGTTCGCCCTGACTCTTTGCGGCCAAACTCAAAAGCCCAACGTCGTACTACTGTTCGCCGACGACCTTGGCTACGGTAGCGTCTCGTTTCTTGGGGGAGACATCCCGACGCCAAATATTGATTCCATTGCCAAGAATGGGGTCGGGTTCAGCGCGGGCTACATGACCGCCCCGGTCTGCAATCCTTCGCGACCGGGTCTCATGACGGGGCGCTACCAGCAGCGTTGGGGCAAGGAGCTGAATTCGCAGACCGTCGGCCCAATTGGCGCTCCGAAGAAAATGCTGCCCATGAGCGAGACAACAATCGCGAGCGGGTTAAAAAAACTGGGCTATGCCACCGGGGCGGTTGGCAAGTGGCAGCTCGGGATGAAGGAAGGCTATCACCCGCTAGATCGAGGTTTCGACTCGTTTCTCGGAATGCCATCAGGGTCGCGCTTCGTCGACCCTAGCTGGCCGGGCGTGCACATCGCCCCGGGCGCGGAAGACGACGGCACATCGGACGGAACCGGCCGCCCGCGCACGCTCTACCGAGGGCGCAATCCAATCAAGATGGAGCACTACCTCACCGATACCTTAGGCGGCGAGGGAGTGAGCTTTATCGAAAAACACAAAGACGAACCGTTCTTCCTTTACTTGGCGTTCCATGCTCCACACGGTCCGATTCAGACAATCGACAAATATTACGACCGCTTTCCTCACGTTGAAAATGAAACGTTGCGCATCTACTCCGGAATGATCAGCGCAGTCGACGACTGGGTCGGAGCAGTTCTTGCCAAGCTACGGGAACACGGCCTCGAAGAAAATACCCTTGTTATATTCACAAGCGACAATGGGGCCACGCAACCAAGCGACGTCGATGGGAAGCGCAACGCACCGTTTATCGGGCACAAACGCAATCTGTATGAAGGCGGCATCCATGTGCCGTTCGCGATGCAGTGGGAGGGCCGTTTCAACGGCGCCAGAACGTTTGCACAACCGGTGATGTCGATTGACATTTTCCCGACAGTACTGATGGCAGGTGGCGCAAAGGATTTAAGCGAGTACAAGCTGGATGGGGTCGACTTGTTGCCCTATGTTCAAGGCGAAAAGCAGGGCGCCCCGCACGAGTACTTGTTCTGGCGTTCGGGCCCGAACGCGGCCGTGCGTCAGGGCAAATGGAAATTACTGATGGCCGGTGCCGACACGACATGGCTCTCCGACATCGAAGCCGATCCGGCGGAATCGAAGAATTTGGCTGTCGACCACCCGAATGTTGTCGACCGACTTCGCAAGGCCCATGTGGTTTGGAGCAAAGACAAGGCGCCGCCCAGAGAAAGCGCGCGCAAGGTCAAGACGAAGTACTACGGAGATGTGATCGAGTGGCATATCTGACCCGGATTTCTCAGCACCTGACCGCGAAAGCACGCGATAGATGCGCCGCTAGTTCGTTGCGCTCGATCGTCGTGCTCGACGGATTGTCGCGTACGCCTCCGCGCTTCAACCGTCGCCCGCCTCGTATTGACGCACCTCTCACGCAGCTTCGCTCGCCACGTGGTGAAAAATGCGGGCTAAATCTTCGAACGCTTGCCCTTGTGGCAGGCCTGGTATCGATAGCGGCGGTCTCGCTGGAGGCGAAGCCGTTCATCTTTTACCGCGGCGTGATCCATGCCGCAAGCTTTGCACCGCCGGGCTCGCCGCCAGGGGCGATTCCGCGAGGAGGGCTCTTCAGTATCTTCGGCAAAGAGATCGGCCCAAGCGCAGGCGCACAGGTCTCGGCATTCCCGCTCGGCGTGGAGTTGGCCGGCGTCAGGGTGACCGTAACCCAGGCCGACACTGTTCAAGATGCGATCCCTGTATTCGTTGCAGGCGGTCAGGTCAATGCGATTCTGCCATCGGATGCGCCGACCGGTCTAGTCTCGATTCGCGTGTCATTCAACGGCGAGACCAGCAACCCCGTTACCGCTCGCGTGGTCGCGCACGGTCCCGGCATATTTACCGCGAACCAGTTTGGTATCGGTCCGGCAATCGTACAAAACTTCGTGTCCGCGACTGACATTCCACTCAACTCGACCGCGGTATCCGCGGGACGCGGCCAGCTCGTTACGATTTGGCTCACCGGACTCGGTGCGATCGACGCACCCGACAACGAGGCTCCACCGGTAGCAACGTTGCCCTACGACGTAGAAGTGTTTTTCGGGGGCGTCGCGGCGAGCAACATCATCTACGCCGGCCGGACCCCATGTTGCTCGGCGGTAGACCAAATCAACGCGTTCATTCTAGAAACCGCGCCGACAGGCTGTTTCGTGCCACTCACGGTTCGCGTGAACGGGGCGGTGAGCAACACCGTCACCATCGCCATCGGCGAGGCGTCCGGCGCTTGTTCCGACTCAAATAACCCTTTCTCAGAGACATTCGTGAGTGGAGGAAAGCAGGGCAATTTGGTGCTACTGCGTCAAGACTACTCCGACCAGACAGTTGCCGCGCGGCCGTTCGAACACACGATCGATCAGTTCTATGGGATTTTCTCTGATCAGCCCGGTGGGCCGTTTCCGTTCGCGGCGAACCGGTCCCTTCCGCCGCCTGGCTCGTGCACGGCATTTACCGTTCAGGGCGACATACTGGAAGACGCTACCGTCCTGGCAACACCCGCCGTCGATCTGACCGCGGGCGCGATTAGCATCACGACGCCTGCCGGCGCGGCGGGAGCGATGCCCGTTCCGCCCGCGATGACACTGTATGCGGCGCTGCTCGGGCACGATGTCGAGATCCGAGACTTCGACGAAGTTCCATTGAAGCTTGGGCCGGGTAGCGCAACGATACAGGGTAGCGGTAGCGGAGACGTAGGAGCGTTCGAGGCCAATGTGGCCATCGCGGAGCCGGTGACGTGGACTAACCGGGTGGGTCCCGAGGCAATCGATCGAGCGAACGGTGTGCGCTTCACGTGGCAGGGTAATTCGCAAGTCGTTGTGGGCGGCATCAGCGTGGACTTGCCGATGAATTCGTCCGGCGTGTTCGCTTGCGTAGCACCAGCGGATACCAATTCGTTTGATGTTCCGGACTACCTGCTGACCAATCTGCCGCCGAGCCGCTCGACTCGCAATCGCTCGCGAAGTTATCTAGTACTAACTTGCGAAAGTAAGGCCTTTAACTGTAAAATGTCGGTATGGCAAGACCGGCAACGGTGATTCGACTGAACGCCGAGGAAGAAGAGACGCTGCGACTCTGGGTGCGCGGCCACAAGTCCGAACGGCGCATGGTGGAGCGCGCTCGCATTGTGCTGCTGGCGGCCGCCGCTACCTCGACCGCCGAGATCGCCCGGCAACTGGGATCCCCGGCGGCGCGCGTGTCGAAATGGCGCACCCGCTTCGCCCAGCAACGTCTGGCGGGATTATGCGATCAAGCGCGTTCCGGCAGGCCCGCGCGGTACGACCAAGCGACGCGCAAACGCATCCTCTGCCAACTCGACGAAGCTCCGCCCGAAGGGCACGCCACTTGGACAGGCGAACTGCTCGCGGAAGCTCTCGGCGACGTCAGCAAGCATCAAGTCTGGCGCGTACTGCGGCAGCTCGGCGTGTCCTTGCGGCGGCGGCGCAGTTGGTGTTTGTCAACCGACCCGGAGTTCGCTCGCAAGGCCGCCGACATTGTCGGACTCTACCTCAGCCCGCCGGAAAACGCCGTGGTGCTCGCGGTCGACGAGAAGCCGAGCATCCAGGCCTTGGAGCGAGCGCAGGGCTGGCTACGCTTGCCCAACGGCAAGGCCTTGACGGGCTTCTCGCACGGCTACAGGCGGCACGGCACGACGCCGCTTTTCGCCGCGCTGGAAGTGGCTACCGGATTCATCATCGCCGGACACTATTGGCGCCGACGGCGTCGCGAGTTTCTCGACTTCATGAACCACATCGCGGCCATCCACGAAGGCCGCGAGATCCACATCATCTTGGATAACTTGAACACTCACAAGCCCAAAAATGACCGCTGGCTGCAACGTCATGCGAACATCCATTTTCACTACACGCCGACCTACAGTTCGTGGATGAATCAGGTTGAGGTGTGGTTTTCGATTCTGAGCCGCCGCGCCTTGCGGGGGGCGAGTTTCACTTCCCCCCGGCAGGTGCGCGAGGCCATCGACAGCTTCGTCCGCGTCTACAACTCCAAGGCTACTCCGTTCGAATGGACCAAGACCGTCGTAGCCCCTCGTCCCCTCGCCAGTAAATATTCTAACTTACGCAACTAAGTACTAGTGGTGCTTTCGATGCCGGTCGGCCAGCCGACAGAGTTCAACGCCGATGGGCTCGACTACGGCGGAGCTATTTCCATCCACGCGCAAATGCGCGGCGTAGTCTTTGAGTAACGGTAGGATACGATGCGCAAACCGACGAAACCAATCCGCATACTGGGTCTGACAATCGCTCCCGTGGGCCTCGTAATGCTTACGACCAGTTGCCTCATGCTGCTGCAATACGTCGGCTGCCCGACCAACCTCAATATTCGCTGGTTCCAAGAGCGCGGTAATCGGTCTTGGCCCATTCAAATTGCTGTCGCGGAGGCGCAGAGTTTCACGATTGCCTCGTTTTTCAATGAATTAGGCGGGGCCGCGTTTCCTTGGGGTCCGCTAGGTTCTGAAACTCGGTCAGCCGATCTGGTTCAGCCCAGGGCGCTCCGATTCTCGGTGGGTTTTAGATTTCTCAAAGAAGATGGACAAAAGCAGTCGACAGCGATGCCCACGTCGCAGAACGAGCCCGGCGCACAAATCTATTTTGTAGGCGTGCCGGCGAACTCCGTAACGGTGCTGAACTCTGAGACCGCGGCGCAGATGGGTCTGATCGCGGTCGGCATGGATCCGCGCTGGATCAAGGTGTCTCCCGACCACGCAAAGGCCTATGTCAGCAACCGCGGGTCGGACTCAATTTCAGTTATCGACACGGCCACGATGGCCGTGGAGCAAACGATTGACCTCGCGGCCGGCAGCGGGCCCTTCGGCGTCGCCCCCGGACCGGATGGCCAGCGGGTGTACGTTGTGAACTCCCAAACGAACTCGCTATCGGCGGTAGACCTTTTGTCAGGAGATATCATCGCGACCTCTGATGCAGGTGACGGCGCACTTCACGTGGCCATATCGCCAGACGGCCAGTTGGCATACGTAACGAACCAAAATGCGGGAACCGTGAGCGTGTTCGACACACTGAGCATGGAGCTCGTGACGACGATCTCGGGCGTGCCCGGCGCAACGGCAGTCACATTCGAAGATCGCGGCCGCAAGGCGTTCGTCACGGGCGGTAGCTCCGGTACGGGACGGCTATATGTCGTCAGTACCAGCGACCATAGCATTAGCGGAACGGTACGTGTTGGCTCGGACCCCGTGAGTGTGCGCCTCAGCCCGTATGGGAATTTTCTATTCGTCGCGAACCGGGGCTCGGGGTCGATCAGCATCATCGACGTCAGAACCGAGACGGTCCGCCAGACCGTTCCGGTCGGGCAGTCGCCCGTGGATGTATCCGCGGTGTTGTAGAGTACGCGAGGAAGCATTCACATGACAACAAAGACTAGACTGACACGCTTGTTCGGATTACTATCGGCGATTTTCATCTCTACGGCCGCGCTTGGCGGGCAGGCGCCGGCTCCACCCGCCGGATGGACCGACAGCTACGTATTGGCAAACGGCATCCGGATTCACTATTGGCGGACGGGCGGCGAGAAACCGGTTCTGATCATGGCTCATGGCTCTTCCGATAACGGGCTGTGCTGGACGAGCCTCGCCAAAGAGTTGACGGCTGACTACGACATCATTCTGCCCGACGCGCGCGGTCACGGCCACTCAGACCCGACGTCGCCCTCGGATCCAGCCGATGTGCAGGCCGAGGATATTGCGGCTCTGATCGGCGAACTGAAGCTTGAGAAACCGATCGTGATGGGGCACTCGATGGGCGCGTCCTCGGCGGCCTGGTTTGCAGCCAAGTATCCCGATGTGCCGCGAGCCGTCGTGCTTGAAGATCCGGGGCTGTTGCCTCGCACTGGTCGTGGCCGACAAACGAATGTCGATCAGGCCAAAGCACGAATTCTCGAACGCAACCAGACGAGTTTCGACGAACTCGTAGAAGGTTGTGTAGCGAATTCGCCGACTTGGGGTCTCGAGGAGTGTCGCATCTGGGCGCCTTCAAAGAGACAGCATCACCCCAGCAACGCCTATCGGAGCTTTGGAAACCGGCCACCGACGACGGAGCTTTTTGCGAAGATCAGCGTCCCGACCCTGATCCTAAAAGCTGACGCCGATGCCGAAACGCGAAAGAAGAACGAGGAAGTCGCGGCGGTATTGAAACACGGAACGATCGTCCACATCGACGGCGCGGGTCACAACGTGCGCCGCGAACAGAAGGCGAGTCTGCTCAAAGCCTTGCAAGATTTTCTCAAGACACTCTGAGACGCGCGAGCTACGGGACTGACGCGCGCCGCGGATCTTCTCGCTTGTTGACTCGAATCACTAACGAGAGCGGGCCCATCATGAGCTGCTCCCCCGTCGTATCCGGGCAATTCAGGCACTCGTCGCCACGGCTCACGAACCAAAGCATCACCTCGTGCGGATCGAGGGAATTCACGGCATCACTGTCGCCCACCCAGTAATCATCAAAGTTCGCCTCAAGCGCCCGATAACGGAGCCGAGTCACTTGATCAGGAGGAAATAGAAGGCGCCGCGCGATGCGCCCGGATACCTGTCCCGCCGACTGATAGTAGCTATTCGCGCGGATCGTCAGACTAGCCTTCGCCGCTTTCCCGATAAGCCCGAAGTCGCTGTAGGGCCGCACCTCATAACCGTCGGCGGCCCAACTGTTGCAAAACCACGCCGGCGCCAGCAACAAATAGCCGCCGGGCTTGACGACCCTCCGCGCCTCTTGCAGCGCAAGTTCCGGGTTGGGTACATGCTCGAGGGTCCAAACGGTCTAGAGCGCGTCGAACTCATCGTCCGCAAACGGCAGCGCCGTCGCTGATCCGGCCACGAATTTCTTGTGGAAGTAGCGCCTGGCGCCGGCGGCAATATCGAGACCGGTGTAATCGTGGACGATGTCTTGGAGCTGACCGCTGCCCGCTCCGACCTCTAGGACTTTTGCATCACTTAGTCCATACTCGGCGACGAACTCGGAGACGGCTTCGACGATACCCTTGTTTTCATTCGCGGACTGTCCGATTTGGACATACTCATGATCGTTGGAATCGTCGGACTCCGATGCAGCCGCCGGCGAATATATTTCCTCATAATAGTCTTGGGCGTCGTCTGCAATTGCGACCGGTTCCTTGCTGCTGGGCTCGTCGGCCGCGTACGGGAAGTGCAGCGCTGCCAGCACCGCGACGGTTGCGACGGGGATGCCGGCCATTACGGCGGCCGTTCGGACAAGCGCTCGCAACAGCGAAAGAATTTCAGACATTCGTGGGCCTCTCTGGATCGTATGCCAGAGATCTGAAGTGGTCTACACTTTGGGACTAAATAGTAGGAATCCTAGTGTGTTGGCCTTACAACGCACCCAGATCCGCCCGTAAGCAGCCAGTGTTTTTACATCGATCGTCATAGACGAGACGGAAGTCGACGCTCTGGAGCTAGCCTAAATACCGCTCGGGGATCATTGCCGATTGGGAATACCATGGGTCTATGTCGAAATCGAAGTTCCGATCAGCTTGCTCCCGAACTTTTCTGTCACTCGCCATGCTTGGCTTGGCTGCCGGCCCGGCGTTTTCAGCCGACGATTACTCCGAGAACCCTGGCACCGAGGGTAACGGGGACTACACGATTGGGCCCGACTATACCCTCGACCCCGATCTGACGGACCTTGGAAACCCGAAGGGGAAACGCTTTGAGTTTTCAATGCCCCTGGCCGACAGCAAATTCTTCCGCGGCGACGATTCTACACTCGAGCCCACAAAAGAGGTGCGCAAAGAGCGATTGATTGCGGTCTATGTGCCAGCCGCCTACAAAGATGGCACTGAGGCTCCCATTCTTGTCATGCATGACGGTCCGAGGCGCCTCGACCAGGTAAGCAACGCGCTGGACAATCTGACGATTTCGAAGGACCCGAATCGCAAGCTGCCCGCCTTCATCGCAATCGCTGTTCAAAACGGCGGCAACGACAGTAAGGGCAGCGAACGTGGTCTCGAATACGACACCATGTCCGACCGCTTCGCTCGATTCATCAATGCCGAAGTACTGCCCGCGGTGCTGAGTAACGCGGAGATCAAAGCTGTGTATCCCGGCATCAGATTCACTGAGAACCCCTGGGGCAAGGCCACCATGGGATGGAGTTCAGGCGGTGCCGCGGCGCTGACGATGGGCTGGTTTCGTCCGGACCTGTTTCGTCGCTTGATTACATATTCGGGTACGTTCGTCGATCAACAGGACGATGATGCCCCTGATGAAACGAAGTATCCGCTCGGAGCGTGGGAGTACCACTCCAGCATGAACCTGATTGGCAACAGCGAGAAGAAGCCGCTGCGCATTTTCACCCAAGTTTCCGAGAATGACAATGGCGCCGGGCGTCCGGAAGAGAGCTATCACAACTGGGTGATGGCCGATAAGAGGACCGCCGCTGTGCTCAAATCGAAAGGCTATGACTATCGCTACATATTCAGTCGCGATACGAGGCACAGTGACCCCAAAGTTTCCGATCAAACGCTAGCGGACACGCTTGTTTGGATGTGGCGCGGCTATCACTCAGATTGAGTGAGTTCAACGGACTTTGTTGGCCACGCGGTAGCAGTCTTTCTCCCCGCCAATCGAGGTTCAAGACCGGCTCGCGAGCCGGCTCGATGTAACATTAACGACAGCGTTCGAATCTCTTTAGTTACAACCACTCATGCGCCCCCAGCTTTACTTGGTTATCGCGGCGACGGCTTCCATCGGCCTGCTGCTTGCGACGGATGCTAAGGGTGCCGACGCGACCGGCCCGCCCTCGGCCGAGGCATTCGAGCAATCGGTTTCGCCGGTCTTCTCGAAATGCACGCTGTGTCACAACGATCAGCGCGCTTCGGGCGGACTTAATCTCAACTCTTACGATTCAGTCGAGTCGCTTGGGGTGCATCGCGAAGGTTGGGAGAAGATTCTCAAAAAGGTGCGTACAGGCGAAATGCCGCCGCGCGGCGTGCCGCGGCCCGATGAAAACGAGATCGGCGCGATCGTTGCATTCATTCGAGGCGAGTTCGACCGCGCCGACAAGAGCGCAACGCCCGACCCTGGCCGCATCACTGCCCGCAGGCTGAACCGCAGCGAATACTCACGCACGATTCGCGATCTGCTGGGCATCGAGTTTCGTGCCGAGGATGACTTCCCGACCGATGACTCAGGCTACGGCTTCGACAACATTGGCGACGTTCTCACGATTTCTCCGGTGCTGATGGAGAAGTACATGAGCGCCGCGGAAATGATCGCCGCCCGCGCGATTGGCGCCGACCCACTGCCGGAGACGCCGATCGAAGCTCAATATCACTCCAGAGACAAGATGATTCGTCGTCTCGACGTGAGCACGATCGAGGCCCGGCACCGAGTTGAGTGGGACGGCGAATACATCGTTCAAATCGGGTTGCCCGGTGAGCGGCCCAAAGACGCCGCGCCCGTCTCGTTGGGATTTTGGATGGACGGTAAGCTGCTCGAAACGCAGCAGGTCGAAACGCAGCCGTCTGGGTTGGTTTACTTCAATCCGTTTTCGCTCGAGGAATATCGTCTTTACTTGCCCGCCGGCGATCACGATTTCCGAGCCGGTTTCATCGACGACCCGTTTCCTGACACCTTGCCTGAAAAGGAACGCTACGACCGAAAGAAGAACAAGTATCTCGAATCAATTACTTTCGTTGGCCCGTTTCCTAGCGACATCGAGCCGGCAGCCCGCAAGCAGATTCTCTTTTGCGATCCGCAATCAGGCCGCGCCTGCGTTGAGAAAATTGTCGGCAAGCTTGCCAGGCGCGGATATCGGCGACCAGCAAAGAGTGCGGACGTCGAATCGCTCATGCGATTCTTCGACCAGGCGCGCGCGGAAGGCCTCAGCCGCGAGCAGGGCGTGCAACTCGCCGTGCAGGCATTGCTCGTCTCGCCGCACTTCTTGTTTCGAATCGAGCACGACCCGCTGCCGCTCGATCCGAACGCCGTTCACCGCATTTCAGACATCGAGTTAGCTTCGCGCTTGAGCTTCTTCCTTTGGAGTTCGATGCCCGACGACGAGTTGCTCGATCTTGCCGAAAGGGGAAGGCTGAGCGAGCCCAACGCGCTCGATGCGCAGATTCGCCGCATGCTTGCTGACGAACGCTCGTCGGCGTTGGCGGCAAACTTCGCCGGCCAGTGGCTTGAAACCCGCGCGCTCGACAACGTGAACCCCGACCCGGCAAAGTTTCCCGAGTGGGGGCCGGAGCTTCGCGAGGACATGAAAACGGAGACGCGATTGTTCTTCGACACCGTGCTGCGCGAAGATCTTCCGCTGTCGACTTTTCTCGACGCCGACTTCACGTTTCTCAACCCGCGGCTTGCCAAACACTACGGAATCGAAGGAGTCAAAGGCGGCGGATTCCGTAGGGTCAAACTCGAAAACGATCAGCGAGGCGGTGTGCTCAGCCACGCCGGGGTGCTAACCGTGACCAGCTATCCGACTCGCACTTCGCCGGTTATCCGAGGCAAGTATGTGCTTGAGGCGATCCTCGGCGCGCCACCACCCGACCCTCCAGCGGACGTCCCGGCGCTTGAGGAGGAGGGGCTCGGAGAGGATGCATCGCTGCGGCAGCGGCTTGAGCAGCATCGCGCGAGCCCGACCTGCGCCACGTGTCACGATCGGATGGACGCCCTGGGATTTGGTCTTGAGAACTACGACGCGATCGGCCGCTGGCGCAGCAAAGACGGCAACTTCGACATCGATTCGGCGGGAACGCTACCCAACGGCAAGTCGTTCAACACACCGGCCGAAATGCGGCGGATCTTGCTGGCCGATATCGACGAATTCAGCCGCAACATGACCGAGAAGATGCTTATCTACGCGCTCGGACGAGGGCTAGAGCAATACGATAGAATTACCGTGCGAGGCATTTCTCGAAAAGTCAGCGAGTCTGCGTACAGTTTTCAGACGTTGATTCACGAGGTTGTGCGGAGCCTGCCTTTCCAGCAACGGCGCGGGGAGGCTCTCGAAACAGCGGCGATGCCGAGGGAGTCTAGATCACGATGATAGTCGGCAAAAGGCTTGCAAGGCGAACGTTTCTGCGCGGAGTCGGGGCTGCGGTGGCGCTGCCGTTTTTCGATGCAATGGCCCCCGCGCTCGCCTCCAGCAGCATCCCCGGCAAAAAGCCCGTGCGCATGGGCTGGGTCTATGTGCCGAACGGCATCGACATGCGTTTCTGGAATCCGGAGTACGAAGGCGCTTGGCGCGGTGAGCTGCCGGGCACGCTGAAGCCGCTCGACGGCCTGCGGGACGACATGACGCTGCTCAGCAATTTGACGCAGAACAACGGGCGCGCCCTACTCGACGGCGCGGGCGACCATGGGCGCTGTTGCGGCGCCTATCTCACGGGTGTTCACCCTCGCAAGTCGGCCGTCGACATCCAAGCCGGCATTTCTTGCGACCAGATTGTTGCCAACGAAATCGGTGCCGAGACTCGCTTCCCTTCGCTTGAGATCGGCATCGAAGACGCACGCCAAGCCGGCAATTGCGACTCGGGCTACTCCTGCGCTTACACCAACAATTTGGCCTGGCGCAGCGAAACGCAGCCGCTGCCACCGGTTCTGAATCCGCGTGAACTATTCGAACGGCTGTTCGGAAAAGATGCTCACTTGAGCCCCGAAACTCGCCAGCAACGAAACCGCTTTCGTAAGAGCATTCTCGATTTCGTATCCGAAGACACGCGCAAACTCAGGGGCGACCTCGGACCAACCGACCAGCGCAAGCTCGACGAATTCCTCTCGTCGATTCGCGAGATCGAGCGTCAGCTCGAAAAGACCGAGAGTGACAACGACCAGGTCGATCCGGGTCTCAACAAGCCCTACGGCGTGCCCCCCGATTTCGCCGAGCACTTCAAGTTGATGACCGACATGTTGACCGTCGCGATGCAGGCTGACATGAGCCGCGTGTTCACGTTCTTAGTTACTCGTGAAGGAAGCTCGCGCCCCTATCGCGAGATCGGAATCCCCGACGGCCACCATCCGTTGACACATCACCAGAATCGTCCCGAACGCATGGAGAAGGTCGTTAAGATCAACGAGTATCACGTCAAACAACTCGCGGCGTGGGTGACGAAGCTAAAGTCGATCGACGAAGGTGACTCGACGTTGCTCGACAACTCGATGATCATCTACGGCGCCGGGCTCTCGGACGGCAATCGCCACACGCACCACGATCTGCCAGTGCTGATGATTGGCAGTGGCGGCGGAACAGTCAAGACCGGTCGGCGGGTGACCTATCGCAAGGAAACGCCGATATCGAACCTCTACCTGTCGATGATGGACCGAATGGGGGTCAAGGTGGAACACTTCGGCGACTCAACGGGACGATTGGACGGGCTGGATCTTACTTAGCCCGCTTTACTAACCACCTGGTGAGAAATGCGGGCTACTTCTGCTCCTGCTTGAGCTGTTTCTCTTCCGCTTCCTTCTTCTCGCGTTCAGCGATGAGACGCCGAAGGAAGCCCGGTAACTCCCTGGGGGCCGGCTGTGCGCTGATGGTCTCACGGAAGGTTTGGATAATTCGCTCTTTCTGCGATTCCTCGAGTATCAGAAAGCGGTGCGTGCCATCAGGCGACGGTTTGAACCGCGTCCGCCCGTCGTCAAGAACTTCGATCGTTCCGGGCTCGGAAGCGCTGAAGAAATTTTCGTCGGGCGCCACCGCATAGAGCGCCGCCGTTAGATCCCAGCTCGGCGTGTCGTACGGCATCTGCTTGAAGGCCCGATAGGCATCAGCAATGGGATGATTCTCAGCCCAGTCAAAGTCATTTTCAATGCTCTCGCCGGGGAAGCGGAGCGCGTCGCCGATTTCTACCCCGGACGCAACGATCGGAGTTGGCCATTCGGCGAATAGCTTCTTTGCGGCTGCGATGTCGGACTTGATGTTGTACTCGGGTCCGCCACTTGGGTATGCCCCGCCCATCACGGAAAGGAATCGCACCTTGCTTGCGATCAGCTCTTTCGCGCCGCGCAGATCAAGCACTCGGGCAAGGTTTGTCGCGGGCCCCGTTAAGACGACTATCGCGTTCTCGTCGTGCTGCGCCGTGAGCGCGTTGCGAATGAGTGCGGCCGGGTCCGCCGTGTCGGTGAATCGCTCGACCTCATGAAAATAGAGCGGCTTTCCCTCGGCATTTTGCTTGGCGAGCGGCGTGGTCAGCATCGCAGTGTCGGCAGCCGACCAGCCTTTGTCGGAAAGCCCGATTGCCAGTCCGCGGTATCTGCGAAAGCGCTCGGGGATTTCGCGATTGGCAATATCAGAGTAGAAGCGGCTGACTGCTTCGCAAAATGCGGCGGCAAGCAAGTTCGACTTAGTAAGGCTCACCGATACGAGGCGAGATTGGGGATCTTTTCGTGTGGCGAATCCGTGCAGCAACGCCAGCGCCAGCGTGTCGTCGATGCTGTCGCCAAGGTCGCAATCGAAAACGATTCCAACCGGCGGTTTCTCTCGTGCCGCGGCCTGCATGCAAACAATCCCCTGCTACGACTATGGAGCCTAGCCGTGCCGTTTGGGTACGCCCTCAGGTTAGCTGTTTGAAACTACTTTTGAGCGGGAGCGTGAAAAGCACGCTCGATGGCATCGTCGTGGTCGGTCGACACCGGATGGTCACGCCACAGCCAGCGCATTGCCTCGGGCAGCACCGCACCGGCGTGTTTTTGACTGTGCCGGCCGATGCCCCAGATATAGTTCACGTCATATCCTCGCTTTGAAAGAGCCTTCGCCATGCGAACGTTCTGGTAGAACCAGTCGAGGTCCTGACGGTACGTGCCTTCGCGGCGCACTCCGCGATTGTCGTTGCGCCCGTCTTGCAAAAAGACGCGTAGCGGCTTTTTCGCACCTTCGCGGATCATGTCTGGATATTTGCTGCCGCCGCGCTCGCGCAGGTTTACGTACGTGCCGATCATGCTGAGCACTTTGCGGAAATGGCTCGGGCGCTCCCACGCCACCGTAAATGCGGCGATCGCTCCGGAGCTCGATCCGCCGATGCCGTGATGATCCGCGTCCCTTGAGATGTTGTATTGCTTGTAGAGCGCGGGAAGCAGCTCGCCGACAATAACCCGCGCATAGCGGTCGTCGAGCGAGTTGTACTCGTCGGGCCGGTTGGTGTCGCGGTCGCCCCAATTGCTAATCGTCGGTTGGGGCTGTTCGGGAGTACGCCCGGGGTTGATGAATACGCCGATCATCACCGGGATTTCGCGGCGGTAGATGAGGTTGTCCATCACGTTTTGCGCGCGCAAATCGGCTTGAGCATTCATGTAGGCCTGGCCGTCGTTGAACACCATCAGGCGAGCCGGCGCCGCGCCGTCGTATTGCGCGGGAACGTAGACCCAATAGGTGTGTTGCGTACCCGGGAAAGCCTTGCTCTCTAGCAAAGTGAACGGCCCCTTAATTTCCCCTTTGGGTACACCGTCTTGCGGAAGCGAGTCGGGGCCGAGCTGGTAATGAATGTCGGTGTCGGGGCCAGGGCGGCCTTGGGGGAAGCCCGCGCCCGCGACGGTAATTAGTAGTACGCAGAGGATTGGTAATTTCATCTCGGGAGCTTCCCTGAATCGTCAGTTGAGCATAGCAGCGGCGTGCCGTTGCTTAGCCGAAACTCCGTGGGTGCGGATCAGTCGGCGATGAGTGGTCGGAGCGCAAACTTTTCGCAAGGCCGTTCGATCGAGTGCTGGAGTTCCAGCTAACTTCAGCGCTTCATGGAGAGCGTAGGCGGCTCGCGGGGGCGTTGCGACGAGGAAATCGAGGGAATCACACTCTGCAGCCGACAGCTTTGGTCAACGAAGCTTACATGAAGATGATGGGCGGGCGACAGGTGTCTTGGCAAGACAGGGCACACCTTTTTGCGCTCGCGGCGCGATCGATGCGGCCGATCTTGATCGACCACTTATTGAAACCGATCGGATCGGACGCAGCTAGTGGCGTCCGATCCGATCGAACTTAGAATTTTGGATTGTCGATACTCCTTCGTTGTTATCCAGCTACCAGATCAGTTTCAATCCGAGCTGAATCTGGCGGTTGTCTGAGATCGTGCGTCGAATCCGCGCGCCGGCGCCCCGCGTGAGCATGGGCCGAGTCGCCGACACAATCGTGCCGCCACCAGGTTGGTCGAACTGCGGAATGTTGAATGCGTTGAAGAACTCCGTGCGGAGCTGCATACGCACGCGCTCGGTGAATTTGAACATTCTTGTAGTGCCGAAGTCGACGTTGACCGTGCCCGGTCCGTCTAAAATACTCCGGCCGGCGTTGCCATGAGTGAACCGGTCTGGAACGGTAAACGCCGACGTGTCAAACCAGCGGTCGAGACTGCGTTCCGAGGCGGATGACCGACGTCTTTGCCACTCTCGAAGTCTGGTGTGTAGTCGGTATATGTGGGAATAGAATCCGAACGGAGCAGCAATCGAGACCGTCGTCGATCCCGATTTTGAGTTGCTAAACTGAGCACCGTCGATGCCCAAACTTATCATTTCTCTGTTGGCGCTGGCGACGGTGACCGCGTTCGGCGCCGATCCCACACAGATCGATCAATTGGTTTCTCGCTACAACGAGTTCGGCACTTTTAACGGCGCTGTCTTGGTGGCCGAGAACGGCGAGGTGATCTTCGAGAAGGGCTACGGGCTAGCGAATCGGGAGTGGAACATCGCGAATGAGACCGACACCCGATTTCGTCTTGGGTCGATCACCAAGCAGTTCACCGCGGCGCTAATCCTTAAGCTTGTCGAAGATGGAAAAGTTCAGTTGAATGCGCCGCTCAGCCAGTATCTCCCGGAGTACCCGGCCGACGTTGCCGATCGGGTAACCGTCCACCAGCTTCTAACGCACACTTCGGGCATCAAGAGCTATACGGGCATGCCGAAATTCTTTGCCGGGGACTTCCGCAATCCGAAGAAGCCATTGGAATTCGTTTCGTACTTCGCCAACGAACCGCTCGACTTCGAGCCAGGCGAGGATTTCAAGTACAACAACTCGGGATTTTTCTTACTCGGGGTCATTATCGAGCAGGTAACCGGACAAAGCTATGCCGAAGTCCTGACCGAGCGGATCTTCAAGCCGCTGGGGATGAATAGCAGCGGCTATGACACCCACGACGCAGTGATCGAGAAGCGAGCGACGGGCTATCAGTACGGGCTCGACGGATATAAGAACGCCCGCTACCTCGATATGTCATTGCCGTACGCCGCTGGATCGCTCTACTCCACGGTTGAAGATCTTTACCGCTGGGACCGGGCGTTGGCCGCGGGCAAAGTGCTTTCCGCTGAGATGCAAACGAAGATGTTCGCTCCGCACGTGAAGGCGGCCGAAGTCCCTCAGAACATGCACTACGGTTACGGGTGGTTCATCGGGCAGTTCGATCATCCGGTTGAGGAGGGAGGCAAGCTGAATCGCGTTTGGCACGGCGGAGGAATAAACGGTTTCAACACGACCATTCAGCGGATTCCTAAAGACGATCACCTCATCGTGCTGCTGAACAATACACCGGCGGCCAGTCTGTACAAGATCGCCGAGGAGATACGCGCAATTCTCTACGGCAAGACGATTGACTCGCCGCCGGAGCCGGTCTCGCGGGAGCTCTATCGTTCCTATCGTCAGAGCGGAATCGAGCGAGCGCTTGAGCGGCACTCAGAACTTGAGAGGGCCAATTCGGAAGCTTTCGAGATGGGCGCCGGGGAATTGTTACGATTCGCAAGATTCTTGAGCCAAACCGAACGACCTGAAGATGAGATCTCATTTCTGGAAGCTGCGGTGCAAGACGACCCCAAGCGAGCCGACTTATTAGCCGCTCTTGGAGATTCGCTTAAACGGGCAGGGCGGACACAAGAGGCTGTGAAGGCTTACGGGCGAGCGCTTCAGGCGAATCCGAAAATGGCCGTGCGGGTTGTGGATCGGCTCAAGGAGCTGACCGCTAAGGAGTAGTCGGCTGTCTCCCGCCAGTAACTGGACCCCGAAAAAAACTTGGTTGACCGCGATGTTGGCGTGTCAAAATAAGAGCGCCCGGAATAGAGTCCGGTCGCAGGAGAAACCTTGAGCATTTCGGAATTTTCGATCGAACGCCCAGTGACCATACTCATGGCCTGTTTGATGGCCATGCTTCTTGGGGGAATTGCGTTCGTCGAAATACCGGTCGACTTGATGCCTGAGACGGAATATCCGACCCTCAGCGTCAACGTGTCCTACCCCGGCGTCGCTCCTCAAGAGATGGAGACGCTCGTAGCTAGGCCGCTTGAGCAGGCTCTGGCGGCGACGCCAGGTGTGGAAGAAACTACTTCGTCGTCATCGGAAAGCCGCGCCGGTGTTCGGCTGCGCTTCGCATACGGGACGAACCTAGACGAGGCGGCGGCGGAGATGCGCTCGCGAATTGATCGACGGCGCAACACCCTGCCCGACGAGATGGAGCCGCCCACGCTCTACAAGTACGATGTTTCACAGTATCCAATCATCTATCTGACCGTTGCGTCGCCTGAAATGGACGCCAAGGAGCTGCGGTTCTTCGCTGAGAAGAATTTGCAGTACCGGCTGGAACGCGCTGTCGGCGTCGCTGCCACCAACATCAGAGGCGGACTACGCCGTCAAATTCATGTCGACCTTTCGCTCGAAAAGTTGCGCGCTCTGAATCTCTCCGTCAACGACGTCGTATCGACGCTCAGAAATGAGAACCTCAATCGTCCGGTAGGTCCGGTGCAGGAAGGCCGCTACGAGGTTCTGGTTCGAACCGAAGGCGAGTTTCACAACGTAGACGACATCCTCGGCGTTGCTATAGCCAACCGCAATGGAGTCAAGATCTATCTGCGTGACATCGCGACGGTCGAAGACTCGCACGAAGACGTGCGCTACATGGTTAGCGTGAACGGCGATCCAGCGGTTCGCGTTTTCGTCTATAAGCAGTCGGGCGCAAACACCGTCGACGTGGCAAAAGTGGTCCGCGACGAGGTGGCCCAGTTCAACCAAGATTACGACAACGTTTCTGTGTCAATCCCCTTTGACAGCTCGGAGTTCATTGTGGCGGCGGTGGACAACGTGAAAACCGCGACGATCGTCGGTGGCGGGCTGGCGGTGTTTGTCTTGCTGTTCTTCCTACGCAGCATCACATCGACTCTGATCATCGGAGTTGCCATCCCGATCTCAGTGATCTCGACATTCGCCTTGATGTATTTCAATGGCTTCACGCTAAACACGGTTAGCTTCGGCGGTTTGGCGCTGGGTGTCGGCATGTTGGTCGACAACGCCATCGTTGTTTTGGAGAATATCTTCCGCCACCGCGAAGCCGGCTTAGACGGCAAGCAAGCCGCGGTTGTCGGCTCCCGCGAGGTCGCCGTTGCCATTACCGCCTCGACATTGACGACGATCGCGGTATTCGTACCGGTGCTGTTCATCCAGGGTGTCGCCGGACAGACTTTCCAACAACTGGCATGGGTCGTGTCGTTCGCATTGTTCTGCTCACTGTTGTCGGCCATCACGGTTGTCCCCGTGCTTTGTTCTCGGTTCATGCGCAAGAAGGCGTCGGGCAACGAGAGGAGCGTGGTTGGCTTGATCGACTGGGTTCTCAGTGCTCTCACCAAGAGCTACGAGGAAACGTTGAGTTGGTCTCTCGATCACCGAGCGATCATCGTCAGTTCGGCCGGAATGTTGTTCGTGGGCGCACTATACATCTGGCCGCTGATCGGGGTCGAGCTTGAGCCGGAACTCGATGAGGGCTCCATCAGCGTCAGCCTTACGCTGGAACCCGGCACGCGGGTCGGTGTTACCGATCAAGTCGTCAAACGTCTCGAGCAGGTCGTGCGCGAGAATGTGCCCGAGCTGGAGACGATTTTGTCGGAGGCGGGCAGTAACAGTTCTTGGCGCGCCGAAGGCACAAACGAGGGGGACATCCGAATCTATCTGACCGAACGGTCGAAGCGGGAACGATCAGCGGCAGACATTGCCCGAGAGCTCCGCCCCATGCTGCAGATCCAACCGGGCATGATGATCCAAACGCGAATTCGGGGCGGGACCCGCTCACGTGGCGGGAGCGCATTTGGCGACGGTCGCCTCTCAGTCGAGATCCGCGGCCATGACCAAGAGATCTCAAAAAATCTTGCGGACCAAGTACTAGAGTCGATGTTGGCGACCCGAGGTGTAGCTAGCGCTCAACTCAGCCGGCAGCCCGGAACGCCTGAAATGGTTGTCTCGGTCGACCGGGAAAAAGCCCACAGCATGGACCTTTCGGTATCCCAGGTAGCCAGCGCGCTCGAGACCGCAATCGGCGGCACGCGCGCGTCAATGTTTCGCGAAGAGGGCGACGAATTCGACATCCTAGTCCGTTTGGCCGAAGAAGACCGCCTCGATGTATCTCAAATCGGGCAGGTGTCGTTGCGGCTTCCCAGTGGGCGTACGATTCCCGCGTCGGACGTTGTACGGCTGGAACGCCGTGAGGGCCCGGTCGAAATTACTCGTACCGATCAGCAGCGGGTGATCGCTGTGAGCGGAATTATCGAAGACCGCGACCTCGGCAGTGTAGTCGATGACCTGCGAGAGCAACTGGCCACAATCCAGCGCCCGACAGGGTACGAGTTTGTATTTGGCGGTGAGTACGAGGAGCAGCAGCAGGCATTCAAAGAAATGACGTTCGCGGCCTTGCTGGCGCTAGTGTTGGTCTATATGGTGATGGCGGCTCAGTTCGAATCGGTGCTCGACCCATTCATCATATTGTTCTCAATTCCATTTGCGTTTGTCGGGGTGGCACTGATCCTAATAGTCACTGGCACGACGTTCAACATGCAAGGTTTTCTGGGGATCATCGTACTTGTCGGCATTGTCGTGAACAACGCGATAGTGTTGATTGACTACACGAATCTGCTAAGCCGCGAGCAAGGCTATTCAGTGCGTGATGCCGTGATGACGGCGGGTAGCCGACGTCTGAGGCCGATCCTGATGACGACCATCACGACGGTTCTAGGGCTCTTGCCGATGTCACTCGGCTGGGGCGAGGGCGGTGAATTGCAAGTTCCGATGGCGCGGGTCGTGATTGGAGGTTTGACGATTTCCACGTTAATCACCTTGGTATTGATCCCGGTCGTGTACTACACGCTGGAAACATATAGAGAAGCCATCGCCGGACCGTCAGCCGACCGCGGCCGCCACGATATCGAACCGGCAGCCGTAACCGGCGACTAAATAGACTAAATAGATTGGTTTCGTCGCTTTTGCCGAGCCCGTAGCGGATTGACTTCGCGCCGAGTAGACTGGGGGCATGTCAAAAAAGCTGACTCGCCGTGAACTTGGGCTGGTGGGTATGAGCGCGGCCTTGGCCCCCGCGGCTACTGAATCGACCTACACAGGTGCGTTGGACGGCGTCGGCGACCAGGTCAAGGCGGCGGCGTTTGATCCCGTTGTGTGGGCGCGGTCGCGCTACGAAGACGCCCCACTTGAGATGACCTTCAGGGCCTCGAACGTTCAACAAGCGCGGCGCTGGCAGGCCCAGCTTCGCGGCAAAGTAAGCGAACTCATCGGCGGATTCCCCTCAAAGGCCGCCGCGCTTAAGTCGCAGACTCTCGAAGTCCGCGAGTTCCCTAACTATAGGCGCGAGAAATTCGTGTTTGAGAGTCGACCCGGCGTCATGGTCTTGGGCTACCTGCTGACGCCGCGCTCCGCGACCGGACCGCGGCGCACCATGATCTGTCTGCCCGGGCATGGACGCGGCGTCGACGACATCGTCGGCATCGATGACGTAGGGCGAGACCGCACGGACAAAGACGGCTACCAACACGACTTCGCAATCCAGTGCGTCGAGCACGGCATGGCGGCAGTCGCGATTGAGCAAGTTGGTTTTGGTTGCCGTCGCGACGATCGGGCCGAAGCGAAAGATCTAGGCACGTCGTCTTGCCGGCCGGCAGCCGGTGCGGCTCTGCTTCTCGGCGAAACCATGATCGCTTGGCGGGCATTCGATGTGATGCGGACGATCGACTGGATCGAAACCCGCGACGACTTAGACGCGCATCGGGTCGGTTGCATGGGCATCTCGGGCGGCGGGACGATCACCACATTCGCGTCGGCGCTTGAGCCACGCATTAAAGCCGCTCTGATCAGTGGCTACCTCAACACCTTCCGCGACAGCGTGCTCAGCATCTCGCACTGTATCGACAACTACGTTCCGGGTATTTTGCGATGGTGCGAAATGTACGACGTCGCGGGTCTGATTGCCCCGCGGCCTTTGTTCGTTGAATCCGGCGACAAAGACAAAATCTTTCCGGTGACCGCCAGTCGCGAGAGTTTCGAAAGGGTGAAGAAAGTCTATGCCGTCTTTGGTGAAGCGGAGATGGCCGAGCACGAGGTTTTCGCGGGCGAGCACAGCTTTCATGGGAAGCGCGGACTGCCGTTTCTAGCACAGCATCTATAGCAGCCCGAGGTAAAAGTCACGCAGGCCTACGGGACTTTTACCACGGACTGATAGGCATTCCGATCCAGACAGTGCTGGTCCGTAGGTGGCTCTCTCCGAAACGCGTGCGCCCGGCGATACTGCCGGAACCCTTTCCGACATAGACGACGGACGTGAAGGACCGCATTTCACCGAATTTGCAAGGCAAATAGAATTTTCTAGCAATTTTCGGATGTCCGGTGTAGTATGTCGTATGAAGCGGGCGTTAAATGGGCTTGATCAGCCAGTGTGAGTGGCGACGATCTTTGGCCGAGAGGCATCGACTGACGCCGGCGTCCCATTAGATGCAGACTGAATTGTCCCCGGAGGGAACTCATGAGAGAGAAAATATCAATCAGCTTTAAGCGCAACGATCAGCCAGTTGCCGTAAGTGACTTTGACACTGACGAAAAGGAGGGGGGCATCACTCTGGCAGGTGAAACAAGCGCATTTCCGAGGGGTTTCGGGCTGTCGGTGACCCCGGCGAACGAGGTGACCGAAGAGCGGGTTTGGCGAGTTCAACAAAGGCTCGACTGGCTCAATTCGATGTCGTTCAAGCTAAATGTTTCGAAGAAGGGTCCCCGCCTTTTGGTCACTGGTGTGGATAAAGAGGCGCTGCCCGCGGGGCGCTATGACATTGAATTCGTGCTGAGCGGTATCCGCTTCAAACGGTCTGAATTCCGGAACCAGCGGATCGAAGAAGGCGGCTCACTCGATTTGACGTTCGAAGAGAAGAAGCCGAAGCACCGGTTTGAACTCAACACTACTTTTGGTAAATTCGACAAGGAAACTCAGGACATCCTTCAAGAATCTCAGATAGACGGCCGGCAAGGGGATCGATGGATCAAGCCAAATGTGCTCCACCGCGACTTGCGGAAAGCTTGTTTGATGAATATTCTTGCCAAGCTCGCCGTAGTTCCTACTCGTCAAAAGCGATTGAACAAGCTCTTAAAAAAGGTGATCTTCGTCGAGGCTGACCGAATCTACGCCGAGGTAGATCCGGCATTCTTCGAAACTGTCGAGAAAGAGTTCTTAGCTAAAGATAAAACTGTCCACAGCACCCACAAACGGCTGCTAAAGAGGGCTCCCGGTGCTCCCAAAGACTACAGGCTACGAAGCCATCGGGAGGCAAAAGGCAGTGGGTCGCTGCAGATTATCGGTGCGGTCCCTAGGCCCGGTAGCGGTTTGCAGCCAGGCGTCCGGTTCGTAGATATTGACATCGACGAGGCCAATCCAAGCTTCGACCTCGCACGGTTTTTCATTCATTTTGGACATCTGTTCCGAACCGGGAAGACGAACCATCTAAAGCTGCGGCGAAAAATCTCCGAGCAAACGCGTGATTTCCTCTACTACAACGCTGTTAAAGTTTAGAACCCGCGCGGTGCTATCGCGCTCCTGATTGGTACGAGCTGAAATCCTTGTCAAGGCGGCGTGACTCCATCTCTCCGCTGTGGCTGAGCTGTAGCGCATTGCACGAAGTACGCAAGGCGCAGTGTTGATCCTGCGGAAATTTTGAATCCACGGCGCAGCCGGGGTCAACCTAGACCGCATTGCTTACCACATGGCGAGCTTAGGCGTAGGGCCTGAATGCCGGCAGTTCCAATTTGTCGAACCAGCGACACGACGAGTTATTTCCCGACGTCGACTAGGAGAATCTTGTCTAGATTGCGTAAGATACAGTCATTCTTGGAGTTGGCTTCACTATGCGAATCTTCCACGTGGCAGCGGTTGTTCTGAGTCTGGCTTCAGCGGCTCCCATAGTCGCCGCCGATTGGACGCAGCTGATCACCCCGAAACTCGAAGCGTGGCAGGCGCTCGGCGACGGTATCTGGAGGGTTACCGAGGAGGGCGTTCTAATCGGATATCGCAGGCCGGCCGTCGATGCCTTGTTTGGCGAATCAGAAACGATCACGAGAGAACAATTCCAGGATTGGATGGGCGTTCAATCGTGGCTCTACACCAACAAGGAGTTCGCTGAGTTCGACCTACATATCGAGTATTGGGTGCGTGTCCCAGGCAATAGCGGGATCTCAATCCGCGACCCGACGCGCGCGAAATACGCCCTGACTCAGCCGGCCGACTACGAGAGAACACCGGCCCACAATGGCTACGAAGTGCAGATTACCGGTCGTGCCGGTTCGAGAAGTCCTAGCGGCAGTCTCTATACTTTCGTCGCGGCAACAGACGGTCCGCAGAAAGACGGAGAGTGGAACTC
>CBDBHI010000011.1:0-27270 GCA_965205595.1 Bryobacterales bacterium | reverse complement strand
CGAGCTCGACCGCGTGGAGCGTGTCGCCCCTAACGTAGAACAACTCCCTGCCATCGGCGCTCCAGCGGGGCTGACAGCCACCGCTCGACGACACTTGCCACTGGCCGCCGCCGGAGGGAAACTGCCGCACATTCACCTGGTCGGTGCCAGACTGGTCAGTGCAGTAGGCCAGAAAGCGGCCGTCGGGTGAAAGACTCGGTGCATTCTCGCTGGACGGCGTTGTTAGGAACGGATACGGTTCAAAGCCGTCCCCGGCTGTCTTGCGCTCCAGGTACCAGACGTCGGTGCGGCCTCCAGCTTGCAACACGTAGATGAGGTACTTGCCGTCATTCGACCAGCCGTAGGGCCGTTCGATCGCATCGGTAGCGACCAGCGCGGTGGCGTCGCCGGTGCCGTCAGCCGCTCGCAGAAAAACGTCGTAGGTCCCGCCACGTAGCGACTGAAAAGTGATTTCGCGGCCCGATGGCGACCACTGTGCCCGTGTGTCGGACGATGGGTGGAAGGTCAGCCGACGAGCGATATCGCGGTGCACTTCGTGAATCCAAATGTCTTGGTTTCCGCCGGCACCAGAACGGACCGCAACGCGTGTGCCATCGGGAGAGAGCGATGGATTGCGAATGTCTTCCTGCGGCCGGCCGATCTTGCCGAGCGCCTGGCCGCGGCGTCCTCGCCAGACCAGTTGCGAAAGTTTACCGCCTCGCAATTCAACCGAGACCAGGGTCCCGTCGCCGGCAACACTGTGGAAGCCGCCTGTTTCGTTGATGGGAAAAGCTTCGCCGCTGGGCTTCAACGTCTGGTCAGAGAATGGCAATGCCCACAGGCCATCTTGGCGCGCAAACACGATGTGTCCGGATGGTGAATAGACCGGGCTAGAGCCCTCGGCCAGCAGTTCGGAGGCGCCGGTCGTCAAACTCTTGATGACAATGTCGCCTTGAGTGGGGCTACCGACCTCGAGAAGCAGACTGCGGCCTCGGGTGCTGGAGTTCAAAAAGTGAGGATTAAAGTTTCGCGAGCCCTTGGCAGTCTCTTCGGGGGCGAACAACAGCTTCGGCTCACCGCCTTGCGCGGGAACTTCGAAAATGCGCGATGGCGAGCCGGTGCTGAACACCACAGTCTCACCGTCGGGGCTCCATGAGCCTCCAAAAAATCCTCCGGGCGACGGGCAAAGCGTGATCGGTTTACCGCCTAGGGCCTCTACGCGCCGAATCTCTCCATTCGCGACGAAGCCGATATAGCGGCTGTCGGGTGACCAGAACGGATTTCGAGCACCGTCCGTCCCCGGCAACTCGCGGGAATCCACGTTGTCGACGTCTCGCACCCAGAGCCGCTCCACGCCTGGGCCGGCCACGTAAGCTATATGCCTACCGTCCGGTGAAACCGATACCGGCCCGACCCCGGTCGAGAGCGCTTCAGGAGTCAGTAGCCACTTTCGAACTGACAGCTCGATCGGCGCCTCTCGGAAATGAACGAATGCAAGAGCGGCAAGTGACAGCGCCGTCGCCACGAGTAGCGCCGAGGCTAAGCGAAGGTAACGCCTAAGGGCGAGGACTCCTCGTGAGGTCGCTCCAGACCGTTTGAGCCACGAGCGTTTGCGGTGAACTCCCGACTGAACAATCGTCGTGTTGTGATCTGAGCTGAGGTGGTCGTCTAAGTTCTCGAGATCGACGATCAACTCGGTAGCTGACTGATAGCGATGGGACGGATCCGTCGCTAGGCACTTGTCGACCAGGAACTCTAACTCAACTGGTACGCCCGTACGAACGGCGGTAAGCGGTTCCTGCTCATCGTTCACGAGTTCGTAAATCACCGCTTGGTCTAACTTGCCCTTGAACGGACGCTGGCCAGATACGAGTTCGTACAACACGCAGCCAAGCGACCACAGATCGGTGCGGTGATCGACGTCCGTTCCCTGGGCTTGCTCGGGAGACATATATGAGACGGTCCCGAGCATGGAGTCGATTTTCGTTAGCCTCGACCCCTCGGCCAGTAGCGCCAGGCCAAAGTCAAGAATCTTGACCCGCCGGTCAGGAGTGACGAGGATATTCGCCGGCTTGATATCGCGGTGGACGACGCCCGCCGCGTGAGCCGCGCGCAACCCGTCCGCAATCTGTCGAGCGATAGCGAGAACGTTACCAAGCGGCAATGGTCCTTTTGCGACAAGCGCTTCTAGCGACTCGCCGTTGATCAACTCCATTGCCAAGAAGGTTTGGCCGTCGGCCTGGTCGATGTCGAATATCGTGCAGATGTTGGGGTGCGAAAGGCTCGCCGCCGCGCGGGCTTTACGCTGGAAGCGTTTCTGAACGCCGGGGTCGGCAACCAAATGCGCGGCGAGAAACTTGAGTGCGACCGGCCGCCCCAGACGCGTATCTTCGCCGCGATAAACCACGGCCATTCCGCCTTGACCTAATATGTCGAGAACTCGATAGTGCGATATAGTTTCGCCGATCATCAGTGCCGCGTACGTCCGATTCTACAAGCCCTGGGGCTGAACACGCGGTGATGGCTTGTGTGGCCTTCATGAGTAGCGAGGGTTCGACGCTCTATCTTTGGTTGGGGACCGCGGAGTGAGGTTCCCGCGTGGCATGGTGGTTGGTCCTGGTGGTAGCTCATTAGCAGGACCACGGGCAGTTGGGCTTAGCCGTGCCTTCGCCACCGCACTTGCTTACGCGCGTGCCGGCGATATTTTGTTGTCGTTGCGAGATAAGGGACTGATTCGCTGGGTTGGGGCCGCGGGCAGGCGTCGCAAATATATGTAAAACGTAACATTATGTTTAACTTGTAAGTAATTGAACACAAATAATTTGAATGTATTTTGTATCTTCATACCTAACGAGCGCGACGGGCGGGTCACCCGACGTTGAGCCGCCCTTGTCCGGCGCTCGTACGCAGTCGTTTGATTGTCGGACCTTGGGCTGGAGTTGTCTCAACGTACCCGCGGTTATGCTTAGGCTGCAGCCGCGTTTCTTGCAAACCGACCCCTTGGGACTGCAAGATGAGAGTTCCTCGCAATGTCGAAACCTCGCATGTGCCCCCATTGCCGGGCATTTATCGAACCGTCTGAAAAGACTTGTCAATACTGCGGCAACGAGTTGCCGTCGCCGGCCGCAAAGCGCATTGCACGCGAGGGCGCCGGGCAGGGGATGCTCAGCCAGGCGGTTTTTACGACCTCGATCATCATGTTGATCAATGCCGGGCTGTTCGCGGCGACGTGGATTCTCACCTCGCGGTTCAACGGGCAGGCAAGTTTCTTGGGTGGTGTCGATTACAACGTGCTCAAGATGCTCGGCGCCAAGGAGTACGGCAGCATCTTGTACGGCGGAGATTGGTGGCGCCTAGTCACCGCGAATTTTCTGCACGGTGGACTGTTGCATTTGGCGTTCAACTCGATGGCGCTGTTTCAACTTGGTCCACTATGCGAGCAGATTTTCGGGACCCCGCGCTACATCGTGATTTATGTCGTCGCGGGAGTCAGCGGATATCTCGCCAGCCTCTTCTACACACCGGCACTTTCGATTGGCGCGTCGGCGTCAATCTGCGGATTGTTGGGCGCGCTTTACGGCTATGGGCGCATGAGCAAAAACTCAATGATCGAGTCGAACACCACGCGCTGGATTATCTTCTTAGCGATCTACGGTTTCCTCGTTGACCACATCGATAACGCCGCCCACGCGGGTGGTCTCATCGGCGGATTCGCCCTGGCTTACTTGGGTGGAACACCCGGTCTTAGCGACGACAAAGAGTCGATTTGGAAGGGCGCCGCGATTGTAGTCGGATTGATCTCGGCTGCGGCATTTTTCCTCGCTTACCAGAACTTCTCCCAGGCAACGCAATAGTACACGCTGTTTCGCGGCGCGCTGGAATTTTTTACAAAAAAGCCAATGCTGGTGCGATAGCTCACAGACGCTACTAAGTGGGGAAGTGACCAGCGGAATAACGCTTAGCCCCTCTTACCTAAAGCGTAAAATTTTCTCTTCCCGGTAAGTTGTTCATACGCGGACTGATACAGATTTTAACTGTTCAGCCACAGCGCCCTACGGCGTCAAAACGGCTCACTTTACTACTACAAATGTCTAGAAATTGAGCGCCGCGCAAAACCCTCTAGAAAGGGCTTACTGGTTGAAAACAAAGGCCTCTAGCGAGAAGAAAAGCCTTGCAAACCGAAACAATTCCCTATCAAAATGTTTTGAGTGAGCACAGTTCATCAGCAAGCGCAAAGCTCGTCCGCACTTTCGTCTCCCGCAACCGAAAGTAACGACTCTGAACTGATGGCACGCTACGTGCATTTATCTAGCTCGATTTCCGCTTTGGTTAAGGAGATGCAATCTCAATGTTGAATAAGTTGCTGGCATCCGTTGGAGCTCTCATATTGGGTACAAGCGCCTTGATGGCGCAAGGTCTGGAGACGCAGGCGAACAGGGATGATTGGGAAGAGATCAACTTCGAATTCGATTCGTCGATATTGACCGACGGCTACCCCAGTTTGCTACGGCTGTCGGATCTGCTCAAGCAGAATTCCGACTACCGGGTGACGCTTGAGGGGCATACCGATTTCATCGGTTCTGATAGCTACAACCAGGCGCTTTCGCAGCGCCGCGCAGAGACTGTTCGCGAGTTCCTTGTCAAGTACGGCGCAGGCGCGACTCAAGTAACACTTGCGCCTCACGGCGAGGGGACTCCCAAGGTTCCGAACACTTCCGACGAGGGGCGCTTCATGAATCGCCGCGTCACTGTAAAGCTCTACGACGGCGACGGCAATCCTGTCAGCGATGGGACCGTCGGCGACGCAATCGACAAAATGCAGCAGCAGCTCGCGATGAGCGAAGAGTGCTGCAACAAGATTCTCAAGAAGCTCGACAAGCTCGACGAGATCCTCGACCTCATCAAGGGGCTCAAGGGTGACAACGACCAGTTGCAAGAGCGAGTGGCCGAGCTTGAAGATAACCAGGGCAAGATGGCCCAGGACATCGGCGACAAGCTCGACGACTATCCGAAGACCCCGCAGGTCGAGCGGATGGTCACCCAGGCCAAGGACGAAGTGATCGAGGCCACCAAACCCGGTCCGAAGTACGCCACGTTTGACATCAACGCCGGACCGTCGTTCGGCAACGTCCCGGGAGACGGCAATTTGAACGTTTCTGGCCGCGGCCGCGTATTCGTTCCATTCGCCAAGAACATGGCATTCCAGACCCAAGGCGAGTTCATGCACTTCAAGGGGCGCGACGAGGGCCAGTATGACGCCGGTTTAGTCGGCCGCTGGGGCAATGTCCAAGCCGGCGGCTTTGCCAGCTTAAAGGTCGTCAAGTGGGACGTGTGGCAAAACTCCGGCACACTTGGCCAAGGCGCATTCACTCTTGACTACATCTTTAACAAGGGCCGTCTCGGCCTCTTCGGAACCAAGGCATTCATGGACGGTGCGGTGGTCAATAGCGAGCAGATCAGCAAAAACATGCTCAGAGAGACGTTCTTGCGCGTGAATGATCAGGTTGGCGTAAGCACCGCGGTCGGCACTTGGGGCGACTCGTGGATCGAGGGTAACCTCGGCGCGATCTTCCGTCACGGCGGCGAAAATAAGCCGGGCGGCACAATCCGCTATATCCACCCAATCAACAGCAAGGTAGCCTTAACTGTCGAAGCCGGTGTCAACCAGACCTACGTTTCGAGCACGAACGAGGGTCGCTTCGTTGTCGGACTGCAGT
Organism: Bryobacterales bacterium; assembly: GCA_965205595.1. GTDB lineage: Bacteria > Acidobacteriota > Terriglobia > Bryobacterales > UBA6623 > CATQHP01. Next base: position 21,574 of record CBDBHI010000011.1, on the reverse strand, counting down.
TCGGCAGCTGGTTGTCGCCACATAAATATAAGGACAGCGGCGACACCCCCGTTCCCGTCGATGTGCCGCGTATTCGCTACGAAGTCTTGACGCGCGACATTAGGCAGGGCAACGACCTGCCGGTGGCCGATGCTGGTCCGGATCAGCTTGGCATCGAAGAGGGTCCGGTGCAGCTCGACGGCTAGGGTTCGTATGATCCTGATGGCGACGACATCACTTTCGACTGGACTCAGATTGCCGGCGAGTCGGTTAGTCTCTCCGGCGCCGATACGGCCACGCCAACCTTCACGGCGGTGGAAGGCCAGACCTACCACTTCCGCTTGACGGTTCGCGATGAGCTCAACGGTGTGGGTACCGATCGCGTAACGGTTGCGGCGAAGGATCAGCAGATCAGCATCCGCAAGTTCGTCGCTAGCCCGACGTTCTTACCGGGCGAAGGTATTACGAACCTCGTTTGGGATGTCGAGGGCGCCGACAAGGTGACGATCACGCCAATGCCGGGCGACGTCGACAATAGCGGAACGTCATCCGTAAATCTTAAGGAGACCACCGAGTTCCTGCTAACGGCGATGAACTCAAAGCGCACGGTCAGCGAGAAGGTCGTCGTAACGGTCGATCAACCGAAGCCGATCATCAAGAAGTTCCTGACCAATCGGCCGGAGATCACCAAGGGCGAATCGGCTGAACTGCAATGGGTGGTCGAGAACGCGACCGAGGTCACCATTACCAACGTCGGCCCGGTTGGCCAGGTTGGCTCGACGCGCGTGTCGCCGGAGACAGACACCCCATACACCTTGACCGCGAAGAACAAATACGGCGAGGTTTCCGAGACCGTAATGATTCGCGTCCTGCCGATCGATGCGCCGAGGATCCTCAACTTCGTGGCGTCGCCAACCCAGATACTTCCTGGTGAGCAGAGCTTGCTCAGTTGGCAAGTTGAAGGAAAGGACGTGACAGTCACGATCGACCCGATCGTCGGCAAAGTCGACCTGATCGGCACGAGCACGGTAGATGACCTCGTCGACACCACTACATTCAAGCTGACCGCCACTAACGAGAGCGGCAGCGTGTCGGCAACGGCGGTCGTCGTGGTCTTCAAGCAGGTGCAGATCAACAGCTTTAGTGCCAACAAGACAACGGTTGCGAATCCGGGCGAGCCCGCGGTTCTAACCTGGTCGACAACGGGCGCGACGCGAGTGGTGATCACCGGCGTGGGCGACGTCGATCCGAACGGGTCGGCCACGGTCAACCCGGTCGGAACCACGATCTACACCCTGATCGCCTATGGCGAAAACACCGAAACATCCGCGGTTATTACGCTCAACGTGGAGAACGCGAACCGTTCGCCCATCGCAATCGCGATTGGGCCGCGCTTCCTGATCTTCCCGCCAGGCACCGAGACCGCACAGACCGAACTCGATGGCAGCCGCTCGTACGACCCAGATCGCGATCCGATCACGTATGAGTGGAGCTCCATCGGAGAAAAGTTCGCCGAGGTATTCCAGCCGACCGCGGCCAAGCCGACGGTTGAATTCCAGGGTGGGCCCGGTTCCTACGAATTTGAATTGATGGTGACGGACGACAAGGGCTCAATGGGCTTCGACACCGTCCGGGTCATTTTCGATCCATAAACAGATCCCGCAAACGAAAGCATCCGAACAAGCAACATGGCGCGGTTCCCAAAAAGGGGGCCGCGCCGATTTTTTTGGGGCTGGGATTCACGCCGTCGACTATAAGTGAGATGCTTAGAGCATATATGATTTAGGTATATACATATCCGCAAGAGCGGAAGTAGTTCTCGCATTCGCTTGGAGAGATGGTTTCGAGGAGTTTTCCAATCTCCTCCCAGAGCGTCTCAACAGTTCGGCGAGCAGCTTTTCTGAGCAGTGCCTTGAGCTTAGAGAACATCTTTTCGATGGGGTTTAAGTCCGGTGAGTAGGGCGGTAAATAGCGCATCGTTGCGCCTTTGGCCTCGATCGCTTCTCGCACTCCCACAACCTTGTGGCTGGACAGGTTATCGGCGATGACGATGTCGCCAGGCGTAAGCGTCGGGCATAAAAATGTGCGTACGTAGGCAAGGAATGCTTCGCCGTCCATGGGTCCGTCAAGCACCATCGGCGCGCTGATTTCCCCCACTCGCAAGCCGGCGATGAAGGTTGTGGTTTGCCAATGTCCATGCGGGACCGAGGCGATGCACCGCACTCCTCTGGGTGCGCGTCCGTGGGTCCGCGCCATGTTCGTCGAGGCTCCGGTTTCGTCGAGAAACACAATCCTGGCAGCGTCGAGTGTTGGTTGCTGTTCGACCCACTCACGCCGCGCTGCCTGCACGTAGTCGCGCTCTTGCTCGCTGGCGTGCAGGGTTTTTTTTAAAGGTCAGGTTCCACTTGTTGAGCTGATGCCAAAGGGCCGAAGGCTTGATTTCAATCCCGTGCTCGGCCAGACGCTCACACATCTGAGCCAGAGTCATGTCCTTTTTTTCTTTGATCCATTCACGCAGGAGCGGCTCCTTGTCCGCGAGTCGAGAGCGCCGATAACCGCCCATCCGTAGGCTGTCTCGCTGACCTGTTTTCTCAAAACGGTTGCGCACCTGATAGACCCACACGCGGCTCACCTCATAGCGTTTTGCAATATCAGTTGGTCGCTCCCCGCGCTCCAACGCACCCAGCACTCGATCCCGTAAGTCTCTTGAATATGCACGCATCGCTCGCCTCCTTTCCGGCGTCGATACGATACCACAAATGTCTATACTTAAATCAAATATGCTCTAGCTAGGCGAAATCGGGAGATGCCAGACCCAGTACGGAAGAAAATTGTGTGGTGGTCGCGTCTTGTCCAATACAAGATGAGCCTGAAGGGGAGGGCGATTCCAATACAAGATGAGCCTGACGGGGATCCGTTGGGTGGTCAGGAACAGAGCAGCTGCGGGCGATGGGAGTCGCCGTGCAGCAAGCCGAATCGCTGAGTCTGGAGCAGATCGAGTGTTTTCTCGACGGGTGCCAATCCGTCGCCTTCGAGGGCGGCAATCGAAGCGACAAATATGCGCTCGTCGAAAGCGTCTTGAAGCGGCATCACTATGCCGACCAGAAGCGCTCCGTCAAGGGTCTCCTGCGGCGTTATCTCGCTAAGCTCACGGGCTTAAGCCGCGCGCAACTCACCCGCCTGATCGGACAGTTCTTGCACACGCGTTGCGTCCGTCCGAGGGCCTATCGGCGGCGCCGTTTTCCCAGCAAGTACACACGCGCCGACAGCGTCTTACTGGCGCACGTCGATCGAGTTCATCAGCGCCTCTCGGGGCCGGCCACCCGCCGCATTCTCCAACGCGAGTTCCAGATCTACGGCCGCAAAGAGTTTCGACGCCTGGCCGAATTGTCCGTGGGCCAGCTGTACAACTTGCGAAAAAGAGCCGTCTACCAACGTCACAGTTTGCATCTCGACAAGACTCGACCGACACCCGTGGCGATCGGCGAACGCCGCCAACCCGAGCCGCGAGGACGTCCGGGCTACCTGCGCATCGACACCGTGCACTCGCCCGAACAGGAAGGCGAAAAAGGCGCCTACAGCATCAATGTGGTCGACGAAGTGACGCAGTGGCAGGCCGTCGGCTGCGTCCAACGCATCAACGAAAATCACCTCATTCCCTTGCTGGAAGGCCTTTTGGAACAATTTCCATTTATCGTTCGCGGCTTTCACTCCGACAATGGCAGCGAATTCGTCAACCATCAAACCGCTAAACTGCTCGAGAAGTTGCGAATTGAATTTACGAAGTCTCGCGCGCGCCGTTCGAACGACAATGCCTTGGTCGAAACCAAGAACGGCGCGGTGGTGCGCAAGTGGATGGGCTACCAGTTTTTGCCCTCGGAAGCGACGCAGGCGATCGACACCTTCTACCGCCAGTGGCTCAACCCGTACTTGAATTTTCATCGCCCATGCGCTTTCGCCAGCGAGCGCCGAGACCGCCGCGGCAAGTTGCGCAAGGTGTACGCCGAGTGGAGCACGCCGTGGGAAAAGCTGCTCAGCCTGCCCGCCGAGCAGCGCGGCCTGCGCGCGGATCGCTCGCTCAAGAAGCTCCAAGCGCGAGCGGACACTTGTTCCGACACCGAGTTTGCCGAGCAACTCGACGCTCAGCGCAACGAACTGCAACGCGTCTGCAAAGACCTCGCGATCTGCTGGCGCACGCGCTAGACAACGCCCCGACCCGAGGCGTTGTCGGCTCCTCCGGCCCACGTCCGAAGACGGCCGTGGGGTCTCGCCTGGGATGGCTGCAAAGGGGGATTGGGGTGCCCGCCCCTTCCCCCTTATGCAATCCCCCTCACCCCGCCCTACGGGCCCCACAACGGGCTTCAACCTCAAGCCCCAATCCGAGCTATAATCCCTCCTGCCCACAGCTACCTTCGCCTGCCTCCTTCAGGCTCATCTTTCGATTGGAAAAGAGGTGCGGCCGCATATATCGCGGTCGTGACGGGTTCGATCGTTCAGGCGTTCGACTTTGCCGGAGCACACAATGGTTTCTGGCTGATCGTAGTCCTCGTTTTGACGCTACCCCGGAGTCTCCTCTCAGTTCATTTCGCATGGTCGCTGGCTCATGAAGCCGGCCTGGGAAGATTCGTCGTCTTCTACCTTGCATGTGCCGGCTTGAATGTCTTTATGGCGAACAAGCTCCGACTCTACATCGGCAAGCGGCGTGGCTGACCGAAACAGACCTGCTCGGGTCAAATAGCCGATACCAGAGGGAGCGTCAATGTCGAGCGTTGCTGACGGCGCCCGAATTGTACTAACGGTCTAACTCAAAAGACTGAGCCGCCCGAGTTCGAGCTCCGTCACGCATCCGCGGTCCCCATCCGCGCCCAGGTCTGTGGCAGAATGAGCAGGTGAAAGGGGCCGAGTTTGTTCGCCGATTGAGAAAGCTGGCGAGGGCGAAGGGTCTCGAAATGAATTTGGTGGAATCACATGGAAAAGGTAGTCACGCGACGATCTACCTCGGGGACGCGCGAACCACCATCAAGGATCGGAAGAAAGACATTAGCGAAGGGCTTCTCAACGCCATGTGTACCCAGCTCGGGATCTCAAAAAGCGACGTGATGGAAGGATGACGCAGGTGCTCAGTTTCGCAGCGACTCTCGAGCCTGACGGCGAGGGGTTCTTGGTTCGCTTCCCTCAGCTACCGGAAGCGCTGACCGCGGCCGAGTCCGAATGTGAAGCCCTTGCCGAAGCCGAGGATTGTCTTGGCGAGGCGCTGTCTGCTCGGTTAGAGCGCGGCGAAGCTATCCCCGAGCAGTCGCCAGTCGAGGAGGGGATGCGCGAAATTCCCGTGCCGCTCTACTTGGCCCCAAAGGTTGCGCTATCTCGCGAGTTGAAGGCCCAAGCCGTCAGCATTGAAGAATTGGCGCGCCGCCTGGATTGCAGCGCCGACGAGGCGCGCAACCTTCTGCATCCCCGCAGCGAAACGCCGCCAGAGAGACTACAGCACGCCCTCGCGGCGCTCGGTCTCCGTATTACGGTTACCGTAGACGCGGCTGCCTAGATGCGCGAAATACTGTCGGTCGAAGTCTGACAAGCTTCGGCCCGCCCCGCGGAGGCGTGCTTTTGCGGTCCGTCGAGCACTCGCGATCGAGCGCAACGACGTAGTGGCGCACCTATGCCGTGCTTTCGCCGTCAGGTGGTGAGAAACACGGTCTCGATCTCTTCAGCCTCTGAACGGTTGATAGAATGATGCCGGTAGACTTCTCATGAAGACGTTTGAATTTCAGTCTCGACTCGGACCGCAAGGCACATTGGAAGTCCCCGAGGACCTGGTGTCACAGGTTGGCCGCGATCAAGCACTACGAGTCATTGTCGTCGTCGACGCCGATGCCGACTGGCGTCGACTGACGGCGGAGCAGTTCCTAGCCGGCTACTCCGACAGCGACGCAATTTATGACGACATATAGAAGGGGAGAGGTCGTGCTCACGACGTTTCCGTTCTCAGGCGGTGGCCACAAGAATCGTCCCGCGCTTGTGCTGCATGATTCCGCCGACGACGACGTGATTCTTCTTCGAATAACCAGTCAGCTGCACTCGAATGACGCCGACGTGGCGATTACGGACTGGCATGAAGCGGGCCTGCTGACGGCATCGGTAGTCCGAGTCAACAAGATCGCAACAATCGAAAAGCAGCTAATTGCCCGGCGACTGGGCCTCGTATCGGACCGCGACGGTGCCAATGTCCGCCAAGTCTTTCAGCGAGTGTTCGTCTGGTGAGACCCTTGTTGCCTTCCCATCACAGCCGACCAGCGTTGGTGACGGGGCCCGAATTGTACCAGCGGTTTAATTCAAACGACGTCGCCGGCCGAGTTCGGGCTTCGCGCCCCATCCGCCCTGTCTAGTTGGTAATGTCGCTCGTGATCGACTGCTTCCGAACAGGCTCGTACAATTTGTACCAATCTGCTTGCGCTGCACTTCCGGCATAGTCCTCAAGCGCCTTCTCGCTCTCGAATTCCATCGCAAACGCGGCTTGCTTGGTCTGCGACTTGATCGATCGCAGCCAAACACGTTTAATGCCCGGATAATTCATGCTCGCGACTCCGTCGAGTGCCGCCTGGATCTGCTCGGGTGTTGCATCGTCGTTCCAATCGAGCGTGACGACGTGGATGACCGAGCTCGGCTTTTCGATCTTGACGTCCGCGCCAATCAGCAGACCCGCGCCGAACAGAACGACTCCGAAAGCCGCGATGAGAGAAATCTTTGCAAACTTGTGCATGAACAAAAGGCTCCTTTTCGATGGTGAAGTGGACGAGCGGAAGGCCGCGTCCAAATTTCATTGTACCGGCGGCGACTATGTCACGAGCGAACTCTACAGGGCTCTGTAGGGACGCAGCGGCAACATAGCTGACAAATCCTGTCATTGCAATGAGATTCGCGAACGCACTGCTGTGAGGCGCTTTCTAGTCGCCAGCTAATCCCTGTGGAATCAACATTCCTTCAGATTAGGCCTCCGTCCTGGGATCTCCTACATCGGGGCTGAGACGCCCATTCAGACCGCCGTCGCCGACGCGGTGAGATTGCTGAGGAGCGGCTAGGCCTCTATCCTTCATCGGACGAACTGATATCGAGCTGCATCGAGTACAAATGCAGCACCGAGGAAGAAGAGGTCGGTCAATCCAAGCAGGCTTTTCGGTTCGAGACCGTGAGTTTAGCGGAAATGGGATGGGTGGCGTATGTCGCTAAAGATTTGCGCGAACAAATGGGGGCGGCGATCTGATTCTCGAACGCTCCGCACTATACCAGGCATACCCAGGGGGCAGTATGCGGGCTACCGCGGTGAGCAGACAAAGGCGTGCTGGATCCACTGCTTTTCGTCAGGCGGCTGCAAGTCTTCGATCTTCCATCCCGCCCCTTCGACAATCGACTCCATCAAAGCCCTGCCATAGAAGGCCATCACGAGCGGACCGTTCTTGTCTCTGTCTTCAAAACCTTCTAGATCGGGATCAATGAAGGCGGAAAAAAAGAGCTTCCCCGTCGGCCGAATCTGAGTGAGCAGCAGTCGCAGCAGGTCATGTGAGTCCGACGGACACTGATGCGTAAACACTGAAAACGCGCAGATCAGGTCGAAAGTCTGATCGGTCGGGAGCCGCGCGAACTGCGACAGAGGGACCCCGTCAGTGTTATATAGCTCGTTATGCGCGTTCCAATGCAGGAAGGTGAACCTGCCATCTAGAGCGGCGACATTCTTGGTGAGAAACTCAACGATCCGTGGCTCCACCTCAAGGCCTGTGTATGACTTTACAGGGATCCGGCGATTCACGATGGCAGCCGTGAATCGCACGCCGCAGCCTACGTCCAGCAGATCGGCGTCCGCAAGAGTGCTGAAGCCGCAGCGATTTTGTGCGAGCCGGAGCAGCCACTCGCCGGTTCGCTCTAGACCGGCCGCCGCAATGGCAGGGGAATTCCGATTGAGTTCTTCCGGAATCTCTAGGTGGTCTAAGCGTAGCTTTGATTGTTCTGACATCTCAATGTGTACGGTCCGGCGAGGTTTTCCGCTTAAACCCGAATGCAGCCACGATTAACTGCTGGCAGCCGATCGTGCCAGAACAGTATCATCGCCGACTCTTCATAGTTCATTCCTGTCAGGAATGTCAAGGGCGGAGTAAATTTTGTCGTAGCCGAATAGAAATGTCCCCCTCGCCAGCCGAGTAAAAATGTCCCCTTTTGCGCTAAGCGATTGAATCCATTCGCCTAGCTGGCAGAGTGATGTCTTAGCGACGGCGAGGGAGCAGTCAAGGGCGAGCCCGTAGGGCTTGGCTTCGCAGACCCTTGATGGGTTCCTCGGCGGCGCCATCATAGGCCTGCTAGGCGAATGGGCCGACCACCAACGTGATCCAGAGGGGACATTTCTATTCGGCGCAAAAGGGGACATTTTAATCCGGCTACAACAGGGCGGAGTAAATTTGTGTCGTAGCCGGAAAGAAATGTCCTGTTGAGCACCAATTCCTAGAGCCCATTCGAGTTTATTTAGTGGCGGACTGTGCGAGTGACTTCGCGGGAGCAGTCCAGCCGGGCGTACTCGATTTTTGGGCCTCAAGTCGCGCGGGTCGTCTATTCGCACCATGGACCGTGCCTAGGTGAATTCTAAAATCGAGACTGCGACCGGGGGGACAAAACGCGCGTTCCAATGGCGCTACAACCTTATCGCTGACACGAAACGTGATTTTTCGAGCTGCCCACACGGGCTGCTTGTTGGGCAAAACGTTTCGCCGTACCGAGCCGGGCCGCCTCGCGGTGCGGTCTTCTCCGCGACGTCTCCACCGCACAGCGCGGAGACGCGGCTCCGTACGGCGAAGCGCAGCGTCGCCACTCTGGTATCTCAAGTTTCACAATTGAATGATCCACCCAACCACGGACGGCCGTGGTTGGGCTGACAAGGTTGACGGCTGGTATCAGCAGAAGCAGAAAGAGGGCTGGCGAAAGCCCAAACAGTAAAGGAAGGATTCAGGAACGGAGACAGTGCCACGAGCGAGATGAGGTGCTAGGCCCGAATCGCAGCAAGAAATGTGGCGGGAGCGACGAGACTCGAACTCGCGACCTCCGGCGTGACAGGCCGGCGTTCTAACCAACTGAACTACGCCCCCGCGTAGAGAACTCGATCAATCCGATCGAGGAGTCGGAAATTTGATCCTATCATGGGTCATTTCAACTCCGCAAGAATTTGCCCCCGAGGCAAACTTGAAATCAGCGCGATCTGCTTGTGCCATCGAGTGGTCAGTGATGACGCCGTTGGGGGACGTGACCGCGAACGAATAAGGTCAAGTTTTCAGGCACCGAAATGGGCCAGCGAAGGGATTTTGGGCAACGAAGTGCCAGTTCGCTCTGATGTGCGCTATTGTATAGGCGAACATAAAGAGAATGTTACGCAGTTGTAATGCGAACATTGCAGCTGACCATGCCTGCCACGAACCTATCCCTCGACTTTGGATCCCCAAACGGAGTCACCGCTCGCGGCGACAATTCGCTCGAACACGTCGTCGAGCAGTTCCACGCGATGCAGAGCCTCGAGGAGTCGCCGATTACCGCGATTCGCCATCAACCTGCTCGCGAGGCTCAGTTTGTAGCGATTCCCGAAGCTGTCGACGCTCGGCTTCGCGGAGTACTGGCTCAGCGCGGCATCGAGCAACTCTACTCCCACCAGGCCGAGACTTGGGAGCAAACTGCCGCCGGAAAGAACGCCGTCATCGTCACGCCGACGGCTAGCGGGAAAACTCTCTGTTACAACCTGCCTGTACTGAACACCCTCGCCGCGGACCCCGACTCTTGCGCGCTCTATCTCTTCCCCACTAAGGCGCTTTCTGAGGATCAGTTGCAGGAATTTCAGGTGCTGGGCGATGCATTGGGTTCTCACGTAAAAGCGTTTACGTACGACGGTGATACGCCGGGTGACGCTCGCCGCGCGATCCGCCGGCGCGCCAACGTCGTCCTTACGAATCCCGACATGTTGCACGCCGGCGTGCTGCCGCATCACACAAAGTGGTCGCGATTCTTTGAAAACCTCAAATACATCGTCGTCGATGAGTTACACACTTACCGCGGTGTTTTTGGCAGCCACCTCGCCAATGTGATTCGGCGGCTGAAGCGCATTTGTGAATTTTACGGATCGCAGCCGCAATTCGTGTGTTGCTCGGCGACAATCGCCAACCCTAAAGAGTTCGCTTGCAGCCTACTCGAAGAGCCCTTTGAACTCGTCGCGGATAACGGAGCTCCGAGCGGCGAGAAATACTTCGTTTTCTACAACCCCCCGGTCGTGAATCAGCAGCTTGGCATTCGCCGCAGTTATATCAACGAGACGCGACGCATGGCGGAGCTTTTTTTGGCCAAGGGACAACAGACGCTGGTGTTCGCGAACAATCGTCTGGCGACGGAAGTGCTCGTCCGCTATCTCAAAGAGGCCATCGATCGATCGCCCGCTGCTCCGCCAACGATTCGCGGCTATCGAGGCGGCTATCTGCCGAAGGAGCGCCGTGAGATTGAGCGTCAGCTCCGAGATGGCGAGACGATCGGTGTTGTGGCCACGAACGCGCTCGAACTTGGCATCGATATCGGCTCGCTCGATGTTGTGGTAATGGCTGGTTACCCTGGCTCGATCGCCTCCACATGGCAGCGAGCAGGGCGCGCCGGACGGCGGCAATCGCTATCGGTGAGCGTGCTGGTGGCCTCATCGGCGCCGCTCGATCAATATATGGTCGAGCACCCGGACTACTTTTTCGAAGCTCCGCCCGAGGGCGCCCACGTCAATCCGGACAACCTAGATATTCTCGTCAGCCATCTCAAGTGCGCGTTGTTTGAGCTGTCGATTCAAGACGCCGAAAAATTTGGCCCCCACGACACCACTGAGCTTTGCAAGCTGCTCGAAGACGTCGGCGTGGCGCATCACTCTGGTGACGCTTGGCACTGGACTTCGGAATCTTACCCCGCCGACGCCGTGAGTCTTCGGAAGGTCAGCAGCGACAATTTCGTCGTGGTCGACATCACTGCGGAAGCGAAGGTCATCGGCGAAGTTGCGTTCACCGCGGCCCTGACGACGCTCCACGAAAAAGCGATCTACCTGCATGAAGGCCGGCTCTTTCACGTTGAGCGCTTCGAGTACGACGAGCGAAAAGCCTACGTCAAGAGCGTCGACTGCGACTACTACACCGACGCAATCGACTACACGCAGGTGAAGATACTCGAAGGCTTCGACGACGCTTCAATGGGCCCGGCAATTTCCAATCACGGCGAGGTGCGGCTCAATCGTCAGATTGTGGGCTTCAAGAAAATCAAGTTTTACACCAATGAAAACGTTGGGGCGGGAAAGCTCTCGATGCCAGAGCAAGAGCTGCATACGACTTCGTTTTGGCTGCATTTTCCGACGGATTTTCTCGCGCGATTACGCGACTACACTCCCGCTGAAAAACAGAATGGCATCGTCGGGCTTGGCAACGTGATGCGAACGGTTGGATCACTGCTTCTCATGTGCGACTCGCGAGATCTGGGGGTATCGATCGGAAGTCGACACGGCGAAGCGACGCCGATGTCAGAGCCAGATCTTTTTCTATACGACACCTACCCTGGCGGTATCGGCCAAAGCGAGCCGCTCTTCCGCATGCGCGCTAGTCTTATCGAAAAGTCACTAGAGCTGATGAATGCCTGCCAGTGCGATGGTGGTTGCCCGAGCTGTGTAGGCGCTCCCGGCGAAGTCGGCGAGCAAGCGAAGGAAGTGGCCACCCGCCTCGCGGCGTCGATCGCCGGAGTCACGGAAGCGGCGCAGTCGACAGCCATTGCGTCGTGACGGGCGATAGCTCGGTGAGATACTAAGAACTTCGCGAGCGCGACGCCCGCCATGAATCTTGCCGAACTTAGCCCAGGAGTAGACGCTGTAATCGAGGCGTTCGAACTCGCCGAGAGCGACGCCCAACGCTTGATGGAGCTCGGTTTCATTCCGGGCATGGCTGTTGGCTGCTCATGCCGCTCGCCTCTTGGTGATCCGGTGATTTATCAGATCGATGGGTCAGAAGTAGCTCTACGGCTCGAAACTGCTCAGCAGATCACGATTCGGCTTGAAGCCCCCGTCGCGAGTTAATGCGAGCAACTGCTCTCCGATAGAATGGCTGCCTTAACTACAGCGAGTCCCAGGCGCGTCATCGCGCTATGCGGCCCTCCAAATGTCGGCAAGTCTACGCTGTTCAATCAGCTAACCGGCCTGCGCCAAAAGGTAGCGAACTACCCAGGCATCACCGTTGAAAAGAAGATCGGGATCCTTCGACTGACGTCGGGAGAGGAGCTCGACCTCGTCGATCTGCCTGGAGCCTGTAGTCTCGACCCGCAGTCGGAAGACGAGCGTATAGCCGTTGAAGTGCTACGCGGAGAAAACGAGGCTGTCGACAAACCGGCGGCCGCGATCTTGATGCTCGATTCGACCAACCTGGCGCGCCATCTCAGCCACGCGCCCGGCATTCTCGATCTCGGTATTCCCACACTCGTTGTGCTCAATATGACGGACGAACTCGCGAGCCGGGGCGGCGCGGTCGATGCCCAGGCGGTCGCGGCTGAGCTGGGCGTTCCCGTGGCTGCCATCAGCGCGCGCAACGGTGCCGGCGTCGACGGTGTGTTGCGCTTCATTGAGGGCTCAAGCGCCCCTGTGAAACGCGTTGAGCTTCCGGTAATCCAAAATGTCCCGGCAGCGCGAAGGTGGGCTGGTGGAGTGGTGCAGCGTTCCGGCTACGAAGCCCCAGGGCCGCCCGAGTGGAGTCGCCGGCTCGATCGAATTTTCTTACATCCTGTCGCCGGGCCGCTGATTTTCTTGTCTGTAGTGCTTGCCGTTTTTCAAAGTATCTTTACTCTCGCCGTACCGCTGATGGACGCCGTGGATGCGTCCATAGGCGCCACCGGGATTTGGCTCGGCGCCATGCTGCCCGACGTGTTCATCAAGGGCCTGTTGATTGATGGCGTGTGGGGCGGTGTTGGCTCCGTCGTCATCTTCTTGCCCCAAATCTTGATCTTGTTTTTGTTTATCGGCGTTCTCGAGGACTCCGGCTATTTGGCTCGCGCCGCCGTTATCGCCGACCGCACGATGCGTGTCTTCGGCCTACAAGGCAAATCGTTTATACCGTTGCTCTCCGCTTACGCCTGTGCCGTACCCGCAATCATGGCGGTGCGTACAATCGAAAACAAGCGCGATCGCATGGCCACGCTACTCGTCGCGCCCCTAATGACTTGCTCGGCGCGGTTGCCGGTCTACGCCCTGCTGATCGCGGCATTCATACCCGAGCAGCCGATACTCGGTCCCCTTTTGGGAACGCGCGCCGCCGTACTGCTGGGGCTTTACGTGGTCGGCTTTTTGGCCGCGGCGATGACCGCTTGGCTGCTGAAGTCCACGATTTTACGCAGTACGTCGACACCATTCATGTTGGAGTTGCCTCCGTACCGAATGCCAACTCTGCGCTCGCTTTCTTATCGCCTTCTCGATCGCTCAAAAATTTTCTTGCGGCGTGCCGGCACAGTGATACTGGCGACGACGATCATTTTGTGGGTGCTTGCGAGTTTCCCGCTAGACAACGGCGAGCCGCCGAAGATCGCGGATAGCTACGCTGGGGCGATCGGTCAGGCAATTGAGCCGTTGATCGAGCCGCTCGGGTTCAATTGGAAAATAGGCATCGGTCTTATCACATCGCTAGCCGCTCGTGAGGTAATCGTCGGCACTCTAGGGACGATCTATGGAATGGAAGCCGACGAAGACTCCGTCGAACTACAGGAAGCGTTGCGAAGCGATCTTTCCTTCGGCGCCTCGATCGCGCTGATGCTGTTCTTCGCGTTCGCAATGCAGTGCATGTCGACGGTGGCCATCGTGAGACGCGAAACGGGCGGCTGGAAGTGGCCGGCGATTCAGTTCGCTTACATGACGCTTTTGGCGTATGTGTCGGCCTGGATTTCTTATCAATGCTTCAGTTAAAATCTGAGGCAGCGAGAGGATTCTTATGACTAATTCAGTGGAATGCCCTCGGCCGCCCTGTCTGATGGTCGTGGGAAACTCAGGTTAGTGGCGGTAATCCCGCGATCGACTTACTGTTACAAACTGCTACGGAGAACATAGATGTTTAAGCCGCTCCCCCTCCGGTTTAGCGCTAGTTGGCGCATTCCACACCTCGTTATCGTAATCGCGTTGGCCGCCGGCGTAGTTGGTTGCATGCCCGAGCCAGAGCCGATTAATCCGATGGACCAAGAGCCGACGATTCAACTGAGCGGCGTCGTTGTTGGAGTTGTCGGGCTTGGAGTGCTCTTTCAGAACCACACGTCTGAAAAGTTGGAGCACGTGCGTATCGTCGTCAATGAGGGCTCCCCCGATAACGAATACAAATTCGAAATCAAGTCGATCATCGAAAACTCGACACAGAACTTCTTAGCCCGGGCCTTCCGCAAGGAAGATGGCACCAGTCTTGACCCTCAAAATATTGACGTAACGTCGATGACAGTGTATGCTTCCACGTCGGAGGGCCGAGGCTCGTGGAGAGGGACGTATCCGTCGCGTCGTCGGCCACCTAAACCGCAGCCGGACGCTGAGTGACTAGCCAGCGTTCGGTATCCGCAAGGGCTTTAGCAAATCCGGCTAGCAACTGATCAATTTCGTCTTCTGTAATGATCAGCGGAGGCGAAAATGCGATCGAATCGCCCAGCGCCCGAAGTATCGAGCCGTGCTCGATCGCCCGCTGAAAGCAGTATGGGCCGACGCCGAGCGAGGGCTCAAATCGCTCGCGCGTTTGCTTATTCGCGACGAGTTCCACGGCCGCTACGAGACCCACGCCGCGAATCTCGCCGACCATCGGGTGGTCGGCAAATCGCTCACGCAGCCCGTCTTGCAAGCGCGGAGCGATTCTCCTCACGTAGTTGACGATGTCGCGTTCTTCGTAGATTTTCAGGCACTCGAGCGCAATCGCGGCACTGACGGGATGACCGCTGTAGGTAAAGCCGTGTGCGAATGTGCCGATCTCGTCGCTGCCGCGCGCCAACACTTCATAGACTTTCTCATTGACCAGCACGGCCGAGATCGGTGCGTAAGCCGACGAGAGCTGCTTGGCGCTCGTCATCATGTCAGGGCGCAGGCCGAAGGTTTCAGAGCCCCACAAATTTCCGGTTCGCCCAAAACCGCAAATCACTTCGTCAGCGATGAACAACAAGTCGTACTTCTGGACGACCTTCTGGATTTTTTCGAAGTATCCAGCAGGGGGCAGGAGAACACCGCCGGCACCCATGATCGGCTCGGCAATAAATGCCGCGACGGTCTCCGGACCCTCATCGACGATCTGTCGATCAAGCGATTCCGCCATTCGCGATGAGAACGCCTCTTCCGATTCGCCCGCTAGCGCGTCGTGATAGTAGTGTGGCCGGGCCGCGTGGATGATGTTCGCAATCGGAAGATCAAACTGCCGGTGATTACGGCGAATGCCGGTCAGGCTTGCCGCTGCAACGGTTGAGCCATGAAATCCATCTTCGCGAGCGATGATCTTCTTCTTGGCGGTTAGCCCGCGAGCGTTGTTGTAAAACCAAACCATCTTTACGACGGTGTCGACTGCCTCAGAACCAGAGTTTGCAAAGAACACCTTTGACATCGGGACCGGCGCGAGTGCGAGCAGCCGCTCGGAAAGCTCGATCGCCGGCGAGGTGCTGCGCGATCCGAACAGGTGCATGAACGGCAGCTTTCTCATCTGCCGATTCGAGGCTTCGATCAGCCGCTCTTCGCCAAAGCCAAGCGAGGCACACCAGAGTCCCGAAGCGCCCTCGATATATGCCTTCCCAGACTCGTCATAAACCCAGACTCCTTTGCCTGACTCGATGACAAGAGGCCCCTGTTGTTGGTGCGCGACGGGGTTGGTAAAAGGGTGAATAATGCTCGCGATATCGCGTTCGCGAGTGGACTGCGACATTTCCGAAGTATAGCCGCCCTCGGTTACGCCCGAAGGCGTCGAAAGCGCGCTATCACGCGTCGCGCTTGGCGCAGAATTGGCTCGTCGATCAGTTGACCTTCGAGGCCGATCGAGCCGGAGTCACCGCGCTCAAATTCCGCCAGAATTTTCTCGGCTTGTTCGGCTTGCGCGGCGGTCGGCGTGAATGCGTCGTTGATGACGGGCACTTGACTCGGGTGGATTGCGGATCGACCGCTAAAGCCTAGTCTTCGGCTTCGGTGTGATGACTCGCGAAGCGCGTCTAAGTCGCGATAGCCCATCGCGGGAGAGTCAATAGCCTCGATTCCGTAAGCGCGAGCGGCAGTGACGGTGGCGCTTCGCGCATACAACACCTCAAGCTCGTCGTCGGATCGCTCGATACCCATGGCGACGGAGTAGTCTTCGGCACCGAACATAAATGCGCGGACCCTGTCCGAACACGATGCGATCGCCGCGGCGTTTAGTACGCTCAGCGGTGTCTCGATAATCGGGATGATGGCCACGTCGTGCGCCAGTCGATCTTCGAGCAGAGCGATGTCATCGGCCGAGCGACACTTGGGTAGCATTACGGCGTCGGCTCGGCAATTACTAAGCGCTTCGCAATCTTCAGCAAATAAATCACTAGCTACAGGATTGACACGAATCACGATCGGCTGCGGATACTCGTCGCGTTCACGCAGCGCCTCGATGGTTGCCTCGCGAGCTTTCTGCTTATGCTCGGAAAGAACGGCGTCTTCCCAATCGACAATCAAAGCGTCTGCAGTGACGCCCTTGGCCTTGTCGAGTTTCTTGACGCTGTCCCCAGGAACAAACAGCAAACTACGAATCAGAGTTAGATCGAGCACAACCCCCATACGGTACGCTATCCCCCGGCCTGGAGTCCAAGTTCGCGCCACCTCAACCGAGGCGCTGTCTCGCTCGCGGCTCGACTCATGCTGACAACGACCGGATACCAAATGTACTCCGCTGCAACAACGGGAGTGCGCCATCCGCGATCGGTGTTGACCACACATTGGCGCATCTCTCCTACAGGAATGTCCGGAAATGTCCGGATTTGTCCGGTTTTCTCTAAAAATCGCTGGTCGAGAGTGGCCCGCCGTGCTTACCATTTGTATTACGTCAAACACAACAAAGCAGAATGTAGAACTTCTCGCGTGCTCATTCGATTCGGTCCCTTGGCCGCATCATGAATGCTGCCCGGTGGCCGGATTTGGCAGGGTTTCGGTGAAATTTCTAGCCTCCTCGCAGGGCTTTCCGCACCCTCCAGGTATAGTGTAAGGCCCGTGTATCCGGTTTTCGACCGACCGTATCGCTAGGTTGCTGATTTCAAAGGGAAAAGAAATCTTAAAACCGCAGGACGGGTGTTTGGGCGGGTTTCGTGTTGGCGGCTGCGAGACGCAATCGTCCTCTCATTTGAACATTGAGATCGTTGAAAGCTGCTGATTCATAAAGGCTTTACGAGGTTATGTACGTCTTTCCGGGCTCCCGAGTTCCTCGTTACGTTTGTTAAGGGCTCCGGAAGGTGTGAAGAAATTCGGTTTTTGGCCGTAGGGCCGCGTCATTTTCGGGGGTGGTGGCTTTTTTGAGTTGATACTCGAGGTTGCCCGAAACTCGCTGAACCGTTCGCATGCCTCCGGCTGAGCAGTTTTGGCGGCTCTGAACGCTTTGATTGGCCCTTTGGGGGCGTTCCGGGGGTCGATTAGCCGGTCGGGATCAGTTCCGGTGCCAGTTTGAACAGGCGTTGCAGGTTGAACGCCGGCGCCGCCCAGTGAGCCTCGCAACTGACCTTCGCCAGACCCCTCGTTGAGAAGCGTCGCAGCTTGAATTTCGTCTTGATCCAGGCATTCGGAAACTCAATTAACGGCGCTCGTTGCTTGTAAATCGTTTGCGCTTTCTCCGTCTCCATCTTCGCGTCAAAGCGCCGCACCGCCTCGTCATAATCTTGAATCGACACGCTCCGTCCAGCGCTTTTTAGCTTTAAATCCGGACAGCACAACTGTTTCACCGGACACTCTCGACAGTCCTCCACGCGCGCCCGATAGATGCGGATCGTGCGCCCCTTCGGATGTTGCGTTGCTTTGCGCGACAGGCGCTTCGCTTGCGGGCAAACCAGCATGTCCGCGGCCTCGTTCCGAACGAACTTAGCGGCAAAGTAGTCTTCGTGACGCCGCGTCCCCAGACCCGTCGGCTTGGCACTTCTGCCCGTCCAACTTCCGTAGTAATCGATGCCGCGCTCGTCCCTGTCCACTACCGACGCATGATTCGTGTAACCCCCGTCAGCAAGGGCTTCGGTGGGATATGCTCCCTGTCTCTCTTTGAGCCGGTCGATCGCCGCAAGCAGTTGCTCAGAGTCCTGCGGATCGTTGACAACCTCGACGTCGGCGATCAATCCATGCTTGCCGTCGGCTGTGATTTGTACGTTGTAGGCGGGCGCCACAGCGTTGTCGCTGGTCCACATAAACCGCGCCTCGGGATCGCTCGTTGATGCTTGTGGTTGCTTACTTTTGTTGTCCTTCCTGGCGGCCCGCAACTGCTCGATTTCATCGAGTGCTTCTGGCAACTTCTCTTCTCTGTCTTGGGCCGCGCGTTGTCGGGCTTGCTGCTGCTTTTTGGTGGTTTGCTCTTCGGCTTCTTGGCGCTCAAGTTCGTCCAAATGCTCGCGCGCCAACTTGAGATATTCCTCAATCTTGTCTTTTTGGCGAAAGCTTTTCTTGTTGACATCGGCGCGAATCTTGGTGCCGTCAACGGCCACTCGTTGGAGAGTAACTAAGCGCTTTTTCAGCATCAGGGCAAGCACGTCCTCGAAGAGTTCGCGCAGCGCCTGGCCGTGGCCGACGCGGAAATCCGACAACGTGTGGTGGTTGATCGGATGCAGCCCGGTGAGCCAACGCAAGGCGGGCTCGTAGTCCATTTGGCGCTCAATTTCGCGCGCCGAATGGAGGCCTTTTGTGAAGGCGTAGAGCCAGACGGAAGTGAGCACTTGGGGCGAGTGGGACGGGCGTCCGGCGACGCCCTCGACGGCGCGAACGTCGCGCTCGAAGCGGCTCAAATCGAGCGACGAGATGAGGCGCCAGATGCGCCGGGCGACATGGTCGTCAGCGATCAGGCGCTCGACGTCGAGCGACAGCAGAAGGTGTTGGGACCGGTTGCTGGGGAGGTAGCGCGGGGAACCCTGCTCCGACATAACTTATTATACCAAATAAGTTGGCGAAACAGAGTATCGGCGACGCCTATTTTTTCACAGCTTCCCGTCTTTTTGGAAAGGCGCGATCGACATTGCCTGCCGTTCGAACAAGTTGTCGCGAACGTAGTCGAACGCCAAGTTAGCGTTGCCACCCGTCAAATCGGTCAAGCCCTCTGGGAGGGATAACAGCTCCGCGGCATGCGCCGCTGCGAAGGGGTCGTGCTCCAGGTGGAGCAATGCGTGGGGCGATTGACTCGATCGCACGTTGACCGCGATGCGGTACTTCTCACCGGCGGCCTCGATTAAGACTTCGATGTGCGGGCTTTGGTCGTCGTCAAGTTCAAGCTGCTTGGGCTTGCCTTTGAGTAGGTGGTAATTTTTGAGTGGCATGATCGCTACACGGGAACATGGAACGAACCCGCGTAGCGGTCAGTCTACTGAATAATGCAAGAAAATTCAAAAATTAACGGTTAACCCGCATTTCGCACCACGTGGCGAGCGAAAGTGCGTGAGAGGCGCGTCAGTACGAGGCGGGCGACGGTTGGCGCGCGGAGGCGTACTTGACAGTCCGTTGAGCACGGCGATCAAACGCAACGAAGTAGTGGCGCTCCTATCGCGTGCTTTCGCCGTCAGGTGGTGAGAAATGCGGGTTAACCGCGCCACGCCGGCCTAGTTTGCCTCGTCGCCGGTGGCTACGTCCTTTTTCTCTGCCTGCGCTTGCCCTAGCGACAGCGTCGCGCCGCTAGAAATCAAGCTTCCCTCGGACGGCCCCTGGAAGAACGAAAATCCTTCGAGGTGTGTCCAAGAGGATGGCCCTGCAAGATACTTGCCGGCTTTCAACGTCGCCACCTTGATCGTGTCAATGAGCTTCAAGTAGCGAGGATCGGTGCGCTCCCAGCCTGTGAAACTGCCAATGTCGCCGCTTGCCGCAAAGATCACATCAATGCCCTCGACGGCCGCGATCTTATCGACGATATCGATGCCTTCGGGATTCTCGATCATGACGACCATCATGATGTTGTCGTTAGCCAACTTGCGATAGTCGCCGCCACCCCAAAGCTTGCCGTACTGGCCACCTCCGCGGCTACGCTTGCCGTCCGGAGGATACTTTGCGTAAAGTACAGCGCGTTCCGCTTCTTCGACCGTGTCGACCATCGGGATGATGATGCCTAGAGCACCAATGTCGGTGGCTTTCTGAATATCGCCCTCGGTGGCATCGGGGATCCGGATAAACGGAATCGCCGGCGCATCTTTGCAAGCCCAAATCATTCTGGCGACCTGCTCGTAGTTGAGCGGGCTATGTTGCATTTCGATCCATAGGAAATCGAAGCCGGAATTAGCCATCGCGCAATAGATGTTGGGGTCGGACGTAGTGATCGTCCCCCCGATAACTTGTTCACCAGCGGCAAGTTTAGTCTTGACGGTGTTGAACTTGTGGTGATCGGCAAAAGCAACTTGCCCAATCGCGAATAGGCCAATCAGAGCTGGCAGCAAAATACGACGCATGGTGATTCTCCTCCTTGGGGGACCGGCACAAGTATACCGTGTCGAGTGTTGTGCAGGGGCAGATTGTGACAATATACTTCGCCACCCCAAACCGACGGCCATTCACTCCCAAAAACAGAGACCGCAGTCAGCGTTTCCGCGCGCGTGAGATTTTCTTAGTACCCGTACCCACCAACGCATCGCGGGCCGGGGACTGTCACAAGCGATCCCGAAATCTGAACCGCGTCCACGAACCCTCGTGTTGACTGTCCCCCACCAAGCTACGGTCCCGCTCAGCCCTAATTCTTCCGCAAGACCCACGTCGTCATAGCGCGTAGGTCGTGGACTATCGTCGTCTTCAACGGGTCGGCGAGTTCGGCTCCGATCCGCTCGGCAAGCGAATCGAGCAGCGCTGCGTCCACGAGATACCGCTCCGAGTCATCGGGCGAATGGTAGCGTCGTCCCTCGATCTGTTTCACCTGCTGCTCCATGCCGATCGTGGACCCCAGGCGACTGAAGAATAGGCCACCGGGTTTCAGAACGCGCCAGGCTTCTCGCAACATCGACTCGAACTCCTCGTCGTTGCGCGCGAAGTGGAGAACTGTGTTGCTGATCACCACATCCATCGAGGCGTCGGCGAAAGACATTTGGTCGACGGGCTCGACTCGAAAATTCGACTCTTGAAGATCGGGAGCGAGCGTTCGTGCCAGATCCCGGACGCTCTCCACCGCCTGCGGGTCCGCATCCACCCCGTAAACTTCGTACCCTTCTCGCAGCAGGTAGGCGATGTTTCGACCCGACCCGCATCCGGCGTCCAAGATTCGCATTCCAGGCGTGATGCGCCCTTTCAGGAGCTGGTCGAAAAGGTAGATGTCGATTTGGCCGAATTGTTCCTGAAGCGTTAGCGTGGACATTTATCCAACGCTAGGCACGGGGTGCGGTTGTGTCAAGCGTTGGGGAAGGG
>CBDBHI010000010.1:0-38570 GCA_965205595.1 Bryobacterales bacterium | reverse complement strand
TTCAGGTTGGCCTCGGGACCCTCTTTTCCAATTGAAAGATGAGCCTGAAGGAGAGAGGCGAAGCAGCTGCGGGTTGAGGGGGATTATAGCGTGAGTTGAGGTCGGCGGCTACAGCTATTTGTGGCTTCGTAGGGCGGGGTGAGGGGGATTGCATAAGGGGGAAGGGGCGGCAGCCCCAGTCCCCCTTTGCAGCCATCCCAGGCGAGACCCCACGGCCGTCTTCGGACGTGGGCCGGAGGAGCCGACAACGCCTCGGGTCGGGGCGTTGTCTAGCGCGTGCGCCAGCAGATCGCGAGGTCTTTGCAGACGCGTTGCAGTTCGTTGCGCTGAGCGTCGAGTTGCTCGGCAAACTCGGTGTCGGAACAAGTGTCCGCTCGCGCTTGGAGCTTCTTGAGCGAGCGATCCGCGCGCAGGCCGCGCTGCTCGGCGGGCAGGCTGAGCAGCTTTTCCCACGGCGGGCTCCACTCGGCGTACACCTTGCGCAACTTGCCGCGGCGGTCTCGGCGCTCGCTGGCGAAAGCGCATGGGCGATGAAAATTCAAGTACGGGTTGAGCCACTGGCGGTAGAAGGTGTCGATCGCCTGCGTCGCTTCCGAGGGCAAAAACTGGTAGCCCATCCACTTGCGCACCACCGCGCCGTTCTTGGTTTCGACCAAGGCATTGTCGTTCGAACGGCGCGCGCGAGACTTCGTAAATTCAATTCGCAACTTCTCGAGCAGTTTAGCGGTTTGATGGTTGACGAATTCGCTGCCATTGTCGGAGTGAAAGCCGCGAACGATAAATGGAAATTGTTCCAAAAGGCCTTCCAGCAAGGGAATGAGGTGATTTTCGTTGATGCGTTGGACGCAGCCGACGGCCTGCCACTGCGTCACTTCGTCGACCACGTTGATGCTGTAGGCGCCTTTTTCGCCTTCCTGTTCGGGCGAGTGCACGGTGTCGATGCGCAGGTAGCCCGGACGTCCTCGCGGCTCGGGTTGGCGGCGTTCGCCGATCGCCACGGGTGTCGGTCGAGTCTTGTCGAGATGCAAACTGTGTCGCCGGTAGACGGCGCGTTTGCGCAAGTTGTAGAGGTGTCCCACCGACAGTTCGGCAAGGCGTTCGAACTCCTTGCGGTTGTAGATTTGGAACTCGCGCTGGAGAATGCGACGCGTCGCCGGCCCGGAGAGACGTTGCTGTACTTGGTCGACATGCGCCAGGAGAACGCTGTCGGCGCGGCTGTACTTGGTGGGGAAGCGGCGCCTTCGATAGGCTGTCGGCCGAACGCACTTTTCGCGCAAAAACTGCCCGATGAGGCGAGTCAATTGGGCGCGGCTTAAGCCGGTTAGCTTGCTCAGGAAGCGTCTCAACAATCCTTTAACCGAGCGCTTCTGGTCGGCATAATGATGCCTCTTCAGGACGCCTTCGACGAGCGCGTATTTATCCGCTCGACTTCCGGCCTGGAACTCGACGGACCCACACCCGTCGAGAAAACTCTCGATCTCATCGAGACTCACTGATTCGGCTTGCTGCACGGCGACTCCCATCGCCCGCAGTTTGCCTGTTCCTAATCGACCTTGCCCAAATTACCTCCAGGCTCATCTTGTGTTGGAATCACCCCTCCCTTCAGGCTCATCTTGTATTGGACAAGACGGTTATTGACGCTGCCCCCCATATTATATATTCTTATGGCTATAGTGAAGCAGGATCTTGGTGAGCGAGAGTGTGGGCACAAGTGTATCTTCTCGATGAATTCGCGCCTGTACGCCCCGAAATATCAAGTTGCTTCGTAATGAGCATGAAGGAGAAATGGAATGCGTAAACTAACGCAGTTATTAGTGGTGATGCTATTGCTGCTCCCAGCGGCGAATGCCCAGGGCGTATCAGGAAGCGCGGCTATCGCCGGTACCGTTACCGACGCCACTGGTGCGGTAATCCCTGGAGCCACCGTTACCCTCATCAACGTTGAAAGAGGGTCCGAGCAAGAAGGCTCCACGAACGAGGCGGGCAATTACGCCTACCCCGACGTAATTCCCGGCGTCTACACAATCCGCGTTTCCAGCGACGGATTCGAGACGCAAGAGCACACCGATCTTCAAGTCGCAATCGGTCAGCGCGCAGCGGTAAATGTTGAACTCGCGGTCGGCCAGGTGACGAATGTCGTCACGGTTGAGGCCGCGGCAGTGCTGCTCGAAACCGAGTCGAACGCGATCGGCACAGTCGTCGACCGCGAGCGAGTCAACGAACTTCCGCTCAACGGACGCAACTTCTTGCAGCTCGCCCTTTTGGCCGGTGGCGCCGCGCCCGCGGAGGGCCGCGCATCCTTTGCCGGACAGATCGGACACCCCGGCCGCTTCGTCGTCATCGGCGGTGTCAAGGCCGCCAACAACAGCTACACCATTAACGGCATCCAAGTCCGCGGCGCACGCGGTGGCGAACTCGCCGTCAACCTCTCGATCGCCAATGTCGACCAGTTCAAGGTCCAGTCTAGCTTTTTCATGCCCGACCAAGGCCCCAACCCGTCGATGGTCAACGTGACCACCAACGGCGGCGGCAACGACTTCCACGGTCAAGCTTTCGAGTTCCTGCGCAATACCGAACTCGACGCCCGCAACTTCTTCTCGCCCGGTCCCGAAGAACTCAAGCGCAACCAGTTCGGCTTCGCCATCGGCGGTCCGATCGTTCGCGACAAGATGTGGTTCCGTGGCGGCTATGAAGGCATGCGCGAGCGCGCCGGCTTTTCTCGTGGCGTCTTTACCCCGACGCAGGCCATGTTCGGTGGCGATTTTACTGAAGACCCGTTCGTCATTCACGACCCGATGACGCTCAACCGCGAAGCCGGCACCCGTGATCCTTTCCCAAACCAAACAGTCCCCAGGAACCGCTTCAATTCGGTGTCGGAAAACCTGCTGCAGTACTACACGCCCGGCGCAAGCTTTACGCAACGGCCGAACAATCTGTTCGTAAACCCGCGCAACACCGTCGACGACGATCAGTTCAACGGCCGCGTCGACACGCAACTCACCGACAAGCAGAACTTGTTCGCTCAGTACATCTGGAGCGACTCCTCAGCCGTCCGCCCCGGCTCCTTCCCGCTAAGCGGCGCTTTCTTCCCGAACCAATTCTGGATGGCGATGGGCCAGCACACCTACACGATTTCGCCAAGCCTGGTCTCAACGTTTCGCATCGGCGTTTCACGCAACCAGGCACTATTCAGTAACGAAGGCCGTGACGTCGGCGACATCCTGACGCCGCTCGGCATCACCGGCACATTTGACACCCGCGGCGTCTTCGCCCAACAGATTCAGGGCTTCACCGGCTTTGGACGCTCCAACGGCGACCTGGGCAATATCGACAACAACTATCAGCTCGACTGGGGCCTGAGCTACATCAAAGGCAACCACCAGTTCCGCTTCGGCACGAGCATTCGCTACCGCCGCACGTGGCAACAAAATGCCAACGCCGGCGCGCACGGAAACCTGAGCTACCTCCGTTCCTATACGGCGCAGTTGACAACCAACGCAGCCGGCAACCTGGTCCCCAGCGGCGGAAACTCCGGAAACGCCTTTGCTGATTACCTGCTGGGTACGCCCAACCGCGGCAGCACGCGCGGCCTGCCGATGCTGCAATACCGCCACACGCAGTACATGCCTTACGTGCAGGACACCTGGAAGATCCGCCGCAATCTCACTATGAACTGGGGTGTCTCCTGGTTCAAAGACACGATCCCGAACCCCCACGGAGCAGCGGCCGACTTCCCGCACGGTTTCGATGCGTCGACAGGATTTCTTAAATTCGCCGTCCTCGGGCAGGTCGATCCACGCGTCATTCAGCCCGACAGCAACAATATCGCTCCTCGCCTTGGCCTAGCGTGGCAGCTCAACGACAAAACCGTGATTCGTGCCGGCGGCGGGGTCTACTACTCCGATATGCAATTGATCGAATTGCAGTTCGCCGCCGTCGGGCCGCCTTTCACCAACAGCGTCGACGCGATCAACACCGGAAAACTGATTCCAGAGTTCATCCCGGGTGTCAACGTGTTCCCGGTAATCCCGCTACCGCCGATCGACGAGAATTTCGCGCGCGATCTGCCGAGCGGAATCACGCCGTTCACTCTAAATGAGGAAGGACGCACGCCCTACGTCCAGCAATGGAATTTCTCGATCCAGCGCAGCATCGGCAAGAGCGACCTGTTCGAGGTGACTTACATGGGTAACAGTGGGCATCGTCAGCAAAATCGTTACGACAACAACCAGTGCGCGGTCACCTCCGACCTGCAATGCAATCGCTCGACGCGCCCGTACACGCGCTACCGCGCGATTCTACAGTCGGACTTCAACGCCAACTCCAACTACAACGCGCTCATCGCCAAGTACCACCACCGCATGTCTCACGGGCTTGACTTCCGCTTCGAGTACACCTTCTCCAAGGCTCTCTATGACGGCTGGGAACTCGGTGGTGCGACCAACAACCAGATTGCCAACAACCGTGCCAACGACAAAGGCCCGACAGGGTTCGACACGAGGAACCGCGCGGTATTCAGCGCTCTGTGGGAGTTGCCCTTTGGCCGGGGACGCGACCTCGGCACGGACATGTCCAGAGCCCTCGATTTCGTGGTCGGCGGTTGGACGATCACAAACATCGCGACCTTCTCAAACGGTTTGCCCATCTTCGTCACCGTGCCAAACCGAACGGGTAGTCCCTTTGTCAACCACCGTCCCAACCGTACCTGCGCGGGAGATGTCCCGGGCGCTGATATTCGTCAACGCGACCGGTTCATCGATGCAAGCTGCTTCCAGAACACCGAACAGGGTTTCTTCGGCAACTCCGCCCGCGTGCCGCTTCACGGCCCCGGCCTGAACAGCTTCGACATCGGCATTCAGAAGCACTTCAACATTGACGAGGTGCGCAAGGTGCAGTTCCGGGCGGAGATGTTCAACGCCTTCAACCACGCGCAGTTCCGCCAGCCGAACGGCAACGCGGCAAACCGCAACTTCGGCCTGATCGGCGGGGCGCGCGCGCCGCGTTTGATTCAGCTCGGTCTGAAGTTTATCTTCTAGGCGACAAGCCCGGGCGGGTCTGAAACACCCGCCCGGCAATCTCGTCGACTCAACCATCAAAACACCATCCATACGAAACCGAGGCGTGGACGGAAGTCCACGCTTTCTTGATTCTGCCCCGCCAACCCCAACGGCGATAATATGAACGCAGTGGCACTTCGAACACCGCCTAGGGCCCAGTACGATCTGTTGCTAACAAGTAACGGTGCCGCAACCGTTACGTTGCGACCAGCACCCCCTCCAGGAGCAAGCGCCACGTCCTGGCGACGGCAATTAAAAGCCATCTCGGCCATATCAATCTGCACGGCCTTCCTCCTCTCCCCAGCGTCCCCCCAAACAAACCTCCCCCCAGCCCTCTCCGACCCCGTCGACTACGCCGGCCAAGTCCAACCGCTCCTAGAAAAAAACTGCTACGCCTGCCACGGCGAAGCCAACCAAATCAACGGCCTACGACTCGACGCGAAAACGGCTGCCCTAAAAGGCGGACACTCCGGCCCCGCAATCGTCCCAGGCGACTCCGCCAACAGCCGACTCATCCACATGGTCGCCGGCTACCTCGTCAAGACGCGCATGCCCCCGGTCGGGGAACCTCTATCGAACCAACAAATCGGCTTACTAAGAGCCTGGATCGACCAGGGAGCCGAATGGCCCGACAGTGCCGACACCGTCACCAAATCGAACTCCAAAAACGACCATTGGGCTTACCAGCCGATCGAGCGCCCGACTGTCCCCAATCGTGAAAACCCGATCGACTACTTCGTCCGAAAACGCCTAGCATCAGAAAATCTCCGACCCTCGCCAGAAGCCGACCGAGCCACCTTAATCCGCCGCCTTTCGTTAGACACCACGGGCCTGCCCCCAACCCCCGACGAACGCCAAGCCTTTCTCAACGACAACCGTCCCGCTGCCTACCAACGCCAGGTCGATCGCCTACTGGCCTCGCCCCACTTCGGCGAGAAACAAGCCCTGCACTGGCTCGACCAAGCCCGTTACGCCGACTCCGACGGCTACGCCAAAGACCTTTTCCGTCCACACGCCTGGCGCTACCGCCGCTGGGTCATCGCGGCCTTCAACAGCAACAAGCCCTTCGATAAATTTTCAATCGAACAAATCGCCGGCGACCTGCTCCCCAATCCCAGCGTTGAGCAACGCGTCGCCACCGGCTTCCATCGCAACACGCTGAGAAACCGCGAGGGTGGCGTCAACCCCGAGCAGTATTTCTTCGAGGAAACGGTCGACCGCGCCTCGACCATCGGCACGGTCTGGCTGGGCCTAACCGTCGGATGCGCCCAGTGCCACGACCATAAGTACGACGCGATAACTCAAAAAGACTTCTACGAACTTTTCGCCTTCTTCGACAACCTCGAGGAAGGCCACATCTACGCGCCGATCCCCGGCGAACTCGGCCCCCACCTCGCCACCGTCAACGAGTATCGAGAAAAGCACCAAGCGATCCTTGACGAATACAACGTATCAGCCCTGCAAACTGACTGGGAGAAGAACTCGCTCAAAGCCGGCGCTAGCCCGGGCGTTTATCTCGATTACGACCTCGCCTACCAAGAGCTCGGACTCAATACCGACGGCGGCCAAATAGTCGCCGCCATTCCGCCCGGCCGGCGCACCTGGCGTCAGGCGAACATGGTCAGCTACTACTTCATGCGCGCCTACGGCTTAATCGTCGGCGGCGAAAAAATGAAGGAACTCAAGTTCAAAGAAGCCCTAGCCAAGCTCGACGAACTCAACGAGTCGTATCAGCAGCTCAGCGAAGCGCGCGTCGTCTGGGACACCCGCGAGCCGCAGCCCACGTTCCTGCGAGTGCGCGGAAGCTGGGACCGCAACGGCGTCGAGGTCCACCCCGCCGCGCCGTCGGCTCTGCCCCAAATTCAATCCCAACAACGCCCCACCCGCCTAGACCTCGCAAACTGGCTATTCGCCGCCGACAATCCGCTAACCGCCCGGGTAGCCGTCAACCGCATCTGGCAGGAATATTTCGGTCACGGTCTAGTAGCAACCTCTGACGATTTCGGAACCCAAGGCGACGAGCCGAGCCATCCCGCCATCCTAGATTGGCTAGCTGCCGAGTTTCGCGACTCTGGCTGGAACATCAAACACATCCACCGCCTGATCCTCAACTCCGCCACCTACCGTCAGTCGTCCAGCGTCAGCGAGGCCATTGCCGCGCGCGACCCCAACAACGCCCTACTCTCCAGGCAATCACGCCTGCGCCTGCCTGCCGAACTCATCTGGGACCAAACCCTCGCCGTCTCCGGCCTCATCCATCACGACGTCGGTGGGCGCCCCTTCCGCCCCCGCGCTCCCGCCGGCGCGGACGGTTTCGGCCAAGCCGCCTGGAAAGTCTCTCCGGGCAAAGAACGCTTCAAGCGCGGTATGTACATCCAATTTCAGCGCAACAAGCCGCACCCGTTCCTGATGAACTTCGACTCCCCGGAATTCCGCGCCACCGTCTGCAGCCGCGAGCGCTCAAACACACCGCTGCAAGCCCTCAATCTGCTCAACGATCCGACGTTCGGCGAGGCCGGTCGCGCCCTGGCGGTGCGAGTTCTTACGGAAGCCCCCGGTGAGAAATTTAACGACCGCCTGCGCTACGCCTATCAACTCACGCTAGGCCGCGACCCGCTGGTCGCCGAGCAAGAGCGCCTACTCAGTTACTGGACCCAGCGCCGCGAAAAACTGCAGCCCACTCAGTCGCTCCCTTGGGTCGAGGGCGTCGACCCAAGCGAGATTCCAGTCTGGAGCGGCATTACCAGAATCCTCACCAACCTCGACGAATTCGTGACACGGCCATGACCTACCGCAACTACCTCGACATTCAAACCCGGCGTCACTTTCTAGACAATTGTCTCGGCGGACTCGGCAGCGCCGCCATAGCAAGCCTACTCGCCGCCGAAGGCCGCGGCGCGACCAGTGCCCCCAACCCGATGGCGCCCAAAGCTCCGCATTTCGCCCCGAGCGCCAAGAACGTCATCTTCCTTTTCATGGGCGGCGCCCCAAGCCAAATCGACCTCTTCGATCCCAAGCCCGAGCTCGAAAAGTGGAACGGTCAACCGCTACCCGAATCAATTGCCAAATATCTTCAGTTGGCGTTCATTCAGCCCACGGCAAAGGTCCTAGCCAGCCGCCGCAAGTTCAAACCGTGCGGTAATTCAGGAATCGAAATTTCCGAGTGGTTGCCTCATACCGCTGAGATCGCCGACGACATCTGCCTGATCCGCTCGATGCAAGGCGAGTCCGTCAACCACCACCCCGGCCAGTCGCTGCTGATGACCGGCAGCCCGCTGCTCGGACGCCCCACCGTCGGCGCTTGGGCAACCTACGGGCTGGGGAGCGAATCGCAAGACCTGCCTGGGTTTGTAGTCCTAAAAACCGGGAGCTCGACGCAAGGCAGCACCGGCAATTGGTCGAACGGTTTTCTGCCCTCTACACACCAAGGGGTGATGTTTCGCAGCGAGGGTGACGCCATCTTGCACCTATCGAATCCAGAGGGTGTCAGCGGGGCAATGCAGCGCGAAGACCTCGACGTCATCCGCGACCTCAACCAAATACACCTCGATCGAACGGGCGACCAAGAAATCGCCTCGCGCATCGCCTCCTACGAACTCGCCTATCGTATGCAAGCCGCCGCCCCCGGGCTCATCGATATGTCCGACGAGCCCGAACACATCCGCGAAATGTACGGCCTCAACGAAAAGGCCACCGGTGAATACGGAGCGACCTGCCTGCTAGCCCGCCGCTTAGTCGAACGCGGCGTTCGCTTCGTGCTCAACCAGCACGCGCAGTGGGACCACCACTCCGAACTCGACAAGGGCCTCAGCCAGAAGTGCCGCACAACCGACCAGCCGGTAGCCGCGCTCATCAAAGACCTCAAGCAGCGCGGTCTGCTTGACGAAACTCTGGTCATCTGGGGCGGGGAATTCGGCCGAACATCGCTGTCTGAGTGGCGCAACCCAGCCGACCCCGCCAGCATCGGCCGCGACCACCATGCCAACGGCTTCAGCATCTGGGCCGCCGGCGGAGGCGTCAAGGGAGGACAGGTCATCGGCGCAACCGACGACCTAGGCGTAAGCATCGCCGAAGACCCGGTCCACGTCCACGACCTGCAAGCAACGGTCCTGCACTGTCTAGGTCTAGATCACAAGAAGCTTACCTACCGCCACATGGGCCGCGACTTCCGCCTAACGGACGTAGGCGGCCGAGTCGTAGAAAAAATGCTGGCCTAGCGGTGCCACCCCCGGGGCGGGACTGTCCCATGAGACAACGCAATCTACACCGCGAAATCGAACCCACGTGTGGACTGTCCCATCCCAGCGCAAAAACCGACTAGCCCCCACCCGCGTCCGAAGCAGCGTTAAGGCCGAGGCATCAATTTCACATCCGCGGTCTGCTCGGCGCCATCTCGCAAAAACCGCACCTTAACCACGTCACCAACCGTGCTATCGCGCAGCGCATAGGTAAAGTCGTACAAATTCTTAATCGCCTTATCATTCCATCGAGTAAGGATATCCCCCGGCTTCAAACCCGCAGCCTCCGCTGGTGAGCCGGCGCGAATATCAGCAAACTTAACCCCCTCGGGAACTTCACCAAAGTCCGGAATCGACCCAAACCAAGGGCCATATCCGCCACCGCCACTGCCGGCTGAGGAAACCTGCCCATGACCTGACTCCGGCGATCCGTCGACAAACGCCGGTCGCGCCTCGGCGTCGATCACCCCGTTCGCCAGTTCAGAGACCAGCGATAGCAACTCGACCGCCGATTCGGAATTAATCTTGTCCACCGTGTCGGAAGGTTTGTGATAGTCCGAATGCAAGCCCGAGAAGAAAAACATCACCGGAATTTTCTTGCCGACGAACGAAGTATGGTCGCTGGCGCTATAGCCGCTGCGCGAAACGTCCACCTTAAACGAGTAGTCGTCCTTCACGTCATTGAGCATTTCTTCGAACGGCTCGGCGGTGCCAATGCCGCCCACATAAATCTTGCCGTTGTCGATCCTGCCAACCATGTCCATGTTGAGCATCGAGACCGCGTCTTCAATCGGCAGCGTCGGATTCTCGACCCAGTGCCGCGAGCCCAGTAGTCCGATTTCTTCAGCGGCAAAGGCCAGAAATAGCAGACCGCGGCGCGGCTTCTCACCGGCTGACGCATAGTGACCAGCCAACTCAATCAAACCCGCCGTCCCTGACGCGTTGTCATCCGCGCCATGGTGTACGTCGCCAATTTGCGAGGGCGCCAGCGAACTTTGGTCGCCCAGGCCGAGGTGGTCGTAGTGAGCGCCGAACACAACAAACTCGTCGCTCTCTCCGGGCAAGTACCCGGCCACATTGCTGACCATCGCCTGTTCCCGCTCGACGTCAACGTCTAGATCGATCGTCAGCGATTCAGCCAACTCAAACGATTGCGGTTCGTGCTTGCCGTTGATGTCACGGCGCAAGATCCGTATAGACCTTCCCGATCCGCGCAGCCACTTCTCGACAACAGAGTTCTGCACCTGGACCATTGGAATGCCCGCATCCGCCGGCCCCGAAATGCTTCCGAACTTGATCAACGAGTCTCCCCGTCGCCCAGGACCCTCCACTAAAATCAGTGCTTTCGCCCCGCGATCACGCGCGTTGATTGCCTTTGAAATTAGGTGCGAATGTCGCGTATAGCGCCGCCGCCGGCCACGCTTTCCACGCTCATCGTCGTCTTCGAAAAAGTCAGGCTCGTAGCGCAAAACGATGACGATCTTGTCTTTGACATCGAAGTGCGTGTAGTCGTCGTATTTCAGCTCATCAGCCGAAATGCCGTAGCCCGCGAAGACCGCCTGCCCGCTCACTTCGCCGCTGCCCGAAAAATTGATCGGGATATACTGTTCGCCCGGGACCAGCGTTTCGACGCCGCGATTGCGGGTGACTTCGAGGCAGTTGTCAGTGCCCATCTTCGCGCCGGTTGTCACGGCGAACTTTTGGAAGTAACTGCCGCTATCTCCAGCCGGCTGCAGACCTGCGCTCTCGAACTCTTTTGCGATGTAATCCGCCGCCCGATCAAGCTCCGTCGAACCGGCGCCACGGCCTTTCATCTCAGGGGCCGCTAAGAATTCGACATGTTCCAAATAGCCGTCAGGGTCATCGGCCACAAATGGCGGAGGCGCCGCCCAAACCGCCGCGGCCGCCAGTAGAAATGTGGCGACCCGCGCCTGCCCAAGTCGCGGCATTAGTTTTCAAATCCCGGCAGTGAAATGTCCATCGCGCAGCCGCAATCGTCGCCCGAGTTGTGAGTCACCTTTTGGTATTCCAACTCGAAGTCGATCACCGACTTCAACTGGGTCCATTGCATCCCGGTTGGAACCTTGCGCCCATTTACGAAAACCGTTGGTGTCGAATTAACGCCGGCCGCGCGACCTTCTTCCAACGACATCTCGACAACTTTCAACGTCTCGCGCGAATCGATGCAAGACTTCAGTTTTGCGACATCGACCCCCTTGTCGGCCATAAACTCGACTGATTTTGCTGCGAAATTTTCAACAGTAAATGTCTTCTGATTCTCAAACACCCAGTCGTGGTAAACCCAAAACGCCTCAGGCGACTGCCCTTGAATACATTGACCACCAATCGCGGCCGTAAGCGCCCAGGGATGCATATGCGTCAGCGGAAAGTCCCGAAAGTAAACCCGTACCTTGTCGCTGTACTCGTCTTTCAACTGTGAACGAAGCAGCTTCGCTTCCTTGGCGCAATAAGGGCATTGAAAATCGCTAAACGCGGTAATCATCACCGAAGCGCCCTCGGTGCCAAATGCCGGAGCGCCGGTATTGTCGACCTTGTCGAGCGCCGCTCGAAACGGATTGTCGTCGATCTTGTAACTCGCCCCTTGCAGCACGTGCTGTCCGTCTTTTGAGACAAAAAATGTCTTCGTCTGGGCCGACTTCTCGAAGCTGCCGATCACATCGACTTCGAGCATTCCGGGAACCGCAGACTCCTTATATTCGCCGACTTCCACGTTGATCTGTGGCCCCCAGACGAACAGGTGCCGGACATAAAACTCAAGATCGGCTTTGTCGAGCGCGTTGGTCGGCGCCGATGCCTTCGGCGATTCCTTTTCCTTCTGCTCAAGCGGCGACAGGCCCTGGGCCAGCGCGCCGGCCGCAACCAAAAGAATGAACATCAAGGCCGAAACGATTCGCCTAACCATAGCCACTATTGTATCTACGACCTACCCGCATGAGCTTCCGTTTCTTAAATTTGCTGAGCAGCTAGCCCACATTTCTCACCACGTGGCGAGCGAAAGTGCGTGAGAGATGCGTCAATACGAGGCGGGCGACGGTTGGCGCGTGGAGGCGTACTTGACGGTCCGTCGAGCACGACGATCGAGCGCAACGAAGTAGTGGCGCATCTATCGCGTGCTCTGGCCGTCAGGTGGTGAGAAATGCGGGCTAAAGCTCATTTGTTAAAACCGCGTAAATGCGGCGCTCAAGAATAACCGTGTACCCTTCAAACGACGCCTTATAATTAAGTCGCATCG
Organism: Bryobacterales bacterium; assembly: GCA_965205595.1. Taxonomy (GTDB): domain Bacteria; phylum Acidobacteriota; class Terriglobia; order Bryobacterales; family UBA6623; genus CATQHP01. Next base: position 26,022 of record CBDBHI010000010.1, on the reverse strand, counting down.
CGCACGGGATCATACCGATGAGCACAACAACCTGGCTTTCTACAAATTGGATTCGTCCGTGGCAGTTCAGCAGCCAGTTGCCCGAGTCGGCTCCAACGCCGACCGAGGCCCCGCGTCCTGAGCCGGTACCCGAGCCGCCTGAGGAGAAGCGATCCATGCCGCTGTGGGCGGGGGCGCTGATGCTGGCGCTCGGTGCCGCGATCGGCGTCGCCCTCTGGAGCGTCTCCGAGACGAACAGCGATGGCGCCCAAGTGGCGGCTGGTACCGTCGAAACCGTCACCGTCGAGAAAGCCGAATTTTCCAGGACCGTCCGCATTGGCGGAACGATTGGCGCCAAAAACTTCGCGATGATCAAAGCGCCCCGAATGCGCGGCGGCCGCGATCGCGGCCAAGGCGGGGGGTCGCCGGGTGGCGGCCTGACAATTGCGACTCTCGCCGAAGCGGGCAGCATGATTGAGAAGGGCGATGTTGTCGCCCAGTTCGAGTCCAAGCGCACGGCCGACATTCTCGACGACTATGAGTCGAACTTGGCGCAGACCCGATCACTGGTCGGAACGCGCCAAGGCAACATGATGATCGCGACCGAGACGCTTCGCCAGGAGTTCCGCACAGCCAGAGCCGAGGCAGGTAAAGCCGCGCTCGATTTGCAGACCGCCGAAGTGAAATCTGACATCGAAGCCGAAATCTTGCGCCTGCTAGCTGAAGAAGGCGAAGTCACCACCGAGCAACTCGAACAGCAAGTGCGGCTGCAAGAAATGGCGGACGCGGCCGAAATGCGTAGCCTCGAACTTGGTGTGCGCCAGGAGGAGAAGAAGCTCGATCGCACAAAATTCGATCTCGAGAAGATGAAGCTCCGCAGCCCGGTCTCTGGCCTCGTCGTCATTGAAACTGTTTTCCAACGAGGCACATTCGCGCAGGCCGCGGCCGGTGACGAAGTCCGCGCCGGCTCGTATTTTATGCGCGTCGTTGACCTTACGGAGATGGCTGTCTTCGCCAATCTCAATCAGGTCGATAGCCAAATGGTGCAGATAGGCTCGCCGGTGCGTGTCCAACTTGATGCTTATCCTGACGTCATTTTTGAGGGCAAGGTCGCCTCGGTGGGAGCGATGGCGAAGTCCGGTGGCGGTGGTGGCGGACGCCGTGGTCCGCCTGGGTCGTCGGGCTCGCGTGATCAGTGGGTCAAGCAAGTTGCTGTCGAAATCGAGATCCTCGGCGAGGACAAGCGCATAAGCCCGGACCTGTCCGCCAGCGCCGACATTGTGGTCGAACAACTCGAAGCCGCTCTAGTAATTCCCCGAGCTGCGGTTGAAATTCGTGGTGACTATCGAGTCGTATGGATGCGCGACGGCCAGTCGTTCAAGGAGCGAGAAGTTCAACTTGGCTCGGTCAGCGACACCCATGTCGTGGTGGTTTCCGGCCTGTCAGAAGGCGACGAGATCGCGGCGCAGCCGGTACTGACTGAATTAGCGAGTCGCTAGCGGCCAACCGAACTAGCTCCGACCCCGTCTCCACCCCTCGGATGCTCGACTCCGAAAGATGCCACAACCGCACGGCGTCACCAAAGTATCCGTGGCAAAAACGTAACCGGCCCGCTGTCCGCGAGCGACGAATGCTTATAGCCGGATAGAGGCCCAGCGCGCAAAAATCCGAAGCGACTCCCGTGGTAAAATTGCAAAGTAGAGTGAACGCCGTCCGGCGGTATCACTGAGAGCGACCCCATCGTCTAGCCCGGCCTAGGACACCGCCCTTTCACGGCGGCAACGCGGGTTCGAATCCCGCTGGGGTCGCCATTCCTCCAAAACAATTACGGTTCTTTTAGAAACCTACTTTTGATCTCGTTCTATTCGGGTCCGCCAAACAGAAGCTACTGCATCCGGCCGATGCGATGATCTCCAGCTCAACCGGTTTTCTGCTGTTAGCCAGCGCCGTCATCACTGTGCAGATTTCGTTAGCTCTACACCATCTACCACCATTTTCCAGACACCCTCTTCTTGATACGGGGGCTTGCTGACGACAAATGTTGTGGAGAGAGGCCCGATCCCTGCCTCAAAATTATCTCCGTCAAAGCCCTTGAGCGGGCCTTCCACTGACGTGGATACGCCACTTTTGAGGCGCTTATACCGGATGGAGCCGTCTTGAGTTATGAGCAGGTACATCGTTGTTTCTTCCCACTCTCCTACATATGCGGATTTTTCAACGGGAACAGGCTGTCCGCATCCAGCGAGAAAAAGCGTGATTAGCAAGACAGCTACAGCAGTTCGGATGTTCATGTGACCTCGTGATGATCCAGTAGTGATGAAATAGATACGCCTAAGGATTGTAGCCCGCCCGCGTTTTAAGGAAAGCCGAACATATCCGGATGTATCCGGAGATTACTACGGCCATGTTCCGTCTGGCGATGGCCAACAACCCTGTAAGTTATAGGTTACAAAATGCTAGAGCAAGGAGGACTCAAATTGCGGTGATTCGACAGGGGCGCAAGCCGCTCTACTCAGTCGCGCATGACCTGGCGGTGCAGAAAGCGCTGCTCGAACTTTGCGGGATGCTCTAGTCGCGAGTGTCGCCGCAAGATAGAATGGGCTGGCACTCCGCGCCGCGGTTCGGAGGCTCACCGATCGAGAAAAGGCGGGTGTCTAGAATGTTGAGATTTCGGGTTGCACGTACAATAGTTTTGCTCACCGGGATGGCGCTGCTGAGTGGCATCGCCACCGCTGGGGAAAAGACCCTGCTGCACTGCTTTTTCTTTACTCCAATCGCGGAAGCCGGCGACGCTGAGTGGGAGGCGTTTTATCGGGCGACCGACGAGCTGCCCGGCAAGATCGAGGGTCTGAGCAAAGTCTGGGTCGGCAATCTTCGAGAACGAGCTGCCGTCTCGCAGCAAGTTAAGCTCGGTCGCGAATATGGAGCCTGCTTCGAACTTGCCGACGAAGCCGCCTTGCAAGCATACGCCGCGCACCCCGCACACGATGCCTGGGTCACGACCTACGAAAAGGTGCGGGTCGCGGGCACAACGACTTTCGACATTCTGGGGCGCTAGCGGGCGTCAAGTTACTTCCGTCGTGTTAGCCGCTGCCTACTTCGCATCCACCACGTCTTGCCCCCGTCGCGCGACATCTCCATGATCGCGTCGAACGAGTCCTGCTCGATGTTACTGTGCGTGAACCGAATCTGGGTGGTGCGACCACGGCGATGCGGCCTCGGCTGCGATGTAATTACGTACTCATCGAGCCCACCAGAGAGCACCCACAAATCACCCGCGGCGTCAACGGATGTCAGATAGAACTTAGACTTCGCAAAGTTGTAAAACATCCACGCCTTGCTGATGGTGCCTGTGGCGAGATCCTCGTTTGTTAGCTCGACGACTCTACCGTCAATGATGTAAGCGGCGGTGTCACGCGCGGCGGTCGTACGAACGACTTGACCGTCGCGGCCGAGGAACTCCGTCTGTACGTCCCACTATCCGATGTGATGATCGAGCCGTTTTCGTGCTTCCGCGGGAAGCTCCGGGGGAGTGGTTTGGGCAACAACCAGGTTGATCCCCAGCGTCGTCACTAACAGTGCGAAAAATCTAGTGTAAGAGGCTCTAGTCAACGGACCTTATCTCCTCTGGGCACTAGCCCTTACTAGCCCTTAACTTAACTGCCATGCACTGTATCACTAACCGGCTGCATTCCATAGCGTCTTGCTTCTACGTTCGGCGTTCGGCCGGTGGGATTTCCGTTACACCGCCGACCGCCATCGATAGAGATCCAGTTCATCCCAGTGGCCTTGTGGGAACCAGAGGGGTTCCCGAAGCCGACGAGTCAGCGAGTAGTTCAGATATGCCGCACTTCAGAAGGAGACGCTGTAGCTGAGCCCCGGCTCTTTTCCGCGCACCAGCAGAAACGAAAATGCATGGCGCTTGTAACTGTAGTTGAGCAGCGGGTGAACGTGTACTCCGTCGAAGATGACGAGTGCGCCGAAGTGCTCGGTGAAGCCAATGTTGACGCCGCCGATATAGCGTAAGCGGTCTTGGTAAGTTCCGTAGGCGACACCGAAGTAAGGGGCAATCGGCAGCTTTGTTTCGCGCTTGAGGTTCTTGCTCGCGGTCGCGTAGAAGCTCTGTCCTCCGGGCGTGCCGATGCGGTCGGAACTCGTACCGACGATTACAGCGGGCGTGTTCATCCCTTCAGGAACGGCGAGCCAATTCACTAGTGGGTTCGCTCGCTCTTCGGTCGAAAGCGGGTTGACCTCAATGCCGGCCTGCAGCCGCGGCCTCAACCGATATGTGAGCGTGGTCCGTAACTGTGCACGGCGCACGCCGCCCGGGATGACACGGGCGCTGTAGGTAAATCGGTTCTTGTTGCTGCCTTCTGCCCCGCTCACGGCGCGGCCCTCGCCTGGTCAAAGCGGTCACGAGGGAACCATAGATGCGCCTTCGAGGCCTACGCCCCCATGCGAGTGCTCCTCTTCGTCTCCGTGATCGTGGCCTTCTTCGTGGTCGTCGTCGAGGGTTGCTTCGCTAAGCGTATCGATATGCGGCTCAGGAGATTTCCGGCGTTTGTCGGAAAGCAGGTAGTCGATTCGCTGCGTTAACGCCTTTCGCTCGAGAGGGCCGATGAGGCGAAAAATGATGCGTCCATCCGCGTTGATAATTGCCGTCGCCGGCAGCGCCGCGCCGAGTCCCAATCGTTCCATGTCAGCGGTATTGGCGCCGGTCCAGATCGGAAACGTGATGCCCAGCTCTTCGACGAAAGGTTCGATCCGCGCCTGTGTACTCTCGTCATCGGCCGAAGCGCCCACGACGACGACGCCGCGCGAGGCGTAGCGTTTCTCGAGGTCAACGAGAAGCGGCATCTCCTCGCGGCAGGGTACACACCAAGTGGCCCAAAAATTTAGCACGACGATGCTGCCGCGATACTGCTCTAACGTTTGCTGGTTTGCGTTCAAATCAGTGAGAGAAAGCGCTTGGCGGTCAGAGGAATCCGAGGCAACTGCGACGCTCGCAAGTGCACAAAACATAGCTAACTTGACGTTCATTCCTGTGCTTCGCGGAGTTCTCCCAGCGGCGGCTCGATCTCGTAGACGGGTCAGACTTAGCGTGACACAGCGCGGTCAGCCGGCCGGCGCCCCACATTCAAAGCGCTTGCGGGAGTCCTCGTCGTCGACCAAATTCTTTACCGCCGAGCAAACTCAGCGCGGACAACTGTTGTCAACAAGCGATCTGATCGACGCCCTTCCAGGTTCATGTCGCCTCGTGAAGACGGCGCCACGTCCAATGCGTTGGGGGGCGTTCGCCAAACCTGCCCCTGCACGAGCCGGCGGCCTTGCCTATTCGCCTGACAGCGGTTGACCCGCTTGAGCAGGTTTCGCCAGACGCGGAACGAAACCCGGGACCTGCTCCATATACGCAGGGTAGCGGCCGGGGTGCTCCCGCATTAGGTCGGGCTCTTCGAGGAGTTTGACGGCGAGGATGATGTAACCGCTGGTCATGACGGCAAACAACAGGTGCCCTGCAGTCATCATCGGCGTCGCCCAGAATGCGATCAGGAATCCGACTTGGATGGGGTGCCTGACGATGGCGTAGAATCCTGGCGTCCGAAAGTTGAGTTCTTTGTAGGCTGTTCCTTTGATTGCCAACCACGTTTGACGCAGCCCGAACAGATCGAAGTGGTTGATCATCACCGTCGACAGGAAGACGATTGCCCAACCGGCCCAGAACGTCGCTTCGAGTACGGCTGCACCGACGGTGTTTTCGACAGACCAAATGACTTCCGGCATCGGACGCCACTGCCAAAACATTAAGAACAAAACGGCGTTGGTCGCTAAGACGTAGGTGCTGCGCTCCATTTCCGCGGGAAAGTACGCGGTCAAAACCTTCTTGAACCCCTGGCGGGCCATCCCGCTGTGTTGTACAGCGAAAGCGCCGAGCAGCAGGGAGTTGATGATGATTGCCGTGATGAGTGGCGTCGCCGACCCGCCGGAATCGATCGATTGTGGCACCAGAAGATTGCCGACAAACCCGATCGAGTACAGGAATGCTCCCAGGAATGTCAGGTAACTGATACCCCCGTAAAGTGCAAAAAAGGCTTTCTTCATGTCGTGGCTCCTCCCGATCGACGACCGGCGCAGCTAAGGCATCCCGCCTGACGCGCGGCTCGGCGCCGGTCAGAAAGAATTCTACATCATTCGAGGATACGAAAACACTAGCGGGTTAGCGGACAGGCAACACGAGGGTTCGTCAAGGTGGCGAGACTACGAAATCGCCTGTGCCAGTCTCCGCCCGACACTCTTTGGGTTGAAATTCCCGGTCAGTTGTTGTGGGACGTGCGCGCTGTCATTCTTCAATCGCGCTCTATACTCCCTCCCGTTATTCGCGGTGACAAGAACATAATTGTCCACAGCGGGGTAGAATCACAGCGTGGTCGGCCAAACGATCAGTCATTACAAGATCGTCGACAAGCTCGGCGAAGGCGGCATGGGCGTTGTCTACAAAGCCGAGGATACGCGTCTCGACCGAACCGTCGCGCTCAAGTTTCTGGCTCCGCACCTCGTCTCGAACGAAGAGGTCCGCAAGCGCTTTGTCCGCGAGGCAAAAACCGCCGCGGCGCTGCAGCACCCGAACATCTGCACCGTCCACGAGATTGACGAGATCGGCGGCAGAACCTTCATCGCGATGGCGTATCTCGAAGGGCGTGAGTTGGCCGCCGAGATAGCCGAGGGACCACTTGAAATCGAGCGCGCGTTCAAGCTTGTCACGCAATTCGCCGAGGGCCTGGCCGAGGCCCACGAGAAGGGCATCGTCCACCGCGACATCAAGCCCCAGAACCTGTTCGTTACCCCGACGGAGCGCGGCGTGATCTTGGACTTCGGCCTAGCGCAATTGGTGTCGGCTGACTCGAAGCTCACTCGTGAAGGAACGACTCTCGGCACCTGCGCCTACATGTCGCCGGAGCAGACGAGCGGGTCGGACGTTGACTCCCGCAGAGACGTCTGGGCGCTGGGTTGCGTGCTCTACGAGATGCTGAGCGGCGAAACACCATTCCGAGGCCATTACGACCAAGCGATCGTCTACTCGATTCTGAATGAGGACCCAGAGCCGCTTGAGGGAGCCCCGCCCGAGATCGAAGCCCTCGTTCTACGCTGCCTAGCGAAGAATCAAGACGACCGCTATCAGAACGGCAAGGCTTTGCTCGAAGCTCTCCGAAACCGCCAGGAGTCATATCGCCCGCCATCCGGAGGGGCGACCGCCACATCCTCGGACGTCCCGCGCGTCGCCGTGCTGCCTCTCAAGACGCGTGCGGGCGATGCAGAGATGGACGCCTTCGCCGAGGGCCTGACGGAGGAGATCACCTCGGGCCTGTCGCAGTTTCGCCACCTCGTGGTCATATCAGCAAACGCTGCCGCCGATATCCAGGGCCAGGCTGACGTGCGAGATGTCGGCAAGGAACTAGGTGCGAGGTTCGTGATTGAAGGCAGTATTCGAAAGGCGGGGTCGAGCATCCGCGTGAGTGTGCAACTGCTCGACGCCGAAACGGGGGCGCATCTGTGGTCCGAGCGCTTCGATCGCAATCTCACCACGAGCGACATCTTCGCGGCACAAGACGAGCTGACCGATCGTATCGTGGCTACGGTAGCCGACCCCTTCGGCGTGCTAACGCGGTCGCTTGCCGCGCAGGTCAAGGCAAGGCCGACCGACACCCCCACTGCCCACGAGGCGGTACTACGAACATTCGCCTACTGGCAGCAGGTGCGCCCGGATGAGCAAGCTGAGGTTCGGGAGACGCTGGAACAAGCGTTAGAGCGCGAGCCTGACCACGCCGAAGCGTTAGCATGCCTTGCCAGGCTCCACGTCGATGACTTCCGCTTCAATTTCAATCCACCGCCCGATGCTCTTGAGAGAGCCCTGAGTACGGCGCAACGCGCGGTTGAGCTGGATGCGACGAGCCAACTCGCGTATCGGTCTCTAGCCGAAGCGTACTACTATCGACGCGAACTCCGCGCTTTCCGTCCGGCCGCTGAACGGGCGTTGGCGCTCAACCCCCGCGATACAACCAATGTTCATTGGATGGGTATGCTGATCGCCTATTCAGGCGATTGGGCAACCGGACACTCGATTGCCGTCAAGGTCAGGCAACTGAACCCGCACCACCCAAGTTGGTTCTACTTCTTTTACGCCAATTATCACTACCACGAGCGCGAGTACGAAAAAGCCGTCGAGGCGCTCGATAAAATCAACATGCCCGGCTACTATTTTGTGAGCTTCGACCTGGCTATGGCTACTGCTCAGCTCGGACGGATCGAGGAAGCGCGGCAACATCTTAAGACGTTTATCGCGCTTGCTCCCGACGTTGCACGGAACCCGCGAGCGGAGCTCTCGAAGTGGTGGTTCTCGAAGGATTTCGTCGAGCATCGGCTGGAGGGTCTGCGCAAGGCGGGGCTCGACATCGCCGGCGAATGCCTCTTTTCCAATTGAAAGATGAGCCTGAAGGAGAGAGGCGAAGCAGCTGCGGGGTGAGGGGGATTATAGCGTGAGTTGAGGTCGGCGGCTACAGCTATTTGTGGCTTCGTAGGGCGGGGTGAGGGGGATTGCATAAGGGGGAAGGGGCGGCAGCCCCAGTCCCCCTTTGCAGCCATCCCAGGCGAGACCCCACGGCCGTCTTCGGACGTGGGCCGGAGGAGCCGACAACGCCTCGGGTCGGGGCGTTGTCTAGCGCGTGCGCCAGCAGATCGCGAGGTCTTTGCAGACGCGTTGCAGTTCGTTGCGCTGAGCGTCGAGTTGCTCGGCAAACTCGGTGTCGGAACAAGTGTCCGCTCGCGCTTGGAGCTTCTTGAGCGAGCGATCCGCGCGCAGGCCGCGCTGCTCGGCGGGCAGGCTGAGCAGCTTTTCCCACGGCGTGCTCCACTCGGCGTACACCTTGCGCAACTTGCCGCGGCGGTCTCGGCGCTCGCTGGCGAAAGCGCATGGGCGATGAAAATTCAAGTACGGGTTGAGCCACTGGCGGTAGAAGGTGTCGATCGCCTGCGTCGCTTCCGAGGGCAAAAACTGGTAGCCCATCCACTTGCGCACCACCGCGCCGTTCTTGGTTTCGACCAAGGCATTGTCGTTCGAACGGCGCGCGCGAGACTTCGTAAATTCAATTCGCAACTTCTCGAGCAGTTTAGCGGTTTGATGGTTGACGAATTCGCTGCCATTGTCGGAGTGAAAGCCGCGAACGATAAATGGAAATTGTTCCAAAAGGCCTTCCAGCAAGGGAATGAGGTGGTTTTCGTTGATGCGTTGGACGCAGCCGACGGCCTGCCACTGCGTCACTTCGTCGACCACATTGATGCTGTAGGCGCCTTTTTCACCTTCCTGTTCGGGCGAGTGCACGGTGTCGATGCGCAGGTAGCCCGGACGTCCTCGCGGCTCGGGTTGGCGGCGTTCGCCGATCGCCACGGGCGTGGGACGGGTCTTGTCGAGATGCAAACTGTGTCGCCGGTAGACGGCGCGTTTGCGCAAGTTGTAGAGGTGTCCCACCGACAGTTCGGCAAGGCGTTCGAACTCCTTGCGGTTGTAGATTTGGAACTCGCGCTGGAGAATGCGACGCGTCGCCGGCCCGGAGAGACGTTGCTGTACTTGGTCGACATGCGCCAGGAGAACGATGTCGGCGCGGCTGTACTTGGTGGGGAAGCGGCACCTTCGATAGGCTGTCGGCCGAACGCACTTTTCGCGCAAAAACTGCCCGATGAGGCGAGTCAATTGGGCGCGGCTTAAGCCGGTTAGCTTGCTCAGGAAGCGTCTCAACAATCCTTTAACCGAGCGCTTCTGGTCGGCATAATGATGCCTCTTCAGGACGCCTTCGACGAGCGCGTATTTATCCGCTCGACTTCCGGCCTGGAACTCGACGGACCCACACCCGTCGAGAAAACTCTCGATCTCATCGAGACTCACTGATTCGGCTTGCTGCACGGCGACTCCCATCGCCCGCAGTTTGCCTGTTCCTAATCGACCTTGCCCAAATTACCTCCAGGCTCATCTTGTATTGGACAAGACGAATGGCCGGAGGACAGCGACAATTCCGGAGTGCGACGACATTTTGGCAGCACGCGCGTCAGCAAGTGCGTTGGCGATGGGGCCGGCTGGAAATTTCTCAGCAGAGCCGGTTTCGGAGAGCTTTGGCGATGTGCCTCCTCCAACGCACTCGCTTACGCTCGCGCCACTGAAACGCGTGGCCCCATGCTTCTTCAGCGAAAGCGCCGGCTACAAGAGCCGTCAGCATCGTTCTCCGGTTCGCGTCGTAGTCGCCCAATCGCTTGTATGGAGTGTCGTTAGTTTCCATCTCGTCAGATCTCCTTCAAATGCCGGCAAAGGGCCTTTTACGCTTACAACACCCTGCTCCCACTGCGGCCCCGACCGTTAAGCGTACGGGCTAGAGCTTTCGGTACAGGATGTTTCGGTACTCGACTTTGAAGGGCGGCCCCGTGTGCATCTGAAAACCGATCAATCCTTCCGGCACGAAGTTTTTTGTGTCTTCGTCGATCGTCCCGCTGATCAGACGGCCATTCAGAATCTGCAACATCACGGGCCCGCGCGCGATGATGTGGTACTGATTCCAGCCGTCCACGTTCATCACGCCTCGCAACAGCGTTGCGTCTCCAAGCGACGCTAACTCTTTGTATTGCGGCCCGTCCGTGATGCGCGTCAATAGGCCTCGACGTGCGAGCACCACGTGGCCGGGCTTCCGGCCCCGCTCCTCATGCAGATTGCCGGTGAATCCGTTCCGAAATTCCATGTCAGCCTGATACCCCTTGAGGACCCATTTGCCCACGTCGGGAAGCTCGACGCTACGGTACTGGATGCCGCTGTTTGTGCCGCTCAGCCTGAACTCGACCTTCAATTCGAAGTCTTTAACCGTGCCGCCGCGCCAAATCAAGAAGTTGTTCACCTTGACGACTTTTTCCGGAGTGGTTTCACCGATAATTTCGCCGTCTTCGGCACGCCAGAACGTTGTGTCCCCGTCCCAACCGTTCAGCGTCTTGCCGTCGAAAATTGGCACAAAGCCCGTGTCATCGTCGGGCTCATAGGCGGGGTAGAGGCCGCCGCCTCGACCTGCCCGGCCAGGCGCCTGCGCCGCCGACTCCACCAGCAGCGCTGTCCCAAGCAACCCCGCGGCAACAGCGGCAACCGCGGCAACTAGCGCAACACGTGCGAAACCATTTCTTCCCATCATTCATTCCTCCTAATCGATCAGTTCAGGAGTAGTATCTCAGGTGTCAGAACGGCGCTTCGAACGAAGTGTGTGACCCATCGCAGGCACGCTTGGCGTTGAATCGAGTCACAAAGCGTCATTCGAGCAAGCGCCGCCGTCACCACGTATCCATTCGCACTGCAGGTCTAACCACCGATTGCATCGGCGGAACCGCGTCGGTTAGCGTCATCCGTGTAGTGCCATCGAAATCGATACTAGGCCTACTCGGTGTGGACACCCGGCGCACAGCAGAAAGACCCTCATGTCATTTGAAAAGTCGTCAACTAAGACCGCTGATAACACCGCCCGGCCTCAAGAAGCAGAGGCGTGGACGGAAGTCCACGCTTTCGTTCAAACTGTTTACCCAGCCAGAGGAATGGGTGGACTTCCGTTCATGCCTCGGTCGATCCGGATTGAGATCATCGCTTGTATACAGATGGAATTGGGACTGGGATTTCAGACACGGTTTGCTAACCTTTAGCCCTCATTTCTCACCAAGTGGCAAGCTACAGTTTTTGAGAGCTGCGTCGATACGAGGCGGGCGACGTTCGGCGCGCGGAGGCGTGCGTTCGCCGTCAGGTGGTGGGTAATGCGGGCTAGCTGTTGAAGGGGCCTGTCACAGCCCCCTACCCGGGGTCCGGTGGACGATCGTAACGACTTTAAGCCGTCGTAGCGAACATCCCCGAAGCGGATCGCCGGCCCAAATGCGCGCCACTCAGCCGCTGATCAAAATCATGGACTTCGGATTGGCTCGCTTAGCGGACGCTCAAACCCAACTCACCCAAACCGGCACGATGCTGGGCACCGGCATCTACATATCCCCCGAACAGATTGCGGGCGAACGCTCGGACCACCGCTGCGATGTCTGGGCCTAGGTGTGGTGATGTACCAAATGGTCAGCGGGTGTGCACCATTTGAAGGAAAGTATCTCTCGGCGATTGCCTACTCAATCATGAACGAACGCCACGAATCGCTATCCGCGCTCGCTGTAGATGTTCCCGAAGATCTCGCCCGAATCGTCGACAAGGCGCTAGAGAAATCGCCGGATGATCGCTACCAACACTTGGACGAAATGCTTGCTGACCTAGCAGCAGTCGAAAGGACTCCGGCTCCCGAGCTGCCCACTGCGGAGGTGCAGGTGCCGGTTTTGAATCTGTGGTCAACGAATTTGAAGTACGCGCTCGTCGGCGTCGCGTTGATTGCGCTTGCCGCCGTGAGCTTCACCGTACTTGGCGACGGACGTCAAATACCGGCGTACCAGGAATAGCCGACTTCCGACGCCCCGGAGCCCAAGCCCTGGCCGAATCCCTCTAGACTATCGGTGACCGTCAGGCGGGTGATATATTTCAGGTTCTTGTAGCCGAGCTGGCGGGGGACACGCAGACGCAGTGGACCGCCGTGGCCCACGGGAAGCCCGCCGCCGTTCATCCCGTAGGTTAAGAGTGTTTGCGGGTGCAGTGCATCGGCCATATCGACGCTATCCCACCACTTGCTTTGTATGGAGTAGTAGACGACATACCGTGCTTGTGGCAGGATCCCCGCGACGTTAAGGACGTGCGATAGCGGAACTCCGATCCACTCCGCAATAAACGACCAGCCCTCTTCACAAATCAGGTTTGTGATCTGGCTGCTGGCGGGATAATCTTTAAGCTCGGCAAGCGACAACGATCCAGGGCGGGCAACCATGCCATCAATCGCGAGCCGCCAGTCAGCAAACTCTCCAGCTTGTAGGTTCTTGAAATCCTCATCCTTGGGAGGTTGTCCGTTTGCGAACGGAGTTTTCGAAATCTGGCCGCGAGTGAACTCCCGGGCCAACGAGTGACGGGTCAGCAGCCGCTGCGCGGAATAGGTCAGCGTTTCGCCGGGACCGTAAATGCCGCCGTGGTCGGGTGGAATCAGACCATAGCGGTCCGCAAGATTAGCGGCCACCGCAAGACCGGAGACGCCCGCCGTTGCTGCCAGCCCGTTGCGAATCAACTTGCGGCGTGAAAGCTTGCTCATGCGCGCCCTCTATTATGCACCGTCGCGGATGGTGCGCCGGCACCCCCGGTGATCATGGCTAGCGTGCGGTTTTTGAATCCGGCGCGCCAAACCATCACGACGTGGGCCAAGACGAAGAGTACAAGAAATACGGAGACGAAGAAATGAATCGTGCGTGCGGATTGCTGGCCGCCCAAGACATTGACGATCGCGGGTAGCGCCGATGTGACGGCGGGAGACATAGCCAGGCCTGTCCAGATCGCCAGCGGGAACGCTACCACGATCACAAACAAATATGTGAGCCGCTGCAGCACGTTATACGACGAGGCTTCTGCTTCACCAGGCCGCTTAAAGCGCAGATGGTTGGCGATGACCGTCGAGAGGGTCCGCCATGACAGATCGGCGCCTGTAGGGGCCAAGTTGTTTCGGAAATGGCCGGAAAATACCCCGAAAACGGCATACAACAAACCGGTGAATACTGCGATCCAAGCGGTTTGAAAGTGGAGAGAGCGGCTCCAACCGTTCTGGTCCGGCAGCACGAAACCGTAGCCGGTCGGTACGGACGCCCTTGAGGCTGGGATCGGTATATCAAACAGCGACGGAGCTAGCGCGTTGCCGGTCTCGCCCCAATAGAAGCGCGGGTGAGAAATGAGAATTTCGACCCCGCTCACGAGAAGACCAAAAAAGCACAGGGCGCTGACCCAGTGAGTGAACCGCACAAGCGCAGCGTGCCGGGGAGTATCCGTAGTGGCTGGGACGGTGGCTGAAACACTCGGGACCCAAGTAGAATCCGCCATGGAGGGATTATACATAAAAGTACTTTTCCAATTTGGAGTGGGCCTCGTCCCCTTCGCTGTTTCCCCTTTGAAGCGATTTTCAGCAGCCCCGAATTCGGGTTCCGCCCCGGGTCTCCTCGAACTCCTCGGCTCGCAGGCTGGACCAGCGCGGAAAGGAGAATCGAACGTGAACCCAGTAGGATAAACGTTGAATCTCAGCCCTGGCTCGGATATTTTGTCGATGCTGGGATGTCCTAAACGGAAATCTCGGCTAAGAATTTATTGGAATGACACGCCTTTTGCTCGCACTATTCCTCGGCTGCGGGGCGCTCGCCGCCGCCGCCGACCGCGCCAACATCGTCCTGATCGTCTCGGACGACCAGGGCTATGCCGACATCAGTTGCTATGAGCATCCCGAGGAGGTTTCGACTCCAAGCTTGGACCGCTTGGCGGCTTCGGGCGCGCGCATGACCAACGGCTACGCCTCTTGCCCGGTCTGCGCTCCGACCCGCGCGGGTTTGCTCACGGGCCGATACCAGCAGCGTTTCGGCTTCTACACGGCCTCGGATTCGCGGGCCGGAATGCCGCGTTCTGAGATCACAGTCGCGGATCTCCTCGGCAAGGCCGGCTATGCGACCGGCGTCTTTGGCAAGTGGCATGTGGGCTACGAACCACCCTTCCGCCCGCTCGAGCGCGGGTTCGACGCGTTCTACGGCTTCCTCGGTCACGGCGGCCACGACTTCTTCAAGCTCTCAATCAGCGACGAAATCACCTCGATCTACCGCAATTCGGCTCCGATCGACGAGACGGGATATCTCACCCGCAACCTCACACGCGAGGCGCTCGCGTTCATCGAGGAGAACAGAGATCGGCCGTTCTTCGCGTACGTCCCCTACAATGCCGTCCACAACCCGATCCAAGCGCCGCGGGACTACATTCGCAAATTCTCGAACCCTGATCCGCAGCGCAATACCTACCTGGCGATGCTGGCGATTCTCGACGGGGGGGTGGGCGAGATCCTCGACACGCTGGAGCGGCTTGAGCTGTCTGACGACACGCTCGTAATCTTCTTTTCAGACAACGGCGGCGCTCGCGGCACATCCGCGACGAACGGCAAGCTGCGCGACTACAAGCACAGCGTCTACGAGGGCGGCGTGCGCGTGCCGTTCCTGTTGCGCTGGCCCGGCCGCATCCCGGCGGGAACGGTCTCGGATGAACCGGTCATCTCGATCGACGCTTTTTCGACGATCCTGGCGGCTGCCGGCGTCGACCCGCCCTCGGACCGCATCATCGACAGCCGCGACATCGTGCCTGCCCTTCGCGGCGAGTTGGATGCCCCGCTGCACGAAGCCCTGTATTGGAGTTGGATGGAGAGGGACTCAGACAAAGGGTGGGCCATCCGCCGTGGACGCTGGAAGCTGCTCACCGACAAAGACGGCCTGGAGCTATACGACCTTGAGACCGACTTGTCCGAGGCGCGCAATCTCGTGGGTAAGCAGCCGCAGGTCGTCGAAGAACTACTCGGCGCTTACCACGCCTGGAGGGAGCCTCTGGCCCCGCGCATCCGCCGCCGGCGCTAAGTAAGCGGAAAAGTGGACAAGGCCCTTTACCTGCAGCGGTCTGGCCTGTAACTTACTGATATGATGACTGTCGTTCGTGATACGAACTTGAAAAGCAGAACAAAAAAGGCATCATCCCCTTTTCTGCTCTTTCCTGCTGGGCCGCAACAGGGCCTGGGGCTCAGTTTGGTGCTCCCATCGCTCCGGTTGAGACTTGCAGAGATCTGTCGATCGGATATGCCCTAAGCGGTTGATCAACTTACTCAGAGAACACAGCTATGACAAAAATACCGTTGTTGATCGTGGTGGCTTCCGCTGCCTTGATCCTTTCCGTCGCATGCGCAACGGACCATGCCGAGCCCCAAAACGCTGAGACGGAGACCCTGGGCGCCGTCAACTTCCCGACGTCGTGCGAGGAGGATGTGGCCGAGATCTTCACGCGGGGCATAGCGTTTCTCCACTCCTTTGAATACCCACTGGCGCGCGCCGAGTTCCAAGCCGTTGCCGAACAAGACCCCGAGTGCGGCATGGCCTACTGGGGCGTGGCCATGACCTACTACCACCCGATCTGGCCCGACCCGGCTGACGAGTTCACCGCCGGCGCCAGCGCCGCCGCAAACGCTGAGTCCATTGGCGCCGCAACGGATCGCGAACGTGCCTACATCGCGGCGATCGGCGCTTTCTACGGTCACGGCGAAGAGCGCCTACATGGAGTGCGGGCGCGGGCCTGGTACGAGGCCATGCATGATTTGTCGGAACGCTTCCCGGACGACACGGAGGCGGCGATTTTTTATGCATTGTCACTGCTCGCCACCCTTGATCCGACCGACTCAACGCTCGGCAATCAGAAGCAGGCCGCCGCGATCTTGAACGAGCTGTGGCCCGATCAGCCGAACCATCCCGGCATTGCCCACTACCTGATCCACTCGCTCGACTATCCGGCGCTTGCCGACCAAGGCCTGCCGGCAGCGCGGTTGTATGCAAGCGTCGCCCCTTCATCGGCGCACGCACTGCATATGCCCTCACACATATTCACGCGCGTCGGTCTGTGGGACGAGTCGATCGCGACGAACATCAACTCGCGAGACGCCGCACGACGGCTCGTTGCGAAGAGCATGCCGGGTGCAATTTCCGACAACGAACTGCATGCGCAGGATTACCTTGCATACGCTTACCTCCAGATCGACGATCAGGCCGGCGCCAAGGCTGTTGTAGACGAAGTCTCTCATGCAACGAGCCTCGAGGCGCCGGGAGCCGGGGGCGGCTACGCGCTCACGGCGATCCCGGCCCGCTGGGCGCTTGAGCGACGAGACTGGGAGGCTGCGGCAGCGGTCGAGTTCCCGGTCGGCGACCTGCCCTGGGAGCGATTCCCATACGTTCGCGCGATCACTCCGTTTGCCCGCGCATTGGGTGCCGCGCGGACCGGCCAGATCGATGAAGCGCGCGCCGAAGTGGAGAAGATTCGCCTGGTTCAACTCGGTCTCGCGGAGTCACCGGTTGGCGGCGTGTACAACTGGACAAACCAGGTGGAATCTATGCGCCTTGCGGCGGCGGCCTGGCTCGCGTACGCGGAGAAGCGAACCGACGAGGCTGTCGAGTTGGCGCGTTCTGCGGCGGAACTCGACGAAGCCACCGGCAAGCACCCAGTGACGCCCGGCTCGGTCCTACCGCCCCGGGAACTGCTCGCTGACCTGTTGCTGGAGTTGAACCGCCCGGCGGAGGCGCTCGTCGAATACGAGCGGTCGCTGCGCCAAGCCCCGAACCGCTTCAACAGTTTCTACGGCGCTGCGCGCTCGGCCGAGTTGTCAAACAATCCGGCAAAAGCCAAGGAACATTACAGCAAGCTTGTCGAGATGACCGTCGACGCGTCGGCCCGCTCGGAAGTCGAACAAGCGCGGGCATTCCTCAAGGGGTCGTCGTAGAAAACGGGAACGAAGAAAAGATCGGTGACAGCCAGGCGACTAGACGAAAGACTACGGGCTGAAGGGGTCTGTCCCCTTCAGCACTACACTATATATCAAATATATAAGGCTCGGCAGACGGTCTCACAAACGACGCTGCTGGTGCCGCTCGCCCAGCCTCAGTGATGTATATCGCTGGTTCTAAATGACTTATGGAACTCGTGAATTGCCGGCCGTGAGAATGGGCGTTCGTCCCCTTTTCCTGGAGAAAAGCGAACGGGAGTGAATCAACGACGGCGCCCGAACCATTCTGAGTAGCGAGTTTGGAAGACTTCTCGGCGCGATCAAAGATGCACCGCCGACGCCGTTGCACCGAACGTACGCAAATCAAGGGGTTTGCCGAACGGATTCCACCTCCGCTCCCAGATTCCTATTCGTAGTTCTCGATCAGCAGAACGTTCCCCTCATCCGTGTCGCGATCGTAGACGAACGACGACCCGTCGGGAGAGAAGGCGCCCGTATGCACGTGCCACAATCCATCGCCCTCGGTGAGCGGTTCCGCGGGGCCTGCCACGCTGGGCAGCCCGTCCGCTCCGGCGGGCGACTCCAGCGGCAGCAGGTAGAACTGCTGGCTTGAGTGACCGTGCTGGCGGATGTACGCTACCGAAGTCCCGTCGGGCGCCACGTCGAGGCTGATAAACGGTCCATCGAGCAGCACGACTTCATCCTTCGTGTCGAGGCTCATGGCGCGAAGCTCGGCTCTCCCCAATTCGGCGGGAGTGGAATACAAGATAACGCGTCCCGAATCGCCGTACCAATCGAACGAGTCGACGCTGGTTAGAACACGTTTCGCGTCCGAGCCGTCCGGCCGGACAATCCAGAGTTCGGGGCCACTCTCAGTGACACCCACAAAGGCGATCACCCCTCCGTCCGGCGACCAACGCGGCGACCCGTACGGGGGATTCATAATGGTGGTATTTAGCGCGGGCCGACCAGCTTCGGGACTTACCTCGAGACGCCGGCTGTCGCGGCCCTCCCAGTCCATCAGCCACAGTGCGGGTGTTCCATCCCGATCCGAGACAAACACCAACTCATCTGACGTGGGCGACCAGTCGGGGTAACGGTCGTTCGCTGCGTTGACCGTCAAGGGCGTCGCCTCGCCGCTACTGAGATCGAGTCTAGATATCTCATGGTTGTTGCTGCCTCCGCGGTTTGAATCGAAAACCAAGTAGCGCCCGTCCGGCGAGAAGCGGGGATTCAACTGTGCAACAGCCGAGACCGCGGTCAAAGCCTCGTGACCGCGGTCGGTCAGATTAACCTTGAGTAGGTCAAGCGTGTGGTTGAACTGTATATAGAAGAGCCCCTTGCCCTCGACGGCAAACGCCCTCTGATCGTGTCCCGGACCCACGGTTATCTGGTGTAGTTCGCCCGTAGCAACTGTCAACTCCCAGAGGTTCTGGAGTCCGGAGCGATACGACGAGAACACAAGCCGGGTCCCATCGGGCGTCCAGGCGGCCGCTTCGTTGTAGAACTCATCCTGGAGCACAGGGCTAGGCTTGCCGCCTTCAGCAAGCATTGTCCAAATCGAGTCCGGGCTGCCGCTCTGGAGACGTGTGAAGACGATCGGTTCGCCGTCGGGCGAGTAGGACGCGTGGTGGTGTTGTTCCCCCTCACGCGGCTGCGAGATCTGAGTCTCATCGAGGGATGCCGAATCGATCTTCCAGATCGCCCCGCTCGCGCCGTCCCAGCGGGAAAACAGCAGCTCTCGCTGCCCCGCTCTCATTCGCCACGGAGTCTGCCCCAACATCCCGAGCATCCCCAGTCGCTGGTTCCAAGCTGTACGAGCCAGTGGCCGCGCCACTCCTCCGGTAATGGGAACCGTATAGATCGTCCCCCCATCGACGCTGGAGTGATAAGCGACTAGTTCGCCGTCCGGAGAAAGTCGGGGGTGATCGTCGTCACCGACGTCCGTCGTCAATTGCAGCGGCTTGCCGCCCCCGACCGGCATCACATAGATATCCATGTTGCCGGACGCCATGCCGGAGTAGGCGACGAGGCTGGACTCAGTAGAAGCCGAAGCGGCGTGTACCCACTCCGGGGTCGATGTAACCCGCGTGATTTTCCACGCGTCGACCTGGCCGTCTTTGGGCCGAGCCGCCCAAAAGGTTATCGCCCCCGCCAGTAGGACCACTGCCGCGACGATCGGCCAGGAGCCGAATCTTCCCGACAATCGCACCGTTGGTGCCGCGGAGGGTGTCGCGATGACTGCCTTGCTTGTCAGCTTGTCGCTATTGACGCCCCGCAGATCAACGATCAACTCAGAAGCGCTCTGGTAGCGATCCTCACGGGTTTTCACCAGACACTTGTTGATGAGGACTTCGAGTTCCATCGGGACGCCGGTTCTCAGGGCAGTGATCGGCGCCGGCGCTTCGTTGAGGATGGAGTACATGATGGCCTTGTCGTAGTCGCCCTTAAAGGGACGTTGACCGCTGACCAGTTCGTAGATAACCACGCCTAGAGCCCAGATGTCTGTCCGGTGATCCGTACCCGAGCCTTCCGTCTGCTCGGGGCTCATGTAGTAGGTGGTGCCCATAGTTTGGTCAGGTCTGGTGAGCACGCTGGCTTGGGTGAGCTGAGCTAATCCGAAGTCCATGATGGTCACGTGACCCTTGGAGCCCAACATCAAGTTCTGGGGTTTGATATCGCGGTGGACAACACCCTTCTCATGGGCGGCTTCCAGTCCCTTGGCGATTTGTTGCGCAATATCGAGTGCTTCGTCTAGCTTTAGGGGGCCTATTTCGATCTGTTTATCGAGCGACTCTCCTTCGATGAATTCCCTTGCGATGAAGGTCTTACCGTCGGCCTCGTCGATCTCATAGACGGTGCAGACGTTGGAATGTGATAAGGCCGCCGCAGCCTTCGCCTCGCGCTTGAAGCGCTTGCTAACTTCCTGGTCGCCTAGCAGGTGGCTGGGTAGGAACTTGAGCGCTACAGGGCGTTCGAGCTTCGTATCTTCGGCCTTGTAGACCACTCCCATGCCGCCCTCGCCGAGCTTTTCGACGATCTTGTAATGGCTAACAGTGCTTCCGATCACAACAGCTCAATTTTACCGCTGAGAGGCCGCGGCAGAGCAAGTGGAGATCCGGGACGGAGTGGAATGCAAACGGTTCGTGAGACCACGAAATAAGGGACGGGTTGCAGTTCGCTGGTGCGCGCGTTGAGTTCGAACGGCTCGAAGCGGTAGATCATTGTCTACCTCACCCTCGTTGGCGCGTCGGCACCAGCTCGGTCCCGCGTAGAGCGTTGACGATTGGAGTCCCAAACAGATGCACGGCTTCAGCCTGGCCCCGATTATACCTGTAGGCGGCCTCGCGTCACGATCTTTGTCGCTTATTTCGAGCTAATTGGGCCGCTAGGTTCGATCTGGAAATCTTCGATATCCCATCTTTCGATTGCTTTTCCTGTTAATCCCACACTCGCTTCCATGCCACGCCGGCGCAGGATCGATCGTGCGAGAAATTCGCGATGTTGTCAGCTTGGTAGGGGCGCGACATGTCGCGCCCTCGAGCGGTCGAAATGCCGGACTGAGGAGATCGATTCTGAACCCCTACGGAGTGCCAAGCAAGAGGTTTCTCGGGAAGTCATGTGGCGTCCAGATTACCTGATCGTTCATCCCCACCAGGTTTCGCCGCTCGCGAGGTGAGCTTTCACCACATCCGGATTCAACTCGATCCCCAATCCGGACTTGTCTGAAATCTCCACGAATCCACCCTTCGCAAGTGGCCCGTCGTGGACGATGACGTCGTCCATCCAGCCGCCGTCGAAGAACACCGTTTCGCACGCGAAGTAGTCTCGAATCGTCGAGGCCCAGTGGGTTGACGCCATCCCATTCACAATGCTTCCGGTGTTGTGGTTTGCCATCGGCAAGAAGTAGAGGTCAGCGAGGTCGGCCATGCGCTTGTTCTCGAGGAAGCCGCCCGAGTTGCGAAGGTCGGGGTGCAGGATGTCGATCGCGGCGTTCACGACGAACGGCAGCGCGTCCGCCCGACGCATCCAGTTCTCCCCGGTGCAGATCGGCACAGGAGACATTTCGGCCAACCGTTTCCAACTCTCCGAGTAGGCGATCGGTAAGGGGTCTTCGAGGAAGCGGGGCTTCACATCAGTGAGGGCGACCGCCATATCGATGGCGCTTCGCAGGTCGAACTCCCAGTGGCATCCAATCAGGATGTCGTGGTCGAATCCGAGGGCCTCGCGGCAGTTCTCGAACCCTTGCCGCATGCGCCGCAGTTCGGCGCTTGAGAGCATGCGGTTCGACGGGTCGCGCCCGGGGTCCATGCCGGGGCTGTTTCGCAACGGTCCGAACTTGTGCATGTTGATGCCATACGGGCTTTCCTTTACTTGCTGTGCCCAGTCGCGCAAGACGGACTTGTCAAAAAAGTCGTCTGGGTGTGAATGGTCGTATAGCCGAACTTTGTCTCGGAACTTACCGCCTAGTAGGGCGTGGGTGGGAACGTCGAGCAACTTGCCAGCGAGGTCCCACAGAGCCATCTCGATGCCGCTCATCGCGCGCTGTTGGGCATGAGCGCTGCCGTCGGTATAGCGATAGCCGGTGTATAGCCGGTCGATTTGCAAAGGGTCTTTGCCGACGAACATCTCGCGCAAGCCGTGAATTGCTTGCTCGATTCCAAGGCCCGGCGAGCCGTAGGCTTCAGCGAAGCCGTGGACCCCTGCGTCGGTATCGACGCGGACGAGCGTATAGGTTCGCGGCCCCTGTAAGATCATCGTATTGATGTCGGTGATCTTGACCTTATTGCGGTCGGCGGCGCTAAGCCGGTGGTAGTTTGCGAGCCAGGCCGGGACTCCGGCGGCGGCGAGCGATGCGAGAAATGAGCGGCGGGATGTGTGCTGCATGCGATCGCCGTCATTATAGAGGAGATCGGGGACACGCACGCAACCTCGTAAAGCCTCTATGAATCAGCAGCTTCCAGCGATCTCAATGTTCAAAGGACAGGGCGATTGCGTCTCGCAACGGCCAAGACGGAGCCCGCCCAAACGGCCGTCCCGCGATTTTGAAATTTCTTTTGCCTTTGCAATCAGCAATTTAGCGATACGGCCAGCCGAAAACCGGACACACGGGCCTTACACTATACCTGGAGGGTGCGGAAAGCCCTACAAGGAGGCTCGAAATTTCACAGAAACCCTGCTAAATCCGGCCAATGGGCGGCATTCATGATAGGGACTGGGGATTGGCTTGCGTGAGCGCGCGAGGCGTTCCTCGTTCTGCTTTGTGGAGTTTGACTGACCGAGATCGGTGACGAGATCGGTGACAGCCACCTAACTGTGGTAATCTGACCGCACCTATCCATGGCACGTGCAGCCCGGGTGGTCGCGGAGGGCGTTCCGCATCACATCACCCAGAGGGGCAACAACCGCCAGAATGTCTTCCTGCTAGACGAAGATCGGCGATTCTACATCGAAGCTCTGCGAGCGAAATCCCGGCGGCATGGACTGACGATCCTGGGCTACTGTCTGATGACGAATCACGTCCACCTGATCGCGATTCCGAAGCAGCCAAACTCGCTGGCCGAGGCGATCGGGCAGGCCCACTGGCGCTACACGATGCACTTCAACAAGAGCAATGCCCGGCAGGGACATTTGTGGCAGAACCGCTTTTATTCGTGTCCTTTAGGGCAGTCGCACTTGGTGGCGGCACTGGCCTACGTCGATCTGAATCCGTTGCGCGCGGCGATCGTCGGGAGCGCGACTCGCTACCCGTGGTCGAGTGCGGCGGCGCACTGCGGGAACGCTGTCGACGATCGCCTAATTGACCCGTTGGCGTGGGACAAAGCAGGCTTGACGGCGGATTTGGAAGGGCGATTGCGGACGGAATCTGCCGGACATCGCGACGACGAGTTGAGGCGAGCGACGTACTCGGGTCTGCCGTTCGGAAGTGAGGAGTTTGTCGACGAGATGGAGGTTCGACTCGGCTGCGGGCTGCGTCCGAAACCGCCCGGACCGACGGCGAAGGTGAAAAATGCCGCTATCGGGTAGAGTTGGATGAGATCGGTGGCTGTCACCGATCTCGGTCAGATGTGACGAAACTGGTGCGCGCGCATATTTGGAATCATCCAACCCGCGCAACATATCGCTATATGAGCGACATGGATTTAGGGTGACTGGGGAGGTGCGCTCCGGAGATTGCCCCGTATTTACCGCCATGCTGAGGGAGCCGGGAGCCTGACATAGTCCGCGAAGTGTTCATTGAAGACGAGCCCAGAGATGCCTACCGCCAAATAGCGCCGCTACAACGCGCACAGTCCGTCGAGCACTCGCGGCACCTATCGCGTGCTTTCGCCCTCAGGTGGAGCGAAACGCTGGTTAGCAGCTACGCTGCACCGAGGTACCGCCTCGCTCTCCCCATCGCATCGGAATCGTTTTGAAACCGCCATTTCAAGCACCCTGACGGATAGATGTTGAAACTTTTTTCATGCTAATCTGACGCGCCGCCAAAACCGCTCAGAGGGCTATAAATAGGGCGTTAGAGTGCCCTGGCGAGGCTTTTTGAGGGCTCTGGATAGAGAGTTTGTAGCATCGCTTGTTTCCGCCACTTAGCTGCTGGACGATAGAATTGGCGGCGAGGCAGTGGTGGAATCAGGGAGTTCAAGCATTGTGCGCTTTGGTGTCTTCGAGTTGGACCTCACCAGCGGCGAACTGCGCAAGAGCGGGGTTAAGGTTCGTCTTCAAGAACAGCCTTTCCGGCTGCTCAAGGCGCTAGTGGAGCGTCCGGGTGAGCTTGTCAGTCGCGAAGAGCTTCAGCAGCGTCTCTGGCCTGACCAGACCTTCGTCAACTTCGAGGACGGGCTTTCGACCGCGGCGCGGAAGATTCGCCAGGCGTTGGGAGACTCCGCGAGCAATCCACGGTTCATCGAGACGCTACCCAAGCGCGGCTATCGGTTTGTCGCGCCGGTTAGTGGATTGAACGGAAAGACTGATCGATCGGGCACAGATCTGGAGCCCGGTCTAGAGGTCCCGCGAGACAATCGAAAACGGTTCCTTCTCGTCGCGGTTGCGGCCGGGCTCGCGGTAATCGTCGCGTTCGTCTGGACGGCGGAGTCCAGAGAAGAACCTGAGGTCACCTGGGAACTCTCTCGAGTGACAGTCGATTCCGGCCTGACGTTCCAACCGACACTATCGGCTAACGGTCAGCTCTTGGCTTATGCGTCGGACCGTGCTGAAAGCGGGAACCTTGATATTTGGATTCAGCAAGTCGAGGGCGCTCAACCCCTACCATTGACTTCGGATCCGGCGGATGATTTCTACCCGATGCTGTCTCCCGACGGGACTGAGGTCGTGTTCGTGTCCGAACGGGAGCCCAAGGGAGCCTACATTGTCTCAGCCTTGGGGGGAGAGCCTACATTCTTGGGCGAAGTCCGAAATCGGCCGGGCTATTCACCGGACGGGAAGTGGGTTGCCTATGCATCACGGCCCGGTCCGGTTATTCGTTTACTTCCTGTGGAGGGAGGGCCGGCGCGCGAAAACGTACTCGAAGACTACCGGCGGAATGGCGTCGATTGGCCGCTGTGGTTTCCCGACAGCCGGCGTCTGCTCATCTTCGGCTACGCTCATGGCTGGGCAGTCTCGTCGCCTGACGGCACATGGTCCGACACGGGAGCCGGAGACGTGTTTCGCCGGCACGGCTTAGTCGGACATTGGCCAGAATTCCTGCCGTACCCTGGGGCTTGGCTATCTCATTCGGGTCGTGACTCTATCCTTTTTTCTGCCGTCTCGAATGGCAGCACGAATATTTGGTCGATTCCGATCTCGACCGAGAACGGCAGGGTCAGCGATGATCTTCAAAGGATTACGCAGGGCACCGGAATGCACCAGCAGCCAGCGGCCGCGCGAGACGGCACGATCGCATTCACAAGCCTGGAGACCACTGTGGATCTGTGGAGCCTGTGCATCGATCCCAACACCGGGGTCGTTTGCGGAGAGCCGGAGCGCATCACAAACGACCTTGCAGACGAGTATGATCCAACCCTCTCTCGGGACGGGAGCAAGCTACTGTTCACATCTGACCGTGGCCGGAATCGCGACGTTTACATTCCTGATATGGCGACCGGCCAGGATCGGCGTCTAACATTCACGGACCACGACGAGGACACCGCGGTCGTGCTCAGCCCGGACGGAATGCAAGCGATCTACCGAGACCGCGTCGGGTCTGACGGGAGAAACATTTTGATTCCAACTGAAGGCGGAGCCGGACGCGTCATTTGCGACGACTGTCTCCGCCCTCGCGGTTGGTCGGCCGGCAAGAACCTTTCGCTACACGTCGTTGAGGGTTCGACGATAGCGGCGGTCGACCATGATCGTGGAACCAAGCGGCGTGTGCTGGGCTGCGAAAACTACGGTTGCTACTTTGCACAGTTGTCTCCAGATGACCGTTGGCTCGCCTTCAGTGCTTATACTTCTGGAACGCTTGGCTCGATTTTCGTCGCTCCATACTCAGAAGGTGAAGTCATATCAGAGGAAACTTGGATTCCGATCGCCGAGCCCGGCGGTTCGGGACAGCCGTGGTGGTCGCCGGACGGCAGGT
>CBDBHI010000009.1:0-24640 GCA_965205595.1 Bryobacterales bacterium | reverse complement strand
ATCGGTCAGGCGATAGAATTGGCATCGAAGAGCCGTGGAATCAGGCAGTTCCAGAGTGGTGCGCTTCGGCGTTTTCGAGATCGACTTTGGGACGCATGAGCTTCGCAAGCGCGGCGTGCGCGTCCGATTGCAAGATCAACCATTCCGAGTGCTCGAAGCGTTGCTCGAAAAGCCCGGCGAAATCGTCACCCGCGAGCAGCTCAAGGAGCGCCTCTGGGCCGAGGACGAGTTCGTCGAATTCGACAAGAGCCTGAACACGGCTGTTCAGAAGATCCGGCAGGCCCTGGGGGATTCGGCGGAGAGCCCGCGCTTTCTGGAGACGATCCCCCGCGTCGGCTACAAGTTCATCGCGCCGGTGAACACTTCGGCGGGACCCGACAAGCGGACTGCGGATGTAGCCGACGACGGCGGCAGGAACAAACGCTTGGTCTTGCCATGGGCGCTGGCGGCGGTTCTCGCGTTGGGACTGGCCTGGGCCGCGCTGTCCGGCGAATCGGAGGATTCTGGGCCGCCGATCTATCGCATCACCCGCCTGACATCCGACAGCGGGCTCACCCATGAACCGGCGATCTCGCTGGACGGCAAACTGGTCGCCTACTCTTCGGATCGCGCCTCGCCGGGCAAGTTCGACATCTGGGTGCAGCAGATCGGAGCCTTTGATGCCATCCGCCGTACGACCCACCAGGCGCACGACCGTGAACCGGTTTTCACGCCGGACGGCCAGTCCATCGTCTTTTCGTCCGATCGAGATGGGGGCGGAACTTACATCATGGACGCTCTAGCCGGCGAGCCGAGACTGCTGCTGGAAGAACCTGTTCGGAACCCACAAGTCTCCCCGGATGGCACCCGCCTGTCGTACAGGGGACCGGAAGTCGTCCCGCTACAGGGCGGCGAAGCGATTGATATTTCCCCGGCTTACGAAGGAGCAAGGTTCACGACACGACCGCTTTGGATGCGCGACGGTAAGCGCCTTATCTACGAGGCGCGGCTGGGCTTCCTCGGCGATCCATCGGGCGGGAGTCCTGAGGATTGGTACGTCGTCTCGGTGGAAGACTTCTCATACGCAAAGACGGGCTTCTGGCCGGCTGCGTACGCCATGGGACTGCGAGCGAGCATCATCACGCCGGGATCGTGGCTTGGCTCGGCCGATCGCATCGTGTTCTCCGCACGCCTTGGGCAAAGCCGTGACCTCTGGACGGTAGCCGTCTCGCCCAGCACAGGAAAAGCGGTCGGAAATCCGCAAAGGCTAACTGGAGGCGGACTGGACGACAGCGAGCCGGCTTCGTCCCTCGATGGACGTGTGGTTTACACCAGCGGCGAGAATCGCGTGCTCCTATGGAGCGTGGACATTTCCGATCGCTCCGAATCGAGCGGACCTAGCCGGCTGAGCTCAGGTATCGCCGACGAGGCTAGCCCAATGTTGAGCTCGGACGGCGGTAAGGTTCTGTTCATGCGAAACGAAGCCGCCTGGCTAGAGCATTTTCAGTTAAAGTATATACAGCTCTTGTAGATTCTTCGCTGCGTCAAACGAGTCATGGCGAAAGCATATTCAGATGACTTGCGCCGCAAATTGATCGAGGCGCATCAACAGCGAGATGGAAGCCTAGCGGAACTGGCGAAGCGATTCCACGTCAGCGAGAGTTGGGCGAGGAAGGTGTCGGCGGCATGCAGTCGCACGGGCAGTTGGGAGCGTCCGCCGTCGGGACCACGTGGGCGGAGCAGCAAGTTCACGGCGGACGTCCGGCACCGGCTGAGCGCGTGGATTGACAAGCAGTCCGACCTCACCTTGCACGAGTTGCAAGCGCGGCTACAGTCCGAGTTGAAGCTCAAGGCGAGCATCGGACGGCTGTGGAATCTGTTGCGCGAGATGGGGCTGCGTTTAAAAAAAAGTCGCTCTACGCCGCCGAACAAGACAGCGAAGCCAACCAAGAGCGGCGTTCCTCATGGCGCGAGCAAGTCAGCCGGATCGATCCGGAAAAGCTGACATTCATGGACGAAAGCGGCGTCGCCACGGAAATGACCCGACGCTAGGGACGCGCCTGGGGAGGTCGTCGGCTGCGCGCGGGAGTGCCCGCCGGACAGTGGCAAACGCTGCGTGTGTTGGGGGCGATTCGCCGTTCCGGATGGGTCGCGGCAATGACGATCGAAGCGGCGACGGACGGTGAAATTTTCCTCGCCTATCTCGAGCAGGTGCTGGGTCCGCAACTCCAACCGGGTGATGTCGTGGTGATGGGTAATCTCTCGGCGCACAAGGTCGCCGGGGTGCGCGCGGCGATCGAGGCGCACGGCGCCGAGTTGCTCTATCTACCGCCCTATTCGCCTGACTTCAACCCGATTGAACAGTGCTGGGCGCAGGTCAAGCAAAGCTTGCGAGCCGCCCAAGCGCGCGCGCTTCCCAAGCTCGAAGAATGTCTAGCCGAAGCCCTTGCCAACGTCACCCCGCAAAACATGCAAGCCTGCTTCCGCCACTGCGGCTACGGGCTATGAATTTTATGAAAATGCTCTAAGGGACCTCGAAACCGGGGAAGAACATATCGCGGCGCGGGGACCTGTGGACGGCGCAATTCTCAGCCGCGATGGCGGATCGTTGATCCTGGACCCCGAGGACGAGGACGGCAACTTCGCAGCCGACGTGCGAGGCGGCCCGACTTCGGCTCTCTGCGCCGAGTGCCAATCCCCAACCGATTGGTCGCCAGACGGAGCGTTCTACGCGGCTACCTCCGCAGAAGGCCGACAAGGCAGGGCCAGGATCGTAGATATCGAAACGGGGGAATCGTCGGTTCTATTCGAACATCCCACACGCGGCGCCTGGGACTACCGCTTCTCGCCGGATGGTCGCTGGCTTGCGTTTCACCTGTCAGGCGGCGGACGTGACGTATTCGTTGCCCAGATCACCGAAGAGCGCCCGGTCTCAGTCGATTCGTGGATCCCAATCACCGACTGCCCGACCAATTGTTCCACCGCAGCCTGGTCGAGTGAGGGAGACCGCATATATTACCTCTCGGATGCTGAGGGCACGTTCTGCCTTTACAGTAGACCGCTGGACCCCTTTACGAAGCGTCCGATCGGACCGCCCGTAGAGGAACGTCACTTCCACGACCCCAGGTGGTCGATACCGACGAACTCGAACATGCGTTACGAGATCCACGGTGACCGACTGATCATCCCGCTGACCGAGCGGACCGGCAACATCTGGATGCTTGAGCCGAACGACGCTGACTGATCCTATGGCATGCACCCCGAAGCTGAGACAGCTTAAAAATGGGACAGTTGCCGTTCGCTGAAAAAGTCTAGCCTTTTTCGCGAACGTGCCGCACACTTGAAAACGGCCGGGAAAGCGGAGGCGGGCAATGCTCGAGAGCAACCCGCCAAGGAATACCCGGCTGGAAACTCAGCGAGACGATGAGCGCTCGGGGCGGGACATTCTCCCGTCCCGAGTGCGACCACTGTCTCGATAGATTTCCTCATGCCTTAAGAAAACTCAAACTGCGGATTTCTGAGATCTTCGCCCGGCGGCAACAACTGCTCGAACTCCGCCGGAGGCCGATAGCCGAGCGCCGAACGCAGCCACTTTTGGTTGTATACCGCGTCGATAAATTCCTCGATCGAAGCGCGCGCTTGGTCCATCGATTGATACGTCTGTAGGTTCACCTCCTCGCTCTTGAGCGTCTTCATAAAGCTCTCCGCTCGATCATTGTCGTACGGATTTCCTCGGCGGCTCATCGATATCAGGGCGCCCTGTTGTTCCAATAAGTTGATGTAAGCCCGCGAAGTGTATTGTGTGCCTTGATCGGAATGATGCACCAGTCCCGGCTTGGGCCGCCGAAACTCGATCGCTTTGCGCAACGCATTCACCGCCAATACGGCCTCGAGCGACGGTCCCAATTCCCAACCAATTACCCGCCGTGAGTACGAGTCCATCACGATCGCCAGATAGACGAACGAGCGGCGCATGCGCAGGTAGGTGATGTCGGCCTGCCAGAGCTGATCGAGGCCGTCAACTTGGAGAGTTTTCGCCCAATTCGGGTATCTAGCGCGATGATGATCCGAGTCCGTCGTCCGCACGTAACGGCGCTTGCGAATCGCCAACAGATTGTCGTTGCGCATCAAGCGCAAGACCTTCTTGTGGTTCACGGTGAGGCCTTGGCGGCGCAGTTCGGCTGTCACCCGGCGGTAGCCGTAGCGGCGATTTGTGAGCGTAATGCGCTGGATACGATCACGCACTTCCATGTTGGATTCGACAGGTTTGTCTCGCTCTAATTGCCGGTAATATCCGGCTCGGCTGACTTCTCCGAGTGCACAGGCGCGCTCGACGCTGAGTCGGCCTGCAACGCGAATTTCGCCGATGACGCTGTAGAGCCGCTCGCGTTGCGAGCGACTTTGTTCGGCATCACCGGTTTTAAGGCGTTGAAGGCTCGTTCGAAAAAATCCAAATCCGCCGCTTGTTGACCGACGAGGCGTTCGAGTTCGGCAATGCGATCGGCGCTCGGATCGCGATCCAATTGCACAACCTCTTGTCCGGGACGCGGCCGCCCTTGACGCCGCTCAAGACCGCTGCGTCCCTCGGCTCGATAGGTGTCGCGCCAGCGATACAACACGCTGCGCCGCACTCCCAACTCGCTGCTCAACTTTACAATGTTCTCGCCACGCAACATGCGGCTTACCGCCACTTCCTTGAACTCCACCTCGTACGAGCGTTGCTTCCGCGCAGCCCGCTCTTTTCTCTCTCCCATCGTGGACTCCTTCTCCATTCACTGAAAATTGTCCCACTTTTTATCGTCTCAGTTTTGGGGTGCACTCCACTTTAATCCTTATAAATCAGCAGCTTACAGCGATCTCAATGTTCATAAAATTGGGAGGATGACTCTCGCCGCTGCCAAACCAGAACCCCTCCTAGAGGCCCGTACCGGGGTATTGAAATTTCCGTAATCATATACTTGACACAAGGTCATCATTGTAGTACACTAGTCTTGTGAGTTGGTTAACTTCTTTTCTTTCAGTTCTTTCGAGTCCTTCTCATGAGCTACTCTGTGAAGCTCCTCACGCGCCTTCTTCGGGAAGATCCTTTTCAGGGCTTCTTCCGTTGTCAGATCCTTCGCTGGTTTCTTTCTAGGCATAACTATGAGCACTGCCAATATCGACTTAATGACTTTGATGGACCGCTTCCACTCCGAGGAAAAGTGCTTGGAGTATTTAGAAGGTCTCCGCTGGCCGGATGGCGTCCACTGTCCCCGTTGTGACTCTGATAAGATTTCACGGATTGTAAAACGTGCCCAATACGATTGTGATTCATGCCGCTACCAGTTCTCCGTCAAGGCAGGAACAATTTTCCATGACTCCCACTTGCCACTGCGTAAGTGGTTCGCCGCTGTCTATTTGATGTGTGAGGCACGCAAAGGGGTTTCGGCTAACCAGTTGAAAAGAACGTTGAAGGTCGCCTACAAGACCGCGTGGTACCTCTGCCACCGTATTCGAGCAGCACTGAAGGATGCTGATACCAAACCTCTTGACGACACTGTTGAAGTTGACGAGACATTTGTTGGCGGAAAGATCAGAGGTAGGGGACGAGGGTACCGCGACAACAAAGATATGGTACTTGGTGCTATTGAGCGTGGCGGCTCTATCCGGCTGAGGGTTGAAAAGAGAAGGGACCGAAAGACACTTCACAAATTTATTGAGGATACTGCCCCAGATGCTAAACGGGTGTTCACTGATGACTTTCCAGCCTACAAGGGCATTGCTGACGAGAAGACACAACACGAAACGGTGAACCATTCGGCTGACGAGTATGTCCGTGGTGATGTCCATACGAATAGCATTGAAGGGGCCTTCTCGCTCTTCAAGCGGTCGATTGTAGGCGCTTACCATCAAGTCAGCACCAAGCACCTTCCAGCGTACCTAGACGAGTTTGAGTTCCGGTTTGACAATCGTGATAACCCATATCTGTTCCGGGATACACTGCTGCGGTTGATTGGATCTGAATCTCTGAAGTATGATGACTTGGTTGCATAACACACTCTAGGGTCGCCCAGATTTTTGATCTTCACCGCCGAAGCGTCGTCGTATAGCATCCATTGGAATTGATCCTTTGATGTTTAGACCCCACATCCGCTCATCAAACAAAGTTGTTCCAGGCTCACTTATTAAGTAGAATCTCTGCATCCAGAAATTGGCTCCGTCCACAACCCTGGAGTATTGGAGGACAACTCGCATTACCCTTGTCCCTCCTGGTCCGCTTGGATCAGTAATCACGGTATTCATCTGGCGTAATACATTACTGCAATCGACAGTAAACGACTCCCGTTTCTCACTAGGAAGGCTAGAGATTAGATACTCTTTGAGGCTTATACTATTTGGAAGTTTTAGCACAAGTCCATCAGCGTAGCTTGCAATGATACAGTGTGTTCTAATTCTTATATCTTTCAAGTCAACAAGTCCAGAATTGAACACTTCTAGCCTAAATCGTCCTACCTCTTCATCAAAATCAACTCTGGACTTGGACTCTATCTTCACAACCGGGGGCGTAAGTGCCCTCAAGCGATCAATCTCAGTATTGGCGTTTACTAGATCCCCCCTCAACGTGGATAGATCAGACATCAACATGGAGTTTTGCTTTTTCTCTTCGGTGCTGATCCTGGCTGGAGTTACAAGAAATAACACCCATACAAAGACTGCCGCCGCCGCTAAGAGAATGTACTTTCCAGTTCTCTTCCAAGCATCCAGGGAAGTTCGTTTTAGTTCTTTCATGCCTCCCTCCCGAAATGCTGTGGCAACATAAATAATTGCGACAAAGACGAAAGCAAGCAAAGGCTTGTCCGCTGCAATTGACCAAGTAGATTCAACAGACTTTTCAATCGCCAACTTCCAATAGGACAGCCAGTCAAAGAATGACATGTTCGCAAGACTATCACCCCATCTAGCCTTGCGTCAAGTAGATAATTACGGAAATTTCTTTTGTCTTTGAAATCAATAACCTAGCGATCCGGCTGGCCGAAAACAGTACACCCGGGCCTTACACTATACGTGGGCGTTGAAAAAAGCCCTGCAAGGAGGCTCGAGAATTTACAGAAAATCCTGCCAAATCTGGCCAATGGGCGGCTTTCATGATGCGACCTGGGGAGCGACTTAGCTGCGCACGCAAGGAGTTCCTTGTTCCACTCTTTTGAGTTTGACGAAATACTATTTCTAAGTATGGCCGGTCATTCCCACCCGGCGATTTTTAGAGAAAACCGGACAAATCCGGACATTTCGAGTTGGCGGCCAAGTTTCACCCGGCCTTTGACGGCTATCGTGTTCGTCTAATTTCGTGCGCTGGGCGTCAGCCCTTTACAGCTTGCAAGACTTCGCCCGCTTCGGCGTCGTCAAGGCAGGGCGTGACTTCCAACGGAATCACGTCAGACCACTCGGTGACCCAGGCCTACAGCGCCTTTGCGTCAGCGGTCTCAACGACCGCAACGCCTTTGCCACTCATGCCGTGCCAGCGTCCGATTAGATTTACTCCGGCGGGTGGGAGGCTAGGAATCGCGCTACGGCCTCGTTATAGGTGCTTGCCGGCAGGCCATAACTAACCATCTACTTCATCTCTTTGTTCCTCTCTTGGCATTGCGCTTTCCGCGCTAGTTTTTCTTTGAGCGTACGATTGTAACGCCTCGATATGGCGACGGCAAGTTTGGCGTCGAGGGCGGGCTAAGGCAACAGCTCGACTAGACGGTCGATCTCGTCGGCTGTGTTGTAAACGTGTGGCGCGACCCTGATCCAGCCAAACCGCGGGGCTGTCGAAATGCGATTTTCCAACAGCATGCGCACTGTCGCGGCCGAATCGACGCCGTCCTTTTGCACCGACACGACTCCCGAGCCGCCGGCCTGAGTTCGCATTGCGGCGGAAGCGTAGCCCTTTTGTTCCGCGCCGACTAGGAAGCGTTCGACGAGCGAGTTGATCTGAGCCGATGCGTGGTCGCTGCCAATTTCATTCAAAAGTTCGATCGATGCGCGCATTCCCGCGCATCCGACGGAATTCAGCGTGCCGCATTCATAGCGGCCCGCATCGGCTCGCAACGGCCCGTCTCGCCGGTACTCCTCAAAGCCCCGGGTGTTGGTCCAACCAAACTCGACCGGCTCGACTTGCGGCATGACTTCGGAGTCAATGTAGAACACGGCACAGCCCTCGGGCCCGAGCAGCCACTTGTGTCCCGAAGCCGATAGGGCGTGAATTCCGGCTTGCTTAACGTCGATCGGGAACGGCCCCATGCCCTGGACGGCGTCGACTACGAAAATGCAATTTCGGCGCCGGCAGATCTCTCCAACGGCGTTGAGGTCGAGACGAAATCCGCTGAGAAAGTGCACGTAACTCAGAGCGAGCAGGCGGGCGCCCTCGCAGGCCGCGTCGATCTGATCGAGATCGAGCGCACCACGGACCATATTCAAGCCGCGCAGGCGAACACCTCGGCGAGCCTGAAGTTCTTGCCAGGGCATAACATTCGCGGGGAAATCCTCCTCGAGGCAGACGACGACGTCGCCCGGATTCCAATCAAGTCCGTTGGCAACGGCCGACAACCCTTCAGACGTATTCTTTGTAATCGCAATCTCACGCGGAGAGCAGTGGATCATCTTCGCCGCGGCGGTGCGAAGACCCTCGTAGTCGGCCATCCAGCGCGGAAAGCCGTGAACGCCGTTTTGCTCAACGTCCACAATTTGAGCACGCATCGCGTCCGCTGTGCGCCTCGGAAGCGGCGAAACGGCCGCGTGATTGAAATAGATGTAATTTTCCGTAACCGGAAACTGTTCTCGAAGCGTCAAAACACTCGACACCGTACGGGACAGCACCATGCACATCGCCCAAAGAAGGAACGAGGCTTGGTGGCGGGGCTATACTAATCATGCGGGATCAGAGCCGCGAAAATCGCTGGAGAAATAACATACTCATGATTCTCAACAACCGAGTGTTGTCCGCCCTGCTCGCATTCACCCTAGTGCTTCCGGTTGGCGTCTTTGCCAAAGAAGACAAAGAGGTAAAGAAGCGCAACCCCAAGAATAAGAAAGAAGATGTCGAGGCGATCGGCGACCGTAACGTCGGCAAGGGCGTGAACTTCTACTCACTTGAGAAGGAGATCGCTCTAGGAAAAGGTTTGGCCAATGACATCGAGCGACACGCAAAGATCATTGACGATCCGGTGATCGCAGAATACGTCAATCGTGTTGGGCAAAATCTGGTTCGTAACTCTGATGCGAAGGTTCCGTTTACGATCAAGCTGATCGACAGCGAGGTTGTGAACGCGTTTGCTCTGCCTGGTGGATTCTTTTACGTTCACACCGGATTGATGATGCGGGCCGATAGCGAGTCGGAACTTGCCGGCGTGATGGCGCACGAAATCGCCCACGTTGCCGCGCGTCACGGCACGCGTCAAGCGACGAAAGGCCAGCTCGTCAACTTCGCTACGATACCGCTACTGTTCCTCGGTGGCTGGACCGGATTTGGCATCCGGCAGGCAGCCGGCTTTGCGATCCCGATGGGTTTCTTGAAATTCTCTCGGGGCATGGAGTCCGAGGCTGATTTCCTCGGCGTTCAGTACCTCTACAAATCCGGCTACGACCCCACGTCGTTCATCGATTTCTTCGAAAAGATGATGGCCGACGAAAAGCGTAAGCCGGGTACGATGTCAAAACTCTTTTCGAGCCACCCACCGCACGGCTCGCGCATCAAGAAGAGCCAGACGACAATCGACCAGCTTCTACCCAGCAAGCCTGAGTACGTGGTGAACACCTCGGAATTTTTGCAAGTGAAGGACCGGCTGTCGCAGTTGGTCGTCCGCAGGAAAGACACCAAGGAAGATCCGAACCGGCCGCGCCTGCGTCGGACAAGCTCGGGTGGAACGATATCCACCGACGACATCGACGTCGAAGCTGAGGAAGACGAAGACGAGCGGCCGACTTTGAAGCGGCGTTAGCCCGCATTTCTTACCACCTGACGGCAAAAGCACGCGATAGGTGCGCCACTATTTCGTTGCGCTCGATCGCGAGTGCTCGACGGACTGTCGAGTACGCCTCCGCGCGCCGACCGTCGCCCGCCTCGTATCGACGCACCTCTCACGCACTTTCGCTCGCCACGTGGCGAGAAATGCGGGCTGGTACACTCCTGATCGGGCCACTAGTCTCGAATTTCGACGTTGAAATCTTCGATCACGGGGTTCGCGAGGACTGCTGAGGCGATTTTCTCGATCTCTGCCTGAGCCGTCTCTCGGTCAACTCCGGGAGTGAGCTCGATCTCAAAGTATTTTCCCTGTCGCACGTCGGAAACCGCGTCGTAGCCTTGACTATTCAGCGCCGCGGAAATCGTGCGTCCCTGGGGATCTAAGACGGTTTTTTTGAGTGCGACGTGGACGATTGCCTTCATACCCTATTCTAGGCGTAGCCTGCCTGACGGATGCCTCTCGAAATCCGTCGCTAAGCGGGCACTGCCTTGAACTGGACCAACCGAGATGAGTCGGAAGTCGACGCTCAACAGGCTGGTTTTGATCTGGCCGCTCGATTGATGGGGTGCGGCCGCGTTTGCGCCTCAAACTACCCTGGGTTCCGCTTACGCTCCACCCAGGGCTAATTCAAATGCCACCCCTGCCGGGGTTCAAGATCGCCGTTTCGCCACGCGACGTCTGTTCATTTGCCTATGCAGAAGGTTGAAAATATGTTGTCGAGGATATCGTCCAGCGTCGTCGCGCCAGTGATTTCGTCGAGCGGCTGTAGCACTTCATAGAGATCTAGCAGCAGCATTTCGTGCGGCACTCGTTTGCGGATGGCGCTCTCAGTTTTTTCAAGGGCATCAAGCGTCACACGAAGCAGACCCTCTTGCCGGATGTTGGTTACAAACGCGCCGTCGTCAGCCGTGTTTAACCCGGGCAGGGCATGCTCTCGAATACGTCGGCGGAGTTCTTCGAGGCCATCTCCCGTTTTGGCGGACACGCTGATCATTTTGTCCTGCTCGCCACGCCTGGGGTTCAAGTCTGACTTGTTGCCGACGGCGATCGCGTCGCATGCCTCACTGGCGCGCCGCCAAAGTGCGTCGTCGTCTGGGTGTGCGGGCTCAGAAAGATCAAAAACCACCAACGCCAGGTCCGCCTCCTGGATGGCACGCCAGGAGCGCTCGACGCCCTCGGCTTCAATTGCATCGCCGGTTGCCCGAATGCCGGCAGTGTCTACGAGTTCGACCGGGATGCCGTCGAAAGAAGCGATTTCCGCAATTGCGTCGCGGGTTGTGCCGGCTGTCGGAGTGACGATCGCGCGGTCCCTTTCAAGCAGGCGGTTAAACAGGCTCGATTTGCCGACGTTGGGGCGGCCGACGATAGCAAGTTTCAGCCCTGACCGAACGACCTTTCCGAACTTGAAGCCGTCCGCCAGGCGAGCTACCCCAAGCTTGACCGGCGCAAGCCGATCGAGAATGTGATCGTCCGAGGCAACGTCGATATCGTCTTCGGCAAAGTCGATGCCGGCTTCGAGCAACGATATACAGTCGACGATTTGTTTCTTGAGCGGCCGAATTTTCTTCGACAATTCGCCATCTACCTGGCGCACAGCCACTCGTGCCTGGTAAAGGGTGACAGCGTCGATCAAGTCGCGCACGGCCTCCGCCTGGACGAGATCCATCCGGCCATTGCGGTACGCACGGCGCGTGAACTCTCCTGGTTCAGCAAGTCGCGCACTGAGTTCCATGGCGCGTTCGACAATAAAACGCACGACGGGAGGAGAACCATGGCTCGAAATTTCGACCACGTCTTCGCCGGTATAGCTATTTGGCTTCGGGAACAGCGTGACGAGCGCCTGATCGACCGCGATCCCAGATGCATCGACGAGCTCGCCGAGAGCAGCGCTGCGTGCGACAAGCCGGGCCTGCGGCGCGAGGTGCGCAGCTATTTCAACAGCGCGAATTCCTGAGATTCGGACGACGGCAATGCCCCCGCGGCCCGGAGGCGTTGACAGCGCCACGATGGTGTCATCGTTGCCGATGACGGCTAAGTTGGGGTCGATTGGGGGCAAGGCTGATGGCGCGAGCGAAGCCGACCCTAGCGGGGCTACTTCGGCTCGGAACCCTTTGGGTAGACGACCGCGTAGCGTCGAGGCGGCACGCCTTCAGACGTCGTCGTTACGGCATCGTCCTCGCGCAACGCAATGTGGATGATACGTCGTTCGCGTGACGTCATCGGACCAAACTCGAACGGGCGACCTGTAGATTTGACCTGCTCTGCGGCGGCTTCCGCGCTGAGGCGCAATTCTTCGATGCGCAACATGCGGTAGTCTTTCGCATCGAAGATAATTCGGAAGCGGTCTTCGTGGGGAATCCGTAGCGCCTCGAGCGTCAGTTGTTCCAACGCCAGCAGCACCTCGCCGCGTTGACTGAGCAAGAGGTCGACATCCGCACCCTCGAACTCGACGGCGATGTCGGGACTGATAAATGCGGACTTTTTCTCGACCGCGTAGATGTCGTAATCGAGATCAAAATCAGCGGCTTCGAGCACGGGTTCAAGGAAATCCTCGAGCTTTGGTGCTAGCGCGTCAACGGTCCATTCGATGGGGGGCATAAAAAATTTGGGAACACGGTTGACCGTCCCTAAGAGACCTACCCGGTATCCTTTTTCTTCTTTTTGCCGCGGCGGCCCGGCTTTTCGATTTCCAGGTCGTCACCGGGCAATTGGTTCAGGAAGTATTGCTGCGCCACGCCGACGACATTGCTCGTGAGCCAGTATAACACCAGGCCTGCCTGAAACTGGTAGAAAATGAAGCCGAACATCAGCGGCATCAGCTTCATTACCTTGGCCTGCGCCGGGTCGGCGGTTGGCGTCGGAGTGAGTGACTGAGACCAAAACTGAGTGCCCACCATCGCCAGCGGTAAGACGCGAATAGCCAGTGTCTCTGGAGCCGCCAAATCCGAAACCCACAGCCAGTCCGCATGCCGCATTTCGATTGCGACGGTCAACAGCTTGTAAAAGGCGAAAAAGAACGGCATCTGCAAAATCATGGGCAGACAGCCGCCAACCGGGTTCACATCGTACTTTTTGTAAAGGGCTTGCAGCTCCTCCGTCTGCTTGGCCTTCTTCGGGTCGCGCATCGACAACCCTTTGTACTTGTCATTCAACTGCTTGATCAGCGGCTGTATTTTTTGCATCCGCTTCATCGACTTGCTGCTCTTGTACTTGAGCGGAAATAGCAAAAAGTTGATGAACGTCGTGACGATGATAATGCTCCAGCCCCAGTTGGCAACGACGTTGACGTAAACCCAACCCAGCATCATGAAGATTGGCTGGGCGATTACAGCGAACCAACCGAAATCGACGACCTGCCGCAGCGATGGCCCCACCCGGTTCACGGTGCCGAGTTGCTCTAGGCTCTTTGGCCCGATAAAGAATTCGAATCGGTTGAGGTCGGCGCCACCGAACGCGGCCGACGCGAACAACTGCTTATCGTCTGGCTCGCCGCCAGGAGGCACGATATTGACGGCGCTCGTTTCAAGGTCGATCT
This sequence comes from Bryobacterales bacterium, assembly GCA_965205595.1. Taxonomy (GTDB): domain Bacteria; phylum Acidobacteriota; class Terriglobia; order Bryobacterales; family UBA6623; genus CATQHP01. Next base: position 11,137 of record CBDBHI010000009.1, on the reverse strand, counting down.
CGGCGCCCTCGGCGGGAATCGCCGCGGCCGCGAAGAATAGGTCCGTGATTCCCACGAACTGATAGCGGCCGGAATTCGACAGCCTTTCGTCCTCGGCGTCGCTCGCACCATTGCGAGTAAGTCCGTCGGCGTCGAAGTAAAACGTCTGACTGTGGGCGTAGTCTTGCACTTGAGCGGTATCGCCAAACCCGCCTCCCCATTCCACAAGGTGGCGCCGCGGACGCCCATCCTCAAGAACTTCAGTCTCGACGCCGACGACGTAGCCTTCTCTCTGAAACTTAAAAGTCTTGCGAATGTGAAGGTTGTCGTCGGAAAACTCGAACGTTAGGGTTGTCGGGGCCTTTCGGACGGCCGGTCCCCAATCGACGACAAACAAGGCTTCATCCGCCCCCGGAATGGCGGTGCCACCGGGCTCGACCAGGCGAAACGGTCGACCGAATTCCTCGGCGCCCTGCTGATGAACCAGATCGAGCGGCTCGCCTAAGGAGTCATCGTAGTCGGCGAGCGTCCAGCTTTGGACAACCGCGCCACGATTGGTAAACTTCGCCGTGAAGGTATCAGTCTCTACAGTGAATTCGTTTTCGCGCTCCGCTTTGATGGCACCCGCGTCGGGCTCAGATTCTTCCTCCGCACGTGAATCGGTGGCATTCTCGCCCTCGTCCGAAGCGTCTGTACCACTGCTCTCATTTGGCGTTGAGCCGACAGCGGGATCGAGCTGTGCCGGAGCTGTTTCAGCGGGCGCTTCCTGCGGCGTGGGCCGGGGCCCGAAGTAGACGTACGCTCCCATGACTAGCGCCGAGAGCACTGCGGCCAACAGCATCCTACGCTGAATAAACTGTTCTTCTGATTTCGGATCAGGCATCGTGGAGGGAACCGTCGGGGACCAAATCAATCCCGCCCGCTGCGAAGGGGCGGCACCGAAGCAATCTTTTCGCAGTGAGAATCAAGCCGCGGCGCACGCCGTAGCGCTGGACCGCCTCTTGAGCGTAGGCCGAACACGTTGGGTAAAACTTGCACGACGACGGCAGTAGCGGAGACAGTGCGAACTTGTAAGCCAGCAAAAACGTGACGACCACACGCTGACCTACGCTGCCAAGCGGGGCGTCAACGGACTGCAACTCATCTACGGAGTGCTCGTCGAATGGCTTGTGGCAACAGACGGACAAATTCAGCCTCTACTTCGGCGCTTCGCCGAGAAACGATCGCATTGCGTGCGTGCAGGACGATCTCAATCCCCTCGGGTAGCAGGTCGAAGTGCTTTCGCACGGCCTCTCGAAACAGACGCTTGGCGCGATTTCGAATGACGGCATTTCCGACCTTTCGCGTGACAGTAATGCCAATACGCGAGGGAGCGGACGTGTCCGTAGGACGTATGAAAACGGTGAACAGACTGCAACCGGAGCGAACGCCTTCATGATAGACAGCTTGAAACCTAGCCCTGCGAAGAATACGTCTCGATGGAGGGAATTGGTGCGAGATTCGCTCAACAGAATGACGGCCGGCTCTACTCGTCACTGACTGAGAGGGTTTTGCGTCCTTTTGCACGACGAGCGGAAAGGATTCGACGGCCGCCCGGGCTCTTCATGCGCTCGCGAAAGCCATGCTTTTTCAAACGCTTACGGTTGTTTGGTTGGAATGTTCTCTTGGGCATACAAACCCTTTCGCCCGCAGCCACGGGCACAGGAATACCGGCGGCTCATTATCGGAAATTTCATCTTATCACAGCAACGCGGTTACCCTTGTTTGTCTGCCATTCATTTGTTAGCCATTCAATCGTGCGGCGGTATTGAACCCCTGGTCGGTAATTGAGCTTCCTAGGATTCGCGGACATCCTCCGGCGTCGCTTTGGCAGGGAGGTACCGCGTTAGCGCCTCTTTTTTTGGCGAATTAGGCTTTCAAGCTCGTTGAGAAATTCCTTCTCGTCTTGAAAGTCTCGATAGACCGACGCGAATCGCACGTACGCGACCTTGTCGATCGAGCGCAGCTTTTCCATTAGCAATTCGCCGATCTTCGCGGTGGGGCACTCGCGGTCGGGCGACTCCATGACCATCGCTTCCGCCGCGGCTACGATTGCCTGTAAATCGCCCATCGAAACCGATCGCTTTTCCACCGCCCGTAACAGGCCGTTGAGGACGTTCTGCCGGTCAAACTTCTCCCTGCGACCGTCTTTCTTGACGACCATGTACGGAATCTCGTCGATCCGCTCGTAGGTCGTAAAGCGACGATTGCAGGCTAAGCAATGACGCCTGCGCCGAATCGCATTGCCCTCTTTGTTTTCACGAGAGTCAATGACTTTATGGTCGGGATGGCCGCAAAATGGGCAGTTCACAATATATTGTCCGAGCCCCGTACTAGTCTTCTGATTCTAGCTCACGCAGCGATCCCAGCGAGAGCCCCTGGCGGGCCAGAAGTACTAGCGCCGGCGGTACCGCTAGCATAAACGTTGCTAGCCAGACCACGATCGCCGTGACTGAGGCCGGCTCTTGGTCAATCCCAAAGACACGCGTCAACGTCGCCACAGTTGCGACCTGAACGCCGCCCCCAATTCCCGGCACCTGGAGCACCGAACCTACCATCAACAACCCCATAAACACTAGAACCTGCTGCGGGTCGAACGAGTGGTCCGGCAGACAGGCTCGCAACATGAAGTCAAACGACAGCCATAGGACGAACCACAGCAATGCGCTCGATCCGAAGGCGTAAGCAACGCTCGGGAAATCGCGCAGCCCCTGAAAGCCCTCGCCCAGTCGCGTGAGAATTTCTGCGAGTTTGTCTCGGAATCGCAACGGCAATGGAGCCGCGAGCCGCGAGGTCAGCGCCTGGAATTGATCGAAGAACTGTGGAAGAACGAACAGCACGACGAACGCCAACGCCGAGACGCCGATGATTCCGTAGCCCGCGCCTTGTGCCCATTCGGCCAATTCCGAATCCGTGCCCCATTCCATGTAACTGATCGCCGTTCCCGCTAGGGCCAGAATCATTAGCATGTCGAGAAAACGCTCGATCAGCCAGATCGAAAGTTGCCCGGCTACGGGCACATTGGCCTGGCGAGAAATCAGGTATGGCCGCACAAACTCTCCCGCGCGACCAAGTAACGCGACTGCTCCAAAGCCAATCACGGTTGCAGACAACAGATCCCTGAAATTTACGTTCCTCGTGATCGGTCGCATCAGGCGCATCCAGCGAACGACTCGAAGGGCGTAAGTCGACGCCACGCAAACGACCGCGGCAAACAACCAACCCAGGTGGACCCGGCGGAAACCATCTAAGAAGGCGGCCCAGTCGAAGTCTCGCCACTGCGGGTTGCGCAAAACCGCGTACACGACGGCGCCCAGCAGGACGGCGGCGACAATCCACCCCGCCGAAGACTTCTTTTTCGATGACATGGGAGTAGTGAAACAAGAACGGCTGTTCTTGTTCCAAACTTCAGCATAGCGTGTGGCCCTACGGCGGATTTCAGTCGCACCGGCGGGCCCCACTGTTAACTATTTCGGCCGACACTGAACTTTCGCGGAGGCCATCTCGTTCTATTTCTATAGAAAGTGGTAGAACGATGGCTGCGAGCACAATTACAGAGGCATGGAGCAGCTTGTGGAGCGCTGGACCACAAGTTTCCAAGTCGCAATCAGCGGTAAAGCAGCGCATGGACCGCGACGCCCAGTTGGTGGCCGAGTGCCTTGGCGGAAATGACGTCGCCTGGGAGGACCTTGTCCGCACCCATTCGCGGCTCGTCTACGCGTCGTGCTACCGCTTTACCAGCCGTCCCGAGACGTCTCTCGACCTGACTCAAGAAGTTTTTATCCGCGTCTTTCGTAGCCTCCACACCTTCGACCCGGCTTCGGGGGGCTTTCGAACCTGGTTGATGCGCCTAACTCGCAACCTGCTAATCGACGACTACCGCAAGAATAAGAAACATCAGATTGTCGACCCGCTTGAAGATAAGATTGCCGTTCTTGAGCAGCGCTCGGGAATTGGTGGCCAAGCGGACCGCACGTTGCGAGCGCGCGAGGCGACGGATCTACTGCAGCTCGCACTATCGAAACTTTCGCCGGAACTCCGTGAGGCCGTAGTTCTTCGGGACCTGCAGGAAATGGAGTATCGTGAGATCGCGGGAACCCTTGAGGTCCCTGAAGGGCCTGTTAAATCGCGCATCAATCGAGGACGGCGCGAACTGGCAAAGCAACTCCGAGCGTTGGGGTACGAAGCATGAAGTGCCGCGAATTCGAAGCGCAGCTCTGCGACTACATCGACGATTCGCTAGCGTTTGACGAGCGACGCAGCGCCGACGAGCACGTTCTCGAATGCGTCGAGTGCGCCAACCTGCACAGCGAAGCTGAGTTCGCGAGCCGAGTATTGCGCGAAGCGCCTGCGGTCGAGGCCCCGGTTGAGTTGGTCGCTGACATCATCCACAGCACCATAGGCTACGCAGGCCGCGCCCCCGTTTCGGCCGCAGTAGCTGCCCCGCCGGAAGATGGTGTGCTGGCGCGATTTCTGCGTCCGATCTTCAGTCCGATCCTGCAGCCTCGTTTTGTGATGAGCATGGCAATGACGATGCTCTCGTTCTCGATGCTGACGTTTCATGCGCAGAATCTCTGGCAGCGCTGGCAGTCTGGTGAATTTTCGATTAGCGAGACGGTCCAAAGCGTAGAGCTGCAGATCGACGAAGCTTGGGACAACACCGTCGAGTTCTACGACGCAGCAGTGATGCTCTACGAACTACAAACTGGTTTTGGGCAGTCATCAGACGGCGCGCCACACCAAGAGGGCAACGATGGGAACTAGCGTAACAACGCAGCCTACTGGTTCAGGCTTCTGCCGCCACTGCGGTGTTGGTCTAAGTGTAGAAACTCAGCGCTGGTGGCAGGGAATTCCCCACTGCATCGATTGTCTCGATAAACTCCAGAGCGCCGTGGTGGCGGGCCAGTCGTCCGCGCCCCGCGTCGCGCTTCCGGCCGAAGCTATGCCGCGCGCCACGAGCTATCGGCCGACGGCGCCTGCTTCATCAGAGGGTGCGCCCTCGGTGTTGCTGGCATTCGTTCTCGGCACGATTCCGGGCCTTGGAGCGGTTTACAACGGCCAGTACGTCAAGGGCCTGATCCACGTTCTGATGTTAGGAAGCTTGTTGACCGTGATGATCGAGGGCGGAGCCGCGCGATTGCTTGGGCTGTTCATTCCGCTCACGATATTTCTAGTTCTGTACCAGCCGTTCGAGGCGATGCGAACAGCTCGGGCGATTCAGCGCGGTGAAGAGGTTCACGAGTTCTCGGGCATCATCGGCCTGATGTTTGGCGGCACCCCGAGTACTGTCAGCAGCGTGGCCTGGATTGCGATGGGTGTTGTGTTCATCTTGCACACGCTCGGCGTCTGGGAACTTAGCGACGTGCTGCCGTTCTGGCCACTGTTAGTGATTCTCTTTGGGGTTTACAGGTTATTCCGCGCCGTGATCTTGAAGCGGCAGGCGGAAGATGAACTCGCCGCCGAGTTTTCCGTTACGGAACCCGTCGAGTAGCTTGCCAAACCCGTCAGCGGACGCGGCCCTGGTCGCTAGTGAGTGGCACTAGAGCATATTTGATTTAAGTATAGACATTTGTGGTATCGTATCGACGCCGGAAAGGAGGCGAGCGATGCGTGCATATTCAAGAGACTTACGGGATCGAGTGCTGGGTGCGTTGGAGCGCGGGGAGCGACCAACTGATATTGCAAAACGCTATGAGGTGAGCCGCGTGTGGGTCTATCAGGTGCGCAACCGTTTTGAGAAAACAGGTCAGCGAGACAGCCTACGGATGGGCGGTTATCGGCGCTCTCGACTCGCGGACAAGGAGCCGCTCCTGCGTGAATGGATCAAAGAAAAAAAGGACATGACTCTGGCTCAGATGTGTGAGCGTCTGGCCGAGCACGGGATTGAAATCAAGCCTTCGGCCCTTTGGCATCAGCTCAACAAGTGGAACCTGACCTTTAAAAAAAACCCTGCACGCCAGCGAGCAAGAGCGCGACTACGTGCAGGCAGCGCGGCGTGAGTGGGTCGAACAGCAACCAACACTCGACGCTGCCAGGATTGTGTTTCTCGACGAAACCGGAGCCTCGACGAACATGGCGCGGACCCACGGACGCGCACCCAGAGGAGTGCGGTGCATCGCCTCGGTCCCGCATGGACATTGGCAAACCACAACCTTCATCGCCGGCTTGCGAGTGGGGGAAATCAGCGCGCCGATGGTGCTTGACGGACCCATGGACGGCGAAGCATTCCTTGCCTACGTACGCACATTTTTATGCCCGACGCTTACGCCTGGCGACATCGTCATCGCCGATAACCTGTCCAGCCACAAGGTTGTGGGAGTGCGAGAAGCGATCGAGGCCAAAGGCGCAACGATGCGCTATTTACCGCCCTACTCACCGGACTTAAACCCCATCGAAAAGATGTTCTCTAAGCTCAAGGCACTGCTCAGAAAAGCTGCTCGCCGAACTGTTGAGACGCTCTGGGAGGAGATTGGAAAACTCCTCGAAACCATCTCTCCAAGCGAATGCGAGAACTACTTCCGCTCTTGCGGATATGTATATACCTAAATCATATATGCTCTAGTGGAGTGCTAAAGTGCCGATGCGAAAGAGAAACGCGCCCTAAGCTGTTGAAAACAATGGAGCGGGAGACGGGGGTCGAACCCGCGACATCCAGCTTGGGAAGTTACGATCCAATTGGAAATAAACAACTTATGCGTTCATAGCGGCTATTCCGGCCATTGAGAACGCAGGAGTTAACGCCGGTGGGCAAACACTCGAATGAAAACGGAGTAAACGGAGTAAGACCCTGGGCGCACACGTTACTCGTTACAACGCGCGAGGAACTGCAATTGACCGGGCTGGTACATCATCCAGATGGCAGTTTGAAATACGCCTCGGGCAATTACACGGCGCTGCTTGGAGAGCACGGTATCGCGATCAGCATGAGCGACAAGGCGACTCCGAACGAAAACGTCAAAGCCGAGCCGTTCATGAAAACGCAGGCCGAACTCACGGCGGGCAGCGGGGACGACGGTTCCACATCCGCTGATCTGCTCGACCAGATCGAGGTTCCAATCCTACGATTCACTGCGGACGCGGCCTACGACCACAGGTCGATCTACGAACGGGTCGGCGCAGCGGGTACAGAAGACGTTGTTATCGTGATCCCACCGCGTCGCTCTGTAGTGTCGGCGGGTCCGACGGACGGCCCGTGGGCACAACGAGAAGCGGCGCTCGATAGGGCTCGTGCGGTGGGACGACGCCAGTGGCAGAAGGAGTCGGGTTACCGCCAGCAGGCATGGGTAGAGAACGGGTTCTTCCGATACAAGTCAGTGCTCGGGGGCGGCCCGAAGGCGAGGAACAGAGACGCGCAGAAGAGGGAGGCCCTGACCGCGTGTCACATCCTTAACCGGATGGCCGAACTCGGCTAGCCGAACTCCTACGCAGTGGTGTCATGAACGACGGGCCGGACGAGCGGTCCAACTCGCGCCGAAGTTGAATCGTGCAACAACGCCCGTTCGACGCATAGCCACTGAAATTAATTCCCCACCCAACAGGCGACAGGCCGAAATCGCTCAAAGGTCTATAAACAGAGTATTAGAGGCATTTGGCGGGGGTTTTAGAGGGCTCTGGACAGAGAGTTTGTGGCATCGTTTGTTTTCACCACCTAGTAGCCGATGTGGCTGATCGGATCCGATACTCTTCTCTCGTTCGTTACGGTCGGTGATCTCTGCTGCATGGCCGCAAGAAGTAAGAGCCCAAATCGGCGACGGGTTTCTTCGCGCATCTGTCGGCTCTCGCCGTCCGTAAAGTACAGCCGGTGATCCAGCGCGGCCGCCCTAGTGCGGGCGTTCCAGCCAGCCTGCATCAGACCGCGTCGGGCATGGTCACTCGTTCCGAGAAGCAAATGGCCGATCTCGTGAGCGATCACGTGACCCAGTAGGATCGACGTAGAACGCTCTGCTGTCAACCGACCGCCAGTCATTTGATGGTCGTGGCTGAAGGTGTCACGGCTCAACCGCAGCAAGTCCTCGACCTTTTGATACATAACTCCGGCGATTCGGGGAGTCGATGCGCCTTCGGGAACGAGGGCGTACCCCATTGAATTGGGCGAGTCCGCCCGGGCGATGTTCGAGGATCGCGTGTGAACCCTCAGGAATAGGTCGGTTGGGCCGAGCGGACCTCGACGGGCCTGTTGCTGGTTGCCGTCGCCGTCGCCTGCGGGAGATCGCAACCAATCCGTCATGATTCCGCTGGCGTCGAGGATGCGGGCGGCCTCCGCTTGGGCCTGAGATAGGGTACTTTCTTTGACGTTGGCGTAGTTGTAGAGGCGGACGGTGACAGTCGCGCTTGGCGGCGGTGATGTGGGAGCGGCTTCATACCTCAGGTGCTCTGCGCCGAAGAGTGAAGGCGCCAAAAGCAGCGCCGGAATCAGTTTCGTCATGGGGCTTACCTCGTCGAGAACGGTCTCGGTGGGGGTAAGCGCCTTTGCGGCGAAAATCTCGCCAAGGGCCCGCGAGAAAGCCCTGGGGCCTAGGGGCTTCAGAGGATGATTGGGCCTATACTTGTGGACAAGCAGGTTGCCGAAGCCCTTTGACGAGCGAAAGCGGAAAAGTCAGCCGGGCGCCCGAACGAGCCCGTCAGGGCGAAGAGGACGGGCAAGCTGAACTGGCGGAGGCGGTTAACGGTGAGCTGCGCCGGTTGGCTCGCAGCTTTATGCGTCAAGAGCGCCTAGATCACACGCTTCAGCCGACTGCGTTGGTCCACGAAGCCTACCTAAGGCTGTTTCCCGATCAGCCGGCTGATTGGGAGGACCGCTCTCACTTTCTACGTTGCGCGGCCCGAGCGATGTGTCAGATCCTAATTGACCACGCGCGACGACGGAATCGGAATAAGCGGGGCGGTGATCGGAACAGAGTTCCGCTGGACTCGGGGGTAGCGTTCGTCTCCGATCAGCAGCCCGGGATTCTGCTGGCGCTCGACGAAGCATTGACGCGGCTCGAGGAGTTCGATCGTCGCCAAGCCGAGATCGTCGAGCTATTATATTTCGCTGGAATGACCCAGCCGGAGGTGGCTGAGGCACTGAATGTCTCGCCTCGAACGATCAACCGGGAATGGCGGCTCGCACGCGCTTGGCTGCGTGAGGAAGTGGCGAAAGATACGTCGCTATGAATCCCCAACGCTGGCAAAGGATCAAGGCGATCGCCTTTGAGGCGATGGAGTTGGAGCCTGCGGAGCGGGCCGCGTTCCTCGATGCCGAAGCCGGCGATGACCAAGAACTGCGCCGGAGCGCCGAGAAGCTGATCGAAGCCGACGCTAAGTCCGGGGACACATTCGCCGAGGTGATCGGCGAAGCGGCGGCGGATCTGGACGCCCCGACCTCCCAGCAAATCTCGCACTACCGCATCCTCGCCAAGCTCGGCGAAGGCGGCATGGGCGTCGTCGACAAGGCCGAGGACACCAAGCTCGGCCGCACCGTCGCTCTGAAGTTTCTCGCGCCTCATCTGCTCCGCGACGACGACGCCCGCAAGCGCTTCGAGCGCGAAGCCCGCGCCGCAGCTGCTCTCGACCATCCCAACATCTGCACGGTCTACGAGATCGACCAAGCTGACGGCAAGACTTTCATCGCAATGGCCTACTTGGACGGCCAAACCCTCAGGGCAAAAATCGCCGAGGCACCGCTGAAGATTCCTGAAGCACTTGGGGTCGCCGGGCAGCTCGCCGAAGGGCTCGGTGCCGCGCATGAGCAAGGCATCGTCCATCGCGACATGAAGCCCGACAACGTGATGCTCCTCAAGGGCTCGTGCGGTCTGGCCAAGATCATGGACTTCGGGCTGGCTCAGTTGGCCGGAGCCTCCAAGTTAACCCGGGAAGGCACAACGCTGGGGACGATGTCTTACATGTCGCCCGAGCAGGCCGAGGGCGCCGAGACCGACCAGCGCTCCGACATCTGGTCGCTGGGGATAACCCTCTATGAGATGGTCGCCGGCCAGGCGCCGTTTCGGGGCGAGTTCGAGCAGGCGGTGGTCTATTCGATCCTGAACGAGGCGCCGGAGCCGCTCACTGCCGTCCGCACGGGCGTACCGCAAGAACTCGAGCGCATCGTCGGCAAGTGCTTGGCCAAGGATGCGGCGGCACGCTATCAGAACGCCGAGGACCTGCTGATCGATCTGCGTAACCTGAGCGGCGAGCTGCATCAGAGTGAAAGTCCGGCAGCGGCCCGACCGGCGGCCGGTATGTCAGCCGCACGGCCGAAATGGCGGGCCCCGGCTGCAGTCGTCGCCTTGTTGGCGGCGGCCGCGGCGGCAGTTTGGTTTTGGAACGCTGGCCTGGGAGAACCCGAAGAGCAGCCGACGCTGCTTGCCACGCAGGTCACCAGCGACCTTGGACTCGAAATCCAACCCACCTTCTCGCCCGATGGCAGCCAGGTCGCCTATGTTGGGAAGGCCTACCCCACGGATGACGGTGACATCTACCTGCGAGTGATCGGATTGGGCGCTCCCCTGCCGCTCACCACGGATCCGAAACTGGATTTGATGCCCGCCTGGTCCCCGGACGGCCGCCACATCGCGTTCGTTCGTTGGGACGGAGTGAGCTCTACGGCGGATGTGATGCTCGTCCCCGCTCTCGGCGGCCCGGAGCGGAAAGTGGGCGAGACCTTTTTCTTTCGAACGTTCGAATTTCTTGGCGGCGCACTCGCCTGGTCGCCGGACGGGCGCTCGCTGGCCGTACCAGCAGCAGCAGAGCAGTTTCCCGTGGCGCTCACGCTGCTATCGGTCGAAACCGGAGAGCGGCGCCCCCTGACCTCAACACCCCAAGGGGTTGGGGATTTCGGCCCGGCTTTCTCTGCGGACGGCCGCGCCTTGGCGTTCACCCGCTTTGGCGGAACTACGAGCTCTGAGCTCTACGTGCTGCCGCTTGATGAGGACTACTCCCCTCAGGGGGAGCCACGGCGGCTGACCTCCAGCAACAGCTGGGCCACCAACCCGGCATTCACAGGCGACGGCTCTGAGATTGTGTTCTCATCGGGCCTGGGCCCGATCGGACTCCGACTGTGGCGCGTCTCTGCGTCCGGCGACGCTGAAGCCAAGCCGCTGTTGGGCGCGGGCCCCAACGGCGCTTCTTACCCCACGATGTC
>CBDBHI010000008.1:0-60725 GCA_965205595.1 Bryobacterales bacterium | reverse complement strand
AATCGGCGGGTCAATCTGTCGGATCGTCCGTCAGTCTCCAGTGACGAGCGCGACGTTACACCGGCTTGGTCGATCGCGATTCGTGAGGATTACACCCACGGCGTGTACGTTGACACGAAGACGGGCAACCGACGACGAAACGTTCCCATACCTCAGTATCTTAGGCCTAACATAGCCGCGCTCTCGGAAGGAAAAGCTCCTGAGCAAGCGCTATTCCTCAACCAGCGTGAAACCGGCCCGATCGATATGCACAACATTACGAACCGACTGTTCAAACGGATCGGCCTGAAGTTAGGGCTAAAGGTCAACTGGCATCGCTTCAGGCATACCAATGCAACGCTACTGGACGAACTCGAGATGGATCCAGAGGATTGTCGGCGAATGCTGGGCCACGGATCGTTGGCAATGACGGAACACTACACACACCCTCACCAGCGTTTGCAGCTTGGGGCGGATGCCGCACTCGAACGGCTGTTCGGGAACGGTGGGGCAGCGAAATTGTCCCGAACTCAGTTGGGGGATAAAGGGGCGGCGGTTCTCAAGCTCGGTTCTCTGCGAGAATCGAGCAAATCTTTAACCACAAAGGAGAACCGCCGTGAAGAAACCGTATCACATTCTTGATTCCGCCAAAAAGCAGCGCCACCCCCGACGAGCTCACCCGCCTGCTCAGCCAGAACGGGCAGCTGATGCTGCCGCTAGTTGAGCTCATCGAACAATGCCGGGGAGCCGTCGACGAAGTCATCGACGTCACCGGCCGCGCCGCGATCCAAGCCGTGCTCGCACTCTCGGCGCAACAGGTCACCGGAGGCGAACTCGCCCAACCCGGCAAGAAGCGCGACGGCGACGTGCTGCGCTGGGGCCGCCAATCGGGCCGCGTGAATCTAAGCGATCGCAAGCTGCGGGTGGCCAAGCCGCGCTTGCGCAAACGCTCCGGCGGCGAGGTCGAAGTGCCCGCTTACGAAGCCCTGCAGGACGACGAACGGCTGGGCTCGCGCATGCTGGATATCTTGATGAAAGGCGTCTCGACACGCCAGTATTCCGGCGTTATCAGCGAAATGGCTGATACGGTTGGAGTGTCGAAATCGGCGGTAAGTCGCGACACCATCGAGGCTGCGGAGAAGAAAATCGACGAGCTATTCGCGCGCCGTTTCGATGACGTGGACTTGCTGGTGATCTACGTGGACGGCCTGATTTTCTCGGGACACACGGTTTTAGCGGCCGTGGGCGTGGACGCGGAAGGCAACAAGCACGTCCTGGGCTTGCAGCATGCCGCGACGGAGAACGCGGCGGCGGCCGAGGACCTGTTGACAGGCTTGGTCGAGCGTGGAGTCTCGCCTGAGAAAAACAGGCTTTTTGTACTCGATGGATCGAAGGCTTTACGCGCGGCAGTGCGCAAAATCTTTGGTGACGCTCCGGTGCAGCGTTGTCGCGCCCACAAGCTGCGCAACGTTCTTGACAGGCAGCCGAAGGCCGAGCAGGATCAGGCCAAAGCGGCAATCCGCGCGGCCTGGCGGCTCGAAGCCAAGGACGGCCAAGCGCGGCTCAAGAAGCTGGCCGAATGGTACGCGGGCGACTGGCCCGAGGCGGCGGCGAGTTTGCGCGAGGGTCTCGAGGAGTGTTTCACGATCAATCGTCTGGGATTGCCGCCGTCGTTGCATCGTTGTCTGGCGACGACCAACATCGTCGAGAGCCCGAACGCGGGCGTGCGGCGCAAGACACGTCGCGTGACGCGCTGGAAGGATGCTTCGATGGTGCGCCGGTGGGCGGCGGCGGCATTCCTTGATACCGAGAAAAACTTCCGCAAGATCATGGGCTATAAGGATCTTTGGATGCTCGAAGCCGTCCTCAATCCCACCGCCACAGCCGAACCGAAAGTCGCCTAGTACTAATTTGCGAAAGTAAGGCCTTTAACTGTAAAATGTCGGTATGGCAAGACCGGCAACGGTGATTCGACTGAACGCCGAGGAAGAAGAGACGCTGCGACTCTGGGTGCGCGGCCACAAGTCCGAACGGCGCATGGTGGAGCGCGCTCGCATTGTGCTGCTGGCGGCCGCCGCTACCTCGACCGCCGAGATCGCCCGGCAACTGGGATCCCCGGCGGCGCGCGTGTCGAAATGGCGCACCCGCTTCGCCCAGCAACGTCTGGCGGGATTATGCGATCAAGCGCGTTCCGGCAGGCCCGCGCGGTACGACCAAGCGACGCGCAAACGCATCCTCTGCCAACTCGACGAAGCTCCGCCCGAAGGGCACGCCACTTGGACAGGCGAACTGCTCGCGGAAGCTCTCGGCGACGTCAGCAAGCATCAAGTCTGGCGCGTACTGCGGCAGCTCGGCGTGTCCTTGCGGCGGCGGCGCAGTTGGTGTTTGTCAACCGACCCGGAGTTCGCTCGCAAGGCCGCCGACATTGTCGGACTCTACCTCAGCCCGCCGGAAAACGCCGTGGTGCTCGCGGTCGACGAGAAGCCGAGCATCCAGGCCTTGGAGCGAGCGCAGGGCTGGCTACGCTTGCCCAACGGCAAGGCCTTGACGGGCTTCTCGCACGGCTACAGGCGGCACGGCACGACGCCGCTTTTCGCCGCGCTGGAAGTGGCTACCGGATTCATCATCGCCGGACACTATTGGCGCCGACGGCGTCGCGAGTTTCTCGACTTCATGAACCACATCGCGGCCATCCACGAAGGCCGCGAGATCCACATCATCTTGGATAACTTGAACACTCACAAGCCCAAAAATGACCGCTGGCTGCAACGTCATGCGAACATCCATTTTCACTACACGCCGACCTACAGTTCGTGGATGAATCAGGTTGAGGTGTGGTTTTCGATTCTGAGCCGCCGCGCCTTGCGGGGGGCGAGTTTCACTTCCCCCCGGCAGGTGCGCGAGGCCATCGACAGCTTCGTCCGCGTCTACAACTCCAAGGCTACTCCGTTCGAATGGACCAAGACCGTCGTCGCCCCTCGTCCCCTCGCCAGTAAATATTCTAACTTACGCAACTAAGTACTAGTACAATGCCCCTCTACACCGCCGCTCCTCAACCCTCAACTACGACTGGGACTAGCTCGGGGCAGCATTCAACTAGTATGGCGTCACCAGGGAGAATTCTGGTCAGGCTCTGGGCGGCAAGAGCCGAAACAGATGCTCTCATAGGTTTTGGCTGGCGGATGCCCTTCGATTAATGGCTTTGTTTTCAACAAAAATTGGTAGGCACGGCAGGACTCGAACCTGCGACCCTCTGCTTAGAAGGCAGATGCTCTATCCAGCTGAGCTACGCGCCCGATCCCTATCTCTTTTGTTTTCAGTTCGTCCTGAGCATTGTCCCTTAACTTCAGTGTAACGCGCGTCACACCGAATGCCAGATCTGTTCCAAAACTGTTCCAAAAGTCGTTCAGTTTGGTGTTCCTGTACCAAAGGTCTGATGATGCTCGTTTGCGCTACGGTCCAACTTGCTTAGGGCTTCACGCATCATGTTGAGCTTAGCCTGGCTATTGAGCTTAAACACAGCCGAATCGCCCTGCCGGAGCATCTGAGTCACGAAATGATCCGCCACACCGCCAGCACTGAGGCGCGTCGCAAACGTGTGACGCAACTCATAGAACGAGAAGTAGTTGACGCCGGCACGCACAAGCGTCGCCGCCCAGCTCTTTTTAAAGCTGCCTATATCTGGCCTGCTGGACTTCCTTGTTGTCGGAAAGAGGTACTCGGAGCCGGGCGTTGCAGCCATGCGTCTCTCGAATGCCTATCTTGCAAGTTTTGTCATCGGCATGTCTGCGATTCCGTTTTTGGTTTTCGAGTCCGGGATGTGCACAATCTCGTTGTCAAGGTCCATTTGACCCTTCTTCATAGGCGTGAGTTCTTTGTATGGCCGTAAGCCCATCTCGACTAGAATCACAATCGCATCCCGAAGGTAATCGGGCGCGAAGAACTCAATCCGTTCTTGCTCGCTCGCCGCCATGTAGTGGGGCTTGCGCGTCGTTGCGCCGATCTTCACCGGGAACTCAACCGCGCTACACGGGTTCACGCCAATCTGTTTCTTCTTGACTGCAACCGAGAGGATCCGTCTCAGGACACGGAACTCCTTATGCACCGATGCTGGCTTGAGTAACCCGCTGTACTCGATCCCAATCTTCGTCCTGACCCTCCTTTCCGAGCCCAACCGGCGTTCGACGTAGTCCTCGATCAATTCGGGCGTGATCTCCGACAGAACTCTTGTCCCGAAAACGGGTCGGAGATTCTTTAAGACCTCCATCTTGTCTCGATGCGTCTTCTCCGATCGATATCGCGGCTTAGAGCGTTTCTCTAGGAACCAGTGGGCCCACTCGTTGAAAGTCTGTGTCTTGCCGGCCAGGATGGCAGGCAAGCGTCCATCGTCCCGATCATTGAGCCTATCCCGTAAGAATCGTTCGGCCTCCTCCTTGTCTTTGACCCCACTCGATTCCTTGATGAGTTCGCCCTTGCCGTCGCGGTAGCGAATCCACCAAAAATTCAAGTTGGACCGTTGATACACACTGCCCCCGCTCTTGCGGGGACGTCCATGTTTGCTCATGTGAGATTCCTCCATCTACTCGGAAGCGTCTAAGTCAGGCCTTGAGTTCCGAGAGACGGAAACGGATGGCACGGCCGTGACGGTAGTGGAGAATTTGCTTTCGCTCGACGTAAGCATATACCAACGAAGTGCTGACGCCAATGAAGCGAGCCGCGGCCTTGACGTCCACGGACTCCTCGAACTCAGTGCTCGGGCCCGCCTCGAGTGAAATGCTGTCAATCATGACGTGGACTCCTTCTGATCAAACCGTGCGGAAGTTGTAGCTACGGGGACGATCGGGACTGCTTCAACCCACTCAACGCGGTCGGGCGGACCGGGTGGTGGATGGCACCGCCCACAGACAAGCGTCCCTGCGGTATTTCGCCAAAACCGGGTGGAGTGGCAGGTGAAACACAATGCCCCGGGTCCGCTACTACCGCGACCGTTTGTGGTCAACTTGTTCTCAATCGCGGCGGCGTCCGAATCCGGTGGTGAAGCTGCTAAAGAGCGATTAGAAAACGTTTGGGAATCTTGCGACGCAGTGCGTCGGTAGATTTCACCCGCATTCTGATTCGAATGAGCTTCTGCGAGGACCGGCCGGCACTCTGGACGAATTCGACCGCTACTCCGACTTGTCACATGTTCGGGACCAAGCGGCGTAGTTTGCTGGAGAGACTCCCGGCACCGTTTGGCCACGAGCGCTGTAGTCGGCCGTTTCGGTCACAGAACTGTCGAAGTATTCGAGCAGTTCGGTCGCCGTACCCTCAAACCCTTCGTCGGCAACTTCTCGTAGAGGTGACGTAAGGGGCTATGCCTCTAGTGCAACCTCGTGCAACCTCGTTTGCGTCCCGGCGATTGCCAGAATAGGCTGGCAGGAACGGTGCCCCCTCACAGTGAAGAGAGTACTCTCCGGCCACAACCCATTTCGCGAAGTCAGCCAAGCGCGGATGCTCTCGAAGTTCGATATCGGACTAATTCTTCAACGCAGCGCTTGCGGCGTCGAGCACCGCGCCCAAGAGCCGTGGGCGTGCTCGCTCAAACTCAGCCCAAAACTCTCTTTCCGGCCGGCGTCGGTCGTCGGGAATAGCTGGCAGGTAGACGACGATCGAGCGGTCTAGTAAATCGCCGTGAGTTACAAACTCCGAAATACCGGTCAAAGTTAACGGACGCGTGGCATTGAAGATGATTTCCTCGTCATCACTGTATAGCTGTCGTGTTGAGAAACCGCCGCCAGTGGCGAGACGACAAAGTGCATCGGATAACCAGGACTGCAGCTTTGAAAGGTTGTCGAGTAGGCAACCTCCACAGGTCAGGGCATAACGCGAGAGGCAATGGAATTCGACGAGCGACAGTTACGGGGTGTGCTTGTACTGGCCGTCCGCGGGCGACTTGACTCGTACTGGGCGGATCACTTGGGGGCCAAACTCAGTGATGTCATTCGACGCGGAAGTCACTACCTGCATCTGAATCTTTCGGAGGTCTCATATCTCAGCTCCGCCGGGATTGGGATCGTTATGCAGTACTTCAAGCAACTGCGCGAAATTGATGGGTCGCTTTCGGTGGTCGAGCCGTCTGAGCAAGTTCAACGGATACTGGCACTGTCGGGCCTGACGGATTTGCTTGTTGTTTCCGCGCAGCGACGGAGCAAACAGAGGCCGCTCGAGATCGTTGTCGAAAAATCGATTCCCAGGGAATCACGTATGAAGTCTATGATGAGGCCCGCGACGCGGTACTGAATCTGCGAACTATTGGCGACGCCGAAAGTTTCTTCATCTCGGGCTGGGAAGTTAGCACGCGCGACGCCTCGGTCCTGATCGCAGCGCTGCTTGCCGCTATGGTGACGGGCACGCTGCTCTACGTTTTCTTCCGCACCGACCTCGGGACCGCAATGCGCGGAACAGGTGACAACAACCAAATGGTCAGAGCGCTGGGGATAAGCGACGCCAACATGACGATTCTAGGGTTGGCTCTGTCAAACGGCCTTATCGCGGTTTCCGGCGCGCCATTGGCTCAATACCAGGGGTTCGCCGATGTGCAGATGGGTATTGGAATGCTGGTTTGGGGTCTCGCCAGCGTGATCATTGGAGAAGCGCTGGTAGGGTCTAAGCTCTTAGGGCTGACGATCTGTGGCGACGTAATGGGATCGGTGCTGTTTCGGCTGATGGTGGCGATTGTACTTCGCTGGGGGCTCAACCCGAACGATCTGAAACTGATCACGGCGGTGTTTGTGTTCATTGCTTTGATCCTCCCGGGGGCACTCGCAAAGATCCAGAAATCTAAGGCTCAACACAAACATGCTTGAGATTCAAAATATCTCGAAGACGTTTCACCCTGGCACACCGAACGAGATGCACGCTCTGCGCGACGTCGCGGTGTCCATCTCCCCGGGGTCGTTTGTTGTGGTGATCGGCACTAACGGCTCTGGAAAGTCCACGCTGCTAAACGCGGTCGCGGGAAGTTTCTACGTAGACTCGGGGAACATATCAATCGACGGGAATGACGTGACGCGATGGGCCGAGCACAGCCGCGCCAAACTGATCGGCCGCGTATTTCAGAACCCTTTTAGCGGTACCGCGCCGAGTATGACGATTGAGGAAAACCTGGCGCTCGCGTCGCGCCGCGGCCGGCCACGGCGGCTGGGCTGGGCGCTCTCGGCAAGCCTTAAATAAGAAATGCAAGAGCGCGTCGTGCAGCTTGGCATGGGTATTGAAGATCGCCTCGACAACCCGATAGGCACACTATCGGGGGCCAGCGGCAAGCTCTTACATTGCTGATGGCCACTTGGTTTCGGCCGAAACTGTTGTTGCTTGACGAGCATACCGCGGCGCTCGACCCCAAGAGCGCGGACCAAGTGATCCGCGTGACCGAAGAGATTGTGTCCCGCGAAAAGTTGACGACGATGATGGTGACGCACTCGATGCAGCAGGCAGCCGGACTGGGCGATCGATTGCTCATGATGCATCGGGGTCGGCGGATCAGCGACATCGCGGGGGCTGAAAAAAGCGTAGTGCGCCCGAGTGGCTTGCTAGGCCGCTTCGAGGAGCTGCGTCGCGAAGAACAACTCGATGAAGTGGCCGCGGAATTGCTCGATCGGGTTTATGTTTGACGGGTCGGGTCGGCGGGCTCGGAATCCATCTCACGAACAGTTTGACTGCGCGAATGGCATGCCAACTCGAGAACGGAACGAGCGTCTTTACGGTTGGAGCAGGGTAGTCGGTGAGTTGTAGCCGCGGAGTGGAACCTCATCGGCGACTTGCGGCGGGAATCATTCGCTCGAGTACCGTGTTGACGGCATTGCAGTCGCGGTGTCGTCCACTTCAATAGGAGTTCCATTATGTTGACTAAACGAGTTTCTACAGTGTTGATTGCGGCAGCGATGCTGCTCGGAGTTTCTCAGGTCTCCGCACAATTAAGGCAGGGCAGTGGCTTTGCAATCGAGAATTTAACCGGGTGCTATGGCTCGCATGGCGACGGCGACGCCGGAGTTTCAGTGAGTACTGGGGTTATTTGTTATGACGGCGTTGGTCGCACGACACGCTCGCTTGTCATCAACGCTCCCGCCGGCGAAGGTGAGCGGCGTCTGCTGACTTTCAAGTCTGAAGGCACCTATCACGTGAATTCCGACGGTACAGGCACGGCCTACTATACGAATCAAATAACCGGCGGACAGACGACGATGGTCAGTGTTGATCTCGTAATTTTAGGAACCACCTCAACTTGGGTACCAGGGCGTGGTCAGTCAAAGATCGCCACAGAACTTTTGTCGGTTCAGCGCGAGGGCGGTGTCACGGTCTCGTTGGTGACAGTCTTCCAAAAGCGTATCGCTGACTTGGACGACTGATCCTAGCGGCGGATCGGGGCTCCGTAGTAGGGTTTGGTTCGCTTTTGCTTTCGAGAGGCTAGCGATACGGTGCCCCTCCGCAGGTGCTCATTTCTCGCCGAGTCGATAGGTCAATCCTACGGTGATGGTGCGTCCGTAGCGGGGGGTACCGTGAATGCGTCCGGTGGGCGAGGCGCCGCTCAATCTTGATTCGAAGTAGTGCTGGGTTTCCCGGTACCGGTGGTTGAATAGATTGTCGGCGCACAGTGATAATTCCAGACGTTGGCTGATCCGCCGGGACAGAGAGAGATCCGCGAGCGTGTGTCCCTGGGCCAGGATCGAGACGTCCGAGCCATCTAGCGGGTCATGGTTGATCGCTCGCAGACGGAGGCATCTCTTCGCCAGCAAGGGCATGTTGCTCGGTCGGACTTGGCGCGGCGGCGACCGCGGCTAACACAAGAATCGTCGTTGCTCCGAGTGCAACGGCGAGTTGGCTGCCCTTGAAGCGCAGTGCGAGCACAGCGCACGCGGCGAGAAGTACCCAAATCGCTCGGCGGAATTCGGTATAGCCCGAATCGGCGGTCATCGGCAAGAGCGAAACTCGGCAAGAATTTGTATCGCGGGAGAGTAGACACGAAGCTAGTGACTCACCGTCCGCAGCTCGGACAGAGACGAATTGGCGATGCCCCGCGGGGAGATTTGCGATTGCTATCGATCTCAGTGCGACGTCGGCCGGGTGGCTCTCAAACTTGTACTCGATGTCATAGTGCACCCCGTCAGAGCGTCGGTTAGATTGCGTGGACGCAGGTTCGACGATCGCCCCGTCGACTTCCAGTTGCATTAGCCGCTGCCTTAACCCCCGACCACTTAAGCCCGACCGGTTGAGGGTGGCGTCGTCATCGATCGGCAGAGTGATGCGAAGCTTCAATGAGTCATCGCGCACGATCGCTGTTGCCGTACTCATTCCGGCGTCGTGCCCACAAAGAATGGGAAGCAGCGTTATGCCGGTGGCCATGATTCGCAGTGCCAAAAGGCCGATGTCGCAACCGATTTTCATTTCAGTCAGTCCTCAGAAAAAAGTTGGGCGGCGGCTACGAATATCAGTCCGCCGCCCAGCGCTCAGATTGAATGGGGCGTTAGTGATGGCCGTGCGCGCGGCCGTTCAACGGTGTGGCGGCGTAAGGGAACACGCTGTTGTAGGTAATGTCGTTGCCAACGACCTTGTCGATGTTGGCGCCCGGCGCGGCGCCACTGCCGACAATCGCGAGCACCGCGATGTCGACTACGTCGTCACCAAACCGACGTCCATTCGGGAATCCGCTGGGAACATCGCTGCCCGCCAACGTGCTTGCGATGGTGTCGCCACCAAAGACACTTAGGCGATGGAAGCCAGGGTCGTCGGGGTTGCCCGCCAACGGAACTGGTCCCGTTGACATGTCGACCTTAATAACGTCGGGAATGTAGATACCGCTCAAGTCAGGGAGCGGTGTAACGCCGAGGGCGGCGGCTAACTCGGGAGCTTGCGCGTACTTGGCGAACAGTGCTGCATCCTCTGTTGGTTCGGTGCGGCCATAGCGATCTTTGTCCTCGATCGCAACGATGGCTTCGTTGAAGAGAGGGTTGCCCTGACGTGCAATCTGAATCCAATTGCCGTAGATCAGGTCGCCTTCGGGGCGGGTAATCTTGATGCGCTTACGACTTGTCGTCGCGTATACGCCGACCACTTGATCCGTCCCACCAATCGCGGAAACCGGAATGTTGAGGGCGATCATGTGGATGTTGAATCCACCCTGGCTATCAAACGGCTTTTTTGGTCCGCCAAAAGCGAAGTCAAGGTCGAAAATCGATTGGATGTCGGCGTAGAACCCGTCATCGCGTTGGCCTGCAAATACACGGTGTCCGTCGGCGATGTCGAAGATCGTTTGTTGCGTGTAGATGTCCAGATCTAGCTCGTCGCTCACGCCCTCTCTCGCCGTCATGTCGCCGTCGTCGCCTTGGTTGTAAAAGCGCGTCAGCCGGCCCTGGTTGTTTGGCGGGACTATCAACGTATTCCCGGCACCGAGATTGGTCTTGCTGTTTGTGCGGTGGTCAACTTGAGTGACCGAGTAGGTTTGAATGAGGTTCTGGCTGGCGTCACCGACATTCATGACCTCGCCTAAGTACGACTGCAGAATGGTGGCCGAATTTTGAAACTGGGTATCGAAGGTGAACTGATAGCTCAGAGTCTTGCGGCC
The DNA here is from genome assembly GCA_965205595.1 of Bryobacterales bacterium. Lineage (GTDB taxonomy): Bacteria > Acidobacteriota > Terriglobia > Bryobacterales > UBA6623 > CATQHP01. The sequence goes on along the minus strand of CBDBHI010000008.1, from coordinate 50,149 downwards.
GGCGGCAACATCGTCACCGAGTGCGACATGAACCTCGTATAGAACGTTGTCGTCGAAGTTATGTTTATTGGGTCCGATGCCGGGTTCCTCAAAGGGATACACGCCAACGGCGGTGGAGAGGTATTGCACTCCGTCGGCTTCGCTGACGAAGGCGTAGACATCGGTCGTATTGGCGGCGTCGTCAAGAGTGATGAGCGGCGCGTCCATATGACTCGACGCGAACAGCGATGTGGACATCGCTGAGAGGGTGAGAACCGCTGCAAATTTGCGCAGATCTTTCCTAGTAGACATGGTTGTCCTCCTATAGAACGTTTGGGTTTGGTTGGGAGAGAGCGCTTCCGGGCGGAAGAGCTAACTCGTTGAGTGGCCGGACGGATGATCACTCGCGTCTTGGTCGAGCAATACGGCTTCCGATGGAAATAGCATGTGGCGAAGGTTCTCCGCGCGAGCTATCCAGTGGCGGGCTGCGTGCGCTTCGCCTATAGAGTCGGCAATCACACCGGCGTGCAGAAACAGCCGGGCGTCTTGGGTACCCTCTTTGAGAGCAATTTGCATGGCAGCCCAGGCACCCTGCAAGTCGCCGGCGGCGTACCTACTCCAGGCAAGCGCGTCGTGAGTGAAGACGTCTTGACGGTTCTCTAGCTCGGCCTCAGCTAGCGAAAGCGCGCGCTTGGATTGGGTTCCGCGGGTGGCCAAGTACACGGCGAACGTTCGTGGATCGAGCGCTTCACCCGTCGCCTCTAAGTCGCTTTCCACCTCGGCGGCCTCGGCGGCTCGGTCTTGCAGGCGTAGCGTGTCGGCAAGGAGCCAACGGTACTCGGGGAGATCGATTAGTTCACTCGCGCGGGCAACGTTTTCGTGGGCTTTCGCGTCTTGTTGGGAAGCCAGTAAAACGCGGCCTCGCGCGAGCAACGCCGGTGCGTAGTCGGGGCTGAACGAGACGGCTGCGTCTAGTGCCTTGAGCGCTTCGTCAAAGTGTGATTCTTGAAGCAGATACATAGCGAGGCGGGTGTAGGCCCACGCTGTGGGCTCGGCAACGCGCGGTCCGCCGGCGGATGCGGCGGCTCGCATTACAGCGGCTGCACCTTTGGCATCGCCTCGCAGCCACATCAGATGTGCGCCTCGACTGTAGGACTGCAACCCCGGTTTGAGATCGATCATGCGCTGGTAGGCGGGCTCCGCTTCCGTGAGGCGGCCTTGGTCCATCAAGGCGTCGCCAAGAAGACCGTAGTCGAATGGGTTTCCGCGCGCGGCCACGAGTTCGACGGCAATTCGCTCGGCTTCTTCGAAGCGGTGCAGACTGTGCATGATGTGCCCTTTGACCAACTTGGCGGCGGAGCTGTTGGGTGCGTTCTCGAGCAAGCAGTTCGCCGCTTCGAGCGCAACGTTGAAGTATCCGTCGTCGTGCGTGGCCCGAGCCTTGTCGATATACAGCCAGGCAAGCCGTTCTAGTTGATGCTCGCGACCAGAGGCGGCTTCGGCGCGCTGCTTCGTCGCTCGAATATCAGCATCGATTGCGCTGCCGCCTGCGGCTGGTAGCAAAGCGATCTCGCAAGATGTTGACGTTTCGTTTTCGGCTGGTTTTAACCGCTCTGTCGGCTCCCAAACACTGATTCCAACCGCGAGGGCGAGTATTGCTAATAATTGCCAGAATCGATTCATGCTTCCAATTCTCCAGGTCTGTTAGGAATTACGGAGCCAGTTAACGTATTGGATCATCCAAGTTCGATTTGTTTGGATATTATGATCTTTTGAAACTAGAAATAATTTACCTGTGTGCTGCGTTCTCGTTAGTGGAGTGATCCAAGTGCGGCTTCCACTACGTATAGGGGTGTATAGGCGTCTGCTCGGAACTTGGCGGTGAGTGTAACTGCCGAGCCGGGTCGCCCGTCGCCCGCCTCGTATTGACCCACCGCCCACGCACTTTCGCTCGCCACGTGGTGAGAAATGCGGGTTAACCCATCACCGATCGTTTGGCCGCCGCGTTCTAGTCGCGGAATGAATCAGCGAATCGCGATACGACTGCTACTGGGCGGCCAAGGCGATGCCTGTTCGTTTGGCGTACTGCTCCCACTGGGCGGCTAGCTGCTTGACGCGGTTGGGGTAGCGCTCGGCTAGGTTGGTTGTCTCGCTGCGATCGTTCTTAAGGTTGTAGAGCTCCCACTCTATTTCCCATGGCATGCGCTTTCCCCAAACGACTTTCCAATCCCCTTGAATGACTCCACGAGCTTCTTGGTGTTCGAAGTAGATCGGCCGATTCGGCAGGCGTTTGCCGTTGAAGACCGGTAGTAGATTCAGACCCTCTTCGGGCTGGACGTCACGGCCTGCGAATCGCCTAGGGTACTCCGCGCCGGCGATTGCTCTCACGGTGGGCATCACGTCGACGATGTGTCCGCGCTCTCGCACCCAGGCTCCAGTCTTGCGGATGCCATTTGGCCAGTGCGCGATGAACGGCGAGGCCGTGCCGCCCTCAGTGGTGAAGTGCTTGTATAGGCGGAACGGTGTGTTGCCGAGATTTGCCCAAGCGCTTCCGTAGGAGTGGTATGTGCCGGGCCCGCCCATCTTGCGGAGGTCGTCACCCGTGTGCAATATCGTGAGGCCCTGGCGGCTCCGTTGGTCAAAGCCGTATGGTCCCCATTCGTAACAGGCGCCATTGTCGCTAAGTAGCATGATGACGGTGTTGTCGAACTCATCTGTCTCTTTGAGGTGAGTGACAATTTGTCCTATTCCGCGATCGACGTGCTCAACCATGGCCGCGAAAAGTGACATGCGTCTTGCGAGGTCATTCTGGCGCGGCTGATCGATCGAATCCCACGCCGGATTCGGTTGGCCGGGGAATCCGTTGGCGATATCGTCGCGGTCGACGGGAACAAGTGAGCGGTCAGTGAATGTCCAGCGCTTACCGTTGATGAGGCCAATCCGTTTCATGCGGGCAAATCGCTCTTCGCGCAAGACGTCCCAGCCGCGCATGTAGGTGTCGAAATACTTGTCAGCGCTTTCGGGCGGAGCTTGCACCGGGAAGTGTGGTGACGAATGGCCGAGGAACAGAAACCATGGCTGATCGCGTTTCTGGCCCTGTTTGATGAATTCGACGGCGTACTCGTTGAAAACGTCGGTGGCGTAGAACTCGCCTTGTGGCCGATCGATTTCTTTCTTGCGTCCGGCGGGAAGGCGTTCGTAGAAATCGGCGTCCCACTGATCATGCGAGTGGGCAAACGTGTAGCCGAAGAACTCATCGAACCCGCGCTTTATCGGCCCGGTTTCGTTGTGGAGATGCCATTTGCCGACGTAGTAGGAACTGTAGCCCGCGTTGCCGAGTGTTTCGCCTAACGTGACGCAGCGGTCGTTCAGGCGGCCCAGATACGCCGCACCCCGTGTCGGGTGAGGCTCACGAGTCGTAAAGCTGGCAATCCCGGTCTGCGGGGGATAGAGGCCGGTCATTAGAGACGCGCGGCTCGGACAGCAGCGCGCGGAATTGTAGAACGATTCGAAGCGGACGCCACCGGCGGCAAGCGCGTCGATATTTGGTGTGTCGATTTCGCCGCCGTAGCAGCCAAGGTCTGAATAGCCAAGGTCGTCCATGAGGATGACGACAATGTTCGGCCGATCCGTCGCAGTAGCCGAAATCGGCAGTAGGAGGAGCATAATTGACGCGAGACGGCTACGAATCATGCGCACGAGGATATCACGGGCTTGGAGCGCCCAGACTGGCCCCATGGTTCGAGAAAGTTTCAAGCTCGTAGTCCACCTAGAATTAACGCTAGAATGGCTCTTCCTAGGGGGTTCAGCATCATGTCGAAATTTCATTTAGACCGTCGCACTTGGCTTCGCGGAATGATGGGCGCGGGCGCGCTCTATGGCATGGACGCGATGTTCACTGCCGAGCGTACCGACGCTGCCGCTATCGGCCCCAACGACGAAATCAAAGTCACGAAGGTTGAGTCATTTGTTCTCAAAAATTCGTGGGTCTTCGTCAAGGTTTCCACCGATGCCGGTCTGGTCGGTTGGGGAGAGATGCTAAAAGACGACGCCAAGGCCTGTGCCGCCGGCGCCTTGGAAGTCGGCGATTATCTCGTCGGCCAAGACCCTTGCCGCGTTGTTCACCACTGGCAAGCGATCCATCGCGGGGCGTTTTATCGTGGCGGGCCGATCAAGACGGCCATCACCAGTGGAATCGATCAAGCGCTGTGGGACATCAAGGGCAAAGTTTACGGCGTGCCAGTCTACAAATTGCTCGGCGGCCCGACCCGTGATCGCGTTCGAGTTTACGGAACGATTGACAAGAAGACCGGCGTCAACGCCATGAAGACCGGCCCAATGGGCTCGCAGCGGAAGGCGATCAAATATATCGAGGGTCAAAAGTACGTCGACGAAGTTGTTGAACGATTTAAGGCGCTGCGTGATGAGTACGGCGACGATGTGGACATCGGCCTCGACTTTCACGGTGCCGTGCAACCTCCAACCGCTCTGCTGTTGATGAAAGCGCTGGAACCATATAACCCCTGGTTCTACGAAGAGATTATCCAGGCACTAAACATCGACATCATGGCCGAACTCGCGCGAAAAACGCACATTCCGATTGCGACCGGCGAGAGAATTTTCACAAAGTGGGGGTTCAAGGAGATTCTCGAAAAACGGGCCGCCGCCATCCTACAGCCAGACGTTTGCTACGCCGGCGGGATCACCGAATTGAAGATCATCGCGGGCATGGCGGAGGCGTACTATTCGCCTCTGGCTCCGCACAATCCTAATGGGCCGTGCTCGCTCGCGGCGAGTTTGCAGATTGCCGCCGGGATCCCTAATTTCTTGATACAAGAGCGTGGTGATCGCGAATTTGACGACCTGTTGGCTAAACCGATGCCGCCGGTTCGCGACGGGCACCGGCCCCTACTCACCGACCCGGGCCTCGGGATCACAATTGACGAGGACAAGCTAATGGCGCAAGTCGGAGAGCCTCGTGAATACCAGCCGCAATTCGATCCGGACGACGGCTCGGTGGTCGACTGGTAGTAGGGCCCGGTTTGACTAGCGCGACCCGCGTCTAGGTTTTCTCGTCCGGGGCATCCACACGACCCGGCCCACCATTTGGGATCGCGCTAACATGTCGTGTGGGAGCCTGGCGGATGGCAAAAACAGTCAATAAGGGGCCGGGCGAAATCACAGAGTGGCTCGCTCTGATCCGTAAAGGCGACAAAGCAGCGGAAGAAAAACTGCTCGAGGAAGTCTACCGGGAACTCCGAAGATTGGCCGCCGCATACCTTCGTCGCGAGCGCCCGGATCATTCTCTTCAGCCAACCGCGCTGGTTCACGAAGCGTACATCAAATTCGCCGATCTAAAGCGTCTTGAGTTGCAAGACCGCGCCCACTTCTTTGGTGTCGCCGCGCGCCTCATGCGTCAGGTGTTGGTTGACCACGCCCGCGCTCGCAAGGCCATCAAGCGAGGCGGGGACATTCTTATCATTCCGATCACAAAATCGGTCGCAATTAGTCGCGACGGCGACACGCCCACCGAGATTCTCGCTCTCCATGACGGGTTAGATGCGTTAGAGAAGCAAAATTCCCGTGCCGCAAGTGTGGTCGAGCTTCGCTATTTCGCCGGCCTTTCTATTGACGAAACCGCGCAAGCGCTCGATATTGGATCGCGAACGGTTCGACGCGACTGGAACCTCGGCCGAGCTTGGCTGCGCCGGGAACTCGGACGCGGCGCTGCTCCCTAAATCGCTCAGATCGGTATTTTGCCGTGTTGCCGACTGAAAGCCCGCGCCATCTAACTGACTGAGTGGCCGTGAACTTCCGCTAGCGGCTCAGCAGTTCTCGATGCTCTCACCCGCCTTTGTTCGCGAAAATCAGACACAGGAGGTTGGATCCCGCACCTTCATCTGTCGGTTTTTAACACTTCGCTGATAAATTCCGCACATTTCGCTTGGACGAGAGCACACTTTAGGTTTATCCTTTGTAACGAGGACGTTACATCTCCGTAGTATCGAGATCGACTGTGGACGGCGAACACACAGATTCGAGTGGGTGGCAAAGGCTGGATGACTGCTTTAACCACGCTACTGGACTCGACCCCGTAGAGCGGGCAAAGTATTTGGCGTCGCTCCGCGCCGAGGATCCAGAGTTTGCCGCATTAGTCTCGGATCTAGTTCAAGAGCCCCTCGACGAATCCAGTTTCCTAAGAACCAGCCCCGGCGACGTAGAACGGCGCGGCATTGCCCTCCAAAGTGGTCACGTCATAGCCGACCGATTCGAAATTATCGATGAGCTCGGCCAGGGTGGGATGGGAAATGTGTATAAGGCTTACGACAGGCACCTCGAAGCTCATGTCGCGTTAAAAACGATTCGGCCGGAATTGATGCACGATGGCGGAATCCGCGTACGTTTCAAGCATGAAATTCGAAATGGGCAGAGAGTTGCCCATGAGAACGTATGTCGCATCCACGACCTGGTCGTTTCTCATGGCGACAACGGGGCACCATTAGCTTTCACGATGGAGTTGCTGGAGGGCGAAACCCTTCGGGAGTTTTTGGAACGCAAGGGCAAGCTCTCGATCGAGCAAGCACTGCCTTTGGTCCGGCAGATGGCCGACGGCTTATCAGCCCTGCACGGCCGTAACGTCGTCCACCGCGACTTTAAGCCCGGCAACATTTTCGTAATCGAGCACACTGACGGAAGAATTGAAGTCAAGATCACCGACTTCGGGCTTGCGCGCCAGACCTTCGGCGGGGAGGAAGGTGGCAGCCGCGACAGCCGTTCGTTAGGCCCTATCGGGACGCCGCGGTATATGGCTCCGGAGCAAATCGACCCCGATCGAGGCGAGATTGGTCCGTCGACCGACGTGTTTGCGTTCGGAATCGTGCTGTACGAGATGTTGACAGGGGCGAACCCCTTCCCGGCGGCAAGCCTTGCAGGCAATCTCAAGGAGAAGACCGAGGGCAAGCCACCGCCACCGCAAACGCTCACGGCCGGGATCGATAAGAAGTGAAATCAGACGATACTAGCCTGCCTAGCGCCCGAGCCAAAAGACCGTCCGCAGAGCGCCGGCGAAGTGTTGGAAATGCTCGAAGGGCGGGTTGCGCCACCGATCCCGTGGCCTCAGTGGGCGCGCATCGCCGCCGCCGCGATATTTTTTTTGGCCGCTTCTTGGGCTGGTTATCGCCTGTTAGTAGTGGAGAGCCCAAAACAGCTCAAAGTCGCCGTGCTGCCTGCTAATGCGCTAGGAGGTGACGAAGAGTTGCAAGGTGCGGCCATAAGGCTGACCGAAATCGTCACGATGCGCATTTCAGAGCACCGGATACCTGACGGCGAACTCCTAGTCGCTCTAGCTAGCGAAGTGCGCCGACTAAATGTGGTCGTGGCCGCCGATGCCCTTGACAACTTCGGATCCAACTATGCGGTTCAGTCAATCATCCAAGAGCAAGATGGGCTTACTGAAGTGTCGCTCTCAATCATCGATACCCAGGCGTTGAATCAAGTGGACAGCGTCACGGTTCGTGGCTCGGCCGAGGACACTCTTGCACTATACGACCAGTCCGTGGCGGCAGTGGTGAAGATGCTAGACGAGCTGTCGCGGCCCGAGCCGTTAGCTCCGCGAGCCTATGAGGCTTATCGGAGAGGCATAGACCACCTGCGCCGGTTTGACGTTGAAGGCAACCCGGAGAGGGCCGTGGAGGCGTTCGAAGAGGCTCTCTCCATCGACCCGTACAATCCCCCGGCGTACGCCGGACTGGCGGAAGCCTTTTTGAGATTGGACGATCGAGAACCAGATTCCCCGTGGTTGGCACGAGCTCAGGAGAATGCTGAGAGGGCGGTCTAATTGGACAATAGGCTCGTCTACGCGCGAGTCACGCTGGGAATCATCAGGCATCGGCTGGGCGATCGAGAGGGGGCCGCCGAGCAGCTGGAAAAGGCCATCACTTTGAACCCCCAATATGCAGACGCGCACCGTGAACTCGCTCGAGTCTATCAGTCGCTCGGTAAGACTGGTAAAGCGGAGCAAGAGTTTGCAAGGGTGGTCCCAAGGGACTGGCGGTTCTTCTTGAGCAGGGGTGTCTTCTACTTCGGGCAAGGCAGGTATGGCGACGCCGTGCTCGATTTTGAGTCAGTCATCAAGGAGAACCCCGATAGCCATCTCGCTTTCAGGAATTTGGGCGGAGTCTATATCATGATGGGCCGCTATAGCGAAGCGTCCGCTGCACTTCAGAATGCGATCACGATTCGACAGGAAGCAAGGAGCTACAGCAACCTCGGAGTCAGCTTGTACTACCAGGGGGAATTTCGAGATGCGGCTGAAGCCTTTAGTCGAGCGATCCAGGAAGGGGCGGGCCGCCATATCGTATATGGCAACCTTGGGGACGCGCAACACTGGGCCGGCGAGACCGGTAAGGCCGTTGGATCGTTTAAGAAGGCGATCGAGGTCGGCACGCGAACTCTTGACCAGCAAGAGAATGAAATTACGCGCGTTCAGATTGCCGCTTATCAGGCCAAGCTCGGGGCCTGCGACTCCGCGCGAGCAACTTTAGCTGAATTAGAAAAATCAAAGCGCGACGATCTGACCCTACAGGCACGATCCGCCCTGGCATTAGGGTTGTGCGGTCAGACAAATGCCGCATTTGACCTACTGGGGCAGGCGATCGAAGGTGGCTATTCGATAGCGGAGATCGAATACGACCCTTGGTTTACGGGACTCAGAAGTAGTGATAGATTCCAAACGCTGGTGACTGAGCATCGCCAGAGCAGGTAATTTCGGTCGAACGGAAGCCCTCCCTAGAGAGTGCTTTAAAGCAGAAAGGAAAGGACACGAGTAAATGGCAAATATTGTGCAAATAAGTTTAACCCCACATCAGGAGAAACACACGTTTATATACGATTGGCAAGAAACTAGGAGGGGCGGTGCACTGGATATCCACCCGGAAAGACTTACGGACGATGATGAAGTTGCGCGAGTTATAAGGGGCGCATGCCCTCATGCGCCTGACAACATAAGTGACGACAACAATCGCAACCTGATTCACGGAGTGGAGTTCGGGGTGACGCTGGGCGATCACATCGTCTTTACATGCAAGAACGAACCCTTTACCGTTTTTTTTAGGTACGGAAGGCCGGATGGCGGCGACTTCAATAGTTCCGACGAGGAGAAGCAGATTCGGAGCGACGAACGAGAAGTACGTGAAGGCGCTGTAACTGCAAAGGTTCAACTGGCCTCGGTAACAGCTTTGATCCAGGGACTATACGCGCCGACGATAGTTGCATTTGAAGCTGGCAAGAAGGCCGGAGCGAGCAATGACGAGTTCATCCCCGGCAGATTCATATACGATCGAGGCCTCGGATTTGAAGTGCATCCCGCTGGCTCTTGACGATGCTTGAATAGGAGGAGTTATCATGACAACGAATCACCAAATAATAATCGATTTAAATCCACTCGACCCGGTAAATCCGATTACGATTCAGCCCCAATCGGGCACTGTGCTTAACGGTGGGCGTCTGCGCGTGCGACCGGGGAATAGAGTCGAATTCACAAGCCAAAAGGCTGATCAGTTCAGTCTGCTCTTCCCGGACGGGCAAGTAATGAACAACAGGCAATCTAGACCACCAGCCGTCGCACCGCCACCAGTAACGGGAGGCGACGTGTTTGATTCAGAAAATCCTGGCACTGGCGTTCAGACTGTCGACCTCAAAGTAACCGTAATTATCTACTTGACGCAAGGCTAGATAGGGTGATAGTCTTGCGAACATGTCATTCTTTGACTGGCTGTCCTATTGGAAGTTGGCGATTGAAAAGTCTGTTGAATCTACTTGGTCAATTGCAGCGGACAAGCCTTTGCTTGCTTTCGTCTTTGTCGCAATTATTTATGTTGCCACAGCATTTCGGGAGGGAGGCATGAAAGAACTAAAACGAACTTCCCTGGATGCTTGGAAGAGAACTGGAAAGTACATTCTCTTAGCGGCGGCGGCAGTCTTTGTATGGGTGTTATTTCTTGTAACTCCAGCCAGGATCAGCACCGAAGAGAAAAAGCAAAACTCCATGTTGATGTCTGATCTATCCACGTTGAGGGGGGATCTAGTAAACGCCAATACTGAGATTGATCGCTTGAGGGCACTTACGCCCCCGGTTGTGAAGATAGAGTCCAAGTCCAGAGTTGATTTTGATGAAGAGGTAGGACGATTTAGGCTAGAAGTGTTCAATTCTGGACTTGTTGACTTGAAAGATATAAGAATTAGAACACACTGTATCATTGCAAGCTACGCTGATGGACTTGTGCTAAAACTTCCAAATAGTATAAGCCTCAAAGAGTATCTAATCTCTAGCCTTCCTAGTGAGAAACGGGAGTCGTTTACTGTCGATTGCAGTAATGTATTACGCCAGATGAATACCGTGATTACTGATCCAAGCGGACCAGGAGGGACAAGGGTAATGCGAGTTGTCCTCCAATACTCCAGGGTTGTGGACGGAGCCAATTTCTGGATGCAGAGATTCTACTTAATAAGTGAGCCTGGAACAACTTTGTTTGATGAGCGGATGTGGGGTCTAAACATCAAAGGATCAATTCCAATGGATGCTATACGACGACGCTTCGGCGGTGAAGATCAAAAATCTGGGCGACCCTAGAGTGTGTTATGCAACCAAGTCATCATACTTCAGAGATTCAGATCCAATCAACCGCAGCAGTGTATCCCGGAACAGATATGGGTTATCACGATTGTCAAACCGGAACTCAAACTCGTCTAGGTACGCTGGAAGGTGCTTGGTGCTGACTTGATGGTAAGCGCCTACAATCGACCGCTTGAAGAGCGAGAAGGCCCCTTCAATGCTATTCGTATGGACATCACCACGGACATACTCGTCAGCCGAATGGTTCACCGTTTCGTGTTGTGTCTTCTCGTCAGCAATGCCCTTGTAGGCTGGAAAGTCATCAGTGAACACCCGTTTAGCATCTGGGGCAGTATCCTCAATAAATTTGTGAAGTGTCTTTCGGTCCCTTCTCTTTTCAACCCTCAGCCGGATAGAGCCGCCACGCTCAATAGCACCAAGTACCATATCTTTGTTGTCGCGGTACCCTCGTCCCCTACCTCTGATCTTTCCGCCAACAAATGTCTCGTCAACTTCAACAGTGTCGTCAAGAGGTTTGGTATCAGCATCCTTCAGTGCTGCTCGAATACGGTGGCAGAGGTACCACGCGGTCTTGTAGGCGACCTTCAACGTTCTTTTCAACTGGTTAGCCGAAACCCCTTTGCGTGCCTCACACATCAAATAGACAGCGGCGAACCACTTACGCAGTGGCAAGTGGGAGTCATGGAAAATTGTTCCTGCCTTGACGGAGAACTGGTAGCGGCATGAATCACAATCGTATTGGGCACGTTTTACAATCCGTGAAATCTTATCAGAGTCACAACGGGGACAGTGGACGCCATCCGGCCAGCGGAGACCTTCTAAATACTCCAAGCACTTTTCCTCGGAGTGGAAGCGGTCCATCAAAGTCATTAAGTCGATATTGGCAGTGCTCATAGTTATGCCTAGAAAGAAACCAGCGAAGGATCTGACAACGGAAGAAGCCCTGAAAAGGATCTTCCCGAAGAAGGCGCGTGAGGAGCTTCACAGAGTAGCTCATGAGAAGGACTCGAAAGAACTGAAAGAAAAGAAGTTAACCAACTCACAAGACTAGTGTACTACAATGATGACCTTGTGTCAAGTATATGATTACGCTTCATTTTTACCGACGACGAAGGCCTTTCATCGTTCATGTGCAGGGCGAAAAACCTGATGCCAAGTCCCGGCGGCTTGCCTCCACGGACGGCGGTCGAGGTACGCGTCGCTGATATCGGGCGCCGCCTGCGCGATCCGTTCATCTTGTTTGTGTCCACTCAGGGTGCGAGCGTTGCAAACGATATCGAGGTTCTCACGTCGACCAATCTCGACGACTTACTGCTCAACACAGTGCACACAGACGCCATCAAAGTGCGAGCAAATTCGTCGGGTCAGCCATCGCCCAATACGCCGGTCTATTTTTGGTCCGACGAAACGGACGTGACGATCGACCCGGTGATGGCCACCACAAACGCATTCGGAGAGGCATCAACGTCGATTTCCGTTGGCTGTACTTTCCAGGGAAGAGCGAAGTTCTTTATCGGACTCGATCCCGACGATTCGGCCGCCAGCGTGTCATTCAACGGCGACTTCGGTCCGCTGGCAGAACTTGAAATCATCCGAGGCAACGACCAAAAAGGAGCCCCCAGGCAAAGGTTGGATCGCGACGCTCTGGTGGTCCGCACCGTCGATGCGTGTGGCAGCCACATCGAGCTACAGCCGGTGAAGTGGAAGGTGAACCCGGAGCACATGGCGACTCTTGAGCTGGTGGTCTCGGTGTCCGACGGATCGGCTCGCGCCTCTGCAATCGCTCGTCTACGCGACCACGGTGGGCCGTTTACAGTGACCGCGAGCTCCGGAGAACTCGTCGCGACCTTTAATCTAGAGACTCTGCTAGAGCCAACCCAATTTAGGAAGCGGGCAGGCGACGGACAGACGGTAGGCGCGAATCAGTTTACACCAACTCCACTCATTACCGAAGTTTTTGGCAACAACGGATTTGGCGTTGGGGGCGTCCCGGTGAACTTCGCTGTCACCCAAGGGCTGGCAACGCTGACAACGCCAAACACCGTAACCGACGCGGTCGGGCTTGCGTTTACTCGCATACGAATTGGGGGCTCGGGCGGACCGGTGGTCGTCGAAGCGCGCTCCGTCGACAAGGTTGAACGTTTTTTCATTAATGGCGGCGGTGGGCCGTTGGTCACATTGCAAGGTTTCGTCGACGGCGCCAGCTTCCAACCCGGACTGATACCGGGTAGCTTGGCTTCGATCTTTGGAGTGAATATCGTCGAGTCGGAGGGGATTTTCTCGGCGAATGCCGTCCCGTTTCCGACGATTCTCGAGGGCGTGAGTGTCACCATCAACGGGACAGCGGTCCCCATCGTTTCAATCGCTAACGTCAACGGCCTGGAGCAAATCAATCTGCAAGTTCCGTTCGACACCGCTATAGGAAACGCCCAGGTTGCGATCAACAATAACGGAGCGTCTGCATCGTTTGAAGGAGTACCGATCGTTCGCAAGAAGCCGTCGATCTTCGAATTCAACGTCGGTGCTCAGCGCGTCGCCGCGGCTCTGCACGCCGATTTCAGACCGGTAACGCCTAGCGACCCGGCGCTGCCGGGGGAGGTAATCTTGCTGTTCCTCACTGGCCTCGGGGCAACTACACCGAGCGTTGCGACCAATGCGCGCGGGCCGTCTTCGCCACTCGCTGTTGTGGGCGGCAGCATTGCCGTCGGCATCGACAACGCCGGGATGGAACACTTTGGCGCGTTCTACGCTCCGGGTCTTATTACCGCTTATCAGATCAATTTCCGCGTGGGTCAGAATGTCGCCGCCGGTCTTCGCGATCTCAACGTGGTCTGCGACGGGGTAGGAAGCCTAGCGGTAAAGATTCCAATTGGCGCGATCTAGGCCTTGCGAGAACCAATTTGCAAAGTGAATCTTCGTCGCCGAGCGTAGTCGTAGCCATTCCAAATAACGCGACAATTCTGTCGCTGATTCCCTTGGTCTACGTGGCCTGGGCTGACGGTGAACTGACGCCGGAAGAGATTACGGACATTCGATCGAGGCTCAGTGGGCGGCCTTGGGTAACGCCGGAAACCGAGGATTTTCTGCAATCTTGGTTGCAACCGAGTGCCCCACCAACCGCTCTGCAACTGCAAGCACTTCTGTTGACCATTCGCGAAGGCGCCGGCGGCCTTGACGCGCGGCAGCGGTCGTCGCTGGTTGAAATCGGAGCTGAACTCGCCCGTCGCCACGATGCTGAGATCGGTGCCGAGGTCAAGCAAGCGATCGCGGACGTAGAGCAGGCGCTCGGAATCGACCCGCGAGAAGCCGCTGACGAATTGTTGGTCGAGCGGTCGCCGAGCGTCGATCCTCCGGAGCGTGCATCAAGCATCGCTGTAGAGGCTCTTACGTTGTGGCTCGATGGCGACTGGCGCGAGTTCCGCCAACGGGTCCGGCTACTGATGAGCGAGCCCGAGTTTGCGTACCGCTACGGCTTAGACAAGCAAGCCTACCGCGAGCAAGTTCTAACTTGGTGCCGCCGCCTCTCGGACGAGGGTCTCGGCGCGCTCAGCTTCCCGCCGGAGAGCGGTGGCGAAGCCGACATTGGCAAGTTCGCTGTCGCCTTCGAAATGCTGGCGTTTCACGATTTAAGTCTGTTGATCAAGTACGGCGTGCAGTTCGGACTCTTCGGCGGCAGCATCAACATGCTTGGGACCGACCGTCATCGCCGCGCCTACCTGCGCGATGTCGGGTCGCTGACGCTAGCGGGTTGCTACGCGATGACAGAGCGCGGCCACGGCTCAAACGTTGCGGGTGTCGAGACGACCGCAACCTACGACGTCGCAACTGACGAATTTATCGTTCATACGCCGGTGGACCAAGCGCACAAAGAATTCATCGGCAATGCCGCCTGTCACGCTCGAATGGCAACGGTCTTCGCCCAGTTGATCGTGGGCGGTGAGTCTCACGGCGTGCATGCTCTGCTCGTCCCGATCCGCAATGACGGGGGAGAGACTTTAGCCGGAATCCGCATCGAAGATTCTGGAGAAAAGCTTGGACTCAACGGAGTAGACAACGGCCGTCTGTGGTTCGAGCAAGTCCGTATTCCACGCGAAAACCTGCTCAACCGCTACGCTGACGTTGACCAGCATGGCAACTACACGAGCGATATCGCCAGCCCGTCGAAGCGCTTTTTCACAACGCTCGGCGCGTTGGTTGCCGGACGCGTTAGCATTGCGTTGGCCTCGGCGAGCGCGGCGAAGTCGGGTCTGACAATTGCAATCCGATACGGTGACGCGAGGCGACAGTTTGGTCCGCCCGGCAAGTCGGAAACTTGCTTGCTCGACTATCGTTCGCACCAGCGCAGACTGCTGCCCGCGCTGGCGACGGCTTATGCCCTGCATTTTGCGCTCGACCACTTGCGAAGACGCTTCGTCAATCGCAACGACGACGATCAGCGCGAAGTAGAATCACTCGCCGCGGGCCTAAAAGCCTACTCAAGCTGGAATGCGGTTGCCACCCTGCAAGCTTGTCGAGAGTGCTGTGGAGGCCAAGGATATCTCGCCGTAAATCGCTTTGCAAACCTCAAAGCCGACATCGAAATTTTCACAACCTTCGAGGGCGACAACACAGTTCTAATGCAGCTCCTCGCAAAGAGCTTGCTAACTGACTATCGGCGTCAGTTTGAAGACCTGCGCGCCTACACGATCATCAAATATCTCGCCGAGCGCGCGGCCACTGTGGTTTCGGAACTCAACCCGGTCGTTACGCATAACTCCGACGAAGATCACCTACGCGACAGCGAATTCCAACTGGCTGCGTTCGAGTACCGCGAGTCGCGGCTCATCGCGACGGCTGCACAACGGCTTCGCGCTCGAATCTCAGATGGAATGTCGTCCTACGAGGCATTCAACGATTGCCAAGATCATCTGCTGACGATGGCTAACGCCCACGTCGAGCATGTGATTCTGAAAAGCTTCTCCGAGGCGGTGGACGAAGTTGAGGAAGGCTTGCGGCCCACGCTAACACTACTCCGCGACCTCTTTGCGCTGAGTCGCATTGAAGCCGACCGGGCCTGGTTTCTCGAAGCCGGCTACATCTCAAGCGGCAAGTCGAAAGCCATCCGTGCCCTCGTCAATCGACTTTGCGCGAATGTCCGCCCGGTCGCCTGCCAGCTTGTGGATGCATTCGCCATCCCCGACACACTGCTAGCCGCGCCAATTGCGATGAAGGACTCGACTAGCCCGGCATTTCTCACCACGCGGTGAGAAATGCCGGCCGGTCGCTCAATCTTCAGACGCCACAATCTCGAATCCAACCGAGGCCCCAAAACTGCGGCCACCGGCCGTCGTGAGCCAGCCCGCGGCGGAGTACTGACCGGGCTTCAAAGCACCGCCGACAACGCCAACTTCTGGAATTTCCGTCACGAAGAACCGCTCCCCGGAGTCGAGCTGGATTTCGCCGGCAATCTGAATAAACAGCTTGTTCGCTGACCAAAGATAGACCCGCGTGCCAGTGTCGTCGTCGATCGAGTAATCGAACTGTTGCCCGGAAGAAAAGCGCAGCGTTAGCGGATCGCCGGTTGAATTGGAAACCGATAGCCGTGCAATGATCGGCTCGCCTTCAGAATAAACTCGCTTGTCGAGACTCAACGACGCTGTCAGCCCACGCCGATCCACGCGCCTACCGCCTATGAACGCCTCACGCAGATCATGCCGCCGCTCGCCTCCGATCGTGATCTCGCGGCGGGACACGAGTCCGATGCCGGCCTCAAAAGTCTCTCGTCTGACGCCCGCATCCGCGCATACGCCGCCGAGATATTCCACCACGAGGCGCTGCTCATCACGTTCGGAAATTCGCGCGGGTCCGTTGCAGAAAGCCGGGCCTTCGGGGATCCAGCCCGAGCCTACCGTGCCACCGAAATCGTAGATTAGCGATTCCACAGCCGTCTCAACGTCGAGTTGCAGCAGGCGACCTTCGTCAGTAAGACGAACCCAGCCAAGACGGTTCGCCTGGCCAACGAGTCGGTGGTAGGTTACGCCACTGAACTGTCGGGTCTCTTCAACTTGAGACTTTGCCGGCCGACCACCCGCAAAACCTGTAACGTCGTAGACCCAGGAATTGCCGACGGCGAGTGGAAAGAAACTCGCGGTATTCGTAACCCGAGTCAACTCGATCGCCCGGCGAGCGCGTTGAGGGCTACTTCTCTTTGTCCGGGTGTCCTGTCCGAATGACGAAGAGACCAAACCAACGCCAATCAGCAAGACTAAGTAATGTAGTCGCATCAAACCGACCTCCCTATGAACTTGCACTCGACGCGACTGGGGTGCGGGCGCCCCCCCTCAATGTAGAATACGTGTCCCGCCGCCTTGAGGATTCCCCGCGACCCGAAATATTATGTTTCAAGATTGCGCGGACTGATCTTGTGGTAGCTGGCGGTGATAGCTCGGTAATTGCGGGGATCGTTGGACTGATAGCGATTGTCGCCTACATTCCGTTGCTTATTGCAGCCCTGTCATTAAACATCCGCCGTTGCCACGACCGCGGTCGTTCGGGGTGGTTCTTTATTTTGTCGATGGTGCCAATTGTCAGCATCTGGTACTTGATCGAAGTTGGCTTCTTGCCGGGTACACACGGCTCGAACCAGTATGGCGAAGACCCGCTCGGCTCAGCGGCAGCGAGCGCCATGTCGGCAGCAGCGGGTCCCGCGGCGTAGCCGCATCAATAGGCGCCGCCCTCATCCGCTCGATCGTTCGGAGTTTTACTCCGGCTATTCTTGGATCCTGAACGCTGGCCCGTTGCAATTCCGTTACGCGGCGGCTAAGATCGTGACAACTGCGAACTTTGGCCAGGAGGGAATGCCATGTCCGGTTCAAGAAAACTAATTCTGTTGCTTCTATTGACCGTCGTTACGCTATCGGCTGCCGTGCCGCGCATGACGGCTGTCGAACCCGATGCTCTTTCGCCTGGCGCTGTCGCCGTTGCAACGGGTGTGAATCTAGACAAGAGTTCGGTTGAAAAGTTATTCCTTACCGCCGGCGGGTCCGACATCGAGCTCGAGATCACTGAACAAACGGCCGAGAAGATCACCTTTACAGTGCCGGCGAATACCGCCCACAAACGCTATCGCATGATGTTTCTGACGGCTGGCAACGACCCTGCTTATATGGAGCAGCCGGTTTCGGTCGAGGTGATGGACGAGGCCG
Organism: Bryobacterales bacterium; assembly: GCA_965205595.1. GTDB lineage: Bacteria > Acidobacteriota > Terriglobia > Bryobacterales > UBA6623 > CATQHP01. The sequence continues at coordinate 32,353 of CBDBHI010000008.1, read as the reverse complement.
CCGCGAAGGCACAAGCGGAAGAGAGCGAGGCGGAACTCGAGATCGTGGATACTCCCGAGACGCCGCTCCCCTAACTTCCCACAGGTGACGTTGACGGGCGGACAGGATCAATCCGCATCGTCAAGGGTGCCGGTGCGTAGTCGCTCCAAGGCCCAGCCCGCATGTGACTTTACGACATCGTCGGGCCACTTCGCCAGGCGACTAAGAATGGGAATGAATCGCTTACTCCCGCTGTTGCCCATGACCACGGCGATGTTGCGCAGAAACCCCTGGTAGCGGCTTCGTTTAATAGGTGAGTTTGCGAACCGCTCGTTAAACTCCTGCTCAGTGAGTGCGACCAATTCGTCTAAGTCAGGCTCGCCATGCCGTGGCTGATAGGCGGGGTCGCTAGTCGTCGCGGCGCGCTGCGGTCGATTCCAGGGGCAGACGTCTTGGCAGATGTCGCAGCCAAACAGATGCTGACCGATAGACTCGCGATCGGATTCCGGAATCTCGCCGCGCAATTCGATTGTCCAGTAAGAAATGCAACGCCTAGCGTCAAGCGCATGCGAGGGCCCGGAATCGTCGCCGAGTTCCACGAACGCGTCGGTAGGACAGGCTTCGATGCAACGAGTACACGTCCCACAGCGAAATGGCGCCGGGTCGTCCGGCGCTAGGTCGAGAGAGGTCAGGATCTCGCCGAGGAATACCCACGATCCGACCTGTTCGTTGATAAGACAGGTATTCTTGCCAATCCACCCAAGCCCCGCCTGATGTGCGTAGGCGCGCTCAAGGATCGGAGACGTGTCGACGCAAACTTTGAAATCGGCCTCGCCGACCGCGTCGGATAATTTTTCGACGAGCTGATGCAGCCGACGTCTGAGGACGTCGTGGTAGTCCTCGCCCCAGGCGTATCTTGAGACCCAGCCTGCCGAGTCTGAGTCAAACTCCGTTGTATAGGGATGGCGGGTGTTATAAATCTGTGCGACCGAGATTACAGAGCGAGCCGATGGCAAGAGGGTTCGCGGGTCGGCGCGCATTTCGCCGAGCCGGCCTTCTAGATATCCCATCTTGCCGTGATAGCCCTGGGCGATCCATTGTGGATAGAAGAGGGATTCCAGCGTCGGCTCCGCGGGTGCGATTCCAGCGAGTTCGAACCCGACCTCGCGGGCAAGCTGTTTTATGGTGTCAACTGAGTTGGTGATCGGCTCAGGCAATCGTGTTTCGCGTGGCAAAGCCTATGCTTTCAATAAGTTACAGGCATATTACGGTGACTGTTGAGGTTGGCGTTGATTACGCGGCACAAGTCATTTGCTTTCAATGAGTTACAGGCATCACAAAAAAACCGGCATATGGCGCTGAAAACCGCTCCCGTTAACGTCCCGAAAATCGCATTCCAACCCCTAAATCTCCCCGTTCGCAGATTTTTGCTAGCTATGCGCGAATCCAATGCCTACACTACCAAGCGTAGACACAGGAGTCGACGTTTGCCAACCCCACGTATGCAGTGAACGCGACTTAATCGGCGGCTAGGGCTGAATATGCCGCCTGGATACACACCAAAATCAGAATTCCGCGGGAGAGAGATCAAAACCCATGCATCGACCAGTTAAGTATCTAGAACAAGGACTCACAAGCATAGCCAAAGCGGGCTGGAACGTCGCCCGCAAGATGGACGCGTCGAAAGACCCCAACCCGGCATTCACTCCGGCATGGTCGGAAAAGCCCATGCTGAAATCCTGGGAGAAGTCGAAACCTCCTCTGGGATGGCCGCGGCAGACCGATTCGCTCTGCCCCAAGTGCGTGCGCGAGGCGCGCGAAGTGATTCTCAGTGGCGAAGTTGACTTCTCGATCCTTAAGACCGAGAAGGTCGGCGAAATCAAAGCCACCATCATTGAGCGCGACAACGAAATTTGGATGCTCAAGGAATGCCCCAAACACGGCAAGACCGAGGACTTGATGGCCATGGATGCCAAATTCCTCGAGCACATCGAATCGCAGTTTCCGGGCCGCGACATCCGTGCGCATAACGACGAAAAGCTCCACGACCATGGCACCTCGACCGTAAAGTTTGGCCGCGGCGCAGTGTTGACCGTCGATCTGACAAACCGCTGCAACATGATGTGCGACCCCTGCTTTATGGACGCCAACCAAGTCGGCTTCGTGCACGAGCTTGAGTGGGACGAGATCAAGACCATCCTCGACAATGCCATCTCGATCAAGCCCCGTCGCCAGATGTCGGTGCAGTTCTCGGGTGGCGAGCCGACGATGTCGCCTTACTTTTTGAAGGCTGTTAACTACTGCCGCCAGATCGGCTACAACTCCGTGCAAGCGGCCACAAACGGCATCGAGTTCGCCAAATCGCGCGAGTTCGCCGAAGCGGCCGCCGACGCCGGTATGCGCTATGCCTACCTGCAGTTCGACGGTATTGGCAACGAGCCCAACCAACATCGCAAGATCGGCAACCTGTTCGACGTCAAGATCAAGGCGATCGAGAATATGCACGACGCCGGCATTGAGATCGTTCTCGTTACGACGCTGGTCAACAACGTCAATAACGAAGAGGTCGGTCCGATCATTCAGTTCGCGCGTGACAACCCAGGCCGGATCGCCTTCATCGCCTTCCAGCCAGTTTCATTCACGGGCCGCGACGAAGAGATCACCGACGAGCGTCGCCTGAAGCAGCGCTATACGCTTTCTCACCTGGCACATGACGTTAAGAAGCAGGTCGGCATCACCGAGCCAACGCGTGATTGGTTCCCGATCTCGGTTATGGGCAGCTTCGTTGACGCCGCTGACTTGGCGCACGGCCCGCAGGCACAGTGGGGACAGGTTAGCTGCGGCTGCCACCCGAACTGTGGCGTCGGCACCGCGCTGATGATCAACAAGGAAACGAAGGACATGGCCCCGGTGGCGCAGTTCATCAACGTCCCGCAGTTTGTGCAAGACATTCGGCGCATTACGGATTCAGGCCGCGGCAAGGTGGCCACGAACATCCAGATGGGCTTGGCGATCCTGAAGAACTACAACCCGATGAAGGCCCCCAAGGACTTCTCGATGTTCGACCTGTTGAAGAAATTCGACAAGTCGTTCGCGCTGTCGGGCAAGAACTACGGCAAGGGCACGGCTCGTCGCAATGACCCTTGGAACTTCCTGTTCGTCGCGGGCATGTGGTTCCAAGACCTCTTCAACTATGACTTCCGCCGCACTGAGATGTGCGTCATTCCTTACGGCACGCAGGAAGGCGAAATTTCCTTCTGCGCCTACAACACGGGGATCGGCTGGCGGAACATCATCGAGAAGATGCACATGACGTCGACGCTATCGAATTGGTACGACGAGCACGGTCGCCACAAGATTTACGCCGGCGGCAACAAAGTCCCCGAGATCCAGGGACTGCCCGATTCGCTAAACATCAACGCTGAGCATGCGGCACGCGGCGCCCAACAGATGGAAGGCCCGGCGAACGCCCGCGAAGAGAAGATCGCCGCGCGTGACCGCAAGGCTGCAGAGGCGCGGGCCAAGGGTGAAACATTAGAGTCCGGCGCCCGCAAGAAGATCATGACGGCCGAAGAAGAGGCCCGCATGATGAAGATGTACCGTGAGCAAGTACTGAAGGAGGCCCCGGCCGCTTCGCTAGTACAGATCGCGGGCGGTATGGCCATCGATCCGGCGGCGGCGAAGAAAGAAGAATCCGCCGGCGTTAGCGGCGACTAAGCAAGAGTCGTTCGCAAGTTAGTCTCGTTTCGGGAAAGAGCCCGTCGGCCCTACAAGGTCGGCGGGCTTTTCTTTAGTCAGCGATCAAGTGCGACAGACGTACCGCTTTTGGGGGGCTTCAGCTGCCATACGGACCGTCCGCGACCCACAATATGTTGTCCACTCGCACCTCGATCCCGCGATCGAAATTTGGTGTTTTTGGAAGGCGTATCTCGCTTGAGACGTTGAATATGTAGTGATGGTTCTCTAGTCGCACCCAGTCGTCTGAAATGTAACTAGTACTAACTTGCGAAAGTAAGGCCTTTAACTGGAAAATGTCGGTATGGCAAGACCGGCAACGGTGATTCGACTGAACGCCGAGGAAGAAGAGACGCTGCGACTCTGGGTGCGCGGCCACAAGTCCGAACGGCGCATGGTGGAGCGCGCTCGCATTGTGCTGCCGGCGGCCGCCGCTACCTCGACCGCCGAGATCGCCCGGCAACTGGGATCCCCGGCGGCGCGCGTGTCGAAATGGCGCACCCGCTTCGCCCAGCAACGTCTGGCGGGATTATGCGATCAAGCGCGTTCCGGCAGGCCCGCGCGGTACGACCAAGCGACGCGCAAACGCATCCTCTGCCAACTCGACGAAGCTCCGCCCGAAGGGCACGCCACTTGGACAGGCGAACTGCTCGCGGAAGCTCTCGGCGACGTCAGCAAGCATCAAGTCTGGCGCGTACTGCGGCAGCTCGGCGTGTCCTTGCGGCGGCGGCGCAGTTGGTGTTTGTCAACCGACCCGGAGTTCGCTCGCAAGGCCGCCGACATTGTCGGACTCTACCTCAGCCCGCCGGAAAACGCCGTGGTGCTCGCGGTCGACGAGAAGCCGAGCATCCAGGCCTTGGAGCGAGCGCAGGGCTGGCTACGCTTGCCCAACGGCAAGGCCTTGACGGGCTTCTCGCACGGCTACAGGCGGCACGGCACGACGCCGCTTTTCGCCGCGCTGGAAGTGGCTACCGGATTCATCATCGCCGGACACTATTGGCGCCGACGGCGTCGCGAGTTTCTCGACTTCATGAACCACATCGCGGCCATCCACGAAGGCCGCGAGATCCACATCATCTTGGATAACTTGAACACTCACAAGCCCAAAAATGACCGCTGGCTGCAACGTCATGCGAACATCCATTTTCACTACACGCCGACCTACAGTTCGTGGATGAATCAGGTTGAGGTGTGGTTTTCGATTCTGAGCCGCCGCGCCTTGCGGGGGGCGAGTTTCACTTCCCCCCGGCAGGTGCGCGAGGCCATCGACAGCTTCGTCCGCGTCTACAACTCCAAGGCTACTCCGTTCGAATGGACCAAGACCGTCGTCGCCCCTCGTCCCCTCGCCAGTAAATATTCTAACTTACGCAACTAAGTACTAGCCCCCTCGAAGACGACAATTTCACCGCTCCGGAGTTTCGCCATATATTCAAATTCGTCTTGAGTAGCCTTGACCAACGCATCAGGCCACCCCGCAGCTTCAGGCTTGGCATCGATTTTATTCATAATACTTTTCTTTCCTTTAAGGGTTCGAGGATGGATGGGCACGGCATCGGTCGACATATGCCGCATAGCAACAGCGAAAAGTTCCACTGAAAGCGCCAGTTCTTGCCGCTCCTCTCTATGAGACGAGGGCCCGCCGATGAGCAGAGGCCCAAGTAGGCCTAGGGCAATTGCCGCTCGCGCTATGGTTCGGTCTTTAATAGAGAGGTACGCACATTCGTGCTGGTCGACGGTTTGTCGACTGAACAAAAGGTTCATCGGATAACCCGAATCGATTTAAAAAAGTGAATGCCCACGTTCACGTGGGCACGTTGCGGCGAGACAACTCTCTATGTCCACGAACCGGGCAAGGGTGCTCCACTGGCAAAGCGCACAAGGGAGTCACCAAATCGCTATCTCATTTATATTCTAAGGATGATGTCAAGCTCCCCTGTGGTCGAATGTTGGGTGCGACGGGGCTATCGGTGGCAGGAATGTTTGAAGTAATCTCGGATTTTCTCACTCGCGTCCACCTAAGTCCCTTGGATTCAGTGCGGATATTTGGGCAGAGGCCATTTTTCTTACAGCTTCCAGTCAGGGAACTTGGAGGTGTACCGCACGACTTTAAACTGGCTTACCCTGGGTGGCCGTCAAGTACTCGATAGGGCACCCCATGATGCTGAAGCGTTCTGCGTGCCTTTGGCTGATGATCCTGGAATCAGAGAAAGAGGATACCGCCCAAGATCAGCCCCGTGACACGCCCAACATTACATCCGATTTCATGCCACCGGATTGATTCCAGGACCGATCGGTTCATCATCCTTTCCCAACTGACCCACGGCGTAAAGAAACAAAGAACGGTCAAGAGAATCCATGACAGACCCATGTCCGCCCATCGAAGCATCGCGTAGTTCGCAATCCAGATAGCGCAAACGTAGCCAAAAGTGTCTGACACAGTACCGACCAGGAATGATTGCACGTTGGGCAATGGATCGAATCTCAGCTTTGCAATGACGACTAGAACCACAGTGACGGGCACCTTGATGAACGCACCGCCGAGCATGATGAACAACCCTGCGATACCGTTCAGGATGAAACTCACGTCAGTACTTGTCGAGTCAGCCTCTTACCTGTCGTTTGTCACCGGAGATAGAGATAGCCAAGCGGGCCGAGTAAGGCGGGGAAAGCAGTCAGCCACGGGCTTTTCCTCATTTGCTTGGATATGTGCGACCAGACTAAGGATACGTGTCATCTACCCCTCTCGCAACGGGATCTTGAAGGCATGCATGAAACTTAGCGAACCTTTACATTTGGGGAGATCTGGGGGAGATCTGGGAGATCTGGGACAGCCTCGTAACAGCTTGTTCCATTGGTTCATCCGTACCAGGCTGCGTGCGGTCGGAGCGCGAACTCGCAATCTTCAGCCCGTCAGCGCCTCACTGACGGGCAGATCACTCATCGTTCAGTGGGTAGATAGGGTAGCGGTGCGATCCGATTCTCCCACCCCCCAGCCTCTGTCAGCGCCCAGATTCGGATCAACTCATCAATCGCCCACCCAACCCCGGCATTCTGAGAAACGAGAATCACTCCGCTACTGACCGAATTTGCCACGAATTCAGCAAACTCGTAACGCATCGTTCGAAAGTCGTGGCTGACAGGTTCACGACCACCCTCGGCGGCGAGCCTAATGACCTCTTGATCACTTAGACCGTCGAGGCCCGCTTCTGTTGCACTCTGAAAGTCAATTTCGGCGACCCGGCGCTTTACGCCCGCGACGATTGCTTGATTGAGGTCCGCGTCAGCAAGGAAGCTCAGCCTCACTCGCGGTCCGGCTGACTTCGCCTACTCCCCGACAATTTCCGATACAGAGCCACGTTCTCTGACGCCATCTCGCGCTGAAACTCGCGAAACTCCGCATCCCCCTGACTCAGGTAGGCGTCAATCTCCCTGCGATTGTCGAGGTAAAAACTGATCGCGCCGTAAACCTGGGCAAGCGAAAGCGCAGGGAACTGCTCGGCGATTGCTTCGGCCGAATGGCCACTGAGGTACGCGATAACAATCGAATCCAATGAGACCCGACTGTTCGCAACTCGGTACGCGTCGCCGACGTTTTCGACGTGCCGCGGCTGTGTATCTGTAACGGGCATGACAGTCCTCAGATTACCACTCGAAGCGCACAGACTTGGACGGATCTGATTTTCTCCGGCCGCCGCTGCGCAAGGCCACCGCCTACCCTGCCGAGATCTTGAATCGGGCTCAGGTGAAACGATTTATCCGGTGTTTAGTTGGCAAGCGTGGACTTCCGTCCACGCCTCTGATTCTGTTTGGTGGTGATTGCCAGTGGGCTGAGGAGCGAAACCTCGGCAGCTTTGCGGCTAGCGGCGGTCTTCGCCGCCTACCCAAATTGGCGATGACCATGCGCGGGCGCCGTTGAGTTGGTCGACTCGCACATAGTAGTAGTCACCCGGCTGCATCGGGCCTTGGTCGACGTACTCGAGCTCGTAATCCAGGGGCTGGTCGTCGCCGACTAGCTGAAAGCTAATCGAGTCGCGATCGGTTCCGATTGAGGCGTCGATCGCGGCGTATCCGTCAGCTAGGCTGCTTAGAGTGATTTCGCGAGTTTGGGCCGAAAGCTTTCGCATCGGCCTGACGGGCACCGGCGACTTGCCCCACTCCTGGAAAGGTTCGAGGTCAATACTGATTTTGGTCGAGGGCGTGGCTTCCTCGAGTTCAATCAGTATATTGTCGGAGCGACCACGTGTGGCCGTCGAAAACAGCACCTTGTTGGAATCGCTCGGGTCGATTTTCGCCCACTCTTTATGGCGGTTGTCGAACATCTGGCGGAACCCCGTGAGCTTGGCGCCGCTGACGGTTAGAGTTCCGGTCCAGCTGCGGTAGCCTCGCGGGTTATCGCGAAAATACGGTTGCGAATCGGATTCGAAGCCGACAAGGAGTTGCGTCTTTCCGCCGAGATCGGATCGCGCGGCGCGTTTGGTGTAGACCGCCTCGCCGTTCTTGATGACCCATAGAGCAGTGATCGGGCTCGTTCCAAACGCTCGCGCGCTCATCCGCCGGTCGCGGCTGAAGGGCAGGCGGTTGCCCATGCCGACACCGTTCATCTCAAGGTCGAGTATGATGCGCTGCGCGGAGGTGACCGCGTAGCCGCGACGCTGCTTCAGAGCGTCGAAAATTGCGTCCGCGGTTTTCTCTGGGGCGAAGACACCGGCCAGTCCGCCGAACGAGCTAAGCGGTGAACCCGGCTGGCGGCTAGATGTTGAACTGTAACCCGGCCGCGAGCGGTGGTCGTCGGATGCCGCCAAAAATCCGACCTTATAGCCTTGGCGAAGGTAGTAATTGCCGAACCACTCGAACGTGCCGTGCATCGACATAATTTCGATCATGGATTCCATGTCGGGGTCGTTCTGGCGCCAATCGCCCGCCTGGTGCGCGTGCGGAATGATGACGACATCGTTGGTGTCGTAGCGATCGCGCAGTCCTTGATAGAGCTGGCTCAGCGTAGGAGCGATCTGTGCGCCAACCCGCTCGCGGCGCCGCGGACTGCGAAAGAAAACATTGTGGTGGCCGCCCCACTGGCGCCGGACAGTCCACTCATATCCCAGAAATGCGATGAATTTGCCGGCCTCGGTATAGCGAATCGTGGCGCCGCGCATCGCTTCCCACTCGGCGTCGGTGAGCCAAATGTCGTGTTCTGAGAGGCCTGAGAAATCGAGGCGAGCGTCGTCACGGGCGAAGGTGTACGAGCGGTCAAGCGAACCCTGCCCTTCGGCCATGCCGGTGTGCGTGTGGGTTTCGCCCCAGTAGAGGCGGTAGTCTGGGTTCTCGCGAACCCAGACCGGATTGCTGCGCGCTGAGATCTTGCCGTCGGCCGTTTCGATTTTGAAGCGATGGATCCCTTCTTGTTCTAACTTGATCCCTTCGATGAGCTGGATGGCGGGGCCTGCGGCGGCCAGTGAGCGAATTTCATTGCCGTTGAGAGTGACCTTTGCGGCGGGCATCCGGCCGACCGCGCGGTTGTACACGAAGTCTTCCCAACGGACGGCAAGGTCGAACGATTCGCCCGGCGTAACGATCGATGGCGAGACCATATTCACGCCTTCGGCTTCGCCGCCAACGACGCTGTAGGCCGGCCAGTGCGGCGTTAAGAAATGCCCGGAGCCGTCATCGTCGATGTAGATCGGCAGGAGTGCTTGGTCGGTGGTAAACGTTTGCTGACGCCAACCTTCGCCGCCGCCCGAGCGGTCGCCGTAGACGATCGTTACGGTGTCGTCGGTGTTTAGTGTTCCCTGCTCGACGAGGAATGTCGGCATGGGAACCGCACCCCGAAAACCGCCATGCATTCCAGCAAGAGGCACGGTTGTCTTGCCTAGCTTGACTCTCGGATTGGAGGTGGTTGCCGATAGGTAGTTCTCGCCGGCGGGGTCGTCAAACTGCAGGGCCCCTCCGTCGGCTTGAAGCTGGCGGGCGACCATGATTCTCGCGCCGGGTCTTAGCGGTCGCTCGCCTACAGTGTACGTTTGTTCGATCGTTTGATAGGAGCCGACGCGGACGGTATCCGCGACTTTTAGAGTGACCTTGCCCAGCGCCTGTGAGCCTTGTTGCACGGATAGGGATGGAAACGGAATTCCCCCTTTCCCCAAGCGGTAGCGTCAGGCGATGCGTTCGAACACAGGCCGTCCGAGCGCGGTCATTGTGTTCAGGACTTTTCGGCCGAGTTGGATCTCCGTGATCTGCCTGGAGAAGCTGCGGGATTTGAGTTTGGGGCCGATGACGCTCTTCCAACGGCCCATCTGCGTTTCTATTCGGCTGCGCTGGTTGTACCCTGTTGCCGTCTGCCAGGCCATGCGGCCGTTGCTGCGGATTTGGGCAATATGGCGATCCCGAACGGTCGCATCACGCGCCGATTGCAGGCGGATCACTGCGTCCTTTGGCGGCGGTATGACCACATCCAGGGTCTCCCCATACCGCTGCCTCAGCAGATTTCGTGTGGACGCTCCATCGTAGGCGCCGTCAGCCAGAAAGCCCGTGACCGGGGCATCCAGCTGATCCAGGAGGCTGGGTAAGGCTGTGCTGTCTCCAACGTTATCGTGAGTCAGAGCGGCGCAAACAATCGCCCCGCTGGCGAGGTCCAGTCCGAGGTGGAGCTTGCGCCAGCGGCGGCGTATTCCCTTGGTGTTATGCTTCTGCGCTAGCCATTCGCCCTCGCCGAAGATCTTGAGGCCAGTACTGTCGACCAGCAGATGGATAGGCACAGATCCTGCTTGCCTCATCACCTGAGCGATGCTCACCCCGTTTGCGCGACGCGACAGCGTGGAGTAATCCGGTACCCGTATATCCAACCCCATGAGCGTGCCGATGGAACCCATAAGCCCCTGTGTCTGACGCAGTCCAAGATGGTATGCCGTGCGCAGCATCAGGCATGTCTCGATCGCCAAATCCGAGTATCTGCGCTTGACCACCCCGTGACGTGCGGCGCGGCGCGCTCCACACACTTTGAGCCTCCTCACTGACCCAAATCGTGAGGTCACCCCGTTGGCGCAAGCTCTCGTTATATTCCGCCCAGTTGATCACCCGGTACTGCACCTTATCAAACTTGTGCCGGCGCGCTGCGGTGAACTTATGTGGCATTTAGACTACCCCCAGCGTTGAAAAAACCAATGATAAGACACCCTTCGGGATGATCCATGCAACAAGGTCCATCCGTATCCGATTGCGCCCGTTTCCATCGAGCCGTATCGAGGAATTACGTTACAACCCGCCCTGTGAAGCGTCGCGACCCGAATTGATGTGATCGGCTCGCCGGAAATCGTGAGCCAGGTTCCACTGATGGTGTAACCATTTTCCATCGCCCAGCGCGCCAGCATGACCGCGGAGCCCGGAAAGGTTAGCAAGTGGGGTGTCTCACCGCTTGCGAGCGTCTTCACTAGCCACTTGGCTAGCGGCTCGGGATCGGAAGGCGCCGCGTAAGTCGGCCAGGGGAGAGGGCGTCCGATTGCAGAACTGATTCCGCACATGAGACGCAAGTTCCAGCGAAAGTAGGGCTCGATCTCGTGCGACCCGGTACCGATCTGGCTGAAAGTTGCCTCCGGCAGGGCTCCATACCCGGCGAACTTGATCGTTCGAAAACGCAGTCCAGCGCCCGGCGACTCCCAAATCGACTTCTTCCAATCCCAGCCGCCCCGTGATGCCAGCGAAATCGCTGAGTTACCAGCACAGGCCCGGATAAATGACAAATCCGTTATCACCGGAGTCCCTTTGCTTCGGCTTCCCCCACTCAGGGATGGGAGATGGCCAGATGCCCTTGGCGAGTTCAGCAACTCCGGTCGCACCTCGACCTGCGTGCTACCCCGACGCGCGGTTTTTCGCCCCTTGAATTCGTCAACCGTCAGGTACACCCCTGCGTCGAGCAGCCGTTCGAGTGTGGTCTCCAGGCCATCCTTTTCGACCGCCGATACGAGGTCACCAAGTTCGCAACCGGCGTGCTTCAGCAGATGGGCGTATGGACTGGAAGGTTGGCCGTAGATGTCGACGCGGAGACGATCGAGAAAGGCCTCATTCCGTCGAACGAGCCGCTCCCGCAGAGCGTCGTGAGCTTGGTCGAGAGTCAGGGGATTTCGAAGATATTGCGGCAGCCGCAGGAAGAATTGCGATCCTGCCCAAATCTGATGAATGCCGAACACAGGTCAAACCAGTATAGTGTTCGCCGAAATCGGGTCGGACCGTCCGTTGCACTTTCCGGTGCTGCAATAAGGGGACATTTATCGCGTGAAACCCAAAACGCCCGTACCGCGATATCAGAATCTTCTTAACCCCCGCGAATTCAACATCTTTGCCATAATCCCTACGCCTCGAATCCCCCAAAAACTTGACACGCACCTGTAGTATGGAAGCAGCTGGCTACGGCGACTGCGTAGCTACTGCGAGCGATGTGACCGCACATCCGGCTCCGTGTAACGGGTCCGACAAAGCGAGGTTTAGTTCTTGGTTGTCCTCGCGGAGAAAACAACCAAGCAACCCGGCGTCGATGTAGCGCTCAGCGCAAACGCCGCCGGTACGCAGGGCTGAGCAGGCGAGGGGAACCTCGTCCCGGTACGCGATTTTTAGCGAAAACCGGACAAATCCGGACATTCTTAGAGGAGAGCTGTGCCTATGTATAGGCAAATAATTTCTAAGTCGCTGATTCTAAAGCCTAAGAGCGCCTGGGCGGCAATATTCCGATTTGAGGCCCTCGTTACGGGTTGATCCGTCTGCGGAAATCGCTCACTTCGGCGGGCTGACCATGATCTGGGCGCCGCCGGCCCGCGCTTTTGCTAAAAACCTTGCACACGACCCGGCCACTCGCTATAACGGTTAAGTACGACTCGACCGGTCCGTGTAACTGGCGACGACTTACGTGGGCAACCACGGGGAAGCACGGATTTCGGAGACGCCGCTCGCCTGGGCTGTTGATCTCGCGTGGTACGGGTGCGCATTGCCGCGCTCAATGGGAGTGAACCAATGCCAGTCGCCACACCACAAGAGCTGAACCGCGCTCTTCTTGCCGAGAATGATCCCGATATCTACGCCGCGCTCATCGGCGAAGAAGCCCGCCAAGCTTCCGGCATCGAGCTGATTCCGTCGGAAAACTATACCTACCCAGAAGTGCTCGCGGCACTCGGATCGGTGTTCACCAACAAATACTCAGAGGGCTACCCTGGCTGGCGCTACTACGGCGGCCAGGAATTTACCGACGTGATTGAGCGCGTTGCCCGCACCCGCGCCAAAGAGATTTTTCGCTGCGAGCACGCCAACGTGCAGCCACTGTCGGGCGCGCCGATGAACGCCGCCGTCTACCTGTGCATGCTTGAGCCGGGCGACACGGTACTCGGCATGGACCTCTCGCACGGCGGCCACCTCACTCACGGCGCTCCCGTTTCGCACATGGGCAAGCTCTATAACTGGATCCGCTACAAGACTGACCCCTCGAACGAAGGGCGCATCGACTTTGACGAATTGCGGAAGACAGCGCTCGAGCACAAACCCAAAATGGTCGTCTGCGGGTACTCGTCGTATCCGCGCGACTACGACTACAACGAGTTCAAGAAAATCGCGGACGAAGTTGGCGCGCTGACGATGGCTGACGTTTCGCACATCGGCGGACTGATCGCCGGTGGCGTAATGAGCAACCCTTGCGACTACGGATTCGATTTCGTCACAACGACGACGCACAAGTCGATGCGCGGTCCGCGAGGCGGGATGATTCTCTGCAAGAAGAAATTTCGAAAAGAGATCGACAAATCGGTTTTCCCGGGGATGCAGGGCGGTCCGCACATGAACGCGGTCTGCGGCATCGCGATTACTTTGGGCAAGGTGTTGCAACCTGACTACAAGGTTTATGCGCAACAGGTGCTCGACAACGCGCAGGCATTAGCGAAAACGCTGATGGCCGGCGGCGCCAATCTCGTCACCGGCGGCACCGAGAACCACATGATGGTCGTCGATTGCATCCAGAGTTTCGGCATCGACGGACGAGTCGCGGAAGAAGCGCTTGACGAAGTTTCGATCACCTGCAACAAGCAGGTGATTCCTGATGACCCAAACCCGCCCTTGCGCCCCAGTGGAATTCGCCTGGGGACGCCGGCGGCCACGACTCGCGGCATGAAAGAGCCCGAGATGGAACGCCTTGGCGGATGGATGCTTGAAGCCCTGCGCAGCCACGACGATGCAGCGGTTTTGGCTCGCGTAAAGGCCGAGGTCGAGCAGACCTGTTCACAGTTTCCGGTGCCGGGGATTGAGGGCTAGCTAGCCCGCCCAGCCGAGGCGCGGACGGATCCGTAGGTGGCGGGCGAGCGCGATTTGCAGTATCGAGTTAGCGTTCTGCTGCCCGTCTACGACGGCGCCCGGTTTCTGCCCGAAGCGCTGCAATCGCTTGACGCGCAAACCGAGAATGACTTCGAAATCGTCGCTGTCGATGATGGTTCGTCCGATGAGTCGGCGGAGATTCTCGGCCGAACCCCGAGAGTCAAGCTACTTTTGCAACCGCATCGCGGTTTGGTTGCGGCATTGAACCACGGCCTGCAGTCCGCGCGCGGAAAATACATCGCCCGCATGGACGCCGACGACATCGCGGATTCCGATCGGCTAAAGTGCCAGGCGGACTATCTTGACGCAAACCCACAAGTGGGAGTGGTAGCCGGTAGCGCAAACTATTTAGGCGACGAGCAAGCGAATCGAGGACTGGCGCTATTCGTCGACTGGTCGAATTCGATTCGCACACCTCGGGAGATCAGCTTCAACCGCTTTGTTGAGTCGCCACTGATTCACCCCACGGTGATGTTCCGTCGGGAACTAATAGAGCAATTCGGCGGCTACAAAGATGGAGCCTTCCCTGAAGATTACGAGCTGTGGCTGCGCTGGCTCGAAGCGGGTGTCCGCATGGGCAAGGTTGACTCAGGCGTGCTTCAGTGGCGCGACCGAATTGAGCGGCTAACGCGCGGCGACGAGCGTTACTCGGTCGACGCTTTCTATCGCGCCAAGGCGCCATACCTCGCGCGTTGGCTGGCGCGTCATAATCCGCATCATCCGCGCGTGATCATCTGGGGATCGGGGCGGACATCGCGTCAGCGGCTCAATCCGCTATCGGCGCAGGGCATCAAGGTCGCGGCTTACGTCGATATCGACCCCAACAAGACCGGGTGGAAAATCGAAGGAGTGCCTGTAATCAAGCCCGACGAACTACCTTCGCCGAACGAATGCTACGTGCTGCAATGGGTCGGCAGCCGCGGCGCGCGTGAGCTGATCCGGCACGAACTTGAGAAACGCGGCTTCAAAATCGGTAAGCATTTCATGCTGTGCGCGTAAAGTAAATGGAGAGGCCTTAGATCATCATGAAACCCATCTCCGTGGCACTCGCGATAGCTCTCGTTTCGCTGTTGATCGGAACAGCCGCGCCTCCTGCCGTGTTCGAAGACCTGTTCAACGGACGCGACCTCACTGGCTGGGTTAACGTCAACACCGACCCTGATACTTGGTACGTCGAGAATGGCGAGCTGATCTGCTCTGGGCGGCCTCACGGTGTGATGCGGAGCGTGAAGCAATACGAGAACTTCGTATTGCATGTCGAGTGGATGCATACCGAGCCCGGCGGCAACTCGGGCGTTTTCGTTTGGAGCAAGGCGGTGACGCGCGAGAGCAATCGGCTGCCCGACGGTGTCGAGGTCCAAATGTTGGAACTTGATTGGCCGAAGCTTCACATTCGTGACGGAAAGGTGCCGCCAATCGCCTACGTTCACGGCGAGCTTTTCGGAGTCGGTGGCGTGACCACAGTGCCCAATAACCCGCGCGGCGAGAGGAGTAAATCAATCGAGAATCGCTGCCTGCCGAGAGGCGAGTGGAACACCTACGACGTTGTCGCGGTCGACGGAACGATCAAGCTTTCAGTCAACGGCAAGTTCGTCAACGGTATCAGCAAGTCGTCACAACGAAAAGGCTATCTCTGCCTAGAATCAGAGGGCGCGAAGATCCACTTCCGCAACATTCGAATCATGGAACTGCCCCCAAGCTGATAGCCAACAGCTTATTCAAAACGTAGCGAGCTGCACGCGCGATGGCTCATCTGCTTCGAGCTTCTCGATGCGGCGCTCGAGCGCTCTCACAACCCGCGGCGGCATGCGCCCAAAGCGTTCTTCATCGGCTTCGTATTTCTTGTAGACTTCACGAAAAATGTCTAGCGCGTTCACGTCTTGGCCGGCATCGAGATACATCGCCGCCATCTCGAGTTGCAGCACATAGTTGCGCGGGTAGTCGTCAAGATACGATTCCAATATCTTCACGGCCTCGAGTGGACGCCCCTCGCGGCGGTGAACCAAAACCATCAACGCTCTCGCCTCGTTGCGGGCCAGCTCGCCCTCGCGAGCAACACGAGCGACCATCGCCTCACCCTTGGCCTTGCTACCGCGCACTCCACCGAAGGCAATCATGGCGCGGATCGCCCACGGAAGGCTGCCAACCACGTACTCTTGTACGCCTGCGACGAGGTATCCGTCGACGAATTCGGGGTGATGTTTTTGGAGCCGGAGGCTGAACGATTTTGCTCGATTGCCGTTTCGCAAAGCCGCGAAGTAGGCCTTCTCGACCATGAATTGATAGTTTGCCCGCAGAGCGTAGTTGTGAGAGATCGCAAGTAGCGCTAGCTGATCGCCGCGGTTCGTTTTTAGCCGTCTATCGGCTACCCAGCGGCCTCGCTCGAGGTAGTCGAATACGGCGACTTTGACTTTTGGATCGGGTTTGAGTTTTTCTCTCTCGAAAAACTTGTTGTCGCCCCTAAATGCGCTTGTCTCGAGCATGCCCAAGCGGTTTAGCTCTTTGTAGAGAATTGCCGTCGCCAGATGGTTGTAGACGGTCGGGTCGCCGGGCTCAGCCTCGAGAAGCTTCTCGTAGGCGTCGATCGCTTCATCGTATTCGAGATTGAAATAGTGGTCGTGGGCGGCGACGCGCTCGTCGACTGTCGCCGCGAGCGCGACTGCGACAACAACAAGGCCCAACCAAAAAACTCGCACGCTGATTGTTAGACGCCGCCTAACGGACGGCGATTACCTCCCTTAGGCTATCGCGGCTCAAAAAAAACTGGACCGACTCGAAATCACGAAACAGCGTTTCGAGGTGCCGGTTGCTAAACGTAGTTGGGACGATCCGCTTGCGGCGTGTAGTTACACGCAAGACATCGGCTGTTTCGATGGCATAGCGGCAGACTGGCACTTCGTCGCCCTTTGGCTGGTTGTGGAAGAAGCACAGAATTGCGCCCTCAGGGCGTACGATTCCGGCCAGCCTCGAGATGATGTGGTTGAGCAGCTCGACATCGAGAAAGTGCAACACATCCCAGACCAGAACGGCGTCAAATGTTCCGGCGCGAAACGGCAGATACTCATCGACGAATTGGCGCGCGGCGAAATCATCAAATCTTCCGTGCAGGGTCTCAGCGCGTTCGCTGTCGAAGCTGTGGAGTAGGTCTACGGCGTGAATCCGGCTGCCCATTTCGCTTAAATAATGTGCGTTGGAATCAGTTAAGCCGCCGAGGTCGAGTATTTGAAGGCCTTCGGCGCGGGGTAACTGATCGAGAAAATGGCGCAGGCCACTGCTCGTCCGACGGCGGACTCGTTGCTTGGGGTCCTCGTCGGGGTGCGCTCGAGCGCGAGTCTCGACTGCTGGTTTCCCGGGAGATTCTCCTCCGGGTGGATCGTTGAGCGCTCGTTTCAGATACTCAAACACGAATCTAGCGGCCTTTTCGGGTCTGTTCCGCGTCCACTATGCGCCGCTCTTTCCAGTTGTGCCGGGTTGAGCGGGTACGGCCGGCCTCGGTTTTGACGCAGCCGCCGGCGCTGTCGCGGATGCACGCCCCTGAGTCGGTTTTTCGATGTCGATACTGCCGCGAAAGACAGCGCCATCTTCGACTACGATCCGGCTAGTGACCAGGTCGCCCTCGAGCGAACCTGTCTTGCGGATCTCGATGCGCTCGCCGACACGTACGTTGCCCTGCAGGGTGCCGAGCAGAGTGATCACGCGGGCCTCAACGTCGGCCTGCACTTTACCGTTCGGTCCGATCGTCAGACTGTTTTTTTCAAGTTTGATCGTGCCTTCGACGATGCCGTCGATGTACAGGTCTTCCGAGCCGCTGACGGTCCCCTTAACACGCAGAGACTTGCCGATCTGGGCGTTATTCGATGCTCCAGGCGAGACCGCTTTCGGCGCTGTCCTCGGTGCCTGATGTGCGCCTGATGGCCGTTCAGTCGGCTGCGGAGCAGGGTGCACTCCACTGCCCGAGGAGGCGGGTTGAGCCGCCGC
The DNA here is from genome assembly GCA_965205595.1 of Bryobacterales bacterium. GTDB lineage: Bacteria > Acidobacteriota > Terriglobia > Bryobacterales > UBA6623 > CATQHP01. Next base: position 14,320 of record CBDBHI010000008.1, on the reverse strand, counting down.
GGAGTCACTCGCTTCGCCGTCTTTTCTTCCCCACATATTCAGGAGTCCTTTCCGGGCACCGTACGAACCCTATATTATAGAGCGCCACCGTCGTCGACTTTGGAGCGAATATTACTTATGGCTGACCATCCCTTTCGAAGAATTGATGCGAAGACCGTGTATTCGAATCCATGGATCGATCTTGAGGAGCACACGCTTGAGGTCCGCGCGACGGGGAAACAGTTTTTCTATACATATCTCGCTTCGGCGCCGTCGGTGATGGTGGTCGGGCTGACACCGCAAGGAACAATTCCGATCGTGCGGGAGTATCGCTATCCGACGCGGTCGTTCTGCTATGAGTTGCCCGGTGGCGGTAGCCGCGGTTTTGATTCGCTCGAAGACGCCGCGCGGGCGGAACTTGCGCAAGAGACTGGCTGGCGTGCAGGCGCCGTGCAAGATCTGGGTCAGTTCGCGGTTTACAGCGGGCTTTCGGACGAGATGTGTCACGTGTACCTTGCAACTGACCTGGCCAGGGGTGAGCCGCAACTCGACGCGACCGAGTCGATCGAAGCTCTAGAGGTGACGCCGCAAGCACTGCGGTCGATGATCGAGAGCGGTCAATTTCGCGACGGGATGAGCCTGGCGGCCCTGGGGATTTTGCAACCGCGACTTGACGGCCTAACTACTTGACGTTGACCGCTAGTCCGGCGGCGCTCGATTCGATCGTGAAGTCCGGTTCGTGATCAAGGTCGACCACGATGCGGGCGACGAGTGGATCAAGGGCGAATTGAGACCAGCGAATCTTCACGACGCCGAGCGCGCCGACGGATTTGGTGCGGACCCCGCGACCGGTCTCGACCTTCGTTTCGCTCAGGTCAATCACCAGCCGGTGTGGCCCGGATAGGACCATCGTGCGGTATTCGGGCGCGGCGCTCGTAACCAGCCGTACTAGCGTGCCGCCGGCGATGGAGTCGACCGCGATCTCGGTCAATGCTCGGGGACCAACGGGGGCAGGCTCAGCAACCTTCTCCGGTTGTGGCTCTGGCTGGACCTCGAGTGCTACTTCATTCGGTTTCGTCTTCGGTTTCGGAGGTACCGAAATTTTCACGCGACCCGCTGGTTCGGGCGGCGCGATGGTCACCATCTGGCTGTTCAGCGGAGCCGCCTTGGGCTGGTCTTCCGCCGTTTGGACATAGATACCACGCGCATCGACCTGCTGGCCGCTAGGTGGTCGAAACTCCGTAATGGCCGGCGCATTCGGTTCACCGATTTCCCGACTTACCCGAAACGTGATGTAGATTGACTCGGTCGTCGGCCGCGCGCTACCACGGTTGAAGACTTTCACGCTGTCAGGATCGTCGCGGTATCCACCGCCTCGCAGCACTCTATAGCTACCCGCTGCCGGCCCGGTTGGCTCGCTTTCGGGAGACTCGGCGTAGTACTCGGCGGAATACCAATCGCCGGTCCATTCCCATAGGTTTCCGCTGAGAATCTGCATGCCAAAGTCGTTAGCGCGGGGCGCGGGCTCAACCACGACCGTTGTCTTGTCGGGAACCGGTGGCTCGTCCCCCCAGGCGTAGATGGCCTGTTCGAGGCCGCCGCGCGCCGCGTACTCCCAGCGGGCTTCGGTGGGTAGAGCGTAGGCTAGCCCGGTCTGCTCACTGAGCCACGTGCAATAGCGCTGCGCTTCGGCGAAGCTGACGTCGGTTACCGGCGAATTGGGGTCCGCGCCCTCAGGAACTTCGTGGCTCGGCTCGAAAACGAGGTATTCCGCCTTCGTTACCGGCATCGCGGAAATATGGAATGCACGGAGCTGAACGCGGTGCGCCGGCTTTTCCCACGCCGCACCGGCGTCCGAGCCCATCTCGAACTCGCCGGGCTGGACAAGAATCATCTCGGGCCCCTCGGGCTTCGATTGCGGCAATGCAGCCGTCGCTAAAAGAAATAGCGGAAGCAGCCGCGCCCAGCAAGAACCGAGAATATTCACCCGAGCAACTCCAACCTCCAATCTAGCGGACATACGCCCGTAAAACAGCGATCTCAGCTGCCCTACGGCGGGATTCTAGTGGTATTGGGTGTAATACCTTAGCGGCGGTTTGCCTTACGACTGCGAAACTGTAGTCGTACGCCCCTGTTGGCCGCGGAATTGGAGTTTTGTTGAAAGCGAAATCCTTGCTGGCGTTAATGCTGTGCTGTGTCCTGCCCGGCCAGGTTGCCGCGCAGCTTGCGCGCGTGCCCGACACTGCGTCGTGGCGGGCGGACATCGATCAAGGGACGGCCCTTCGTGACCGCGAACTTTACTTCGAGGCGGAACAAGCCTTCAAAACCGCCCTCGCAAAAGCCGAAACCTTCGGGCCAAGCGATGTACGTATTGCCGTCACTCTGAACTCGTTGGCACTCGTTCAACACCTTCAAGGCAACTATGTTGAAGCGGGTCCGCTCTATGAGCGTAGCGCTGAGGTGCTGCGGATCGCCCTGGGGGCGGACCATCCAGAAATCGCCAAAATCCTTAGTAGTCTCTATGAACTCCACATGCGGCTGGGCAACCTTGACGCTGCGGAAAAGGTTTCGTTGGAGCGACTGTCGATTCTTGAGAAGCAGCTTGGCAAATCCGACCCGGGGCTCGTACAGCCACTGGCCGACGTTTCATTTGTTTACTTCAACAAGAACCAATTGCTCGACGCCGAAGACTATCAGCGGCGCTCGCTCGCCATCAGCCGGGCCGGCGGTGCGGACGCCGCTCCGCAAAGAGCCACGGGTCTGAGCAACTTGGGCGTCATTTTGGCGGCCGACAATCGCTTATCAAACGCGGCCGCGGCCCTCAACGAGTCACTGAGCCTCCGGCAGTCGGATTCGCCCGAGTCCATCGAAGTGGCGCGCGACTTCGCACATTTGGCTGATGCCTACGCCAAGCGATTTCAATTTGCCGAAGCTGAGCAACTGTTGGCGCGATCATTGGAACTGCGCCGCAAGCATCTGACTCCCGAACACTCCGAGGTTGCCGCGACGCTAAACAATTTGGGTGAGATCTACAGGCTCCAGCGCGAGTATGAGCGTGCCGAAGAAAAGCTGCGGGCGGCTGTCAAGGTTTGGGAAGTCGTGAATGGGCCCGACGACATCGAAACGGGCGTCAGCCTCTACAACCTTGCGGCGCTGCTCGAAGAGCAAGATCGCTTAGACGATGCGGCTCCCCTGTTTGGCCGTGCGGTCAGGGTAATGGAGCAGAAACTCGGCCAAAACAGCCGGCGCTCACTACAAGTGCGAGCCGCTTTTGACTCGGTCTGCGCCCGCGTAAGCTCCACTTCCTGCCCCGCCGTCCGATAAGCCTATAGTGTGCCGGCGAGCGAATATCGACTGGCAGCACTAACACTCAGTGGGTAACACCTGGAGACTGCAGTATTCTAGGAGTTGGGGTTAGCCCGCATTTCTCACCACGTGCCGAGTGAAACTGCGTGAGAGGTGTGTCAATACGAGGCGGGCGATGGTCGGCGCGCGGATGCGTACTTGGCGGTACGTCGAGCACTCGCGATCGAGCGCATCGAAGTAGTGGCACTCCGATCTCGTGTTTTCGCCCTCAGTTGGTCAGAAATGCGGGCTAGTATGCCCGGACAGAAGGCGGCGGATAGGATTCATGACATCTCCGGTATTGAACACGAGTGAGCGGATTGTTCCCGACAAAGTAATCAAGCAGCTCTTTCACAAGATGTTGCAGTGTTTCTACGTTGAGGAGCGCTCAAAAACTTTTGTAAAGCTGGGGAAACTAGCTTTCTACGCTTCTACCCGCGGGCATGAAAAAGTTCAGGTGGTGAGAAGTGCGGGCTACAATTGAGCTTGCGATTCATCCTGCTAATCTGTGTCGGTGCGCTCATCCTGGCTTGCGGCGAAAACAGCACAATCGGTCAGTCTGGCGGCGTCGAAAAAGTCCACCGGCCCGAGTTACCAACGACTACGGTGACTCTGCCTGACGGCACCCCAATCGAGGCGGAACTCGCCATTACGCAAGAAGAGCAGGGGCGCGGCATGATGTTTCGTGAGTACCTCCCCGACGACAAAGGGATGCTGTTTGTAGGCTCTGACTCCCAACCCCGCAGGTATTGGATGTACCAATGCTTGATTCCGCTAGACCTGCTTTGGCTAGACGGAAATCACCTGATTGTGGAGATCAATCCGGACGTTCCTCCGTGCGCGGAAGCGGATGCCAGAAAGTGCCCGACTTTCGGCGGCACCGTGAACTCCGTATACGTTTTGGAGCTGGCCGCCGGCCAAGCGGCGGCTCACGGCTTGAAACTAGGCGATCGGATTGATTTCTAAGGGGCTTGCCTCGGTAACCGCAGGCCACTTGCACTCGCCTCCCTGTTCAGCGGGTGATTTGCGCCTAGCGCAGAAGCGTCTATGTGGACAAAACGAATAATTGCGATAGCGATTGGCCTGGGGCTGGTCTATTTGGTTGGCTCAAAAGTATACGAGGCTAACCAGCAGGCGTCGGCACCGGCGAAAAAGAAGGGCGGGGGCCGCATCGTCAACGTAGACTTGGCGGCGGCGAAAACCGGCGAGGTCCGTGAAGAACTGCTCCTCACCGGCTCTCTAAAGGCCAAGGAAGTGGTTGACGTCAACGCAAAGTTAACCGGTCGCCTGGAAAAGATTCATTTTCTTGTTGGTGACCGTGTAAAAGCTGGGGATCTAGTCGCTGAGATGGAAGACGATGAACTCCTCCAGCAGGTCCTGCGTTCCGAGGCCTCGATCGAGGTTTCTCAAGCAAGCGTGACCCAGCGCAAGGCGGAGCTCGCCAATACTCGGGCGAATCTCGATCGCGCTCGGCAACTATTTAAAGAAGAGCTGCTCTCGCCTCAGGAATTTCAGCAGCAACAGACTTTACTTGAGGTCATGAACGCGCAGGTTGCGCTGGCTGAAGCGCAGGCGACACAGGCGCTGGCGGAACTAAATGAGCTGAAGATTCGGTTTGAGCAGGCGAAAATTTACGCGCCGATGTCAGGCGTGATCGCCGCGCGCCAGGTCGACCCCGGGGCGCTAGTTAACCCCAACAATCCGATCGTGCGGATCGTCAATCTCGCAACGATGGTGACGCAGGGCAACGTTCCCGAGCGCCACATCGGCAAACTGAGGATTGGCAATCAGACCACAGTTGAGGTTGATGCGATCCCCGGCAAGCTCTTCACGGGACGGGTGGCCCGCATCGCTCCAGTGCTGGATGCCGCAACACGAAGCGCCATTATTGAAATTGACATCCCCAATCCCGACTATGTCTTGAAAGCGGAGATGTTTGCGAGGATTACGCTCGACTTGGGCTCGGGACGCAAAGCGACACTGATTCCCCGAGACGGTTTAGTCTATCGCGGCCAGCAGCCCGGCGTTTATGTCGTCGAGGGCGAGGGCAACAGGCCGGTATTTCGGTCGATCGAGACGGGTATGACTCGTGAGGGCCAGGTAGAGGTTCTCGCGAATCTCGATCCCGGCACAAAAATTGTAGGCCGCGGCGCCACGATGCTGCGCGACGGCGATCGCATTTCAACCGGCGGTGCTGCTAGCAAAAAGGCCGGCGGAGCGAGCAAGAAGGGCGCTACCAGTGAGAGCGGTGCTTCTAAGAAAGCCGCCAGTGGCGCATAGTCTAACCACGAGACTCCGCGCGCCACGCTGGAGCTGGGTGGCAGTATGATAGCGGCGGTCGCGGAACATTCCGCGCGATGGCGTAGGCGATGAATTTACCAAGTTTTTCGATCCACAGGCCGGTCACCATCTTGATGATGTGCATGATCGCGATCCTGCTCGGCGGCATCGCCTTCATCAATATCCCAGTTGACCTGATGCCTGAGACCGTCTACCCGACGATCAGCGTCCGGGCGGAGTATCAAGGGGTCGCGCCGGAGGAGATGGAGAACCTCGTCGTGCGTCCGCTTGAAGAGGCGTTTGCCGCAGCGCCGGGCGTCGAAGAGATCGTCAGTTCGGTCTACGAAGGCCAGTGCTACGTTCGCGTCGGTTTCGACTACGACATGGATGTTGACGAGGCGGCGAATGAGCTCCGCGTCCGCCTCGATCGTGCCCGCCGGAACCTGCCTCCTCTTTTCCAATTGAAAGATGAGCCTGAAGGAGAGAGGCGAAGCAGCTGCGGGTTGAGGGGGATTATAGCGTGAGTTGAGGTCGGCGGCTACAGCTATTTGTGGCTTCGTAGGGCGGGGTGAGGGGGATTGCATAAGGGGGAAGGGGCGGCACCCCAATCCCCCTTTGCAGCCATCCCAGGCGAGACCCCACGGCCGTCTTCGGACGTGGGCCGGAGGAGCCGACAACGCCTCGGGTCGGGGCGTTGTCTAGCGCGTGCGCCAGCAGATCGCGAGGTCTTTGCAGACGCGTTGCAGTTCGTTGCGCTGAGCGTCGAGTTGCTCGGCAAACTCGGTGTCGGAACAAGTGTCCGCTCGCGCTTGGAGCTTCTTGAGCGAGCGATCCGCGCGCAGGCCGCGCTGCTCGGCGGGCAGGCTGAGCAGCTTTTCCCACGGCGTGCTCCACTCGGCGTACACCTTGCGCAACTTGCCGCGGCGGTCTCGGCGCTCGCTGGCGAAAGCGCATGGGCGATGAAAATTCAAGTACGGGTTGAGCCACTGGCGGTAGAAGGTGTCGATCGCCTGCGTCGCTTCCGAGGGCAAAAACTGGTAGCCCATCCACTTGCGCACCACCGCGCCGTTCTTGGTTTCGACCAAGGCATTGTCGTTCGAACGGCGCGCGCGAGACTTCGTAAATTCAATTCGCAACTTCTCGAGCAGTTTAGCGGTTTGATGGTTGACGAATTCGCTGCCATTGTCGGAGTGAAAGCCGCGAACGATAAATGGAAATTGTTCCAAAAGGCCTTCCAGCAAGGGAATGAGGTGATTTTCGTTGATGCGTTGGACGCAGCCGACGGCCTGCCACTGCGTCACTTCGTCGACCACGTTGATGCTGTAGGCGCCTTTTTCACCTTCCTGTTCGGGCGAGTGCACGGTGTCGATGCGCAGGTAGCCCGGACGTCCTCGCGGCTCGGGTTGGCGGCGTTCGCCGATCGCCACGGGTGTCGGTCGAGTCTTGTCGAGATGCAAACTGTGTCGCCGGTAGACGGCGCGTTTGCGCAAGTTGTAGAGGTGTCCCACCGACAGTTCGGCAAGGCGTTCGAACTCCTTGCGGTTGTAGATTTGGAACTCGCGCTGGAGAATGCGACGCGTCGCCGGCCCGGAGAGACGTTGCTGTACTTGGTCGACATGCGCCAGGAGAACGATGTCGGCGCGGCTGTACTTGGTGGGGAAGCGGCGCCTTCGATAGGCTGTCGGCCGAACGCACTTTTCGCGCAAAAACTGCCCGATGAGGCGAGTCAATTGGGCGCGGCTTAAGCCGGTTAGCTTGCTCAGGAAGCGTCTCAACAATCCTTTAACCGAGCGCTTCTGGTCGGCATAATGATGCCTCTTCAGGACGCCTTCGACGAGCGCGTATTTATCCGCTCGACTTCCGGCCTGGAACTCGACGGACCCACACCCGTCGAGAAAACTCTCGATCTCATCGAGACTCACTGATTCGGCTTGCTGCACGGCGACTCCCATCGCCCGCAGTTTGCCTGTTCCTAATCGACCTTGCCCAAATTACCTCCAGGCTCATCTTGTGTTGGAATCACCCCTCCCTTCAGGCTCATCTTGTATTGGACAAGACGGCCTGAAGAGATGGAACCGCCGACGATGTACAAGTACGACTCGTCGCAGTACCCGATCATGTACATGACAGTTTCCGCGTCCGACATGGACGCGAAGGAACTGCGTCACTTCGTCGAAAAACAGATTCAGTACCGCCTTGAACGTGCTCCCGGCGTCGCTGCGTTTACCGTTCGAGGCGGCTTGCGCCGGGAAATTCACGTCGATTTGAATCTCAAAAAACTGCGCGCTCTCGATTTATCGATTGCGCGCGTCGTTCAAATTCTGCGGCAAGAGAATATGAACCGCCCCGTCGGCCAGGTTGACGAGGGGCGATTCGAGGTGTTGCTGCGGACCAGGGGCGAGTTCGAAAGCCTGGACGAGATCCGCAACGTTGTCATCACTACGCGCAATGGCGTGCCGGTCCACATCCGCGACATCGCCACGGTTGAGGATAGCCACGAAGATGCTGACTATCTAGTCAGCGTTGACGGCCAGCCCGGTGTTCGGCTCTACGTCTATAAGCAGTCGGGCGCAAACACGGTGAATGTGTCCGCTGCTCTGTGGGCAGAAGTCGCGAAGATTCACAAGACGTTTCCGAACATCACCATCGAGAAGACTAGTGACACCGCCGACTTCATCAAGGCATCGATTGCGAACGTAAAGAACGCCACTTTGCAGGGTGGCGGGCTCGCGATTGTCGTGCTTCTGTTTTTCCTGCGCAGCCTTTCAAGCACTCTCATCATCGGGGTCGCGATACCGATCTCGGTGATTTCAACATTCGCGCTCATGTACTTCAACGGGTTTACGTTGAACACGGTGTCTTTCGGCGGCTTGGCGCTGGGCGTCGGCATGTTGGTCGACAACGCGATTGTCGTTCTCGAAAACATCCATCGCCATCGCGAAGACGGCAAGGGAGCCTACCAGGCGTCTCTTGACGGCAGTAAAGAAGTCGCCATGGCGATCACCGCGTCGACAATTACGACTGTCGCCGTGTTCATTCCGGTCTTGTTTATCGGCGGCATGACGGCGCAGACGTTTCAGCAGTTAGCGTATGTCGTTAGCTTTGCCCTGATTTGTTCGCTGATCATTGCCCTCACAGTCGTACCCGTGTTGTGTTCCAAGCTGGTGGGCCACCGTGAAGCGAGCGGCGCGCTGGGTGCGCTCGATCGCTGGGCGGGCCGAATCCAAGATGACATGGCCGACACGTATGGCCAGGTCATTACTTGGGCGCTCGACCTCAAGGCGTTAGTGACTTTGAGCTCGGTCGCCCTATTCGCCGGGACGATGTACCTAATCCCCTTAATCGGGGTTGAGCTACAGCCTGAAGTCGACGAGGGCGAAATCCGCGTGAACGTCGAGCTAGAGCCCGGTACGCGCGTTGAGGTCACCAACGAAGTGATGCAAGAGCTTTGGGGCATTGCGGTTGACAACGCCCCAGAAATCTCAACCTCGATGGTCAACGCCGGCGGCTCTTCGGGCGGAAGCGGAGGCGGTGCAAATCGGGGCGAGTTGCGGCTCAGCCTCGTGCCCCAGGATCAACGCACCCGGACGGCCAAGGAAGTTGCTAACGAGCTGCGCCCGATGCTGCAAGTACATCCGGGAATGTTGATTCGCACGCGCGTCTCGAGCGGAATGTTCCGGCGCGGACGAGGTGGCAACGAGGATGGCGACCGCCTCGCGGTGGAAATCCGAGGACACAACATCGAGACGGCCGCGCAGTTGGCGGAGACGATTCGCGAAAGAATGTCAACCGTCGACGGAGTGGCCGAGGCGCAGATTAGTCAAAGGCCGGGTATGCCGGAAATGCTGGTCGAGGTCGATCGCATGAAGGCCGCCAACATGGGTCTCAACGTTTCGGACATTGCGACGACGCTCGAGACCGCAATCGGTGGTACGCGCAGCTCGATGTATCGCAAGGATGGTGATGAGTTCGCAATTCTCGTGCGGCTACGTGAGCAAGACCGCTTGAATTTGCAGTCGGTCGGGGAGGTCCCGCTGACAACGGCGACCGGGCGGACCATACCCGCCCAGAGCGTCGTGTCGCTGCGCAGGCAAGAAGGCCCGACGTTTATCAGCCGTGTCGATTCCGAGCGCAGGCTCTATGTAACCGGAGCTGTAACGGATAGAGATCTGGGAAGCGTAATCGGCGATCTCGACGTCGTGTTGGGCGAAATCCCGATGCCCGAGGGATTCTCGATTGAGTTCGGCGGCGAGTTCGAAGAGCAGCAAGAGGCCTTCCGCGATTTGCTGTTCGCGGCGATCTTGGCGCTGGTTTTGGTTTACATGGTCATGGCGTCACAGTTTGAGTCGTTGCGCGACCCGTTTTTGATCTTGTTCTCCGTTCCCTTGGCAGCGATCGGTGTCGTGCTGATGTTGCTGATCACGGAAACAACGTTTAACCAGCAGGCATTTTTAGGAATCATCGTCTTGGTTGGGATCGTTGTCAACAATGCGATCGTGCTAATCGACTATACAAATCTGTTGCGGCGTGAGCATAAGATCAACTTGCGACGCGCGGTTTTGACGGCCGGGACTCGGCGCTTACGCCCGATCCTAATGACCACGATTACGACCGTGCTTGGGCTAGGACCGATGGCGCTAGGACTTGGCGAGGGCGCCGAACTGCAGGCCCCCATGGCACGTGTGGTGATCGGCGGGCTGCTCACTTCGACACTGATTACGCTTGTCTTTATTCCGGTTATTTACACGGGCCTAGAAGAACGCATCGAACGCGCGCGCGAACAGAAGCCCACGGTCGACCCATTCGAGCCCGTAGCTGGCGATTAGCCGAGTGAATTTGTACTGCGCCCCGCCGTTCGGCGCGGTAACATCTTGCAAGACGAGACGCCCGTATTGAGGGAGCATTGACAATGGCAAATCCAAACATCGACCGGCGCCAATTTTTGCAGACATCCGCGCTGGGAGCCGTCGGGTTCGCCGCCGGACTCGACGTAGCCGCGGCAAAAGAGACGAAGCCTACGTCCGAAACCCTCGTCGCGCACTTCTACTCGACGTTGGGCGAAGACCAGAAGGCGACGATGCACTTCGACTTCGACGACCCGCTGCGGTCGAGAGTCGAGAACAACTGGCACATCACGCCGGCGCGCATCGGCCAATTCTTCAACCGCGAGCAGCAGGCGTTGATTCAAGACATTTTCTTCGGCATGCACAACCCCAAATTCCATAAGCCGCTGGCGCAGCATTTACGCGATGACGCCGGCGGACTAGAGGGCTACTCGGTCGCCCTATTTGGCGAGCCCGGCACGGGGAAATTTGAGTTTGTCGTCACCGGCCGGCACATGACCGCTCGCTGTGACGGTGATTCGGTTGACGGTGCTGCCTTTGGCGGACCGATTTTTTATGGCCACGAAGGCGATCGATTTGTCGAGCTTCCGACGCATCCAGGTAATGTCTACTGGTTCCAGGCGTTGCGCGCGAACGAAGTCTTCCAGGCTCTCGACGGCAAACAGCGCGAGACGGCGCTCCGCGATCGGCTCAGGCGCGAGACCGGGACGAGTACAGTTGCATTGCGCGCCAATCCAGACGATATTCCGGGTCTACCTGTCGCCGACATGAGCCGCGATCAGCGCGACCTTGTTGACAAAGTACTTGAGGACCTCTTGCTGCCGTTCAGAGAGGCCGACCGCAACGAGGCGATGAAACTGATCCACGAAACAGGCGGCGTTGAGAGCCTGAAAATGTCGTTTTCCGAGAGTCAGGACACGGGAAACGATGGTGTCTGGGATGTTTGGGAGCTTGAAAGCCCCAACATGGTTTGGCATTTTCGTGGCGCGCCCCATGTCCATACGTATGTCAACATTCAGAGAGAGGCTGGTTGGCAGCCTCCAGACAGTCTGGGCGGAGGTCGTGGAAGCGGTCGCATGGGCCGGCGGCGGGGACGATTTGGCCGGGGCTGATTTAACTTTTTCAGCGTAACCCGATTGGGTGTCAGATTCGCCCTAACGGGCAGCGGGATTGTAAATAGCTATGAGTCTTCCGGAATTTTCAATCAAACGGCCAGTGACGGTCTTAATGGCCGTGATGGTCTGTCTGCTACTTGGCGCAATCTCATTCGTCCAGATCCCAGTCGATCTGATGCCCGAGATTGACTCTCCGAGCTTAACGATTACCACCGACTACGAGGGCGTCGCACCCGAAGAGATCGAGACCCTGATCAGCCGCCCGATGGAGCAAATCGTCTCCTCGGCTCCGGGGGTCAAGCGGGTCAGTTCGACTTCGAGCGAGGGGCGCTCCGCGGTGAGAGTCGAATTCTCATTTGGAATGGATATCGAAGTCGCGACCGACGAGGTCCGCTCGCGCCTCGACCGTGGCCGCCGCGCCCTGCCCGATGACGTGGAACCGCCCACAATTTTCAAGTTTGACGTCACCCAATTTCCGATCATGTTCCTCACAATGGCGTCGGATGAACTTGACGCTAAGGAGATCCGTTCGTTTGCCGAGAAGTCGATTCTGTACCGCTTTGAACGCGTTAAGGGTGTCGGCCAGGTTCGAGTCGGAGGCGGGCTGCGTCGCGAAATTCACGTTGACCTGAATCTTGAGAAGTTACGAGCGCTAAACCTATCTGTCTCGCAGGTAGTTAACACGATTCGGCAAGAAAACATGAATCGGCCGGTAGGGCCGGTTAAGGAAGGCCGCTTCGACGTTTTATTGAGAACGAGTGGTGAATTTGACTCGGTCGACCAGATTCTAAATGTCGCGCTGACTTCGCGCCAGGGTGTTCCAGTCTACGTTCGAGACGTCGCCGAGGTCGAAGATTCGCACGAAGACATTCGGCACTACGTAGGTGTAAATGGCAAGCCGGCGCTGCGCCTGATCATGTTCAAACAGTCGGGCTCGAATACCGTCAAGATTTCCGACGCTGTCTGGGCTGAAGTGGCCGAGATCGAGAAGGACTACCCCCATCTCGCCATCGATAAGACCATGGACACCGCGGACTTTATCAATTCCGCGATCAACAACGTCAAAGGAGCGGCGGGCGCCGGCGCCGTATTGGCCGTTGTCGTTCTGTTGTTCTTCCTTCGCAGTTTCTCCAGCACGATGATCATCGGGGCTGCGATCCCGATCTCGGTGATTTCGACGTTCGCTCTGATGTACTTCAACGGCTTTACGTTGAACACCGTTTCGTTCGGTGGATTAGCCTTAGGCGTCGGCATGCTGGTCGACAACGCGATAGTTGTCCTCGAGAATATCTATCGCCACCGCGAGAAGGGGAAAAGCGGGAAGGAAGCGGCACTGTTCGGCAGCAGCCAAGTCGCCATGGCGATTACGGCCTCAACTTTCACTACGATCGCGGTCTTCGTCCCCGTGCTCTTCATGGGTGGCTACTCGGCGCAGACGTTCCAGCAGTTGGCCTATGTCGTGTCATTCGCGCTGCTGTGTTCGCTACTGGTCGGGCTGACGGTCGTCCCCGCGCTTTGTTCGAAATATTTGGGTAGCGGCCAGAGCGCCCTACGCATTTTCAATCCTCTAGTACGCCTGATGACTTCGCTGGCGGAGTCTTACGCCGGCGCCATCGATTGGTCATTGAACAACCGCGCACTGGTAACGGTCATGGCTGCCGGCCTATTCGGCGGCTCGATTTGGCTTTCCGACTACGTCGGTGTGGAACTCGAGCCCCAGGTGGACGATGGCCAGATCCGTGTGAACGTCGAACTCGAGTCCGGCACGCGCGCCGAAGTCACCAAAGAAGTAATCGACAAGATGGAGGCGATGGTACTCGAGGCGGTACCCGAGATCGAGTACATCATGACGGAAGCCGGCAGCGACAGCCCCTTCCGCTCGATCTCGACGCACACGGGCGAATTGCGGATCACGCTCTCGGACCAAGCCGAGCGGCAGCGCAATGCCCGCCAGATCACCAATCAAATACGCCCCATGCTGACCAGCATCGCTCCCGGAATCCAGGTGCGGACACGCATTTCAGGCGGCAGTTTTGGGCGGCGGCGCGGAGGAGCGGGCGGCGGCGACCGACTACAGGTCGCCATTCGGGGCTACTCGCCGGAAACTACGCAGGCTCTAGCCCTACAGGTTCGGGACACGATGCTATCCATTCAGGGCGTCGCGGAGTCGGAGATCAGCCGGCGCCCGGGCACGCCCGAGATGTTGGTCCGCGTCGATCGGCTAAAAGCCGCCAGCCTAGGCATGTCGGTTGCGGAAGTCGCCGACACGTTGGAAACGGCGGTCGGTGGTCGCCGCACCTCCTTCTATCGCGAAGAGGGTGACGAGTACGACATTGTTGTTCGCCTACGCGAAGAGGACCGGCTGGAGTTATCGCAAGTTGGTCGAATTCCCCTGCGAACCCCTCGCGGCGAGTTGATTCACGCCGACGACGTCGTTCAACTGCACCGCCAAGAAGGACCGGTCGAGATCAACCGCGTCGACCAAGAGCGAATTGTCTACGTCTCGGGTACGATCGCCGACCGTGACCTGGGCAGCATTATTGCGGACCTAGACGTTGAACTACAGAAGATCAATCGGCCTGACGGCTATGAATTCGAGTTCGGCGGTGAGTGGTTAGATCAGCAGGAGGCGTTTCGAGAACTTCTCTTCGCCGCGATCCTGGCACTCGTCCTGGTGTACATGGTGATGGCGGCACAGTTCGAATCGCTGCGAGATCCGTTCATTATCTTGTTCTCGATTCCCTTAGCGTCAATCGG
>CBDBHI010000007.1:0-42711 GCA_965205595.1 Bryobacterales bacterium | reverse complement strand
CGGACATCGTCATCGACGGCAAAGAGCGCAAACTAGTCCTCCAAGCTAATCGCAACGCTTTTTTCTACGCGCTCGATCGCACTACAGGTGAATTCCTCCACGCGGCGGCGTTTGCCAAACAAGACTGGGCAACGGGGTTCACCCCCGAGGGTCGTCCGATCGTTCGAGAGGGAACGCAACCGACACCCGAAGGGGTAAAAGTCTGCCCCGACATCAATGGCGGTGCTAACTGGCACGCCCCGGCGTTTAGTCCAGAGGCCGGCTTGTTCTACGTAGTCGCCCGCGACCATTGCCTGGTTTACTACCCAACGGGCGGAGCGGCGGACCCAGCCGATCCGCCCCCTTACCACGCCTTGCGCGCACTCGATCCGCGGACAGCTGCAAAGGTCTGGGGAATCCCGCTGATCAGCCCCGGCGACATTGTTCACGCCGGAGCGATGACGACGGCCGGTGGGCTGGTATTCTTCTCAAGCCGAGAGGGCCAGTTCATCGCCGCGAATGCCAAATCAGGTGAGGTGCTGTGGCATTTCAACTTGGGGGGCACGGTCCGCTCGAGCCCGATTAGCTACGCGATCGGCGGCAAACAGTACGTCGCTATCGTTAGTAAGTCCGCCGTATTCGCCTTTGCCCTACCGAGCCAGTAGCCATCGACGCTAGTGTCGCGCGTTAGCGAGCGCGCCGTATGTTGCAACGCAAAAAGGCACCAGATAGGTCGCCGGAATCCGCCAGTAAAGCGAAGGGGCCAGCGGCCCGGGTGCCAACATAACGTCCCCTTGGTTTAGCAGGACAAGCAATGTACCGACGAGCGTCGCGACGATCGCGGAGCGCCGAAGCATTGTGCCGTCAATCATCGCGCAGCGGGTACAAATCGGCCCTTCACCAGCCGGCATGGCGAAGCGCCGGCCCGCGTGAAGCCCTCTCTCGCAGCTGCTACATTTTTCATCCGACACCGCGCTCGGGCTCAGCTCCGCTGCCTCAGTCATCGAGTGTTTTTCTTGTGCGCCGCACCAAAGCCAACCGTACGCCTTCCCGATTATCGTCGCATCGGGCGCGGCACGGTCTTTGATAACCTAATCACCAAATGGCAACCATTCAACGGCGACACTTCATTAAATCCACCGTCGTGGGCGCGCTAGCGGCACACTCGTATTCGGCGTTGGCCGCACAAGGAGAAATGCCCACCCGCACACTCGGAAAATCGGGCCTCGATGTCTCCCGCTTTTGCCTAGGTGGCTTTCACATGGCAAAAGCCGGCAAAGCGAATGCCATTCGAATGATCCATCGTTCGATGGACCTCGGAGTAAGCTTCTTCGACAGCGCGGCCAAGTACCACAACGGTCTGAGCGACGAATACTATGGTGAGGCCTTTGAGGGCGATCGGCGGCAGAAAGTTCTGCTGATGAGCAAAGCGCAGCTGCGCGACGCGGCGTCGGCCATGAAGCAGCTCGAGGACACGTTGAGGCGTATGAAAACCGACTATCTAGACCTGTGGCAATGCCACGAAGTCTCTCGAATGGACGAGGTCGAAAAGATTTTCGGACCAGGTGGCTCACTAGAGGCCTTTGTCAAGGCCAAAAAACAAGGTAAAGTCCGCCACATCGGTTTCACGGGCCACCACGATCCCGACGTCCACCTGGCCCTACTCAATGGCTTCGATGGATGGGAAACCGTGCAACACCCGGTCAACCTCGTCGATCCGCATTACCGAAGCTTTGTGAAGAACGTCCTGCCAAAAGTCGACAGCGCCGGCCTCGGGAAGATCGCGATGAAAACGAACGCAATGGGCCCGATTCTCGACAATCACATCGCGTCCATCGAAGAGTGCCTGCGCTTTGCGATGGCTCAACAGCCAGACACCATCGTGTCGGGTGTCGAAACCGTCGATCAACTCGAGCACAATATCTCTGTTATCAAGCACATGAAACCGTTGACTTCAAGGGAAGTGAAAGGCCTGCTGACTCGGACTGGCGGCGGCCCGGTGGGCTCCGACATCGAGCCCTACAAGCGCAAGGAGGCGTAGCTCGACTGCCGACCTTCGCGCTCTCTGGATTCATCGTTTCCATCCGCTCATCCGAAGAGTAGGAGTGTGGAGGAGCCCGATCGAACGTCCAAAATCTTGCTCGTCGACGACGACCCGTCCGTACGCCGGCTCCTTAAGCGTTGGATGGTTCAACAACTCGAGGCAGAAGTCATCGAAGCGGTGGACGGCCTGGAAGCACTTCTTGCGCTCCGCGACCATGACGACATTGACCTCGTAATCACCGACCTCACCATGCCGACCATGGACGGCTTTGACCTGATTCAGGTCATCCGCGCCGATCCTCTACTCACTTACTCGGAGGTCGTCATCATCAGCTCGATATGCGCCGAGTCGCGGGTCCGCAAGGCTCTAAGCCTCAAAGTCAGTGACTTCATTCTGAAGCCGCTGCAACACGAGACCGTCATTCCGCGCATCGAGCTGTGCCTGAAACGTTCGATTGAAAATGCCGCAAAGCGCGGAAGCGGTAACGCTCCTGGATTTGCCCGGGTTCTTATAGCCGACAGCAACTCGAAGTTTCGCGAAACAGGTGCCATCGCGCTCGCCGGACGCTACACCGTTGAGACTGCGCGATCGGCCAGCGATTTTCTAATAAAGATCCAGGACTGGGACCCCAGTCTCGTACTTCTCGCCCCAACTTTAGACGGCTTAGACGCCTCGTTCCTCGCCGAGAAGGCTTCGCTAATCGCTCATGCCAATGGCCGCGAATGTACGATCTACACACTCGCCGAGACCCTCGAATACGAGCGAGCCAAGGGTACGCAGGGAGTCATCCCAACAGGACCATCGATCGACGACTTCACCGACGCGGTCGCTGCCGCGATCGGCGGCGAAACTGGTTTACGTCCCGAGGCCATCAGACACTGGATTCACGAGCTAGACCCCGAGTTGCCCGCCGGGGTCGACGCAACCTTCAAGACATTGGCCGGCAGCGCACCGAATCTCATCGAAAACTTCGAGGGCGATCCGTCGTTCGATTATTTCGCATCGCTAACGATTGACGACGCCAACCCTTCGTTTTCGCTTCACGTTCAAATTAACTGTGAGAAGCCCACGGCCAAACGGCTTGTCGCCGGAATGACGAAGGCCGATGACGCTGAACAGATCTCCGACGACGACATCGAGTCTGGCATAGGCGAGTTGATTAGCATCATCGGAGGCGGCCTCGTAACCTGGTGTACCGACCAAGGGTTAGACGTCAAATCGTCGCTGCCACGCATCACGGAGAGAGCGGAATCCGTTGAGGGCGGAATACACTACTGCGATCAACATTTTGAGTGGGAAGGACTGCCGATTGAGCTCTCCCTCAGTGCCAGCGAAGGCGCCGTCCAAATCGCCGAGGTCACTGAGCCACCGCCTCAAACCGCTCCAGCCGTCGAGAATAGCTTTGAAACGACCTCAATCATCTGAGGTCCGACATCCGGAGAGCAAATTTACAGATTTGGCGTCGCCTCGGCGGCTGTCGATCCCATTTGGGCCGATCCTCGGGTCAACATTTGAGTTTGCTAGTACTAACTTGCGAAAGTAAGGCCTTTAACTGTAAAATGTCGGTATGGCAAGACCGGCAACGGTGATTCGACTGAACGCCGAGGAAGAAGAGACGCTGCGACTCTGGGTGCGCGGCCACAAGTCCGAACGGCGCATGGTGGAGCGCGCTCGCATTGTGCTGCTGGCGGCCGCCGCTACCTCGACCGCCGAGATCGCCCGGCAACTGGGATCCCCGGCGGCGCGCGTGTCGAAATGGCGCACCCGCTTCGCCCAGCAACGTCTGGCGGGATTATGCGATCAAGCGCGTTCCGGCAGGCCCGCGCGGTACGACCAAGCGACGCGCAAACGCATCCTCTGCCAACTCGACGAAGCTCCGCCCGAAGGGCACGCCACTTGGACAGGCGAACTGCTCGCGGAAGCTCTCGGCGACGTCAGCAAGCATCAAGTCTGGCGCGTACTGCGGCAGCTCGGCGTGTCCTTGCGGCGGCGGCGCAGTTGGTGTTTGTCAACCGACCCGGAGTTCGCTCGCAAGGCCGCCGACATTGTCGGACTCTACCTCAGCCCGCCGGAAAACGCCGTGGTGCTCGCGGTCGACGAGAAGCCGAGCATCCAGGCCTTGGAGCGAGCGCAGGGCTGGCTACGCTTGCCCAACGGCAAGGCCTTGACGGGCTTCTCGCACGGCTACAGGCGGCACGGCACGACGCCGCTTTTCGCCGCGCTGGAAGTGGCTACCGGATTCATCATCGCCGGACACTATTGGCGCCGACGGCGTCGCGAGTTTCTCGACTTCATGAACCACATCGCGGCCATCCACGAAGGCCGCGAGATCCACATCATCTTGGATAACTTGAACACTCACAAGCCCAAAAATGACCGCTGGCTGCAACGTCATGCGAACATCCATTTTCACTACACGCCGACCTACAGTTCGTGGATGAATCAGGTTGAGGTGTGGTTTTCGATTCTGAGCCGCCGCGCCTTGCGGGGGGCGAGTTTCACTTCCCCCCGGCAGGTGCGCGAGGCCATCGACAGCTTCGTCCGCGTCTACAACTCCAAGGCTACTCCGTTCGAATGGACCAAGACCGTCGTAGCCCCTCGTCCCCTCGCCAGTAAATATTCTAACTTACGCAACTAGTACTAGTGTATATTACGGTTAGCCCTTGGTCCACCCAATCGGAGGGTGGCTTCTCGACCATCCTTTACGATTTGGGGCCATGGCGAAGAACCATGAGCCGATACGCATACGGGACGCGCTGGAATACACTTGCACTACTGTTCACCTTCGCTGTAACTGGATTCGGTGCAACCACATCACACCGCGCGGTTGTTAATCAATATTGTGTCGCGTGTCATAACGAAGGCACCAAGACGGCTGGACTCGCGCTTGACCTAATTGTTACTGACGACCCGGCGACCCATTCTGAAACGTGGGAAAAGGTCGTCCGTCGGCTTCGCGCGCGCCAAATGCCTCCGGCCGGGATGCCTCGGCCCGACGAAGATACGTACAGGTCAGCCATTGACGCCATTGAGCAGTCGCTTGACGCTGATGCAGCCGCGCACCCAAAGCCCGGCCGGACTGACACCTTCCGCCGGTTAACTCGCACCGAGTATCACAATGTGATCCGCGACCTGCTTGATTTAGACGTCGACGTTGCGACGTTGCTGCCGAGCGATGAGTCCAGTCGCGGTTTCGACAACATTACGGTCGGTGGACTCTCGCCGACACTGCTCGAACGTTACGTCAATGCGGCCGAAAAAATCAGCCGGCTTGCTGTCGGCGGGCCGCGCGGCAGGCCCGATGGATTCACGGTCCGCACGCCTCCCGATCTAACCCAGGAGTATCATTTTGACGGCCTTCCCATTGGCACTCGCGGCGGTGCAAAGGTCGACTACAACTTTCCGCTCGACGCGGAGTACGAAATCACGATTCGTCTGACCCGCGACCGCGATGAGCACATCGAGGGTTTGCGGGGTCCGCACGACATCGAACTCGCCCTCGACCGCAAGCGAGTCGATCTCTTCACCATCGAGCCGCCGACCGACCGGCGCGATCACCATAGCGCCGATAAACACCTAACCGCCCGTATTCCGGTGACGGCCGGTCCGCATACGTTGGCCCTGACGTTTATCCAAAAGCCGTCGGCTTTGCTCGTGACCGAGCGGAGGCCCTACCAGGCCGCGTTCAACTACTACCGGCACCCACGAATTCAGCCGGCAGTCTTTTCGATTACGGTCAACGGACCCTACGGCGAAGCGAGCCCGGGCGACACTCCAAGTCGCCGGCGAATCTTTGTATGCACACCGGACTCAGCCACTGATGAAAAGTGTGCCTCGATGATTCTGAGCAAGTTGGTGCGGCGAGCGTACCGTCGGCCGCTTACCGACGCGGATCTCGAAAGGCCGATGGCGTTTTTCCGCGAAACCTCCTCGAAGGATGGGTTCGATGCAGGCATCGAAATGGCTCTGTCCTCCGTGCTCGTCAATCCACAGTTTTTCTTCCGTATCGAGCCCGATCCAGAGGGCGTCGCGGCAGCGACCGCGTATCGCCTTAACGACATTGATTTGGCATCGCGCCTGTCGTTCTTTTTGTGGAGCAGCATTCCCGACGACCAGTTGCTAGACACGGCGATTCGCGGAGAGCTTTCAAAGCCTCAGGTACTTGAGAGCCAGGTGCGCCGCATGCTGGCCGACGAACGCTCCAGCAACTTAGTCGATAACTTCGCGTCGCAGTGGCTGTACCTACGCAACCTCGAATCGATTGTCCCGGACATGCGTCTGTTTGCCGACTTCGACGACAACTTGCGGCAGGCATTCCGGCGGGAAACCGAGTTGTTCTTCGACAGCGTACTTCGCGAAAACCGCGGCGTTACGGACTTGCTGAAGTCCGACTACACGTTTCTCAATGAGCGGCTCGCGAAGCACTACGGCATTCCGAACGTTTACGGCAGCCGCTTCCGGCGCGTTCCGGTTGACGCCCAGAGCCGGCGCGGTGGGCTGCTGCGGCACGGCAGTGTGTTAACCGCGACATCGTACGCGACACGGACCTCACCCGTTATTCGCGGCAAGTGGGTGCTTGAAAATATACTTGGCATCCCGCCACCGCCGCCACCGGCCAACGTCCCGGCGCTGAAAGACAACACCGTTAGTGGCGCTGTCACGGTTCGTGAACGGCTGGCTGAGCACCGCGCCAACCCGGCCTGCTCGGGTTGCCACGATCTGATTGATCCGATTGGCTTTTCGCTTGAGAATTATGACGCCGTAGGCCGCTGGCGAACGACCGACGCCGGTGTCAAGATCGATTCAGAAGGCGGCTTGCCCGACGGCAGTAAGTTCAACGGAATCGACGGTCTGGAGCAAGCGTTGCTGGATCGCCCCGAGATTTTTGCCGGCACTGTTACCGAAAAATTGCTTACGTTCGCCCTCGGTCGCGGTGTCGAGACCTACGACGCTCCGGCCGTTCGCAAGATCGTTCGCGACGCGGCTTCCGATGACTACACTCTCACGTCCCTGATCGTAGGGATCACTTCAAGTACTCCGTTTCAAATGAGGACATCACGATGATCATCACCAGGAAAGCTCTTCCTCGGAGAACGTTTTTACGCGGCGTAGGGACGTCCCTCGCGCTGCCGCTGCTGGATGCGATGGTGCCGGCGATGACCGCCCAAGCCAAGAGCCCGGCTGCCGAAGTGCGACGGCTTGGATTCGTTTATGTGCCGATGGGCTCGATCATCAAAGAGTGGACGCCTCGCAGCGAAGGAAACCTCTCCGAGCTATCGCCCACACTGAGCCCACTCGAGGCCGTTAAGGATCAAGTCACGGTCCTCACCAACCTTGAGTTGAAGAACGCCTACCCCGGCACCCACGCGACCTCGAACGCGGCATTCCTTAGCGCCGCGAAAGCGAAGTGGACGGAGAGCACTGACTACCACCTCGGCACCACGGTCGATCAAGTAGCCGCAAAGAGCATTGGTCAAGAGACGCAGTTGCCTTCGCTTGAAATGTCGATGGACATTCTCAACACCGTCGGTCAGTGCGATAACGGCTTCGCCTGTGTATACCAGAACAATCTTTCGTGGTCGTCGCCAACGAGCCCGCTGCCTCCGGAGGCCCACCCGCGGCTCGTTTTTGAACGCCTTTTCGGCGACGGCGGCACCGTCGATGAGCGTCGCGCCGCGCTGCACCGGCGGGCAAGCCTGCTCGATTCTGTCAATGATGAAATTTCGCGACTTCAGGGCAACTTGGGTGGGTCTGATAGAGCTAGAGTGAGCGAATATCTCGACAGCGTCCGCGAAGTTGAGCGCCGCATCCAGCGCGCCGAAGCAGATACCGCCGACAATCGGTTGCCTGATCTCGACCGCCCGATCGGCGTTCCAGTCGAATATGGCGACCACGCCCGGCTGATGTTCGATCTGCAGGTGTTGGCGTTCCAGGGCGATGTCACACGCGTCGTGACGTTCCAATTGGCGCGCGAAGCGAGCAACCGAACCTACCCCGAAGCGGGTGTTTCGGACCCACATCACCCGACCTCGCATCATGGGAATCGACCCGAAAAACTCGCGAAGGTGGCAAAGATCAATCACTACCACGTGTCGCTGTTGGCCTACTTCCTCGAAAAGCTAAAGGCAACCCGCGAAGGCGATGGTACATTGCTGGACCATTCGCTCTACATGTATGGCAGTGGCATGGGCGACCCCAATGTCCACAACCACAAAGACCTGCCGATCTTGGTCGCGGGCGGCGCGGCAGGCCGCATGAAGGGCGGTCGACACATCCGCTACGACGAACGCACCCCGCTGGCGAATTTGCATCTGACGATGCTCGACAAGGTCGGCGTGCGGCTCGATTCGTTCCAAGACAGTCACGGCAAAATTAGCGACCTGTTCGCGCCGCTTTCAGTTTGATGAGGCCAAGGAGTACCGGTGTCCGTATCTAGGTTGGTTATCGCGCTCGTCTTCGCAACTTCACTTGTCTTCGCCGCCGGCGATTCGGAGGCGCAGCTCGCCGACGCCGTCGAGCGCGGCGATAGCGCACGAGTCGAGGCGCTGCTAGCCGAAGGAGCAAACGTCAACGCGACTCAGCCGGACGGACAGTCGGCTCTTCACTGGGCCGCCTACCAAGACGACACCGAGACCGCCGAGCGATTGGTTCGTGCCGGAGCGAACGTCACAGCCGAAAACCGCTACGGTGTGACGCCGTTGGCTCCCGCCTGCATCAACGGAAACGCGGCGGTAATCGAGTTATTGCTCAACGCGGGTGCTGACGCCAACACGGTATCGAGCGGCGGCGACACGGCTTTGATATTGGCTTCTCGAACCGGGAAACTGGCGGCGGTCGAGGCTCTGCTGGCGCGCGGAGCGGACGTAAACGCGGTTGCCGGTGAGACCGGACAGACGGCGCTGATGTGGGCGGCGGCCGAAGGGAATGTCGAGGTCGCTAGCGCTTTGCTGGATGCGGAGGCCGATCTCAACACTCGATTGGACGTCGGCTTCACGCCGTTTTTATTTGCCGTTCGCGAAGCGCGCCTCGACATGGTTCGAATGCTGATTCAACGTGGAGCCGACCCGAACGAAATTATCGAGACGACCAGAATTCCACGCGGCGGGCGCCCGCGCAACGGCACGACCGCGCTGATGATCGCGACGACGAATGCGAATTACGAACTGGGCGCGGCGCTGCTCGAGGCCGGTGCAGACCCGAACGCTTCGATGGCCGGATTCACAGCGCTTCACCTGATGGCAAAGGTTCGTAACCCCGGCGTTGGCGACAACGACCCTCCACCCGATGTCTCGGGCAGCATGACGTCGATTGAGTACGTTAAGGCACTGGCGGCGCATGGTGCGAACCTCGATAAGCCAATGACCGAGAAGGTCAACCTGGGCAACACTCGGCTCAATAAAATTGGCGCGACGCCGTTCTTTCTCGCAGCGCAGTCCGCCGACGCCGAGTTAATGCGTGCGCTAGTAGATCTCGGGGCCGATCCATTGTTGCCCAATATCGACGGCAGCACGCCGCTGATGGCCGCTCTCGGCCTTGGTACGCGCTCTCCTGGAGAGGATGCCGGTACTGAACCCGAGGTTCTCGAAGCCAGCCAACTGGCACTCGACCTCGGTAACGACATCAACGCTATCGACGCAAACGCCGAGACAACGATGCATGCCACCGCATACAAGAATCTCCCGAAAGTGGTTCAGTGGGTCGCCGACAATGGCGCTGACATCAAGCTTTGGCATAAACGCAATCAATGGGGTTGGACGCCGCTAGAAATCGCTGAAGGATATCGCTTCGGCAATTTCAAGCCGTCGCAGGTCACTATCGACGCGCTTCACAAAGTCATGTTGGCGCAGGGTGTCGATCCAACCGCAAACCGCACCCCGGTAAAGAGTTTCGAGATTTACTAGGGGTTGTCGCCGGCTATGCTTGTTCGGCTGCTGCCGCGACGGGCGTTCGGCTTAGCTGGGTAGCCGAATCCAAAATCACCGCGAAGAGCTGACCCGCGTGCCGACACACTCGACTGGTTGCCCCCCAGGGCCACTCCCAATAGGGATATGAAAGCTCCGCCTGTAGTCATAGGCGGAATCGGTAGTTGTTATAGGTACTTTCGGCATCGTCCTACGGCTTTCGGTCAATTGGCCCCTAGTCGTGGTCTGGATTACAGTCAGGTTTAGAGACTACCGTCTACTCGACGGAGGATCAACGCTTGAAGACCATTGAGATCACGATCTATCGTTCACACGGTCGTTCCCAAAAACTAAAAGCGAAGCTGCTTAAAGTATCTGGCGACGAGGCAACGCTTGAAACCGGCATAGCGCTTGATGTTGGTAGTGCGGTTGTCCTCTCAGACGAGGACTTCGCTCGGACGTCGTTCACTGTATTGAATTGCTCCGTCAACGACGAAGGGCTGTTTAAGGTTGGAATCGGCAAGGCGGACGAGACGGAGCAGAAGGCTGAGCCGGAGTTCGTCGACTACTACGAGACCTTGCAGGTCAATCCAAACGCTACTGACGACACGATCTCGAGGGTGTTCCGAATCATGGCTCAACGCCACCACCCCGATAACATTGAGACGGGCGACGTCGAGATGTTCAGACTGGCAACCGAGGCTTACCGCATACTGAGCGACCCGATTAAGCGCGCCGCTTACGACCTTCGGCGTGATTCCGCCATCTCAATGCGCTGGAAGCTATTTGAATCCGCCGAGGATTCCATCGGCGTCGACGCCGAACGATCAAAACGGCATGGCATTCTCGGCTTGCTTTATAACCGCCGTCTGGCGGAACCCCGCAAGCCCGGTTTGACGCTTCGTTCGGTTGAGCAACTACTGCATCTGCCGGCCGAGCACCTCGAAAACCCAATTTGGTATTTGGTTCAAAAAAAGTGGGTTACCCAGGGTGATGGCGGTGCGCTCGAACTGACGGTAAGCGGAGTCGATGAATACGAAAACTCCGAGACTGAGAAGATCAAGGAAATGTTGATGATCGAAGAAGGCCATGACGCCGACGACGCCGAGGTCATCCACTACGCCGAATCGGCTGAGGCGGTGGCAAATTGAGGAGCCACCGCAGAGTCTTGAGTTTCATTGAACAGCGATGAGATGAGGATGTTAGTATGCTTTCCGCTCAAATAAAGAACGCGGTTCCCTACACGACGAAACCCGGCGATACCCTATGGGGCATCACTGAGCGATTCTACGGCAACGAAGACCTTTGGTCGCTGCTAGGACAAGCAAATCGAATCAGCGATCCAAATGGGCTTGGCCAAGTCGAGTTGATACTGCCTCGCGAGTTGGAAGGAGCGAAGATCAAGTTTGATCGCCTTGACGTTCCGGCACATCGGTTCAAGGCGCGCAGCATTCCGCCGCGCCGGATTCAAACGTTGCTTTATGAGGTCGTACTCGCGTGGGGTGGAGAACTTTGGGTTGTGCCCGTTGGTCGCCGAACAGACCGTAAGGCGGCAACGGAGTTGATGGATCAACTCCTCAGCGATGTCACCGTGGAGATTTTCCCAGACCGACTCCACGCTCTCGTGAGTTGTGAGTTGATTCGCCAGGGGCAGGCCCAGGGGCTAGACTGGCGCATGGATGACGTGCGAAATGTCGAGAACGGATTAATCTTCGAGCGAAAGCCGAAGGAATTCAGCGTAAGGGTCGACGACTGGCTGATCGACGGCACTCTTGGATGTCTTGGCGGAACCCGCAACCGGGCAAACGGGGACGCGCAATCAGAAACGCTCGGTATCGCCGCGGCGAGCGCGAACGACATTGCCAGCCACTTGTAAGCGCTCCGGCGAGCCCGCAATTCTCACCACCTGACGGCGAAAGCACGCGATAGGTGCGCCACTACTTTGTTGCGCTCGATCGCGAGTACTCGACGGACTGCAAAAGTACGCCTCCGCGCGCCAACCGTCGCTCGCCTCGTATTGACGCGCCTCCCACGCACTTTCGATCGCCACGTGGTGAGAAATGCGGGCTAGAATTTCCTTGACCACTCTTTCGGCCAGCGCTCGACAATCACCTTTTTGTCGGTATAAAACTCGACCGCGTCTCGACCCTGGCCGTGCATCACGCCCATGAAGCTGTCTTTCCAACCACTAAACGGAAAGTATGCCATGGGTGCCGCGACACCGATGTTGACGCCGACGTTGCCGGTTGTCGCTTCATTACGAAACTTACGCGCCGCGGCGCCACTACTTGTGAAAATCGACGAGGCGTTGCCATACGGGTTGTTGGCGATGATCTCAAGCGCGTCATCTAGCGAGTCAGCCTGCGTCAAGCTTAGAACCGGACCGAATATTTCCGTGGTGGCTAAGGCGCTGTCCGCAGTCACCCCGTCAAGAATCGTTGGTCCAACGAAGTTACCGTCGCCGTAGCCGGAGACCTGTGCGCCGCGGCCATCCAGCACCGCTTTTGCGCCCTCACCCGAGCCGGTCTCAATCGCGCTTTCGATGCGGGTCCGGCTTTCTGGGGTAATTACCGGTCCCATTTGCACATCCGCCTCGAGTCCAGAGCCGACCTTGAGCGAGCCCGCCACGTCGACGATGGCGTCTCGGAACGTAGCGTGCGCGTCAGCCACGGTAATCGCCGTTGAAACCGCAAGACAGCGCTGCCCGGCGCAGCCGAATGCGCTGTCGCTAACAATCTGTGTGGTGGTGTCGAAGTCAGCATCGGGCATGACGACAACGTGATTCTTCGCTCCACCTTGGCACTGCACCCGCTTGCCGAGTTGTGAGCCCTTGGCATATACGTATTTTGCTATTGGGGTCGAGCCGACGAAGCTAATCGCGCGCACCGCCGGATGTTCGAGCACTGTGTCGACCGCTCCCTTTCCGCCATTCACCAGATTTACAACACCCTTAGGCAGGTCGAGCTGCTCAAGCAGCTCAAACATCTTGCGCATCGACAACGGAACCTTTTCAGAAGGCTTTAAGACCAGCGTATTGCCGCAAGCGATGGCATAGGGCATGAACCACAACGGAATCATTACCGGGAAGTTGAACGGAGTAATCACTCCGACAACTCCTAGAGGTTGCCTCACCATCATTTCGTCGATGCCGGGCGCGATGTCTTCGAGGTTGTAGCCCTGCATCATCATCGGAATGCCGCAGGCCACTTCGACGTTTTCGATTCCTCGCCGCAGCTCGCCCCGCGACTCGGCGAGGGTCTTGCCGTTTTCCATGGTGACGACGCGCGCGATCTCTTCGAAGTGTTCCTCAAGGAGCGCTTTGAATTTGAACAGGTACTGGATGCGCTCTCCCGGTGGAACCGATCGCCATTCGGGAAACGCCTTCGAGGCCGCTTCGATGGCCGCTGTGACATCCGACGATCCATCGCTCGCGACGACACCGAGTACCTCTGACGTCGCGGGATTCACGACCTGTGAGACCTCGGAAGCGTCAAACGAAGTCCAGTGGCCGGCGATGTAGTTGGGTACTTGAGTCATGGGGTTTTCCTCGAATAGTCGGACTTGCGCTGCGCCGGCGATCACGGCCGTACGAGCGGTTCCGCAGCCTGAGAGCGTAGGCGACGTAAATTATTAAAAAAGTGGCGGTGAGGGTGGGATTCGAACCCACGGAGCCCGCAAAGGCTCAACGGTTTTCGAGACCGCCCGATTCAACCGCTCTCGCACCTCACCTCTGTTTTTTCATTATACGAGTTGACGCTATATGAACTCGCTTGCGTGGTGGTGGACGCGGTCGCCGTGTTGGCGGATCGCTTGCAGGTGATCGCTGGTTGGCGGTGTCCAGTCGTCGAGTAGCTTTAGGTTTTCGCGGAGTTCTTTGCAGCCATTTGGGGCGGTGATCGCTACCGTTACGGCCGGGTTGGCTAGGCAGAAGCGATAGCAATCCAGGGCGGTTGGGGGGGCGGCGCCTGGCGGATCGGAGGGCGTCGTTTGTAGTAGGGCGCGCCAGCGGAGTCCGGTGAAGGTGACTATTGGTAGGCCCAGTTCGGCCGCCTTGGGGAAGACGTCTTGTTCGGCTCCCCGATGGGCCGCGTTGTAGCGAATCATTAGCAGATCTAGGCGCCCTTCGCCGGCCCATTTCGCCGCTAGCGAGCGCTGGTGAGTCGTCAGGCCGATGAGGCCTAGTTGGCCCTGGCGCTTGCGGCGCTCTAGGACTTCCCATGCTCCGCCGGGGGCTATGAGTTCTCGCCATTCTTCGTCGGACTCGACGTAGTACAGGGTGGCGACCTCTAGTCGGTCGCCGGCGGTTTCACTTAAAATCCAGTCGAACTCGCGCTCGGCTTCGGCGGCGGCGCGGGCTTTGAACTGTGTTGCGACTACGACGTTCGCGCGGCTCGCGCCCATTTCGGCGATCGCTTGCGAGAGTCCGTCGGGCTTGCCGCACCAGTTGAGATAGTTGACGCCTCGCTCGACGGCCCAATGAACGTCGGCCGGATCTAGCTTTGTGTTGCCTCGTGTTGCCAACCCTAGGCGGCATACTTTTGGCAAATTCGGGGCTAACGACGCAAAGCGATCCATGCTCACATGCGCGGCGGGTAGACTAGGAATCCGGCGTTTTCGGTGCGAATTTGGAACAGAGTTTTGCCGGCGGTGACGTAGAGGGTTTTGAGGTCGGGGCCGCCAAAAGTGCAGTTGGTTACCGAGTCTTCGGGGATCGGGATGACCGCTAACAGTTCGCCTTGGGGACTGATTACGTAGACTGCCGCTTGGTTTTCGGGGGCGTTGTTGCTGTGGCCGGCGGCTCCGTAGAGATTGCCCTCGATGTCGATTGCCATGCCGTCGACGCCGCGCCCTTCGCCGAAACTGTAGAGCTGGCGGGGGTCGGATAGCGAGCCGTCGTCGTTGACGTTGAAGGCCATGATGCGGGCTTCACTTGGGGGACCGGGTTGGGTGTCGGCGACGTATAGAGTGGACTGATCGGGCGACAGCGCGATGCCGTTGGGCTTGGCGATTTCGGGGGCGGTGGCGACGCGCTTTAACGTGCCGTCGGTGTCGACCATGTAGACGTCTTCGGTCGCGAGTTCGCGGCCTGATTGGTCGCCGTAGCGCGGGTCGGTGAAATAGATGTTTCCGTTCTTGGCCACTACTAGGTCGTTGGGACTGTTTAGGCGCTTGCCTTCGTATTCGGTGGCCAGCACTTCGACTTCGCCGGTTGCTAGGTCGGTGCGGGTTAGCTGGCGGCCTCCGCCTTCGCAGGCAAGCAAGCGGCCTTCGGCGTCGAAGGCTAGGCCGTTTGCGCGGCGGCTGGGATTGCGAAACTCGCTCCAGGCGCCGTCGGGTTGGTATTTGATGATGCGGTTGCCGGTGATTTCGGTGAAGTAGACAGCGCCCTCGGCGTCGGCGGCCGGTCCTTCGTTGAAAGCGAGGGCGGCCGCTATTTCAAGGGTTGCCGCGGATGAAAGAAAGGTTGGCTCAGGCTGCGGCTCGGGCGGGGGGCTTGCGCATGATAGGGCGGCGATTGCAGCTATGATCGGGACGAATCTCATCGGATCTCGAAATTGGGTTTGAATTGGGTTTGTTTTAGCGGGTGCGGCGTGGTGTTGAACTCTATTATGTTATTGATTTATATGTACTTAACGCAATTTCTAGTTTGTGGAAATTGGGTTTGTTTTGTTAATTTTTGTTTGGCGCGGTTTGTGGGGTGTGATGGCGGTTGGTGGTTGCGTTTGTCGTGTTTTGGCGGTACTGTTTTGGTCTCGGTTCCATTGTACGATGCGGGTGTACCGTTTCTGCGGTGTCGTGATGGTAAGTTGTTGATTCGTTGGGGGAAGTTGTTTTTAGAATCGCGGTACGGGGTTTTTGGGGCCGGTTGGGATTGTGTTTGGTGGGGTGGTGGAGTGACGTGGGCTGACGCCCACGGCACTGATTCTGTTGGGGTTGATGATTTAGGGGTGAGTTGGGGGGAGTTGGGATTCGATTTCGGCTAGGTCGGGGTCGCGTCGGTGGTAGCCGGTTTCGTTGACGAGTTCTCGGGCTTTGGCGACGTGGTCGCGGCCGGTGGTGGGGTCGGACTCGGCTAGGGAGAGGCGGGCGCTTTCTAGGTGGTAGTCGGTTAGGAAGAGTCGCATCTCGCCTCGGCGGGCGATCTTTTCAACTTCGTGTAGGTCGCGGCGGGCTTGATCGAAATGGCTCTGGAGGCGGTGGAGTTCGGCTCGGGCGAGCAGGCCACGTGGGAGGTGGTCCTGCTGGCCTGCCGCGCGCAGGCCGTCGACGGCCTGGTTGAGGTGCTCAGCGGCCTCGGCTAGGTCGCCCAAGGCCAGGGCGGAGCGGCCCAGGGTCAGGTGGTCGAGAGCAATGTCGAGGAGTAAGTGCCGCATCGTCGACCATTCGAGCGTCTGCTGCGCCCTGGGCTGCGCCTCGGCTGGCTGGCCCTGCGCGAGCAGCTGGTCGCAGTACCGATGGCCCGGCAGCGAGTACAGCAGCGGTTGATCGGGTTGTCGGTCCTTTTGCAAGCCTTCGGCTTCGCGAAAGAGCTTCTCGGCCTCTCGAAGACGGCCTGCCTGATGTTCGGCGTAGGCCTGGGTAGTTCGCTTACTCATCTGTCCAGTCCACACGCCACTGCGGTCGGCATACTCGACCGATCGCTGACCGTAGTCCACCGCTGCCTGCACCTCGCCCACGGTCAACTGAAGCTCGCTCAGGTTTCCGGCGCTGATCCCCGCGTTATTCCAGTCCCGCTGGGAGATTCGGGCCTCCAACCCCGCCTCCATGGGCTGGGCCGCCTCGCGCAGGCGCCCCAGCGCCCGCAGGCTGAAGCCCGCAGCATTGAGCAGATACGCCTTGAGTTCCAACGACAGCTCGCCGGCGACCTTGGTCCAAGGCTGCTCGAAGAAACTCGATACCGCCGCCAGGTCCGACCCGAATGCCCCCAGCTTTCGGGTCGCGTAGAATTTCCGCTCGCGATGAATCCGCCGATAGTAGACATCCATAAACGCCTCCGGATAGCGCCCCGCGGTGCAGCCGTGTGCTACGGCCGCAAATAGTGGTGCCAGCCCCCCCAACGTATCGGGTTGGTGATCGGCGGCGCTCTGGTAGTGCTCGAATAGCCGCCCGTGGCCCGCACGCCAGGCCTCCGGGCGCTCCTTTTCGAGTTCCTCGCCGAAGTGCTCGCGAACGAGCGGGTGGCTGTCCAGCCGCGGGGGCTGGTGTGCGCCCTCGTCGGCCAACATCTTGGCGCGGCGTAGTGTGGACTTGGCATCGTCTAACACTCCGCTGCCACCTTGCGACAGATGTTCGGTCAGCCCCTCGATCGGCGGATCGGTCAACAGGGCCTTGATCACCGTTTCCTCAATCGGGCCGTCGAACAACCCTAGAATCCGCAACAAGTCGAGCGCCGGCCCAACGCCGAAGATATTTGCGAAGGCCGCCATTACGCGCCGAGCGTGCCGGCCCTTTTCCTCAGGGATGTCGGCCAGGTCTGGAATGTCCGCCGCATTTCCAGACCCCGGCCATTTCAGATAGGCCGCGAGTAGGTTCAACGCCAAGGCGTGATTCCCGAAGTCCTCGACTAGCGCTTCCAATTTCGCGTCATTCCCTGGCACGCCGCCAATTCGTAGCAGGGCCCGTCCGGCCACGGTCGAGACTTTTTCAAGGTCTACCCGTTCGACCGCGCCTTCGAGGTCTTTGACTTCCTCACGGGTGGAGATAATGCACAGACCGGGGTTGCGCTCAGCCAAGCCTTCGAGCAGCGTCTTCAAGGCCGGGTCTTTGATCTCGCCGCGGACGGCTTCACTTCCGAACTGCAGCGGTTCCATGCCGTCGAGCAACAGCAGCGTGCGCTGCTTGGTGACTAGTTCGGCTAGACGTTCGCCGCGATCCCACGGCGAGCCTTCTTGCGGGTCTGGGTCGCCGAAGAATTCTAGCGCCGCCGCGATGAACTGGTCAGCCGAGGTGACGCGCTCGCTGGTCCCCTGGCTGTAAAACGACCAGGCGTAGACCATCTTTGCCCCGCGATAGTTGTCCTCGGCCATTTGCTCTGTCCAGACGCGGACTAGTGTGGATTTGCCGACGCCGCCGTGGGCTTTGAAGATGACTATGTTGGATTTGTCCTCTGTCCACGATTGATCGAGGAAGTTCTGCTCCTCCCTCCGGCCGAGCAGCAGTTCGCCGGTATCAGGCAGGCGCGAGATGTCACAGTGTGCCGGCGGGTCCCACAGCGGTGTGGGTGGGGGTGGAGGCTCATACCCCGGTACCGGTAGGGACATGTCATATATCAGCGTCGCCACGCGCTCGAACACAGTGTCTCGATCAGCATCTGATCCGAAATTGTCCCGAGCTCAGTTGGGGGATAAAGGGCCGGCGGTTCTCAAGCTTGGTTCTCTGGGAGAATCGAGCAAATCTTTAACCACAAAGGAGAACCGCCGTGAAGAAACCGTATCACATTCTTGATTCCGCCAAGCAGCAGCGGCTGAGGCCCGAGGAGCTCACGCGTCTGCTCAGCCAAAACGCGCAGCTCATGCTGCCCCTCGTCGAACTCATCGAACAATGCCAGGGAGCCGTCGACGAGGTCATCGACGTCACCGGCCGCGCCGCCATCCAAGCCGTGCTCGAACTCTCTGCCCAGCAGGTCACCGGAGGCGAACTCGCCCAACCCGGCAAGAAGCGCGACGGCGACGTGCTGCGCTGGGGACGGCAATCGGGCCGCGTGAATCTAAGCGATCGCAAGCTGCGGGTGGCCAAGCCGCGCTTGCGCAAACGCTCCGGCGGCGAGGTCAAAGTGCCCGCCTACGAGTGTGCCGGCGGGTCCCACAGCGGTGTGGGTGGGGGTGGAGGCTCATACCCCGGTACCGGTAGGGACATGTCATATATCAGCGTCGCCACGCGCTCGAACACAGTGTCTCGATCAGCATCTGATCCCGTCGAAAGGGGTTTGCCATCGAGAGTGAACATCTGCAGTTGTGCGAGTCAGGGATGAGTCTGCCAGGGGCACGGCCTGATTAACACCGGGAGGATCGTCAGGCCGCCCTTGCGCGCCTCGCGCAGGAAGTGCGGAATCTCGTCGTCCATGCAAAACGACGAGGAGAGAAAATCAGCCGAGACCAGACAGACAGCGAATCTCGTTTTCTTTAGGATTTCCTGAAGCCGCTCATACCAGCGCTCGCCCTCGCGGATTTCGAGATCGCTCCAGGTCTTGAACTTTCCGTTCCTCGCGGCTGCCCCAAGCTGAGGCAGAAGGATATCTAGCCATTCTTTGTCTTTGTGGCTGTAGCTGACAAAGACGGTGTTGCGATCGGGTGGCATTGAATATTGAGGCTTGATTGGAATTTTAGCGAATTAGTTGGGATTTTTGATTAGTGTTTAGCGGGAACGTTGGTTGGCTGTTGAATTTGCTGGTTGGGGGCGTCGTCGTGGGGTGGTAGGGACAGGCAACACGAGGGTTCGTCAGGGTGGAGAGATTGCGAGATCGCATGTGCCAGTCCCGGCCCGGTGGTCCGTCTTCGTTCGCTTGGCGTTTCGGAGCGGCTCCGCCTTGCACACGTGGCAGGGAGGACCGCACCGCACGGCGGCGCGGCTCGGTACAGCGAAGGGTTTCCTCCAACATGCAGCCCGCGTTGGCGGGTCGAAAGATCGAGTTTCGGGTCAGCGCGGGCAGCGGTGCGGGCCGGATTTTTCGTGGTAGAAAATTGCTGTCTCATCAGCATGGTCGGGACAGGCAACACGAGGGTTCGTCGAGGTGGAGAGATTTTGAGATCGCATGTGCCAGTCCCGGCCGGAGGGTCCGTCTACTTTCGTTGGGCGTTTCGGAGCGGTGCGGGCCGGATCGTTCGTGGTAGAAACTCGACGATCGTGCCCGGTGTAGTCGGGGGAAGGGAAGCCCTAGTTCTCGTGGTAGCGGCGGAAGATTAGGGCGCCGTTGGTGCCGCCGAAGCCGAAGGAGTTGGTTAGCGAGTATTCGATTTCCATCGCGCGGGCGGTTTGTGGGATGTAGTCTAGATCGCAGCCGTCGTCGGGCCTTTCTAGATTTATCGTGGGCGGGGCGATCTGATCGCGAATCGCTAGGGCTACGATGCCGGCTTCGAGGCCTCCGGCGCCGCCTAGCAGATGGCCGGTCATCGACTTGGTCGAACTTACGGCCATCGAGCCGGAGTGATTGGCAAAGACTGCTTCAACCGCTTTTGACTCGATGCGGTCGCCGAGCGGCGTTGAGGTGCCGTGGGCGTTGATGTACTGGACGTCGTCCGGGCTGATGCCGGCGTCGTCTATCGCGTTGCGCATGACGCGCTGGGCGCCGTCGCCGTTTGCGGCCGGTGAGGTGATGTGGAAGGCGTCGCCGCTCATGCCGTATCCGACTAGCTCGGCAATGATGTTCGCGCCGCGGCGGCGGGCGAATTCCAGTTCCTCAAGGACGAGAATTCCCGCACCCTCGCCGATGACGAAGCCATCGCGATCGACGTCCCATGGACGGCAGGCGTGGGCGGGGTCGTCGTTGCTGCTGGAGAGCGCTTTCATATTGCCAAAGCCGGCGACACTCATCGGGGTGATCGCGGCCTCGGCTCCGCCGCAAATCATCGCGTCGGCATCGTCATGTTGAATTAAGCGGTAGGAGTCGCCAACGGCATGCGCGCCGCTGGTGCAAGCGGTCGCGGTGGCGGAGTTCGGCCCTTTCGCGCCCCAGCGAATCGAGACGTGGCCGGATGCCAGGTTCACGATTGACGCGGGAATGAAGAACGGTGACACCTTGCGCGGTCCACCGGCGATGAGCTTCGAATGCTCGCGTTCGATCACGTCGAATCCGCCGATTCCGCTGCCCACGTACACGCCGACGCGCGGCGCAAATTCGGGCGTCACGTTAAGGCCGGACATTTTCACTGCAAACTCGGCTGAGGCGAGTGCGAAGAAAATGAAGCGGCCCATTTTGCGGAGGTCCTTTCTTGAGACGAAATCAAGAGGGTCGAAGCCAGTGACCTCGCCGGCGATTTGGCAGCTGAACTCCTCAGCCTCGAAATGGGTGATGCGTTCGATGCCGTTGCGCCCCGCGAGCAGGCCCGCCCAGGTCTCCTCCGTCCCCAATCCGACTGGAGAGGACAGGCCGATGCCGGTAACGACGACTCTTCTAGACAAAAGCTACCCCGGTGCCGCTACTTTTTTTTCTTGGCTGCGATGTAGCTGACGGCGTCGCCGACGGTGCGAATTTTTTCGGCGTCGTCGTCAGGGATTTCGATGTCGAACCCTTCCTCATATGCCATGATCAGCTCAACGACGTCAAGCGAATCAGCATTGAGCGACTCTTGAAACGACGCGTCAGGAGTCACTTCCGACACCTCGACGCTCAATTGCTCGCAGATGATTTCAGTGACTTTTTTATCGATATCCATACACACTCCCGGTGAGGTCAAGACGAACCTCTGATTCTAGCGGTGCTGGTGTGCCCGCGCAATACTTCGCCAACTGGATGATATTCGGGAAACTGCTAGAGGGTCGCGACGTAAGCGATGACGTTGTCTTTCTCTTCGTCGCTCATCAGCTTCTCAAAGGCCGGCATGCCGCCGCCGCCCTTGTTGAGGTTTTCAAGAATAGCGTCATACGTTGCGTCTTTGCCGCTGGGTAGTTTGCCGTCTTTGACACCGGCGAGACCTGGGCCGATCTTCTTGTCTTTGCTGTCGGCGTTGTGGCAGACAATACATTTCGTCTCAAAGATCTCTTTGCCAGCCGCGGCATCGCCATCACCCTCAGCCGCGAAGGCGAATGGAACAGCAAGGCCTAAAGCCATAGCGGTAGTGAATAAACTGTTGCGCCACATTGCTTCTCGTAATCCTCCTGAAACTGATAGTTTATCGCAGGCGCGGTATCTAGTCGCGCTAGTTATATGACGGGTTTCGCGATGCGCCGGTTCCAGGCCCAGGGGACGATGCCGCGCGATTGGCTGAATCTTTCGCCGGCCCGTGGCATCAAAGGGGTAAGACTCAGCGAGTTCATTGACAGAGTTTCTAGGGATTTCCTAGCATCGAGGCAGAGGTACTTCATGGCCAAGATTTTGATTCCAACGCCGTTGCGGCAGTTTGCCGGCGGCAATGATTCCGTCGATGTGGACGCTTCGAACGTGGGCGAAGCGCTCGAAAAGCTCGTCACGGCACACCCCGAGATCAAGAAAAACCTTTTCAACGACGAGGGAAAACTGCGCAGCTTCGTGAATATTTATGTAAGCGACGAAGACATTCGCTATCTCGGCAAAGAAGCGACGGCGGTGAGCGCTGATGACACGATCAGCATCGTTCCTTCAATCGCGGGAGGCTCGGGCGAAGATTTGCCCGAGCTCTCGAACGAAGAAATCATGCGCTACAGCCGCCACCTCATTCTCCCGGAGGTGGGGCTCGAGGGGCAGCGTCGGCTGAAGGGAGCGAAGGTGCTGATGGTGGGCACGGGTGGCCTGGGAGCACCCTTGGGCCTCTATTTGGCGGCCGCGGGCATTGGCAAAATCGGGATTGTCGATTTCGATGTAGTGGATGAGACGAACCTGCAGCGGCAGGTGATTCATGGCACGAAGGACGTGGGTCGGCCCAAGATCGACTCCGCCGCGGAGACCATGGCGGACATCAACCCCTACCTCGAAATCGCCAAATATGAAACCGCGCTGACGAGCGCCAACGCGCTCGACATTATCAAAGACTACGACGTAGTCGTTGATGGCACGGACAATTTCCCGACTCGCTATTTGGTTAACGACGCATGCGTGTTGCTCGGCAAGCCGAACGCCTATGGGTCGATATTTCGTTTCGAAGGGCAGTCGACGGTTTTCCACCATGAGGACGGGCCTTGCTACCGGTGCTTGTATCCCGAACCGCCACCGCCGGGTCTAGTGCCGAGCTGCGCCGAGGGCGGGGTCTTGGGAATATTGCCTGCAGTGATTGGGAGCATTCAGGCTACCGAGACGGTCAAGATCATTCTTGGCAAGGGCGAAACGTTGAGTGGCCGCCTGGTGCTTTACGATGCCCTCAACATGAAGTTCCGCGAGTTGAAGCTGCGCCGGAACCCGGAGTGCCCCGTCTGCGGCGACAACCCGACCGTCACTGAGCTGATTGACTATCAGCAGTTCTGCGGCATTCCACAGCAAGCCGCGGCGGAGGCGGCCGAGGAGAAGCTGCCGGAAATCACTCCGATTGAGCTTAAGACTCGCATGGATGCGGACGACGGCGTCTTTGTACTCGACGTGCGCGAGCCACATGAGTATGAGATCGCGAGAATTCCTGGGACGACGCTTATCCCGCTTGGCGAGCTCAACAAGCGGGTCGGCGAGTTGGACGCCACGGCCGATATCGTTGTCCACTGCAAGAGCGGCGTGCGCAGCGGTAAGGCGCAGCGTTTGCTCAAAGACATGGGTTTTAGCCGTGTGACGAACTTGACTGGTGGGATACTGCGCTGGAGCGACGATGTCGATTCGTCGGTGGCGAAGTACTAGCTCACATTTCTAACTACCCGACGGCGACAGCACGCGATGGCTGCGGCACTGCCCGCTAGTCGACTCGGCAAAAAATACGGTCAGAATTCGAAAACGTCGGCTGCTCGTAGCTGTAGGCCGTCGAGGACGCGGCTGACTACAACGTCGTCACCACTCGCATGCGTCAGCAGCTGGTATTCGGTGCCGGAGAGTGCGTATGTACTGATCGTCTGCTCTCGACTGTCCACGAGCCAGTACTCCTTGACGCCGTAGCGCGCGTAATCAGCGAATTTCACTACGGTGTCGTGAGAGCGGTTGGACTCGGAAATGATCTCTACTGTTAGGTCCGGCGGTCCGGCGATGTGGGTGTGCTGGATAACGTCGAGTCGGTCACGGTGAACGAAGCATAGGTCCGGTTCGTAAACGACGTCCGGGGCGAGAACGATGTCCATCGGCGCGATATACATTCGGCCAAGTCGGTGTTGCTTGACGTAAGCACCTAGTGCCAAGCCAAGTTCCGTGTTAGCGCCCGCGTGGGGGTCGCTTGGTGATGGGGACACGATCAAATCTCCGTGAACGATCTCGGTGCGCTCGGCGGTCTCGGGCCAATCCTTGATGTCGTCCCACGTATAGGCTTTTGCTGCGACTGCCACTGGTCGGATTCTAACACCCAGAATCGCTTGACGGAAGGCGATTACGGCGCGTCGACCGCGCCCTTTAGTTCGTGTAGCCGGCGAATTTCGGCGCCCGTCAAGGAGCGGTTGAAAATCGCGAGTTCATCGTAGAGGCCCACGTAATTCACGCCCAGGCGGATCGCCGCGTTGCTCATGTCCCATCGAAACGATTCTGCAATTGCGTCGGAGGTGCCTTGCAGAACTCCGTCGAGGTAGAGTGTCGCGCTACCATTCGGCGTCCCGAGAGACTCGTGGGTAATCGCGACGTGCGTCCACCTGCCGCTTGCGAACGGTGGCTGATCGACGACCACTAGACGATCGTTGAAGGCGGGGTTTTCATCGTTGCCTAGCTTGTCAGGATTCCACTCATCGAGTTCGCCAAAAACGCCTAGTCGAAACTTTCGGGGGTCGTCGCGCGTGAAATCGACCCAGATGGCGTTGTCGTTATATGCCGAGTCGGTGATCTGAATCGGGTCGCAGAAGCCAGGTTCCAATTCGACGTTGGGATCGAGGCTGAGCCAAAACGAAATCGTGCCGGTCCACCCGGACGGAGAAAATGCCGTGTTCTTGTCGCCCCGAAAGAACAGCGCGGCGACGTTTTTCTTTTTGAACCGCAGGGCGTCGCCGGATACACCCTGACTAACAGCGAGTTCGATATCTTCGCCCGAGTAGCCGGGGACAGCCTGGGCTTGCTGCTCGTAGTCGGGCGCGCTGAAGATCCTCGCGTCGCCTTGCGCGAACGCGGCGTCCATGCCGCCGTCGAAAGTAGCGTGGAAGATCAGCGCATTGCTTAGCGGGTTAGCTGCCGCCGCCTCGGGTACGGGCTCTGGCGAAGAGCAACCAATCCAAACACAAAACACGAGCAGTAGGGTCCTAACACGCATGGCGACAGTTTAGCTGGTCGTGACCGCGCCTGATCTACTGCATACAATCAAAACAGCGGTCTTGTCCGCATCCTTACGCTGTCAGGCCGGGCTTGGCCCGTCGATATAGGATTATCAAAAGACAACTTATGTGGATGTGTAAACGCGTACTCGCGCTGGTGGGATTGGTGTCTCTCCTGGCGGCGACGGGTGGGTTACTTAGCGCGGCCAGTGAGTCGAACTCAACCGGATCGGGCACCTATCGAGGCCGAATTCTCAGCGACCTCTTCATGCGCCGGCAGAGGCTTGCTCGGATACCGCGGGTTGCTGGGTTGTCGGTGGAATCGCGGCCCGCTCCGCGTCAAGATGTCGGCGACATCGCGATCATCGATACCTCTAACGGGGTCGGTCCGGACCCGAATCCGTTTGACTTAGCGGCAACAAGCTTGCTCATTACGCCCAGCGGCAACGGCTATGCGGTCGCGCCGGGCAACCAAAGTATCAGCCTCGACGCACTGAATGGCGGCTTGCCACTGACCCTCGGTGATGACGATTTTGGCGAGATCAGATTGCCGTTTGGGTTCCCGTTTTTTGGGAAAAATCACGACGTTGCCTTTGTCCATTCCGACGGGAATGTGTCATTTGAGCAGCCCGACGCCAGTTCGACCGGGCGCAATTTTTCGCGTGCATTTGTCGGCCCACCACGCATCCTGCCGCTATTCAGCGATTTGGACCCGAGCCAGTCGGGCGCCACTGTGAGCGTCTATTCGCTTTCCGATCGTGTGGTTGTTTCGTGGGACGCTGTGCCAACGTTTCAGCGTTTTGGCGTCGGGCCGCGTCAGACTTTTCAAACCGTATTGTTCGCGGACGGCCGCGTCGAGTTCATCTATGCCTCGATCACGGTGCCCGACGCGGTCGTCGGCATGTTTCCGGGCCGCTCGGAGGGCGAGCCGACTCCCGTGGATATGAGCGTTGGGCTCGCGGATCCCGCGACGGGCGCGGTTGCCGAGATCTTCACCAACTCGCGAGCGCTCGACTGCTTCGCGGCCTCGCAGCAGTTCTATCGCAATCACGACGACGTCTACGATTTTTTGGTCTTTTTCAACGATATTGGGCTGTCCAACGGCCCGGGGCAGTTTGCGTTTGAGGTCAACGTGCGGAACGAAGTGAGGGGCATCGGTGATCTTCTCTTTAACGATCCGGTGTTCGATTTTGGCGTCGATTTCGGCTCGCCGCGCCGGCTGGCGAGTTTCTTGAGCATGGGGCCGCTCTCGAATTACCCGGCGGACCCCACGCAGCGCATTCCCTCGATCGGTGAAAACTCAACACTCTCGGTACTGGGCCAGGAAGTCGGGCACCGGTTTCTGGCTTACCCGGAATTCATCGATCCCGCCACAGGGCTGCGTTCGCAGCAATTGCTCGGACGCCAGTTGGCGCACTGGAGTTTCTTTTTCAACTCCCAAGCGTCGGTCGTCGAGGGCAACCTGATTGAAGATCGAGGGCCGTCGGCAAGTCCCCGCTTCTCTACGACTGAAACTGTAAGCCGCTACAGTGAACTCGACCAGTATTTGATGGGATTACGCGCGCCCGAGGAAGTGGCGGCGATGTTTTTAGTTGAAAACCCGCGAAATGGCATTGGCTTTAGCAATCCATCGCGTTCGCCACAAACGGGTGTGTCTTTCGATGGCGACCGAAAAGACATCACGCTCGACCAATTAATTGCAGCCGAAGGGCCTCGGCTGCCTGATTACACCGTTGCTCAGCGCGACTTCCGGTTTGCGTTTATCTTGATCGTTGCTGCAGGCTCGGAACTGAGCGAAGCTTCACTCGCGAAACTCGATCGCTTTCGGGCGGACTGGCTCGAATTTTTTCATCAGGCAGTCGACGACCGCTCGGTCGGTCGTAGCGGCTTAGTGAAACAGCTAGAGCTTTCCACATGGCCCGCCAGTGGCGTAGTAGTCGGCCATCCTGGGACCGCCCGCGTGGCGATCAAGGAACCGCTGGAAGTTGACCTTGTCGTGAATTTAACGTCGACTGACGGCGTGCTGACGGTTCCCGCGACGGTGACCATTCCGGCCGGTGAGCTGATGGTCGAGTTTGTAATGAGTGGCATCTCGAGCGGGCTAACGACACTGAGCGCGGACGCTACCCAGCCGGGCTTCGATCGCTCAGTTTCTCGCGTCGAGGTGCGCGACGATCTGAGCGGATTAACCCTCGACGTGGTTTCCGGCGAGAGCCAGGTTGTCGCCTCGGGCGCCCCGCTGCCGGAGCCGATCGTTTTTCGCTTGGTCGATCGGAATTTTTCCCCTTATTCGGGGGTCGCTTTGGCGCTTGAACCTGGTGGTGGAAGCTCTATCAATAACGTCGGTACGACTACAGACGCGCTGGGGCGGCTAAACGTCAGTTGGGTGCTGCCTGTCATGCCCGGCGTTTACACGCTGATAGCACGGTTGGCCGATGAGCAGACGGTGTTCACAACTGTCGACGCGCGGGTGGTCGAGTCGAGTCCGGAATTCTCGGCCGTAAGCGTCACAAATGCCGCGAGTTTCGCGACCGGCGAGCAAAGCGGGGCCGGATTCGCGCCAGGCAGCTTGATCACGATTTTCGGTGCCGGGTTAGCGACCGGCGCCGGATTCGCGACTGCATTTCCGCTGCCGGATGAGCTGCAGTCGACTCGGGTAGCGGTCAATGGTGTACCAGTGCCGCTGCTATTCGTCAACGAAACGCAAATCAATTTGCAACTACCGTTCGAGCTATCGGGCGACGGTTTTTCGATTACAGTGGCGACGCCGGTGGGTGTGAGCGATCGAGTGCAGCTTGCGCTCAGTTCATCTCAGCCGGGGATATTCTTTGACTCCTCGACCGGCATCGCTGCAATCGTCAATCAAAACGGCACGTTAGCGTTCAATACCCCGGCGCCCTCTGGGTCCGTGATTCAAGTTTTTGCCACGGGCCTCGGAGCGGTCAGTCCCGCTGGACGCACCGGCCTGGCCGCGCCGGCGTCACCGCTCGCTCGTGTTGCCGGGGTTACGCGGGTGTTTGTGGACGGCTTTGAGGTGAACGCCACGTTTGCGGGTCTTGCTCCGTTTACCGCTGGGCTGTATCAGGTCAACGTTGAGTTGCCGGCCGGATTGCCTGCTGGTCGACATACGTTATCAATCGAGGTTGACGGCCGGGGCAGCAACAGGGTGGAGTTTAATTCGAACTAGCGGCTGCTCAGCTTCGACGGTTGAACGGGTCGATAGAAAGCGCCGACTTCCGTCGACGCCTCTGTTTCTGGGTGTGAGGTTTGTGGTTAGGGCGGCCACCGCCCGCCTTGGTTGGGCGGATCATTCAAGGGAGAAACTTGAGATGCCAGCGAGGCGACGCGGCTCGGTATCGCGAACGGATTCGTCCAACAAGCAGCTTGGCGGGCAGCTTGAGAAATCAAGTTTCGGTTAGGGTGGCTTGTAGCGAATCAAGCCTCGAAAGTCAGGCAGGGCCGCATGCGCCGCGCCCCCGTTCAGAAATCGCCGCTTAGTGCGTTGTGGTGGCGCCGTTTGCCCAGCCGATCGGGCGATGCAGATTTTCCGGCAAGACGGTCTTCGCGTCGCCAAATGCCGCGTCGATTTGTTGCTGGACCAAACCTTTGGCGCCGACGAGATTTGCGCCTTCGAGGTGGGCGCCGGTTAAATCGGAGCCCGCTAGCACAGCTACATTTAGCTGGGCGCATTCGAGATGAGCGCCCGCCAAGTCGGCACCGTGAAGGTGGGCATGGCTGGCGTTGGCGCCTTCCAAATGGGCGTCGACCAGCCTGGCATGTACCAAGAACGAGCCGGCGAGATCCGCCTGAATGAGCACGGCGCCGGTGAGGTCAGCCCGTTCGAGATGAGCAAAGCAGAGATCAGCGTCCTCGAAGTGGATGCTCTCAAGCTGAGCCGCAATTAGGTCGGCTTCGTGAAGATTGGGGCGGGTAGACGGGTGAGACTCTCGCCACTTATTTCAGGCGGATCTTCCTTCGAGCAGGATCACAGCGTGGGAATTCTTCTTGACCATTGGTTTGCTATCGTTCATCCCGACGATACGCCCCCTTGCCGGTAGATTGCAAATGCTTCTTTTCCGGCGTCGTCGGTCAGGCGAACCCCTGATTCGTCGAGACTCAAGGACGTGCTATAAAAATAGAGCAGTAGGTGAGGGACATGTGTCTCTCGAAACCGCAATTTTGGACAAAGATCCCGAACTTCGACATTCGTTAAAAAATCACTAACTTCGAGGCTTTCGAGCGGCCAACGGGCCGTTGCGCCTTGAGAGGAGCAATATATGGCTACTTCGGTTGGCACCGCAACTCCCTTTCACCTGGAGAAGGGAGACGAGCATCCACCGGAGTTTCCATATCCGGGCATCGCCACGACCGCGGACGGAGCGAGCGCTGTCGTTTGGTCCGAGACGCAAATCTGTCAAGGGGCGTGCGCCTATCCGATCACTTCGTCCACCACGATGGGCGGCGGTTTTGAGAGCGCGGTAGCGAACGGACAAAAGAATCTCTGGGGAGATAAGCTCGTCTTCATCGAGCCTGAATCCGAGCACAGCGCCGCGACAACCTGCGAAGGTTACGCAGTCGCCGGTGGACGCGTAACCAACTTCACGTCTGGTCAGGGCCTGGTCCTCATGAAAGAGGTGCTGTTCACGATTTCGGGTAAGCGCCTGCCGATCGTTTTTCATATCGGTGCGCGCGCCCTGACGTCACACTCGCTCAACGTGCACGCGGGTCACGACGACGTCTACGCGGTTGCCGATACAGGTTGGGGAATTCTCTACGCCCGCAACGCGCAAGAGGCCGGCGACCTAGCTTTGATCTGCCGCCGCGCCGCCGAGGATTCGGAAACGCCGTTCATGAACGTGCAGGACGGCTTCTTGACGACGCACACGATTGAGAACGTGCTGCTGTCAGAGCCGGAAATGATGAAGCATTTCGTCGGCGACCCGAGCAAGAGGCTGCGCAATCTAATGGATCCCGCCATGCCCGTGATGTCGGGTGTGGTCCAGAACCAAGACTCGTACATGAAGGGCAAGATTGCCCAGCGCCACTACTATGACCAGGTGATGCCGGCCGTCGAGAATG
The DNA here is from genome assembly GCA_965205595.1 of Bryobacterales bacterium. GTDB lineage: Bacteria > Acidobacteriota > Terriglobia > Bryobacterales > UBA6623 > CATQHP01. The sequence continues at coordinate 12,717 of CBDBHI010000007.1, read as the reverse complement.
CGATGGCGGAGTTCTACGCCCTCACGGGCCGCCAATACGGTGTTGTGATCCCCTACCGCTTGGAAGACGCGGAATACGCTGTTGTCGGCTCCGGCGGCATGATGGAAACCGGCGAGGCCGCTGTCGACTGGATCCGCGAAGAAATGGGCATCAAAGTCGGCCTGCTGCACATTACATCGTTCCGCCCCTGGCCCTCTGGGCAGATTGTCGATGCACTGAAAAACCTCAAAGCGGTAACCGTCATCGAGCGCCTTGATATCCCGTTACAGCAGTCCAACCCACAGCTTTGCGAGCTGAAGGCATCGTTCGCCGATGCGTTTAACGGGGCGCCCGGCTATTCGAAGATCGAGACCATGCCGAAGTTTTACGGTGGCTCGGCCGGGCTTGGCAGCCGCGACGTGCGCGCCGGAGATTTCATTGCACTCGCTGAGAACATGGTCAGCAAGGAACCACGCCACTATTTCAGCATTGGCATCAAGCACCATACGGCGCTTGACCCGCCCGCCGACCCGGATGTGCGTTCACCCGGCTCGTTCTCGATGCGCGGCCACTCAGTCGGCGGCTACGGCTCGGTCACCACGAACAAGATCATCGCGACGATCGCTGGTGAAGCGTTTGGCATGGACGTGCAAGCCTATCCGAAATACGGCTCCGAAAAGAAGGGCCTGCCGACGACTTACTATCTGACGATTGCGAAGGAACATATTCGAACCCACTCAGAACTCAACCACGTCGAGTTCATTCCCCTAAACGACGTGAACTCGTTCAACAACGGCAATCCATTGGCGGGGCTGGCCGACAACGGCAAGGTATTCGTACAGAGCGCCGATACGGACCCACACAAGGTTTGGGCCTCGGTTCCGCCCTGGGCGCGAAATCGGATTCGCGAGCACAACGCCCGACTTTTCGCGCTCGACACAGTCGCCATTGCCCGGGACGTGGCAAGCGAGGCTGATCTGCAACAGCGCATGCAAGGCATCGTCCTGCTGGGAGTCTTCTTGAAGGTGACACCCTTCAAGGAAGAATCAAAACTCAGCGACGAAGACCTGTTCAAGAGCGTCGAAGATTCGATTCGCAAATACTTCGGTAAACGCGGCGAACGAGTGGTGCAAGACAATTTACAGGCCGTGCATCGCGGCTACTCGGAAGTTATCGAGATTCCCACCGATGTGATGTTAGCGAACCAAGATCAAGACCGAGTTGACGGAGCGATAAGGATTATTCAATGAGCACACAAGTTAACGGCCTGCCCGACCAAGCACTGATTGACGACTTTCGCGAAAATGTCGTTGACGTCGCGGACTTCAATGAAAGAGTCGTTGGTGCGTATAACAACGGCACTGCCGAAACCGCCCTAGAAGCGGACCTCCAAGTGTCTCGAAGCATTGTGCCCGCTGGCACTGGTGCTCTTCGCGATTTCAGCTACATCTCGCCCGATATTCCGGAGTTTCTCCCCGACCAGTGCGTCGGCTGCATGGACTGTGTCACGCAGTGCCCCGATACGGCGATTCTTGCCAAGGTCATCGAGCCGGAAACTCTTGAGTCGCAGCTCACCGGCATCGTAGATGAGGCGGAGCGCGCGAAGATCGCTGAGCAGTGGACCGAGACCAACAAGTATTGGAAGGTCCGCGAAAAGAAAGGCCTCGGCGGCGGCAAGTTTGGGATCTTCATCGATCCAACGAAGTGCAAAGGCTGCGCGGAATGTGTCGACGCCTGTGGCGACCATGACGCACTCAAGATGATCGTCAAAGATGACGACAACATGAAGTTTTTTAAGGACTCGTTTCAGTTTTACAACGACGTCCCGGCCACGCCCAAGAAGTTCATTAACGAAAAGGCATTGGCCGACATGATGCTTTCCGACGACGCATTGCTTTACGTCGGCGGCGCCGGGTCGTGCATGGGCTGCGGCGAAGCGACAGCTTTGCGGATGATGCTCGCGGCAACCGGTTTTGTCTACGGCAAGGAAAACGTCGGAATTGTTGCGGCCACTGGCTGTAACACGGTGTACACGTCGACGTACCCTTACAATCCGTATCTTGTTCCTTGGACGAATTCGCTTTTTGAGAACGCACCGGCCGACGCGATGGGCGTACGCGCGAAGTGGAATCAGAACGGCTGGGAGAACAAACGGCTTTGGGTAATCGGCGGTGATGGCGCGATGCTCGACATCGGCTTCCAGTCACTGTCTCGAATGTTGGCCTCGGGTATGGACATCAAAGTTCTGGTGCTCGACACCCAGGTTTACTCGAACACCGGCGGCCAGGCTTCGACGGGTTCCTACATGGGACAAAACGCCAAGATGTCGACGCATGGTAAAGAAATTCACGGCAAGACCGAGAATCGCAAAGAGATCGCGAACATTTGCATGATGCACAAGGACGTCTACGTTGCTCAAACGACCTGCGCGCATACCAATCATTTCTACAAAGCGATCATGGAAGCGAACGAGTTCCCGGGTCCGGCGATCGTCAACGTATTTACGACCTGCCAACCCGAGCACGGTGTCGCGGATGACATGGCCTACCACCAGGCCAAGCTAGCCGCCGACTCGCGCACTTTCCCGGTCTTCATCTATGATCCGCGCAAGGGTAACCGTTTCCGCGAGCGCCTGAGCTTAGTCGGCAACCCCAACGTCAAAGCCGATTGGTACACGCATCCGAAAACGAAGGAGCAAATCGACTTCACATTCTTTGCCAGAACTGAAGGCCGTTTTTCAAAGCACTTCGACAAAGACGGAAACCCCTCGCCGGAGATGGCGCTCGCGCAGACTGACCGTTTGGAGAATTGGAATCTGCTGCAGGACTTGGCGGGTATTCTGGATTAGCGATCGCTCTAGAAACCGACCGGCATATTATCTGAGGCGCGCGCGTACGCAAGTACGTGGGGCAAGGCCATTCACCGGTGCTGCGGTAATTGGTCTTGCTCAAGACTATCAGTAGGCTCAAGGTTTATTGTCACTGGAACCTCAGTGGCCGGGGCCGCGAAGTACCTTCCCGGGCAAGGCCCCGGAGTGTTCGCCATCGTCCACAACGACCTCGCCGTTCACGATGACATATGGAATGCCAAGCGGATACTGTTGCGGGCTCTCAAACGTAGCGCGGTCAGCGATCGTCTTCGGATCGAAAACCACCACATCGGCCCAGTAGCCCTCGCGTAATAATCCACGGTCTTCTATTCCGAGCTTCTCCGCATTCATGCTCGTCGTTTTCCGTACCGCCTCGGGCAACGTCAAGACACCTAGCTCACGCACGTAGCGACCCATTACGCGCGGAAATGTTCCGTACCAGCGAGGATGGGGGTGCATGTCTTTGTATTGGCCGCCGGGACTTATGGCGGAGCCGTCTGATCCAACAGAGACATAAGGCTGCTTGAGAGCGAACTGCATGTCGGGTTCGTCGTGATGGAAAAACACGGTCCGCACGCTGCCGTCTTCTTCGAGCAACACGTCGAACAAAATGTCGATCGGGTCGCCGCCGCGGTCGGCGATGAGATCGCTGAAGCGCTTGCCTACGTAAGGCAGATTTTTCGATGCCTTGAAGCCCACTAGAAGCATGCGTTTCCAGTCACCGCCCACGGCTAGATAGTGGTTGTACCAGCCGTCGATTCCGTTGAGAATATCTTTTCGCATGCGCTCGCGAGCCGACTGGTCCCGCAGGCGCTCGAGCATGGCCTCGTTGCCGCCGTCGTGTGCCCAGGGCGGAATGATCGACCGCAAGTTATTCTGGCCGGCTGTATAGGGATAGACGTGAGCCCGAATGTCATGCCCCTCCGCCCGAGCCTTGTTGATCATCGCGATCACTTCGGGCATCTGGCCCCAAAACTTTTCGTCGGCGATTTTCATGTGAATGATGTCGACACGGATGCCCGCGCCCTTACCGACGTTGATCGCTTCCTCGATTGAGCGGAAAACACCGAGCCCTTCGTCTCGAATGTGCGTTGAGTAGATCCCCCCGTGCTTGGCTGCAACTGCGGCTAGTTCCACGAGCTGTGGCGTGGTTACCAAGCTCGAAGGCGGCATCAGCAGGGAAGTGGAGAGCCCCATCGCGCCCTGGCGCATGGCCTTCTCGACCTCGCCTTTCATAGCGTCGATTTCAGACGCGGTAGCAGGCTCGAGTGCCTCGCCTTTGACGTACGTCCAGATTTGCGTTTGCCCGACGTAGGAGCAAATATTTGCCGCGACGCCCTGTAATTCCACGTAGTCGAAATACCCGCCAAGCGAGGTCCAGGGCTTGACTCCGGGCTTGACTGGTCCAGCCGAGCCACCTTCGCCGAGCACCATCGTCGTGACACCCTGTCGCACCATGCTGTGGCACTCGGGTTCCTCGATGAGCGTGTCGTCGGAGTGATTGTGGATATCGATAAATCCGGGTGCAACAACCAGGCCCGTTGCGTCGAGTGTTCGATCGGCGGACGCATCTGCGAGATCGCCAATCGCGGCAATTCTTCCATCGCGGATGCCGAGGTCCGCCGGGCGTCCGGGCGCGCCCGACCCGTCGATAATTTCACCGTTGCGAATCAGAAGATCAAAAGATTGCTGTGCGCCAGCAAGAGCTACAACCAAAAGTAAGACTGCGATCCGCCACATGCTGTCGGCATTGTAGCGGCAGTTGAACTCCGATGAATGGCGCTAGCCCGCATCTCTCACCACCTGACGGCGAAAGCAGGCGATAGGTGCGCCACTACTTCGTTGTGCTCGATCGTCGTGCTCGACGGACTGTAGAGTACGCCTCTGCGCGCCAATCGTCGCGCGCCTCGTATTGACGCACCTCTCACGCACTATCGTTCGCCACGTGGTGAGAAATGCGGGCTAGCCGTCTTCGCCCAGCGGCCGCTTAAGATTCCTCGCGCGCTTCGCCACCTCGAGGCTGTCGTGGACTACCGCCGCCGACTCACGACCACGCTCGTAAATTTGTTGCGCTTTCTCGACGCGCTCTTCGCCGATAACTTGCTCCAAGCCTTCAACGCCTTTTTCAATGAGAATCCGCCTGCTGCGAGTCCCGGAATGGGGGGCAACCAACAGAGCGACGGCGGTGCCGCACGCAACGCCCGCTCCAAACCACGCGATTGCGGATACGTCTGAATTTTTCATGCGGTTTTATTATTGCGAATCGCTTGTATCATGTCCCTGAATTTCGCCCACAATGGCGTGTGGGAAATACGGGGTCTATCTCAATGCGCCGGTGCCATGCAGCGAAGTGGCAACTGCAGCTTCACGCTAGTCGGATTAGCGTCAGAGCGACTATCGCGTACCCGAAGCCGACTCCGAGTAGCGCGCCGCCGATCAAGCGTTCCTCATGGTGCATAAACCAAAGATAAACTCCCGAGACACCCAGTAGCAGCATTCCGATCGAGGTCAGCAGCGAAAATGCAGCCCAGGCGCTTGCGGGCGCAAAGTCATGCCAGAAGCCGTGGTTGACGTGAAGCTGCACCAACATCTCGAGCGTCCCCCAGCGGCGCGTTTTGAGCAGCGCTTCGCCGCTCGCGCGGTTGTACTCGACGCGCACTTCGGTGCCGGGCCGGAAGATGCGAATCTTCACCGTATCCGCGTCTTCTTCGATTTGTCCGAGAGTACCTTTCAGATCCTGCGAGCGCATCAGCTCCCGCGCCAGCGATCGCGGCGAGGCGGCGGCTTCGGGCGGCACGACGACCGTGCGCTCGATCGCTTCGGCCTCGTCCTTTGGCATCCAGGGGCGGTAGATAATCACCATCGAGCTGAGCGCGAAAACCAATCCCATTGCGACGAACAGCATTCCGAGCACGAGATGGGTGTTGCGCATGAGTTGAAACATCAGTTCACCTCGTCAATACCCATAGCCCAACGGCAACGGCGATACTGAGCGCGATCGAGAGCCGTGCCCACGGTAGCCGCGGCCGGGTAGCGAGCCACATGTAGACTCCCGAAATCGTCATGAACAGAAACGCCCAGTTCGAAAACTCGTTGTAGTACCCCCACATCTTCGAAGGAATCGACAGCGTGTGTCGCCGAGAGTGAGCCGTGTGCATCGACGACAAAAAGCCCCAAAGGTTGTTGCGGCGATGGGCTACGCGCACGACGGAGCGGTCTTCGAGATAAGTAACGTCACGCCGCCCGTTCGAAGTAAAGATGAAGAACGCCAGGTTCAAATCATCGTCGCGGCGGATGTTGTAGTGTCCCCCGGCAAGTGGCACGTCGATAGAGTCATAGATCTGCTTTGCCAACTGCTTGTCGTCAAGGTTGCCCGCGGCTTTGAATGGAACTTCGCGAACGGACGAAATTTCTGGCGGAGTGTAGCCGCCCGGCGGCGGTAGGAAGACGGCGTGAATTGCCGTGACGCCCCAAATAACAAAGGCGCTGAACGTAAGCAGACCCGCGTACATGTGGATTTTTTTAATCCATTCGAACATCGCTGCAACCGCCGCGGGAGCTGAGCCCAGAGTAGCAGCAGTCTATCGGTGACAATAGAGTCAGCGGGCGGAATCTTAAGCTTGTGAAAATTCGAGTCCTCTTCTTCGGCCAACTCAAGGACATCATCGGCCGCTCTGAAGACGCGATCGATTTGCCGGCCGGCTCGCGTGTTGAAACGGTGTTCGCGCACTACGCGTCCCAGTACCCAAGACTTCTTGAAATGGCCGACAGCATTGCAGTGGCGCGTAACCAAGAGTTTTCGGACTCGAGCGTTGCTCTCGAAGACGACGACGAGATCGCACTCATGCCGCCCGTGAGCGGCGGCTCTTCGCTACCGGTTGTCGCACAGGACGCAGACACGCACTTCGCGATTACGGCCGATCCGATTGACAGCGCCGCCCTGAAGCGGGGCATTCAAAGCAACACTGACGGGGCTTTGATCACGTTCGAAGGGGTTGTTCGCGACAATTCCAAAGGCCGCAAAACACGCTATTTGGACTACGAATGTTATGTGCCACTAGCGCTGAAGACGATTGAGGACATCGGACGCGAGGTGCTTGCTCGACACGACGTCCATCGCATCGCGATCGTCCATCGCGTCGGGCGTCTTGAAATTCGCGAGGTAAGCGTCTCGATTGTCGTTGCCTCGGCGCATCGGCGGGCAGCGTACGACGCGAGTCTAGAGGCTATCAATACGGTCAAGAAGCGAGTTCCCGTCTGGAAGAAGGAGTACTTCGAAGACGGTGGGGTCTGGGTCGAGGGGCAATGGGACGACAATATTCCGCGCTCAGTCGGAACTGCCTCGATGTCGGAGGCACCCACTTGATCTTGCTGGCGCTACTGTTGGCAGCGACGACCGCTGCGTACGCGCAGGAAGAGCCGCGGGATGCGATCTTTACCGCCGACGTCAGTCTTGTCAACTTGCTGGTCAACGTAAAGGACGAGCATGGAGCGCCGGTAGGCGACCTGGTGAAGGAAGACTTCAGCGTCAGCGACGGTGGCAATCCGCGCGAGATCGCGGTATTCGAAAAACGCACGAACCGGCCGTTGTCGATCGCGCTGATGGTGGACGCCAGTCTGAGTACCGCCATCGAATTGAAGTTCGAGCGCGAAGCGGCGTCGAGGTTTCTAAAAAATCTGCTGGGAGAGGAATCCCACCCGGACGATCGAGCTGCCGTCTATAAATTCTCTGACTTCGTCGAGATGCTCTCGCCTTTCACCCGTCGAGTGGGCCAGTTGTCGAAGGCGCTGGACGAGGTGCATCCAGAAACCGGAACGTCGGTGTATGATGCGATTCTTCTGACGTCCGAGGCGCTGGAGCGTCGCGAAGGACGGCGCGTGTTGATCATCATTACCGACGGTGGCGACACGACTAGCCGCATCTCGTTTGCCGATGCACTCAAAGCGGCCCACGACGCCGACGCCGTGATTTATCCGGTAATTGTGGTGCCGATTCGCAGCGACGCCGGGCGCAATACCGGAGGCGAAAACGCCCTGAAGACATTTGCCGCCAATACAGGTGGCCAGGCGTTCATTCAATACGGAGTCGACACCCTGGACGACGCGTTCGACGAGATTCTCAAGAACCTCCGCACGCAGTACCTGATTGGCTACTATCCACCCACAAACGAAGAGGCTCCGCGCGACGGCTTCCGAAGAGTGAGCGTTGATGTGGCGATGGAGGGTGCAACTGTACTTTCGCGGTCCGGTTACTTTGTGCCGACCATTCCGGTGAAACGGTTGTATCGTCGCGAGACGAAACGCTCTGACAAAGTTAACCTACAGACCCCCGCAAAAGAAAGTCCCAAGCGCTGGCGACGCGTCGACGAAAAGAAACCAGACGACGCGGAAGCTAAGAAGCGTCCCGATGGCCAGCGCCGCCCACCGATTGTAAAGCCGTCGCCGTAATATTGTGTTGACAATGCATACACATTGCCGTAGGGTAACTGTATATACAAAGACTGCTCGAGAATGCCAGCAACTGACAATAGTTCCTCGAAAACCCGCGACGAAACGATCAACCTCCGCGCTAGCCGCGAGCAGAAGAGCCTGATCGATCAGGCTGCCAATGCGCTGGGCCGCAGCCGCTCGGACTTCATGCTTGACTCCGCCTGTCGCGAGGCGGAAGCAGTTCTCCTCGACCGGCGTTATTTCGTCGTACAGGAAAAGGCCTTCAAGCGATTCACTGCCATGCTCGATAAGCCACCGGCTGAAAATCGAAAGCTGAGGCGGCTGCTCCAAACGAGACCGCCGTGGGGGAGCTGAGCGAGTCGCAAGTCCGGCCGCCAGAAAAGCTCTTACCCGCCCACGATCTCACGCGCTTTGATTGCGGCGAGCCCAGCTTCGACGACTGGTTGCGGCGCCGAGCCGCTCGCAACGAGGCCGGCGGCGCGTCGCGCACCTATGTAGTTTGTTGCGGCGAAACCGTCGCGGGCTACTACAGCCTTGCCGTTGGAGCGGTGGCGCACGCTGGATCATCCGGCCGTGTGAAGCGCAACATGCCGGATCCAATCCCGGTGATGATTCTTGCCCGGCTAGCAGTAGACAGGGAGTTTCAGGGCCGCGGCATCGGTGTTGCGATGCTCCGTGATGCTGTGCTGCGCACGCTCCAAGCCGCGGAAATTGCGGGCATTCGCGCCCTGCTCGTCCAGGCCATTTCCGAGCGGGCAATGCATTTCTACGAGTCGAACGGATTTCGACCCTCTCCGCTCGACCCGATGACCGTGATGATTACTTTGGAGGAGGTCGGCCGGACTGCCGGCGGAACCAATTGATCAGTAACACGGGTGATTCGCGCACAGTAGTAGTTCGGGACGATCCGAATATTTCTACGGAGACTATTGACCCAGACATCGACTCGATTGTTCATTAGTGATCGATTCTTGGGGCGCCTCTTGCTTCTAAGACAATGAGACTTTAGATCAAAGGAACCAGCAATCACTATGGGTTTCGAAGCCATCCAATCCGCAATGGACGAACTGTCTGAACCAATCACGACGCTTCCCGCGGAGTGGCGGCCGATACCTGACGAGCAAGCGGCCCGGCTTCGATCAGATGGCGGTTGGTCCCGAAAGCAAATCGTCGGGCACATGATCGATTCCGGCACGGTCAATCATCAGCGCTTCATTCGCGCGCTTGCGGGCGAGACCGACTTCAGCTTGCTTTACGCCCAGGAAGAGCGGGTCGATCTCAACGGCTATCAGTCGCGGGACTGGAACGAGATCATCGATCTTTGGAAGTCGCTCAATCTGCACCTACTAGCCGTCTGTCGCCGAATTCGCGAGGACCAACCCAATCTGATCTGCGGCAAAGACGGCGACCCGGGCCCGTGGACGCTCGCCCACCGCGTGCCCGATTACATAGCGCATCTCAAAATGCACGTCGAGCAAATGCGTCGGGGACCCTGGAGTTCCGCGTACGGCGTGTAGCCAAGCGGTTCGTCGTAACGCCGCTATGGCCTATTGAGACGTCGCCCGAGTTCGTCGTCATCATCGCCGTCGAATTGTAGTCCGATTTCGGAAAATTATTCGACCGCTCCCCGTATCTATTAGATAGAAAGGGGGAGTCATGAGAACACGTTTTATCATCCCGCTAGTAGTCTTGGGGACGATTGCGACTACATTCGTTTTGTGGGGATTTCCCCACTCCCAGGTCTACGCCCGCCGGATGTCGGGCCAGGCCGAACTCGAGCAGCAGGAGTACACAAAAAAAATCATGATTGAGGACGCCCGCGCCCGCATGGAAGCCGCCAAGCTGCTGCGCCAGGCCGAGGTCGAACGCGCCCACGGCGTCGCGGAAGCGAACACAATTATCGGCGAAAGCCTGCAAGACAACGAGGCCTACCTTCGCTACCTCTGGGTGCAAGGACTGCAAGACGGCTCGAGCGAGATTATCTACGTTCCCACCGAAGCTAACTTGCCCATTCTCGAAGCGACTCGGGCCAAGTAACCAACCCGCATTGGTCATCACCTGACGGCGAAAGCGCCCAGCTCATTCTTGAAAATGCGGGTTAACCGATCAAACCCGAGCCTTGCGAGCGTTACGCCTGACGGCTTTCTTGCCCGCCGGCTTGGGTTTGGTCTTTACCGGCATGCGGGTCTTGAAGGGAATCAGAGCATTTGAAATGACATCGTCGGGTTCGTGATCAGCCGAGGTCATGTTTGTATTGACGAACGAAACGAATTCCCTCATCTGGCTCTGCATTTCTTCCATCTTGCGGCGCATGTTCAAGATAATCTCGACGCCAGCGAGGTTAACACCAAGGTCTCGCGTCAGACCGAGGATAACGTCAAGCTGCTGCACGTCATCCTCGGTATACATGCGTGTGTTGCCCTCGGTGCGTGATGGTTTCAGAAGCCCCTCGCGCTCGTAGAGTCTCAGGGTTTGCGGGTGGACACCAAACTGCTCCGCCACGACCGAAATCGTGTAAGCGCCCTTCGTTTTGCGCCGACTCGCCATCGCTAGACTTCTTCCAACAGGTGTTCGCGGGGATTCTCTGAGTTGAGAGCGGAGTACTCGCGCATGAGGTCCTTAGTCGCCTCGCCAGGAATTTCTGGAACGACTATCCGCACTTCGACAAATTGATCGCCGAGCCGCTTGGTGCCCGGGTTCAATACACCGCGCTCGCGAACACGAAAAACCTTGCCCGAACTTGTCGCCGGCGGGACTTTCAGAAAGGCGCTGCCCTCGATGGTGGGCACTTCAATCTTCGCTCCAAGCACGGCCTCGGCGGGAGTCAGCGGCACCTGGATCCGAATGTCGTCGCCCGATCGCTTGAAAAACGGGTGCTCGCCAACGCGGGTGACGATATAGAGGTCGCCCGGAGGCCCGCCGAGCAACCCACCGTTGCCTTTGCGGGGCACCCGCAGCCGTGAGCCATGCTGCGCGCCTGCCGGTATGCGAACTTCCACCGTCTCGGTCGTGCTGTTGCGGCCGTCGCCGCGGCAGCTCGGGCAAATGTTACGCACCTGGCCCTTGCCCTGGCAGCGAGGGCAGGTAATCTTGAACTGCATGTTCCCGACGGTTTGGTTGACCTGGCCGGAACCGCTGCACTCGCCACAGGCCGCGGGGCCTCCTGTGTTCACCTGCCCTGTCGCGCTGCAGCGCGCGCATGGGGCGTTGCGACTGACACTTAGTCGCGCCGTCGTACCTCGAATGGCTTCCCAAAAATCGATGTCGATCGCGTATTCCAGATCCTCGCCGGGCTGCGGTCCAGCGGCGGACGACGAATGGGCTCCCTCTTGGCCAAAGAGGTTTCCGAACAGGTCTGAGAAACCGCCTCGAGACTGCCTGCCCGCGCCCGGGGATGGGCGCCCGGCACCACGTGCGAACTCAGAAAAATCGAATCCGTTAAAGTCGAAATCGCCCGGCCGAAATCCTCCAGCGCCACCCTCTGGGCCTCCCGGTCCACCGGCCGCGAACGCTTGGTCGGAGTAGAAGCCGTGCTGATCGAACATCTGCCGCTTCTTGTCGTCTTTCAGGACCTCGTACGCGGATTGGATCTCCTTGAAGCGGTCTTCGGCGGCCTTATCTCCGGGATTGACGTCAGGGTGAAATTTGCGGGCGAGGCGGCGGTAGGCTTTGCGAATGTCTTCGGTTTTCGCCGTTCGCTTTACGCCTAGCGTTCCGTAAAAATCCTGCTGTTTCGAGGCAGCCATTCGTCCAACTCACTGTTAGTTCAGTTACTCTCCGATACGTTCGCAACCGCAAGGCAGATAGTTACACGAGGCATCGCGAGCCGCGCTTCGCTAGCTCCCTCGTTAGGGCTTCGATTTTTCGTCAGCATCTACAAATTCCGCGTCAACGACATCTTCGTCCGGAGCGGCGCCGTTGGGGTCGGCGGCGCCCGGGTCTGCTCCGTTCTGGGCGCCTTCGGCATCCGGCCCGGCCGACTGGTACATCGCCTCAGCGAGCTTGTGGCTGGCCTGGGTCAGGTTCTCAACCGTACGATTGATCTCGGTGGCGTCGCCGTCCTTCACAGCAGCCTTCGTCGCCTCCAACGCATCTTCAATCTTCTTGGCATCGTCGTCGCCGAGCTTGTCGCGGTGCTCGCTCAATGTCTTTTCGGTCGAGTAGATCATGGCATCGGCACGGTTGCGAGCTTCGACGTCGGCTCGGCGCTTCTCGTCTTCGGCCGCGTTCATTTCGGCGGCGTTCGCCATCTTCTCTATCTCTTCCCGCGATAGGCCCGATGAACTCGTGATGGTGATTTTTTGCTCTTTACTGGTCGCCTTGTCCTTCGCTGAGACGTTCAAAATTCCGTTGGCGTCGATGTCGAACGTCACCTCAACCTGTGGAATGCCACGCGGAGCGGGCGGGATCCCAACCAA
>CBDBHI010000006.1:0-173313 GCA_965205595.1 Bryobacterales bacterium | reverse complement strand
TGCACCGCTAGATTCGCTAGGAGGCCTATAAACAGGGCGTTAGAGCCATTTGGCGGGGGTTTTGGCACCCTCTCGAATGGAAGTTTGTGGGAGCGTTTGTTCCCGACACGAATCCCAGCGAAGGTCCTGAGCGCTAAAGCCGACGCATCTTGGTAGGGCAGACCGCCAGCCACTACAAAGTCCTCGAGAAGCGTGGCTATGGTGGCATCGGGTAAGCGGGTATTCGAAATGACGGAACCTCGATTGAGTTTAGGTACATCACAGGGTCAGGCTACTGATTCTTGAACGCGGTCATCTCGTCTAGCAACCGGGCGACGATCTCCGGGTGCGCCTCGTTGAGGTTCGATTGCTCGCCCAGGTCGGCCGACAGGTCGTAGAGCAACGGTGGGTCGTGTTTCGGAGCGGGCTCGCGTTCGCGTGTGTCGGGGTTAGAGGAGCGGGCCTTCGTGCTCAGGTGGATCTTGTATGGCCCGGAACGAAACGCGATCGATCCCGTGTTGTACAGCCATTGCGTTCGCGGGCTCAGTTCGCCGCGGAACAGCACACCGCCCAGGTCCTTGGAGATGTAGCCCTTGAGTTCGCGCGGTTGATCGGCACCCACGAGCGTGGCGAACGTGGCGTACAGGTCCAGGTTGGCGCCCATGCCATTCACGACGCCGGGTTGGATTTTGCCCGGCCATCGGAAGATGCCCGGCACACGGTACCCGCCCTCCCATGACGTGCCCTTCTCGCCGCGCAGAGGACCTGCCGTCCCGCCATGCGGCCCGAACATCGTCCAGGGTCCGTTGTCGGAGGTAAAGACGACGAGCGTGTTGTCCTGGACACCGGTGTCTTTAAGCGCCTGCATCACCTGTCCCACCGACCAGTCGACCTCTTCGATGACGTCACCGTAACGTCCGCCCGCGCTGCGTCCTTGGAATTCCTTCGAGGCGAACACCGGAGCGTGCGGCATGTTGTGAGCGAGGTACAGGAAAAACCGATCATCCTCGTTTGCGTGTATCCACTGCACGGCCTCTTCGGTGTAACGCTTGGTGAATAGCTCCTGGTTCGCGGGGAATTCGACGATCTCGCGCCCACGGATCAGCGGCACCTGGAAGGTGATCTTCTCGGTGCGGTCAAACAGGTCGCGCGTCTGTTTCGTGCCTGGCGGGGCGGGCACGTCGTTGGAGCCGGGTGTGCCGAAGTGGGAGTCGAAGCCGCACTCGAGCGGGTGCATCGGGGCCGTGGTGAAGTCTTTGGGATAACCCGCCAGGTGCCACTTGCCGAGCATGCCCGTGGCGTAGCCGGCGCGTTTGAGCATAGCGGGCATTAGGCGATCACGCACCTGGATGAGTGGCGCACCGTCCATCAGGTCTGGGTGCCGTCCCGTCATCAGCCCGCGACGGCTGGGCACGCACGTGGCGCCAGACGAATAAAAGCTCGTCCAGCGTTGCCCCTCGGCGGCCAAACGATCGATGTTGGGTGTCTTTATCTGGGTGTTTCCGTAGCACGCCAGATCGCCGTAGCCCATGTCGTCGACGAAGATTAAGACGATGTTGGGAGCGTCGGTGGCGCGGATCGATGATGTGGTTGCGAACGCGAGCAGCGCCGTCACGAAAAAAGACAATCGTCGGGTTTGTTTCATGAAATCGACTCCGTGAGGATCTGCCCGTCGCAGAGGCGACTAGCGCTATCGTTGCAGAAATCTCACAAGATGTACGGTAGACGACTGAGGGCATCCGAAACGACGCGCAGTACTGCCGTTAAGCTGTCCTCGAGAGGCCGGGGGGAAAGGTAATCGATCGTCTCGAATTCCGCGAGCGACGCGAATAAAATCGCAGCGATCACGGAGACGCAGCCGAGGGCACGCAGGGCCTCATGAAGGTTCTCTGATTCAGGGCTAGACCCTTGTAACGTAACCCGCGCCGCGCGGACCGATAGTGGCGTCGACTTGACTTGAGTCGTCACAGCCGCCTCGACTATGCTCTCGCTACAGCGGTGGGTCAAGAAGAATTTAGCGTTGACCGTTACCTGGAGTCCTGAGCTGAGCTGGTAGTTCTCCTCTCTTCCTAAACAGACTGCCCATTTCGGCCGTTCAAGGCATAGCCACTGGAAATTTATTTCCCACCCATCTGAAGTCACCCCAAAATCGCTCAAAGGCCTTTAAATAGGGTGTTAGAGCCCTCTGGCGGCGGTTTCGGCGTGCTCACGGAGCATCGTTTGTGGCATCGTTTGTGGCATCGTTTGTTCCCGACACCCAACGCAACGGAGGTGGGATTCGGCATCTTGGTCGGTCCGAACATCAGTCGCTACCGCGTCCAGAAGCTAGGATTTGAGACGGCATTTACTTCTCGGCCGGTGGCTGGCTCCTACCGCCACCGGGGCTAAAGGCGGTGTGTCCCGCCAATGATGACCGTGCAGTTAATGACCTGGAGAGATCTTCTTTGCTTAGATACGTTCAGTTGGCTTGGACTCAGGCGTTAAGTCTGCAGGAGGTTTGAAGTGTTTGGCATTAGGAAATTGTCGGGGAAAATAGTTGGGTTGTATTGCCTAGTGACGGCAGCACAATACGCCAGTGGTCAAACCGATTCTTTCGGGGCTCAGGAGCGAATCTCAGAAGGTCCTGCGCGCCGGGACGTCTGGTCTGGTCCCATTTGGGATGACGCGCCCTCTCCAGGCGTGCCGGTAGGTAACCAGTGCATCCCCGGAGATTTCAACGGAGACGGCCGCACAGATCTCGCCTGCTACACGGGATCTAACGGTGATTGGCACATGGGACTCTCTGCAGGTAGCGGTTGGGACGCTCCGGGTTGGACGAATGCGCCGTCTCCGGGAATTCCGGTCACCGACCAGTGCATTCCAAGTGAGTTTACGCAGGATGGAAAAACGGACGTCGCATGTTTCACTGGATCATCAGGCGACTGGCATATGGGACTTTCGACCGGAAGCGGTTGGCGAGCGCCGGGGTGGATCGGCGGCCCATCACCGGCGATTCCGGTTGGGGACCAATGCTTTCCGGGCCTATTCAACGATGACGGCCGAGCCGACATCGCTTGCTACATCGGGCCGGAAGGCCAGTGGCAGATGGGATTGTCTATCGGCCCGGCTATTACGAGGGCCGGTGTGGTTAATGCGGCGAGCTTTTTGGAAGGTCCGGTTGCCCCTGGAGGAATCGTATCGATATTTGGAACAGAGCTTGGTCCACTGGAGGGCGTAGGAGCTACATTGGACGCGGAAGGCCTAGTGAACACCGCCGTTTCCGAGACACGAGTATTCTTTGGCGAAGTTCCCGCTCCGCTGTTTTCGTTCAAAGCGGGCAGATCAATCTACAGGTTCCATACGAGGTTGCGAACGACCTGTCTGTCCGAATTCGTGTTGAAAACGACGGAGATCGATCGAGCGAGGTCGAGGTCGCAGTAGCAGAGAGCTCTCCCGGAATATTTGGCCTTGCTGATGGGAGCGGACGGGCAGTTTTTGTCCACACAGATGGCTCTTTGAATTCGGCGGTCAACCCAGCGAGACGGGGCGATATCATCATTCTTTTCGCAACCGGGGAAGGGGAAACTACGCCGCTGGGACGGACCGGCCGACTTCCCTCGGTGCCCTTTCCCCGTCCCGTTCTGCCTGTTGAGCTCTCTATAGGAGCTTCCGTAGCAATTCTCGATTTTGCGGGCAGCGCACCCGGGTTTGCGGGCCTGCTGCAACTGAATGCCCGTGTGCCGCAGATTGCAACTGGTGACGACGTCGCCCTCGTTCTTAAGGTTGGCGAAGTGAACAGCCAGACTGCGACGATGGCTGTTGGACCTTAGATGAGGTGAATGATATCATCCTTAGCCCAATGGGGACCCCTCGGAATCACGTGGAGGGCGTGGGGATCAGCCGAAACCGACGACGCCAGGCGCTTGTCGAGATCGCGGTCCTGGTTGGCGCGCAGATCCGGTTGTCATGAACAATGTCCCGAGACCGCTTCGGGGCGCTCATTTCGGCTGGCCGCCGGTAGATGTTGTGAAATAATTTCCCAGCGCGGGATCAGACGCTTCAAGATGCTCAAAGCACTGCCTGGAGGGGCCTAGGGCGCTTTGGGCAGAGTTTCAGGAAGTGCTGAGCGGGTCATTCATTGGAACGCCCGACAAGATCGGGATAGGGGGAGGCCTCACGGCTCCCCCCTCCCACACCACCGGGCATACGGGTCCGTACCACGGCGGTTCGGACGAGTTAAGCGCTCGAAGCGGTGGACACACGAGGCAAACCGAGCGAGTCGAAATAGGCATTGGGCAGCGCCTGCTGGACGGCCACATGCCGCGACATCGCCCACCAGCCAGTCGGGGATCCGGCAGCTATGGCTGCTCTCATGTGGGGCACGCCCAATCGCCGTAAGTTGACGTATCGAGTGTGCCCATTCCCCCACTGCCGCCAGATCATCATACGAAGTCTGCGGCGGATCCGCGCGTCCAGGTTACGAAGCACTAACGGCTCCTGACTGAAGCCAAAGTAGCCTCGCCAGCCAAGCAGATAGGGCCTTAACGAACCGACCATCTGCTCGATACTGACCCCGCGCGTTCTGCTCGTCAACTCTCGTACTCGCGCCTGAAACCTTTGCAGAGCCTGCGGCGATATCAATCGCTGAGGCTCCGCTCCGCTCGTCAAGCGAAAGCCCAAGAACTTCCGATCGTCGGGTCGAGCCACCGCGCTCTTCGATCGATTCACCTGGAGCCGGAGCTTCTTTTCCAGAAACTTTGTGACGGAGGCCATCACTCTCTGCCCCGCCCTGCGACTGCGAACGTAGACGTTACAGTCAGCGGCGTAGCGGCAGAAGCGGTGACCGCGCCTCTCCAACTCGCGATCCAAATCGTCGAGCACAAGGTTTGACAACAACGGCGACAAAGGCCCACCTTGCGGCGTTCCCTCATCGACAGAACTCAGCAGTCCGTCTTCCATCACTCCGGCAGTTAGAAACGACCGGATGAGTTTCAGCAAGCGCTTGTCGCCGACCCGTTTGGCCACCCGAGCCAGCAGCAGATCGTGATGAACGCGATCGAAGAATTTCTCCAGATCAACGTCTACCACCCACTGATAACCCGCGGCGATGTAGGCTTGCGCCCGCGCCACCGCTTGCTGCGCCGCACGTCCCGGCCGCAAGCCGTAACTGTTGTTGGAAAACGTCGGGTCCCAACGCTTCTGAAGAACTTGTAACACCGCTTGCTGGATCAGTCGGTCGCGTACCGTAGGGATACCCAACCTCCTGACCCCGCCACCCGGCTTCGGGATTTCCACCCGTCGCAGCGGTTGCGGCTGGTACGTTCCTTGAAGCAACTGCTCCCGGATGACCGGCCAATGCTCGCGTAGGTCGTCCCAGGTTTCGTCGATGGTTTTGCCATCAACGCCCGGACTCCCCTTGTTGCCCCGGACTTGTTTCCATGCCTGTAAAAGATTGTCTCGCTCGCACACCTCCTCCATGAGTTGTTGCTCTCGCGCCGGGCTTGCGGTCTCTCGCTTCACCGCGCACGGTTCGGTCCCTTGTTGAGCGGGCCTCGGGGCTTCACCCTCCGGCTCGTTCATGAAGGCCAACTCCAGTTGGTTGTTCCGCCGCTTTCCGTCCATGAGTTACGAGTCCTAATTGCCACTCTCTTCCGTTCGGGCCTTCAGCCATCGTTCTCGGTTCGGCCTATCCGTTAACTCCGTCTTTCGACTTGCGGAGTGCCTCACTAGCTTCACCGACTGCATGGCCTACTATGCCCTCTGCTGACTTCTGCGTCCCGATCGGGTCGCCTCTCGGCTTCCGCAGTCCCGAACTTCGAGACGAAACGCAGACCTCCCGGGGTAAGTCTGACCGCTTTCACCGCACACCTGCCGGATCTACAGCCTTGGCCCTTGATGGATCTGGACTTCGCGATTCGTCGTCCGCTCGTCCGGCCAAGGATGCCTCGTATCCGGTTTCTGTTCGTCAGGTCGCAGTTTTGATTCACGCTTCCTCCAGACCCCGCCTCGCGACGGCGCCCTTGCGTTTCACTAGTACTTCGCTTCCATCAAGCTGTACAAAGGACTTTCACCTCTTAGCGGTCAGACATGCCCGGCACACGACGAAGCGGCTCGTCGCCGCCGAAGCCGTCAAGCGACGGCTGGTCCCGCGAGCGGGTCGAGAAACCATTCGCGTCTTGCTGCTCAGCCACGACCTCAAGCCGTGGCGCGAAAAAAATGTGGTGCGTGGCGGAACTCAATGACGACTACATCGTGCGCATGGAAGACGTGCTCGAGACCTACGAACGGCCCTCCAATCCGACCCAGCCGGTGGTTTGTTTGGACGAGAAGGCGGTGACGCTGCACGCCGACGTTCGTCCTCCGACGCCCGCCGCGCCGGGACGCGAGGCTCGTTTCGACAGCGAGTATCAGCGCCGCGGAACGGCTAATGTGTTCTGTGCCGTGGAGCCCAAGGCGGGCCGCCATTTTACGTTCGTGACGCCGAACCGCTGCGGGGCGGAGTTTGCCAAGGCGCTGTTTGAGCTGGCGCTGTTCTACCCCCAAGCGGAGACGATCCACTTGATCATGGACAATCTCTCGACACACACGCTCAAGTCGCTGACAAATCTTTGCGGCGACGAGCGCGGCGGGCAGATTTGGGAGAGTTTCACTGCGCACTACACCCCGAAGCATGGCAGCTGGTTGAATCAGGCGGAGATCGAGATCGGACTGTTCGGCAGGCAATGCTTGGGCAAGCGACGCATCCCGGACCTGACAAAACTGCGCAGCAAGGCGGCGGCCTGGAACCGCCCGGTCAACCGCGACCGGGTGAAGATCGACTGGCGCTTCGACCGCAAAACCGCACGCCGCAAAGTTCGACTACGAAAGACCAAACATTAGGCGGTCAAAGAACTAGTCATTCAATTCCACCAGAAACGCAACAACGGCATCAACCTCGGCCTGCGAGTAGCCCAGTTCCCCGCCCCGCGGCATGATCGAGCCTTTCCTCGTCCGAACCCTCCGCACCTCATCGCCATAGAACGAACGAAGCGCCGGCGGCAACGTGTGGACATCGAACAGCCGCATCCGCAATTTGTTTTTGTCCAATAGTATTCCCGTGACCGTCTCTCCTGATCGCAACCGAATCTGGGTCGTCGCGTACCCGAACGCTACGTCCGCGTTGGGCTCATGAATCGCGCGGCGCAACTTCGCCGCGGATTTCCCCTTCACCGATTGCGCCAGATTCGGCCCAACATTTGCCGATCCCTCGCGGCCGGCCCTGTGGCAGATCGAGCAACGCTTTTCGTTCGTCAGGTCAAAGAACAGGTCGTGACCCCGTTGCGCCTCGGCGCCAAGCTCGCGGGGTATTTCCCGCGCCGCCTCGCTCAGCTCAAACACGCTCGGCGCGGGAACCCGCGGCCCCAGGCTGACGATGTACGCCGTGATCGCCCAAATTTCCTCTTGCGGCAGAATCCCCTTCCAAGCCGGCATGCTTGTGCCCGGCAGCCCGTCATGCGTTGTCTTGAAAAGCTGCCGAGGGTCCCACTCGCGATCGCGAAGTACCGGTCCCCGCCCTGCCGCGCCTTCCGAACCATGGCAATACCCCACGGCGCAACTCTTGGCGTACGAGGCGGAGCCGCGAGCAATCAACTCCGCGTTGACCAGGTCGACCGACTGCGCGAACATCCCCCATGGAACAAGCGCAAACGCCGCGGCCACGATTGCTATTCGCACCACGCTAGTCCTCCGGCACCGCAAACACAAACACACTAGAGCCCGAGGGCATATCCGCTGTCTCTGGCCAAACCTGGCTCATGATTCCAGCCAAAGCCGAGCCCCAGCCACTCGGTGTTGCGATGTACTGTCGTCCATCGACTGAGTAAGTGACTGCCGAGCCACGGTGGCCGGACCCTGTCCGAAACGACCAAAGTTCCTTACCAGTCTCAGCGTCAAGCGCAAAGAAACGACCCTCCGCGTCGCCGCTGAATATCAGCCCACCACCAGTTGCAAGCTGCGACGCCAGCAAAGGATATTTATGTTCGATCCGCCACTTGCGCTCGCCCGTGATTGGATCGTACGCTCCCAAGTGCGCATACGCACGGCCGTCCGGCGGTGGCCGTAACTTAAACTTGCCACCAAAAAACGCCAAGCCGTCGCGCCCTTCTTCACGCTTCACCGTAAGCGTCTGGCACCACTCGATCCCTGTCGAATAGTAGAGTCCTGTCTTCGGACTATAAGCACCGTGGTTCCAGCTTCGCCCGCCACCAATCGCCGGGCACACCAGCGTCGCTTTGCCGACTTCCGGCTCATTGCGTCCGACCAGATTGCCCTCTTCGTCGATACCGCTGATCCAGTTCGAAGTCTCGACCAGATTCCAAGCATTCACAAACTCACCATTCGTACGGTCGATGATCCAGACATAGCCGCTCTTGTTGGGATTGAGCAACAACCTGCGCGCCTTGCCGTCAACCTCCAAGTCGAGCAGCACAATCTCGTATGCGGCGTCGAAGTCCCACACATCGTAAGGAATCTGCTGGTGATGCCACTTGAGCTTGCCCGTGTCCGGATCGAGCGCCACGATCGATTCGGTGTAGAGGTTGTCGCCCTTGCGGCTTTCACCATAGAAATCCGCCGCCGGGTTACCGACCGCCCAGTAAAGCAAGTCGAGCTCGGCGTCGTACGTACCTGTCATCCAAGTCGAACCGCCGCCCTGCTTCCAGCTATCACCTTTCCAGGTCTCGTTGCCGGGCTCGCCTTCCCCCGGAATCGTCCAAAATCGCCACAGATGGCGGCCGGTCTTCGCGTCGAACGCGTTGAGATAGCCCCGATGCGCGGAGTCGCCGCCGGTGACGCCCGTGATCACCATGTCCTTCACCACAAGCGGGGCGCCGGTAATATTTCCGCCGCCTTGACGAGCGTTCTCGATCTCAACGTCCCAAACCTCACGCCCCGATTTAGCATCTATAGCGACCAAGTGGTTGTCCAAAGTGCCCATGAAAACGAGGTCCTGCCACACAGCCACGCCGCGGTTCCAAGTCCCGTATCCGGCGGGTATCCCCGCCTTGTCAGCGACCTCGTAGCTGTATGTCCACAGCCGCTCGCCGCTGTCGGCTTTTAGAGCGAATACGTTGTTCCATGCCGACGTCACGTACATCACGCCGTCAACGACGATTGGAGCGCACTGCATGCCGCCGTCGGTGATGCCCGTCTCAAACGCCCAAACCGGCGCCAGTTTGTCGATGTTGCCCTTGTGGACCTCATCGAGCGGGCTATATCGCCAAGATTTGTACGTTCCGTAGTACGAGAGCCAGTTCTCGGGCTCCGACTCCGCGTTGATAAGCCTTTTCGAACTAACATCGCCCGCCAAGGCGAGCCAAGCGCTTAGTGCGATCGAAACCAACAACTGTAGAGCCATAGGGACCTCCAGCATATCGAAGCGACTGCCGCCACTGGCAGCGGACCTACCCGCTAAGCCCAGCCGATAGAAGTGTCCGCAAGCGGTGAAACAAAGCCTGAAATAATCCCCGAGTCATCTCGCGATGATCAGCCAGCAAATCGAAAAAATCTTCGCGCTCGATCTTTAGCAGGTCAGAATCCTCAGCGGCGATCGCTTCCACGACGCTAGGCTGCTCATCAAAAAACGCCCAGTTTCCAATCGTTTCATCGTGTAGCGCGGTCAGCATCAAATTGCCGTCTCGGCGAACTTCAATGCCCCCATTCAACACAACGTAGAGCGCCGTCTGTCTGCTGTTTTGCTCGACCAGCTTCTCGCCAACTGAAAGCGACACCGGCTGCGCAATCGAGGCGAGCAGCGCCAACTGCTCAGTCTCCAACTCTGAAAATAGTTCAACCTTCTGTAGTCGGATCGCCCGCTCCAGCGTTGTCAGCGACTCCATCTAAGCGCTCGCCGACAGCTCACGCAGCCGCGGCAGCAGACTCTGCGCTCCCGACTCACCTGCCGCGTGGGCCGCGCAGGCCTGCAGCCACGGGTCCGGTGTCGCCATCAGTCTCCGCAATCCGCTAGCGTACGGCATGCTTTCAAATCGAAACAACTGCCGTCCCGCGAACACCTTGGTCGTCTGGTCGCCGCTTTCGATAATCGGCAACAAAAGTTGCCTAATGTCATTCGAAACTCGTGTATCGAGAAATTCGATCGCGTTCGCTCGCAGCTCGGCCGATCCACTCAAAACCCAATGCCCGGCGTCACGCATTTCCCGCGTGGGATAGATCAGCGATAGGAACAGAAAGATCTTCCTCATCCTGCCGGCTTGCCGTTCATCCAACGCACGTTTTAGAAACGCCGCACCCTTGTCGCGAGGACCCGCGTCCAGCGTTTCAAGAAGCTCGATCCCCTCGTAATAGCCGCGAATCTCGTCGATCAGCAAGTTCTTGATTCGACCCGCGTCCAGCGGCAGCTTTGGTTCGCGCGCGCACAGCCTCACCAGCGCTTCGAGCAATCCGGCTCGCTCGAGATGATGCTTGCGCCGCATCGATTCCACCAGAAATTCCGCCGCCGCCGGGCCGCCCACCGCCGCAACCACCCGCGGAATTTCGCGGTCATCAACGCCGCTACGAGCTGAACTCGCCGCATACTCGCGCAACTTTCCAAGCAACGGATCGCCGTAAGCAGCGAGCGCCTCGCGGGCGGCTCTGCGGTGCTTCGGCGCTCCCAGCAGATTCAACAACCTTTCAATTTGGCCAACCGGCCTGAGAATTCCACAACTCTCGATCGCCGCGCTCAGCACCCTTGAATCTTCGTCCCGCAGCAGTGCCGACAGCGCCTCGTGTGCCCTATCTCCCGCTGGCGCCAGCGAAAGAATCGTTGCCGCTCGTAGCCGGCTTGCGACATTGCCCGTGGTCGCCGAGTCTACAGATTCCCAATACACCTGCTCCGTTTCCGGAGTCCCCGCGTCATTCGATAACAACCAACCCGCCGCTAATGCCGCCAACTCTCGGTTAGTGCCTTCCGTCCATCGCCGACAAACCTTCGCGGTGTGCTTCTTTGATTGGGAATCCAAATAGCCCAGTCCCACTCGCTGCGTATCCAGGTCGTCTTCTTCCTCGATGAAGCCGACCACCGCGTCCTCATTGCCCTTCACGTCTTGCGCGGCAACAACCTCCAGAGCCTTGCGCCGAATCGTCGTCGACTCGTGGGTCAGCAGACGAGTGAGCTGAGCCTGCTCCCCGCCCGCGCCCCCAAAGCTGATCCATGCCACTGCCGCTTCAACCGTGCGAGTGTCAGTCGCCGCCAGCGCATCGCTGATCGTCTCCTCGGGCTCGGCGTTCGCCAGACGCCGCAGGGTTTCCTCGGCCTGAATATCCTTGCGCTCAATCGTTCGCCGCAGCACCGCAACATACTCGACCCGCAGCATCAAGAGCCCGCCCAACCAAACAACCAGAACGGCAAGGCTCGCCCAGCTAATCTGAGCCACACCGGCCCCCAGCCCCGTGACGAGAACGAGCAACACAACACTGGCCGCTCCGTCAGCCGTACGCGCAACCACCAAGTCTAAGAAGCTCTTCACTCGATTGCGAACTTTCGCCGCGAGCGGAACGTACAGCAGTTCCTGGCAGGCGCGGTCAATCGAATGCCGGAAGCCCTGGTCAGAACCGCGAGCAACCAACGCTGCCGTGAACGACGTCGCCAACAGCAAAAATGTAGTGCCGCCGAAAAGCGAAAGCGGCAAGATCAGCAAGCAGCCCGCCAGCCCAAACCATCGCAACAGCCGGCCGGTCAGCAACGCATGGAAGGCAAATGAAAACACCGCGATGTAGCCGTTGAAGTATCCGAAAAACGATGAAAGCGCGTCGCGATCGGAAGCAAAGTACTCCTGCACCGACGCGTTGAACTGGTACTTCACCAACGTACTCACAACCGCGGCGCAGAAGATGACCAACGTGATTAGCGAAAGATAGCGGCTGCCGCGAACTTCGCGAAAGCTTTCAATAATCGAAGCTTTCTCCGTGGCCGCCCCTTGAGTAATCGCGCCCGGCCGGCGAGTAACCGCGCCCCCAATCAAGGCCGCCGCCGCCATCATCAGCGCTGCGACCGGCAACAATCCTTCGCTGCCAAATTGGGAGCCGATCCAGCCCGTCAACGTGCCGCCCAACGCGGCGCCTAGAATTCCTCCGCTGCCGATCAGAGCAAAGAGTCGCTTCGCCTGGCGGGTAGTGACGCTCGCGCCCACAACGCTCCATACTTGGCTTGGAATCAACGCCGAGAGCACGCCGACGCTGACATACAGCACCAGCGGCACGCCCGCAACCGACCCCATCAACAAGGCCCAAAAAACCAGTAGGCAAGCCGCCAGACCAACCTGTGAGAGAAACACCAAGCGTCCCAGCGCGAAGCGATTCGAAAGCCGCAGATAGTACGAAACCACGCCGCCCACAACCACGGTGACCGCCAGATCCGCCCAGGGCAGCATTTTGGCCTCGTGCTCGCTCAAGAACGCCGAGTTCGCGACCGCCTTGATCGATATTACGGTCGCCATCGCCAACAGCAGATAGCTGCCCAGCAAAAACGTCAGCCGTTCTTCGCCGCGATCAATCTGAAAGTAGTTGAGAAGGCGTCGAGGCAGACTTGTCGATTGCATCTTCGCCATACGCCCAGGGGCCGTTCGCCGGAGACCTCACATTATAGGGCGACAGCGCCGGCCTGGAACCGTTGGCCGCTGAAAAATGCGGGCTATCGAGACTGCCGCGGGCTAGCTCCTAGAATGAAGTCAATGAGCACCGTTCAGATCGACGGCGTCACAATCCATCTTGCCCACCCCGACGAACTGAAAATCCGTTGGGTCGGTCAGCAAGACCTAGTGCGTCAATTGCAGGCCGCCTGGCTCGTCATCAATGAAGACGACGTGCCGATGACGCCGCGTCTGCTCGGCAAACCCGGCGTCGGCAAGACGACGCTCGCCTACGCGACAGCCAAGGCGCTCGGCCGCGAAGTCTACATCATGCAGGCCACGCTCGACACCCGGCCCGAAGACCTCATTATTTCGCCCGTCGTCGAGGGAGCCGGCCGGCTACGCTACGTCGCTTCACCTCTGCTGACCGCCGTAATTCGCGGCGGAGTCGCCATCCTCGACGAAGGCAATCGAATGAGCGAAAAGAGCTGGGCATCGCTCGCCCCGCTGCTCGACTTGCGCCGCTACGTCGAATCGATCGTTGCCGGAATCAAGATCCAGGCGCACCCTGAGTTTCGAATGGTCGCCACCATGAATGACGACGCCTCGACATTTGAATTGCCGGAGTACATCCACTCCCGGCTTCAGCCGCAAATTCTTGTCGACTTTCCAGATCCCGACGACGAAAAATCAATCCTCAAAGAGAATCTCCCATTCGCCGATGACGAGATTCTCGACTACGTAACGAGCTTTCTCCAAGCCGCGCACCAAGCCGACGAACGCTATAGTGCTCGCGACGGAATAAACATCGCCCGCTTTGCCCTCAAGCTTCGAGGGTCCGGGAACGCAGCCGAAAGCGGTCAACTACTTCATACGGCTATCGTCCAGACCCTCGGCAGAGAGGCACTGCGCTATGTCCTGCACAGCGAATAACACCCGGGTGTTCAGTGAACAACTAAGTAAGAGCCCGTCTCGGTTCGACCAGTCGACTCCGACGTCGAAATTATCGTGTCAAGCTTCGTGAGCTGTAGCGATGTCCGTACCGCGCCAATTGCGTTTAGCAGCACCAATCGCGAGCCATTTCGTTCGGCTCTGGCGTGATAGGTCGCCAGCTCACCGAGCCCACAGCTATCGATGTACGTCACCCCGGCCATATCAATCAGAATCTCCTGTGCACCTTGATCGATGGCCTTTCGAACGTGGTCGCTGATTTTTTCTAGATCCTGCCCTAGTACTAGACGTCCGATAAGCTCAATCGATGTCGTTGGAACTTTCGAACGGACTTGAATTGAAAGACTCATAACTACCTCCTCAAATCTTCGTCGTTGGACCGCAAGACGGTATTAGCAATTAGTCAGCCATCCCATTGGGCCCGACCGTATTTGCCATGCAAGCTATAGATTGAGAAGCAGTTAGAAACAAATCCGGCCAGAGGCTGAGCCAGCCCAACCTGTCAACGCTGGTGTCGCTGTGTACACCAGCGTTGACACCCGCCTATCGAGCCAGCCAAAGCCGAAATTAGCCGTACCGGGGTTTTGAAATATTTTTTCAACCTGAAAATTCAACAACTTAGCTGTTGCAAGGCCCCGCCAGACCCCCTAAAAACTTGACACGGGGGTGTAGGGTTGAAACAGGTTCCTAAGGGCGTGCAAAGTACAAGCACGGATGCCTATGGAGTTTGCCTGGCTTGAGCGAAAGATGAGACCATCCATCCGGTGTTGTGAAAGCAACATCACAAAAACGAGGTTTCGGTCCTGGCTGTCCTCGGGGAAAAGAACAACCTAGCAACCCGGCGTTGCTGTCAAAAAGCTTGCCCGCACAACGTCGCCGGTACACGGAGGTTTAGCAACTTGGGAGCTCCCATTTTATCGGTTTGTCGAGTTTGAATATGAGCAGGTAAACCAAAGGGCGGGGCAGTCACGCGTTGGCCGTCCCGTCAAACTAACAGCGGGGGGAACTGCATCACGGGGCGGGACTGTCCCATGAGACAACGCAATCTACACCGCGAAATCGAACCTACGTGTGGACTGTCCCATCCCAGCGAAGGCACTCGCGATTCACCGCCAATCACAAACCCACGAACCACCGCGTTCCGAGGCGAGCCTCTCCAGGAGAACAAAAAATGCAAAACAAACCCAATTCCTCTGCAACTAGAAATACAGCCAAGTAATTGATAGTAAACATGTTATATACGATTCTGGACGAATCTTCTAGCCCAAAACAAACCCAATTCAAACCCAAATCAAACCCAATTTTTTGACCCCAAACGGCGCTCGTCGCCAAGCAGTCAACGCTGCTCATAGCAGGTCCAGCTACCACCTCTGAGCCGACTATCGCCGCAAACAAATTTCCGCGGCAATCCAACCAACGGGACTCTCCCATTCAAGCTGAACGATGACCATCCAAACGAAATCGCCTGAAGAAACCATGGCCGCCGGCCGCGAGCTTGCCGCCCGTCTCGAGGCCCCGGCGCTTGTCATGCTCATCGGCGATCTAGGCGCCGGCAAGACCACTCTCACTAAGGGCATCATCGAAGCCCTCGGCGTCGCTCCCAAGGAAGAAGTGCTCAGTCCGACGTTCTCGCTCATTCACGAGTACGAGGGAGATCCGAAGGTCTATCACGTCGACCTCTACCGTCTCGACCGCGTGCCCGAACTCGAAACCCTCGGCCTCGAAGACCTCTGGGAACAGGACGCAATCGTCATCATCGAGTGGGGCGAAAAATTCACCCAACAGCTACCCGGCGACCGAATCGAGATTCATTTGCGCTACAACGACGACGACTCGCGAACCATTGAGATCGTGGAATAAGTCGGACGTCATCCCAGCCCGATATAATTCCAGTCTCGACATGATCGCCCACCTTCGCGGAAAGCTTCTCGAAAAACAAGCCGGCTCGGTAATCGTCGACGTTGG
Source organism: Bryobacterales bacterium (assembly GCA_965205595.1). Taxonomy (GTDB): domain Bacteria; phylum Acidobacteriota; class Terriglobia; order Bryobacterales; family UBA6623; genus CATQHP01. Next base: position 157,834 of record CBDBHI010000006.1, on the reverse strand, counting down.
CGGCGTCGGCTATCTCGTCACAATCCCGGTATCGACCTATACCGAAATCGGCGCTCTGGGCGGCGAGGTCACGCTGCACATTCACACCAACGTGCGCGAAGACACCCTTGCGTTATTCGGGTTCCACACGCTCCACGAGAAAGAACTCTTCCAAAAATTCATCGCCATCACCGGCGTAGGCCCGCGGCTTGCAATCGCGATTCTCTCGGGGCTACCTTCCGATGCCCTGATCCACGCGATCCGCTCGGCCGACGTGAAAGAGCTTACGCGCATCCCGGGCGTGGGGCGAAAGACAGGCGAAAGAATTATCCTAGAATTGAAAGATAAGCTCGGCGGCTTCGACGCCTCTGAGCTGGTGGAAAAAGCGCCCGCAACGACTCTCGAAATTGACGTTGCTTCCACGCTCGTCAACCTCGGTTTGACCCGTGACGCAGCCGAAAAAGCTGTTCGCAAGGCCCTGGAATCAGGGATACCGGCAGAGTTCGAGCCGCTGTTCCGGCGAGCGATGGAGTTGATCAAGCGCTAGTCAGCGTATAGGCAGTCGATGACAGAGGATCGCATTATTTCGCCGGGACCGTTCGATGACGACCCTCAATTCGACCTCTCTCTGCGCCCAAAATCGCTCGACGAGTTCATCGGCCAAACAAACCTAAAAGAGAATCTCGCCATCGCAATCGAGGCCGCTCGCAAACGCGGCGAAGCGCTCGACCATGTCTTGCTCTACGGCCCCCCCGGCCTCGGAAAAACTACGCTGGCGGCGATCATCTCCAACGAACTTGGCGTTCACATCGACTACACCTCGGGGCCCGTCCTCCAGAAAAAACTTGACCTTACCGGAGCCCTGACCACTCTTCGTGACCGCCAGGTATTTTTTGTTGACGAGATTCATCGTCTATTGCCCGATGTCGAGGAAATGCTCTACTCCGCGCTAGAAGACTTTCGCGTCGACCTGATGGTCGGCACCGGACCCGGAGCCCGCACGCACTCGATCCCGATTCCTCCATTCACCGCGATCGGCGCGACCACGCGACAGGGCCTGATCAGCGCGCCGCTGCGCAGCCGCTTCGGCCTAACGCTACGGCTGAGCCCCTACGATCCAGCCGATCTCACCAAGATCGTCTTCCGCTCCGCCCAGCTTCTTGGTGTCGAAGTTGATAGCGGGGCGGCGGAAGAAATCGCGCGCCGTGCTCGCGGAACTCCGCGCATTGCTAACCGGCTCTTGCGCCGCGTCAGAGACTACTCCGAGGTGCGCGCTGACGGCGTCGCGAGCCAAGACGTCGCTTGCACCGCCCTCGACCTGCTTGAAGTCGATCCGCTGGGCCTCGATGAGATCGACCGCAAGGTCATGGACACCGTGCTTTCAAAGTACGGCGGCGGCCCGGTCGGCCTCAATAGCATCGCCGCGTCCGTCGGCGAGGATGCAAGTACCATTGAAGAAGTCTACGAACCGTACCTGATGCAGCTCGGCTTCCTCGACCGTACACCCCGAGGCCGCGTCGGCACGATTCCCGCATTTGAATATTTCAAAGTCAACCGTCCTGGGGGGCCACAGGGTACCCTAGGTTTTTGACCGTATCGACTGAATGAGCGCAGCACGCTACATCGCAATCGAGGGCCCGCTGAGGGTCGGCAAGAGCAGCCTGGCGCGAGCGTTGGCTGATCGCATCCACGCTCGCCCGATACTCGATACCGAAGACAACCCACATCTCGAAAGCTTCTACGGCGGTCGCCCGGGAGCGTCATTTCGCGCGCAAATGCACTTCTTGGTCAGCCGATTCCAGCAACTGTCGCAAGCCGCGATCGAGCACTCGCACACGCCGGTCGTGGCCGACTACCTATTTGAAAAAGACAAGCTATTCGCGTACCTCAATCTCGACGACGCTGAAGTTTCGATCTACGACTCGTACTATCATCACTTCAAAGAATTGCTACCCACGCCAGAGCTGGTGATTTACTTGAAGGCCACGCCAAAGGTGCTGCGCGAACGCATCGCCCGCAAGAACGTCCCCTCGGAAACCAAGATCTCAGACCAGTATTTGGAAGCGACCGTCCGCGCCTACGAACACTTTTTCAACCACTACAAGTCGTCCGACGTGCTCGTTGTCGACACGAGTGAAGTTGATTTCGTCCAAAAGCCGAAGGACCTTAAAGAGCTGCTCGGCGAACTCAGCCGGCCTGTCCAGGGAACACAGTACTTCCTGCCGCTAGGCTCGTAATCTCAAATTACACCAATGCAGATCGATGTCATGGCCCTCGTTGCGGCGTTCGGAGGCGGTCTATTTGGGACGGCCATCGGAACCTTGCCCGCGTTTATCTTCACCGGCTTCCTGGTCCTCGTCGGGGTGGCCGTCGCTGCTTCGGGCGGCGGGACTGACGTCTTGTCCAACGTCGCATTTGGATCCGTTTTCGGACCGCATATTTCCTTCGCCGGCGGCGCGGCCGCAACAGCTTACGCCTACAAACGAGGGTTGCTACCAACCGGTCGAGACATCTCTATTCCGCTGATGGGCCTCAATCGCCCCGACGTCCTCATCGCCGGAGGCGCGTTCGGAATCGCCGGTTACCTGCTCAATGCACTCTGGCAAATGATCGGCCTGGGGCCGAGGACGGACACTATCGCCTTGACCGTAGTCGTGTCGGCGATGATTGCGCGGCTCGCGTTTGGCAGCACTGGCCTTATTGGCAAGAACTTCACGCCGGACGACACAAACAACTGGGTACGCTTTCAGGAATCCCCTGGCCAAATCGTCACGATTGGCGTCGGGGTCGGCGTAATATCGGCCTACATGGCGACAGTGTTTGGAGCCGGTCGCGGCGGGGACGTGATGGGTTTCGGCATCGCGGCCGCGTCGTTAATTTTCGCCCAGTTCGCCCTGAAAGTTCCCGTTACACACCACATCGCTCTGCCGGCTGCGGTCGCCGCGATTGCTTCAGAAAACATGTACGTGGGCGCAATATTTGGGATCGTAGGCGCGCTCACGGCAGAGATCTGCTCGCGCTTGTTTCACATGCACGGCGATACCCACGTCGACCCACCAGCCGCCGGCATTGCCGTGACAACAGTCCTGATCCGCGCAGTGTGGCCGGGCTGACCCGAACCTTGATTTTTCCGGAAACGCTGAACGGAAGAAGAAGGCCTTTCGGGCGGGGACTGGCACATGAGATCTCGTAATCTCTCCACCTTGACGAACCCTCGTGTCGCCTATCCCCCTCCAAGCTAGCGGCTTTGCGCGTCCGGTAACATAGGCACAACGTGCCGCCGCTGACAAAGACCCTAACTCGCCGCGATATCGCAAAACTAGCCGGCCTGGCCGGCGGGCTGGCCACACTCGGGTGCGAGAAGAACGAAGCGGCGGCGCCCGCGCCGGCTGACTTTGAACTAGCCAACACCAGCGTCGCCGAGCTAGCCGCGAGCATGGCCGACGGACGCCAAACCGCCCGCTCAATCAGCGAACTCTATCTTGACCGCATTGAAGCAATCGATCGTGCTGGACCGGCCCTCAATTCAATCATCGAGATCAACCCCGATGCCCTCGCCATCGCTGATGGACTCGATGCCGAGCGCGCGGCCGGCAAGGTCCGCGGCCCGCTACACGGCGTCCCGGTGGTAATTAAAGACAACATCGACACAGCGGACAAAATGCAAACGACCGCCGGGTCACTGGCATTGCTCGACTCGGGCGTGCAACAAGACTCGTGGGTTGCGGAGCGCCTGCGAGCGGCGGGCGCCGTTATCCTTGCTAAGACCAATCTCAGCGAGTGGGCCAACTTTCGATCGAACGATTCCACCAGCGGGTGGAGCGGGCGCGGCGGCCTCACCAAAAACCCTTATGCCCTCGATCGCAACGCTTGCGGATCGAGTTCCGGATCGGGCGTCGCGGTTTCCGCAAATCTCGCGCCGCTGGCGATTGGAACTGAAACGAACGGCTCGGTTGTCTGCCCCTCATCGGTCAACGGTATCGTCGGCATCAAACCAACCGTGGGACTAGTCGGTCGCTCCGGCATCGTCCCCATCGCGCATTCGCAAGATACCGCTGGGCCGATGGCGTGCACTGTCGCCGACGCGGCCGCACTGCTCGGGGCGCTAACGGGCCTCGACCCGCGAGATGCGATCACCGTAAGTAGCCGCGGATACTCGCATACGGACTACACGCAATTTCTAGATCCCGACGGCCTCGCCGGCGCGCGGATCGGCCTGATCCGCCGTTACTGGGGCCGCCGAGCAGCCATGGACACGGTGCTCGATTCCGCGATAGCAGCTTTGCAATCCGCCGGAGCCGAGTTGGTCGACATCGAGAAACTGCCGGGGCTCGAGGGAGTAGGCAGCGCGGCCCTCGACGTGATGTTGTACGAGTTCAAGGCCGATCTCAACGCCTATCTAGCGAACCTGGGAGCGACCGCGAAGGTCAAGACTCTCGCGGATATCATTCAATTCAACAAGGACCACAACGAAGAAGAGCTGCGCTACTTCGATCAGGGACTCATGGAGCGAGCGCAAGCGAAGGGCCCGCTGACCGAACCAGCATATAGCGAAGCGCTACGAAAGAGCCAGGGGCTTTCTCGAAATGCAATCGACCAGACCGTAAAAGAGCACAACTTGAGTGCGCTGTTTGCGCCGACGACTGGACCCGCCTGGGTTACGGATTTGATCCACGGAGACCGCTCCGGTTTCGTTGGCAGCTCATCAGCCGCAGCGCGCGCGGGCTATCCGAACATCACGGTGCCAGGCGGCTTTATCGACGGCTTGCCAATGGGTGTGTCGTTTTTTGGCCCGGCCTACTCCGAGCCGACGTTGATCAAGATCGCACACGGCTTTGAGCAAGCGACAAAGGTGCGACGGGCTCCAACGTTCCTGCCGACTGTAGAACCGCGCGGCTAGAGCATTTTCAGTGATGTCATAGACCGTTCTTGAACGAAAATCGGTGAAGCCGGCTCTGTCCTAATTCGGTGGCGCGACTGTAAGGGAGTGCGGTGGCGAAGCAGCTTTCTGGAACACGCTGAATTGGGACCTGCTGATCATTCCTCAACAAGGCCCAACTCAACTTTCCCAGTTCACCCTTCGCCACCGCACTCCCTTACAGTCGCGCCTCCGATTTTCAGGGGCTTGGTGCCGGCGCAAGCGGTTTATGCCATTCCTGAAAACGTTCTAGCCTTTGTGGCGTTGAGAGGCTACCGAGTCGTCACCCAAATCGGCGACGACCAGGCGACGTTGCCGTCATCTTGCACGACGCGGACGTAGTAGAAATCTTCGCCGGGTGTCTTGGTGTTGTCGACAAAAGTGAAGTTCGTCTTCTGAGGCAAGTTCTGGCGGTTGTGCAAGAACTCTTGGTTCTTGATGATGTCGATCTGGCGCAAGTGCGTCGTTCCGATGACGTTGACCACCAACTTAAACCCGGCCCCAGTCGTTACGATGTCGCCCTGCAAGTACTCTTTTCCGTCGGTCGTCTCCAGCCGATAGTCGAGGATGATGTTGTCCGTAGCGCCATAGCTATGCCGCTTCTTCATCGCATCGAGCATGCCGCCACGGGTGAATTCCTCGGCGATTGTGCAGGCGTAGGAATAGTGCGTCGAAAGGTGATCGGACGCCGCTTGAACGCCGAGTTTATAGCCTTTCGCCCAGGCATTCCAAACGTATCCGGCGGGTTCGAAACCGCCGACTTGCGACTTCGTGTTTTCGCTATTCGCGGCCAGCGGCGCGCCCTCGTATTCCGCTGAAACGCGGTCGCCCTGGAAGATCTCAACCAGGGGTTCAACCTCGGGGTCGTTGTCGCGCCAGTCGGTCCCCATGCGCGTCGCCGGGGTGTGCGAGATCGCGATGCCGTCGTATTTCTTCAGGTAGTCGTAGAGCCGCCCGGCGCCTTTGGTGTGATCTGATTCCTCCGGCAACATCGGCAGGGTCGGGTTGCCGCGCTTGGTGAACAGGATATTGCGGTGTCCGTCGGGGTAACGGATCGAGCGCTCGTAGCCGTAGTAAGGCTGGAACGCCCCGGACACCGAAAAGACGTCGACGGTCTGTTGCAGCAGCCAGTTGATGTATTCGTTGTCGGGTCCGCCAAGATGGTTGTGTTCGCTGGCGAGCAGGTAGTCGAGCGAAGCCGCGTCGATCGCATAGCGGTAGGTTTGAATCAGCGTGCCGTCATTGTTGCCGTCCATCGAGAATTCGGTGTGGCGGTGGGTGTCGCCGCGGTAGATCTTGTAAGTCTTGCCGCCGGATTCGATCTCGTACGAGCGAAGGCGTTTCAAATCGTCGATCTCGGTTGGCGCTTGGTCGTGGTAGTAGAGGACGGGTTCGGTTCGGGCGACGAGCACCGGCGCGGCGGTCTTGCGGTCGAGGGCCGGGAGCTTTGAGGCGTAGACGTCCTCGCGGGTGTAGAGGAAATCTTCGAAGTCGCGGTTGTCCATCGACCAGGCCGCGAACAAACTTCCCTTGCCGTCGGAAGCAAGCCCCCAGCGGATATCCTGGCGGCTCTGCGAGAACGGAACTTCGAGCGGCGTGATCCAGCGATTGCCGTCGAGCGTCGAACCCCATATTTCCCAGCAAGCGCGATGTAGTGGCGTCTCGTAGGGCATGTCGCGCTGGCGAATGGTGCGGTGCCGGCCGAAGAGCCAAACGCGGCCGTCCGCATCGAGCGTCAGTTGGGGGAAATCGTTGTGGCGATCGTCCATGTGGGCGGAGAGCGATTCGTTGATATCAGCGGCGGGGACGCGCCAGCCGGTACCGTCTTGGATGGCGACGCGCATGCGTCGGTATTCGTAGAGTAGGGTTCCCTCGAAGGAGAGCAAGGCCCCGGTGTCCTTGCCCCAGTTCATGCCGCTTTCGTTCCAGGCGGCCCACAGGCGGTTGTCGTTGTCGACAGTGAGCGTGATGTGCGCTTCGTAGAGGCGCGTATCGGCGACGGGCTTGACGTCGCCCCATTTCGAGCCGTCCCAGGTGCGCATTAGGACGTCGTAGTCGCCCTTGTCGTAGCTATCCCAGGCGACGTGGATCTCGCCCTTGCGGCCGGCTGCGATGACCGGTTCCCAATCGTTCGCCGGCGAGCTGGAGACCTTTTGCTCGTCACCCCAGTCGGCGCCGTCATAGCGGCGTGCGAAGATGTCGGCTTTGCCGTTTCGAAAACCCTGCCAAACCAGCCAAAGATTGCCATTCGAATCGGTCGCAAGATTGTGAAACGTGTCCGGTTGCGGACTGTTGCTCAATTGGATCACCGTGCTCAGCGAGCCACCCTTTAGAGCACGCCCATAAAGCTCGAAATTTCCGGCTTTCTGGTTAGCCCAAACAAACCACGGATCACCCGCTTTGTCGCGGCCCATCTTGACCAAATAGGCATCGCTCGGCCCCTCGGTGATCTCCCGCGCCGAGCCCCACGACTGTCCGTCGAAGCGCCGCGCCATGACGTGATTCGCGCCCGACTTGTAAGCAATCCAGGCGACCCAAACTTCACCGTTGTCGCTACCAAGAACCGCGACGAAATCGTTCTCGGAATCGTTGCTGGCGAGCGGCGACGACGACGCGACGCGCTCGACGACAACGCGGCCGCCGAGCAGTTGCTTGGGCCGTGACAACGGAACGTCGCGCGTGTTAAACGAGAACTTCCCCTGTGCAGTGGAAATATTGACCTTGGTACCGGCCTTTGCGTCGATGTCGAGAATGACACCCGGAGTCCAGTAGTACTCGACGGCTCCGCTGTTGGGGATCTGGAGGTTGGCGGGATACCGGTAGTTCACGCCTTTGTGGGTCGAGAGTTTCCATTTGTTTGGCGACTCGATCGAATTCTCCGGCCGGGGGTGCCAGTCGCGCAACTGGATCAATTTTCCGTTCGAAACCTCGACCGACCCGTCCCAACTGGTCGAGGCGATATCAGTAAGGCCAAAGCGTACGCGGTACGAGGCCACACCGTCGTCTGTCAGCGGCTTCTGCGCCCAAGATGTGGATGCCAAGCCGAGTACAAGAAGAGCTGAGGTGATCCATGTCATACCGCGGCAATTGTAGCAATTGATGCGGCTGGAAATCGAGGAAAGTTCATGCCTGCGAAATCCCTAAGCTCGTCTTTCTTACCACGTGGCTAGCGGAATTGCGTAAGAGGTGCGTCAATACGAGGCGGGCGAGCCTCGACGCGCGAAGGCGTACTTTTGCAGTCCGTCGGGCAGTCGCGATCGAGCGCAACGAGGTAGTGGCGTACCTATCGCCTGCTTTCGCCGTAAGCCGGTGAGAAATGCGGGTTAGTGCCAGGCCGTAATAAGGGTGACAGACGAACCGCACAGCCCCTGATACGATGGCCGATAGTGCCAAGCCTCGTCCGCAACGTTCAAAAAACCACCCTTCCCAACGGCCTCAGAATTGTGACGGAAAACATGCCAACCGTGCGCTCTATCGCGGTGGGCGTGTGGGTTAATTCCGGCTCTCGTCACGAAGCCGAGCCCGAAACCGGTATCACCCACTTCACGGAACACATGGTGTTCAAGGGAACCGAAAATTTCTCCGCGCAAGACATCGCTATCTCGATCGATTCGCTCGGTGGCCACCTCGACGCCTTCACCTCGAAAGAAACGACCGCGTTCACCGCCAAGGTCCTAGACGAGCACCTGCCGCAAGCTCTCGACATGCTCGCGGACATGGTGCAGCGGCCAACGTTCGTCGAAGACGACATCGAGCGGGAAAAGGGTGTTGTGCTCGAAGAGCTCAAGATGGACGAGGACAACCCGGACTATCTCATCGGCGAAGTCTTTGCCGGTAGTTTTTGGAGCGGCCACGGTTTGGGCCGCCCGATCATCGGTAACGCGCGATCGATCAAGGCGTATTCCCAGCCGCAACTGCGAGGATTTTTCGAGCGAACGTTCCGGCCGACCAACCTCTTGATTACGGTCGCGGGCAACGCCGAGCACGACACCGTGGTCGAGCAGGTGCGAGAGCGCTTCAAAGGCCCCGCCGCCGAAGCGGCGGTCAAACACGAGCAAGTACCACGCCCGCTAGCGGAAATCATATTGCGCGACAAGCCATCGCTTGAGCAGGTGCACATGAATCTTGGAGTCGAGACGTTTTCGATTCGCGATTCCAAACGCTATGCGGGCTTTGTGTTGAGCACATTGCTGGGCGGTGGCTTTAGTTCGCGATTGTTTCAAAAAATTCGCGAGCAGGCCGGGCTCGCCTATACGGTTTACGCCGATCTCGGACTCTACTCCGATACCGGCTGTCTTTCCGTTTACGCCGGAACCTCCCTCGATTCGCTGAACCGCGTGATAGACTACACACTTCGCGAGTTTCGCGACCTCAAAGATAACTTGGTGCCGGACCAAGAAATCCGGCGGGTGAAAGATCAACTCAAGGGCAGCATGATGCTCAGCCTAGAGTCGACCGGCAGCCGCATGACGAACCTCGCGCGCCAAGAGACGTACCACGGGCGTATCCGCTCACTCGACGAAATCAACGATGAGATCGAAGCTGTTACGAAAGCCGAAATTCAAGATCTGGCAAACGAATGGTTTCACAAAGAGCGGCTTGCGCTGGCCGTACTGGGAAACTTAGAGGGCCTAAAGATCGATCGCGAATCGCTAGCCTGCTGAGCGGGCAAATAGGGGCTTAGCAGTCCGTGGTAAAAGTCCCGTAGGTCGCGCGGCGGGCAATTGTGGCTGATCGGCGCGGAGCGAGGAGGACGGCGATCCGGGCGATCGTCTCCGACGAATGACAAAGCCGGCGGCCGCTACTGCCCGCCGCCCAACGGGTTACGCGCCATTCAAAGATTCCTGGTGCGCTTTGACTCTCGCTTCGTTGAGGCACTCGTCTAGTACTCGATCCGCCCCATAGGCCCGTAACGCGGCCTGCGTGACTTTTGCCACGGGCTGCTAGTACTTAGTTGCGTAAGTTAGAATATTTACTGGCGAGGGGACGAGGGGCTACGACGGTCTTGGTCCATTCGAACGGAGTAGCCTTGGAGTTGTAGACGCGGACGAAGCTGTCGATGGCCTCGCGCACCTGCCGGGGGGAAGTGAAACTCGCCCCCCGCAAGGCGCGGCGGCTCAGAATCGAAAACCACACCTCAACCTGATTCATCCACGAACTGTAGGTCGGCGTGTAGTGAAAATGGATGTTCGCATGACGTTGCAGCCAGCGGTCATTTTTGGGCTTGTGAGTGTTCAAGTTATCCAAGATGATGTGGATCTCGCGGCCTTCGTGGATGGCCGCGATGTGGTTCATGAAGTCGAGAAACTCGCGACGCCGTCGGCGCCAATAGTGTCCGGCGATGATGAATCCGGTAGCCACTTCCAGCGCGGCGAAAAGCGGCGTCGTGCCGTGCCGCCTGTAGCCGTGCGAGAAGCCCGTCAAGGCCTTGCCGTTGGGCAAGCGTAGCCAGCCCTGCGCTCGCTCCAAGGCCTGGATGCTCGGCTTCTCGTCGACCGCGAGCACCACGGCGTTTTCCGGCGGGCTGAGGTAGAGTCCGACAATGTCGGCGGCCTTGCGAGCGAACTCCGGGTCGGTTGACAAACACCAACTGCGCCGCCGCCGCAAGGACACGCCGAGCTGCCGCAGTACGCGCCAGACTTGATGCTTGCTGACGTCGCCGAGAGCTTCCGCGAGCAGTTCGCCTGTCCAAGTGGCGTGCCCTTCGGGCGGAGCTTCGTCGAGTTGGCAGAGGATGCGTTTGCGCGTCGCTTGGTCGTACCGCGCGGGCCTGCCGGAACGCGCTTGATCGCATAATCCCGCCAGACGTTGCTGGGCGAAGCGGGTGCGCCATTTCGACACGCGCGCCGCCGGGGATCCCAGTTGCCGGGCGATCTCGGCGGTCGAGGTAGCGGCGGCCGCCAGCAGCACAATGCGAGCGCGCTCCACCATGCGCCGTTCGGACTTGTGGCCGCGCACCCAGAGTCGCAGCGTCTCTTCTTCCTCGGCGTTCAGTCGAATCACCGTTGCCGGTCTTGCCATACCGACATTTTACAGTTAAAGGCCTTACTTTCGCAAGTTAGTACTAGGCCGCTACATTGTCGATCAACCGCGTCTTGCCCGCCCAGGCGGCCACGGCGATTCGAACCGGACCCTCAATTTCTTTCACTGGGTTCAACGAATCGGGGTCGACGATTTCGAAGTACTCGAGTCTCAACAGAGGCTCGACATCGAATTTCAGTGCGGCGGCTGCTTTCAACGAAGCGGGGTCTTGCTCTCCCGAGGAGATCGAGCGGCGAGCCGCTTGCAGCGCCCGCGAAAGAGTCAGCGCGGCCGCCCGCTGTTTCGCTGTCAATTTTTCGTTCCGTGAACTCATGGCCAGGCCATCGGGCTCGCGTACGGTTTCGACGGGCACAATCTCGACCGGCATGTTCAGGTCGTCAACCATGCGGCGAATTACTGTGAGTTGCTGATAGTCCTTCTCGCCAAAGTACGCACGGTCGGGCGTGACGATGTTGAGCAACTTCATCACGACGCTCGTCACGCCTCGGAAATGGCCCGGCCGGAACGCCCCGCACAGGCCGTCCGTTAGGCCCTCGACGCTGACAAAAGTTGTCGATGGCCGTGGATAAATTTCGATGTCGGACGGTGCGAACAGTACGTCGACCCCATGGCGGCGGTAGATCGCGAGGTCGTCCTCGGGCGACCGCGGATAGCGCTTAAGATCCGCTTGTTCACTGAACTGAGTTGGATTCACGAACGAGGTCGCGACAACGAAGCCGCAGCCCTCCCTGGCTCGATCGAAAAGCGCCTCGTGCCCCCCGTGCAATGCGCCCATGGTCGGCACGCAAGCTATCGATTTACCCGCTGAGCGGGCGTCCCGAACCTGCGTCCGCACGTCGCTTATCGAGTCAACTTCGAGGGTACTCATCGAAGACTACTGTGAAATCGAATCCCGCTTACGCTGCTGCTTCGCGGCTGGGTAGACGCCGTCGCGCACTTCGCGTGCGTATGATTCGGCGGCTTCGGTCATTTGCTTGCCAAGCTGCGCGTATTGCTTCACGAAGCTCGGCACAAACTCGTCGTAAAGACCGAAGGCGTCGTGGCTAACTAGTACCTGGCCGTCGCAGTGTGGTCCAGCGCCGATACCGATTGTCGGAATCTCAAGTTCGGCGCTCACTTCCGCGGCTAGCTCTTCCGGAATCGACTCCAGGACGATTGCGAACGCTCCAGCCGCTTCAAGCGCACGCGCGTCGGCCACTAGCCGCGCCGCCTCGCGGGGACGTTTCGCCTGTTTGCGAAAGCCGCCAAGCTGATGCACCGACTGTGGAGTCAGCCCAAGATGGGCCATCACAGGAATGCCGGCGTCGACCAGGCGTTGGGCGACTTCGAGCACCGCGTGGCCGCCCTCGATCTTGACCGCCGCTGCTCCGCCGTCTTGTATCAGCCGGCCGGCATTGGCCATAGCATCGCTGACGCTCGTCTGATACGTCATAAACGGCATGTCCGCGACGACCAGCGCTCGCTGCGCCCCTCTCGCGACCGCCGCTGAGTGGTGAACCATTGCATCTAGCGTCACCGGCACTGTCGTCTCGTGACCGAGTATGACCATGCCAAGCGAATCGCCCACCAGCAGCACGTCGATGCCGGCTCGATCCAACAAGCGTGCCATCGTCACGTCATAGGCGGTGAGCATGGCGATTTTTTCGCCACGCTGTTTCATCCTGCGTAGATCGGGCGCTCTTACAGGTTGAATGGCTGTATTCATTAGCTCGCCTGCGGAAACAGCATTTCTTCGAGTGCAGCGGCCTTTTCTAGCGACAATCCTCGTCTTCGAGCAATGCTAACGAGTTGCCTGCCGACCGCTTTGTAAACGGCGTCGGACCCGGCGGGGCCCGTGCGCAACGCTTCGATATGACGCTCAATCGTCGGGCTATCCCCTCTTTCGATCGGTCCGGTTAAGCCGGCCTCGGGGCCCATAACGAGGGCGTTCTCGACGCTCGTGCGAACAAGCGGCGCGATGGCCGTCAATGCCAAATCGTGCTCCACTCCGGCTCTCTCCATCAGCTTAACAGCGACATCGACGAGCCCGATGGTGTAGTTTCCGGCGATGACGGCGGCCGCGTGGTAGAGCGGCAATTGCTCTTCTGGAATCGCGATTGGGCTGCCGCCGAATTCGGTGCAGAGCTCCTTGGCCCAATCGTACGCGGCACCGCTGCCACAGATTCCGAATGTGGAACCAGTGAGACATTCCACGCCTTGCTCGCGCGATGCGAACGTCTGTAGAGGATGAAACGTCGCGCACGAGACACCGCTCGTGGTGAGTGGTGCGAGAGCCGCCGGACCGAGCGAACCGCATGTGTGGAGTACCACTTGGGCACGGGAGCCGATTAGCTCCGCGCTGGCTTCGCTTACGGCTGAGTCAGGAACCGCAACGACGACGTACTTGCAACTTGCCGCGAGTTCGCTGATCGAAACTGCCTGCGCTCGGTTCCCGATGAACGCGGCGGCGCTAGCGGCATCGCCACGCGACGAAATTTTAACAATGTGATTGCGACCCAACAACGAGCCCAGCGCCTGACCGACGCGGCCCGCGCCGACGATTCCGATGGTCTTGGCAATTGCCACAGCCTTTAGATTAGAGTGCCCAAACCTCGGGAGCGGCACACAATTGTTTCGGGGGTCTCTACGAGTCACCGCTATAATCGGTGCTCAATGGCTGCCGATACGCTCGCTTCTACTGCCGCCGAAAAACACCCGCGCGGACTCTATGTACTTTTCGCGACCGAGATGTGGGAGCGCTTCAGCTTCTATTCGATGCTGGCGCTATTCATTCTCTATATGCGCGACAGCGTTGAGGGATTCGGTTGGACGGAATCCGAGGCGATCAACCTTTACTCCTGGTACCTGGCCGCGGTCTACGCCAGCCCCCTCATCGGCGGATTCCTCGCCGACCGCTATTTGGGCTATCGGCGTTCGGTGATGATCGGCGGCGTTTTTTTCGTCGCCGGACATTTCCTGCTTTCATTTCACTCGCTCAGCATCGTTTACGTAGCTCTATGCTGCCTCGTTGTTGGCAATGGGTTTTTCAAGCCGAACGTGTCGACCATGGTCGGCAATCTTTATCAAGACGGCAGCAAGCTCAAAGACCAGGCCTACAACATTTTCTACTTCGGAATTAATGTTGGGGCGTTTGCCGCCGGTCTAGCTATGGAGTTCTTTAAACAGATCTACGGCTACCACGTTGCTTTCGCCGTTGCGGGATTTGGGATGCTCATTTCTGTTGGCACGCTATGGTTTTTCCGGCAACACGTCGAGGGCGTGGACCGCAGCCTGTCCGCCGGAGCCGAGGCCGTTTCTTCTAACAGCGCCCTCGACGCCGTACCCGAGTCCCGCCGTATTATGGCGCTGATTGTCATTTTTCTGATCGTGATCGTTTTCTGGATGGCGTTCCACCAGAACGGCTCGACGCTGACCTATTGGGCCAACGACAACACGAACTGGAATGTGTCCGGCACGATCTCGAGTTCCATCAATCCATTCTGGATCCTGGTACTCACGTTTCCGCTCGTAGCGGCCTGGCGCTGGATGGGTGCCCGCGGCATCGAACCGTCGACGCCAACAAAAATGTGTATTGGCATGGTCCTAACGGGGCTTTCATTTTTCGTCCTGTATTGGGCCGCCAAAGTCGGTGAGGCGAGCGTTACTGGTGTTGACATCTATGCCTTCAAAGTTTCACCGGCATGGCTGATTTCTTCTTACGGAGTTGTGACGCTCGGAGAACTGCTGCTTTCACCGATGGGCCTCTCGCTGGTATCGAAGGTCGCACCGTATAGGCTGCGCGGCATGATGATGGGCGGCTGGTTTGTCGCCACCGCGATTGGCAACAAGCTCACCGCAATCGGCGTCTATTGGACGGAATGGTCGCACTCAACGTTCTTTGCGGTGCTCGGGCTGATGTGCATTGGCATGGCGGTGGTGTTAGGGCTTCTGCTGAAACCGTTAAAAAAGGCAATGCCAGGGGTTTAACGTACATTTCTCGCCACGTGGCGAGAAATGCGGGTCGGCCACCGAACTTTTGCGAGGTTTATCAGAAGTCGGCGTTGCCGGGAGTCCGCGGAAACGGAATCACGTCGCGGATGTTCGCCATTCCCGTGACGTAGCTGATCGTTCGCTCGAACCCTAGGCCGAAACCGGCGTGTGGGACCGTTCCGTAGCGGCGCAGATCGCGATACCAGCCGTAGTCCTCTTTCTTCATCCCGCATTCCTCGATGCGGCTGTCTAACACTTCCAGCCGCTCTTCGCGCTGACTACCGCCGATAATCTCGCCGATCCCAGGCGCTAAGACGTCCATCGCGGAGACCGTCTTTTCGTCATCGTCGAGGCGCATATAGAACGCCTTGATCTGTTTCGGGTAGTTGGTGACGACTACCGGCCGGCCAACATATTCTTCGGTCAGGTAGCGCTCGTGTTCCGACTGTAGGTCTACACCCCAATGGACGGGGTATTCGAATTTCTTCGTCGCTTTCTCAAGCGCCGCTGTTGCTTCGGTGTAGGTCATGCGCTCGAACGGCGAGTCGATCACTTTCTCCAGCCGTTTGATGCACTCTTTGTCGATGCGCTGCTCGAAGAAAGCCATGTCGTCAGGCCGCTCCTCTAGTACGGCGCGAAAGATGTATTTCAACATCGCCTCGGCGAGGTTGGCGTTGTCCGTCAAGTCAGCGAAGGCCGTCTCGGGTTCGATCATCCAGAACTCGGCAAGATGGCGGCTGGTGTTGGAGTTCTCCGCCCGAAACGTCGGCCCGAAGGTGTAGACGTTGGTCAGCGCCAGGCAGTAGGCCTCGACGTTGAGTTGTCCCGAGACGGTTAGGAAACTCTCGAGGCCGAAGAAATCTTGACTGAAGTCGATGGCTCCGCTTTCGTCTCGCGGCAGGTTGGCGAGATCGAGCGAGCTAACACGAAATAACTCGCCCGCGCCCTCGGTGTCGGAGGTGGTGATGATTGGCGTGTGGATCCAAAAGTATCCGCTCTCGTGGAAGAATCGGTGGACGGCGTGCGCCAGACAATCGCGCACTCTCATAACCGCGCCAAATGTATTGGTGCGAGCTCGCAGGTGGGCGACGGTTCTCAGATACTCAAACGTGTGCCGCTTAGCCGACACTGGGTACGTGTCGGGGTCGTCGACCCAACCCACGATTTCAACGCTGTCGGCCTGAATCTCGACATTCTGGCCCTTGCCTTGAGATTCAACAAGTTTCCCCGTTACCGTGACCGAACAACCGGTGCTGAGATGGAGAATTTCAGTGTCGTAGTTCGCCAGATCATTTTGAGCGACAGCCTGAATCGTGTCGAAACACGAGCCGTCGTGGATTTGAATAAACGAGAGTCCGGCTTTTGAATCGCGCCGCGTGCGAACCCAGCCCTTGACCGCGACCTCGGTCCCGGTACTTACCTGGCCCGCGAGCAGTGCGCCGATTGAGTGCTTGGCCATAACCTATAGTTTGATGGATCAGGAACCTGTGGATAACAATGTCTAAGCTCCACGTCGCAGTATTGTTCGGGGGCCGATCGGGAGAGCACGAAGTCTCCGTTCGATCGGCGGCGTCGGTGGTCGCCACGCTTGACCGCTCGCGCTACGAAGTCATCCCATGCGCGATCACGAAAAGTGGGGAATGGCTTGGCGCGGCAGCCTCGGCGAAGCTGTTGCCGGTAGAGGAACGCGGGCCAATGTCTACGGAGATTAATCCCCATTTTTCACTGCAGCCCGGTGCCTCGAGCGGGTTTGATTTAGTCTTTCCGGTGCTGCACGGCACGTTTGGCGAAGACGGCACCCTGCAAGGCTTTCTCGAACTGGCGGGGGTCCCCTATGTGGGGTCGGGCGTGTTGGGTTCAGCCTGCGGCATGGATAAGGACGTGATGAAGCGCCTTTTCCGCGAGCGGGGGCTGCCAACCGCCGATCACATATGCGTGCTGCGCGGCGCCCACCGTGAAAGTGTCGACCGGATCGAACAACGCTTCGAATATCCGCTCTTCGTGAAACCGGCAAACCTGGGCTCGTCAGTTGGTATTTCTCGTGTGGCGGATCGAGAGGAGCTAGTTGCGGCACTTGACCTGGCGGCGGGGTTTGATCGAAAGATCATCGTCGAAGCCGAAGTCTTGGGCCGCGAGATCGAGTGCTCCGTCTTGGGTAATGATTCGCCGCAAGCTTCGCTGCCGGGAGAAATCGTTACTCACCAGGGATTTTATGACTACGAAACGAAGTACGTCACTGACGACGCCGAGCTAGCGATTCCCGCCGAGCTTACCGACGAACAGGTCGGCGAAGTGCAGCGCGTGGCTGTTGAGGCATTTCTGGCGGTCGAATGCGGCGGCCTCGCTCGCGTCGATTTCTTTCTTGAAGATGCAAGCGGGCGGATTTTGCTCAACGAGGTGAACACCATGCCGGGCTTCACGTCAATCAGCATGTACCCGAAGCTTTGGGAAGCGACCGGGCTTCCCTATTCCGCGCTGTTAGACCGCCTAATCGAGCTAGCGATCGAGCGCCACGAACAGCGCCAGCAGACCCGCTTCGAGCTGTAGAAGCCCGCTACGGGCCCTTTGGCCGGCCCGAAACGCTACACTGACGAGCGTGAAGACACTCGCGAGTCTGTTAGTTTGTACCGCCGCATGGGCGTCGTCAATCGTCGAGGTTCGCAACGGCAACGTGCAAGAAGCGATCGACGCGACTCCGCCGTATGGGACGGTCGTGGCCGATCGCACGAAGCAACTCGCAATCGACACGACGATAAAAATCACCAAGCCGCTTACCCTGATCGGCCTCAACGCGAAACTCAAGCCCGACGTCGGGCGAACTCCCATCCTCGAAGTTTTGTCCGAGAACGTGCAGATTCGAGACTTTGTTCTGGAAGGCAATAACGACACCGTTCCGCAAGAGACGCGTGCGCCTCTGATTGTCGTTCGCCGCAGCCGCTTCTTGATCGAGAACGGCGAAACGAACAACAGTTCCAAAGACGGGGTGATGATTACTCCGCTGAAGGAATACGGCGACATCGAGCACGGCGTCGTCCGTAACCTCACTGCGCACAACACAATTCGCGACGTCGTCTCGATCGGTGGCGGTGGCGACGAAGGCTTGTTCGTTAGGCACCTGGTCGTTGAGAATATTCGTTCCTACGGCTCGTTGCTGCGCGGCCCCGTGGAGGTGTCGGACGGATCTGAATACATCACGGTTAGAGATATCTACGCGGAATCGTGCGCCTATGGCATCGATGTGCAAGATCACGGCGACCCAGCGCAAATCAATCGCAACATATTGATCGAGGGCATCCACGTCAAGAACACGCCGATTGCGATTCGCACGGCCAACCACGACTTTGGCCATCACGGTCTGACCGTCCGCAACATTGCGGGTAGCGACTGGCCGGACAACAACCGCTTCTCGCCGGTCGACATTCGCAATACACGTGGCCTGGTCCTTGAGAATGTGAAAATCGACGGCTGCTCCGCGCGACCGCCCGTATTTATTCAGCAGAGCAGCGATGTAACGCTGCGAGACATCACGATCCACGATTGCGAGCGCGACGGCGCAGCGGTTCTTCTTGAGGATGTTGACCACGTGCTGGTTGACAACTTAGTCGTGTCAGGCGAGAAGCAGCCGAAGGAGGGTCTGCGGTACAGCATCACAGCCGATCGCGAATTTTCGGGTCTACGCATTCGAAATGTGCTCGCTGAGGACGTTCGCGACATAGGAATCGTTCTTCACAACTCGAGTAAATCGGGGAGCCTGACGTCCGGCTGGATAGCCGACAACTTGGCGATTGTCAAAGTAAATGCTGACGATCGGATGGACGCGCGGACCAGAGGAAACTTGGTTCCGACGCCCTAGCCTCACCGCGCATGCGACTCCGTTCGCGACACCTGCGGGTGCGCGCGGCTCAAACGCAACTCACGCCGGGATTGCCCGGAACTTGCCTACATAAATTCCTAACGGATGGATTTGCGACCTGAGCGGGCCGCTCCCGACCTGCTGTCTATCATGAAGTGAATGGGTCTCTTCGACGACGAACCGTTTTATCGAATCGGCAAACTCCCCGACTACGTTTTTGCCGTAATTAATGAGATGCGCGCGAAGGCCCGCAGCGCCGGCCTCGACGTGATCGACCTCGGCATGGGCAATCCCGACGGCGCAACGCCCAAAGTCATCGTCCAAAAACTTGCCGAGGCTGCCCGCGACAAGCGCAACCACCGCTACTCGTTATCACGAGGCATCCCGCGCCTGCGCGAAGAGATCTGCAAACGCTATAAGACGAACTACGACGTCGACCTCGACACAGAGACCGAGGCTATCGTCACGATGGGCGCGAAGGACGCGTTGGCGCACCTGACCTTCGCCGTGATCGGGCCCGGTGATCCGGTTGTCATGCCCGACCCGTCGTACCCGATCCACCAATGGGGCGTGGTCATGGCCGAGGGCAAGCAGGTTGCATTGCCGATGCCGACCCCTGAAGAATTTCTCAATCGGCTCGAGGATCTCTACAAAAAGAAAACCAAGAAACCAACGATGATCTTGGTTTCGTTCCCGCACAACCCGACGACGCACTGTGTCGAACAGGAGTTTTTCGAAACCCTGGTTGCGATGGCGCACAAGCACGGCACGATGATTGTGCACGACTTCGCCTACTCGGACTTCACCTTTGATGGCTACCGCGCTCCATCGCTACTTGAGGTGCCTGGAGCGAAAGAAGTTGGAGTTGAAGTTTTCTCGATGTCGAAGAGCTACAACATGGCCGGCTGGCGCGTGGGTTTCTGCCTCGGCAACCAAAAGATGATCAGTGCCTTAGGACGCATCAAAAGCTACCTCGACTACGGAATGTTCCAGCCCGTCCAGATTGCGGCAATTATCGGCCTGCGCGAATGCGAAGACTTCACGCGTGAGAATGCCGCCTTCCACCAGAATCGCCGCGACGTACTGATCGACGGATTGGCGAAGGGCGGCTGGGAGGTTGAGCCGCCCAAGGCGACCATGTTTGTCTGGGCGAAAATTCCGGAACGCCACGCCTGGGCGGGCTCGCTCGAATTCGCGAAGCTCGTGCTTGAGCGCGCGCTTGTGGCAGTGTCACCAGGCATCGGCTTTGGCCCCACGGGCGAGGGCTATGTGCGATTCGCTCTCGTCGAGAACGAGCAGCGGATCCGACAGGCAACGCGGGGTATTCGCAAGCTGTTGCGCGACTAGCGAAACGGAATCGCCGCAAGCCGGGTCAAACCAATATTCAACGTGACTCGTCGAACTCTACTCTCGCTCACCGCCGCCTGCGCCGCCGCCCCTCTTCGCGCGCAGTCCGTCGATAGTGTCGTCGCGGCTATCGAGCTGCGCTATAACCGCCTCGCGACGATGCGCTCTGAGTTTGAGCAGTCAATGGAGTACGCCGGGCGGCGGCGTCTCGTCGAGTCCGGAACCCTGTACCTGCGCCGCCCCGGCAAAATGCGGTGGGACTACAACCAACCCGAAGGCAAAATCGCGATCGGCGACGGCGAAATGTTCCGCATGTACAACCCCAATACGAACCAGGTGCGCCAGATGAGAGTCGACGAGACGGCCGACCTACGCGCGCCACTTTCATTCTTACTCGGACGCATGCGGCTCAAGCGCCAGTTTAGAAACTTGCGCATCCAAGCCAAAGACGGCGAGGGTGTTCTAGTCGCCGAAGGCCGCACGGGTAAGGAATACTATTCGACAGTAGAGTTCGCCTACGACCCGGCCGACTTCCGCTTGCGCAGAATCAAGGTCTATGGCCGCGACGATTCCGTCAACACGTTCCAGTTCAAGAACGAAACCGTGAACCCAACGCTCGGTCTCGACCTGTTCGAATTCCGCTCGCCCGAAGGCGCGGAAGTCTTACCGGTCAGCAGCTATGGTGGTTCGTCGCCGCGCTAGCGCGCATTAGTCCTGACCTTCAACCCGCACGGTCTCTAAGAACACTGGCAGAATCGGAACGTCTTCCATCGGACCGCGCCAACTGGTCTGCACCGCCGATATTCTCTCGACGACTTTCATGCCCTCGATCACACGTCCAAACACCGTATAGCCAAAGCGTCGGGCGCCGCGGTTTAGATTGGCGTTGTCTTTGAGATTGATGAAGAATTGCGACGACGCCGAATCCTTCTGCCACTGGCGCGCCATTGCAACCGTGCCGCGTAAATTTGGCAACCCGTTCTTGGTCTCGATTTTGACCTCTGCGAAGGTGGGCTTTAGTTCAAGCTCGGGCGTAAATCCGCCCCCTTGAACCACGAAGTCTTCGATCACACGATGAAAGACCGTGTCGTCGTAAAATTTGGCGTCGACGTAGGCCATAAAATTCTCAACCGTCTTCGGTGAGTGTTGGGGAAACAATTCAATCCGAATGACGCCCTTCGTCGTCGTCAGCACCACCACGGGCCCGGTCACCTCACTCGGGTCGATGTCCTCGCTAGCGGCGAATCCGGTGCCGACGATGAGCAATAACGCTAAACAAATACGCATCGATGCCCATCAGTTTACTTCGTTTGCGGCGTCGTCTTGTCCAATACAAGATGAGCCTGAAGGGAGGGGTGATTCCAACACAAGATGAGCCTGGAGGTAATTTGGGCAAGGTCGATTAGGAACAGGCAAACTGCGGGCGATGGGAGTCGCCGTGCAGCAAGCCGAATCAGTGAGTCTCGATGAGATCGAGAGTTTTCTCGACGGGTGTGGGTCCGTCGAGTTCCAGGCCGGAAGTCGAGCGGATAAATACGCGCTCGTCGAAGGCGTCCTGAAGAGGCATCATTATGCCGACCAGAAGCGCTCGGTTAAAGGATTGTTGAGACGCTTCCTGAGCAAGCTAACCGGCTTAAGCCGCGCCCAATTGACTCGCCTCATCGGGCAGTTTTTGCGCGAAAAGTGCGTTCGGCCGACAGCCTATCGAAGGTGCCGCTTCCCCACCAAGTACAGCCGCGCCGACATCGTTCTCCTGGCGCATGTCGACCAAGTACAGCAACGTCTCTCCGGGCCGGCGACGTGTCGCATTCTCCAGCGCGAGTTCCAAATCTACAACCGCAAGGAGTTCGAACGCCTTGCCGAACTGTCGGTGGGACACCTCTACAACTTGCGCAAACGCGCCGTCTACCGGCGACACAGTTTGCATCTCGACAAGACTCGACCGACACCCGTGGCGATCGGCGAACGCCGCCAACCCGAGCCGCGAGGACGTCCGGGCTACCTGCGCATCGACACCGTGCACTCGCCCGAACAGGAAGGTGAAAAAGGCGCCTACAGCATCAACGTGGTCGACGAAGTGACGCAGTGGCAGGCCGTCGGCTGCGTCCAACGCATCAACGAAAATCACCTCATTCCCTTGCTGGAAGGCCTTTTGGAACAATTTCCATTTATCGTTCGCGGCTTTCACTCCGACAATGGCAGCGAATTCGTCAACCATCAAACCGCTAAACTGCTCGAGAAGTTGCGAATTGAATTTACGAAGTCTCGCGCGCGCCGTTCGAACGACAATGCCTTGGTCGAAACCAAGAACGGCGCGGTGGTGCGCAAGTGGATGGGCTACCAGTTTTTGCCCTCGGAAGCGACGCAGGCGATCGACACCTTCTACCGCCAGTGGCTCAACCCGTACTTGAATTTTCATCGCCCATGCGCTTTCGCCAGCGAGCGCCGAGACCGCCGCGGCAAGTTGCGCAAGGTGTACGCCGAGTGGAGCACGCCGTGGGAAAAGCTGCTCAGCCTGCCCGCCGAGCAGCGCGGCCTGCGCGCGGATCGCTCGCTCAAGAAGCTCCAAGCGCGAGCGGACACTTGTTCCGACACCGAGTTTGCCGAGCAACTCGACGCTCAGCGCAACGAACTGCAACGCGTCTGCAAAGACCTCGCGATCTGCTGGCGCACGCGCTAGACAACGCCCCGACCCGAGGCGTTGTCGGCTCCTCCGGCCCACGTCCGAAGACGGCCGTGGGGTCTCGCCTGGGATGGCTGCAAAGGGGGATTGGGGTGCCGCCCCTTCCCCCTTATGCAATCCCCCTCAACCCGCCCTACGAAGCCACAAATAGCTGTAGCCGCCGACCTCAACTCACGCTATAATCCCCCTCAACCCGCAGCTGCTTCGCCTCTCTCCTTCAGGCTCATCTTTCAATTGGAAAAGAGGAGATCGACATAACGAGCGGCAAGCTCCTGCGACAGCCAACCAACCTGATCGAACGGTTCGTCGGCGGCAATAGTAGGGGCGTCTTTTCTCCCGACGGCGACAAGCTTGCTTACCGTTCTGAGCGGGGGGCTGGAGGCAACATGCCATTGTCATTCGCTCACTCGCAACTGGGGAAGAGCGAGACGTCCCGCATCGGTTGAGTCGGGTCTGGCGACTCAGTTGGCAGCCTGACGGTAAGCGTCTACGTGGCGAAGGTGTCAGTCTCAAGGGTACGGGTGGCGTATTTGGAGTCGATGTGGACTCCGGCGAGACGAAGTTTATCGTAGCCAGTGGAGGGATGGGGCATCCGGTCTGGACACCGGACGGAAGGGGCATCTTGCACCGCAATAATGTGGCCATGGGACCGTCTCTTCATTTTTATGACCTGGGGGACAGTTCAACCAAGACCATTCCAGGCAACTTCGGAGATGTATTCAGCTTCAGCCTGTCTCCCGACGGACGCCAGATCGCGACAATCCATGAGAGGACCGAGATCCGGCTCCACCCGCTGGAGGGCGGCGACAGCCACGTGTTGGTGCGAGCCGATGAAAACCAGCAATTTGGGCGTTGGACAGTTTGGACACCCGACGGCAAGGCGCTGCTAGTGCTCAAGGGTCAGGCCCACACTAGTGAGGGTCGGTGGACGCTCTGGATCGTCCCAGTGGATGGGTCACCTCCTAGAGAGACGCAGTTGGCCAATAAAGGCGGCTGGTCACTCGATATCCACCCAGATGGGAAGCGAGTGGTCTTCGCTGCAGGAGGATATTTCTGGCAGTTCTGGGCGTTGCGTGATCTTTCATTTGAACGGCGGGAACGAGCTGCGGAGTAGCTGAGTATGTGGAATCGCATGTTGGCCGAAGCTGTGGTCATCGGGGCGCAAACGCTGATCCTAATCGGTCTGTGCGCGACGATAGGCGTGTCGGGGTCCGATCGCAGCGCGGAAGCGGAATCTGGACGCCCGCTTGGGCTTGATCTTTACCAACCGGAACCCGCTGACAATCCCTCAACACCGGCCAAGGTCAGGCTCGGCCGGCAACTGTTTCGCGAACGACTGCTTTCTCGCGACCACTCGCTAGCCTGTGCTAATTGCCATCAACCCGCGCGAGCCTTTACCGACGGACGGGTCAAAGCGATCGGCATCTACGGGCGCAGGGGTCTACGTAACGTGCCTGCCGTAATCAACCGGGCCTGGGGCGAGTCCTTCTTCTGGGACGGTCGAAGCCCAGCATTGGAAGAGCAAGTCATCCAACCGATTCTCGCCAATCTCGAAATGGACCTGACTCTGGAGGAAACGGTGGAGCGTCTTCGACAGAGGCGTCGATATCGGCGAGACTTCCAAAAGGTCTTCGATCGGGCGGTCAACGGTGAGGATCTCGCGAAGGCGCTCGCCGCTTACGTCCGCACCATTCAGTCAGGAAACTCCTCCTACGACCGCTATCTGTTCGGCAAGAAAACAGCGCTTTCCCGACGTGCTCGTGAAGGACTGACACTCTTCCGAGGGAAAGGGAACTGCAGCGCCTGCCACGTCGGCCCGTCGCTCACCGACGAAGATTTCCACAACACTGGTGTCGCCTGGCGCAATGGAATGTTCCTCGACGGCGGGCGTCATGCGGTCACGAAAGACGAGCACGACCGTGGCAAATTCAAAACGCCGACCCTTCGTGAAATTGCCCGGACGGCTCCCTACATGCACGACGGCAGCCTAGCCACACTCAAGGATGTCATCGACTTCTACAGTGAAGGTGGGCGCGAGAACCCTAACCTCGACCCGGAGATTCGCCTGCTGAAGCTCGCCGGAGACGAGAAGGCCGCTTTGATTGCCTTCCTGCGATCACTGAACGGAGAGCTGAGCGATGGCACTTAGCAAATCTCAGCGACTCGACCGCCTCGCCGCGCGGCATTCGGTTAGCTGTTGGGAACAAACGATGCCACAAACGATGCTCCGGGGAGTTCAGGGAAAGGGAGTTCAGGGACAGGCACGGATCTCCCTGTCGGCGAAGCTCCAACAGGTCCTGCATCGGTTGTTTGCGTTTACATGGAAACACTACGTGAATTTCAATTGATATTGGGGAGTTCGGGGACACGCACGGAATCAACGAATCCTTTATGTAATCAACTACTTCCAGCGATCTCAATGTTCATAGATCAAGAGCACGAATCGAATACCGCAGCCGCATTGACGCCTCACCACCCTACTCGCGGAAAAGGCAACCCGTCCCTTATTTCCTGGTCTCACCGACTGCGCGCACTCCACTCCGTCCCGGATCTCCCCGGATCTCCCGGCTGATAAACTTGACCTGCCGTCGAAACCGCGATACGGTGTGATCGATGGCCTTGCAATTCACCCCGGAGCTCGAAGAGCGAATCGAGCGGCACCTTTCCACAGGTGCCTGCGACTCGGCGGAAGCTTTGGTTGCCGAAGCTCTCGACTTATATGAGGCCAACCGCGATGCACTCGAGGCCGAACTGAGACATCGTCGAGACGAGATTCAAAGTGGGCAGGTACAACCGGTTACAGGCACTGAAGTGATGACGAGCCTGCGCCAGCGGATCGAGCAGTATCGCGCTAGCGGCTGATGGAATTGTTCCAGTTCCATCCATCGGCGGAATCTGATCTCGCGGAAATTATTGACTACATTGGAAAGGTCGACTTCGACGCGGCCGTTCGCGCCCTCGTGGAATTCGAACAGCTATTTCCCACGATCGGCCGCAATCCCGCTATCGGCCATATACGGCCCGACCTTGATGTCGGCCCAATGAGATTCCAAGCAATCTGGAAGTATCTAGTCGTTTACGACCCTGACAGCAAGCCTGTGACTATCATCGCCGTTGTTCACGGGATGCGCGATCCAGCCAAGATCATCGATATCCTGTTGCACCGCTAGAGCGGTCAACGGGCAGGGTTGGATTTTCGGGCTTGTAGATAGGTGTAGCAGCCGGAAATTATTGAGACTAGTAGGGCCGCGCCGCCTATGTCCGCTAGCCATGGTCCGGCGGCTCCGAAGATTCGTCCGGAGTGGATGTCTGTCATCACTGTGTTTAACATCGTCGTGTCTGGGTGGAACTCATCCGTGTAGCTCGATGGTAGCCATCGATTGGGAAGATGGGTGTCGAGCAGGCCCCAGGTCTCGGCGTGGTTTAAGGCTATGCCGCTTAGAGCCGTTAGTGCTAGCCAGATTGCCGCAATTAGGCCGGTCCACTCGTGAACGCGGCGCCAGCGGCGAATCTGGACGGCCTTTCGGCGGGTCGCGTCGTGGCCGCTCATCTTGCGCCAGCCGGGGCAGATCGCAACTCGAATACTTCCGCCGAGCCGGGCGCCGGTCCCACGGGTAGCTGTTTGCCGTTGGTCATCGTCAACAACGCCGCGGCATGAAACTCGGTTAGCAATTTTGCTGCCGGCTCGTGGCCGCTGACAAAGACGGCGGTGGAGAGGGCATCCGCTTTGGCCGCGCTTGGAGCGACTACGCTCGCGGCCGCCAAGCCCTCGACCGGCAGGCCGTTGCGCGGATCGACGATATGTGAGTAGTGCTTACCGGCGACAATGATGTCCCGCTCGTAGCCGGCGGAAGTCGAGAGAGCCTGGCCGCTTAGACGAACGATTGCGGCCGATGGACCGTCGGGGCTGAGGGGATCGCGTAGCGATACGGTCCAGCCGTTTGCGCCGTCAGCCTCGTTTCCTAGCGCTAGAATTACGCTTTCGCCCGCCGACAGGTAGGCGTCTTCGATTCCAAACTTACGCAGCTCGATTGCGGCTTGGTCAAGGGCCTCGCCTTTTCCGTATGCGCCGAAATCAAGCTCGACTCCGTCAACCGTTTTTTTGATCTGGCCGCCCGAGAAGCCGAGCTTGCTCCAACCGACGGCGCTTTTCGCCCGCTGATACTCGGCATCGGAAGGCATTGTTCCCGAGTCGGCAGCTTGCCGCCACAAGCGCACCAGTGGCCCGACTGTGGGGTCGAATGCTCCGCCGGAGGCCCGAACCATTTCTTCGCAGAAAGATAGCGTCTTGCGCATCGCGGACGAGAGATGGACGGGCTTAAACGCGGGCGCCCGGTTTAGCCGCGAGGTTTCGGAATCTTCGCGATAGTCGCTGAGTAGCCGGTCGGCTTCGCGGATCGCGGCAAACGCCGCTTCTACGGCGGCGACAGCGGTTGGCTCGTCGTGGGAGCGGACGCGGATTTCGAACAGCGTGCCCATGACGTATCGCACGCGTTGCACCGTAATGTTTTTGGCAATACCGTTGGCGTCGGAAATTTTGGATTCGCCTGATGCCGCGCCTTGGGCTAGGGCTCCGTGGGTGACGGTTGCGACGAGGACGGCGGCCGCGATGTAGCGCGCGCTCAATCTAAATTCCTTGACTCGCTGACGGCACGGGCGGGATCGATGTATGCAATCTGGAGCAGGGCGAGCGCCTTGCGCACTCCTCGGCTCATGGCCCTGACCGACAGGGTGGCACCGCTGACGTTTTTCACGTCGCGGCGCGGGTAGATTGGATCTTGCAAATCTTTGCCGTCGAACTGGCTGACGAATCCCTTATAGCGGACTTCGGCGCCGACGGGTTCGCGGTACATCATGAGCGCCACGTCACGTACTTGTCCGGCCGTGTCGGTGGCTACGATGAACGTCATGGGCCGATGCTTGCCGATCTCTTCACAGATGACGGCGTAGCCGATGGTTTCACCGTCGCGGCGGCCCTCGAAGGTGATGTAGTAGGGCTCCCAAATACTTGGTTGAAGCCGCCCGATGAGCGGCTTCATGCGCTCACGGATTTTTTCGTCGGAAGTCACATCGCGCCGTAAAATCTCATCCGCATCGGGGAGCACTGTCTTCGGTGCCTCAGCGAGGCTGAGATAAACGTCTGCTTGTTCGCTGCTCGCCGCGTAGAGCGGTAGGCAGCATATAGCCGCCAACAGAACTCGTCGTCGAATTCGCATCTGCATTAGAGAGGGAAGGGGGGAACGTGCGAAATGAACTTTCGCGTCCGCGGCTACTTGCAACAGTATGACAACTAGAGAACGCCGCATGTCACTAAAATCCGAACGCTACGCCGAGGATCAGGCCGTCGTACGACTTGTCCGTCAAGGGGTCGGTACCTGGGCGAGTTGGAAAGAGCAGTTGAGTGCCGGAGAGGCGAAGGTTGCGCTCCCACGCGCCTGTCAGAACGACGGAGGGAATTGGCCGATATGCGAGACCGACGGTGAAGCGCTCTTGGGCGACGTTCTCGCGATCGATTGCATCGACCTTGCCTGCTGAAAAGTCGAAGCCTTTGACAAAATCGTCGAACCAGATGCGCTCCCAGCGGAACACAGGAATCAACTGGGGATCTTCGAAATCGCGACCAAGCGAACTGTTGCGGAGCCACTCCGGCGCTAAGCGATATTTGAAATCGACCCAGAATCCCCGGCGGGCGCTGGTAAATGGACCCTTGAAGCCGGCTTCGATTTCAGTTTCGACTGTCGAGGTCTCGGCGCTCGAAGTGGCGGCCGCGGAGTCGACCATCTGGAGCGCGAAGTCTGCCAGCACTTGTTCACTTCGGTTGAACTTGGTGCGAATGAATTCTCCTTCGACCTCAAAGCGGCCTAGTGTTGTCTTGCCGTCGAGCGCCAGGGTATTCACCCAGGCCTGCTCCCTGAGATAGTCCGGCGTATAACGCCCGTGGTAGCCCGAGACGCCGATTTCGTGGCCGATGCGCGGACTGGCGGCCAAGCGCCAGGTCACGGCGTCGGCTTGCTGGCTTCCGTCGAAGGCCCCGGAACTGAACGATACTTCGGGCTCGACCTCGACCAAGTTGCGCCCCTCGCGCAGAGACACTACCGTTTCTAGAGCGAAGTCGAGTTGCGCGCCATTCACAAAGTAGAATTGGCCGTCGAGGTAGCCCTTGCCTAGGGGCTGGCTGAATACGAGTCCCGCACCCAGCTCGCGCCAGGCGGTTTTGGCGGGGGTTACGGGCCCGCCGGTAACCGAGAGTGGCCGGCGAGCAATGTCCCAATAGTCGTCGTCGTGAAGGATGTTGTAGCGGCCGACAGGGGGCAGGATCACGCCGATGCGTGCCCCAATGTTGTCGGTAAAGTTGTACTGCATCCAGGCCTGCTCGACGGCGATCTCTCCGCCGCTCTGGCCCTCGACTTCGTTGATGAAGCGCACGCCTCGGCGGTTTCGCGTCGCGCGTCCCCGGTTTTCAGGGATGGACGCGCGCTCGATCTCGATTTCATTGAGACGCTCGAATTCAATCTCGCTGTAGAAACGAAGCCGCTTATGGGGAGCGGAGTCCATCGTGAAAACGAATCGGCGGAAGTCGAACGCGTCGTGTCCGCGCTTTAGTCGAGGTAAATCGCCGACTTGAGGCCCGAGGCCGATGTTGTTGTTCTCGTAGCGGAACGACCCGTAGCCACCGATGCGAAGGAAATCGGAATAGATCGCTCGCCCGTAGCGTCTTCCGGGGGCGCCGGCGGCTAAGCCTTGGTTTAGCCCCTTGTCGCCAAACGATCGGCCCGGCAACGACGGCGTGCCCGACGACTGCGGGTTGCTGACCGGCCGGCCCTGTGCCGATTGCGATGTTGCTTGGCTTGTCGGATAGGGGTATAGCGAGTCGCTTTGTTGTGTCGGTGGTGTGGCGGCGGTCGAGACGGGGACGGTAACGGAGTTGCTCGCGATCATCTGTGCTAGTTCTTGCTGAATTGCCAGCAGTCGATCTTGGAGCGAGGCGATTTGCCGAGCGGTGTCGAATTGAGTTGAGGGTAGACCGCCTGCGAGCCGAAGCGTAACGCTCGTATCGGTGCCCGCGACTTCGATCGGGGCCGAGACACGCTGAGCAGTGCGGGCCTGCAGCCAGCCACCGTCGCTGGGCGCTTCGACCTTGAACCGGCCGTTCTCGTCGGAGCGAAACTCGTCGAGGATGCGTCCATCGGCGCCGATCATCTGGACCAGCGTCCCGGATGCAGGTTCTGCGTTGGGCCCGACGACCATGCCGGCTAATTGGGCGCCGAAAACCGCAGCCGGCTGGAACGAGACTACGGCGAAGAGCGCCGCCAGAATCAATGAGTGTTTGCCCATAGATGCAACTCCTTGTCTTTCACTGGCCTAATTGCCTAACTAATCGGCCTGACAGCCACTTAGCCTTACCCCTACATGCAACTGAATTGCATGTAGGGGTTCATCGTAGCGAAGAGTCTTGCGAGCGGTCAAGTTTGAACGGAGTTGAAAAGACGAGCTGTGTACGTCCCTTCTGCAACAGATTTACATTTGGGAGGGGATTCAGCGGGGCGTAGAGTCCTAGTAGCGGGCTACGACCGTGGCACGCCCGCGCCACTGAAACGCGCTATAGCCCGCTGTTGACGTGGACTATGACGGGTGGCGCGGCTACTCCGTCGACGGTCACTATCAGGGTTGCGATGGTCACTCCCGGTGGGATCGGGGGGATGGGGCCGAGGTTCACCTGATCGAGGCCGTCGAATTGGCCCTGCGCTTGGGCGGCTAGAACGGGTAGGGGCAACCCGTTGAGCGTCGCTGTGACTGAGCCGGTGGAGCCGCGTATGCCGCTGCCGAATACGATCAGGAACAGTTGATCGCCGGCTACCGTGAGATCAAGTTGACGGCCAATGACAGCGGCGCCTTGGGGAATGCTGAGGGGTTCTTCGATGCGGGAGTCGTCAGGCTTGACACGTAAAGCCGAGCCGGCAACAAGACGGTCGGGCGCGACCATAAATAGAGCCGGGGCGACCGGCTGAATGTCGACTTCGCCGAATGTCAGGACTTGGTCGATTAGATTCTTCACCTCGACTGTGGCTGTGCCAACCGCAACGCCGGCGGGAACGAGAAAGTTGATCTGGCCGGTTCCGACGAAGAAGAGCTGCGCGCGGAATCGAGTTCCCTCGCTATCTTCGATCTCGAGGCGACGTCCTTGCAGGGTCTCTGGCAGCGGCAGCTCAGTTGCCGCGATATTTGCGGCCGCCAAGTTCACTCCAAATCCCGTTGCGATTGATTCCGGCGCCAGGGCCGGGCCTTCAAAGCTGGCGGCTGAAACGCTCACAAAACTAACAAACTCGATATGTATTGTGAAGTTTCGCTCGGACCGATTGCCAGCCGTATCGAGCGCGGCGACCGTCAGCACAAAGTCTCCGTCGACGTTTGGGGTACCGCTCAGCACGCCGTTGGCGGAAAGAGAAAGCCCCGAAGGCGCGAGGGGAGTGCTCCAGCCATAGGGCGCTTCACCGCCCTCCGCTGTGAATGTGTGGGAGTACATTCGGCCGACAGCGGCATCGGGCAGCGCTGTTGGGCTGTTGATTTGCAGAATTGCGCCCTGCACTTCGAGTTCGAAATCGCGGCGAACGGATTCGCCCCCGGCGTCGTTGATGCGTACTCCGAATGAGAATTCGCCCGCTTCGGTCGGAGTACCGGTGACCAAGCCGTTGCCACCGTCAACGCTGAGGCCGGGCGGCATCTTGGTCGCCGCAAACCAGTTGTAGGGGGGCGTTCCTCCGGAGGCAGAGAGCAGCGAGACGTAGAGTTCGCCAAGCCTTGCCGGCGGAAGTTCGGTCCCGGACAGAATCCGTAACGGATCCCCGATTAGGATCGTGTAGCGGCGGGCGCCTATTTCGCCATCGCCGTCTTCGACGAAGGCCTGAATTGGGTAGCTGCCGGGGACGCTCGGCGTTCCGGTGAGCCGCCCGGTATCTTGGTTTAGGCTCAGTCCCGGCGGAATTTCCCCCTCAATTCGCCAGCGCAGCGGCGCTTTGCCGTTGGTGGTCCGGAACTGTGCGCTGTAGTCGGACCCCACTTGGCCGTTGCTGATGTTCATCGGCGTGACTTCGAGCGTTTGCTGTTGTCCGCGATCGCTTTCCGGCGGCCCGAAGTTCGTCGGTTTGGTGCTCGACAGCGACAAAACGAATTTGTCGATTTGAAATCCGTCATCGCGATTCCAGACGCTTAGAAGGTGGGGTCCGGCGGCGATTTCGATCTTGGCTTCGCCACCGTCTTTTCTCTCGTTTTCCCAATTCCAGGCGGGATGGGGTCTGAAGCCTGATATCGAGCGGCCCCCTGAGAGCACGTTGTCGATTCCGAGGTGAACGCCGTTCGATTCGCCGCCCATCGCTCTGCCGCGCACCCAGACGAAGTAGGTTCCCGCAGTTTCGATCAGGATTTGATAGTCGAGCCTGGCACCCTCTTTTCCTGGGGGCGCCACCGGCCCCTCGCCATCTTCGCCGCGTTCGTCGGGTAGCGAGCGCATGGCCTGCAGACCACTGGCCTCGCTGCGAGGTTCTAGCGACCAAAAGTGAACCTGGGTGTAGTTCACGTACGTCGATGTGGCAACGTCCGAAAAGTGCTCGGCCTCGATGGAAAGGACTCCGTCTTTCTCGATAAAGGCCATCGGCTGGGCCGCTGCCGAGACGGTGTACAAAAGTAGCGCCACCAACGCTACAAAGATGGGTTTCTTGGCCAAGAAACCATGCTATCGCGAGCCCGGTGGACAAGGCTAGAGGCAAATCCGTCTGGAGCTTTGAAGAAAGCGTGGACTTCCGTCCACGCCTCGGCTTCTTGACCTCGAATGACGCACCTGGGCGGTGTCAAAAAGGATCCTTGGCAATACGGTGTACGGCTCAGCTTTCCGCGCGCTTGATGTTATAGTCGGGACCGGATAGAGGGAGGCAATACGATGGCGAGCGGTGGTAACGATGTCTCACGGCGAAC
Organism: Bryobacterales bacterium; assembly: GCA_965205595.1. GTDB lineage: Bacteria > Acidobacteriota > Terriglobia > Bryobacterales > UBA6623 > CATQHP01. The sequence continues at coordinate 125,074 of CBDBHI010000006.1, read as the reverse complement.
GTTTGCGGCGGCTGCGCTGACATCGTTTGCGGCGGTGCGGGGTACGGCGGCGAACTCCGCGGTCAAGGTTGGGCTGATTGGCGCCGGGGGGCGAGGTACGCGCCTTGCGAGCTTTGTTGTCAAAACGCCCGAAGCGCGCCTGGTAGCGATTTGCGACTTGTTTGACGAGCAAATTGAGCGGGCGAAAAGCCGCATTCCGATCGAGAACCCAAGGGTCTACAAAGACTACAACGAGTTGCTCGCGAGCGACATCGACGCGGTGATCATTGCCACGCCGGTTTTCTTGCATCCCGAACACTTGGAAGCGGCTGTAAAGGCCGGCAAGCATGTCTATGTCGAAAAGCCCGCCGGCGTCGATGTTGCCGGTTGTAAGCGCGTGATGAAAGCGGCGGATTCAGCGAAGCGCGGGCTCAATGTTTCGCTCGGTTTTCAACAGCGCTATGGCTGGGTTTATAAGGAAGCGCACAAGGTACTCGATTCCGGCGGGTTGGGAAAAATTCATCAGGCCGAAGCGCATTTCCTCAAGGGCCCCGTAACCGGAAATGAGCCGGTTCGACCACGGCCCGAAACGATGCACGACAAAGTTCGCGAGTGGAAACACTGGCGCGACCTGTACGGAGACATCATCGTCGAAACGTACTGCCACTCGATCGACGTACTCAACTGGTTTCTAGGCGACACGCATCCACTGAAGGCAGTTGGAAACGGCGGCCGCACGATTCGTAAGGACGGCGATATGACCGACCATATTTCGGTCGTTTACGAATATGCGGACAAGGTGCAGGCGACGCTGGTGGGTTCGCACATCACGCCGCCGTTTTTCCGCGAGGTGCATGAGCGCTTTTACGGCTCGGACACCGCGATCGAAACCGCGCGCCACTACTGGAAGCACTATCGCGGCAAGGACGATGTCGTTTTCGCCGAACCTCCGCGCAGTATCGATCACGATTCAGTCGAGGCGTTCATTTTGCGCGTCGCCGAGGGTAAGACCGAGAACGTTGGCATTCGGGGCGCCGAGAGTACGTTGACCGCGATCCTTGGCCGCATGGCAATGGACACGGGCCGCACGGTGACCTGGGAAGAAATGATGGCGTCGGCATAGCGGAGGGGGCGGATGAAATTTGATTTAAGGCGCACAGCCCGGTACGCATTCGCGATTGTGTTGAGCTGTGCGCAAGCGCTTCCGGCCGCGGGCCTCAACGAACTTAGCGATGTCGAACAGGGGGAAGGGTACGTCCTGCTATTTAACGGGAAAGATCTCGATGGCTGGGACGGCGACCCGGATCTGTGGTCGGTGAAAGGCGGCGTGCTTGTTGGCTCAAGCGACGAGAAGAAGGTCGAGACGAATACGTTTTTGATTCACACGAACGAGGCTTCGGACTTCATCCTTCGGGCCGAAGTTCGTTTGCGTAACGGAAACAGCGGCATCCAGTTTCGGAGTCGTCAGGTGCCAGGACCCGGATGGATTGTGCACGGCTATCAAGCCGATTTTTCGCACGCCGGCGAGCGTTCCGCGTGGGGCAATTTCTACGAAGAAAAAGGCCGCGGCCGCAACGTCATGAAGACGACGGACGAGGGTTGGCGGCAGGCCGAATCGATTGTCCGCAAGGACGGCTGGAACGAGTACGAGATTTTGGCCCAGGGGAAGCGCATCCGCCTAACTCTCAACGGCAAGGTCACGATTGACACCGAAGACGATTTGAGCAGCGAAGGAGTGATTGCGATCCAGTTGCACTCGGGCGAGGCGATGCAGGTCGAGTGCAGAAATATTCGGATTCGTACTCTGCCGTAGGTTGGTGCTGGCGGTGGCGGGCTAGTATTGGTCTGAGTCCGCTTGGCCGGCGGTGTCTTTGAAGGCATTGATTCATTCGAGGAAACCGCTTGCTGACGCGCGCGGCTCAAACGCTACTCACGGCCCGGAAATTGCGTACATAACTCCCTTAGGGACGGATTTGTGGCGGTGTGAATTGTGGCTGCTTGGCTATACTGAACATTGGTGGGCGAACGGCGAGTTTGCTCCGGTTTTCCTAGAGAAGAGGTTCGTTTTGGACGTTCAGGCTACACAGATGCGCGCGGGGATGATGGTTCGTTTCCGCGGCGACATTTGCACGATTCATAAGATGGAGCACCGCACGCCCGGCAAGGGTCACGGCTTCGTTCAAATCAAAATGCGCAACCACCGATCGGGCTCGATGCTCGACCGGCGGTTCGCCTCGGAGGAGTCGCTCCCGAGAGTCAACGTGCAGTCGCAGGAGATGCAGTATCTCTATTCGGACGGCGCCAACTACGTCCTGATGAACACCGAGACCTACGAGCAGATTGAGCTTAGCAGCGACCAACTTGCCGAGCAAGTTAATTACATGATTCCGGAAACGATCGTTCGCGTTCAGTTTTTGGACGACGTGCCGTTTAACCTGGACCTGCCCTCGTCAGTCGTGTTGAAGGTCGTCGAGACGGAGCCGGCGATTAAGAGTGCCACCGTTACGAACGTAAGCAAGCCCGCGAAGACCGAAACAGGGTTGGTGGTGCCGGTTCCGCAGTTTATTAAAGAGGGCGAGTCGATCAAGGTGAACACGGCGGACGGTAGTTATTTGGGTCGGGCCTAGCAGCCCGTGGTAAAAGTCACGCGGGCCGCGTTAGGCGCTTTTGGACTGGATTGAGCACTTGTGGCTAGTATTATCGTGTTCATCCGATTGTCTTATGTTGAGTTCGTCGAGCCACCTAACCCGTTGGGCGGCAGGCACTTGCGACTCGTTCGCTCCGAAACTCTCCCACGGACGCGAGCTAATTTCGGCCTCCGGGTTCGCAAACGTTTTCGTCCGAGAGCCGTACGCCGCGATAAATGAGCCAGGTCCCGAGAATCTGGACGACGTGGTAGAGGTCGTTGTGGTTGAAATTGGGATGAGGCGCCAGCGCAAATGCTTGGATCGCCGCGGCCGCGAACGACGCGAGAATTCCCAACGCGATCCACTGGGCGCCGGAATCCAGCCGCTTTAGCGCCGCGCTTGCCTGGAGCACCAGTGCGAACCCGAAGGTGATGGCGTAGTCCACGATCGAGTAGATGAATTCATCGTGAAGTGCGATCCAGACAAGGTAGATTGCGAGCTGGCATAGCGCGATCGATTGAACGATGCGTGAAATCTTGGCGGGCACATGTCGAAGAACTGTTCCGCGAGTCACGAAATAGGCCGCAATGCCGATTGCGGTTTGAGTGATTTTCCAGAGCGCCGCTGGCGCCGGTGGCGGAAGATTAGGGAAGCCATGAGTCGTGCCACCTGAAAACGCCGCTACTGCTAGCGCGGCGATTGCCCACATCCAGCTTCGCGCGACGGGAGAAGAGTGTCGTCGAGATAGGGTCCACGCCAAATACACGGACACGGTGGCAAGCAGGTAGTCGGTGAACACCGTCATTGGCTCGTGCAAGGTCACTGCGGGATAGAATACGAGAAATGCTGAATTCCGGCGCACGGTGAATCCCGATCGAATGAAGAAATTGATTGCCGTGGCGGCGGCGCTTGCGCTGGGGGTGGCCGTATATCTGGCGTGGCGAAGCGGACTCATAGCGCGTCTGAGTGATCACGAGCAGCTCGTCGATTGGATGCGGAGCGATGGCCCGCGCGGGCCGCTGCTGTGTATCGCGATTCAATTTGCTCAGGTTGTCATTTTTCTGATTCCCGGCGAAATCACTCAAATCGCCGCCGGATACGTGTTTGGCGCTTGGTGGGGGTTTGTGTATTCGGTGATCGGTATCGCGCTTGGTTCAGCTTTCGACTACAGTTTTGCGCGACTGGTCGGGAGGCCGGCCGTCGGCAAAATTGTCGGGCATGATCGATTGGCTCGCATTGACGAATCGCTGCGTAGCCGCAAGGGCAAGACTGCGTTGTTCCTGCTGTTCCTGGTTCCAGGCACGCCCAAGGACGCCATGTCGTACGGGGCCGGGCTGACGGACTTTCGATTCTTCGAATTCGTTACGATTAGCGCGATGGCTCGCATGCCGGCGCTGTTTCTTAGTACTTTGTTTGGCGCCCAGGCCAATTCTAAAAATTACTATGCGATGGCTGTGATTGCTACGTTCGCCGTGCTGTTGTTTATTGGCTTTTTGGTTTATCAGAGGCGGCAGCAACCGGCATGATTCGCTTGATGACGCAGGCCGATATCGCAGGCGCAATGCGGCTGAAGGAAGCAGTGGGTTGGAGCCAGACTCCCGAGGACTGGGCGCGTCTGCTCGCGCTCGAGCCTGAAGGGTGTTTTGTGGATGAGCGAAATGGAGTCGTTGCGGGGACAACAACGGCTGTGTGCTACGGCTCGGACTTGGCCTGGCTCGGCATGGTGTTGGTCGCGCCGGAGTACCGCCGCCAGGGCATTGCTCGCGGGTTGATGGAGTTTGCGCTTGCGTGGCTGCGAGAGAAGAGAGTTCGCTGCGTGAAGCTTGATGCCACTGATCAAGGCCGTCCGCTGTACCTCAATCTGGGGTTTATCGACGAGGAACCGATCGAACGCTGGGCGCGTGAGGCCGCCGGCGAGCCGACGATGGGAGGCTTCGAGGACGCGGGGTTGGGCCTCGATCGGCTAGAAAACGGCACGTTGGATCGGGCTGCTTTTGGAGCGGATCGCAGTCGGATCATTTCGTCGTTAATGGATGTGGAAGATGGGAACTGCTACTCGGCGTCCGACGGGTTTTTGCTTGGCCGAAAGGGCTCGGCCGCTTACTTTTTGGGGCCGTGTGTGGCGTCAAGCGAAAAGTCGGCTGCCGGACTAGTCAGTTTATTTTTGGCGAAGCGTTCGGCGGAGGCTGTATTCTGGGACTTGCTCCCCGCCAACTCCTCGGTCTGCCGACTGGCATCGAGCTTTGGATTCCAATCAAGACGAAGACTGGTACGCATGGTGCTCAACAGTGGCGAATCGATTTTGCGCATTGAGCACCCGGAGTATGTGTACGCTACAGCCGGCTTCGAGTTCGGATAAAAATAGTGTCATTTCAGCGAAGTTCACCTGTCTGGAGGATTCGCGGCGAAGAGGTTACCCTCGGCGTCCGGACGCAGATTTGTGCCCTGATCGAAATTGGGCCGGGCAGTGCTCTGGGTGGCGACCACGTCGAACCCGAGAAGGTTTTGGCCGAGGTGCAGCGGCTCGAAGATGAGGGCGCGGATTTTATCGATCTTAATCCCAGCCCGGCGCGACCGGCTGAGCGGCCTATATCGGACGACGAACTTAAACGCCTCGTCCCTACGCTGCGAAAGCTTCAATCACGGGTGCAGGTGCCTGTGATTGTCACGACGCCAAATTCTGAAACCGCTACGAGAGCAATCGAGATCGGTGTCGATGGAATTCACGATATTAGCGGCCTGGCATTTGATGAGGAACTTGCAAAGGCGTTGAACGACTCGAGCGCGGCGGTGATCTTGGGTCACATGCGCGGAAGTCCTGATGAATGGTCGCGACAATCGCCGATTGTGAATCTTAAGGACATGGTTACGAAGGATTTACAGGCATCGCTCATTCGCGCAAACCGCGCTGGAATCGACCGGCGCCGTGTAGTGGTCGACCCCGGTTTGGAGCACGGAAAACGTGGGCCGGAGAACTACGACTTAATCAGACTATTGAGCAAAGTTGCGCCCGTGGGGCAGGGAATTCAGGTGACACTCTCGGGCATGCGGTTTTTGGTGGACACGATTCGCGCCAGCGATGAGGAGAAGCAGGCCGCCGCTTCAGTTGCCGCTACGCTGGCCTTGGATTCAGGCGCGCATATATTGAGAGTTAGCGAGCCGAGTCTGGTGCGACTCACGGCGGCGGCCGTCGATCGTATCTATCGCGCTGACGACGCCCGCAGTCGGCAAGAGCCCGAGGCGTCCTCCCAGCCGGTCATCAAAGTTATTCGGCCCGAATCAAACAAGCCGCCTGAAGTTCCTCACAAAGCGCCTCGCAGTTAGGCTCGTCGAGTTTGCCTTCGGGACCCCTGACGTAGAATACGTCGCGCGCTCGATGTCCACGAGTGTCGATCAGGACTACGTCGATGTCGCATTCGTTTTGCGAGAATCGGCTGGCTAAGTCGAATAGCAGACCCGTGCGGTCCTCGGCGGTTACGTTGAAGATAGTGGCGCGCGTCGAAGTTTCGTTGTCGAATGACACCCGCGGCTCGATAAAAGTGCGACGCCGAACGCCGAGCGTTCGACGCTGTTGGAGTAGCTCTTCGGCGTCCATGCGCCCTTCTGACACACGGCGTAAGTTCTTCTTGAGCTGGGCCAGTTCGCCCTTTTGGAGATCGCTAGTACCAGCGCTCTCGGAGATAGCGACGTGGAATGTATCTAGAATGACTCCGGCGTCGTTTGCGAAGGCTTCCGCCTTGGAGATGCTGAGGCCAAAACCAGAAAGCGCGGCGCACAAAGAGGCGAACAAGAACGGGCGCTCCCAGCCGATCACAACGATTTCGTAGCGTCCTTGGACGTTCTGGATGTCAACGGCGCCTGAGTCAGGCTCCAGATTTCTCCCGAGCGTGTAGTGAGCGTAGATCTGTTCGGGGGTGTGCGTCCGTAGGTAGCGGTGGGGAAAACCTTTTAGAAAGGTCTTCAGTTCGCGGCCCTCGGCGGGGTTATCGGCTAGATCAAGAAGTGAGTCTTCGTGATCCGGCTCGATGCGCTTGTCTTCGAGATCGCGCGTAAAGATCCGGTGAGTTCCGAGAAAGAGCTGCCAGAGCAGGTCCTTCCGCCAGGTGGTCATCGCTTTCGGGTCGACGCCGCTGGTATCGGCAAACGTCAGTATCGTGAGCATCTTTAACCGCTCGAGAGTGCCGACGCTCTCTTTGAAATCTTCTAGGGTTTCGGTCTCGCTAATGTCCCGCTTCGTCATCACGCCGGACATGGTGAGATGATCTCTGATCAGAAAATCAACCGTGTCACGATCGGATTTGTCGCTGAGGCCGATACGGTCCATCGCCTGCGTCGCAAGTTCGGCGCCGACGTCGGAATGGTTGCGGTCTTTGACGCCCTTGCCGATGTCGTGGAATAAAAGTGCAAAGTAAACCAGCTCGGGTCGATCGATCTCCTCGAGCAGGCGGGCATAACGGCTGTCGCGTTGATCGCCGTCGAGCTTAAGTTCTTTTAGCACGCGAATCGTGACCAACGTGTGCTCATCCACGGTGTAGCGGTGATAGAAGTCGCGAATTACCAAGCAGTCTACGAGTTTGAAGGAAGGGAATAACTCAAACAGCACACCGGTCTCGCGCATGGCGCGCATGGCTGGGTAGGTGTGTGGGGCTAGAAGAATTTCGCGAAGCGGCGGCCAGTGCGATTGATTCGCGTCGAGGTGCGCGCGGACAGCCGGAAGTTGTGCCTCGATGCGGCGTTCGGTTTTAGCGGCGAGCGGCAATCCGTGGCGCGCCATGAAGGCGAAGATCTCCAGGCCTAACTCGGGCACTGCCTCCAGTTGCCGGCTTCCACGCCAAAAGATTCGGCCATTGCTTACGGTGAAGTGACGGTTCGACAACTTCGATTTGCGATTGCGGAACAGCGTGAACAGCGAGTTTTGCGGAACCGCGTGCTCGTCGATTGCACGGGCCGACAGCCGGTCGATGACCCGGATGTTGCGGAAGAACTCGCGCATCCAACCCGATACGGCGAGACCGTCAGGGAACGCTTTGCCGCTGCCCTCGTGCGCGACTGTCTCTTGCAGGTCGAACGTCAAAAGGTTCTTGTCGCGTCCATGGAAGTAGTGCAGGTAGCAGCGCAACGCGAATAGGAATCTCTTCGCTTCACTGACTCGATGGTCGTGGTCGAGTGGCAGGAACTCTTCGCTTGTCGGGATCTTGTCCTGAGACAGGTTGTCGAGCTGCATGAGCCAACAGGCCAGTTGAAAGTCGCGCAGCCCGCCCGGCCCTTCCTTCACGTTGGGCTCGAGGTGGTAGATCGTGTTTCCGAAGGCGCGCTGACGTTTTCGGGCGGCCTCAACAAGCTCGCGAGTCAGCGCTTGCTGCTCGCGCAGATAAAACTTGGGTAGCTTAGTTGATTCAAACTCGCGAAAGAACACTTCGTCGCCGCACAAGAATCGCGTGTCAAGCAGACTGATGTGCAACTCCGTGTTGTCGGGTGCGAGTTTGGTGCACTCCGACGGGGTTCGCACTGATTGCGAAACGCGCAGTTGCGAGTCCCAGAGGTCGGCCAGAAGGCCGGCGATTCGATCTTCACTCTTCGACGCGCTGCCATTGCCTTTGACCAGTAAGAGCAAGTCCACGTCGGAGTAAGGGAAAAGCTGTCGGCGGCCATATCCTCCGACCGCCACGGCCGCTACGCCGGACGCGGAGCCTTCGAAGGCTTTTTGGAAGTGACCCTTGACGATTTCGTCTACTGCATCAGTGCGCTTGGCAATTGCATGGAAACCGTTACCGGTCTCAAAGAATTCCGAGTTGATGCTTTCCATCTGTTGCAGGTGGTACGCAGAAAGATCCGACATGAGTTAGCGCCTAAGGACCGTCTGGAAAAGGGTGGGCGCGGTTGAACTTGGGGGCTGTTGCCGACAAAGAAATGCCCCGCCGGCACGATGATCGAGCCGGCGGGGGCGTTTTGAAAAAATAGGTCAGTCTTCAGGTGCTCTAGAGGGCTGCGGAGTCTTTGTCGCTATTGCGAATACGGATCGCTTCACCGACATCGGAAATGAAGACCTTTCCATCACCAATTTTCCCTGTACGAGCGGATTCTACGATCGCCTTGACCGTCTCTTCAACACGGTCATCCGTCACGACGGCTTCGATTTTTACCTTGGGCAGTAGGTCGACTTCGTACTCCTGCCCACGATAGACTTCCTTGTGGCCCTTTTGACGGCCGTGTCCACGCACGTCGTAGATGGTCATGCCGTCTACACCGACGCCCTTCAGCGCCTCACGCACGTCGTCAAGCTTGAAAGGCTGGATCACTGCTTCAATTTTCTTCATTGCCTGAGCTCCTTCGCAAATTATAAGTCGTACGCTTCTTCACCATGCTGGGTGATGTCGAGTCCCTGTTGTTCATCGGCTTCCGATACCCGCACGCCACAGATTGCGTCAGTAATTTTCAGAATGATGAACGTCGCGACGGCGGCAAAGACCCAAGTGACCAAAACGCCTAAGAAGTTGTTTACAAACTGGGAGGTGTTGCCTTCCAGAAGGCCGGTCGAGCCTTCTTGAATTGAATTACTGGCAAATACTCCGGTCAAAATTGCGCCAAGGGTTCCGCCGACGCCATGGACACCGAATGCGTCCAACGAATCGTCGTAGCCGAACTTGGCCTTAATGACTGCTACCGCGAGATAGCATATTCCGCCCGCCAGTAGGCCGATTATGAGTGCGTGCATGGAAGTCACGAACCCGGAAGCGGGCGTGATGGCGACCAGCCCGGCAACCGCTCCGGTAATTCCACCCAGAACGCTCGCCTTGCCGTCCTTCAACCATTCGATCAACAGCCAGCCGATCATTGCCGCGGCGGCTGCGAAATGCGTATTGACAAAGGCCTGAGCCGCTAAGCCATTCGCCGCCAAAGCGCTGCCCGCGTTAAAGCCAAACCAGCCGACCCACAGCAAGCACGCGCCGATAAAGGCGAGAGTGAGGTTGTGAGGCTTCATGGAGTCTTTCCCGTAGCCCTTACGTACGCCCAAGTAGAGGGCGACCACGAGGGCCGAGACGCCCGATGAGATGTGGACGACCGTGCCGCCGGCGAAGTCCAAACAGGGAATGGCACCGCCGTCGAAGGCATTCATCGCTCCACCCGGACCCCACACCATGTGAGCCATTGGGAAGTACACGATCGTTGCCCACAGGGTCATGAAAACCAGCATTGCCGAGAACTTCATACGCTCGGCAAATGCACCGGATATCAGAGCAGGCGTGATGATCGCGAACATCAACTGGAAAACCATAAACGTTAGGTGGGAGATCGATCCGCTTGCTTCGGTTCCAACCCCGTTAAGGAATAGGTACTCGGTTCCACCGAAGAACGAGTTACCGCTGCCGAACGCCATGCTGTAGCCGTAGATTGCCCACAGAATCGTCATCCAGCCCATCATCACGAACGACTGCATCATAGTGCCGAGAACGTTTTTCTTGCGGACTAGGCCGCCGTAAAACAGCGCTAGACCGGGTCCGGTCATCAATAGGACCAAGGCCGAACAAACCAAGATCCAAGCGTTGTCTCCGGAGTCAACGCCTTCTTGGGCATTTGCCATGGCAGGGAAACACAACAATCCAATCATCAGCAGGCGCATCCTGGCGCTAAGTTTCATAGTTCACTCCTCACAACTAAACGCGCCCTTCAGCAGGCGTAAATTCTCTTGCGTACTTGGCAAGCCGACTGGCGGTAGCGGTCGTGAAACTCGCGATCGTCAGCATTGGTCTGCATATTGGACTCGCCGCGAATCGCCCTACGAGCCTCATCGAAATATCATCGCCAGCCGACGGCCCGCAAAACCCAACAATCGTTCCCATTGAAATTTTCTATTGACTGTCCGGCGTCACGCATCGAGCCTCAAATCCGTCGGCAAGCATCCTTCGCGAGTGCCTACAATGCTTGGTCGCCTGTAACAGTAGGCCATTCATGGTTTCTTAGGAGATACATTCGCGACACCCCGCGGGTGCGCTCCGTTGCCGCGGAAGATCTAGCGTTTGAGCCGCGCGCGGCTCAAACGCAACTCATGCCTGGTCTGCCCGGAAATTGTATACATATCTTCCTTACTGACGGATTTGGGACGAGCCTCATATCTACGTTTTCTGAAGGTGTTTATACTCATATGGATATGACCAAACGAGCGTATCTTCTGGCGTGCTTCTGTCTGCTCGCCGTGTTTGCCTTTGTGGACCGGCCGGCGTTTTCGCAGGCAGGGAAGGATGGCACCGCAAAGAAAAAGGGCGGGGCGGCCGCCGCGATCGAACGCGCCCGTGAAGACGAGCGCCGGCAACTCGCGGCGCCCTGGGTTGGCGTTACGACAAATGGTACACCGCTGAGGGGACTGTTACCGATCAAATCGACCGGGGTGACGACTGCACCGGTTATGGCCGCCGCAAAAGAGTTCTTGACTAGTCTTAACGCCGAGGAGCGGGAACGAACGCTTTATGCCGTCGACGACCCCGAGTGGCAGAGATGGGGTAACTGGCACTTCTATTGGCAGCAGGGCGTACGGCTCGATCAGATGACCGCGAAGCAACGAGAGCTTGCTTTGGATGTGGTTCGCAAGGGCCTTAGCACGCGTGGTTACCGCAAGACGCGCGACATCATGCGGCTCAATCACACGCTTGCCGAACTGACGAACAATTTCAAGGAATACGGCGAGTGGATCTACTACCTAACGATCATGGGCGAGCCGTCGCTCAGCGAGCCTTGGGGCTGGCAGTTCGAAGGCCATCATGTGATCATCAACTGCTTCATCCTTGGTGATCAGATCGTGATGACGCCGGTGTTTATGGGCTCGGAGCCCACGGTGGCGAACTCTGGAAAGTTTAAGGGCGCGGCGATCATGCAAGACGAGCAGGCCAGGGGCGCGACGCTAATGGACTCGCTCGATGCCGCCCAGCGCGAGAAGGCGACCATCGGCGGCAAGGACGGCAAGGATAGAACCAACAACCTTGGCGAAGCGTTTCGCGACAACATCGTCCTTGATTACGCGGGAATCCCCGCGACCGGTCTCACCAAACTACAGCGGGAGCTATTGATCGATATCGTCGCGGAATACGTCAATAATATGAAGCCCGGCCACGCGAAAGTTCGGCTGGAGGAAGTTCGCAAACATCTCGATGACACCTACTTTGCTTGGATTGGTACGACCGGCCCGGATGGGGTTTTTTACTACCGAATTCACAGCCCGGTCATCTTGATTGAGTTCGACCAGCAGGCCCCGATCGCGCTGGGCTCGCGCACCGATCCACCCTCGCGTCGCCACGTTCACAGCGTGGTCCGCACCCCGAATGGCAACGACTACGGGAAGGATCTCCTTCGGCAGCACTACGAGCGCGGTCACAGCGGCGACTGAGCGCTCATCGTTGCGCGGAGAATGCCGTTGCGCTGAATCCTAGGGTTGCACCCTAGGCCAATTCAAACGTCACCCCTACGGGGTTCAGATTCTGCGGCGCCGCGCACCATATCTAGCGTGTACTAGTTACGCTGACCGCTCGTCTTTCACCGCGGGTTCGATCGTCCAACCGGTGAAGCCTAGAATCAGCGAGATCAGCGGAACCGCCAAGTTCAAAAAAGCGTACGGCAGGTAGGCCCCGGTTGCGACCCCTAGGACGCCTGCCATGTAAGCGCCGCAGGTGTTCCAGGGAACGAGCGGAGACGTCATCGTTGCCGAATCCTCAAGTGCGCGCGACAGGTTCTTAGGGTGCAGCCCGCGCTTTATGTAAGCGGATCGATACATCCGTCCTGGAATCACGATTGAAATGTACTGATCGGACGTGAGGATGTTCATGCCGATGCAACTTGCCAATGTGGCGGCGATGAGCGATCCGGTAGATCGAGCCAATCGAAGGATCGCGTCCGCCAGTGACGCGAGCATCCCCGAAGCCTCCATCACGCCTCCGAACGTCAATGCGCAGATGATTAGCGCAATGGTGTCGAGCATACTCGTCAGGCCGCCGCGCGACAATAGCTCGTCGACAGAAGCGACACCCGTGGCGCTTTCGTAACCACCGTAAAGCGAGCCAAGCGCGGTCGCTACGGAGCCCCCTTGCACCGTCAGCAGCAGCACCGTACCCGTCACGACACCAGCCATCAGCGCCGGCAGCGCCGGCACCTTTCGCATGACTAAGCCGAGCACGACCGCCGGCGCGAGCAACAAGATTGGCGAAAGCCGAAATGTTTCGTGCAACGTGACGATCAGTTGCTCATAGTTTGCTGACGTCGCTTGCGTCGCAATATCCATGCCGAGCCCGAGTACTGTGTAGGCGATCAGGGCCAATACCAGCGCCGGGACCGTCGTGTAAACCATATGCCGGATGTGTTCGAAGAGTTCGCTTCCGGCCGTCGCGGGTGCGAGATTGGTCGTGTCTGACAAAGGTGACATTTTGTCGCCAAAGTAGGCGCCTGAAATTACCGCGCCGGCCGTCATACCGGGGTCCATCCCCAGAGCGCGGCCAACCCCGATCAAGGCGAGCCCGACGGTAGCCGCCGTCGACCAAGACGACCCGGTGGCGAGAGAAACGACCGCGCAGATCACGCAAGACGCGACGAGAAAGTAACTCGGCGCGAGAATCAGTAGTCCGTAGTAAATGAGTAACGGGACAACTCCCGATGCGATCCAAACGCCGATCAGTAGGCCCACGATCAGCAGAATCACTATTGCTTGCATGCCGGCGTCGATCCCCTGGCGAATACCCGATTCAAGCGTGTTCCATGAGACTTTGAGCCGCCAAGAGGCTAGCAGCGCCGCGAATGCGCTGCTCAGGACAAGAGGAACATGGCCGCTGCCATCCATCTTGCCAATGGCCGCGGCCAGCAGCGAGACCAGTACGAGTACCGGCAGAATCGAGATTACAAATGACGGACGGTTCATGCGTCGTCCCAGGATTGAGGAGGAGGCGATTTGTGCGCGTACTTAAACATTTTTTTCGCCGGCGGGCGGCTCGACTCTAACGACATCGGCTCCGAAATAACCCAAGATCTGAGTGGTGCTCGGACCGGCGATACTGAGTGATTGATCAACGACGCGAATCCCTTCGAGCATTCAGTCCGTTATACCGCTAACTCATGGGCCGCCGCCGCTACACTGAGGAATCGAATGAGTTTTCAACTGGCTTCTGACTATGAGCCACGAGGCGATCAGGGGCCTGCCATCGAGCAGCTCGTCGCCGGAGTGCGAGACGGCGACCCGCATCAAGTTCTGCTTGGCGTCACCGGTTCGGGCAAGACATTCACAGTAGCCAAAGTCATCGAGGCCACTGGCCGACCCGCGCTCGTGCTGGCCCACAATAAGACGCTCGCGGCGCAACTCTATCACGAGTTTCGATCGTTCTATCCCTCGAATGCAGTCGAGTATTTCGTCAGTTACTACGACTACTACCAGCCCGAAGCCTACCTCGCGGCAAGCGACACCTACATCGAGAAGGAAGCGACGGTCAACGACGAACTCGATAAATTGCGGCTTTCAGCCACGCGCTCGCTGTTCGAACGACGCGACTGTATCATCGTCGCCAGCGTGAGTTGTATCTACGGCCTGGGCTCTCCGGATGCCTACTACGGGATGCTGCTGATGATCGAAAAGGGTCAGCAGATCTCTCGCAAAGAGATCGTCAACCAACTCGTCAAGATTCTTTACAAACGTAGAGACGGTGGCGACTTCTCCCGCGGCTCATTTCGGATGATTGGCGACGTGATCGAAGTGTTTCCGACTTACGATGACTTTGCATATCGCATCGAATTGTGGGGCGACGAGGTGGAGCAACTCTCGCAGGTTGACCCGCTGCTTGGCCAGGTGAAGCAAACCTACCTGCGACTGCCGATCTATCCGGCAACCCACTACGTCATGTCCGATGAAACCAAGGCAGACGCCATCGGGAGCATTCTAGAGGAGCTGGACTGGTGGTGTGGCGAGGTTCACAACAACGGAAAGCCGTTGGAGGCGCAGCGCATTAGCCAACGCACGCAATTTGACATCGAGATGATGCGCGAAATCGGCTACTGCCATGGAATCGAAAATTACTCGCGACATTTTTCGGGCCGTCTGCCCGGCGAGCCGCCACCCACTCTGCTCGACTACCTCCCGCAAGACGCGCTGATCTTTATTGATGAAAGTCACCAAACGGTCCCACAACTGCGCGCGATGTATAAGGGCGACAGATCCCGAAAAACGATGCTTGTTGAACATGGCTTTCGGCTGCCCAGCGCGCTCGACAACCGGCCGCTGACATTCGAGGAATTTGAGCATCGCGTCAACCAAGTCGTATACGTGTCGGCAACACCGGGGCCGTACGAACTCACAAAGTCCGCCGGCGTCGTAGCGGAGCAAATTATTCGACCCACGGGTCTGCTCGATCCCGAGGTTGAGGTTCGCCCGGTGCGTGGACAAGTCGACGACCTGCTCGGGGAAATTCGTGCCCGCGCTGAAATCAGTGAGCGCGTGCTTGTCACGACGCTGACCAAGCGAATGTCGGAAGATCTCTCTGAGTACTACGCCGAGGCGGGCGTAAAGTGTCGCTACCTGCATTCAGAGATAGACACTCTCGAGCGCGTAAAAATTCTGAGCGATCTCCGCAGAGGCGAGTATGACGCCCTGATTGGTGTCAATCTGCTTCGCGAGGGGCTCGACCTGCCGGAAGTGTCTCTCGTCGCCATCTTGGACGCCGACAAGGAAGGGTTCCTGCGATCCGCCGGTGCGCTGATACAAACAATGGGCCGCGCGGCCCGCCATCTTAACGGTCGCGCCTTGCTCTACGCTGGCCGCATGACGGACAGCATGAAGCGCGCCATCGACGAAACAGAGCGACGGCGGGCGACGCAACGCGAGTACAACGAGCTGAACGGCATTACCCCTGAGACGATCTTGAAGCCGCTCGAGATGAGTCTGGCGCGGATTGTCGACGCCGACTATCTCAACATTCCGGCTGATGACGAATCGGCCGTCTTGCCCGACACACCAGAGGCGCTGGCGGAGCTGATCGATTCGCTCGAGAAGAAGATGAAAGATGCCGCAAAGGCTTTTGAATTCGAAAAGGCTGTCGGCTTTCGCGATAGAATCAGAGCACTCAAGACGCGAGATCTAACGAATGCCTAAGTGGTCTAGCGAGTAGTGAAAAAGATCGGGTTGATCGGCCCCGGCAGAGTAGGCCGCACGATCGTACGTCTGCTGCCGGCAGATCGTTATCGGCTCAGATATGTGATTTCTCGCGGCATGCGGGGCGCGCGCCGGGCTGTTCGTGAGATTCGGGCCGGCGAGCCGACAGCGGACCTCTCGCGACTCGACAAATGTGACATCGTTCTGATCGCTACACCATCGGATGCGACCGCTGAGATCGCAAGTGCGCTCGCCCGCACGGAGATCAACTGGAAGGCCAAAGTTGTTCTGGCGGTGTCGGGCCGGGTCGACAGTTCGGCATTTGCCGGGTTGCAAACCGCCGGCGCCTCGGTCGCCACAGTCTTTCCGCTGCACCTGTTTCAAGCGTCAACAAGCTCACTCTCGGGCGCGCAATTTGCGATTGAGGGAGAGGCAGTTGCGGTAAGGGCCGCGCGGAAAATGATTGGCTCAGTGGGGGCCGAATACCGGGTGGTTTCGCCCGACCAGAAGCTTCAAGCCTCGCTGGCGATGTCGATTGCCTCGGATTTTACAGCGGGTGTTTTTGAGGCGGCTGTTGAGGCGGCGGTGCAAGCCGGATTCCGGCGTAAGCGCGTGCTGCCGGTGGTCAGAGAACTGATTGAGCGTTCACTCTCGGACTATTTTAAGTCGTCTAAGAATATTCGGCCCGATTCCATTTTTGTCGCGAATGGCGAGGAACTTTGCGCCAATCTGGCGACGGCTCGTAGAGGGCCTCGCCTAGGCGTTTATTACGAGAATATTGCCCAGCAAACGGTGAATATAATGCGGAGTAACGGTGAAAGAAATCAACTTGAAGATTCTGCTACTGATCATCCTGACGCTAACGCTGCAGGCGCAAGCGCCGGGGGCTAGGTCCGCAAGAATCGATGTCAACTCGGCAACACAAGAAGAGCTGGAGACGCTCCCTGGGATTGGAGCCATTCGTGCCAGGATGATTATTCGCATCCGCGAAGCGAATGGAGGCTTCAAAACTATTGGAGAGTTGAGAGCGATTCCGCAGCTCACAGATAAGCAGTTCGATCGGCTGCGGCCGCGGGTTCGCGTAGGCGCTTCGCTCGAGCGCGAGCGCGGTAGTCGGCCGGCCGAACGCTGAAGCGATTGGCGCGGGCATCCGTCTACTAAGAATCGTGCATACCCGACTCTGTCGCTCATGGTAGAAATGGGATGGGTCGGCTGGCACAGCCCAGCAGCGCGCCTACGCCCGAAGGTTGATCTGGATGCCTTGGCAGATTACGCAACGCGATGAGCCGTAAGAAACAGCGCCCTCCGAAACAAACATCGGCTAAAGACGCCGCGCGGCCCGGGGCTACAAAGCCGTCAGCGTCTTCAATTTCGCGTCCCGAACTCAGACCGTGGTTGTTTTTTCCGCTGCTCTTGGTCGTGGGCGTCGCCATCTATTGGCCGGCAGTCGACGGGCCATTCATCCTGGATGACTTCGACCTCAAAGAAGTCGCGAGCGCCGTGCGGGGCGGAGATCTCGGAGTTCTGATAAGCACCGGGCGTCCTATTCTCATTGAAACGTTTCGTTGGAGCTACGAAGCAATCGGCGGGTTTACCCCTACGACTTGGTTTCATCTGCCCAGTATTCTTCTGCACGCGCTCAATGCCATGCTGCTTTCGCTGTTTTGGCGATCTGTGTGTGGCGCTGAATCGATCCGTTCGCAGACGTCAGATGTTCTGCGGAAATTATTGATCTACGGCGTGCCTCTGCTGTTTCTCGTATTGCCGATTCAGACTGAGTCGGTGGCTTATATCAGCAGTCGCGCCGGCGTGCTGTCATCTACTTTTTACTTGGCCGCGCTTTGTCTCTTCGCGAGCCCTTGGAGGCTTCGCCGCAGATGGGTCGTCGCAGTAGGCTTGCTGATTTTGACGGGCGCAGCCGCGCTGACGAAGCAGGATAAGGTGACATTGCCGGTGGCGATCGTGCTACTCGACTATCTCGTGCTGTCGGGCCAAGATTGGCGCGTACTGCTTCGATCTTGGCCGAGTTATCTTCTTTTCGCTTTTTCCGGGGTGGCCGGTTTCTTTGTCGTTATCAAGCCCATACTGTTCGCGCCCTCGGCGGGCTTTTCACTTGATTGGGTGACCTATCTGTTTACTCAGTTCCGCATGTATTTCTTGTACCTGAGGCTGACGTTTCTGCCGGTGGGGCTTACCCTTGATCGCGATATTACGCCCTCGGCGAATATCTTCGAGCAGGGTTCATGGTTGGCAATGCTTTTGTTGATAGGCACCGTCGCCACGGTTGTATATCTGCACCGCCGCCGGCCACTGCTCGCGTTCTCTACGCTCTTCTTTTTCCTGACGATGGCGCCGACTAGCAGCTTCTATCCGCTGCTTGATTTTTATGCGGATCGGCACATTTATCTCTCGCTCGTCGGACTCTTGGCCGCCACGTTCTTTCTCGTCGATAAGTTTTTGAAGCCCAGTCCCAACGTCGTAGTCCCGCTGTTGGTTGTGCTCGCTCTGATTTACGGAGTGACGAGCTACCAGCGAGCAACGATCTGGGGTGACGACTTAGCGCTGTGGCAGGATACGGCAAACAAATCGCCAGAGAAGGCCCGTCCGTGGGTGTGGCTCGGCAAAACCCAGTTGGAGAAAGGCGACGTGGTCGGGGCGCAACATTCCTGGCAGCGCGCTGCCGCGGTTGTCGATCCGGAGACTAGCGAGTACGCCGGTATTCTGACTAACCTGGGTCTGAGTTTTGCCAAACAGAAGGACTATCAGAGGGCCGTTGACTACTACAAACAGGCACTTGCAGCGCGGCCGGCGAGCCCGGTCGGGTGGGCGCAGTTGGCGGTGGCTCAGATGCGGCTTGGCCGAACGGACGAGGGGTGGCAAAGCTTTGAACAAGCTGCCAAGTACGGTAGGGGGCAGCCGGAGGTCAGGCGTCTGCGTGCCCAGGAATACTACTTGGCCGGCCGCTGCTCGGACGCCTACAACGACTTCTTGGGGGCATCGTTGCAGCGACCCGAAGACGCATCGATTCTGGCTAACCTCGAGCTGGCCCGTAAATGCCGCGACAAGGGCAAGCAGTAGCGGGTGCTACGGGTTCTACGCGCGAGGCGTTCTCGGAAACGCTGCGCCAGCCTGCTAGGCTTATGAAAATGACACGGCTGATCTTATCTCTATTTCTCGTTTCTGTCGCCTTCGGGGCCGTCAAAGACGATGTCCTTGCGGTTGAGAAAAACTGGGCGTCAAAGGTCGTTGGCCTCGAGTTTTCCGCGCTCAAGGAAATTTATCACGACGACCTGATCTACGCGCATTCGACGGGTGGGATCGAGTCAAAGTCCGAGTACATGGGTAAGCTTCGAAGTGGCACGCAGAAATATACTGCGATCACGCATCACAAATCCACCGTTCGCGTGCATGGTGACGCCGCGATCGTGCATTCAATTGTGACGATGACGGGAACGAATCCAGCCGGCCCATTCGACAACCGCTTGATGATGATTCACACCTGGGTCAAATCGGGCGCCAAGTGGCAGCTGGCCGCACACCAAACGACGTTAATCGAAGAATAGTGACGAATAATATCGCGGTCGCCTAACCAACTCGGTTTGTCGCGATGAGCGAGAGAAACTCTTCTCTGGTCTGGTGATTCGTCCGGAACGCTCCGAACATAGCGCTCGTAATTGTCGACGAGTGCTGCTTCTCAACCCCGCGCATCATCATGCACAGGTGCTGCGCTTCGCAAACGACTCCCACGCCCGCCGGCTTAATCGCGTCCTGAATGGTTTCGGCGACCTGCTGCGTTAGTCGCTCCTGGATTTGAAAACGCCGCGCGAAGATATCGACCAGGCGCGCCGTTTTGCTGAGCCCAATGACCTTCTTCTTCGGAATATAGGCAATGTGAATCTTCCCGAAAAAAGGTAGCAGGTGGTGTTCACATAGCGAGAACACTTCGATGTCTTTGACGATCACCATTTCGTCGTAGCTAACGTCGAACAGCGCCGACTGCAGCACTTCATGTGGATCTTGTTGATACCCACGCGTTAGTTCCCGGAATGCTTGAGAGACCCTACGCGGTGTGTCGGTCAAGCCGTCGCGGTCAGGGTCCTCTCCGACCAGCTTGATCAATTCGCGGATCGACGCATCCATGGGATCACGCGACCCATTCAGGTTTTCGATGTCGTCGTTCAAGTCGCGTGCGCTGATTACTTTTGCCATAATGCTCGTCGGGTAATCCGTCAGCTTAACAGCCCGTAGTAAAAGTCACGCGGGCCGCGTTAGGCGCTTCTGGACTGGATTGAGCACTTGTGGCTAGTATCATCGTGTTCATCCGTTTGTTTCATGTCGAGGTCGTCGAGCCACCTAACCCGTTGGGCGGCAGGCACTTGCGGCCGTCGGCTTTGTTATTCGTCGGAGACGATCACCCGGATCGCCGTCCTCCTCACTCCGCGCCGAACGGTCACAATTGCCTGCCGCGCGACCCACGGGACTTTTACCACGGACTGTTAGCCGAAGACTGTTTCTGGGCGTCTCTTCGATGCGAATCTCAGAGAGGCCGCATTCACGATTGGGATAGCGCTCAGCCCAGCCCGCGCGAAGCCATTTCTCGATCACCAGCGCAAGATTCTCGGTTGTCGGCACTGCGCTTCGAAACTCCTCAATGTCTTCGTTGAGATATGTGTGGTCGATACGGTCGATGACCGAGTCGTGAACCCAGCCGTCGAACTCGTCGCGGGGCAACGTCATTCCAGATCGCTCGTCCGGTGCGCCGGCGACCGTTACCTCAAGCCAATAGTTGTGCCCGTGTCCAAACGGATTCGCGCACTTGCCAAAGACCGCGATGTTTTCTTGGTCAGTGAGCGTGTCGGTGTGAAGCCGGTGCGAAGCGGAAAAACCGAAGCGTTTGGTGAGTTTGGTCACAGCGATTCGGGCGCGGAGTAGTCCACGAAAAAGTCGGGCGTCTCGTATAAACGGATCGAGTGCAATTTTAGACCACTGGCTCGAATCGCTGGCGCTAGGCGCTGCCAGATGTCGCGCGCAATATTCTCAGCGGTTGGCACAACAGTGTCGAATGGTTTGACTTCGTGGTTCAAAAAACGATGGTCGTAGACGTCGACTACCTCGCAGTTGATGATTTGCTTGAGGTCTTTGAGGTCGAGGATCATCCCATTAACGGGGTCAATGTCTCCACTGATTGAAACTTCAAGTACGTAGTTATGGCCGTGGCCGGCGGGCCGAGCAGCCTTACCGTACAAACGAGTATTGTCTTCGTCTGAAAGATCGGGATTCGCGCAGAAATGCGACGCCGAGAATTCGGCCCTGCGGGTGATCAGTACCATTTGCTTGCACCCTCCGAAGGCCGCTAAAGTAAGGGTGAAATTTAATTATGACATGGAGCAAAAAAGAGACTGTAGTGTTTGCCCTAGCGCTTTCGCTGGCGGCAGTTTTAATATTTCGCATCGAAGGGTACCTGCGGATTTACGACGTGCAACCGGGCGATCGCGCGCCTGATTTTGAGTTGGTAGACGACCAGGGAATTGGCGTTGGTCTCGACAACTACAGAGGCAAGTATGTCCTGCTGAACTTTTGGGCGACCTGGTGCGCGCCTTGCGTACAAGAGATTCCTTCGCTTAACGAGACATACCAGCAATTTGAGGACAAGGGGTTCGTCGTGTTGGCTGTGAGCATCGACGAAGATCAGGACCAATACCGAGAGTTCATTGCCAACAACCGAGTCTCATTTCCAACGGTCCGCGACCCCGAGCGCACCGTGAGCGGACGCTATGGAACCACGAAGTATCCAGAGTCGTACTTGATTGATCCCGACGGCGAAGTGCTTCGCAAGTACGTTGGAGCCGAGGACTGGTCACGTCCGGAGATCGTCAATTACTTGCGGTCACTGTTGTAAACCTTCCAATCGGAAAATCGACTACGGTTGACGCCGACTGTCGGCGGCCCGCAGAATTAACAAGTGAGCCTACCAATCGCGATCAGAGTCGTTTTGTCCTTCATCTTCGTGCTCGGCGTCGTCGTCGCACAGCAGAAAACCATCAGCTCGGGCACACGCCCGGGTGTCAGCGACAACTCCGCGGGTGAGGCGCTTGAAGGTACGCGTCCAAATTCCGTACTGAAGGTCGTAAAGCTCAAGGGCACCGTCAAGAGTATCGATCTTCAAAAGCGCACGGTTACGATCGCATCATCCAAGGGTCAACCGTTAGAGCTAGCGTTTTCGCAGCCGGCAGGTCGTGAGCAGCTCAAGGCAGGGAAAAAGGCGCTCAAACGCCTCGGCAAAAAGCGGATACGTCTTGAGGAACTGGAGTCCGGGGCTAAAGTGAAAGCGCAGTACTACCCAGTGCTCGCGCAGTTGATGGAACTCGTCGTTGAGTAGCGTTCTGGTTTTTCCCAGGGTTGCACCCCGGGCTAATTTAAAGGTCACCCCTCACGGGGTTCAGTTTCCGCGGGTGGGATGATATCGAAGTACCGTCGATTGCGGCGCTGGCGATGATCGTTGGGTGCGTATTCGGCCGTGACGATCGATGCGACGATTCATCCGGATCATCACCTTCTGGTTTGCGCTAGCCTCCGTCGCGTACGCGCAATCGTCTGACGTAGTCGTCGCCCCCGAAAATGTTTCTCAGGGCTCTAGCGAAGCTCAAGAGGGTTCCGAGATCGAAGTCGGCGACGAGCGCTCTGAGCTCAACCTGCTCGGCCAGACCAAGTCCGACGCCGGCGAAAGCAGGCGCAACGAGAATGTTCAAATCGACCCAATCGACAACAACGCTTTACGCGAGTTGAATATCCGCATGGGGACGACGGCGACGTTGGTTGAGGAGTTTAAGGTTGACAGAAATTACTTTGGAACGGAATTCGGCGCTAGCCCTACTTCATCGCCTCATGCCGCGCCCGCCCCGGCTGGATCGATACACGGCGAAATATCGTTTGGCCATGACAACAGCGAGTTGCGAGCACGGTCGTTCTTCCAAGTCGGAGACGTGCTCCCGGCCCGAGAGAACAGCTTCGGGGCGACGATCACCGCGCCACTTGGAAGGACCGTTAGCCTCAGCGCCGACGGCAGCCGGACCCTGGTGCGGGGAAACGTCAACGGAAACGTACTGGTGCCGCTGGCGAACGAACGCACGCCGCTGACGACCGACCCTGAAGAGCGGGCGCTGGTGGAGTCGTTTCTCGGCGCCTATCCGAGCGAGGCTCCCAATCGCACGGATATCAACGCTCGCGCCCTGAACACCAACTCACCGCAACAGATTGACACCGATGCCGCGGGTATGCGGCTGACGTTCGCTCAGAAGTTGACCCTTCAGTACCGCTTTACCGCCCAGCAGGTCGATGCTTTCCAGCTAGTCGCGGGACAGAACCCCGACACGACTGTCCGTAGCCACGCGGCACGTATCACCTGGAATAGAAGCTGGGGCGCGAGTACCACAGCGGAATTCACGGTGGGCCTCGACCGCCTGGGATCGCTGCTCGCGCCAGAAACAAACGCTGTCGGACCGACCGTTCAGATTGGGAACATCGTCGAAGACCTCGGGCCCGGCTCGCGCATCCCTGTCGACCGCGCGCAGAACAATTTTCGATACGCCGCGGGGTTCAATCACATTCGCGGTAAACACACACTCACATTTGGCGGAGAACTGATGCGGCGGCAGTTCAACGGCGTGCAGGTCTCAAGCCGGCGGGGTGTCTACAAGTTCAGCAATAACTTCGGACGTGACGCGCTGACGAACTTGCGCATGGGCACGCCCTCGCGATTCTCTACCGGCATCGGCGATCCACATCGCGGCTTTCGCGACTGGCGGGGCCAAGCCTATCTCGGCGACTCTTGGCGCGTTAGCTCCGATCTAACCGTCACGATGGGTGTGCGCTACGAGCCGATCAGTAGCCCCTACGAGGTCGACGGCCTGACCGAAATTCCTTATCCATGCGACTGCAACAACTTTGGGGGCCACTTTGGATTGGCGCAGCGCTTGCCTCGGCGCTGGGGCGTGCTGCGTGCCTCGGGCGGATTGCACTATGCCGAAGTGCTACCGGCTACGTATCAGCAGGCGCGGTTTAACCCTCCGAAAATTTTCAAACTAGTGGTGCAGGACGCCTCGTTGCTTAACCCCCTAAAGGGTGTGACCGAGGCTGACCTAGACCCGGATTCCCCGGCGACCAGGATCATTCTCGACGACGAGTTGGTGTCGCCATATTCCCTGCAGTACAACTTCAGTTGGCAACTCGAGCCGGTCAAAGACTGGAAGCTAAGGCTCGGTTATGTCGGTAGCCGTTCGCAAAAACTGTTAATGAAGTGGTCGCTAAATCGGGGCCTGCGGATTCCGGGGATTGCGCTGACGTCGAAGACCGTCAACGAGCGACGGCCTGACAGCGGCGCCTTCGATATTCGCAGGGTGTCGAACGAATCGCGGGGTTACTACGATGCGGCGAGGGCAACTCTGATCGTTCCGAACTGGCGAGGGCTATCAGTCGAAGCATCGTATTGGTTCAGCAAGGCAATCGATCTCGGGACAAGCTACACCGACACCGCTTCCGGTCGCAGTTCGCTTGAGGGGCGTAGCCAGACGGCGGAAAATATCGGCGACGATCTGCGAGGATTGAGTTCGTTCGACCAACCTCATGCCCTGTTGTTTCGGGCAAGTTATGAAATCCCGGCGCAGCGCGGTGGGTCTCGTTTGCTTGGGAAGATTTTTGGAAATTGGGTCGTTTCGTCTGTGACCCTGGCCAAGAGCGGCACTCCTTTTACTGTGATTTCCGGATCTGACTCACCAGGTTTTGGAAACGTCGATGGCTCGACTGGAGATCGCCCGCACTTACTCGACACGTCGCTGTTGGGGAGGACGATTGGTCACCCGGATACCGCGCCGGCTCTGCTTCCAGCGAGTGCTTTCGCGTTCATTCGACCCGAAGAGCAGGCCGGAACGTTGGGTCGAAATACTTTTCGCAAGGCTCCGATCGCTAACGTCAACTTCGCGCTATCTCGTACTTGGCAGACCGGCGGGGATAGCAGGCTAAGTTTTCGGGCGGAATCAGTTAACGCTTTCAACACGCCGCAGTTCGCCGAGTCCGGGCTGACGCTTTCGTCGCCGGATTTTGCTCAGATTACGAACACGCTCAATGATGGCCGTTCGTTTCGGTTTGAGCTGACGTGGGTGTTCTAAGTTTTTAGCGAACGCCCTTGAATCTGGGTTTGCGCTTTTCGGTGAAAGCGCTGACGGCTTCGCGAAAATCCTTGGTCTCGCTTAGTTCGGCGATCGATTGCGACTCGTACTCCATTTGTGTCTCAAGGGTGTTGCTGAAGCTTTGATGGAACAGTCTTTTCGTTGCACTGTATGCGAGAGTTGGTCCCTCCGCAAGTTGCGAGACGATTTTCGAGGCTTCGGATTCGAGGTCAGCAGCAGGTACGACGCGATTGATTAGCCCCCACTCGAGGGCCTCTTGAGCTGATAGCACGCGATTTAGGAGCGCAAGTTCCATCGCGCGCCGCATCCCGATGAGGCGGGGTAGAAAGAAGGAACTACTCATGTCGGGGCTGACGGCTAATCCTGAATAGGCCAAGTTGAACTTGGCGCTATCAGCCGCGATGGCTAAGTCCGTTCCCGAGGCGAGACCAAAGCCTCCACCGGCCACGACTCCGTTGATGATTGACAGCGACGGTTTCTTCGAACGAGCCAGACGCGACATCGCGCCATGCGCCAGGGTGGTCATGCGCTTGAGGAACCAACTCGTGCGATCCATATTGGCGGCGAAATCTGCAATGTCCCCGCCGGCACAGAACGCTTTTCCGGCTCCGGTGATCGTCACGACGCGGACCGCGGAGTCGGCGTCAGCTTCGTGAACTACGTCAAAGAAATCCTGGAACAGCGTTGTGTTCAGGGCGTTGTAAGCAGCGGGCCGGTTCAACGTGATCGTGCCGACGCCGTCGCGTACTTCGTAGAGAATAGTCTCGAATTCCAATGGGTCTCACTTGTCGGACGCCGATACTTTAACACGCTTAATCGCGGGCCGGGATCGATGGTGATGGGTTCCGTTACGTTTGTTTGGGCGAGCCCCAGTGTGTACGGTAGCGGCGCTTGACGTGAAGGTTGGCCCCCGGGTCGTCGACCACGGTCTCCGTCTCGGCGTCAAAATTTAGCGTGCGATTCGTCTTTGCGGCGATATTTGCCAAGTGGCAGTGCATTGCCGATAAGTGGCCGATGCCAATATCGGCGTTGGGGAGTTTGCGGGACTTGATCGAGTCGATGAAGTCTTGGCCGTGGGTGGCCATCTCGTCTTCCTGCTCGACGTCTTGAAGTAGTTCCACGCCCTTTTCGTCGAAGGCTTTGAATTCCCACGTGCGGTTTCGCGGACCGATGTGGACCATGCCGTCGGTTCCGTAGACCGCGACTCCGTTGTGGATGCCGTCTTGGGGGTAGGGCGTCCAGATGCGTTGTTCCCAGATCAGCGCCTTATCACCGTAGTCGAAGGTGACGTTCATCGTGTCAGGTGTCTGCTGGTCGTCATCAAAAAACACCTTGCGGCCCATGCCGGAAATCGTTTTCGGATAGCTCACGCCCAGAGCCCAGCGTGCAATATCGAGCTGATGCGCGCCGTCGTTGCCCGCATCACCAGTGCCGAAATGCCAGTGCCAGTGCCATTTGTAGTGGAAGCGATTTTCGTTGAAGGGAATCCAGGGAGCAGGTCCAAGCCAGGTATCGTAGTCGACGCCCTCGGGCACTGGGCCGTCTGGCTTGTGGCCGATGTTGTCGCGTAGCTGAATGTTCCAGGCCTTGGCCATTAGGACTTTTCCGATCTTGCCGGACTTGACGTAGTCGATCCCGCGCAGGGTCGACGGACGATTGCGTGACTGCGTGCCGTGCTGCACGATGCGCTTCTGATGGCGCGCGCAGTTGACGAGTAGCCGCCCCTCGCGAATGTTGTGAGAGCAGGGCTTTTCAACGTAGACGTCTTTGCCGGCTTCGCAAGCTAGCAGCGCGGCCGGAGTATGCCAGTGATCGGGAGTGGCGATGACTACGGCGTCGACGTCGCTCAGATCAAGGGCTCGCCGCATGTCATTGCTGGTCGCTGGCTGCTTGATCCCGTTTTCTTTTAGCCGGGCGGCGGCACGTTCGAGCGACGCTTGGTCGGCATCGACTAGGTGGGCGATGTTCACCTCGGGAAGCTTGGCGAAATCAGTGACCAATCCGCGTCCGCGCCCGCCGACTCCAATAAATGCGAGGTTGACCTTATCGTTCGCGGCTACGGCACGGCGGGAGGCGGTGGTTGCGGCCATGGCAGCGGCAGTCATGAAAAAGTAACGTCGATTCATATTTTGTGAACCTCCATAGGCATAAGAACGAAGCATACGGCGAGTCAGTTTACTCGAGCCCGAGGAATATAAACGCCGTTTTCGAATCGTTCGAACACATAGCTTAACGCCGGATGGACGATCTGCTCGCCGCTGTCGTCGAGTTCCAAATGCCGCTCGGCGACGTAAGTCTCATGGGTTCCCTGGTGGACAAGAACCTTGTACCAGGGCTGGTCCTTCGGAGGACGGGACTTCGCGACGTGCTCGTACCATTCGTCACTCCCTGTGAAAACCGGGTCGACGTCGTAGATCACGCCGCGATAGTCAAAGCGCAAATGGCGAACCGCACGGCCGATAGAGAACTTAGCGTCCATGGACTGTAGGGTACGACGTTGGCTAGAGAGAGTTGGACATGAGGCCGGAGAGGGCCTTGTTGAACTTCACCGGATCGTCTAGTTCAGTGCCTTCTGACAGGAGTGCATAGCCGTAGAGCAGTTCCGCGTAGTCGTTGATTAGCGGGTCAACCTTATCCGTGTCAAAGCGTTCTTGAAGCTTTTTCACAATTTCGTGCGACCCGTTGAGTTCGAGGATCCGCTTTTGCTTCGGACCATCGGGGTTCGACATGCGCATCATGCGCTCAAGCTGTGGGCTGAAGTCGTGCTCGTCACCGGCAAGACAGGCGGGTGAGTCCGTCAATCGGGTCGATAGGCGCACCTTCTTGATGTTGTCTTCGAGCTTTTTGCCAAGCAGGTCAAGCAGGCTAGAGTACTTCTCTTCTTGCACTTTCCGCTCTTCTTCGAGTTGCTTTTTCTCGTCCTCGTCGCCGAGATCAAGCTCACCCTTTGCGGCGGACTGCAGCTTCTTGCCGTCAAATTCGGTCACGTACTGCGCGAGAACCTCATCTACTGGGTCGACAAGATAGAGCACCTCGTAGTCTTTCTTGCGGAAGGCTTCGAGCAACGGAGAGTTTTCGACCATCGATCGCGACTCGCCAGTGAGGAAATAGATATCGGACTGACCCTCTTTCATCCTTTCGACGTACTCTTTGAGAGTTGTGAGCTTCTCGGGATGGTTCGAAGATTCAAACAGCAGCAGCAAGGTGATGCGATCTTTGTGCTCGAATTCCGTACTGACGCCCTCTTTGAGCGCCCGTCCAAAATGTTTCCAAAACTTTAAATACTTCTCTTCGTCGTTTTTCTGCAGGTCCGCGAGCGAATCTAGAACCTTCTTGGCGAGGAATTTGTTAATCCTGGCGATGTGGCGATTTTCTTGAAGAGTCTGTCTCGAAATATTGAGTGGCAGATCGCACGAATCAACGACACCGCGAACAAACCGCAGATAGCGCGGTACCGCCTCTTCGCAGCGCTCCATGATCATCACGCGGTGGGCGTAGATTTGCAGGCCAAACTCCATGCCCCAGACGTACAAATCATGAGGCGATTCCGAGGGGATATAGAGCAACGACTCGTACTCGGAAATACCTTCGGCCTTGACCCTCAGGTGCACCAGCGGTTCGTTCCAATCACCGGTGAGGTGTTTGTAGAACTCTGTGTGCTCCTCATCCGTGACGTCCGAGTCAGAGCGTGCCCAAATCGGCTTCATTGAATTGAGCGTTTTATCGTCGGTGACGATGGTCGCCGTACCGTCGGGTTTCACGATGCCCTTTTCGTCGGTCTCCTTTTCTTCGCGTTGGACTTTCTGGCGGATCGGGTACGAAATGAAGTCGGAGTAACGCTTGACGATGCGAGCGAGCGTCCACTCATCGGTGTAGTCTTCGATACCCGCGTCGGCATCCACATCTTTTAGATATAGGGTGATGCTGGTGCCACGTTTCGTGCGATTGCCTTCCGACAGGCTGTATGTTCCGTCGGCTTCGGATTCCCAATGCGTCGAGGTTTCCTCGCCGGCCGGCTGAGATTCCAGTGAAATTTTATCCGCGACCATAAAGGCTGAGTAGAACCCGACACCGAATCGGCCGATCAACTCAGGCGGAACTTCGTCTTTCTTGGCGGCCTTGATCTTGTCGATCATCTCGCGGGTGCCGGACTTAGCGATTGAACCGATATTTTCGATGACCTCGTCGCGGGACATGCCAATGCCGTTGTCGTGCACGGTTAAGATTCGCGCCTGTTTATCGACGTCGAGTCGGATTTCAAGCTCTTCGCCTTCTTCCATCAAGCCTGATTCGGTCAGTGCGGCGAAGCGAAGTTTATCGAGCGCATCCGAGCCGTTCGAAATAAGTTCACGCAAAAAGATATCCTTGTTGGTGTACAAGGAATGAATCATGAGATCGAGTAGTTGTTTGGTTTCTGCTTGAAACTCAAGGGTTTCGGTCGTTGTGGTCATGAGCGATAGAATTCTCCGTCTGGCCGGGGCAAAACAGGGTAGCGGCAATAGCTAGCCGCGTGCGGCCGCAGTATCACAATTTTCGCCGCGTCGAGATGCGTCCACTAATAATTATCGTAGGCTACTGGCGTAGTTGATTTGCACGAATAATCGGCCGTTCGCATATTCGTCGCGGGTGCCGCGGTCTTGATCCCTCGGGGTAGGTTGAGGAGCACCAGAGAACTCACTCCGCGCATCGGGCGCGGACTTTGGCGTAATTTTTGTTGATCCATGTAGAGGCTGCGTCTGCTTGCGGGCGCATTTGGGTCGATTGACCTCTTCGCGCCTTGGCTGGTAGCTTGGAAGTTCTTTCCTAAGCATCCTGCACAAGAGGCGTAAAGACATGTCGCGACAAACAAAGCTCAAGGGCGATCCGTTGGATCTAGTTGGACCCGAACTAAAGCCAGGCGATGCGGCCCCTGGGTTCTCACTAGCCGCCAACGATCTCTCGCCCGTGACACTCGACGGCACCAGCGGAGTTCGCGTCGTGAACGTCGTACCGTCCCTCGATACACCCATCTGCGACATGCAGATCAAACGGTTCAACAAGGAAGCGGCGAATCTTGCCGGTGTTTCAATCTACTGCGTAAGTTGCGATCTGCCATTCGCTCAGGCACGCTGGTGCGGCGCCTCGGATGTCGACAAAGTGACCACACTTTCCGACTACAAAGACGGCAACTTCGGAGAAGCTTGGGGAACGATGATTGATGCTCTGCGAATCCAGTCGCGTGCCATTTTCGTGATCAACGCGCACAACACGATTGTTCACGCCCAGTACGTGCCCGAAGTGACCGAGCATCCTGACTACGACTCGGCTCTTGCCGCTGCTCGCGGCGCGGCTTAGAAATCGATTCGGCGGGCCAACACCACGGCTCTAGAGATTGTCTTTAAAAAACCGGAGCCAGTTTCCGTAGAACACGGCGTCGATGTCGGCTTCGGCGTAGCCTCGGCGCTGCAGGATTTCTGCAATGGCTTGCAGGTCGGCGATCGTCTCAAGTCCTTCTGGGGTTTGCTCGGTCCCGAACCCTCCATCAAGGTCGCTGCCAATCGCAGCGTGCCGGGAGCTGCCGGTGAGCGAGCAGACGTGGTCAATATGATCCGCGACCGACTTGAGGCTGGCATGGGCTCGGTCGCGGGCGTCGCGATGATAGTCCGGGACGAGCATCCATTCATCAAGCACGGCGCCGATTATTCCTCCACGCGCGGCAACGGCCTGGATCTGCCTGTCGCTGATCTGGCGGTCATGGGGAACAAGTGTTCGGCAGTTTCCGTGGCTGATGAATACGGGGCGCGTGTAAATGTCTAGCGCTTGATCGAGGGCTGTGTCGGCAGTGTGAACGAGGTCTAAGATCAAACCTAAGCGGTCGAATTCTTTGAGCAATTCGCGCCCCGCGGCCGTCAACGGACCATCGCCACCGGTGCCCATCGCGTATGCACTTGGGCCGTAGTGGGCGAGGCACGCTGTTCGAAGGCCTTGCTCGTACCACCAAGCGGCCTGTGAAGGCTCGATGATCGGATCGCAGCCTTCCATGCTGAGAATGATTCCGAGTGGGGCGCCATCGAGTTTCCAATGCTGGTCGATGTCGGCGGCCGTGCGAATCATGCGCATCTGACCCTGTTGCTCGAGCAGGGAGTAGTAAGCGAGTTGCGCCTGCGCGGCCGCACACGCGATCGTCTGGTTAGCGTAGTCAAGGTCTTCGCGCAGAATGATTTCGCCGTGACTGCGGTCGCCGATTTCGCCGAGATTATTGTCTAGCTCGGGCAGGCCAGACGGCATTGCACGACAGAGCAGCGTGGCCAGGCAAACCCGAATCCCGGCACGTTTCATCTCGGGCAGGCTTACCGTGCAGTTGCCACGCGACTTTCCGGTCATAGCGATCTCGCGCCGGCGTAGCTCGTCGATCGAGAGCAGTTGATCGCGGTCGAACGAAAGCGCATTCCAAGCAAGATCGAGATGGGCGTCGATTAGGGGTCGCATAGTTGATCTGAATCCTTAGTCGAGTTGTGGCAGCGACTTCCACCAGTAGCTTAGAGCAGCCGATAGGCGACCCGCAACTTTCGGGTTCGTGTCGGCAACGTTTCTCGTCTCATCAAATGAGTGTTTGAAATCGTAAAGCTCGAGGCTGGATTCATCCGCGTTCATGAGTAGCTTCCAGCGGCCGTCCCGGATGGCCAAATTGGGGCTCACGTCGGATGGGTTGCCGGGCCGCAGATAGCTGGGTTGCCGACCGTATTCCCAAATTAGCGGACTACGCCGCAGAGGTTGCTTGCCGCGAAACGCCGTGCTCATATCAACGCCATCAAACGCGATGGCCGGCGCCGCGATGGCCGCGATTTGGCAAAAAGTGGGGAACAAATCAACGGCTCCGACGACCGTCTTTTTGTTGATGCGGCCGGCGGGTATTGTGCCTTTCCAGCGAACGATCAGAGGCTCACGAATGCCGCCCTCGTAGAGGCTCCACTTGCGGCCGCGAAGCCCCGCCGTCTTTCCGGGCGGGTCGTGGCCTTCGTCGTAATAGCGCTTCCAGGCGGTCGGTCCGTTGTCGCTTGCCACTACGATCAAGGTTTCCTCCGCCAGGCCCAGGCTATCGACCTCGTCGAAAAGCCGACCCAACTCGCGGTCCATCTCGTCGATCACGGCGTAGTACTGCTGCACGTAGGGGTTCGATGCAAATTTCTCGAACTTCGGCAGCAGTTCAGCCTTGGGCGCCAGCCGGTCGTGCACGTCGTTCAGCCAGAGGTGCAAGTAAAAGTTCTGTTCTTTTTTGCGGCGGATGAAGTCGATCGAACGGTCAACGTAGATACCCGTCATCTCGTGTTTCGCGACGTCACGAAAGTTTCCGTGCCCAAGCTTCTTGCTCTGTTCAGAAAGTCCGCCCGGCGGAAGGATGCGGTCGCCCAAGCCTTCGAACGATACGAGTGATTCATCGAAACCGTAGGCAGACGGCAAAGGCGCATTGTCGACGTCGCGTCCACCACCCATGTGCCACTTTCCGAAATGCGCCGTCGCATAGCCCGCTTGTTGAAAAGTTCTCGCCACGGTCGGCACCGCCGGATCGAGAAAATCGCTCATGCCGCGCGCGCGGTTTCGTTCACGGCTATTGAGATACGAATTGATTAAGTGACGCGCCGGATATTGGCCCGTCGTAATCGCAACGCGCGATGGCGAGCAAATCGGGGAGCCTACGTAAAACTGTTCGAACTTGAGGCCTTCGGCCGCGAGCCGGTCGATGTTAGCTGTCTTGATGTCTCGATTGCCGTAGCTACTCAGATCGCCGTAGCCCATGTCGTCAATGAAAACGAAAACTATGTTCGGACCGGCGCCAAGCGACGTCGATACGAAGGCGGAAAGAAGAAGAATGAACCGCATCATCAGAGAAAACCAGCATAGCCGACAGAAACGACTGTGCGCCGTGGTCGCTACAATTGAGTTATGCAAGGCAACGCCAAAGTCATCGAGCACCTCAATGAAGTCCTTAAGGGCGAGTTCACAGCCATCCACCAGTACATCGTTCACGCCGAGATGTGTGACAACTGGGGCTACACGGGTCTAGGCGCCTTTATCAAGCAACAGGCGATTGGCGAGATGCGTCACGCGGAAGTCCTGATCGAACGAATTTTGTTCCTCGATGGCGTGCCCGCCATGGGAGAGCTTCGGCCGCTGCGCGTTGGGCAGAACGTAAAAGAGCAATTGACCAACGATCTCGCCGTCGAGCACGAAGCCGTCGTTATTCTCAACAACGCGATTACAGACTCTGTTGAAGCCGGCGATAACGGCTCGCGCGATTTATTCGAAATCGTCCTCAAAGACGAGGAAGAGCACGTTGACTGGCTTGAAGCGCAGCTTCAGATGATTGACGACATGGGCCTGGGAATCTATCTTTCGCAACAACTGGTGATCGCGAACGCCGGCGCCGCCGGCTAGATTGGGGTAGCCACCCGACCCGCGACGAAGCGGTCTAAACGACTACCGGCTGAAAGCCGCAAGACAGGAGGCGAAGGTGGCTCGATCGCTACGGTACCCAGGGTTCCACTGCGTTCCACCCTGGGCTAATTCAAACGCCGCCCCTTTCAGGGGCTCAGAGATCTAGCAATCCTCGTCGGTCCCGCTACACCTCGACAGCAAGACTGCTCAAAGCTGACCGTCTTTCTGACGGACCGGTTTTGGCGGTCTTGCCGTCGAGACGAGAACGGACCAAAAGGCTACGGACTCTTTAGGATTTACGATCTTGAAGACCACCGGTAGTGTGCGTGGTACAACGGAGTGGCGATGCTGGAGTTCGTCTCAAAATCGTATGGCTAGCGCGACGCGAACGGCCCGTATCCTAGTGCTTGCCTTAGCCTTGGCGGGAGTTGCCGGCGCTCAAGAAGTTGGTCAGAAAAGCAGCATAAAATACTCCGCCGAATCCGCTCGCACGGGCCGCAAGGCTTACCTTCGGCTGTGCCAATACTGCCATGGTCAGGACGGTCGCGCACAAGCCAATCCGGACTTTGACGCTCCCAATTTACGTAGACCCGACGAGTGGCGCAATGGGACGTCCGACGAGCGTCTATTCCTGTCGATCAAAGAAGGCTTTGGCCACGACATGCCCCCATTCAAATCGAAACTAGACGACCAAGAGATCTGGCAGGTCGTTCATTTTGTAAGAAGCATCGGCCCCGAGAAATATCGCGGCCAACCCAGCGAGTGAGAAATTATCATGGCAAAATCACCCCGAGTTTCACGACGCAACCTATTGGTCGGTGCCGCATCGGCTGCCACCATTCCTAGCGCGGCCCTGGCGGCGACAGAGAGCGACCGCAAGATCCTGGTACCCAAAGAAGTCCCGGCATCGCTGGCGGAAGAGCCTCGCCCAGCCGATTTCCCGATGACGGGCGCGCAGGTATTTGCGAAGGCCTGCAAAGCGGAAGGCCTTGCCGCGCTATTTTGCGCACCCGGGAACTACACCGTAATCAATGCCATCGCTTCAGAAGGCATCCCTAGCTACGGTGGCCGCACCGAGGGCATGATGTGCTCGGCGGCCGATGGCTTTTCGCGCGTCACAGGCGAAGTCGCGGCCGCCTCGGGCACCGAAGGCCCCGGCTTCACGAACATGATCATGAACGTGGCCGCCGCGAACTCGGCACGTTCGCCGCTACTGCTGCTGGCCAGCAACATGACTATCGGCCTCGACGACACTGAGCAGGCGATCCAGCGGGGCTACCAGCAGCCCACAACGGTGGGTCTCAAGAAATATGGCAAACGTCTGATCGACCCGCGACGCATTCATGAGTACGCTGCCTACGCATTCCGGCAACTCAAAACCGGCGTTCCGCGACCCGTGCACCTCGACTTCCCAGGCGAAGTCGCACGCGCGGTTTTCGAGTCACCTGACGACTTGGCCTACTACCACGACCACACCAAGTACCGCACCGACGCCAAGCCTCATCCGTCAAAAAAAGACATTGAGAAAGCTGCTGACATGATCGCCAAGGCCCAACGGCCTATCATCGTCGCCAGCACCGGCGTGTTCTACAGCAAGGCATGGGACGAGCTGAAGACGGTTGCGGAGAAGGCCGATATCGCGGTCGTCGAATCGGGGCCAAGCCGTGGTCATTTCGGCGACGACCACCCGTTGTCGGTGAACCTTGCTCCGGACGCGCTGCTTAGCGCCGATCTTGTAATCCTGATTGGCCAATATGTGATGCCGACCGTCGGCGAGTACTCGTTCGACTCTGACGCCAAGTACATTCGCATCGACCCTGACCCGTCCGACATCGGACGCAATCTCCCGATCGACCTCGGCATCGTGAGTTGCGAGAAGGCCGCGCTTGAAGCACTCGCCGACACAGTCAAGAAAGCGAAACGACCCGCCTGGCGCGACGAAATCGCAGCCGCGCGTAAGGCCTTCGAAGATCAGAACGACGAGTACTACGAACTAGGGCTGAAGCACAGCGCTAGCGCAGGCGCGGTTCACCCAGCCGTGATCGCTCGCGAGCTGGGCGATTTTTTGTACAACTCGAAACTTGACCCAAAACAAACGACGGTCGTTTCCGGCGGCTACGGGATCGCTCGTTACACCAGACGTGCCTTTAAGGCAGTACGGCCGGGGCAGGTGCTCAATGGCGCCTATCAATACGGTGCCATCGGCCCGGACATCGGCTACACGGTTGGCGCGGGCGCCGCGGTGCAGCAAGGCGTCGGCCCCCACAAACCGTATAAGGGTTCGCCGGTCGTGTCGATTACCGGCGACGCGGGATTTGCCTACTCCGCAATGGAAATGGAAACGCTTTCGAAGTACCGCATCCCCTCCGTCGTAATCGTCTATAACAACAACGCCTGGGGCGTCTGGCGAAATGGCCAAAGCGGCGGCCGCGGCAACAACGCCCGGACGCAACACATGTACGTCTTCCAAGAGAATTTGCGCTACGACAAGGTCGGCGAAGGTCTCGGTGCACGGGGCGAATATGTCACCGCCGCCGCCGAGTTCCGGCCGGCTCTCGAGAGGAGCTACGCAGCCGCGGCCTCACAAGGCTTGTCGACGGTGATCAACTGCCAAGCAATTAAGGAGTTCTGGAGTTCGCAGGATTATCCACCCGGCTTTCTGCAAAAAGTTGAGCCGGGCTGCATGGGCTACTACCACTAATGGCCGCTGTCACTCAGACAGCCGACGACGTCGAGCAATCTCTACAACGCTACGCCGATCGGGGAGTATTTCGCTCGTTCAGCGCGGTAAACGCTCGAGGAGGCAAACGGAAATTCTGCTTCGAGTACCCGCCGAATCGTCACATCGAATTGCTGTTCGATCCAGAGAACGGATCGCTGGCGCTCCGGCGGCTATTGCCAAACGCAGCGCCCGATTCGCAGATTTACCGCGACCTCAAGACCTTCGTCCAGTCGCGCCAAAAACCAGAAATCCCCGAGCATAGGCGCATCGATCCCGAGCGCGCCTCGGCGAAGTGCAGCAACCGAAAAGGCTACGTGACGATCACGGTATCGCCCACCAACGGCGACATTGAATACGCCTGTCGATCGGCGGTCAAACTGGTAAGCGAGGTCTTCTTGGGCTTCCTAAACGGCCCCTACGCGGAGTACATGTTTGCCAACTTCGAGCAGTCAGAAGAGTAGTTGCACAAGTTCGCCCCGAACAAAAAACAGGGGTGTAGTCGGAAGTTCGCGCTAGCCGTCATCCCCAGCGCCCAACAAAGCGATCCGTGGCGCGGGCACATGATTTTCAGAACGAATCACGGCATCGGTCATCCAGCATCCATCGCAGGGCGGCCCAACCTGCCGCGACAGAATAAATACGAATGTCGCCGGCATTCCGTCGCCGTCCGTCAACGTGACCTGCTGTCGAGCCGAATCCGCGACCACCATCATCTCGCTGAATCTGGCAACGCGGTGATTTAGAAGGGCCGAGTACACCGGATTCTTAACCAGTTTGATAAAGCTCTCAACTGGTCCGGTAGCGCTTTGGTTCTGCGGCGAGGCGAACCCGAACGTAATCCGGATACCTTGATCTTGGCTAGATGAATAGTTCCCCTTGAGAGCGTCCAGTTGAGCGGCAACGACTTCAGCGGGGGTAAGCAGCGCGCTCGGCTTCGTCGGATGTTCCGCCGCAAACAGAACAAACGCCCAAACGCAAACGAGCCACGAAAGGTTCCGAGCCGACACCGCCACCATCATAGTTCGCGCGGAACAACACGCACAAACTCTGTACAATTATTCGATGGCTACCGAAGACCGCCGCGTTTCTATCCACCCATATTTCAAGGTGCCCGACGAGAACATGGAAAAGTTCCGTGCTTATCTAGAGGAGTTCGTCTCGAAGGCAAGCGCTGAGCCCGGTTGTCAGTATTACGGTTTCAGCTTCAACGGTGACGAAGTGCATTGTCGCGAGTGTTACGACGACGCCGACGCGGCGTTGGCTCACATCGAAAACGTTGGCGCGCTTATTAACGAGGCGCTATCGATTTCGGAACTGTTGCGATTCGAAATTCACGGCGTGGAAGAAGAATTGGCGAAGTTACGCGAACCTCTAGCCGAGCTCAACGCGAGATACTTCACGCTTGAGTACGGCTTCCAGCGCTAGCGTCGGCGTCTTCTCGCCAAGGCTCGATTTTTGGAATTGTCTGTTCGATGAACTGTCGGGCCGACTCCGTGGTCCGATCGATGTCATCGGCTTGTGGGGTCAGTTCGGCGAATTTCACCATGTCGACATGCTTTAGAAATTCCCTGAGAAGGTCTTTGTGCGCTCGCTCGATCGCGTGCGAGTTTCGCATGGCCTCGAGAAACTCCTCAGTGGTTTGTTCCGGCGCTCGCAAACCGAGTTGTTCTTCGATGTAGTGCCGCAGAATGTCCGACAGCCGCATATAAAACGGCTTGACGTGGCCTTTTGCGGGTAGGTCTTCCGCCAGAAGGGCTCGTAGCGCGGCAAGCGCAATTTCATGTGGCGGCGGCGGCGGGGGTGGCGGCGTCGCTTCACGCTTCCTCTGTCTCCACCAAAGGAAACCCGCAATCGCCGCCAAAATAGCGACCCCGCCAAGCGCCCACCACCACCAAGGCACTGGCACATCTAGCGGACCGCCAATGTCTCGAAGTTCCGCCTCTTCGGGATCGTCGAGTACGCTCGTGACGGTTATCGTCAGCGGGTCGGTTTTGATCTGCGCCGAGCCATTCAAAACAACGGTCAGGGCAGGGAACTCGAACTCACCGGGGAGGAAGGGTTCGAGCTCGTAGCGGTGGCTACGCGTCACGCGGCCATCTTCGCCGAGCCGCGCCGGAGACGGTTCGTCGCCTAGCGGTTCAAATTCGCCAAAGTCAGAGTCGGGTCTTGGGAATTCAACCTGATCGGACTCAGCGACATCAACCTCAAGAGTCAGATTGAGGCTGTCAACCGTCGTTAAGGTCCGACGGTCGAGTGTGAGCCTGAGAGTGGCGCCTTCCGCCTCGTGGATCTGCTCGACCCCTTCAAACGTTGGCTGCTCCTCAGGCGCGCAGGCACTTAGGCACAGCGCGATGGCGACTATCGACAGCGCCCATCTGCAAGTGAAGGTCGCGCTCACCGCCGACGCTCCCGCCTGCGAAATAGCAGCATCAGATCGCGTACGTAATCCTCGCCCGTTTCGACTTCGACCTGGTCGACGCTCAATGATCGAAAAAGTTCGCGAAGGTCGTTGCGGCGTCGCGCGGCGGATTCCGCGTACTGCGATCGGACTCGCTTGCTCGATGTGTCAACCAGCACGCGATTGCCTGTTTCCGCATCTTCCAACTCGATCAGGCCGACGTTGGGCAGGGCCGCCTCTCGCGGATCGGCAACCGAAACCGCGATAAGGTCGTGTCGCCGACCAACGATGCGAAGCGGCTTTTGGTAGTTGGGCGCGATAAAGTCCGACACGAGAAACACAACGCCCTTTTTGTGGGTAACCCGGCCGAGGTAGTCCAGCGCCTGGGCGATATCGGTTCCCCTGCTTTGGGGCGTGAAATTCAACAGATCTCGGATCAGGCGCAGGACATGCGAGCGCCCCTTGTTGGGCGCGACAAATAGCTCGATGTGATCTGTAAAGACGACGAGCCCGACTTTGTCGTTGTTCTTAATCGCTGAAAACGCCAACAGTGCGCAAAGCTCGGCCGCAACCTCGTTCTTGAGCTGCGCCCGGCTTCCGAACGAGCCCGAGGCCGAGAGGTCGACCATCAGCCAGACTGTCAGCTCACGCTCTTCCACATAGCGCTTCACAAATGGGCGGCCGGTGCGCGCGGTGACGTTCCAGTCGATCGTTCGAATTTCGTCGCCCGGCGCGTACTCGCGAACTTCGTCAAACTCCATCCCGCGGCCCTTGAACACTGAGTGGTACTCGCCCGCCAACACGTCGTTGACAGCTTTGCTTGTCTGAATCTCGATCAGACGAATCTTCTTCGCGAGTTTTTTTGAAATCATGGAAACCGCCGGCGCTGAAGGCCGCTTCCCCTACGGGACTTCAACAGTATCCAGGACCTTTTTGATCAGATCCTCAGAAGCCAAATCTTCCGCTTCAGCCTCGTAAGTAACGGTCACTCTGTGCCGCAACACGTCGTAGGCAACCGATTTAACATCTTGAGGAGTGACGTACCCGCGGCCTTGCAACAGAGCCCGCGCGCGGGAGGCCATCGCCAGGAAGATCGTGGCCCGGGGCGAAGCTCCGTAGCGGATCAGCTCGGCAATATCAAGGCCGTAGTCCCCGGGGTTTCGAGTGGCCTCGACTACGTTGACGATGTACTCCTCGATCTTGGCATCCATGTAAACGTTGTCAGCCAACTCTCGCAGCCGGACAATGTCGCTCAGTTCGATAATGGCGTCAATGTCGAGCTGGACATTCGTGCGCGCCATTCGCCTAAGTATGTCTAATTCTTGCTTTTTCGATGGATAGCTAATTCGTA
Source organism: Bryobacterales bacterium (assembly GCA_965205595.1). Lineage (GTDB taxonomy): Bacteria > Acidobacteriota > Terriglobia > Bryobacterales > UBA6623 > CATQHP01. The sequence goes on along the minus strand of CBDBHI010000006.1, from coordinate 85,283 downwards.
ACTTGAGCATGAATCGATCGATCTGCGCCTCGGGTAGGGGGTACGTACCCTCCTGTTCGACCGGGTTCTGGGTCGCCAACACTAGAAACGGCTGTGGTAGCGGGAATGTCTGGTCGCCGATCGTTACCTGGCGCTCTTGCATAGCCTCTAGCAAGGCACTTTGCACTTTCGCGGGCGCGCGGTTGATCTCGTCCGCGAGGACAATGTTCGCAAACACCGGCCCCTTCTTGGTGGTGAACTCTCCGTCCTTCGGGCTGTAGATCAACGTGCCGATCAGGTCGGCCGGCAGCAGGTCAGGCGTAAATTGGATCCTCTGAAAAGATGCCTGAATCACCCGCGCTAGAGTCGTCACCGAGAGCGTCTTTGCCAACCCAGGAACGCCCTCAATAAGGACATGGTTATTGCACAGCAAAGCGAGCAGCAGGCCGTCAATCAACTTCTCCTGTCCAACGATGACTTTGCCGATTTCTTCGCGAATTTGTGACAGCAGTGGAGCTTCTGACTCCACACGTTCATTAATCGCTTTGACGTCAACTGACAACGCGTTGTTCCTCCGAGAGCAGGGGTATTTTCTATGCTAACCCACCGTCGCAAAGGCCGCTTTCATGGCCTTCGCAGTGGTCTCGCTGGCCTGGTCGTCGTCCATTTCGTCGAGAATCTTGTTGAACGGCTCAGCGCGAATCGGGCCGTCGTAGCCAATATCCGCCAGGGCGTTTAGGAACCCGGTGGCGTCGATCATGCCGGTAGCCAACGGCAATTCGCGCTGGTTGTCGCGCTGCAGTTCGCGCTCAATACCCGTGGGGGCATCGTTGAGATCGGCGGAGACGACCTGATCGTTCGACACGTTGCGTATGTCGTCGAATGTCTCTCGTGCCGTCCACCAATGCCAACTGTCGATCACGACGCCGATGTTCGATTTACCTGTGGAGGCGATTAGCTCTAGGCACTCCTTCATGGAATGCACAAAGGCGTGACGCCTGGATGTCCAAATGTGCTTTGTTCCAAGATACTCGAGTCCCAAGCGAAGGCCGTTGTCCTCGAGAATTGACCCGACCTCTTGGAGCCGCCGCGTGTGGTGTCTGAAATTGTCGAGATAGTTGAACTCATCACTGGCCGACGAGATTGCGGTGCCAACACGTGTCACACCTGCTCGATGCAGTGCTTTAGCTTCGTCTGGTAACTCGTTGAGTGCACTTGAGTATGCAGTCTCATCTCCGCGCAAACTGACTGACAGGCTGGCGGCGGCCCACTGCAGTTTGCTCGCCTGCAGCATTTCGACGTACTTGGCGACACCTTCGCTCTGCAACTGTTTGCCAAACGGTTGCACGGATTCAAATCCATATTTCGCGGCGAGTTCGATCGATCGCCCCTGATCCGACTTGATGCCGATACTCCCCGGAATGAAAGCGATGGTGAATTTTCTCGTGGCCGCCTGGGCTCCCCCGGGGACTCCAGCTAGTGCCGCGGCAGTAAGACTTCGATGGAGAAATTCACGTCGGTTTGTATATGACATTGCGCCGCTACTTTACCAGAAAGGCAGCGTCAGCCGACACGTTTCGACTGCGTCGTACTACCGAAGTGCAGTAGCGTGTATCACCGTCGGGTTATTGACTGCTAGGGGAAATCACCCTCGGTTTGTTCCTAGGGCGGCAGTACGCAGCCTGGAGCGGTCGAAGTGAAACCCCTTTTCCGCATCGTCGACAAAGTCCTACCAGCCGTTTGGTGTCTGCTTTTTCTAGTGACCGCGTCTATTGCGTATCTGTAGACGCTGCGTCAGGGGACTTCCGCGAGCGGCAATCGCACGTACTTGATCCGCCGGCGCTTCCACGTATAGGTCATATGCAGATCGCCGTCGCTCGCTTGGATCAACGCGGGGTATGAGTACTCACCGGGCTGAGTTTCTAGCTCTAGAAATGGCTGCCAGCTATCACCGTCGTCGTTAGAAACCGCTAGATTTAACGGTGTTCGACCCTTCTTTGTGTGGTTGTAGATCATCACGACCCGACCGTCCTCCAACTTGACGGCGTCAACTCCGGCATTTGGATTTGGAAGCTCTGTTTCCCGAGCCGGCGTCCAACTCACGCCCCCATCGAAAGAATCGGCGTAGCAAATTGAGCCGATGTTTCGGGCTCGAGCAAACATTCGCACACCCCCACCCGAGCGCGGAATCAGCGTCGGTTGTATGATGCCGTGCGGCTTTGTTGCGTGGGAGATCGGGCCGTGTTTGCTCCAGGTACGGCCGTGGTCGGTCGAGCGCTCAACCCAAGCCGACCAGGACTGATAGCTCTCAATCGAGGTGCCCGCCAGGACAACGCCGTTCGGAAGTATGAGCGGCTTCGCTCGAATCGGGCCGTGCAACCCAGCAGCTAAGCGCTCGGAATCGGACCAGGTGCGGCCATCGTCCGCTGATTGCCGGTACGCTCCGGTCCATTGCCGGGGGTCGGTTCCAAATTTGTAAAACAGCCAAGTAATGCCGTCCAACGTCCGAAACAAGACTGGATTCCAAGTTGGCGTATCTTTGTGGCGCGCCATTTCTTTCGGAGCTGACCAGCCCGCCGCGCCTCTCCGTGACAGCCAAATTGCGACATCGGGATTGTTTTCATGGCTACCGCCGAACCACGACGAGAGAATTTCGCCGTCCTTGGTCTCCATCAGCGTTGAGGCGTGGCACTGGGCGAATGGCGCTTCAGTGAATACGAACTCCTCATGAGGCGCGGCCAACGCTGCTCCCGTCAACCCGACAATCAACAGCAAATTCCGCGTCGCCGCAAAGATTTCGATCACCTGCCCGTACCCCCCTCTGTCTCGACCGTATATTAGCCGGTTCTCATCCGCATCGGCCCGAAGGCGTTTACAACCTCAGGCGCGGTAACATGCTGGCGATGCCTCGACTCGCGTTGTTTGCGCTCGTTCTCTGCCTTGGAGCCTCGGCGTTCGGCGCGGACGAAATTGGGATTCGGGTGACGGTTTTCGACGGGAAAACCGGAGAGCACCGTGCCGGGCTTGCCGCGAAGGACTTTGAGGTAACCGACGACAAAAAGGCGCTACGGGTTGAGTCGGCGAATCAGCTCGAAACCCCAGTCGACATTCTTCTTCTCGCCGACACCAGCATGGTTGGTGAAATCGTTCGCCCGTTAGTACCCGCTTTCATTGACCAACTCGATGAAAAAGAGCAGATGGCGATCGTGACATACGCCGACGGCGCGGACCTCGCGCAAGACTTTACTTCGAGCAAGCAACTACTGCAGGAGGCTGTGTCGAGTCCGCGTTACGGCAACGCCCCGAGAGTGCTTGACGCTGTTTTCGCCGCCGTAGACAGCGGCTTTGAATCGAGCGCGGGCCGCCGGGCGGTTGTTCTACTTTCGGCCGGAGTCGAAGGCCGCAGCCGCAGTGCGCAATTCGATGTGATCGCGCTTGCCCGCGAGAGAGGCGTCTCGGTTTACTCCGTTTTCGTCAACGCTACCGATCGTGGACTTTTCAAGGTGATCTCCACACGGACCGGCGGCGCATACTTTCACTCGAAGCAACTTGATCTCGACCCGAAAGCTTTGGCGGCTCTGGTATTTCGCGCCGTTCGAGGCCAATACGAACTCTCTGTAAGTGGCGCCTACTCAATTGGCAGCCGCGTCGCAGTGAAGGTTGTCGGCGGGCCCAAGTCCAATCGAAAGCTTGTGGCTACGGCACTCGTTCTCGAATAGCCCTTGCGATCAGCGCGCTGAATTTGGCCGCACTTGCCAGATCGCAATTCAGCGGGGCTGTCGCCCTCCATAGTTGGGCCGATCATTCAAGGATGAAACTTGAGATACCCGCAAGGCGAAGTTGTGCTTCGCGGTACCGAGCCGCGCCACCGTGCGGTGCGGTGCACACGTCGCACAGAGGACCGCACCGCGAGGCGGCGCGGCTCGGTACCGCGAACGGTTTCGTCCAACAAGTAGCTTTATGGCCGCTTGAAAAATCAAGTTTCGGGTCAGCGAGTTTAGGATTCCGGCCGAGCCCTCAATCACCTGCGCTACCCTAGACGCGCAACGCCATGAAGGTTTTTCGACTCGTCATCCTCTCAGTCACCGCCGCGTCTCTCTACGCCCAGCAGACCAGCGGCTTCAAAATCACATACGGAACTAAAAATCAACGCCACGGTGCAGTCTGGAATGGGGGCGTCGAAGACTCGACACGGGTTCGCCGCACGCTGGGCTGGCACCTCCATGACGACGATCGCCTGCGGCCTCCCACACGCTGGGACGTCACCATGCGTAGCGTCGGCGGTGACGTGGCGTCGCCTGGTGTCATCCTCGACCTCGTCGGCCCCGAGTCGTCGCCCGTCAATGTACGAACTCGTCGCAGCGACCTGGTCATCCGGCCGGTGGACATTCCTTTCGGAAAAGTCATTTGGCCGGACGGTTTCGGCGGCGACATCGCAGTAGAGCGAGTGCCGCTGCCGCGGATTGTTTCGTCGGCGGAGTTCGAGGACTCCGAGCCATCGTTGATCCGCTCCCGCTCCGGCGAATACTGGCTGGCTTGGGTGGCGTACAAGACCAGAGGCCGCGACGGTTACTTCTACGAGGGCGCTGACGAGGTTCAGATTTCGCACAGCGAGGACGGCCAACAATGGTCGCGGCCGCAGTCGATCACGCCGCCGGGCGATCACTTTCGCGTTGCCCTTGCAGAGGATTCAGACGGGCGCATCGTGTGTGTATACGGGTTGCAAAAAGAACTCGGCTCGGGCAACTTCGATTTGTATGCGAAGGTGCTCGACGGCGGCGCATGGTCGGCGGCGCGACAACTGAGCGATGACGCGCGCCCCGACGTTTTCCACCGGCTTGCCGGCAACTCCGGCGGCACGCTCGCGCTGGTCTGGATGGGCTGGCGCGACCATCCAGCGGGAGGGTCACCGCAGAGCGACATTTTCGTTCGCAGATTCGAAAGCGGCGAGTGGAGCGATACGCAAAACCTGACCCAGTCGCCTGACGATGATTGGGAGCCGTCAGTGGCGGTCGACTCGAGCGGACGCGCCTGGGTGGCATGGGACACGTACGCGAAAGATGGCTTCGACGTGATGCTGCAACGCGCGGACGAGGCCGCTCCGACGCCGATCGCAGCGACGCCGCGTGCCGAGATGAGAGCCGGCGTCGCCGTCGACACTGACGACACGGTTTGGCTGTCGTGGGAAGAAGGACCGGCCAATTGGGGCAAAGACACTGGCTACGAAAACCCGCGCCATCGCATCAATCTCAAGAAGAATGGCGGCAGGCTTTACGACAGCCGCGCCGGTGCAACCCCACGCCGACCGAGAATCGCGAGGCTACAAAACGGTACGCTGCAGCAGCCCGCCAGCCCGCCTGAGCAGGCCGCTCCTGATTTTCTCGACGCCAAACTTTTTCAAGACCCGCGAGTAGTGATTGGTGGGAATGGAAACGCGTGGGTCATCCTGCGCCATCAATGGCGCGCGTCCGGCCGCTATGGCGGGCACTTCTTTGACCTCTACGCTACGACTTGGCTGGATGACGGCTGGGTGTCGCCGATCTTGCTCACCGGTAGCACCGGTCGCCAGGACACGGTGGCGTCATTTGCGCCGGCCGAGTCAGGCGGGCTCGTCGCCGCTGTCGTCGGTGATGGCAGAAGATTTCCGGTGGGTCTTCCCAAGCACCATGACATCTCTATGTTGACGATCGACTCGAAACTGCTGGCTAATCCGTCGTCGGCTAATCGCGCACCAAGCTGGGTGCCATTCGAGTCGACGGCGACACCGAACTTCCGCCCCACTCACCCGAACGAAGGCAGCGACCTCGAGCGCATTCGCCAACACCGCGCGCGAGTCGGCGACAGCGACTGGAAGATTGTGCGGGGCGACCTCCACCGCCACACAGAGATCTCGATGGACGGCGCTACCGACGGCACGCTTTTCGACGCCTATCGTTACGCGATCAACGCCGCGCAGCTCGACTTTCTAGGCGTAAGCGATCACAACTACGGGCAATGGCTCGACACGGACGAACCCGAGTACCCCCAGAGCGACAACGAGTTCCAATGGTGGCGTACGCAGAAATCGGCGGATATTTTTTACGTGCCCGGAAGATTCACGCCGCTCTACGGTTACGAACGCACGCTGAATTTTCCGTTAGGCCACCGCAACGTCTTTCATGCCAAGCGAGGCGTTTTTAGTCTTCGAGTACCGAAGCTGCACGCCTGGGAACTACCGGAGTTGCTTGATCGCGATCCGCAGAACCTGTGGGCTTATTTGCGCGCTACAGAAGGCATCGGGATTCCGCACACACCGGGGACGACCATGGGTACCGATTGGAAACGCCGAGACGACGAAGTCATCCCGGTGACCGAGATTTATCAGGGCGACCGTAATTCGTACGAGACGCAAGGCGGCCTGCGGGCGGCGATTCCAGGCGACCCAGGGCTTGGTTCCGCCGGAAGCATGCCGTTCCAGCAGGGGCTCGTTCAGAACGCGCTCGGGGTCGGTTACCGTATGGGTTTCATCGCTTCGAGCGATCACTATTCCACGCACATTTCGTACGCGAACTTGATCGTCCCCGCCGCCGTCACTACACGAGAGCATCTGCTCGATGCGTTTCGGAATCGCCGCACTTACGCGTCGACCGATAACATCGTGCTCGACTTTAGCGCGGGCTCGACGAACCAGGGCGGGGAACTGATCGCCGGCGAGAGTCCTGAATTTCGAATCAACATCGAGGGCACGGCCCCCATCCGCACCGTCGAACTCATCAAGAACAACCGGGTAGTGTTCACACGCGAGGGCATGGGGGCTAGTGAGCTCGCGTTCGAGTTCCGCGATCTCGACCGCTTCGACGAAGTGAGCGTCGGCAATACCGCAACCATCAGCGACTGGTCGCGACCCGAGACCGGTATTCGGTCGCGGCCGGAAGGCGTTGAACGCTACTACTACGTGAGGGTCGTTCAAAGTTACAGTGAAGCCGAGCCGGACAAAGACGGCGAGGTCGCCTGGTCGTCACCGATCTGGGTTAAGTCTCGCTAGCCCGCTCTCACAGGATTTGGGCGGACGATGTGGGCTGAACCGCTGATCCGGGCTGGAACCTCAAGCAAGGGCGATTTCACATTAGGAATCCGGGTCGAGTCCACGACTGCCTTGTTTTGTTGTCGTTAGGCCAGTCGCAATCAATCGGCCCTACTCTTCCGAAAATCGCCGGATGAATTCCTCGACTAGCGTCAGATGCCGACAAGATCACTTCGGACCGTGTAGGGGCAACGTTGACCATCAGCCGAGATGGGCGCTACGCCCAACCAAGCTGCTGCATCGTGAGCCCCGCGTTCCAAATCTTGGTCAGGTGGCTGATCTTGTCGCCCTCGAAGAACATCACGTAAACGTAGTCGGCCTTGGCGCTTTTGCCGGTAGGCGGACAAGGCCCCCCTTCGCCGGTATGCGTCGCTGAGAAGACCGCGTAGGCCGAGACGTTGTTACGTTCGGCGTCGACGGCCCACGACTTGAGATCGTAGCTAGCGTCGGGCATAATCCCAACCAAAGCTTTCATCCAATTGGCGTACGCCTCAAGAGTCTTGACGTCGTCCAGAGGCTCAGCTTGGGCCGAGAACGACGCATCTGGCTTGCAGTAGTGCGTGCAAGCCTCCCAGCCCTTTCCGGCCTCACAGGCCTCAAAAAAACCTTGCGCAGTTTGTTCCATAGAATCTGACATCGGGTCGCTCCTGTAGTTTCAAAGATACTACTTATGCAGCGGAATAACCGATTTCGTCGTTGCTGGGCTTGCGGCTGGTTGGCGTACTCAGGTCCTGTCGCCTCGAGCAAGCGTCTCCAACGGCTTCTACGGGGCAGATCTTCAGCCGGTCAACGCTGACAGCGAGCCTTCACTACTCGACGGCAGGGCTCGTCACGAAATCGAGATATCCCATTAGCTAACAGCGGATGAGCGCTATCTGGTTCGTGTCAGGGGACTTAGGCCGATTCTCGGTGGCTGAGTTGTCCCACATGATTGCTGTGACGCTGGCCTGGTATTTGGCTGTGCTCCAACTGCGAGCAAAGCGAGCGCTGTCTCGAGGTCAGGCGGCGGGGCTAGTTCAAGCGGCCAGTTTGCTGGGATTTGCGCGGCTCCCTCGCGCGCAAGTAGCCATAGGGATTGGCTTCCACGGCTCATGAGCCCAGTCGGAGCCCCGCCACGACTCCAGCGAGAAGCACGCTGACTCCACCGACTTCCCCCGCGATCAACACGTACATCGACCACGTCGTTGTGAAGTTGCGTTTCTCGAACTGGTTCTCGGTGTCCTGTTTGACGCCGTGTCCGATGTAGCTCACGAGCGCCGAGACAAACAGAAATAGAGTCACGCCCGCGGCCCACAACTGAACCGTCTGCGAGAAGGCGCAGTGCTCCGCCAGAGTCATCAGCACGATGGAGGCAAAGCTATACCACAGCGCTGCTCGATGAGCCTGATCGACGTAAATGTGCGCTCGGTGGTCGGGGCGAGTCATCATGCCGTGATATTTCCAGACTCCGATGAGCATCCCGGTGAGCAAAAACCCCCCGGCGGACAGCAAACAAAGGGTCATCGCGGGCGTCATCAGGAACTCTCCTCCGGCGTCTCAACCGCAGCCTCATCCTCGTGGCCTATCGTGTAAAACCGCAGAACCTTGCCCACTACCCTATATCGGGGTAGCACCGGATTGATGGACGAAGCGCGATATCGAACAGTAATCCAGGTGATCCTACCACCAAGAGCATGCTGGCCGGATAGGTGTCGGGAACAAACGTTGCCACAAACTCTCTGTCGAGAGCGCGCCAGAACCCCCGCCAGATGGCTCTGAGGTCCTATTCAAGGGGCTTTGAGAGCTTTTGCCTGGTCGTCACTTCAGGGTGAAAATAATTTAAAACATTTTCGCTCTGGTACCACGCTACCGAGTCGTTCTGGCCAAATCGCCCTTATCGGTTGGCGTTGAACCAGCGATCTAGGGCAAGGCTGGGCTCATCGGCGATTGAGACCCGTGTGCCTCAAACAATCTACTCGCTTTGCTGCCACTCGCGTCCGTCGCGAGCGAGGAGTTCGTCCGCCGCCGCCGGGCCCCAGCTACCAGGCGTGTAGTTCGGAAAGTCACGCGGCGGTAACGCCTGCCAGACGTCGAGAATCGGGGCTACCGCGCTCCAACTCGACTCTGTCATGTCCGCCCGCTGGAACAATGTCGCGTCGCCCATCATGCAGTCATATAACAGCCGTTCGTATCCGGTCGACGGCGTGGAACCAAAATAGTCGAGATAGTCGAAGTCCATATTGACCTCGCCCAGTCGCACCAGCGGACCGGGGATCTTCGCGCCGAAACTGAGGGAGATCCCCTCACCGGGTTGTAGCCGCAAGACCAATCGATTGGGGTTGAGCTTATCGATGCCGGTCTGGCGGAAAAGCACGAACGGGGCTTGCTTGAACTGGATCGTGATTTCCGTCACGCGCCTGGGCAGACACTTGCCCGTGCGCAGATAAAACGGAACGCCCGCCCAGCGCCAGTTATCGATCGACATCTTGAGCGCGACGAACGTTTCAGCAGTCGACCCGGGGTCGACGTTCTTTTCTGCGCGGTAGGCGGGCACGGCGCCGTTGCTGCTCTGGCCCGCGCCGTACTGCCCTCGAACCGCGTGTTCAAGTACCTCCTTCGGCGACATCGGCTGCAGCGCCCGTAGAATCTTCGCTTGCTCGTCACGGACGGCGTCAGCGCCGAACGAGATGGGCGGCTCCATTGCCGTCAACGAGATCAGTTGGAAAATATGATTGGGCACCATGTCGCGCATCGCGCCGGAGCGGTCGTAGTATCCGCCGCGCAGCTCAACACCGATCGATTCGGCCACGGTGATTTGCACGTGGTCGATGTAGCGGCGGTTCCAAATCGGCTCGAAAATTCCGTTGGCAAATCGGAAAATTAAAATATTCTGGACCGTCTCCTTGCCAAGGTAATGGTCGATGCGATAGATCTGGCGCTCGTCGAGAACCTCCCGAATATCGCGGTTAAGCTGGCGCGCCGAGTCGAGGTCGCGTCCGAAGGGTTTCTCGAAAATCACTCGCCGCCAATTTTCGTTGCTCTCTGTCACCAAGGCCGCCTGGCCGAGGCGTTGGGTTACGGTGGAAAAGAAGCGCGGTGCGGTGGCGAGATAGTAAAAGTAATCTCCGCGCGTGCCATGCTCACTATCGATATCGGCGAGCAGCGTCTTGAGCTTCTCGTAGGTGGCGGGGTCATCAGCGTCGCCGGCAAGGTAATAGAGACGCTCGCGGAACCAACCCCAAATCTCAGAATCGATCTCGCCCTCTGAGTACTCCTTAATGTCGTCAGTGATTTTGTCGCGAAAGGCCTCGTGCGACATTTCGCTCCGAGAGATACCAACGATCGCAAAATTCTTCGAAAGCAGGTTCTCGCGCGCAAGGTTATAGAGCGCCGGCAACAGTTTACGTTTCGTCAAGTCACCGGACGCGCCGAAAATCACCATCACGCACGGGTCGGACGGTTCGCCGGCCTGCTGCATGATCGCCGTTGAAGATTTCTCTTTCACCATGGGAACTCTGTTCGCTTAGCGGGGCGCTTAAAGCGCGCTACTAACGGCCCGATTCAACGTGGCCAGGCCGGCGGCGACATCTGAGCCGAGGTGGACGCGCAATGCTCGCCGATGGCGCTCGGTGAGAACCTGAAAATCGCCGCGCGCTTGTGCTGCTTTGACCACGCCGAATGTGAATTTTCGGCCCGGCACCTCGAGGTCCGCCGCGTCATCGCAGGTGATTTGTAGAAACACGCCGCTGTCGGGTCCACCCTTGTAGCCCTGACCCGTCGAATGTAAGAAGCGCGGACCAAAGCCTACGCAGGTCGCCACCCGTTTCGACGCGCGAATCAGCGAACGACTTTCATTCAATGCCGCCTCATGCGCCTCGGTCATGTGAATGTAGGCCAGAAGCGCAACGTAATCGCCGTCACCAACGTTGTCGAGATGAGCCTTGATCAGGCCCTCGGGCGCATCGCCGCCGGCAATTTCCTTCAGCAACGTGGCGTACGTCTGGTCGGCGAATAGTTTAAGTCCAGATCCTTCGGCGAAAGGCAATTCCTCGGGCAACAACCCCGCCGACTCGTACTCGTCGGTCAGCGCACTCGTCGCGATCTTGCTCGCTTCGACGTCGGGCTGATCGAATGGATTGATTCCCATAATCGCGCCGGCGACGGCGGTGGCGATCTCCCAGCGGAAGAACTCCTGGGCGATGTTCATACGGTCGCGAATGCCGACTCGCACGACCGGATGCCCGGCTGATTCGAGCCTCGCAAGCGCGGCGTCTTGTGCAGCGTCGGCCTCGTTGTCCAATCGAAGGTAGGCGAAGATGCGGTCCTCACCGTAGGTGTCTGCTTCCCCGACAGCCTCACGATCAACGGGAATGATGCCTTTGCCCTGCTTGCCGGTCGACTCCGCAATTAACTGCTCCAGCCAAGCGCCAAGATCGGAAACTCCCGGGGAAGCGATAAAGGTAATCTTGTCCCGACCCTGGGCGGCTCCTACGCCAAGCAGAGCCCCCAACTCAAGGCCGGGGTTACTCGCGCCACGCACGTACGGCGAACAAGCCACAGCCATCTGGCGCGAGCGTTCGAGAAACTCAAGCGTATCGAGCCCCATCGCAGCGCCGGCGACCATGCCGAAATTCGAAAGCGCCGAGTAGCGTCCGCCGATGGTCGGTACGCCGGGGAAAATCTTGCGAAAACCCAGTTCCTTGGCCTCGGCTTCGAGCTTTGAGCCGGGGTCGGTAATCGCGACAAATTGGCTTGCCGCCGCGGCCTTGCCGATCTTCGCCGACAATCGGTCGAAGTAGTAGCTCATGAAAATCGACGGTTCGAGCGTGGAACCGGACTTGCTGGCGACGATGAACAACGTCTTCTCAATTTCAATCGCGTCCTCAAGCGCCTTCACTTGCGCCGGATCGGTCGAGTCGAGCACGTGTAGATCTGGGTAACCGTCGATCGCGCCGAAGGTCATTCGTAAGACCTCAGGGCAGAGGCTGGAACCACCCATGCCCAGCAGCACGACGTCGCTGAACTGCCCCCGAACTTCTTCCGAAAATGAAGTTAAGTGCGATGGATCGGCAAGCTGCTCGTCGATGATCGTAAGCCAACTCAGCCAGGTTGATTCACCTGACTCGGTCCACAATGTCTCGTCTTTAGTCCAGAGTCGCCGCATTTTTGCGCCGTGCGTCCAGACCGCGATGCGCTCGGTGACGGCCCTCTGGAGAGAGTCCGGCAATGCTGGGGTTTGTGAGTTGAGTGTTGGAATCACGGGGAGAACGGCTACGTCGCCGGCCATTTCATTATGACCGAGCTCGGCCTCGCTTCCGGTCCGTGACGCCAGCAGGCTAAGTGATTCGGTTGTCGACACAATGCACCTCTTCTACCTAACGGCTCCATCGTCTGACGGCCCCGAGTGCGTTAGTATTAGAAACTCCTGCCGACCCGCGTTTCGGCCAGTCTAGGTCTTCTTCTTATGGACCACCTTACTGACCACCACCGGACAGTTGGTTGACCGCGGACAAGCACCTAAGGTAGGATGAACACTTAGGGGTTTCCCCTTTTACTAGGAGATTTGCGTCCCATGTCGACGAAGTCATACGTTCCCCGTGCGTCCGAATTGAAAAACGACTGGTATGTCGTTGACGCTGAAGGGAAAACCCTCGGTCGGCTAGCGACCAAAGTTGCCACGCTGCTGATGGGCAAGCACAAGCCGAGTTTCACTCCTTTCTTAAAGACCGGCGACTTTGTCGTCGTGGTGAATGCTTCAAAAGTTCATCTAACCGGCAAGAAAGAAGAGAATAAAATTTACCGGCGGCACTCCGGCTACCCCGGCGGCCTCAAAGAGGCTACCGCTCGCCAGGTCCGCGAAAAACAGCCCGAGCGTCTCATTGAGAGCGCGGTGACCGGGATGCTTCCAAAGAACAAACTTGGGAATCAGCTCGCGTCTCGCCTCAAAGTGTACCCAGGGGCTGATCACCCGCATCAAGCACAGAGCCCGACCCCTTGGGCTGTGTAAGATTTGAATAGAAAGAAAAGAGCCTAGTGACTTCTACGCAAGTTCAATATCTCGGAACAGGTCGCCGTAAGCGCGCAATCGCCCGCGTGATCCTGCGGCCCGGATCCGGGAAAATTGCAATCAACAAGCTTTCGCCGGAAGAGTATTTTCCGAGCACCTCGCTGCAAGCCAAAGTGCGCCAGCCGCTGTTGACCAGCGAGACTGACGGCAAGTTCGACGTCACCGTTTTGGCCCATGGCGGCGGCAAGGCCGGCCAGGCCGATGCCGTTCGTTTGGGCATTGCCCGCGCTCTTCAGAAATTCAATCCGGAACTGCGCACGACGCTCAAGAAGAGTGGTTACCTGAGTCGCGACCCACGTAAGCACGAGCGCAAGAAATACGGAAGACCGCGAGCCCGCAAGCGCTTCCAGTTCTCTAAACGCTAACTCCGGAGAACGCCTTTCGTGTTCAACGGATCGGCGTTTTAGTAATCGCGGTTCAGATCCAAATCCCGCTTGGAGGGGTCTGGACTGCACGGAGCCGTTCGCAAGAATCGGCAGTTGAGACGCGCACAACCAATAAAGAGGAGAAATCGTGCCGCAAATCACTATGAAAGAGTTGCTCGAATCAGGCGTTCATTTCGGGCACCAGACCAGGCGCTGGAATCCGAAGATGAAGGAATATATCTTCGGCGAACGCAACGGTATTCACATTGTCGATCTTCAGAAGACACTGAAGCACTTCAAAGAGGCGTTGCGATTTGTCACCGAGCAGACCGGAGCTGGTAAGAATATACTTTTCGTCGGAACCAAGCGACAAGCGCAAGAGGCGATTGCCGAAGAAGCGCAGCGTTGCAACATGTACTTCGTCAATCACCGTTGGCTCGGTGGTTTGCTGACCAATTGGGCGACGGTACAGAAGTCGATCGAGCGATACAAAGAACTCGAGCGCCTATCTGAAGAAGAAGGATACGAGGGCCGTTCGAAGAAGGAAGTTTCACGCCTCGAGCGTGAGCGCAAAGCCCTTCACGCAAACTTGGTGGGTATTCGAGACATGCCAGGTCTGCCAGACGTCCTTTTTATCATTGACTCCCGCAAAGAGGAAATCGCGGTGCAAGAAGCTCGCGCGCTCGGGATTCCCGTCGTCGCGATTGTCGATACCAACTGCAATCCCGACTTGGTCGATCACGTCATTCCCGGCAACGACGACGCTCTGCGCGCCATTCGTTTGCTTGCGAACAAAGTCGCTGACGCTGTCGTTGAGGGTCAAGCGCTTGTGACTGAGCAAGAGCTGGCTGCGGCGGCGCTGGTCGAGGGCGAACAAGAGTATGCGGAAGGCGACGAAGATGTTCCACTCGCTGAGCCGGTTCCGGTCGGCGAGTAGCTCGTCTGGGTCTTTGCCGCGCAAGTTCATCACGAGATCGAGTTACGAGAGGATCGAGATATAGCTATGGCCGAAATTGGCGCAAAGTTGGTTAAAGAGCTGCGAGACAAAAGCGGCGTAGGGTTCATGGAATGCAAGAAGGCGCTTGTTGACGCCGATGGCGATCTGGCGGCGGCCGAGATCGCTCTTCGGAAACGCGGCATCGCGGTGGCCCAGAAAAAGAGTGGCCGTGCCGCCAACGAGGGTGTTATCGGCAGCTATATTCATGCCGGATCGAAACTTGGCGTATTGGTTGAGGTGAATTGCGAATCGGATTTCGTTGCGCGCACCGACGAATTCCAATCCCTTGTGCGAGATATCGCGATGCACATCGCTGCCGCCGACCCGCGCTATGCGACGCGGGAAGAAGTATCCGCGGACGATGTCGAAAAGGAACGCCAGATCCAAAAGGATCGCGCCGTTGCCGACGGCAAGCCCGAGCAAGTGATCGACAAAATCGTCGATGGGCGAATGGGCAAGTTCTACGAAGAAATCGTGCTCGTCGATCAACCGTTCGTCAAAGACCCCGCCACAAGCGTTGGAGACCTCATTACGGCCACGATTGCAAAACTCGGCGAGAACATCGCTGTCGGCCGCTTTACGCGCTTTAAGGTCGGCGAAAACGAAGTAGAAGGCTAGCCAGCTTTTCGCCGTTGCGAACACTTTCCGAAACAGGAGGCGCGATCTGCCGCGCCCTTACTCCCCCGCGTGCAAGCGCGGAATGACCCTCCACTGCAATTTTCTAATCTCTGGATATCATGGGAGGACCGTACGCCTTAGCGAGCAGCGGTCCGAACATGGCTAAACCGAAACGTATTCTCCTCAAACTCTCAGGCGAGATGCTTGCGGGATCGGAAGGTTTCGGAGTGGACGCCGCTACGCTTTCAAGCCTCACCGCGGACCTCAGCGCTGCCGTAGCCGATGGCACCGAGATAGCGCTAGTCGTTGGCGGCGGCAATTTCTTCAGAGGAATAAAGGCATCTGAAAGTGGCATCCGGCGCGTGACGGTCGATCACATGGGGATGCTCGCGACGGTCATCAACGCGCTCGCCCTGGCTGACTATCTAAACGTTGCTGGTACGGCGACTCGGGTGATGAGCGCGATACCGATGGGCTCGGTGGCCGAGGTATTCGACCGCGAAAAAGCACGTGAGTACCTGCGTCAAGGTTCGCTGCTGATCTTTGCCGCGGGCACCGGTAGCCCCTACTTCACGACTGACACCGCGGCATCGCTAAGGGCAATCGAAATTGAGGCCGACCTACTGGCCAAAGCGACCAAGGTTGACGGCGTTTATGACAAAGACCCGGCCGTCCACTCCGACGCGAAACGGTATGAGAAAATATCCTACGATCAAGTTTTGGCTGACGGCCTCGGGGTGATGGACGCGGCGGCAGTCGCACTCTGCCGCGACAATAAAATGCCCGTACTGGTGTTCAATCTCGCCGAGAGCGGAAGCATTGCTCGCGTGATAAACGGTGAGACGTCCGGGACGTTGATGACCGAGTGACTCGTAGGCTGGCGCGCAAGGAGGATTGATGGCCCACATTCATGGCGAAGATATCGACGAAATCATGCTGGAGGCCGAATCTCGCATGGACAAGGCCGTTGACGATCTGGGCCGAGAGATGACGACGATCCGCACGGGCCGCGCCTCGATCAGTTTGCTCGATCCCATCAAGGTGGACTACTACGGCACCCTGACACCGCTGAATCAAATGTCGACGATCACAACCCCCGATCCCGCGACGATCGCGATCCAGCCGTGGGATGCCAGCCAAATTGGTGCAATCGAAAAAGCAATTCAGATTTCCGACCTTGGCATCAACCCCAACAACGACGGCAAGCTAATTCGTTTGACGATACCGGCGCTGACTGAAGAACGACGTAAGGAACTGGTCAAAAAGCTTTACGGAATTGTTGAGCATCATCGCGTCGCGGTGCGTAACATCCGTCGCGACGCCAACGAAGCCGTCAAGACTCTAGAGAAAGACAAGTCGATTTCAGAGGACGAAAGCAAGAAGGCCCACCAGGACATTCAGAAGCTCACCGACAACATGATCAAGGCGGTCGACGAAGCGGGATCGAAGAAGGAAGCGGACGTTCTGGAGATCGGCTAGCGCGGTCTTAGCGATTTCATTGACGGCCTTGGTCGGGCGGATCATTCAAGGGAAAAACTTGAGACACCAGCGAGGCGAAGTTGCGCTTCGCGGTACCGAGCCGCGCCGCCGTGCGGTGCGGTGCACACGTCGCAGAAAGAACCGCACCGCGAGCCGGCGCGGCTCGGTACAGTGAACGGATTTGTCCAACAAGTAGCTTGGCGGGCAGCTTGAAGAATCAAGTTTCGGGCTGGGCAGCGACGAATATGCGCCGCAGGCCTTCTAGCTACAATTGACTCGACCCTATGACATCTCTTTCAGAACTATCTGACCGCCTTTGGGACGGTACCGACAAGACGTCCGACAGGGGCTGTCACCCGTTTACTCCGCTCTATCAAATCGAAGATGTCGCCGACGAGGTGGCTTTGTATAAGGGATTCTCGAACGTAGCAGTTGTCAAGACCGACGACGGGGATGTCTTGATCGACACCGGCTCGTCGCACGAAGTCGCGCAGCAACGAGTGTTCGAGAAAGTCCGCAGCTATTCCAAGAGTCCGATCAACACCGCGATTTACAGTCACGGACACGTTGATCATGCCTACGGGTTGCCGATCTTCATCGAAGAAGCGCGGCGCAACGCTTGGAATAGTATAGAAATCATCGCTCACGAGCTCGTTCCGGCCAGAATGGCCCGCTACATTTTGACGAACGGCTTCAACACGATCATCAACTCGCGGCAGTTCGGAGCGACCATTGAGTGGCCGACAGACCCTGTCTACCCGACGAAAACGTACGAAGGTAAGCTGATCTGGAAGATTGGCGGCGTAAAGTTTGAAGCGAACCATGCAAGGGGTGAGACCGACGACCACACCTGGATTTTCCTCCCCGATAAAAGGGTGATCTACAGCGGGGATCTTTTCATCTGGGCAGCGCCGAATGCGGGCAATCCGCAGAAGGTTCAGCGTTATGCCCGCGATTGGGTACGGGCGTTGCGCTCGATGGCCAAGTGTGACGCGAAGGTTCTGCTGTGCGGTCACGGCGTTCCTGTTTACGGTGAAGCTCGCGTCAGGGAAGCGCTGCTTGACACCGCTGAGTACCTAGAGGCGTTACACGACCGCACGGTCGAGCTGATGAACGAAGGGGCATCGCTTGACCAGTTGATCGAAGAGGTTCATCCGCCGAAAGAACTGGCTGAGAAACCTTATCTCCAGCCGATTTACGACGAGCCCGAGTTTATTGTTCGAAACATTCATCGCTGCTACGCCGGTTGGTACAACGATGTGCCGTCTGAACTCAAGCCGGCGCCGCGCTCGCGGCGCGCAAAAGAGATCGCGGATCTGGCCGGAGGAGCCGCGGTGCTTGTTCGTCGAGCGCAGGTTTTAGCCGAAGAGGGCGACCACCGCATGGCTTGTCACCTTCTAGATTGGGCCGGGGATGCCGAGCCGGATAGTAAAGAGGTACACGCCATCCGCGCCGAAATTTACGCCGCCCGCGCCGATCAAGAGGCATCGACCATGGCCCAAGGGATTTTTCGCGCCACCGCGCGAGACTCGCAGGAAATCGTCGGTTAAATGCTGCCGGCTTTTTATCCGATTATTGATACGGGATATTTGGGCAAAATCGATGCCGATCCGGTGGAGTTCGCGAGACTCCTTTTGAGCGCCGGCGTTCGTATCGCGCAGTATCGCCACAAGGGCGAGTTCACTAGGTCGCGGTTCGATGAAGTTGATGCCATCGCGAAACTTTTTCTTGCCGCGAATGTTCCGTTCATCGTTAACGACCGGGCCGACATCGCGCTGGCCGTCGCAGCAAGGGGCGTCCACGTCGGTCAAGATGATCTACTTCCCGCGGACGTCAGAAGAGTCGTTGGCCCTGATTTCGTGATCGGATATTCAACCCACAGCGCCGATCAGCTAGCCGCGGCGGATGCGCAGCCGGTTGACTACCTGGCGATCGGCCCGATGTTTGAGACTCCGTCTAAAGACAATCCTGATCCAGTCGTAAGGATAAGAAACCTACCCGATCTTCGCGGGCTAACAACCAAACCGCTAGTCGCAATCGGTGGCATTTCGCTGCGTCGCGCGCCTGAGGTCCTAACCGGCGGAGCCGACTCCGTAGCGGTGATTTCCGCTGTCGTGGAACAGAATCTAGCGCAGTGGGTAGGCTTGAATCCCAATCGTTAACCTGCTCAGAAATCCACCGTCTACAATGAAATTTATGGAACCCTCATCGAGCACAAAAGTCAGCCGTCGTCTGCCGATGATGCCTATTCGGGACGTCGTCATCTTTCCGCACATGATGACCCCTTTCGTGGTTGGCCGCGAGGCCAGTGTCCGCGCCCTCGAAGAGGCGCTGGCGGCTGACAAGAAGATTTTCCTCGCGACCCAGCACGACGCCTCTATCGACGACCCCGAGCCCGACCAAATCTACCGCACGGGCACCATAGTCACTATTGTTCAAAGCCTCAAGCTGCCCGACGGCAACATTAAGGTGCTTGTCGAGGGCCTTGAGCGTGGAACGATCCGCAACGTCGGTGTCGAGGACGGCTTCATGCTGGCAACGGTCGAGACGGCTGAGTTTCGTGATCTCGGAAATGTAGATCTTGAGCAGCTCACGGCTCGCGTCACTTCGCTGTTTGAGCAATACGTCAAGCAAAGCCAGAACCTCAACTACGAAACGATGATCGCGGCGGTCCGCGTCGATGATCCTGGCAAGCTAGCTGACACGATCGGCGCGAATCTTCAGTTGACGATTCCCGAGAAACAAGACTTGCTTGAAATTTTCGATCCGATCGAACGGATCTCGCGAATCGCCGATGTCCTCGACATTGAGATCGAGAAACTCTCTGTTGATCGCACCATCCAAGGACGCGTCAAGCGTCAGATGGAGAAGGCTCAGAAAGAGTACTACCTCAACGAAAAGATCAAGGCAATTCAGAAGGAACTCGGTCGGGGCGAGAAGAGCGAGTTCGACGAGCTTAAGAAGCAAATCAAAGATGCGGGCATGACGAAAGATGCCCACGAGAAGGCAAACACTGAGCTTAAGAAGCTTGAGAATATGCCTCCGATGTCGGCTGAGTCGACGGTTTCGCGCAACTACATCGACTGGTTGCTGGCAGTTCCGTGGAAGAAGAAGTCTCGCGAGATTCGTGATCTTTCCTTCGCCGAAAAGGTTCTTGCCGACGATCACTATGGGCTCGAAAAGGTCAAGGAACGCATCTTGGAATTCCTGGCTGTTCGACGACTAGTTAAAACTCCGCGGGGTTCCATCCTGTGCTTTGTTGGACCCCCAGGGGTCGGCAAAACGTCTCTCGGAAAGTCCGTCGCACGCGCGACTGGGCGCAAATTTGTGCGCTTGTCTCTCGGTGGCGTTCGTGACGAGGCCGAAGTCCGTGGCCACCGCCGCACATACATCGGCGCACTCCCTGGCCAGATTATTCAAATGATGAAAAAGGCCGGTACTCGCAATCCCGTCTTCATGCTCGACGAGATTGACAAGATGTCGACCGACTTCCGAGGCGACCCCTCAGCCGCGCTGATGGAGGTCCTTGACCCCGAGCAAAACTTCACGTTTCAAGATCACTACCTCGATGTCGAATACGACCTCAGCAACGTATTCTTCATCGCGACCGCAAACGTGTTGCATACGCTGCCGGCGCCGCTGCTCGATCGCCTTGAAGTGATTCGCATTAGCGGCTACACCGAGATCGAGAAAGTCGAGATCGCCAAGCGCCATCTCATCGCGAAGCAGCTTGAAGCAAACGGTCTTAAAGACAAAGATCTCGAGTTCAAAGATGCCGGGCTCGCGGCAATCATCGAGCAGTATACGCGTGAAGCAGGGGTCCGCAACCTGGAACGTGAAATCGGAAACATCTGCCGTAAGGTTGCGCTAAAAGTGGTCAGCCGCGACAAAGCCAAGCGCAAGCTAAAAACGACGGTGAAACCCGAGAACGTAGCCGATTTTCTGAAAGTCCCACGGTATCGCGATCAAGCCGCGGACAAGAAAAATGAAATCGGTACGGCCGTCGGATTGGCATGGACAGAGTTTGGCGGGACGTTGCTCACGATCGAGGCCACGTTGATGGACGGCAAAGGTAAGCTCACGCTCACCGGAAAACTCGGCGACGTGATGCAAGAGTCCGCGCAGGCCGCTATGAGCTACGTGCGGTCACGCTCGCAAGCGTTCAGCTTGCCAAAGGATTTCTATCAGCATCTCGACATTCACGTCCATGTACCCGAGGGCGCGATTCCCAAAGACGGGCCTTCCGCCGGAATTACGCTAACCACCACGCTTGTGAGCGCATTGACCAAAATCAAAGTTCGCGGCGATATTGCGATGACCGGCGAAGTCACGCTGCGCGGAAGGGTCCTGCCGATCGGCGGCATGAAAGAGAAGCTTCTTGCCGCGCACCGCAACGGAATTACCGAAGCGATACTTCCCAAAGACAACGAGAAGGATCTTCCTGACATTCCGGAGAACATTCGCGACAAGATGACACTCCACTTCGTCGAGACGATGGACGAAGTTCTGACGATTGCGCTCGAGACACCCATCGTCGAGCTTGCCAAGCACCCCTTCATTCCCGGCGGCGTCGAGGTCACGCGCCACGACGACCAGGTGGCGAACTAGATATCAAAACGTTCGGACGCCGGGCTCAGTGCCCGGCTCTGGATTTCGAAAATGTCAGTTGAATTCGTTCTGAGCGCGAATCGCCCGGACCAGTTTCCCTCCGACGGTGTGCCCGAAATCGCATTCGCCGGACGTAGCAATGTCGGCAAATCGAGTCTGCTCAATACTCTGTTGCTGCGCGGCAAGCGCGCCAAGGGCCAGCCGCCGATATTGAAGAGAACCCTTGCCCGGACAAGCCAAACACCGGGCCGTACTCAGTCGATCAATTTTTTCCGCATCGACGGCGAGATGTATTTTGCAGACCTGCCGGGGTATGGATACGCCAAGGCTCCGGCATCGGAACTCCAGCGTTGGCGGCTGTTGGCCGATAGCTATTTGACAGCGCGTGAGACCCTAAGACTGGTTGTTCTGATAGTTGACAGCCGCCATGGTCCGACACCTCTCGACCGCCAAATGGCCGACTGGTTGGTTGCAAACGAACAGAGATTCTTGGTCGTGGCGTCAAAATCAGATAAGCTAAAGCGAGGGGCGCTACTGCGCTCCGTACGATCTATAGAAGAAAGCTTTTTCGCGGTGGTTCCGTTCTCGTCGATATCGGGTGAGGGCGTCAATTCAATTTGGAACCATATCCGAGAAGCTATTTCCGACTAGATCCCCGCCTTCAGTCGTCATTCGACGATCCCGCCGAGGTCCACAGTGCCTTCCGATATAATCGATCCCACCGAAGAATCCCCGCAAAACGACAATTCCTCAACTGAAGCTGCCGAGCCTCAACCAAAGTCCGAAGAGCCTAGCGAGCCCGCAACGAAGAAGGCCACCAAAAAGGTCGCGAAGAAGGCCGCCAAGTCGACGCGCAAGCGGGTAGTCAAGAAAGCTGCAAAGAAAGCCGTCGCGGCGGAAACCGAGCCGGATTCGCCGGCGAGTGCCGAGGCCGACAGTTCAGACAAGTCAAACGAGCAGCCCGCCCGCGAACCGGCATCGGAGCCAGAGCCCCGAACGGCCGATGATGAGAAGCCACGCCGGCCATCTCGCATGGCCCGTTCGAGGACCGAGACGCGTCCGCGATCCGACGAGGCATCTGACGAACGGTCCGAATCTGATTCGCGTGACGAAGATCGCTCGTCCGAAGCCCGCGCTCCACGCGAGCGCACGTCCGAAACTAGCGAGGCAACGCCTGTTGATGCGAGCGATCCTGCCGCGGAACAAGACCGAGATAGCGGTCGAGATCGAGACAGGGATCGAGACCGAGGCAGAGACCGTGATCGGGACCGCGAGCGTAGCGGCGGTCAAGATCGGCGTCGTCGCCGTGAACGCGGTCCGCGGCGCGAGCGTCCCGACGACCAATCGCGAGAGGAGCTACAGGGAGAGTCGACCCGCGAAGATTCCAGCGGCGAAAGGTCATTCGGAGGACGATCGGGTGACGAACGACCCGGCGACGAACGACCAAGCCGAGATCGATCAGGTGACGAACGATCAAGCAGAGATAGATCAAGCAGAGATAGATCAAGCAGCGAACGATCTGGAGAATCAGAATCCAGCGGAACTGAGTCTACTGGCGGGGAGGCCTCGGCCGACGGACGAGGTGACGATGAACGCGATCGATTCGGTCGCCGTCGCGGACGCCAGAACCGTGGTCGCCGAGACCGCGAGCGCGGTCCGGC
Organism: Bryobacterales bacterium; assembly: GCA_965205595.1. GTDB lineage: Bacteria > Acidobacteriota > Terriglobia > Bryobacterales > UBA6623 > CATQHP01. Next base: position 62,467 of record CBDBHI010000006.1, on the reverse strand, counting down.
TCAAAACGAGGAGGTCGACGAGGAGGCCGAGTACCAGGCAGCACTTGAAGCCTCCGAGCGTGAGGGTCTCGAACCGGTAGACTTGGCGGCTCTAAAACTGATGACCATCACCGAGCTCTACGCGAAAGCGCAGGAGTTTGAGATCGAGGCCATCTCGGGGCTGCGAAAGCAAGAACTGCTGTTCAAAATACTCCAAGCTCAAGCTCAGAGCAGCGGGTTGATTTTTTCCGAGGGAGTGCTGGAAGTCTTGCCCGAGGGATTTGGCTTCCTGCGAGCGCCTGAGTACAATTACGTCGCCGGCCCCGACGACATCTACGTTTCACCATCGCAGATCAGACGATTCAATTTGCGTACCGGCGACACCGTCTCTGGTCAGGTTCGCCCACCTAAAGAGGGTGAACGCTACTTTGCTCTGATTAAAGTTCAGGCAGTCAATTTTGAGGAGCCCGACCCGGGCAAGCGAAAGATTCTTTTCGACAATCTAACGCCACTCTATCCCGAGGGCCGCTTCAAGCTCGAGACGACTAAAGAAAATCTCAGCGGTCGGGTACTCGATCTACTGGTCCCGATTGGAAAGGGCCAGCGCGGCCTCATCGTTTCACCACCACGCACTGGCAAAACGATGCTGTTGCAGGCTATCGCCAACTCGATCACGACCAATCAGCCCGACGTCACTCTGATCGTCCTGCTGATAGACGAGCGACCCGAGGAAGTCACCGACATGCAGCGCTCGGTACGCGGCGAAGTGGTCAGCTCCACATTCGACGAACCGGCTACGCGCCACGTGCAAGTGGCCGAAATGGTTATCGAAAAAGCGAAACGGCTGGTCGAGCACAAAAGGGATGTGGTGATCTTGCTTGACTCGATCACGCGCTTAGCCCGCGCCTACAACACGATCGTGCCCTCGTCGGGCAAAGTGCTATCGGGGGGCGTCGACTCCAACGCGCTGCAGCGGCCGAAGCGGTTCTTTGGCGCGGCCCGCAACATCGAAGAGGGCGGCTCGCTGACAATCGTAGCGACCGCTTTGGTCGAAACCGGCAGCCGCATGGACGACGTGATCTTTGAAGAGTTCAAAGGCACCGGCAACATGGAAAGCCACCTCGACAGGAAACTCGTCGAGAAGCGCATCTTCCCGGCCATCGACACCAACCGCAGCGGCACCCGCAAGGAAGAATTGCTACTTAGCGAGGACGAGCTCAAGAAGGTTTGGGTGCTGCGTCGGGTTTTGAGTCAACTGGGCACCGTCGAAGCCGCTGAACTGTTGCTCGACCGGTTGGCCAAGACTCGGAACAACACCGAATTCCTAGCATCGATGGCAGGCTAGCGTCTTATTTCGTTTGCTCGGATTGGGAGCATGGGACCATGGCTTTCACGCTCGACCAAGTGGCGCCGTGGGGCAGGTCTTACGATGAATATCGACGCATGTTCGCGTTGAGCGCCGACGATCTGAGGAACCGCATTCTAGGCTGCGCGGACGGCCCGGCGAGCTTCAACGCCGAGGCCACGAGGCTTGGCCATCACGTAACTTCGTGCGACCCGCTGTACCAATTCAATACCGCCGAGATTCGCCGTCGTGTGGAAGTCACCTCGAAAGAAGTTCTCAAACAGACCGCAGCCAATCGTCATGAATTTGTTTGGACTGAGTTCTCCTCAGTCGAAGAGCTTGGCCGTGCCCGTGTTCGGGCGATGACGACTTTCCTTGACGACTACGAAGCGGGTCTGGCACAAGGTCGCTACGTGAACGCCGAGCTACCTTCGCTGCCGTTCGATGAGAGCCAATTCGAACTCGCCGTCTGTTCTCACTTCTTGTTCCTTTACAGCGAACAGTTCGACGTAGACTTCCATCTCGCAGCAATTCGAGAACTATGCCGCGTCGCGAATGAGTTGCGAATATTTCCGCTGCTCGCGATGGGAAGCGTACCCTCGCCTCACCTTGACGTGGTATCCACCACCCTTCAGGACGAAGGCATTGGCGTTAGCATCGAAACGGTCCCGTACGAGTTCCAGCGCGGCGGTGACAAGATGATGCGGGTCACGCAACCGCCCTTCCGGGCCTAAGCCTCGGCAGCCTTGCGGCCCGCTAAGGGCAGATTGTCAGCGACCAACTCCGAATTCTTCAACTCAGAATTCACCGCTGCAATTCTTGAATCACGCAGCACCCACAGGTAGCATTTCTGCGGAACTTTCAAGTCGCCCGGCACCGCCTCTTCAATCATCGCGATACGGCGCGGATCGTTCGGCAGGCCATTCCCGCGGCCATGATGGCAGGGCCGCGCAACTTTCATCGCAATCACGCCGAGGTCCGCGTCCCGCGCCTTGTCTAACGCCGCATCTACGTAGGAGTGGTTGACGATGTTGTAAGCAACCATCGCCGCGGAATATTCCCGCCCCGCAATGGCGCCTTCTAAAACACCCGCCGGGTCACTGTGTCCAGAGACGCCGAGGTGCCGCACCTTACCGGCCTTCTTGAGCCGCGCGAAGGCCTCGAATACTTCTGGAAACTCCGTCAACTCATACGAGCTATTCGCCCCGTGCGGGCGCATCAACAGATCGAGGTAGTCCGTCCCCAATGTCCGCAGGCTCTTCTCGACCGATTTGATTAGAAGATCGCGATAGTTTTTAGGTCGATCGATGAGATGGCCGTGTTTGCGCTCCACGACATTCGCGAGCAGCGACGCCTCCAAGGCCTTTTGCTGACCGCCAAAGTAGTGACAGATATGATCGGCATCGAGCGCTCTTCTGCGCGTTAGTTCGTCCGTCACGGAAGTGCGAATCTTTCGTTGCTCGGACTCACTTAGAGATTCGAAAATCTTTTGCAACAGTTCGTTCCGGTTCGTTGACCAAACGCTGACTTTCGTGTTGAGAAAAACTCGATCACGTTTCGCACCGGCAATGACCTTCGCGTATCCGGCTTCGCTCTTGCCGCCGCCATAGGCCGGAGCGGTATCGAGATAGTTCAGCCCCCGGTCAATCGCCTCCTCTACGTGCCGGAAATTGTCTGGCGCAATCGTGTTCCCGCCACAAATCATTTCCGAAATCATGTAATTCGTGCGGCCGAGACGCCGATAAGACATTTGAGAGTTGTGATTTCGCCATTCGCCAGACGCCGTGTCATCGGCTGCATCAGCTTTTGCGCTCAAAGCCAGGCCAAGCGCGCTGGTCGCTCCCGCGTAGAGAAACTCTCGTCGACTGGAGGAGGAAATAGCAGACATGGCTTTATCCTACACTCCCGATAACCCCGCGTGGAAGAGTAAAAAGCGTCTCCGTTACGCGCAGGCTCCGAAGTTTGCGAAGCTGCTGCTCGCAACATTCTTGACGCTACTCAATTGGTCGCGCTTCGACTCGTCAGCCGCTCGTTGGGACGTCTGGTTGATACTCGCCGCGAGCCTCACCGCTGTGCTCTTGATCAGGCGTAACATCCGTGCCGGCATCTGGATCGCGGCAGCCCTTGGCATGGGTTTCTTGGTCGCGACAATCGGCCTCGTGCCTAGATCTCAGATCGCTCTCGTGCAGCCGTTTCTGCTGTGGGCAGTTGGTCTACTCGCGACCAGTGTGCTGCTGCTGTGGCACACCCGCGAGCGCCCAGCGTCGAAAGAAACTGAGTACGAGCGCTACGCCCAGTTTTGAGAATTTGCCTAGCCCGCATTTCCTGTCTTCGAGCCTCCCCGTTGCCTTCAAAGGTGCCAAGGTCGTTGGTCCTGTGCGACGCCAACGACGATGCTTACAACGACCAGCCGTCGCGATACTGCGTATGCAAGAACTGATTCGCCGCGGGCTGATGCGGGAACGTCATGTTCTTCGCGTCGTACGCCAACTCCGTTCCGAGCATGCGAATCGCTATATTCCCGAGCATCGCGATTTCCGCGAGCGGCGCGCCGTAGTCGAAGTTTGAGTTGGCGGCTTTCCAACCCTTGCAGGCTGCAAGCCACTCGGCGAAATGCTTCTTGTTGGGCGGCGGGCCCGGCTCCAGCGGCTCGGCCACCTGTTTACGTCCCGCCATGTATTCTTCCATCTTGCCTTCGCCGAGGATGCGCCAGTTCCTAGCACCGTGCGACCCGTATACGATCGTGCCCTTGTCGCCGACGACCATGCCACCAACTTGTTTCCCTTCGCGCCAACCCGGGACCGGAATTGTTTCGCCGCCCGGCGCCACTTCCTTCGGATGTGGCGGCTTGTAGTGGTCACCGTCGTACCAAAAAAGCGTTACAGGCGGGCGTTGCCCGCGGGCAGGGAACTTGAATGTCACTTTGGTCGATGCCGGGAAAGTCTCGCCGTGAAGTTTCGGGTTGTAGCCCTCGGCCTCGGCGACGATCGAGGCGGGCCCGCCGAGTTGCAACGCCAAGTTCACGGGATCGACGATGTGGCAAACGAAATCGCCCATGTTGCCGCCGCCGAACGCGGTCCAGCCGCGCCAGGCGCCGGGATGATAGGCGGGATTGTATTGCCGGAACTTCGCGCCGCCGATCCACATATCCCAGTCGAAGCCGTTCGGGACTGGGTGATCGTCATTGATGCCCGCCAACAGATGCAAGCGGCTGTAACCGTAAGCGGCCTGCACGCAGTGCACCTCGCGCACTTCGCCAATCGTCCCAGACCAGATGCATTCGCAAAACTCTTTCATTGAATGAAACGAGCGGCCCTGGTTGCCCATCTGCGTCGCGACCTTGTTGTCACGCGCGGCCTGAGCTATCTTGCGGCATTCGTACACGGTGTGGGCGAGCGGTTTCTCGCAATAGACCGGCTTGCCTGCTTCCATCGCGGCGATCGCGATGGGCGCGTGTGAGTGGTCGGGCGTGGCGATCATCACGGCGTCGATGCCTTTTTCCTTCTCGAGCAACTCACGAAAATTCTTGATGATCTTGGCGCGCGGAAAATCCTTCGCCATTTCAGCCGCTTGCGCATCGTCGACGTCACAGATCGCGACGATGTTCGCACCGGCCCTGGCGGCGTTACGGGTGTTGAAGCGGCCTTGCTTCCCGACTCCGATCGTGGCCACGTTGAGAGCGTTGCTTGGCGCCGCGGCATCGGCTCGCCCGAGGCTGTGCGGACCGACTATCAGTGGAAAGGCAGCCGCACCTTTAAGCGCCTGCCGCCGCGAGATTTTTTTGGTGGGCCTAGTCATGGGCTACTCCTCGTTCGATCGAATAGGACTTCTGCGCACGATGATACGCCATAGCCGGCGGCCTTGGCACGTTCGTCTTGTGCTTGAAGTGGTGACCGTTGGAGACGCCATCGCGGATCGGTTCTTTTCGCCTCCAATCGCGTGGGGTTGTCTTGGCCGTCACGTCGCCGTCTACGGTTCCAGGATAAGGTCTCTGTCAAGCGCTCTCGTCCCGGCCGGTGAAGATCGAGGTAGAAATGTCCGGATTTGTCCGGATCTGGCTAGATTTGGCCGGTTTTTTCTTTGAATCGCTGATAGGGAGACCCTCCAGGAGTACCGTTTGAAATTCTTCAGCCCCCACCAAGCAGAACGAGGAACTCGTCACGTGCTCATCCAATTCGGTGCGACGCCGCATTCGCAATGTCGCCCCGTGGCCGGATTTGACAGGGTTTTCGTGAAGTTTTCGCCCCCGCTCTCGGGCTGGCCGTATCCTCCCCGTATAGTGTAAGGCCCGTGTGTCCAGTTTTCGGTGGACCGTATTGCCAGGTTGTTGATTTCAAAGGCAAAAGAATTTTCAAAATCGCGGGACGGCCCTCTAAAGCGATTTCGATCTCGGACTTGGCGAGAATCATTTGGTCTGTTTTGTGGACATTGAAATCGGCGGAAGTTTCTGATTCGTAGGAATTTGACCCACTCCGGAAATCGGGCGTAGTCCCCGATTTCTCATCTTCGATAAGGTTTGCCCCCGACGCAGTCGCCTAGTACTAACTTGCGAAAGTAAGGCCTTTAACTGTAAAATGTCGGTATGGCAAGACCGGCAACGGTGATTCGACTGAACGCCGAGGAAGAAGAGACGCTGCGACTCTGGGTGCGCGGCCACAAGTCCGAACGGCGCATGGTGGAGCGCGCTCGCATTGTGCTGCTGGCGGCCGCCGCTACCTCGACCGCCGAGATCGCCCGGCAACTGGGATCCCCGGCGGCGCGCGTGTCGAAATGGCGCACCCGCTTCGCCCAGCAACGTCTGGCGGGATTATGCGATCAAGCGCGTTCCGGCAGGCCCGCGCGGTACGACCAAGCGACGCGCAAACGCATCCTCTGCCAACTCGACGAAGCTCCGCCCGAAGGGCACGCCACTTGGACAGGCGAACTGCTCGCGGAAGCTCTCGGCGACGTCAGCAAGCATCAAGTCTGGCGCGTACTGCGGCAGCTCGGCGTGTCCTTGCGGCGGCGGCGCAGTTGGTGTTTGTCAACCGACCCGGAGTTCGCTCGCAAGGCCGCCGACATTGTCGGACTCTACCTCAGCCCGCCGGAAAACGCCGTGGTGCTCGCGGTCGACGAGAAGCCGAGCATCCAGGCCTTGGAGCGAGCGCAGGGCTGGCTACGCTTGCCCAACGGCAAGGCCTTGACGGGCTTCTCGCACGGCTACAGGCGGCACGGCACGACGCCGCTTTTCGCCGCGCTGGAAGTGGCTACCGGATTCATCATCGCCGGACACTATTGGCGCCGACGGCGTCGCGAGTTTCTCGACTTCATGAACCACATCGCGGCCATCCACGAAGGCCGCGAGATCCACATCATCTTGGATAACTTGAACACTCACAAGCCCAAAAATGACCGCTGGCTGCAACGTCATGCGAACATCCATTTTCACTACACGCCGACCTACAGTTCGTGGATGAATCAGGTTGAGGTGTGGTTTTCGATTCTGAGCCGCCGCGCCTTGCGGGGGGCGAGTTTCACTTCCCCCCGGCAGGTGCGCGAGGCCATCGACAGCTTCGTCCGCGTCTACAACTCCAAGGCTACTCCGTTCGAATGGACCAAGACCGTCGTCGCCCCTCGTCCCCTCGCCAGTAAATATTCTAACTTACGCAACTAAGTACTAGGGGTGATCCGGCTCGGAAGGCGACTCCCCTCCTGCGCCCCGCTAGCACAGACGAGCCGATCGACCGGATGGTTCGAATTTTGGGTGCTCTCGGTGCCGAATTCAGCATCGACCCCAAGCGCATCTACTTGGTTGGTGTTTCTATGGGCGGGCATGGCACGTGGAGTGCGCTCATGCACTACCCCGACCGCTTTGCGGCGGCCGCACCAATGATGGGAGCTGGGGATCCGAGCGCTGCGCATCGGATACGAGCCGCCGTTTGGGCCTTTCACGGCTCTCAGGACACAACAGTCCCGCCCGAACGTTCTCGCGAGATGGTCCACGCTATGAAGCAGGCGGGTGCAACACCGAGATACACCGAGTACTCCGACCTCGGTCATCGCGGCCCCGGCCAGCGCGCGGTTAGCGAACCTGAGTTCTTTCCTTGGCTGTTCTCACAGCGGCTGGACTAGTCGCAAACAACATCTAGCCGTCAGTAATTGGCCGCAAGAACGGCGTCGTGATGCTGAGCGAAACCGTTAAGGTCGATCCTCAGGACGGCACTTTGAGCAGTCAGTTCTCGATCGGTGGTCCCGGAATGAAGTCGTCGGGATCGGCGGTGTTCGTTCGGAGGCGGTGATCCCCTCGCGACCCACTTCCGACGTGTCCGGATCGCGGAGGTGAGCCCTAGAATCGATACAGGAGGATGTCTTACGAAGACTCAACGAATTCTCGCTGTTCTCACGCTCGTCAACCTGGGACTGCTGATTTATCAACTCACTTCGTTTCGCGCTGCCACCGCGGAAACCGCCGCACCGATTCTCCGTGGCAGCGGCATCGAGATTGTCGACGATGAGGGCCGGCTTCGAGCACAGCTCAAACTGGAGCCGGCAGACGCCTCGTTTAAGATGCCCGACGGCAAGGTCGGATACCCCGAAACCGTAATCTTTCGGTTGATTACTCCGGACGGGAAACCGCGAGTAAAACTTACGACGTCCGAGGAAGATTCAGGTCTCATGCTCTTGGGCGAGTACAACTCAACCCACACCATCTTGAAAGCCGACGGCGCGGAGACTTCGTTGATGCTGAGAAACAACGAGGCGAGCCAGCGGATCGTAACGGCGTAGGTGAGAAGGCCGTCGCTCTTACTCCGCCATTGCTGTAAATCGCTCGGCGATATGGGGTAACTGTGCCCACATCGGCAGGCAGCTAGCGCGCCAATGGCAAAATCGGAAATGCGGGGTAGGTAGTGATCGGGCTGGCGAAAATGGACAGTACACTAGGATTCTGTTCACTCAGCTTTCGCGACCTTGACCAATCCGTGAAACCGAATTAGCCGTTCTGTTGTAGCCGCGGGGCGAGGCGCTGCGATTTCGGGCCGCCGGAAATGCTACAAAAGCGCCTTTTCCATTGATTCGAACGACCACGGGAGCTGATCATCGTTCATGGCTTTTCTGCCCATTTCATGCCGCCACTTCGCTCCCAATATAGTGTTCGAATAGCGCTTGTCTTGGGTACGGCAAGCCCTTTGTTCTAGTTACAAGTGCACTATAAAGAACGCTAACTTGTTGAAGGCTTGGTACGCCCGGCAGGATTCGAACCTGCGACTTCTTGCTCCGGAGGCAAGCGCTCTATCCAGCTGAGCTACGGGCGCTTAAATCTGCGCTCAATATGTCGTGGCGAACTGACGACACCAGTATTCTAAGCATAGCGCGACGGGCGCGCGGCTTTCTCGTAAAGCCCCGTTCAGACCAATCTTCAAGGCGACAAAAGGGCCGCTCAATACGGTCTTGGTATCATCAATGGTGCGAAGTATCCCGTAATGGGCGCTACGGTTGCTTCGACTCTTCGGCCCAGCTACCGGTTCGCGTGGTTAGCCCGCCGACACAGGAAATTTCTATGACTATGCAGTTCGGTTTGCCTCCGAAACAAGGACTCTACGACCCTCTCAACGAGCATGATGCTTGTGGAATTGGCTTCGTCGCCAATATCAATGGCAACGCGACCCACAAAATCGTTGAGCAGGGCGTTGAAGTACTCGTAAACCTGACGCACCGAGGCGCCTGCGGGTGCGACCCGGAGACTGGCGACGGGGCAGGCTTGCTGCTGCAATTGCCGCATGAGTTTTTCGTCAACAAAGCACAGGCGCTAGGCTTCGCCGTGCCCGACTTGGGTGAGTACGGCGTCGGCATGGTTTTCCTCTCGAGCCAGGAAGACGACCGTCGAGCCGCTCAGCAGATGGTCGAAGAGATTGTCGAGCGAGAGGGTCAAAAGGTGTTGGGTTGGCGCGAAGTGCCGACCAACGCCCGTGCGATCGGTTGGCTGGCGCGCGAGAGTGAGCCGAGCACCTGGCAGGTATTCATCGGCAAGGGCGCCGGCGTCACCTTGAGCGGAGACGCCTGGGAGCGCAAGCTCTACATCATTCGCAGGTCGACTGAGAACGAGGCCCAGCGGCGCGGGCTATCGCGTTACTATCCGTCGTCAATGTCGGCGCGGACGATTTGCTACAAAGGCCTGCTATTAGCGCCGCAGATCTTCGAGTATTACCCAGACATGGGTGATTCAGATTTCAAGTCCGCCGTCGCTCTGGTCCATCAGCGATTTTCGACAAATACGTTCCCGACGTGGGAACGCGCCCAACCCTTTCGCTATTTGGCGCATAACGGCGAGATCAATACGGTACGCGGCAATGCGAATTGGATGCGATCCCGCGAGGCGACTCTCAAGAGCGAATACTTTGGGGCCGACGCCGAAAAGATCAAGCCGATCATTGACGAAACCGGATCAGACTCGACCCAGATTGACAACGCGCTCGAGGTCCTTATCCAGTCCGGCCGCTCGACGGCGCATTCTTTCATGATGTTGATTCCCGAGGCTTGGTCCTCGCACCTGCACATGGAGGATTACAAGACGGCGTTTTACGAGTATCACGCCACGATGATGGAGCCCTGGGACGGTCCCGCATCGATCGTCTTCACCGACGGCCGTTACGTGGGTGGCTCCCTCGACCGCAACGGCCTGCGTCCATCACGCTACTGGGTCACTCACGACGATTTGGTTGTGATGGCGTCGGAGACCGGTGTTGTCGCCGACATTCGCCCCGAGAATGTCCGCCTCAAGGGGCGCCTACAGCCAGGCCGCATGTTCCTGGTCGACATGCAAGAACGCCGCATTATCGGCGACGAAGAAATCAAGAAGACGGTCTCGACCCGCAAGCCTTACGGCGAATGGCTCAGCGACCACTTGATTCAGCTCGACGATCTGCCGGCCCCGCCGCGAGTCAACAAGACCGACTACGAGACGTTGCTCGCCCGCCAGCGCGCTTTCGGTTACACCATGGAGCACCAGCGGATGTTGCTGGCCCCGATGGCCGAGGCAGGCGCCGAGCCAATCGGCTCGATGGGTATCGATATTCCGCTGGCCTGCCTGTCAGAGCGGCCGCAGTTGCTGTTTAGCTACTTCAAACAGTTGTTCGCGCAGGTTACCAACCCGGCCATCGATCCGATTCGCGAAGAGTTGGTGATGTCGACGGTCACCTACGTGGGCCCCCAAGGAAACTTGCTCGACGAACAGCCCGAGCACGCCCACGTCGTAAAAGTTCCGCTGCCGATTCTGACGAATACCGATCTCGAAAAGCTGCGCAACTTAGGACCGGAGGTGCGCTTCGGATCTCGCACATTGGCAACGACGTTCGAGATTGCCGACGGCAAGGCCGGCCTGGGCAAAGCGCTTGACCGGCTCTGCGCCGAGGCCGAAGATGCGGCGGATTCTGACGACAGCGTTTTGATTTTGTCCGATCGCGGCGTCGACGAAAACCATGCTCCTATTTCTTCGTTGCTGGCTTGCGCGGCCGTCCACCACCACTTGATTCGGGCCGCCAAGCGAGGCAAGGTCGGCATTATTGTCGAATCCGGCGAGCCTCGTGAAGTGATGCACTTCTGCTTGCTGGTCGGCTATGGCGCGAATGCGGTCAACGCCTATCTCGCTTACGAAACGATCGACGAGATGCAGCAGCGCGGTTGGCTCGCCGACCCCGCGCTCAGCGTCGCCGATGCCAACGAGAATTTTGCGAAAGCCATCCGCAAGGGCATGCTCAAGGTCATGTCGAAGATGGGCATTTCGACCGTGCGGTCTTATCACGGCGCGCAAATTTTCGAGGCGATCGGCCTCGCTCGCGACGTGATTGACAAATACTTCACTGGGACGACTTCGCAAATTGAGGGCCTGACGCTTGAGGCATTGGCCCGCGAGGCGCTCGAAAAACACCGCCAAGCGTACTTACCTCTTACCGAGGACGTGACCGAGCTAGAAGTCGGCGGCGAGTATCAGTTCCGCATGCGGGGCGAGCAGCATTTGCTCAACCCCGATACAGTGTCGAAGTTGCAACACGCCACGCGAACCAACAACTGGGAGACCTACGAAGACTACTCGCGCACCGTCAACGACCTCAACAAACAGCTATGCACCTTGCGGGGACTGTTTGATTTCAACTACTCGGCGGAAGAAGTTCCGCTGGACGAGGTCGAGTCCGCGACGGAACTCGTCAAACGATTTTGCACCGGCGCGATGAGCTTTGGCTCAATTTCGGCGGAGGCGCATACAACGCTCGCTAAAGCGATGAACCAGATCGGTGGCCGGTCGAACACCGGCGAAGGCGGCGAAGACCCCGCCCGATACCTCGACAACCGCCGCTCAAAGATCAAGCAAGTCGCGTCGGGCCGTTTTGGCGTTACGGCCCACTATTTGGCCAATGCGGACGAGTTGCAAATCAAAATCGCGCAGGGCGCCAAGCCCGGCGAAGGCGGCCAACTTCCCGGCCACAAGGTCGATGAAACGATTGCCTGGCTGAGGCACTCCACCCCCGGCGTGGGACTGATTTCGCCGCCGCCGCACCATGATATTTATTCGATCGAAGACCTTGCGCAACTGATTTTCGATCTCAAAAATTCCAATCGCGACGCCAACGTTTCGGTGAAGCTGGTTTCCGAAGTCGGCGTCGGCACTGTCGCGGCGGGCGTTTCAAAAGGCCGTGCCGATCTTGTGCTGATCTCGGGTCACGACGGCGGAACCGGTGCTTCGCCGGTTAGCTCGATTCGCCACGCGGGCACGCCTTGGGAACTCGGGCTTTCTGAAACTCAGCAAGTGCTCGTGTTGAACGACCTGCGCGGGCGCATTCGGGTGCAGGTCGACGGCAAACTGCAAACCGGCCGCGACGTTGTGATTGGCGCGCTGTTGGGGGCTGACGAATTTGGCTTCTCGACGATGCCGCTGGTTGCGTTGGGCTGCATCATGATGCGCAAGTGCCATCTCAACACCTGCCCGGTGGGCATCGCGACGCAAGATAAAGAGCTACGCAAGAAATTCGACGGCTCACCGGAAGATGTCGTCAACTTCTTCTTCTTCATCGCCGAAGAAGTACGGCAGATCATGGCCAAGCTTGGCTACAGAAAATTCGACGAAATGATCGGAAAGGTTGGCCGACTCGATGTACGAGAAGCGGTCAATCACTGGAAGAGCAAGGGCCTCGATTTCTCGAAGGTGTTCTTTGAGCCCACGGTCGACAAGGCGGTCTCGCGTTATCACACCGGCACTCAGGATCACGCCATTGCCGCTCAGATCGACAATCAACTCATCGAGCTTTGCAGGCCGGCGCTCGATGATAAAACACCGGTGGAGTTCGCCTACGATATTCGCAACATCGACCGCACCGTCGGAACGATGCTTTCGCACGAAATCGCGAAGCGGTACGCGGCCGACGGCTTGCCCGACGACACCATCAAGATCCATTTCTCGGGTGCGGCGGGACAAAGTTTTGGCGCCTGGGCTTCGAAGGGCATGACGCTGCAAGTTCGTGGCGATGCGAACGATTATTTCGGAAAGGGCTTGTCGGGTGGCCGCTTGGTCATCAGCCCGCCGGCCGGTTCGAGCTTCGTTTTTGAAGAGAACATCATCATCGGCAACGTTTGCTTTTATGGCGCGACAGCCGGCGAGGCGTTCGTCAACGGCATGGCCGGTGAACGCTTCTGCATTCGCAACTCGGGCGCCACTGTGGTGGTCGAAGGCGTAGGCGACCACGGTTGTGAGTACATGACCAACGGGACGGCGGTGATCTTAGGGTCATGCGGACGCAACTTCGCGGCGGGCATGTCCGGCGGCATTGCCTATGTGCTCGATGAACACGGAGATTTTGAGGAGAAGGCGCTTTACAACGCCGAGGTGGATCTCGAGCCGTTTGAAGATCCAGAAGATATGGCCCTCGTTCGCAATCTCGTTGAGCGCCATGTGGGATACACGAAGAGCCCGAAGGGCCAGTGGGTGCTCGAGCATTGGGAGTCGATGGCGCCTAAAATTATCAAGATTTTCCCACGCGAGTTGAAGCGTGCGCTACGCGAGCAAGAAGAGCGCAAGGTTCTGGCGACTTAGGCGCTGGAAGTTTTTTTGCGTTAGTTGGTGGGAACGGATGTTGAGTTTGTATTTCTCACGAGTTGGCGGCGAAGGTAGAAATTCCCAGGGTTTCACCCTGGGCTAATACAAAGGCCACCCCTCCGGGGTTCATAACCTCCAATTAAGGCATGCTCCAGGGGCACGACCCTACCGTCCGCGCTACCTTCTTGTTCGCAATGCCGCCTGCCGCCTTTGAATCCTGAGAATGACCTGGGTTGATTGGCTGATTGTCCTTTCGCTAAACGGCGCGATCGTTGCAGTCGGCGTTCGACTAGCTAGTGGCACCAAGACGACGTTCGACTGGTACTTGGCTGCCCGAGGTCTACCGTGGTGGCTGGTGGGCTCGTCGATGTTCGCCACAGCGGTCGACTCTGGCGACGCCGGACGCGATCTACCCGCTGATGGTCGCCGACTATCTGGGACCAGGAGTCGTCGGGCTGGTCGTAGGAGGTGTTTTGGCGGGCGGGATTTCCACCTACGATTCGATCGGCTCGTCATTGGGAGCAGTCTTCACCCGCGACATCTATCAACGATTCCTAGCGCCGGGCAGATCGGACGCGCACTACCTCTTCATTACCCGCTGGTCGACGTTGGCGATGATCGCTGTGTCGTTCGGCTACATCCCATTTTTGGGCGGCGGCATGGTCGCTCTCTACTTGCGTCTAACCAGCGTGGCGGTTGTGCCGCTCTGCACGGTCTACCTGATGGGGTCGTTAACGCGCGTACCCAAACGAGCCGGCGCCATCGGACTGGGCGTGGGAGTTCTCTACGGAATCAGTTCTCTCGTCGGGGAATGGGCAAACATTGGCCTGCCGATCTGGTGGACCAACACCTGTTGGGCCTACCTTTGGGCGACGCTCTTCACGGCAACCGCGATGCTGGTTACGCGGGTAGGGCCAATCGAAGCCGGTGTCGACGAATGGGTCTGCCAGGAGACGAGGTTAGACGGCACGGCGGCAGCGGCTCTGGTGCTACTTGCGACAATGGCGGGCGCTACGTATTTTCTCTGGTAGCCCCGATACGTTGACGGTAGGTTTTATCAAACGTTGGATCACTCCCGGCTAACGGGAAACTTGATTTTTCAAGCTGCCCGCCAAGCTACTTGTGAGACGAAACCGTTCGCGATACCGAGCCGCGCCGCCTCGCGGTGCGGTCCTTTCTGCGACGTGTGTACCGCACCGCACGGCGGCGCGGCTCGGTACAGCGCAGTGCAACGTAGCCTCGCTCGCGGGTTCAATTCACGGCCCGTGAGCGAGCGGTTTTGACGTATTGATTGATCCCTTTGTGGAAACTACTTTTTTACTCGGGGGCGAAGGCGGCTTGCCAGTTTTGGATCACGCGGATGCGGGAACCACCACCAGGACCGTCAGCGTTTCGCATCAAGAACCTGCCGTCCGATGACACGTCGTAGGTTTGGCGCGCGAAGAACTGATAGAGGCCGGCATTCGTAAAGAGTTCCTGCGTTGCGCCCGCGCGAAATTCCGGATCGAGCGAGATTGCAACGGCTTTCAGAGTGTCGTGTTGGACGTAGTAGAGCTCCGTTCCGTCGCGGCTCCAGCGGGGCTTCGTTCCGCCCCCGATTGAAATGGTCCAGCGTTGATCTCCTTGGGGAAATGGCCGCACGTAAACCTCAATCTGGCCTGTCTCATCAGAACAATATGCGACGTAACGCCCGTCGGGGGAAAACTGCGCGACATTGTCTGCGAACGGCGTATCGAGAAACAGCGTCGCTTCCTTGAAGTCGCCCTTGTCGTCAAGCTCCGAGTACCACAGGTCGATGTCGTTGTTGGCCTGGGCCTGAAACAAGAGGTAACGCCCGTTTGGTGACCAATCGCACGCGATGGGCCCATTGTCGTTGGATTGTGTGCGAACGATTCGAGCTGGTGTGCCTCCATCAACATCCTTGACGATAAGCTGAATCGGACCCGAGCCTCGCTGCTGAAACGCTACTTGCTTCCCGTCTGGCGACCACACCGGCAACCGTCCTGTAGAGTCGCTTAATCGCGTTCTCACTGAGCGTGACAGGTCGTAAACCCATATGGCCCGTGACGGACGGTTTTCGGTCACGGCAATCTTCGATTCATCTCGGGATAGGATGCCGCCCGTCGGGCTGAGGACTACCGCCTCCGTCGGCACGGCGCTAAGTGCCTCCGAATCCAAGCGCCTTCCTTCCCGATCTCTCCAGGTAAGGGTATTGGCAGTCAGAGACGTCTGTCGATACACCAAACTCCCTTCGCTCGAAACACTAGGAACGGAAGTTCCCTGCGCGATGGGAAAGGCGTCTCCCGTGGGTGCCAAGGTTGTCTTGGAAAGCGGAACCGCAAGAAGCCTTCTCGAACCGCCCACGTAGAAAAGAAACCCGGAAGGCGCGTAAGAAAAGAGCGCACCATTGGCTATTTGAAAATGTTCTTCCGATCCCTCCCGCTGCGCGTAGATGTCGGCTCGCATCATGTTTGTGGCAGGCGTTTGCCGAAATATTAGGCCGAGAGACTTTCCGTTGGCGCCGACATATTGTGGCGTCGCGGGTCTCAGATCGTCGTTTGGCCCCAACAACAACTCCGGCGTGCCGCCTACGGCGGGTATCTTCCATAGGCCGCCTTCCGGCCGCACACCCACTAAGATCGACCCACCGTCCGGGTGCCAAGTACCGCGATCAACGACACTTGCGAGGGAGGCTAGCTCCATCACCACGTTGTCCTGAATGGAGACCTTCTTGAGAGTAGTGCCGACTCCGAACCCGATCGATATGCTGTCGGGCGACCAAAACGGCGCGACGCCGCCGTCGGTGCCCGTCAATGCTCGCATAGACCCTGTCCGCAAGTCGTGCAGCCAGATCAGCCGATCATCGCCGGTGCTTCGCGTATCGAAGGCGATGTACCGCCCGTTCGGAGAAATCGCGGGTGTGTCGACCGGTAGCCCTGTGTCGACTACGAAACTTCTCACCGGAACTTCCGCCGGTGGATTGCCTCCTTTGAAGAAGAGAGAGCCAACCAACAAGACCAAGAGCAGGGCAGCGGCGGCCTGCCATATGAATTCGTGCTTCCGATTACGCGCGGGTATCTCGTTAAACACGACAGGCTTCTCAACCGTAGATTTTGGGAGAACCTTTGATCGCCCCGATTTCAACTTGTCGGCCACGTTCGCCAAGTCGGTCGCCAGATCGCGTGCGCTCGCGTATCGCTTGCCCGCTTCCTTTTCTAAGCACTTTCCGACAAAAACCTCGAGTTCCATCGGCACGCTGGCCCGGACACCCGTCAGTGGCTCGTGCTCTTGGTTGACGATCTCGTACAGCAGCGCCTGGTCGTACTGTCCGGTGAAAGGACGAACCCCGGCGACCATCTCGTACAGCACGCAACCCAACGCCCAGAGGTCGGTGCGATGATCAACCTCGCCGCCCTCGGCCTGCTCTGGGCTCATGTAGGCGACCGTGCCGACCGTGGTGTCGAGCTTGGTGAGCTTCGAACCCTCTGTCAGTAAGGCCAAGCCGAAGTCGAGAATCTTTACATGGCCGTCGGAGGTGACCAGTACGTTACCCGGCTTGATGTCCCGATGGACGATGCGCTTGGCGTGTGCGGCTTCGAGGCCCTCGGCGATTTGGCGTCCGATGGTGAGCGCCTCTTGGAGCGGCATCGGTCCGGCAGAGATCCTCGCGTCGAGACTCTCGCCCTCGATGTGTTCGAGCGCTAGAAAAGTTTGACCGTCGCAGGTGTCGATTTCGTGAACGGTACACACGTTGGGATGGCTCAGCGTAGCCGCCGCCTTGGCCTCGCACTCGAAGCGTCGCAGGCTCTCGGGGTCGCGCACGAGTTGTTCCGAAAGAAACTTGAGTGCGACCGTACGACCGAGCTTAGTGTCTTCGGCCTTATAGACGACCCCCATGCCGCCCTCGCCGAGCAGTTCGAGAATCTTATAGTGGCTAATCGTGCGGCCGACCACGATGTGAAGATTTTACCCCATGCCTCATGCCTGCGAGCGTGTGAAAACCCGGAAATCGAATCGACGACACACGACTTGCCACGTCGACCTCTGGTCGACGTTCCTCGCGGCTCACCACCAAATTTTCCGAAATCCCTGCCAAATCCGGCCATCCCGCAAACCAAAATCGACGAAACGAATCCAAACGAACCCAATTTTCAATAGCGGGAGGAGCACCGGATATTTGAGCCAGGCGTGCGCAGAGCATTTTAAATATTCGACGAAGCTGCGCAATCAATTGCCGAAGCATCGTGGCGCGCGCCTCCAGGCGGGCCGCGTCGACCTCCAGGTCGAGGTTCTTACCGATCCGCCACTTGCGATTGCTTTCACCGTGGGCTGGGGAGGTATTTGAGTTAGGCGTACTCCGGACCTCTTTCCCGCCGGCCCTCGGATCACTCCAACGATCCCCGCTACAATGGGCGCCATGAATCGACGAGAGTTTTTGCAGACTACCGGCGTTTCGGCCGGCCTGACCGCGGCCGGCTGCGGAGGGGATGCCGCCAAACCCAACATCCTTTGGATCTTTGCGGAAGACTTTTCGCCGGACCTGGGGTGCTACGGCAACACGTTAGTCAACACACCGAATATTGACCGCCTAGCGGAGGAGGGCACGCGCTACACGAATTGCATCTGTACAGCACCGGTTTGTTCGGCGGCGCGGTCGGCGCTGATGGTTGGGATGTTTCAGACTTCAGTGGGCGGCCACAATCACCGCAGCCATCGTGACGACGACTACAAACTACCCGAAGGTGTTTTCACGCACACGTACTACTTTCGGCAAGCGGGCTACCACACCTCGAATTCGAAAACGCCCGCGCCCGGCCTCACCGCGGGCGGCAAGACCGATTACAACTATCACTTCGATTACCCGCCGTTCGATGGCGAGGATTGGAGCGAGCGCGCCGACGGGCAGCCGTTCTACGCTCAGGTCAATTTTGGCGAGACTCACCGCGCTTTTAAGCGCTTTCCGGAATCTCCGGTCAGCCCCGATGACGTTGATCTCGCTCCTTACTACCCCGACCACCCGGTGGTGCGCGATGACATCGCGATGTACCTTGACACCGCACAGCATCTCGATGTGAAAGTCGGCAAAGTGATCCAACGGTTGAAGGATGAAGGGGTTTACGACGATACGATTATTTTCTTTTTCGGTGACCACGGCCAGGCACTGCATCGCGGCAAGCAGTGGCTCTATGAGCAGGGAATTCTGATTCCGCTGATTGTTCGAATTCCAGAAAAGTTTCGTCCGCCGGATTTCACTCCCGGTTCTGTCGACGAGCAGTTGATGCAGCACATCGACATCGCGGCGACCTCGTTGAAGTTCGCCGATGTCGAACCGCCGGAGAATATGCAGGGCCGCGTGTTCATCGGTGCGGATGCTGCACCGGAGCCGATGTACGCATTCTCTGCGCGCGATCGCTGCGACGAGACCGTCGATCGCATTCGCTCGGTGCGCACGAAGCGCTGGAAGCTGATTCGCAACTTTATGCCGGAGCGGCCGTACAGCCAAAAAAATCACTACAAGGACACGAGCTATCCAGCACTACAGGTGATGCGGCAGTTGCACGCCGAGGGGAAATTGACTGGCGCGGCGGCGCAGTGGATGGTGGAGCGGCGCCCCGAATTCGAGCTTTTCGATTTCGAGAACGATCCGCATGAGATCAATAATCTTGCCGAGAGCGACGAACATGCCGCGAAGCTAGCGGAGTTGACGGCGGCGCTTGATGATTGGATCGAGTCTTCGAACGACTATGGCCGGGTTCTCGAAGACCCACTGCCGGCGGAGTACAAGTACCGCACGATGGTCGATGGCTGGTATGCGAACAACGGGCTGCTATCGAAAGCGGACGGGCTGCTCAAGATGGAATGGAGCGGGGAGGGGCGGCGCGCGCAGGAGGCGACGGTGCCGTACGTGACCGAGGGTGGAGAACTGAGGCTGACGTTGGAAATGCGCTCGACGGATGGTTCGCCTGCGGAGGTCCGCTGGGGAACGGCGGAGAAAATGCGAGGGGCGGGGAAGCAGGAGATCAACATTGCGGCTGACGGGAAATGGCACCAGGTGAATGTTGAAATTTCTAGCGAGCAATGGCTGACATATTTCGCGGTCGGGTTTGGGCGGCTCGCAGGGAGCGTTGATTGCAGGCGCGCGACGTTGCTGCGGGAGGGTTCGACGAAGCTGGTTGTGGAGTGGGCATTTGCCTAACTCATATCGCGTCTGGAGTGCTAGAATCGCGATGGGTGTAGACACACCGAAACTAGGGAGAATATCGCTATGAGTACCGCCACGAGCCGACGTTCATTTCTTTCAGGAGCCGCCGCCGCCGCCGCGCTTCCCGCTGCCGCATCGGCGTCAGCCGCGGGCGTAATAGAGGAGCATCATTGGGGTGACGTCAAGCTGGCTGTTGCCACATATTCGTTGCGGAAGTTTAGCCGTTCGCAAGCGATCGATATCGTCAAGGCCCTGGGGATCAAGTACGTCAACGTCAAGGCGTTCCACATGCCGTATTACCTTTCCGAAAAAGAGCTGACGGCCGCTCGCGAGGAGTTCGAGAAGGCGGGCTTAGAGATCGTCTCGGGCGGCAATATCAGCCTCAAAGACGACAACAAAGACGACTTAGAGTACTACTTTAAGTATGCGAAGGCAGCGGGCATCCCAGTAATGGTTTGCGCGCCGAAGCATTCGAACTTGCCGACGATCGAAAAGTTGGCGATTAAGTATGACGTGAAAATGGCTATTCACAACCACGGTCCCGAGGACGAGTACTTCCCGGCGGCTACCGACGTGATTAAGCAGGTCAAAAACATGGACCCGCGCATGGGTTTGTGCCTCGATATCGGCCATACGGTTCGAACCGGCAACGACATTCTCGAAGAGATCGATGCCGCGTGGGATCGCATCTACGACTTCCACATCAAAGACCTTTCGGACTTTTCAGACAAGCGAAGCCAGGTCGATGTCGGCGAAGGCAAGATTCCCGTCGCGGCTATCTTTAGCATGCTGAAGAAGCGCAATTACACCGGCGTCGTTGGGCTGGAGTACGAAATCAACGTGAACGCTCCGCAGGTTGGCATGGCCAAGTCGTTCTCGTACATGCGCGGCGTGCTTGACGGACAACAGGCCTAGCGAAGGTCGCGGTAAAACATTGGCCGCCGTCACTCGTCGATCGTTCGTAGCTCTCGCGGCCAGCTCGGCGGCTTGCCTGAAGTACGAGCCGGAGGCCGAGCCGTTTGTTCCGCGGCCAGTCATCGATTTTCATCAGCACACGAACTATCTGGGCCGCTCCGATGATGCTTTGGTCGCCCATCAGCGTGAGATGGGCGTATCGCGAACGGTGCTGCTGCCGGCAGGTTCGCGCTTAGGTTTGGCCGCCGAGGCTTTTGGCAATGACTCGGTGGTCGCTCTGGCCGCGCGGATTCCGGATGAGTACCTTTACTTCGCCAATGAGCTGCCTGATATTCCGGAAACGCGTGATGTTCTCGAGAAGTATCTGAAGGGCGGCGCACGGGGCATCGGCGAACAGAAGTTTCCGGTCGCGTGTGACTCAGACGCGATGCAGTCGGTTTTTTCGATTGCGCGGGAGTTTGATGTTCCGGTGTTGATGCACTTTCAACACGAGGCTTACAATTTCGGGATCGAGCGGCTTCACACGATGCTTGAGAAATTTTCGGAAGTCACGTTCATCGGACACGCGCAGACCTGGTGGGGCAACATTGATGCCGGTCACGACCAGGCGGTGATGTATCCCAAGACCGCGGTAACCGCCGGGGGGATCACCGACCGACTGCTATCAGACTATCCGAATATATACGGCGACTTGTCGGCGGGCTCGGGGCTGAATTCGATGCTGCGCGACGAAGAACACGCACGAGGGTTTCTCAAGCGGCACCAGGACCGCCTTCTGTGGGCGAGTGACTGTAATGACGCGGTTGCGAATGGTCCTGACTGTATTGGCTCGAAGAGTCAGGCCGCGGTTCGGCGATTAGCGCCTGATGAGAATGCTTCACGGAAGATTCTCTATGGCAATGCGGCTCGGCTGTTGAAGCTGGTGTGAGGAGTTTAGACTTTTCGAATCGCAAGTAGCTTGCCCGGCACGAACGCTAACGCGGGGGTGATTCGGGCAACTCAGCTGGTGCGGCTTCGCCGCCGAAATCGATTTTCGACTCGGTTTGGTAGATAGACGACTCGGCGGTGAATTTTCGGTAGTCGCTAAACGTGATGTCGTTGCGGTGACAGGTGGCGGTGTGTCGAACACAGCTTTGGGCCTGAGCCGTGATCGGAAGCCAGTAATCGTCGCCGTCAACCTTTGCCATCGCGAAACTTACGCTGTTCACTACCGCTCTTAACGGAAATGAGTTCGACAGCCCGCTGGCTGTCATCTCGATCTTTGTAACGCGGCTCGACTTGGGATCGATCCAAAATCGCCCGTCGTAGGCGGTGGTGTATGCGTCCGCGCCGTCGACGTGGATCGACCATCCCGATTTTCTTCGCGCAACCTTGTATTCGTAGGCGACGCCAGACTCGTCGGGCGCGCCGCGCGACTTATCGGATTGCCCGGCGTAGCCGAAGACGAACAAGTTGTAGAGCATCGAACCGTACTCGCCGGTGGACCAAGCTCCGCCTTGATCTTCCATTTTTCCACCACGCAAATTTCCATTTTTCATGATCTGTTGATAGTGCTCCTCGTTGCCAATCAGCAGCACTTCGGCCTCGATTACGTCGGCCTCGTTCCACTTTTTGCCGAGGTTCCGGCTTTCGAATCGATTGATTGTTTGTCGGCAAATGAAGTTTGCCTGCCGTTTCGATACGAGGGAATTGATCTCCGAAGCCTTGGCGAGGATGGGGTCATCGTAGTGTTCGAATTGCGGGGTGAACTCTACCTGTGGGAGCGTTTCAGCGGTTGGAGGCACGGACACTGCCTCGGTCGGCCGACGGCGCTCGGGGGCCGAAACGTCTCCTCTAGCCCTGCGACGCAGAACCGGCGGACCGGGGTCTTCGATACCGCCGTGAGTCGGCCGTCGCTTTTCCGTGGGTTGCTGTTCTGCGCGGGGCGGGCGGCTTTCGACGCGCGCCTGCCGGCGATTGAGGCGCTTGGTGTCGGTAGAGTCTTCGTCTAGTGTCCAAATGGTTAGGGCTGTCAACAGCCCCCCGAAGCCCTGGATTGCGCGTACGCGGATGTAGGCCCCTGGTTTGAGAGGCTGCATCTCTTCGGCGAACTCGGTCGAACCGGTGATATGGATGGTGGCGAAAGTGCCGCCGACCTTCTTCAAGCGGATCTCAGTTGCGCCGACCGAGGCGATCTCGCCGGCAACGAAGACATCGGCGGAACGGGCCTTGGTCGGTCGAGTGAGCGGTCCGACGGTCTGCGCGTGCTGGGGAGCTGGGGCGAGCAGTAAGATCGCTAGCGCCATCGACCACGCCATTCGCACTACATTCGTTCGCATACGCCTGTTGTCACTCTGACGAGTTGCAACACCGCCGCGTTACTAGTGGCGCTGTCCACTCATTTGAAGCATGGCACAGCCACGCGATTCACGGTAAGATCCGAACATGGAACGAGCGACTTTTCTACGTCTGATGCTGGCCGGGGTAGGGGCGAGTGCCGCTGCCGAGCCCGCGGCGAATGGTGCTGCTCGCAAAGTGGTGCTTATCGCCGGTAAGCCAAGCCATCCGGCGGGAATGCACGAATTTCGCGCAGGGTCGTTGATTCTCGAGTCCAGACTGAAAGCGGTTGCCGGCCTCACCGTCGAACGCCATGAAATGGGATGGGTAACCGATGAATCGACGTTCGACGATGCGGATGCCGTCGTAATCTACTCGGACGGCGGAGCCAAGCATCCGGCGGTGCAAGACGATCACTTGGCAAAGCTCGGAAAGTTGGTACAGCGCGGCGTCGGCGTAGGCTGCATGCACTACGGTGTGGAAGTTTTGAAAGACGACGCCGGTGCTGAGTTTACAGAGTGGCTGGGAGGCTACTACGAGCACGAGTACTCGTGTAATCCGATTTGGCGAGCAAGCTACGAGAATTTTCCGAAACACCCGATAAGCCGCGGCGTGAAGCCCTTCTCGGCGGAGGATGAGTGGTATTTCAACATCCGCTTTCAAGACGGCTTCGACGCTGACGGCGCGCGCGAAATCGACGGGGTGAAGTTTACACCGATTTTGGTTTCGAAGCCGAGCGACGAGGTGCGGGATGGGCCGTACGTCTACCCCAAAGGCCCGTACGCGCATGTGCAGTCCGCCAAGGGCCGCAACGAGGCGATGATGTGGGCGCTTGAACGAACGGCTTCCGGCAGTGGTAACGGGGGACGTGGGTTCGGTTTCACTGGGGGCCACTTCCACAAGAATTGGGCCAACGACGAGTTCCGCAAGGTCGTGCTGAATGGGATTTGCTGGCTGGCTGGATTGGATATTCCGAAAACCGGGATCTCGTCCGCGCCGGTTGGGGCGGATGAGATCGGCAGTAATCTCGACCCCAAGGGTTGAGAGGATTTTTTTCGAAAGCGTGGACCGGCAATTGGCGATGCCGGCTGCGGGGGCTCGGTCGGAAAGAACGTCGACCTAGAGATCCACGCTGCCCGCCGGAGGCGCGCGCCACGAATCCCCGCGAGAGTTCGTGCGGCGGTGTTTAGAATCAGCCTACTAGTAGCCTTTCGACGTGTCGACGACGTTGACTAGTTGTTCGCCGGCGGCGAAGCGGGTGATGTTTTCTTTGTAGAGCCTTGTGCGTAGCGGCGTGCCAAGGTTGCCCTGCGTTGCGACGTGCGGCGTGATAATCATGTTGTCGAATTTCCACAGCGCGTTGCCCTTTGGCAGCGGTTCGGGGTCTGTCACGTCGGCTCCGGCACCGGCTAGGCGTTGGCTGTCGAGTGCCTTGATTAGGCCCGCCTGGCTGTAGATCTTGCCGCGCGAAAGAGCGATGAAGTAGCTGCCCTTTCTGAGCTTTTCAAACTGCGCGTCGCCAAACATGCCTTCGCTGTCTTTGGTGTGCGGCACGCAAAGAAAAACGACGTCGGCTTGCGGGATGACCTCGTCGAGGCGGTCGGGGTAGACCATTCGATCGAATGAGGCTCTCAATGGAAATTCCTTCGGGTCGACGCCGATGGTGCGCATGCCGAAAGCTTTGGCGCGGCGAGCGACGTTCGAGCCGATACCGCCGGTTCCGATGATTAGGGCGGTCATGCCTTCAAGTTCTTGTAGCTCAAAGTTCTTGCGTTCCCAGACTTCTCTCTCACGCGCTGGAATGAAGTAGTTGAGTTTGCGCGTAAGTGACAAGAGCATGCCGAAGCCGTGGTCGGCAATCGCGGCGGACGACAATTTCTTCGCGTTGGTCATCACGATATCTCGACTCTGGAATTCGGGATAGTTGTACGGGAAGATGCCCGCGCTCGTAATTTGAACCCACTTGACCTTCTTAGCGGCCTGAACCATCTCGCGGGTTGGCCCACCAATGATGGCGTCGGCGTCGGCAATCTCTTCGAAGAATTTAGCTTTGCGGGCGCCATCTTCAGGCGAGTCCGCGACAATCGCGACGACATCGGCATTGGTGCTGGGTCTGGAGAGGTTTACGAGCTTGACGTTTGATGGTTTCGATTGGCGAATTTCGTTGAACTGCGCCTCGCTCATTCCCATCACGACAATCTTCTTGGTCTGAGCAGAAACGGCCGTTGCAATTAGCAGCGCGAGTAGAAGTAGTTTTCTCATGGTTGTTCCCCTTCGGATGGGAGCATCATACCCCACTCGGCCTCTCGGGGGATAGCCATTGAACTCGAATCAGTCGACATTTTTCCGCGTAAGTCGTCGACTGCCTGCCGTAGGCGTGCGTTGCGCGCGACGCGCCGAGAGCGTCGCGCTAAGATTGACGGTTCGTCTCGATGCAACGCGTTTTCGCCATCTCTACGGTCGCCGTGTGCGTATTTATGTTGTTTTGGCGGCTAGACGGTGTGCCGATCTGGCGCGATGAGGCGACGACGGCGGTGTGGGGCCGGCTAATGGCCGAGCGCGGGAACTGGCTCCCTTACGTCTACGACCACGAGAACGAGCAGCTTCTCGTGCAAGACGATGACGGCCACGACGTCAACTCGGAATTGCTGCCGGCGATGCAGAGCTATTTGCAATTTTACGT
This sequence comes from Bryobacterales bacterium, assembly GCA_965205595.1. GTDB lineage: Bacteria > Acidobacteriota > Terriglobia > Bryobacterales > UBA6623 > CATQHP01. The sequence goes on along the minus strand of CBDBHI010000006.1, from coordinate 36,963 downwards.
ATCGGCGGCTGGATTTAAGCTGCTTGGGGTGAGTACGTGGTCCGCTCGATTGCCCTTTGCGATTGTTGGCGGGCTGGCGTTGTTTGTGCTTTACCGGCTTGGACTGTTGTTGTTTGGGCCGGGGTTGTGGCCATTGAGCCTGCCGTTGTCGGGCGCGTTGTCGATCTATTTTCTACATGCCGCGCGGCAGGGTCGCTACTACGTTTTGGTGGTGCTTGCGGCCGCCCTACTGTTGCTACAGGTTGCGCGCTTTTTACGTGACCGCGGCTTGGGGCGGCGGCCGATGTTCTATCTCCAACTTGGGCTGATCGGGTGTTTGCTGTATATAGCAAACTACGTCAGCTTCGCGGCGACTTGGCTCGCGCTGGGCCTGTTTTTTCTGCTTGTCGATCGCGCCGTGTTTGTGCGTCTTTGCGGTTTGTCGGCGATTCTCGCCGTCGTTCTGGGAATTGAGTTCTGGTTTCTACACGCCGAGATGCTCGGCGGTTGGAGCCCCGGTACTGAGAACAGTTTTTGGGAAGACTACCGATACACCGCAGTATCGAGAGGCCGTGAACTTTGGCGCTGGGTGCCGTTTGTGTTTTTGGTGCCTGTAGGCGTTTTTGTTTCGCTGCACGACGTCAAGATCCTCTCGAATCCGCTGAAAGTGATCGGCGCCGCGGCGTGCCTGATTCCACTCCTGGGTTTTGTCGTCAACTATCGCGACATTCGGGCGGCGTCTGATCCTATTTTTCTTCTGTACGCTTTGCTTTTCCTTTCTGCTCCGGCTGCTTTGCTGTACTTTTGGACCCGGCTTGACAAGCCCGGCATCTGGGCCAACATGGCGTTGCTGGCCGGGCTGATTATCGTAGTTTCGCCGCTGTTCACCATCTTGGTGGTGCAGCGCACGACCTCCACGCGGCACTACTACCAGGTGTGCCCGGCGGCGATTGTTTTAGTTGTATTGGCGGCCGCCGGCCTGGAACGCCAAAACAGGCGCGGAATTGCGATTGCGTGCCTGGCGGCTGCGACCCTGTGGCCGAACCTAGACTGGGCCGGGGGCGGCACGGAAGAGGTCGTGCCGCGACAGTTTATGAAAGACGCCGACAACGTAGCCCCGATGCTGCGGTTTTTGGCTGAGCAGACAACGCCAGGTGAGAAAATTGCTTACTATCGCAACGTGAAAGGAACGACGGCGAATTTCTATTTTCCTGATCGGCGCTGGGTGAATTCACTCGACGTCAATGTGCCGCACAACGCGAAGTTCCGCGGAGTCGTGCCCAACGATCAGTTTGATGATTGGAGAAGCCCCGACGTTTTTGTCGTTTGGGATCCTCATGACGCTCCGGCGAAAATGTTGGACGACGGGTACGAGCAGATTTGGGAGTATCACTACACGCGCCGCCAAAGCTTTTGGGATCGAGACTCAGTTCCTCGGGATCGCAAGTATCTCGCTTTCAGAAAGAAGCGGAGCGCGGAGTAGATCGCATTGGCAATCGGGCCGGCGGCTGCGCCGACGAAGGTCGATTGCTCTACCTTGGCCGTCTTTAACGAGGTCACAGCAGCGTTCGAGCGCGCTACGCAGCTTTGCGCGGCCGCGTTGAACCCGCGATTTTGCCGCCGAAAGTGAAAGACCCAATCGGTCGGCCGCAGCCTTTTGGGTGAGGCCATCCCAGTCAACTAAGCGGACGGGTGCGCGGTACGCGAGGGGTAGGCTGTCGAGGATTTTGGAGACGCAGAGGCCTAATTCGACTCGGTCATCATCAGTATCAGCCGCGCTGATTACAGCTTCAAGAGGAGGCGCCGGTTTCCGTCGAAAGTGGTCCGCAATTGCTCCGCGAACGATACGAAAGGCCCAAGGCAACAGACGATCGATGTCGTTGAGTCCGGGCAGGGATCGGTGAATCCGCAAGAACGACTCTTGCAGTACGTCGTCTACATCATCAGCGGGCACACGTGCGCGGATAAATCGCCGGAAGGAGCCGGCGCTCTCCTCCCAAAGCGCGCCGGCGTCGCGGCTAGCAGCAGGCGCTACCGGCACAGCAGGGTTCGCCTTCTTGCTCGTCTCGTGCGGATTCGTCATGCGTGTTAACAAAGACCTCCCAGCTATTGCCGTCTGGGTCGGATATCCAAAGTTTATCCTGCACGGCGTAGCAACAGGACTGCTGGTTCTCGGTCGATATAGCTATGCCTGCGTCTCGCACTCGCTCAGTCACTACGTTGACCTCGTCGGAAGACTTCACTTGGATGCCGAAGTGACCCTTGAAGTCTCGTCCACCCTTGCCTGGCATTAGGCTCAGATTGAGAGGGGGCTCGACGGAGCTGAATCGCGTGTAGCCGATTCGGATCTTGTCGGGCTCCGTGCCGAGCAGCAACTTGTAGAAGTCCGTTGAGGCGCTCAGATCGCTAACGGGAAGTGAGATGTGCACACGCTTGTCAGTGGCGAAATCAACTGCGGACGTTGCATTCATTTTGAATCCTCCAGAGCAGATGCTCTACACCTACAGTCGTGGTTGAGCGCAAAGGGGATGCAGAAAAATCGAACGTTTTTCGCTTGGTGGGGGACAGGCAACACTAGGGTTTGTGATGGGGTAGAGATTTCGGGATCTCATGTGCCTGTTTCAATGCATAGGTGATTAAGAAAAAGCGTCCTCCTGGCGGGAATAATAAGTCGGGCTCGGCTGCGGCAAGCAGGCGAACCGAAACCCAGACCCAGGAGGACAAAATGCACTTTATCGGACTCGACGTTCACAAAAAAACCATTGCCTATTGCGCCAAGACCGCCGCCGGCACAATCGTTGACGAAGGCACGATCCAGGCGCTGCGCCCCGAGCTTGAGGCGTGGGCCGCCGCGCGGCCCGCGCCTTGGATGGGCACGCTCGAAGCCACCATGTTCAGCGGCTGGATCTACGACACTCTCAAGCCCCACGCCGTGGATCTGGCCGTCGCTCATCCGGCGTCGCTCGAGGCCATCACGCGCGCCAAGAAGAAGAGCGACAAGCTCGACGGCCGCAAACTTTCCGACCTCACCCGCGCCAACCTGGTGCCGCGTGTCTGGATGCCGCCGCGCCAACAACGCGAGCTGCGCCGCCTGCTGCGCTTTCGCAACCGCCTCGTCCAACAAGCGGTCTGGAACAAGAACCGCATCGCCACGCTGTTGATGGAACTCGGCGAACCCTACACCAAATCGAAACTGCACACCAAGAGATATTTCGAGCCCTTCGTCGATCGACTCGAAGCCTGCGAAACCGACCTGCTGCTGCTCGGCGTCAGCCGTGATCGCGTCGAAGCAACACTCGCAATCGTGCGCAAGATCGAGAACAAGCTGCTCACCCACCCGTCGCTCGCCAAGCGCGTGGAGTTGCTGCGCACGATCCCCGGAGTCGGCGCGATTACCGCGCTGACCTGGGCACTCGAAATAGGCGACGTCAAGCGCTTCGGCAAGATCGACGAGGCGGTGAGTTACTGCGGACTGTGCTCGCGCCTGAACGAGTCGGCCGGCAAGTCGCGCCGCGGACCGCTGTCGAAACAACGCAACGGACACTTGCAACACGTGCTGATCGAGGCGGCGAAGTTGGCGCCGCGCTGGAACGACCAACTGGCGCGGCTGCACGCGGACGAAGTCGCGCGCGGCCACCGCAACCAGGCGACGGTGGCGCTAGCGCGCAAGCTGGTAGCGCTGTTGTTGGCGGTCGAACGCCGTGGCACGGGCTACGAGAAGCGCGAGTAACGAGTTGGAAACGACGATTTCCCGCCGGGCCCCGCACGAAGGGGACTGCGTGAAAGCCCACGGGTGAGTAGACGCCATGCTGCCTGTTTCGGGGCTGGCGGGATCTAGTTTTTGGGCCTCAACTGAATCTTCCGCGACGGCGCCCGCGATCACACTTGCGGGCGCCCGAGGTGGCAAATGGATGTCTGGCCGCGTTTTTCGAACGGCGCCAAATGACGCGATTCGGCAAGGTAGTCGTCGTGGACTGACAAGCAGAAACTCCCCCGCGGGAGAGCGCCGTGTTCGCCCGCGTACAGTCGACGTACGCGCCGCCGCGGAACCTGTCAACCGTTCGCTGCGCCGCGTCCTACGGACGCGCAGTGGACAGAACCCGCCCCGCCGCGAAAAACCTACCTAATAAGCGGGCGAACCCAGCTTGTGGTCACCCGAAAATGCCTGCCGCCATTTTTTCCTTGACAAATACCTATCATGGATGTCCCCGACCGGCGGATTCCTGTTTCGTTCGTTGGGAAGAGTTGTGGTTTGGGGTTAGGACTCGTGGAGTTTGGAGCCGAGTTCGGTTCGAATGTCGGGCAGATCGAAGGTTTTGAGGGCGCCGGGTACGAAGCTCGATAAAGGCCAGTCGTAGAGTTCCGTTTGGGCGATCTCGTGGTAGGAGTCGGGGGCTCCCTTGAGAGTCACGCGTTTGACCGACTGCGAGACGAGTGCGGCAAACATTGCCGGAAGAGTCCCCCAGCCGGTCGCCGCTAGGTGCATCTCTTCGTGGCCATACTTCTTCAGCCAGGCGATGACCGTAAGCGCGTCGAGCGTCTTTCGCCCAACGTAGGGCTGATCGAGCATCAGCGAATTTATCGCGTAAAAGTAGTCGCTGCCGTAGTGGGTTAAGAAGCTGTCGGGCCGGGTCGTGTCCGGGCGCGATTCGCCGATGCCGCGTACGTCGCAGGCAAAAAATGCTGAATCGGGCTCGGCGGCGAGCAGCTCTAGAACCAACGACTCATCTCGTAGCTCTTGATCGGCCGAATGGTGAGCAATGTAAAGCACAGCCCGTTTGGCGCCGCGCGGAGGACGAGATAGCAGCCGTTCAGCGGACAGCCTGTAGACCATGGCCTGGATGCCGGGCTCTGTCTCGACTGCGTAACACGCGGCAAACTGCGTGGGATAGCGACGGTTGTCGCGCGGCCGGAGTGTGCGGGCGTAGGGCGTTTCGATCTGACGGGGCAGTCGAAGCTTTTCGCGGACCGCTTGACGCAACGATTCGCCTGAAAGGGACTTACGTCCTTTAGCAAGCGCTCGGGCATTGTCGGACGTGAAAGTAAATATCGATTTTGACTGTAATGCGGCGACCTGCCCTTGAGGTACGCAGCGGAGGGCTTCGTCGGACTCAATGGTCAGTTTCGGCTCTTTCGAATTTCCCGAAAGCCCGGTGGCGCGGTTGAACCAACCGTACATCGCCTCGCGGTTTTCCTGCGAATAGCCGTGGTAGGTAGGCCCAATGAAGAGCTCAATGTTGTCTTCGGCGCCGAGCAATCGCCACAAACGTTTGAGACGGGCGTAGGCGGCCTCAAGCCCTCGGGCATCGAAGTAGTCTTTTTCTTTGCCAAGAAGAATTACCGGCTTGGGGGCCATCGCGGCGACGAAATCTTCGTGGTCGAGACCCAGAGCGAGGGCACGGGGCGGGCATTGTTCGGTGTCGGCCGGAAGCTCGTTTTCTAGATTTCTGCGGAATGTCGTTACAAAGCACGAAGGCGCGGCCATCGTCCAGCGCGGCTCAACCCCGCACAGCCATGTCGTCATCGTGCCACCGCCGGAGTTGCCGGTGACGCCGATGTGACTTGGGTCGACTTCGTCCCGTGTGAGGAGATAGTCGAGCGCTCGGATACCGTCCCAAGCGCGCCACGATCCGATGAACTCATCGACGAGGAACTGTTGATTGCCGGCGTGAAGATGCTCTTTGGTGCCGGGGCCGATCTGCGCTTTGAAGTCAGCGTCGACGTACTGCAAGCGTTCGCCCTGGCCGATCGGGTCGTAGAGCAGCACGACGTATCCCTGGCGCGCGAGCCCTTGTGCGAATGCCTGGTAGGTCTCACCCGCCTTACCGTTTGTGGAGTGGCCGCAGGTCCCGACAACTCCTGGCGCAGGGCGGTTGAGACCCTTTGGCAGGTAGAGATTGGCGGTGACTAGAAAGCCGGGCCGGCTTTCAAAGATGATGTTTTCGACGCGGTAGGTGTCTCGATCGAAGCCGCCAGTCGTGCGGGCTTTGAGCGGGGTCTTTTCAGGAAACGGACCAAAGCACGAGGCGGCTCGCTCTTGGACGGATCGGACGTGAGCCTCGGCTTGTGCCTTGGTGCTCAGGGCGTCGAAATTTGCAATGCGCTTGCTCTCGACCTCACGGACTTGGTCGACGAACCACTCCTGCACCATGCGCGGAAAGCGGTTGAGAGGTTCTAATGTTTCGCGCTGTGCGGCTAGCCGGCCAGAGAATGCAGCGGTGCTACTGAGTTGGCAGAACTGCCTTCGCGTCATGACGCGTCTGACCGACGCCCGCTACTCGCCGGTTCCGCGAGTGCGGCGGATCGTCGACTTGCGGTCCTTCATCTGTTCGGCAGCTTGCATGGTGTGCCGGCGCTGTAGTTTTCTGTATTCCTGAGAAATCAGCTTCGCGTCTTCGTTTTGTACAGCGAGACCGGTGAAGCCGATCGAGCCCATCTCGTCGAACGATGCCAGCCCCCAGGTAACGCGCTTCGGCGGATTGTGAGGGTTGCGCGGATTCTCGGCCGAGTTGTCATAGACGATCTCTACGTGCATGGTCGTGCCGGCCGGCAGCCGGACGGGTTTTGCGAAAGTGTAGCGGTCTTGCCAGGCGAAGTCCCAGTCAGGCACGTGGATCAGAGGAACCTCTTTGCCGTCGGGGAGCACGGCCCAACCTTTGAACGACTTTCCGATGTAATGGGCGCGCGGGCCGGCCGAGTACAGATCGACGGCGGCGGGAAGCGTGAACTTCTCGCTAATCTTGAACTCCGCTTCACCGGCCGGAATATCAATATCCGCGCCTCGACCGAACAGTGGCGGGAGTTGGATGCTGACGCGCTTGCGGGTAGCGGGCTTGTCGGCGTAGTAAAGTCCGACTGCCGAGACTTCAGTCTCAACTTTGCCCGACGGATGGAAGTGCGATTGGAAGATGAAATCGGCGTTGGGCGGCAGCAGCGTAGGTGCCTCTTCAGGGAAGATCCTAGCGTTGCCGCCAACGGCCCAGCCGCCGAGGTTGACGAGGTTGCGGACACCCGCACTCATTCCGCCGAAACCGGTCTCCTCGTCCTGTGCGTCAAGCTCGCGAGCTTTGCCGCTGGTGTCAGCTTTGAACAAACTGTGGTGCATGACACCGCGGGCTCCGGGACGGAACTCGATGGCGCGTATCCACTTCGATTCTGATGTGCCGATCGCGGCCACAAAGTTGCGATAGATGTCGGCGCCGTCGGCGGGAACGTTGTATGGAGTTTCCATTTCGACCACAAGATCAGGTTCACCTAGTAGCCAACCGGCCGGGAATTCGGGGAGTGCCGGTAGTTTCGCGGCGTCACCTTCGGCCATCCCGCTGTCGACCCACTTGCCGATCAATGCTATCTCGTCGTCGCTCATGCGTCGTTCGTCGGCGAAATGTCCGTAGTTTGGGGCGGCGTGCCAAGGAGGCATGTAGCGCGACTGAGTGACCGCGCGGATCAACTGCGAGCGCTTCGTTACATCGCTGTAGCTGAGCAAGGCGAAGGGCGCCGCTTGTTCGGGGCGATGGCACGACGAACAGTTGTTGAAGATGATCGGCGCGATGTGCTCGTTGAACGTCACGTCGTCGGCGGCGCTAGTTTTCGGAGCAGCGGCGGAAAATGCCGGCAGAGAGGCTAACAGAGCGATCAAAGCGAAGCGAATCATGGGTTGTTTCCTTGGCCCTTCAATACGTCCAGAGTCGATATTAGCTTAACCCAATCTTGCCGAAAATCCTCTTTTCCAATTGAAAGATGAGCCTGAAGGAGAGAGGCGAAGCAGCTGCGGGTTGAGGGGGATTATAGCGTGAGTTGAGGTCGGCGGCTACAGCTATTTGTGGCTTCGTAGGGCGGGGTGAGGGGGATTGCATAAGGGGGAAGGGGCGGCACCCCAATCCCCCTTTGCAGCCATCCCAGGCGAGACCCCACGGCCGTCTTCGGACGTGGGCCGGAGGAGCCGACAACGCCTCGGGTCGGGGCGTTGTCTAGCGCGTGCGCCAGCAGATCGCGAGGTCTTTGCAGACGCGTTGCAGTTCGTTGCGCTGAGCGTCGAGTTGCTCGGCAAACTCGGTGTCGGAACAAGTGTCCGCTCGCGCTTGGAGCTTCTTGAGCGAGCGATCCGCGCGCAGGCCGCGCTGCTCGGCGGGCAGGCTGAGCAGCTTTTCCCACGGCGTGCTCCACTCGGCGTACACCTTGCGCAACTTGCCGCGGCGGTCTCGGCGCTCGCTGGCGAAAGCGCATGGGCGATGAAAATTCAAGTACGGGTTGAGCCACTGGCGGTAGAAGGTGTCGATCGCCTGCGTCGCTTCCGAGGGCAAAAACTGGTAGCCCATCCACTTGCGCACCACCGCGCCGTTCTTGGTTTCGACCAAGGCATTGTCGTTCGAACGGCGCGCGCGAGACTTCGTAAATTCAATTCGCAACTTCTCGAGCAGTTTAGCGGTTTGATGGTTGACGAATTCGCTGCCATTGTCGGAGTGAAAGCCGCGAACGATAAATGGAAATTGTTCCAAAAGCCCTTCCAGCAAGGGAATGAGGTGATTTTCGTTGATGCGTTGGACGCAGCCGACGGCCTGCCACTGCGTCACTTCGTCGACCACGTTGATGCTGTAGGCGCCTTTTTCGCCTTCCTGTTCGGGCGAGTGCACGGTGTCGATGCGCAGGTAGCCCGGACGTCCTCGCGGCTCGGGTTGGCGGCGTTCGCCGATCGCCACGGGTGTCGGTCGAGTCTTGTCGAGATGCAAACTGTGTCGCCGGTAGACGGCGCGTTTGCGCAAGTTGTAGAGGTGTCCCACCGACAGTTCGGCAAGGCGTTCGAACTCCTTGCGGTTGTAGATTTGGAACTCGCGCTGGAGAATGCGACGCGTCGCCGGCCCGGAGAGACGTTGCTGTACTTGGTCGACATGCGCCAGGAGAACGATGTCGGCGCGGCTGTACTTGGTGGGGAAGCGGCGCCTTCGATAGGCTGTCGGCCGAACGCACTTTTCGCGCAAAAACTGCCCGATGAGGCGAGTCAATTGGGCGCGGCTTAAGCCGGTTAGCTTGCTCAGGAAGCGTCTCAACAATCCTTTAACCGAGCGCTTCTGGTCGGCATAATGATGCCTCTTCAGGACGCCTTCGACGAGCGCGTATTTATCCGCTCGACTTCCGGCCTGGAACTCGACGGACCCACACCCGTCGAGAAAACTCTCGATCTCATCGAGACTCACTGATTCGGCTTGCTGCACGGCGACTCCCATCGCCCGCAGTTTGCCTGTTCCTAATCGACCTTGCCCAAATTACCTCCAGGCTCATCTTGTGTTGGAATCACCCCTCCCTTCAGGCTCATCTTGTATTGGACAAGACGAAATCATACAGAAATCGGGCCGCCGAGGTACGCTAGAACCGATATGACCCGATTGCTACTCATTCTGCTTACGGCTAGCTTTGCATTCGCCCTAGAGCGTCCGGACGTTGAGTTTAAAATTTTTCAATTTCCCGCGGACGCAATGCCGCGGATTGACGGCCAAACCGCTGAATGGGATGTTGTTCCCGCCTCGTATGCGATCAAGGGCGACGAGCTTCGCGACGTTGTTACCAACATTGGCGCAAAGCCTAACCCGGAGAGTCTGGATGTTTCGGTGAAGGTTGGCTGGGTTAAGGGCATTAACCAGTTGTATTTTCTCTACGAGGCCTACGACGATTACTGGGATTTTTCGCGTGGGAACCGCCACAACGACATCTTTGAGTTGGTGGTTGACGCTGATCTATCCGGCGGGCCATTTATCTCCCGGTTTCACCCGAACAAAGCGCTGACGCCAATGGAGGCGCACTTTGGGATCCACGGTGTTCACGCACAGAACTACCACATCAATACGCCGCACGAAGGGCAGGACTGGAATTTTGTGTGGGGCAGCCAACCCTGGGCTAAGGATTTGCCATGGGCCAACGCGGCCTACTCCTACGACTTTACGGCGGGTGAGAGCGGCCGACTGACTCTCGAATTTTGGGTCACGCCATTTGACCACGCGCCCGCGGATGAGTCTCGCGCGATCGTTTCGAAATTGGTGGAAGACGAGATCATCGGCATGTCGTGGGCAATTCTCGACTACGACGACGTGAACAAGACCGACAATCGCGACTTCACGGGGTTCTTCAGCCTCTCGCATGTGCAAGATATGATCGGCAACGGCGACAAAATGGTGGCGTTTCGGCTGATGCCTTTGGAGCAGCGATTTCGCGATGCGATCGAGGCGGCTTGGAGCTTTCAGGTAATCGACATGAAACGGCGGCTAGTGGCGTTCCAGGACATGTCATTCGGCGACATTCGCTCATGGAGCTGGGATTTTGGCGACGGCAAGACTTCGAGCGAGCAACACCCGATTCACACCTACGACGAAGCGGGCGAGTATGTTGTCACCGTTACGGTCAAGGGCCCCGCCGGCCAGGCGAAACACACCCGTGTACGGGCCGTGGCGGTGAAATAGTCGCCGGCGCGGCTGCTATTAGTTGGCCGCCGGAACGCGGTTGCCGGCGATCCAAACCGAGTCTAGGGTGTGAGTTTTCTTGATGTCACCCAGTGGGTCTTCCGCGAACACGTTGAAGTCAGCCCACTTGCCAGCTTCGAGCGTACCGACTTCGTCGAGGCCGAGGCATTCCGAGGCGTCTAGTGTCGCGGAGCGAATGATCTGTGCGGGTGTCAGCCCCGCGTCGGCCATCAACTGCATTTCCATGTGTTCAAAGTAGCCCTGGAAACGCGCCGGCGGTCCGGTGTCGGTTCCGAAAACAATTTTCACTCCGGCGTCTGAAAGTGCTTTGACGTTTTCGAGGGCTTGCTTGAGGGCGACCTTGTACTGCTGCGCGGACTTGCTTTCGCGCATCTTCTTCTGGCGGTCGGGCTCTTTAAGCTGCTCGAGGACTGAGGGGTCGGCATCTTTTAGGAAGAATGGATCGCTGAAAAATTCTGGCACGTCTTCGTAGACGAACGTCGAGACCTCTCGTGTCAGAGTCGGGCAGACGCAGACGTTCTTTTCCTTGAGCATGCCGATGACCTCTTCGTCCACCGGTTGATCACGGATACTGTGGGCGATGAAGTCGGAACCGTCTTCAAGCAGGGCCTTGGCGTCATCTAAATAAAATAGGTGCGACGCTACGCGCAGGCCTTTTTGATGACTTTGATCGATGACCGCGCTATACGCTTCGCGGGGCATCTTCTTAGAATTTCCCAAGTTGTCGTCGACGCGAATCTTAATGAAGTCAACATTCATTGCCGCGTTGGCGTCGACCTCGGCACGGGCGGCGTCGGGGGTTGCTGCCGCGACGACGGCGCCCGCAATGTGAAGGCGCGCGCGGTTCAGGTCAGCGGTCGACTGCTCGTCTCGCACCTGTATCGCCTCAGGCCCGTCACCGCCAAGGCTGACGACGGTCGTGACGCCATAGCGCGCGTACAAGGCGAGTTGAGCCAGCAGATTTTCGCGGGTGTAGACGGCGGGTCCCGTTTCGAGCCCGCGCGAACCGCCCACGTGACCGTGGCCCAGTATGAAGCCCGGAGTCACGAACCTTCCCGACAGGTCGATTCGTTCCGCGTCCGCGGGAACTTGCCTGGTTGCGGACGGGCCGACCGCAACGAGCCTGCCGTCGCGAACAACGATCACGGCGTCTTCGATCGCTGGGCCGCCTTGGCCGTCGGCGACCGTCGCGCCAACAAACGCCTTTAGCCCGGGCGTCAATTGGGGTGGTTGGTCGCCACATCCTGACACGAAAAATGCGATTGCCGCTAATAGCGTACCGAGGTGGTTTCTCATTGATTCGTTCTCCGTCTGTCGCTCCAGCGTAGGCTGACCGCTGGAAAAATACAAGCGTAAGAGGTTAAAGATCGATGGCTTTCGCGAACGTGACTGCGTACATCTTGTAAAGTTGGTCCAGCACAGAGGCGGGCAGAGGCTGATCTGTGAGAACCACCGCAACAGCGTTGGCTGCGTTGCCGTCGCCGGGTACTTCGCCGCGGCCGAGCGAAAAATCGGCGATGTTGATGCCGTTTTCGCCGAGAATCGTACCGATGCGGCCGATGACCCCAGGTACGTCTTCGTTGGTGACATAGACGAGGTGGCCGGCGAGGCTGGTCTCAACGTAGATCCCGTCTATGCTCAACAGGCGAGGAGTTCCGTCAGGGAATACCGTGCCCTCGACCGTGCGGGTGACGTCTTCGGTCTCAAGCGCAAGGGCTATCGAATCACTGAAATGGGCGCGACCCCGGCGGACTTCGCTGATTCCAAACGCGCGCTCTTGGGCTATCTGTGCGGCGTTGATGAGATTGGCTTTCTGTGAGAGGAAGCGGTTGAGAACGCCGCTCAACGCCGCGTTACGAATGAGCGCCGAGTTGGTCTCGCCGAAGTTCCCCGAGTAGGTGATTTTTAGCCGTACCGGGCGGCCCTGCACAGTCTGTGCAGCGAACGAACCGAGGCGTTCGGCGAGGGTTAGAAACGGAGCCAGTTTTCCATACTGCTCCGCACTGATCGACGGCATGTTGACCGCGGACATAACGACGCCATCTTTGAGGTAGTCGCGGACTTGTTGGGCGATGCGGATGCCGACCTTCTCTTGGGCTTCCGCGGTGGAGCCGCCGATGTGCGGTGTAGCTACTACGTTTTCGTGGCCAAGCAGAGGGGAGTTCGACGGGGGTTCAATTTCGAAAACGTCTAGGGCTGCCCCGGCGACTTTACCGGACAATAGTGCGCTGTTGAGTGCCAGGCCGTCGATGAGTTTGCCGCGCGCACAGTTGATGATGCGCACACCATCTTTCATTTTTTCGATCGACTCGGCATTGACCATCGCGCGCGTCTCGGCTGTGAGCGACAGGTGAAGGGTGATGTAGTCAGCGCGTGCGTAGAGCTCGTCCAGACCAAGCAGTGCGACCCCGGCGTCCTTGGCGGCATCACTTGACACGAATGGGTCGTATGCAATGATCTCCATGCCGAAGGGCTTGGCACGTTGTGCGACCTGGCGGCCGATGTTGCCCAAGCCCACGATGCCGAGCGTCTTGCCCAGCACTTCATTGCCGAGAAATTTTTTCTTCTCCCACTTACCAGACTTGGTTGAGGCGTTGGCGCTCGTTACTGAGCGTGCCAGCGAAAGGATGAACGCCAGCGTGTGTTCGGCAACCGAAATCGCGTTGCCACCTGGCGTGTTCATGACGACGACGCCTCGCGCGGTCGCTTCTTCGCAATCGACGTTATCGACACCGACACCGGCGCGCCCGATAACACGCAGCTTGGGCGCGATTTCGAAGACGTCTTTCGTAATCTTCACGGCGCTGCGGATCAAGATCGCCTCGGCGTCGGCTAGGTGTTGTTTATAGTCCGCGGCGTTTGAAACGATGACGTTGAAGTCGGGCTCCGCCTGGAGGACTTCGATCGCGGCTGGGGCGATGGCGTCGGCAATGAGTACATTCATCGTGGTCTGTCAGGCTCCCTCGGTCGCTCTTGCTTCAAGGTAGACTGCTTGCGCGGCCTTGACTCCCGCACCAAATTCCACGGGCCGGCCCAGGTCGTGGAGGATCAGTTCGAGTTCGGCAATAGTGGCAAACAGGTCGTGAAAGTCGAAGTATCCCAGGTGGGCGAAGCGGAACATCTGTCCCTTCATCGAGCCTTGTCCGTTGGCGATGATCGATTCGAAATCGTTCTTGTAACGCTTGACGATTTCGCCGGAGTTAATTCCTTCAGGAGGTTTGATTGCGGTGACAGCGCCGGCGGGGATCGAATCTTTGATAAACAGCTCGAGTCCTAGCGCTAGCGCGGCATCGCGACTTGCACGTGCCAGGAGCTGTGCGTTCTTGATGAGGTTTTCGCGCCCGATCTCGCGAATGAATTTCAGAACCTCGCCGAGACCTAGGATTAGCGAAGTTGCCGGGGTCCACAGGGAATCACCTTCAGGGCCCGCCGCTATGTGCTTGCGCAGATTGAAGTAGAAGTTCGGATTGGTGGCGTTCTCGGCGCGTTTAATTGCCTTCTCGCTGACGGAGCAGTACGCCAGTCCGGGCGGAATCATGACGGCCTTTTGGGAACCGCCAATGACGACATCAAGGCCCCAGTCGTCAATCTCAAGCACGCTCGTGCCGAGGCCGGTGATAGCGTCGACAACCAGGATCGCATCGGTCTGAGCGACAATTTTGCCGATCGCCTCAACGTCGTGCGAGATGCCGGTCGAAGACTCCGTGGCCTGGATGAATACTGCCTTGACGTCAGGATTATCGGCGATCGCCCGCGCGACTTGCTCAGGCTTGACGGATTCACCGTATGGTTTTTCGATGACGACCGTCTGGAGGCCGAAGGCGCTCGTAATCCGCGCCCATCGCTCGCCAAACTTTCCGGCTACGCAGACGATTACTTTTTCACCCGCCGAGAATAAGTTTGAGACGGCCGACTCCATCGCGCCGGTGCCCGATGCAGTGAAGAGCGCAATACCGTTATCCGTCCCCATGAAATAGTGCAGGTCGGAAATAATGTTGCGATAAATATCGATGAACTCGGCTGTGCGGTGGTGGATGTCGGCGCCGGACATCGCCCGCACCGCGGGCGGGTAAAGCGGTGTCGGTCCAGGGGTCAACAACCGTGGCTTTTTTACGTACATTGGAACGGTGCCTCGTGAAGTAGCAGGCCGAAGGGCGTGACCAAAACGTTGGACGATGCGAGGGCTAAAAGCTGAACCGCGAACTACAGATTCCGCCATCAGCGGGGCGGCTGTGGAATGCTTGCGGTGATTGTTCGATTAGCGGGGAGTGCAACCGCCATTTTAGCGCAGCCCGGGGCTAGATCTTCTATTGCGCGGCGGCCGGTTTGTATCGAAACTGGGGTTGCTCAAGGCTCACGTCCCATGGTTGCGGAGGTAGCGGATCGTAGCGCGGCCGCGCATCGATGGCGGGCATCGTTTTGACGACCGCGCTGAGTTTGGCTAAGGCGCTGAGATGCCGCGCGTCTTTGCTCGCGATGAGGTTGTTTTCCTCGCCCGGATCGAGGGCTAAATCGTAGAGCTTCGTGGCACTAGCATCGTGGACGTGGATCTTGTATCGCTTGTCTCGAATCACTCGCGGGGCGTAGTCTCTGACACCACGCACGCCTTGCTCGTCAAGCACCGCCGCGCCGAAACCCATCGCGAGAATCCACTCGCGCGGACCGTCGGGCTGCTTGCCGAGGATTACGTCGGCGAGTGATTTGCCGTCTAGGGTCACGCCCTCGGGAAGCGGCGCGCCGGCCAGTTCGCAGAGTGTTGGCAACAGGTCGGAAAAGTCGGTGAGCGCGTCTGTCTCAACTCCCGCCGGAACCATGCCGGGCCCGTTGACGATGTAAGGTTGGCGCGGTCCGTTTTCCGTGAGCTTGGCCTTACCGCCCTTGATTGCTCGCCCGTCCATGCGGCCGTCGATAGCGCCGGATGTGCCGTTGTCGGTGGTGAAAATAATGATCGTGTTGTCGCGAACATCGGCGTCGTCGAACGCCTTGACGAGTTGTCCGACGAGATAGTCGGTGTAGCGCACCATTGCGCGATGCTTTTCAAGCTTGGTGTCGGCGAATGGCTCGTGGGGAGTTTGGACGAGCGGTCCATGGGTCAGCGCCATTGGGTAGTAGATCATCATCGGTTCTGACTTGTTACGGTGGACGAAGTCTACGAGAAAGTCGTTATAGATTTTGGGACCGAATGCGCCCTTGTACGTTTTGCTTTCGGAATCGCTGGTGTAGACATAGGGGTCCCAGTAGCGTTCGTTGCTGGCGGGGTTGCCACCCTCGCCACCCGTCCACATCGACCATTCGTCAAATCCGTGCGTCCGTAGGATCTCCGGCTGAACGCGGAAATCGTTGATCTGCCACTTGCCCGCGATTGCGGTGACGTAGCCAACTTTCTTGAGCTGCCGTGCAAAAGTGATGTTGTGCGTGGGGTCGAACTGGCTGCCCGCGCCCCAGCGCGGCACATCCCAGTGATTGGTCCAGCCGTGACGGAACGGGTATTGGCCGGTGAGTAACGTAGCCCGAGTGGGCGTACATTGCGGCATGGAATAGGCGTTGTTGAACTTCATCCCGCCCTCGGCGAGCTTGTCGATGTTGGGGGTCTCGATACCTTCGCCACCGTAGGACGAGATCCATTCAGGGCCGAGATCGTCAACCATGATGAAGACGAGGTTTGGTTTCGCGACGATGAAGCCGAGAGTTGCCAGTAACGCGATTGCGAGGCGAAGGAGTCGCATATGGTCATCGTACGACCCTCGCGCCAATCGAACGGTGTCAAGAACTTGAAGAGCTGCCTGACACCGGAACGCCTCGGCTGATTCCGATCGTTCCTCAGCCGGTCAGTTTTGGGGCGTAGTCAACAATCTTGCTTGCGACGGGAACACGGAATCGCACCGTAAAGTGAAAAACGCTGCCTTTGCCGACTTCGCTTTCCGCCCAGATCGTTCCACCCATTAAACTGACTAGCCTGCTGCAGATGGCAAGGCCAAGGCCAGTGCCTCCGACCTCCCTCGGCCTGAGAGAACGATTCGAAAATCGTAGCCTGCTTTTCAGCAGGAATGCCGCGGCCATTGTCGACAACTGAGAAATGAATGCGGGCTTCTCGTTCGCTGAGGCTATCGAGCCGAGCAACAATCCGCACCGTGCCGGACTCGCGCTAAGCTGCCGTGACCGCCCAGGTAAGCAGTCCGAATAGCGCTGCCGCGACCGCAAAAAGGCCGCCCGCAATCACATACCAAGGCGGAAACGGGGCCGGCTCCGGATCGATTTCAATGTCTTGCGCGACTTCTCGGACGTCAGGCGGCAGTTCGTGGACGCTTTGCATCATTCGCTCGAAAGCGTAACGATTGGTGATGATCTTTTTTACGGAATTAGGGCCTTCGATCGTCTCTTCGATCTTTTTGCGTAGTGCCGGCGGGCAGTCTTCGATTGAATCGTAGACGCGGTCACCCTCGGCCGTAGCAACGACTACCGTTGAGCTGTTAACGACCCACTTCATGACGCCTTTTTTGCTACCTGTTTGGAGCCGTCAGATTCACGCGCGAACTCACCAACCACCTCGATAAAGCCGAGCGCGGCTCGCGATAGCGCCTTGTCTTTGCGATAAACCAATCCTATAGTTCGAATCATTGGCAGCGGTTTTAACCGGACGGCTTTCAGGCGACCGGCCGCGATTTCTTCGCGGGCGTGAGTCGCGGCCAGAAACGTAACCCCGAGGTCTGCCATGACAAAGCGCTTGAGCATCTCGCTCGATTCTAGCTCCATCGAGATTTTCAAGTCGTCCTCATAGGCCTCGAGGTAGTCGTTAATGCGAGCACGGGTGCGGCCGCTTTTTGGAAGGATTAGCTCTTCTTTCGAAATCTCTTCGGCGCCTACGCCGGTCATGCTCGCGAAGCGGTGATTGGGCGACACCAACAGGCAAATTTCATCGGAGTGAATCTGCACCATCACCAACTTCTTTTCCGATATCGGCAGTTGGGTAATGCCGAAGTCGACCGAATTGTCCATGACAGACTCGATCGTTCGTGAGGCATACGAGCGTACGACCTGAATTTGCACGTTTGGAAAACGGGCCTTGAAATTCGAAAACACGCTCGGCAGCACGTTTACACATGTCGCTTCGTTTGCGGCGATGACGACTTCACCGCGCGGGTTGCGGTCAAGTTCTCGAACCGCGTTGAAGCTTTGCTTCTTAAGTTCAAGGATGTCGCGAGCATATTCGGCGAACGTCTTGCCGGCAATAGTTAACGAGATTCGACTACCGAATCGCTCGAAGAGTTGAGTCCCCAGCTCTTGCTCCATCTGGCGAATTTGCGCACTGATTGCAGGCTGGGTCCGAAAGCACGTTTGCGCCGCCTTAGAGAAGCTCTTAAGGCGTACGATTTCGAGAAAAGTATGTAGCTGATCGAAGTCCACAGCCCAGAACGACAGTGTTATGCGGTACCGACGGCGCCAATACCCAGCGGGCGCACTAAACCAGCATCAACCCTCGGCCCTAATATAGCATTGCCTGTTGGGCTTAAATCTACAGTGCCCATCAGCCCGCATTTTTCACCACCTGACGGCGAAAGCGCGCGATTGGTGCGCCACTACTTCGTTGCTCTCGATCGCGAGTGCTCACCGGATTGCAAGAGTACGCCTCCGCGCGGCGAGAGTTGCCCGCCTCGTATCGACACACCTCTCATGCACTTTCGCTCGCCACCCGGTGAAAAATGCGGACTAGAGCAATGACTCCGCACCGGATAGAATGGAAAATTCCCTTTCCCAACAATGAAGCCTCGCATCTTTTCAGGCATGCAGCCTTCCGGTGTGCTGCACATCGGCAACTATCTGGGCGCACTTCGTAACTGGACCGAAATTCAGTACGACTACGAGCCGATATTCTGCATCGTCGACCAACATGCCATCACGGTGTATCAAGATCCTAAAGAGCTCGAAGAGCGCTGCGAGCAACTAGCGGCGCTCTACATTGCCGCGGGGATCGATCCCGACCACTGCGCTGTCTTCGTGCAATCACAGATCTCCGGCCATGTCGAGCTCGCGTGGATTTTCACCTGTGTAACGCCGTATGGCTGGCTTGGCCGCATGACGCAGTTCAAAGCGAAAACGCAGCAGGCCGAGGGCTCGCAAGAATCGATTGGAACGGGCCTCTTCGTCTACCCCGTGCTGATGGCAGCCGACATCCTGCTCTACCAAGCCAAGATCGTGCCGGTGGGAGATGATCAATCCCAGCACATGGAACTCACGCGCAACATCGCGCAGCGTTTCAATTCGTTGTATGGCGATACCTTCGTCGTCCCCGAAACCAAGTTTCCCACCGTCGGCGCGCGCATTATGGGATTAGACGATCCGACGCAAAAAATGAGCAAATCGGCGTCGGGCCCCAACCACGCGGTCAATCTTTTAGATCCGCCAAGCCGCATCAAAAAGCTGATTGGCCGCGCCGTGACGGATTCGCAGCCGGCTGTGAACTGGGAAGCGCCGGGTGACGGTGTGAAAAACCTGCTGACCATCTTCCAGGCATTTTCCGGATGGGGCGACGAGCACATGGAATCGCACTTCGCGGAAATGCGCTACGGCGATCTCAAGAAAAGCGTCACGGAGATGGTCGTTTCAAACCTGGAACCAATTCAAGCGAAGCATGAAGATCTGATGGCGAACCGCGACCACCTGCGCAAGATCCTGCGGGACAGCGCGCTGCGCATCGCGCCAATTGCCGAAGAAACCGTGCGTCTCGCCAAAGAGCGCACTGGGCTGTACCGCGCGTGATTCCATCACAGTGAAATCCGGCATCACCGTACGCGGCTACGTCTCGCTGCTGCGCCGCAATACGAACTATCGCCGGCTGTGGATCGCGCAGCTTATTAGTGGGTCTGGCGACTGGTTCTACTCGGTAGCTATCTACGACCTTCTGCTCGAACTCACCGGTCGAGCCGAGGCCGTCGCCCTTGCGGCGATACTGCAAATACTTCCGATGTTCTTGCTCGGACCGACCGCCGGCGCGGTTAGCGACCGCATCAGCCGCCGGCAGGTCATGATCTTCAGCGATCTGGTTCGCGCCATCCTCGTCTTAGGAATGATTTGGATCGACAGTGCCGACCGCATCTGGTTGCTCTACATTCTGCTTGGAACCGAAATTGGGACAGCGGCGTTTTTTGAGGCCGGGCGTAATGCCATTGTTCCGAGCCTCGTTGCGCGCGATGATATTCCTACCGCCAACGCGATCGGCTCTACGACTTGGTCGGTGACTGTCACGGCCGGTGCGGCAATTGGCGGTGTGGCGGTAGCGTACTTGGGCCGCCAGACTGTCTTCCTGGCGAATTCCGCGTCGTTCCTGGTCTCCGCGTGGTTTGTGTACCGTCTCATCGTCCGCGAAGCGCACGTGGCCGAACATCGCGACAAACCTTGGGGCGAGGTGCTTGGCTACGCTCCGATCGTTGAGGGCTTTCGCTACGTCGCGCGCGACTGGCGATTGGCGGCGCTTCTGACGTTGAAGTTTGGACTTGGCATTTTGGGAGCCCGCGTGGTGTTGGTCACGATCTTAGGCAGTCGTGAGTTTGCGATCGACGGACAAGCGTCGTTAGGGATGGCCGCGCTATTCATGTTCCAGGGCCTAGGTTCGATCTTAGGGCCGTTGATCATCGGCCGTCGCATCGCCAATTCGCAGTCAAGTATGCGTTTCGCTGTACTCACTGGCTACCTGGCGGCCGCATTGGGATACGTGCTATTCAGTCGCATCAGTTTCCTACCGCTCGCGGGACTATGCCTCGTACTGGCCCATGGCGGCGCCGCGCTGGTTTGGGTGTTCTCGACGACGCTGCTACAACTTAACGCCGAAGACCGCTTCCGCGGACGAGTGTTCGCCGCCGATATGGGCATGTTTATGGTTACCGCGTCCGTCGCGACATTCTTGGTGGGGCACTTGATTGACGCCGGGGTCTCGGCCAGAACCGGTGCGCTTGGACTCGGCATCGCGCTGCTGCTGCCCGCATTACTTTGGGGTCTGGCTCTGCGGAGAAGCTGGGCGACGGAACTTGGAAGCGGCGGGTAGTCCTGGGCGCCGCGCGCTGATGCGGACATGTCGCAAAAGCCGACGGCAGTTCGGCCGACTCCATTGGACGGGTGGAAAAGTGGGTGCTCCTGCACCGAGAACATGGATTAAGAGGGCCTCAGAAAGAACGGGCGGCGCGGATTCATGAGTAGCGCACCCCTTCCGGCCGCGGGTCGCCGCAATAAAGGATGCGGAGTTTGAACGTGATATATCGACAGGGTGGTCTCAACCGGTCGATGCAACACAAGCAGTAAGTCGTTGAGTCTGGGGGTTTGCGGCTGGTGAGAGGGACATGCGGCCCAGCTATTCGCCGAAGCCCCAATCCCCACAGTGTAACTCTCCGTACCTCAACAGCTTGTCAAGATAAGCGACGACGGCTCGGCGTTTCCTCTTTTGTTTCATTCGCTTACACTTCACCTTCCCCTTTCGCGCAAAGTGTTGCATCGACCGGTTGAGCTGGCACCGGATTTGGGCAGGTCAGCAACATCTCGCGCCCTACTGGGAGCCGTGGCACCGGTTGATTTTCGATCGTCGTGGGTGCCGATCGTGGTACGACTGACGTGCCAGACCGGGGGTGGGTCAAACATCTTTGGGACTGCGAGTGCTATTGGTATACAAGTGTTACGATCGCTCTTTGTGCGGGTAAAGCGAATGGTTCGGTTGGTCGGTACACTTGTCGTCGTTTTCGTCTCAATTGCCTCGGGCCAGGAGTTCCGGTCCGTCGACGGCAGCGGCAACCATCCAACCGACGATCACTGGGGACAGGCGGAAACCGCAATGATTCGGCTGGTCGACAGCGCCTACACGGATGGAGCCTCCGAGCCGCCTGGCGCCGATCGGCCGAATCCGCGGGCGATCAGCAACATAGTGGTGTCCCAGAGCGATTCGAGGCCGAACGCGAAGGCTGCGACTGCGTTTATGTGGCAGTGGGGCCAGTTCCTCGATCACGACCTCGTTCTTACTGAAGTCGACCTGGACGAGCCGATGCCGATCTCCGTTCCGGTCGGCGACTCCTACTTCGACCCCTTGTCGACGGGGAGCATGCAGTTGGGGTTCTATCGCTCTGCCTGCATTGAGGACCCAGCTAACATAAAACCACGGGAGCAGATCAACAGCATCACCGCCTACATAGACGCCTCGAATGTCTATGGCTCTGATAACGCGCGCGCAAGGGCTTCGAACGCTCGACGGCACGGGTCGCTTGAAGACCAGCGCGGGCGGCCTACTACCCTTCAATACGGTCGGCCTGCCGAATGCCGGCGAGGGCCCGGGGTATTTCGTGGCTGGGGATGTGCGCGCCAATGAGCAAGTCGGATTGACGGCGCTGCACGCGGTTTTTGTCCGCGAACACAACCGCCTGGCGAACGAGATCAGAGCGCAGTCTCCCGGGCTGCCGGGTGATGAAGTCTACCAGCGCGCCCGCGCCATCGTTGGCTCGGAGATGCAAGTCATCACGTACAACGAGTTCCTGCCGATCTTGCTTGGACGTGATGCGTTACAGCCCTACGAGGGGTTCCGGCTGGATATCAACCCTTCCATCTCGAATCTATTCGCTTCGGCGGCCTTCAGACTCGGCCACAGCATGCTGAACTCGCGCATTCTGAGGCTCGACGCGCGCGGAAGGGAGATTCAGGCCGGGCATCTGTCGCTCCGGGATGCGTTCTTCAGCCCCGACCGAGTGATCTACGAAGGCGGCGTGGAGCCGATTCTTCGCGGTCTGGCAGCTCAGCCGTCCGAGAACATTGACGTATACGTCGTGGACGGGCTGCGGAACTTCTTGTTTGGAGAGCCTGGAACCGGAGGCCTCGATTTAGCTTCGCTTAATATCCAACGCGGCCGCGATCACGGGCTCCCAGACTACAACGACCTTGTTGCATGGATCATCCCGAAGGATGTCTTATCATTGGTTTTTTCAACGCTGGGGGTAGTCTAAATGCCACATAAGTTCACCGCAGCGCGCCGGCACAAGTTTGATAAGGTGCAGTACCGGGTGATCAACTGGGCGGAATATAACGAGAGCTTGCGCCAACGGGGTGACCTGACGATTTGGGTCAGTGAGGAGGCTCAAAGTGTGTGGAGCGCGCCGCGCCGCACGTCACGGGGTGGTCAGCGCAGATACTCGGATTTGGCGATCGAGACATGCCTGATGCTGCGCACGGCATACCATCTTGGACTGCGTCAGACACAGGGGCTTATGGGTTCCATCGGCACGCTCATGGGGTTGGATATACGGGTACCGGATTACTCCACGCTGTCGCGGCGCGCAAACGGGGTGAGCATCGCTCAGGTGATGAGGCAAGCAGGATCTGTGCCTATCCATCTGCTGGTCGACAGTACTGGCCTCAAGATCTTCGGCGAGGGCGAATGGCTAGCGCAGAAGCATAACACCAAGGGAATACGCCGCCGCTGGCGCAAGCTCCACCTCGGACTGGACCTCGCCAGCGGGGCGATTGTTTGCGCCGCTCTGACTCACGATAACGTTGGAGACAGCACAGCCTTACCCAGCCTCCTGGATCAGCTGGATGCCCCGGTCACGGGCTTTCTGGCTGACGGCGCCTACGATGGAGCGTCCACACGAAATCTGCTGAGGCAGCGGTATGGGGAGACCCTGGATGTGGTCATACCGCCGCCAAAGGACGCAGTGATCCGCCTGCAATCGGCGCGTGATGCGACCGTTCGGGATCGCCATATTGCCCAAATCCGCAGCAACGGCCGCATGGCCTGGCAGACGGCAACAGGGTACAACCAGCGCAGCCGAATAGAAACGCAGATGGGCCGTTGGAAGAGCGTCATCGGCCCCAAACTCAAATTCCGCAGCTTCTCCAGGCAGATCACGGAGATCCAACTCGGCCGAAAAGTCCTGAACACAATGACCGCGCTCGGACGGCCTGTGTTCGAACGCATCGCCTGACACTACCGCTTGGGGAAAGGGGGAATTCCGTTTCCATCCCTATCCGTGCAACAAGGCTCTCTTGTGCGCCATGCCGCCTGCAGCTGCGGCAATCGTGACGTTCTCTATGAGTTCTCCCTGAAGTAAGCCCGCGTCTCGCGGACGATGAGCCCCGACAGCAGGAGCAACCCGATCAGGTTCGGGATGGCCATCAGGCCGTTGAGCACGTCGGACAGCAGCCACACGACCTCAACCGTGCCGAGGCTGCCGAGGAACGCGGCCATCACGAACGCGACGCGGTAAGGCAGGACGGCTCCCGTGCCGAGCAGGTACTCCAGACTCTTCTCGCCGTAGTACGACCACCCCAGAATAGTGGAGAACGCGAACAGCACGAGGCTCACCGTGACGACGATCCCACCCCACTGGCCGGGCAGACCCGTGGCGAAGGCGCGTTGCGTCAGGAGGGGTCCATCCAGCCCGGTCTGCCACGCGCCGGTCGCGATGATGGCAAGCCCGGTGAACGAGCAAACCATGAGCGTGTCGATGAAGGTCTGCGTCATCGACACGAGCGCTTGGCGCACCGGCTCGCGCGTCTGTGCCGCCGCGGCGGCAATGCCCGCCGATCCCAGACCCGACTCGTTCGAGAAGATGCCGCGCGCCACGCCGAAGCGAATCGTCTGCGCCACGCCGGCACCGAGAAACCCGCCCGTCGCCGCCGTGCCGGTGAACGCACTCTGGAAAACGAGCCCGATCGCCCCGGGGATCCCTTCGTAGTTCAGGACGAGGATGACCGTCGTCGCAGTCACGTACACCAGAATCATCGAGGGGACGAGCGTGGCGGCGGTCCGACCGATCGACCGGATGCCCCCCAGAATCACCAGTGCCGCCAGCACCGCCACGGCCAGACCGACGAGGCCAGGATGGACGGACAGCCCGAACGTTCCGGCCGAGTTGGCCACTGCCAGCGAGATGGCGTTGGACTGCACCATGTTTCCGATGCCGAACGCTGCGGCCGCGGCAAACAGCGCGAACGCTCGGGCCAGCCAGCGGCCGGTTAGCTGGCCGACCCCGTGCTCCAGGAAGTACATCGGCCCGCCGCTTTGTTCGCCTCGGGGGTCGGTCGTGCGGAAGCGAACCGAGAGTAGCGCCTCGGAGTACTTCGTCGCCATACCGACCAGGCCCGTCATCCACATCCAGAAGAGCGCACCGGGTCCACCTGCGGCGATCGCCGTGGCCACGCCAACGATGTTGCCGGTGCCGACTGTGGCGGCCAGTGCCGTCATGAGCGCCTGGAAGTGGGTGATGTCGCCTTCGGCGTCGGGCTCACGGCGCACAACCAACCCGAGCCATAGTGCGTGCGGAAGCTGCCGGAACTGGAGGCCGCGCAGCCGGACGGTCAGGTAGAGGCCCGTGAACAGGAGGAGCGGGACGAGGAACAGGGGACCCCAGACGAAGCCGGACGCCTGGCTCAGGAACCGTTCGATCACGGCCATGCCCGGCCAGTATAGCAACCCGTATTTGGGGTCATCGCAAGGTTTGTTCGTAGAATTACTCATATGGGGGTCGAGTCCGGCAGGGGGGTAGAGTCGAGAGGAGGCGCGTAGCCGGTAGGGTTTGGTGGCTCATCCGGTGCTTTCGCAGCCGGGCCGCAATCCGATTCCCATGGGCACGTTTCCTCCCCTCGCTCTGCGAACCCGGCGGGCCGATTTCTGGCACCGGGCTCTCCAGTGGAATCATGCGGCTCGCACACGGGTTCCCGGTCGCGGCCAACGGGCGGGTCTCGCGAGCCGTGGCATCTGGCCCGCACCCTTGCGCCGGCCGGCCGGTGTGTCGTCAGGCCTGTTGACGCCCTGACGGCGGCGACCGCTCAGGTCGTCCCCTTCGCTTGTGCATGTGATGACGTCCGGAATTCCTGCTCATCTCCGGGGTACTAGGCCGTCGGCCACTCCCGCGAGCCTGCTCCCTTTCGCCATCGCTTCCACCTGAGGTCCCTTCCCTCCACCGGCATTACTCGGCTTTCTTGGTACTGCGGACCTCTCCGCCACCCTGCCGGGCCAACCTGACCCTCGCGGGCTGTCGGTTGGCGCGTGCCACGCCACCGGCAGGGCTTCCCGTGTTGCGTCCAATCCCCTCTTCCATACATGCCACCGCCAATACCCCGGCGGAACCGGTCGGTGCTCGCGTCGCTCGTTTCCCGACCGCTGGCAGCCTTCCCCGTTTCAACGGCGGGTCGGCTTCCGCAGTGCGCGTTTCGAGGCCTGCTCGGCGTTTACTCGCGTTGTGGCCTGTGTGGTCGCTGAGCCGCCCGAGGCGGCCCTTTGTCATCGGAGTGCTTCAGACGATGTTGTTACCTCCACCATCCGCTCCGACTGCTACCGGCTGGAGCGACAGTTGCCGGGCCGGATTCGCACCCGCTGAGGAATGGCGCCTTCTCACGGCGCACGTAAAAATGTACGCCGGAAGCCCTCGCCGAGGGCTACCGCAAGGCTCCCGCGGAACGCCGACCGGTGCTGCTTGCTCAACTGATCTGGTGTTCCAGAGAGATCAGGGCGGCGTGGGATGGCGTCAGTTTGATTGCTCAACAACTGCTGCGGGACGGTGAGCCGCTCCCCGGCGAGCTGGCCTCATGGATGGCCGACGTGCTGGCGAGGAAACACTCGCGGCCGACAGCGCGAGGCAAGGACCCGGATGCAAACTTCGTGCGAAACAGAGCCATCGTTGAAGCAGTTCAATGGCTGGTTCAGCAGGGATTCCGTGCGACACGCAGCAAAGCGATGGCGGTCACGAGCGTCGAAGGCGGTTCCGCTTGCGATGCAGGCCGAAGACAGTCGTAGCCAGCAGAACGATCAGCGGCCAGGTCACTCGCTGTAGAACATCAATACGGGAAGTTTGAGTTTTGATCTCGGCCTTGACCTCAGTGATCGCCGCGTCGCATTGTGGCGCAAGGGAGGCTACGTTGGTGTCACGCCGACTACCGCACAGTTGGTTGCCTACTGGAAACTATTTTTCTGCCAGAACGAAGCTCTTGAAATCGCCATCTGGCGTTGGTCTGAAGACTTCTTGACTTGAACACCTTCGCATCACTTTGCCGTAGGAGCTGGGTCACCCACTTGTCTGCCACGCCTCCCGCGCTTAAACGGGTTGAATTCTTCCAGCGGAGATCGGCGATTTGATCCTTGACTAGTAGCTGCTTCGATTCGGCGCTTCTTCCTAGCGGCTCGACGTCTTGACCGGCGGCTCTTCTTGCAAGATTTGTCCGCAATATCTCCAGGTCTCGCTCTTTCGCCATCTGCGCCTTTGCTACCCGGTCTCCAGCCCAGCGTTTTACCCCCAGACCGGTCTGAGCCTCTTGGATCGCCTTCAGGTGGCCGATCAACTCATCGTGCAGCACTTCGAGCTCCGCGATCTTCTCGACAACCTCTTGGCGCACCCGTTCCGGATCGCGTTGGGGCGCCGCTTGATCTAAGACGATCTTTGCGTCGCCGGGGCGGCTCATGCCCCAGCTATAGTTGAGCCGCACGTAGAAGTTCGCGCCGTTGAACCCGAAGGGCGAGAACTGGCTGTAGTAATTGCCGACCGTCAGGCTGCCATTCTCGTTCACGTCGGGGTAAGTATTCAGCACGTTCTCCCCGCCGATGGCCAGAGTGACGTTTTCTCTGAACGGGATGCCCAGCTCGACATCGAGCAGCGCCTTGCCGGAATAGGACGGGTACAGCCACGACTCGGATATGACGCCCAAGTCAGCCGCGTTCCGCCCGTCCTCGCTGTCCCAGAACTGACCGAAGTAGTTCAAGCGGCCCATGAGATTCCATCGGCGGGCGTCGTGGTTGACGTTGAAGCTCCACCGCGTGTTCGGCAGCCCCCGTTCCAGCGTAGTGATGCGGAACTGGTCGATCACGGAAGATTCGACGTTCTTGACCGCTGTATCCGTGTAGTTGTAGATCGCACTGAACGTCGTACGCCCCTTCACCAGCGTCGAGATCAGGTCGATGCCCTGGGTCGTCGTCGAAAAGTCGTTCAGGAAGAACCGGAACACGGGGAAATTCCGTGCTTCTGGAATCCCTTCCGCTAGCAACGTCTCGATCTCGTTCTCCGACAATTTGATTTCCTGGGCCAGGGCGACGCGGTCGTCGATGTCGACCCGGAAATAGTCCGCGGTGAAGGTGAACGGGCCCTTCTCGACGACGACGCCCGCGCTGTAGTTGCGCGATGTCTCCGGTTGGAGCTGGCCTCCGCCCCGCGCCATGGCCACGGCTGAGGTAGCCGGAACCACACCTTGGTTGGTCAGTTGCCCGCCGATAAAGGCGGTCGTCACGTTGAACGCGTTCTGTTGCCCCGGCGTCGGCGCCCGAAACCCGGTGCTGAAGGCGCCGCGCAGCGCGGCCATGTCGGTCAGCTTGAGGCGCCCGGAGACCTTGTAGTTGACCGTCTTGCCGAAGTCGTCGAAGTTCTCGAACCGGAGGGCCGTGCCGAGCGTCCACCGGCCCGGGTCGGTGAACTCAACGTCGCCATAGACGGCGATGTTGCTGCGGTCCCAGACTCCCGCCGTCGTGTCGGCCCGGTAGCCGTTGAAGCCGTTCGAACCGGAACTGAAGCCCTGCGCGGCATACGGACCGATCTCCCACGACGGCTGATCGCCGGCGCCAATCGTGAACTCCTCCCTCCTCCACTCCGCGCCGGCGGCCAAGTGCACGAGATCGTTGAGGGGGTAGGTAACGTCGAAGTTGAGATTGGTTTCCTCCTGCCGATAGACGCCGGGCCGGAACGATGTCGGCGTGTCGGAACCGAGCGACGCATTGACCGTATCGGAAATGAACTGATCGATCTCGCTGGTGCCGATGCTGGCGCTCGCGTCCCAGGTGAAGCCGTTGCTGGCGAACCCGCGCAGACCGCCGACCAGCGAGAGGTCGATCAGATCCCCGCCGAACTGCGGAGTGAATCCTCCAGGAAACCGGTTGTGGAGGGTGAAGCAGTTCGGGTCGGCCTCGACTGCGGAGAGAGCGCCTGCGTCGGGGACGTTGTCGACGATCGGGATGATGGGGCAGCCGCCGGCGCCCGGCTCCCGTCCGGGAGGAGGATCCTTGCTGGTGGGCGCGGTATCGGCCCAGACCCGGTCGCCGACGAGCAGCGTATCTTGATCGTCGACCACGGGACCGCGAAAAACCCCGCCCCGCGTGTGTGGATTCCGGAAGTAAAAGCCACCGGTCACCTTGCGGGACGCGTAGTTGCCGTGACCGTAGAGTTGATAACGATCGTCGAACAGATGGCCGAAGTTTGCGAACAGCTTGAAGTCGTGGTTGATTCTCGGCGATCCCCAAACCTGCGCCGTGTCGCGCAGATTCGTATTGCCCGCGTTGATGATGTCCGACGCGTCTTGGCGCTGGATGGCGCGGTTGGTCGGCTCGGCGGTGCCGTACTCCATGCTGATGTTGCCGAAACCGTTCGCTCCCAGCGGCACCCCGACGTTGCCGGCTACGGAAAACGTCCGGCCGCGTCCGCCGATTCCGTTACACGAGTGCTTGATGTCGCCGATGATGCCCGACCCGCACGTCGCCGAGTCCCCCGAATTGGCATCGAAGAAGCCCCCGGTTTGAACTTCCAGGCTGCCTCCCGAGGGATCGTCCTTCAGTTGGAAGTTCATGACTCCGGCGATGGCGTCCGAGCCGTATTGCGCCGCCGCGCCGTCGCGCAGCACCTCAACCTGCCGAATGGCAATCGATGGAATGATGGAGATGTCCGGTCCCTGCGAGCCGTCGGCGATGCCATTTCCCAGCCAAGTGATGACCGCCGAGCGGTGGCGGCGCTTTCCGTTGACCAGGACCAGCGTGTGGTCGGGCGCCAGGTTGCGCAAGTTAGCCGGACGGACGACGGTCCCCGCATCGCTGATCGGCTGAGTGTTGACGTTGAAGGAGGGGATGACAGCCCGCAGCTGGGATACCAAATTCCTGCTGCCCTGTCTAGCGAGGTCCTCGGCACGGATGACGTCCACGGGCACGGTGGACTCGGTCACCGATCGTGGCGCGGCGCGGCTGCCGACGACCACGACGGACGTGGTGACAGCGGCCAATTCGAGCATAAAGTTTCGCAGGACCGATTGGCCGGCAATCAGTTCGACGTCATCGGCGATGCCAGTCTCGAAGCCGGAATTCTCGGCCGTAATCGTGTAGATCCCGGGCTCCAGAGTCAATTCGTATGCGCCAGCGGCATCCGTCGAACCGGTCACCTCGGCTCCGGTGGCGTTGTTGGTCGCCGTTATTTCCGCGCCTGGGATGACTGAGCCGAAATCATCGGTTACCTCTCCGCGCAAGGTAGCCGTTTGCTGAGCGTACGCGACTCCGCAAACCCCGACCAGCAGCAGCGCTGTCATGACAATAAGCCTTCTTGGGGACATGGATAACTCCTAAAAAATAAACAACCCTCACATAAAGTATTACATTCTTCCGCGGCGTTGAAAACAGTTTCTTCCAATATAAATCTGCCAGCTCAACCCGCAGCTGCTTCGCCTCTCTCCTTCAGGCTCATCTTTCAATTGGAAAAGAGGATACCGCCAGATTTTAGGCATTGAGAGTCCCTGGAAAGTCGAACGCGTGGAGTTGCACCGGGCCGCCTGTCAAGGGCGGAGTAAATTTGGCCCACTTCGGCGGAGCAAAAGTAGACCAGTTGGTGAAGGGGTAGCGGTTTTCGTGGGACGGCTGGAACGGAGCCTGCGGTCGCCCTTTAGGGCGGCCCAGGCGTAGTGGAGGCCGTCCCACGAAAACCGGGCGAGTGGCCGGTGGGTCAGCCCAAAGAGTGAGCCCGCTTCTTCTTGCTCTGGATCAGACGGAAGCTTTCGCCGTTCATCTCTAGAATATGAACGTGGTGCGTGAGGCGATCGAGCAGGGCGCCGGTCAGCCGCTCGGAGCCGAAGACCTCCGTCCATTCGTTAAACGGCAGATTCGAGGTGACCAGCGTCGAGCCCTGTTCGTAGCGCTGGGAAAACACTTCGAACAATAACTCCGCTCCGGTCTTCGATAGCGGCACGTAGCCCAGTTCATCGACGATCAGCAGATCCTGCTTGGCCAACTGCTTTTGACATCGCAGCAAGCGCCGTTCATCTCGGGCTTCGAGCAGCTCATTGACCAGTGCCGCCGCTGTTGTGAAGCGTGTTCGATAGCCGCGCTGACAAGCCGCCAGTCCCAACGCCAAGCCGATGTGCGTTTTGCCCGTGCCGGAATTACCCAGTGCCGGCACGTTTTCGCGGCGGTCGATAAACTCACAGCGCGCCAGTTCCAGCACCAGCTTCTTGTTCAACGCCGGCAAGGACGGGAAGTCGAAAGTGTCCAGACTCTTGGTCACGGGAAACTTCGCGGCCTTGCTGCGGCGCTCGGTGGCCCGCTGTTCACGGTCGAGCAGTTCCAGCTCGCAGAGTTGTTGCAGGAAGCTCCTCGAATCCAAGCTCTCGGCGGCGCATTGCCGCGCCAGTTTGTCGTACTCGCGCAGGAAGGTTGGCAGCCGCAACGCTTTCAAATGCGCTTCGAGCAGAAGTTTCGACCTCGCCATTACCCCCCTCCTTGTGCCGGCAGTGCCAAATAGTCCGCAGCGGAGGTTTGCTCCACCTGGGCTGCCGGCAGGTGCGGATACTTCGTCAAGTCCAAGCGCGGCGGCCGTTGCTCGATGCGGCACAGCACTAAGTGCCTGACTGCATCCAAGCCAATCGCTCCCAACTCGCAGGCTTGGCGCAGCGCCGCGGCAACGTGCTCGAATCGGAAGTCCTCCAGTCATCGCAATACCTGCACGTACTCGCGCTTGCCTGGCTTTCCCAACCGTGCCTCGAGCAAACGTCTCAAGCACGGGAACTGTTCGGGCAGCTCCCAGCCCGCCAACGGGGCCGCTTGATCGAGCGCGTTGGTCTTGCGTTCCAGCAGTGCTAGGTAATGCAGCGGATCGAAGATCAACTCTTCGCGTTCGTAACTGCGCCGGTGGCGCGCGATCTCTTCGCTGCCACAACAGATCACGATTTCATCGACGTAGCCTTTCAGCAACACCTGGCGATGTCCGTAGCGTGTGGGCACCGCGTAGTCGTTGGCGCGATAGCGCACCAATGACAGCGACGTCACCCGCGTGGTGCGTTTGTCGCAGGCGTCATAGGGCGTGGGCGGCAAGGGCAACAACGCTTGGCGGTCACGCTTGAAACGTTCCTCAATCGTTTCGGTGTGCCGCCGCAAGCGCCGCTTACGATTGTTGAGGCACTGCGCTTCGAGCTGCTCGTTGAACGCTTCCCAGCTTGGAAACCTTGGCGCCGGCACCATGAAGTTCCGCCGGGCATAACCGACCAGTCCTTCCACCTTTCCCTTGTCGTTGCCTTTGCCCGGACGCCCGAAACGATCGGAGAATAAATAGTGCGACTGCAGTTCACTGAACACCCTGGTCCGCTTGCGCCTGCCGTCGCCCAGAATCCTCGCCAGCGCCAAGGTCGTGTTGTCGTAGAGGATGCTGCGTGGCGCGCCGCCGAAGTACCGAAACGCTGCGTTGTGCCCCTCGCAAAACGCTTCCGTCGTCTCGGCCGGGAAAGCTTTTACGAAAGCGTCATCGCTAGGCGGCAGATCGACCACCAAGTAGTGCGCCTTGCGCTGTACGCCGTCAATGACCACCAGAGCTTCACCGCAGTCGGCCTGGGCATCGCCCGCCGGATGCACCAGCGGCACGAACATCTCTTGCCCGCCGAGCTTCTTGTCGCGAACATAGTCCTTGACGATCGTGTAACCGCCGGTGAAATCGTACTCGTCGCGCAAGCGGTCGAAGATGCGTTTTGCGGTGTGGCGTTGTTTCTTCGGACGTTCCTGATCGTCGATGAGGATCTGATCGACGATTCCGGTGAAGGGATCCAGCTTCGGCCTCTGCGCTGGTTGGCGCCGCCGATAGCCCGGCGGAGTGGCGTAGCGCAACATCTTGCGCACCGTCCCTCGCGCCAGGCCAAACCGTTTGGCGGCCTCGCGCTCACTGAGCCCTTCGACAAAGACACTGCGCCGTACTTGAGCGTATAGCTCCACGCGATACATCCCTCTCGTGTCCCACAAACACCACAGGAATGTTCGCTGGACCACTCGGACGGTCTACTTTTACTCCGCCCAAAAGCAGCTTCGATTCGCCGCTCTATGGTCTAGTTTCGCTCCGCCGTTCTCAATCGGGTGGTGCGACTGCCGTGGGCCGAGGTCTCCAGCCGCTTCACGGTGCTGTTTGAAGCTCTCGCGATCTCGTGGCTGAAAGAAGCCAGCCAACAAGGCGTCGCCGAGCTGCTCGCACTGAGCTGGGACGTCAGGATTCAATGGGTGAAGGCGACGGCTCGCGGCTTTCGCAATCAACAGAACTTCATCAACGCCATCTACTTCCACTGCGGAGGACTCGATATGGCCCCCGGCCACTAAAAACCCGGAAGAGCCCCTTAAGAGTCACTACGGAATAGAGATAGAGCGCCATCCCGGCCCCGGCCAGCAGAGCGCCTCCTCCCAGAAACAGGAAAAACGAAACGGTATGCGGCCAAAACAGCGTGGGCAACTCGATGAGCAACCCGGCCGCGAGCAGCCGCCCGGCCCAGCGCAGGCGGGCCGGAAACTCCTCGGGAATCTGAACCCAGCGTTCAACGTTCACTGCGTGGGCTCCCCCCGCCACATGTCGTAGCGATTCAACTTGCCGACCTCATGCACTAGGTTGTGGCACATCAAGCAGGACTTTCTGTCCGCCCTGAGGTCCTGCTTATAGCCGACGTGCTCGGCGTGTTCCTCGTAGCTGCGCGCGCCTTCGTGGCAGTAGAAGCATTCGCGATTATTGTAGGGCTCGTAAAGCTCGATCGGGTCGGACGCCGTTCCCCAGACGTTATGCCAGACGTGTTTCGCACCGCGCAGCTTGGCCTCGAAGTCGCCAAACATCGTGTACGTCGTGTGGCAACTGAAGCAGGCCCGGTTGCGCGGTATCTGTTTGTTCTGGAAGTGAACGGCGGGAATGAAGCGCCCGTGGTCCACCCAAAGGCTGCGACCGTAGGGCTCCATGATGTGGCAGGAAAGGCAGAACTCGGTGGTCTTAGCTTGCTCAAAGTGGTGCGTGAGGCCCCCGGGGACGACGATCGCCGGTAGGATGCAAAAGGCCACAAACGCCAGGATTTTGCCGCCCAGGCTTTGGCTTAGCGCTGGCCGGCGCAGCGTCCAGCCGATCAGGCCGACCGTTAAAAGGATGAGAACGCTCAGAGTGATCGCGCTTGCGCTCATCGGGAATTCCAACACTCAGCGCGGTTGCTTAGCGGCTCCCCCGCCGCATTTCCCGCGCCAGGTGCTTGATCTCCTCTAGGTCCTGAACCATCTCGCTCCAGCCGTACCAGAGAGCGTAGTCCGGATTGTTGTGGAAGACCCCCTGGAACGCTCGCATGCGGTGTTCCAAGTGCATCTTGAACAATCGCTGCTCGATCACTGTGGGGGCGTCATGGAAGGCGAGCAGATCGGGATAAGCGTAGGCGTAACCCGCGGGTTTTTGGAGGATCCCGTCGCGGTAGAGGCCGGCGATGATCTCGATGGCCTCGGCCAGAAGCCGGTCGACCTGCCGGATCATCTCGTCGCCTTTCTGCAACTCGCCCTTAACGAAGTTTTCCGAGTGACACTCGCTGCAGACTGCGATGATGCGGTTGCGCTCTTTCTCCCAGTCCTCTTGGGTCAGCCGCATCACGTCCGCCTTTTTGACGACTTCCAGCCGGTCGGTAGGGTTCCCTTCGGGGTCCAGGACCCCCAGGGCTTTGAGGATCGTGACTTGGTCCTGCTTCCATTGCGGGTCCTCGGGCAGCGGCAGCCGCACCGCCAGGAAACCCCAAGCCGTGCGCACTTCATGGTTTCCCTTGGGCATGTGGCAGTTCTGGCAGGTGGGCGCGGCCGCGTTTTCGGGTAACGTGCCGGTCTGCTTGAGCAGATGCCGGACGCCATGCTTCGACGACGAGTACATCTCCCACTGCGGATGGTCAATTCCCATGTGGCAGGTGCGGCAGGCTTGCGGCTCCCGCGCTTCCTTGACCGAGAAAAGGTGCCGCGTGTGGCAGACGTCGCAGGAGGAAAGCCCGAAGGCATCCCCTTGGGCTTTCAGGGCCTCGATTTCTTCCTCACTCTTCAGTCCCAGCCGGTGGCATCCGCCACAGCCCTTCATGCCCTCGGTTAGCTCCATGGGCAGCCAGTGCGTGGTGGGCATGGCGTTCATCGAGGCCCAGGCCAAAGCGTGCTTGCCGGCCGTGAACTGCTCGACCTGAACCGGATGGCAAGTCGCACAAACGTCCGGCGTGGCAACGCCGACTTCGGCTACATCCTCAGCCGCAGTGTGCTCCTCGCCGTGGCATTCGGTGCAATCCACGTTTTCTTCCCGGTGGCGGCTCAGCTCCCAGTCGGTCACGAGCCGCGGCGTCACATCCCGGTGGCAGTCCACACACTGGGAGTTGAGTGCGCTCGTCTCCGGAACTCCGCCGCCACATCCGGCGAGCAAGAGTAGGCTGGCGGCCCCAACCGCTGCCCGCCGGGCGGTCTTGGCGATCACGGGAAACACCTAACTGCTCGAAAGGCTTTCATCCACTTTCTCCCTTGGCGATCCCGGCTCGATCAGAGTAGTCGAATCGACGGCTCCGATGCAACAGGTGTTCCCTTCCTCCACGTTCGATGCTCGGGTTCGCACTCCGAATCCGGCGACAGAGTCTGGCGCGGATACCTATTGCCATTTCCGCATCCGCCCAATTTCATTGAAGTAAGGTGTCGTTTCCGGAGTAAGGCGTAAGCGCGCAATCTGCGCCGCGCGTTCGGCGTCTTGTCAACGCCTCCCTCAGCAATAATCCGGGCTAAATCGATGCCGCGCCCGGTCTCGGCGTTGCAATTCCTGCAGGTGAGACACCGAGCCTGGCCGCCGAGGCCCATGCGCTATAGTGGGCGACCATGCGTGCCTTGACCAGCCGACCGCCGGTCTTCATCAACCTGTGTTGCAAGCTCGTCAGCGACCAACTCTTGATCCTGTTCGGCAGTCCGAGCCGTCGCCACAAGTTGCCCAGGTTGTAGGCCAGCACGCTGAGCTGCAGTCGCACTTCGTTGGCCCGAAAGCGATGGCACGAAAGCCGCGTCCAGTGTGTGGCCTGCTTGCCTTCTTTAATCCATTGCTCGACCGTGCCGCGCTTGTTGTAGAAGCGCACCACAGACCCTCAGATGCTTTTATTTACGGCACGATAATCCACCTTATCGGGCTGTCAGTCTGCGCCGCGCTCGGGACCCTCTTTTCCAATTGAAAGATGAGCCTGAAGGAGAGAGGCGAAGCAGCTGCGGGTTGAGGGGGATTATAGCGTGAGTTGAGGTCGGCGGCTACAGCTATTTGTGGCTTCGTAGGACCTTGTTGCATGGATCATCCCGAAGGATGTCTTATCATTGGTTTTTTCAACGCTGGGGGTAGTCTAAATGCCACATAAGTTCACCGCAGCGCGCCGGCACAAGTTTGATAAGGTGCAGTACCGGGTGATCAACTGGGCGGAATATAACGAGAGCTTGCGCCAACGGGGTGACCTCACGATTTGGGTCAGTGAGGAGGCTCAAAGTGTGTGGAGCGCGCCGCGCCGCACGTCACGGGGTGGTCAGCGCAGATACTCGGATTTGGCGATCGAGACATGCCTGATGCTGCGCACGGCATACCATCTTGGACTGCGTCAGACACAGGGGCTTATGGGTTCCATCGGCACGCTCATGGGGTTGGATATACGGGTACCGGATTACTCCACGCTGTCGCGGCGCGCAAACGGGGTGAGCATCGCTCAGGTGATGAGGCAAGCAGGATCTGTGCCTATCCATCTGGTGGTCGACAGTACTGGCCTCAAGATCTTCGGCGAGGGCGAATGGCTAGCGCAGAAGCATAACACCAAGGGAATACGCCGCCGCTGGCGCAAGCTCCACCTCGGACTGGACCTCGCCAGCGGGGCGATTGTTTGCGCCGCTCTGACTCACGATAACGTTGGAGACAGCACAGCCTTACCCAGCCTCCTGGATCAGCTGGATGCCCCGGTCACGGGCTTTCTGGCTGACGGCGCCTACGATGGAGCGTCCACACGAAATCTGCTGAGGCAGCGGTATGGGGAGACCCTGGATGTGGTCATACCGCCGCCAAAGGACGCAGTGATCCGCCTGCAATCGGCGCGTGATGCGACCGTTCGGGATCGCCATATTGCCCAAATCCGCAGCAACGGCCGCATGGCCTGGCAGACGGCAACAGGGTACAACCAGCGCAGCCGAATAGAAACGCAGATGGGCCGTTGGAAGAGCGTCATCGGCCCCAAACTCAAATTCCGCAGCTTCTCCAGGCAGATCACGGAGATCCAACTCGGCCGAAAAGTCCTGAACACAATGACCGCGCTCGGACGGCCTGTGTTCGAACGCATCGCCTGACACTACCGCTTGGGGAAAGGGGGAATTCCGTTTCCATCCCTATCCGTGCAACAAGGCTCACGGCATCCTGGCCCTGGCCTACAACCGGCACGCGGCAGTCGATATCCGCCGTCGCTTGAGGGATCTGATCGGCAGCGATGCGCGGGGCGTGACCGTGCTCACCTG
>CBDBHI010000005.1:0-12670 GCA_965205595.1 Bryobacterales bacterium | reverse complement strand
CGCAACTCTACGACATCATGATTTATCCGGTGCGGCTGTCGACGCTCTCCGCGCGCTTGCGCCGCAAAGCGAAACCGGTGTACAGTCCGATTCCCGCCGGTGTCATCGTTAGGCCGACCATGCCCGGCACCGCGGCGACGCCGACAACCGTGATGCAGAGCCGCATATCGATTACCCCAAATGTGATTCCGATCGTTATCGACCTCGTGCGCGGCGTAAAAAACCTGATCTTCAACAATCCGCTGGAGGTGCTGGCCGACGGAACAGGCGGAATCGACTTCAGCCCGCGGACCAGTGACGGGGTCGAAGAGTCGATCATTAAAATCGGCGAGGATATTCGCAGCCAGTATCGGCTGACGTACAGCCCTAACAACCTGAACGAAAAAGGGATTTACCACCGCATCAAGATCGACGTGCCGTACGAGCGCCTCAAGGTGCGGCACCGTGTCGGCTACTTTCACGGGCCCAACCCTATGATCAACGGCGAGCCTGTCGAGCCCCTTGCAACCCGCGACGATCAGTAGATCTTGTGATAAATTGAGAGTGATATGGGCATTCCAAACGCAAAGAAATACCAAATTACCAACCCCGACTCGGGTGAGCACGCAACCGTCGTCGCGGTGCTACCGAGAAACGCTGATGTGAAGTCGTACCTCGCGGACGCTTCCAAACGCTTCGACTGGAAGGCTTGGGAAGAGCAGAAGGCCTCGCTCAATAGAGTTCGCGTCGGTCAGCAGAAACAGAAGAAACGCTAGGCCACGTTTAAAGATCACAGTGAAAGAGCGCGGTTCGCCGCGCTCTTTCTGCGTTTGCCTCGGATTTACTTTCAGTGATACTGCGCGTCTCAAACGCAAGCTGCCCGCCAAGCTACTTGTTGGACGAATCCCTTCGGAGTACCGAGCCGCGCCGCCTCGCGGTGCGGTCCTCTCTGCGAGGTGGGAAGAAGAACCTTCGGGCGGGGACTGGCACATGCGAGCTCGCGATCTCTACACCTTGACGAACCCACGTGCTGCCTGTCTCATTCCAAGCATGCTCCCCCGTTGTTTAGTGAAGTATCCTGCAAGGCAGGCGACCAGCCAATGGAGACTCTGAAATGAACAAGTACTGGACTGCCGCGGCTCTGCT
The DNA here is from genome assembly GCA_965205595.1 of Bryobacterales bacterium. Lineage (GTDB taxonomy): Bacteria > Acidobacteriota > Terriglobia > Bryobacterales > UBA6623 > CATQHP01. The sequence goes on along the minus strand of CBDBHI010000005.1, from coordinate 11,545 downwards.
GTCCATGACGCTGCCGATAGCGACGGCACAACAGAGCGAAGCCACGAAACGCCTACTTGAACGCAACAAGATGTTCAAGCCCGACATCATTGAGGTTGCCGACAACGTCTACACCGCGATCGGCTATCAGGTCAGTGCAAATTCAATGATCATCGGCGACGATGGCGTCATCATCATCGACCCAGGCCAGGCGCCGCCGTTCGCCGCAAAGGTTCGCGCCGAGTTCGACAAGATTACCACCAAGCCCGTCAAGGCAATCATCTACACCCACGGCCACGGTGACCATACAAACGGCTCGCCGCCCTTCTTTGAAGAGGGCAAAGGCATTCAAGTTTGGGCCCGCTCAAACTTTGGTTCAGAAGGAGCACTCTCCCGGAAAAACGGCCTCACCGTCGGCGTTCGGGCGTCGAATACACAGGGCTTCGATCTGCTGCCAGAACAGAAAATTGGAATCGGGGTCGCGATCCCACCCTCGCGACGCCCCCAAGGGAACATGATGCAAGACGGTACCCGCCCATCGGCCGGCCCGTCAGCCGGGCGTCGAGCCGGTGTCCCGGTCCCGCCGACCCACACTTTTTCTGAAGATCGCAAGCAACTCGAGATTGCAGGCGTCAAACTCGAACTTGTAGCGGCCCCAGGCGAAACCGACGATCAACTCTACGTCTGGCTCCCTGATAAGCGGATCGTTTTCGCCGGTGATAATTTCTACCAGTCGTGGCCCAACGTCTATCCGCTGCGCGGTACAGCGCGTCGTTCCCTCCGCGATTGGATCGCCAGTGCCAACAAGATGGTGAACGAAAATCCCCTGACCGTGGTCGGCGGCCATACTACTCCGATGGATAACGCCACCGAAGTTTTGACAAACCAACGCGACGCCATGCAGTGGGTGCTCGATCGCACGATCGAGGGCATGAAGAAGTACATGACTCCCGATGAAATCGTTGAGTACGCTAAGTTGCCCGAGCGATTCGCCAAGCTCGACTACCTCGCCGACTACTACGGCACCGTCGAAGGAACGATTCGCGATTTATACGCGCAAGATCTTGGCTGGTTCGATGGCGATCCGCTGAGCTTGCACCGAGAGACCCCGCGCAAGCAATCCGAGCGAATGGCCGATCTAGCCGGCGGAGTCGACGCGCTCATGACGAAGGCCAAGGCAGCGATGAGCAACGACGATCCGCTGGGTGCGGCCCAGTTACTGCAGCACGTCATTCGTCTCAACCCAAACGACAGTGATGCGAAGTTCATGATGGCTGACGCCCTCGCCAAAGTCGGCGAACGCACGTTCAACGGACCAGTTAGAAACTACACGATTTCTTCGTCGAATCGCTACCGCAAACAAGCAAAAGGCCAATAAGCTTGGCGCGCCACGGTTTGAAGTAGCGCCCAAGTGCGGTTTCGAACGAGCGCGCCGAGGCAACTCGTTATTGGTGCTCGACCTCAGTCAACGCGCTCGACGTCGACGTAATGAACACCGGTAGCGAGCCGTCCAAGTTTTAGATAGGCTTCGAACCGTCCTGGTCCCAGCGGCAGCTTCACGGAAGCAAATGCCGTCGATGTCGCGCCCTTGCGGACTGATGCCGTCGCGTGGAATCCATTGAGGCGTAGATGCGCTAAGCCGCCATTTTCGGCGGCGGCGTGCCGCAAGCGAATATTGTATTCGCCCGCCTCGGCACGAATTTCCCAATGGCCTTGCTGCTGATCCCAGCCGCCGAGCTGCGTCGACGCCCGCGGGCCTCGCCAGTCAAAGCGCGACAAGATCAGCGGGTTTTGGTGTTCCGTGCCGATGTGAATGCGCTCGGGATTGTGAAAGTCTCGCTCGCTCGTAACATCGGCGAACCATTCTTCGTAATCGCTCAACATCTGCTCGACAATCTCCGGCCGCTTGGAAGCCAGGTTGTCTAGCTCACTCGGGTCGGCCTCGATGTCGTAGAGTTCGAGCGTTTGAAGATAGCGCCTCAGCTCAACGTCGGTCGGGTGGTCGATGATAGCATGCGGGTCATCTTGCGGCTGGATCAGCTTGTAGCGCTGTTTACGCGCCGCGAAGTGAATGTACTGAAACGGCACCGGCCCGCTGTGCCATTGGAAGTAAAGCGTACGGTCGGGCCAAGCGGGCGCGTTCTCGGCCACCAAAGGCATCAGCGAGAGCCCGTCGATCTTCTTCGTCGACGGCTGTTTTAGCCCGGCGGCCTCGACTAGAGTCGGAAGCACATCGATGTGTGCCGCCATGGTGTCAATTTTTCTGCCGCCTTCGAACTTCGCCGGCCAGCGAATGAAGAACGGCACCCTGATGCCATTCTCATAGACGCTCGTCTTCGTGCCGCGCAGGCCGGCGACGAAGCGGTCCGGATAGACGTCGTTCTTCGTGCGGCGCGTGCGCGGGCCGTTGTCCGAAAGAAACACAACGACGGTGTTCTCACGTAGCCCGAGTTCATCGAGCTTAGCGAGCATGCGGCCGACGTTGGCATCGATGTTTTCGATCATGCCGAATGTGCGCGCATTGTGCTCGTGAATGCCCAGCTTGCGGTATGGGTCCGCCCGCGAGTCAGGAACGTCGAGCGGAAAGTGCGGCAGGTTCGTCGCGTAGTAGGCAAAGAAGGGCTTCTCGCGATTTTCCTCGATAAAGCGGATCGCCGCATCCGCGAAAATGTCGTCGCAATAGCCTTTGAACTGCTTGCGCTGATCGTTGTGTTCGAGCCAAGGATCGAAGTAGCTATTGCCTGGCGGACCGCCTGCTTGGCCGATACCGCCGGCTTTGTGGACCAGCGCTTCTTCGAAACCCTGGTCAGTCGGGCGCATCGGGTAGACGTCACCAAGGTGCCACTTACCGAAGATGCCGGTCGCATAACCGGCGTCGCGCAGAATCTCGGCGATCGTAATTTCGTCGGAATGGACCAAGTGGCGCCCGCGGGTAACCTCGGTCACGCCGGTGCGGTAGTGATAACGCCCCGTCATGAGGCTGGCGCGCGTCGGCGAGCAATTGGGCGCTACAACGAATTGAGTGAACTCAACGCTCTCAGCGGCGAGACGATCGAGATTCGGCGTCTTGAGAATTTCGTTGCCATGCGAATGCAGATCGCCCCAACCCTGATCGTCGGTCATCATCAGCAGAATGTTCGGCGGCGCGGCGGCGAGGGAACCGGTCGTGACTAGAAGAACAACGCACAACAGAACTGCCTTTGGCGATCGTTTCATAGCTTCACCTTCCTCGGCACAACAAACTTTCTTACAGTTGTGAAGTGACTGCGATGCGCTCGATTTTGAGCGAACTTACCGCTACCTCGAATACCGTGGGTAGCCTAGCTGCTTCAACGTTTCGAACGATGTCCGGCCAAGCCTTTACGATTTTCCATGCCTGTTGTTCGAATGGAATGTTCATCCATCCTTTCGCGAGATAGACAAAACTCAGATTGGAGTCTCGCAAGAGCGTTCGCTGGGCCTTTCTTCTTAGAATCTGGCCGTCACCGCCCAAAATTACAGGGGTTGGACTCAGCGACGCAAAACCCGGAATCCAAATCTCGTCGGGTGTGCCTTTTTCGTATCGATCTGTAATATGGCGGATCTCGTTACGCCGATCGAACACTTCGAGTAATCGCGCCAACTTATCACTGACATTCTCGTCAGCGTAAAATGTCACGCAGCAATCTTTCCGTAAGTCTCCTGGAATCGTACTGCGTTCATCACGGCTGACTCACTGATCTCATACAGATCGGCGACTAGCGACTCGTCCCGGCCGTTGGCTTCGTACTGACGAGCGATTATCGAGGCGCAGGTGCCGGTTCGCTCGACAACCGGCTTGCCAAACGCGATCTTGGGGTCGATCACGACCCCCTCAGTGATTCGGTAGCGCTCTGCAAGCTGGGTTATCTCGGAATAATCAACTCGCTCGAACGCATCGTGAATGCACTCGAAGATGTATTGTTTGGTCACTGCGTCGTGAAGAGTCTGATTGCCCTGACGGTCAGCCTCTTCGGCAACGATACTCGACCCATCCGTTCGTAGTCGCGCACGCGCAAACGGATGCGCAGTACCTAATTCTTCACCTAGAATTGCATGGACTTGGCGGACTAAAGACATCTTCACGCCCTTTTCCCTGAAACGACCAATCGCCAGAGCATCGATCAGATCTAGGAAGCTGAATGCGCGGTCGCCGTTAACTAGATCGTAGTCAGGCTTGAGGATCGGCCCCTTGCCGATTCGATCGGAGCGACCAAGAAACCAACTTCGGACGGTAGCTGGAGCGATCGACGCAAGGCGCGAAACCTCGCTCATCGAGTAAACCCCGCCTCCCAAACTAGGTAAATGAACCATCAGCAAACCGCTCCGCACTCACTATAGCTCTGTTTCCGTGTCCGCTTTTATACAGCATGGCCGCTACCAATACTGCGCCCGGACTTCCATCAACTCGGGGTACTTTTCGTCGTCGTCACCGACCTCTTTTTTCAGGCGTAGCAACTCCTGCTTGAGTTCCGTCACGACGCTCGCGTAGGCCGGTTGACCGTAGACATTCTTCAGCTCATGAGGGTCTTCGCGCAGGTCGTAGAGTTCCCAGCCCGGCTGCGTTCTCGTGTCGACCGCCCCCGGCGCATCAAGCGGCAGGCCATAGAAAAATATCAGCTTGAAGTCTTTCGTTCGGACCCCGTAGTGCGCCGGGTTGTCGTGGTGCGCCATATTCATCCAATAGCGATAGTAGGTTGCCGTGCGCCAGTCGCCCGGTGTCTCTCCGCGCACGATCGGCAGCAAGCTGCGTCCCTGCATCAATTCGGGGGTGTCAATTCCCGCAAAGGCCAGCAGCGTCGGAGCGAGGTCGGTATTGTTGACGATCGCTTGCGAACGCGCGCCGGCTTCGGCGGTTGCCGGGTGCCTCACCAACAACGGAATGCGTAGCGACTCCTCATACATCCAGCGCTTGTCGATGTAATCGTGCTCGCCAAGCATGAAGCCCTGGTCTGAGGTGTAGACGATGACGGTGTTATCTAGCTCGCCCTCGTACTCGAGATACTTCAGCAGCCGTGCCACGCCATCATCGACGCCGCGCACGGTCCGCAAGTATTTCTTGAACGTTGATACGCCGCCCGCTTATAGGCGCGGTCGCCAAGCGAGGGGTCGACAAACATGTGGTGGCCCATATTGCGACGGGTGTTGCGCTTGCCGATCGACGTCCCCATGCCCTTCGTCGCATCCGAGCCATGGTGAGGAACCTTCCACAGACTAGTACTTAGTTGCGTAAGTTAGAATATTTACTGGCGAGGGGACGAGGGGCTACGACGGTCTTGGTCCATTCGAACGGAGTAGCCTTGGAGTTGTAGACGCGGACGAAGCTGTCGATGGCCTCGCGCACCTGCCGGGGGGAAGTGAAACTCGCCCCCCGCAAGGCGCGGCGGCTCAGAATCGAAAACCACACCTCAACCTGATTCATCCACGAACTGTAGGTCGGCGTGTAGTGAAAATGGATGTTCGCATGACGTTGCAGCCAGCGGTCATTTTTGGGCTTGTGAGTGTTCAAGTTATCCAAGATGATGTGGATCTCGCGGCCTTCGTGGATGGCCGCGATGTGGTTCATGAAGTCGAGAAACTCGCGACGCCGTCGGCGCCAATAGTGTCCGGCGATGATGAATCCGGTAGCCACTTCCAGCGCGGCGAAAAGCGGCGTCGTGCCGTGCCGCCTGTAGCCGTGCGAGAAGCCCGTCAAGGCCTTGCCGTTGGGCAAGCGTAGCCAGCCCTGCGCTCGCTCCAAGGCCTGGATGCTCGGCTTCTCGTCGACCGCGAGCACCACGGCGTTTTCCGGCGGGCTGAGGTAGAGTCCGACAATGTCGGCGGCCTTGCGAGCGAACTCCGGGTCGGTTGACAAACACCAACTGCGCCGCCGCCGCAAGGACACGCCGAGCTGCCGCAGTACGCGCCAGACTTGATGCTTGCTGACGTCGCCGAGAGCTTCCGCGAGCAGTTCGCCTGTCCAAGTGGCGTGCCCTTCGGGCGGAGCTTCGTCGAGTTGGCAGAGGATGCGTTTGCGCGTCGCTTGGTCGTACCGCGCGGGCCTGCCGGAACGCGCTTGATCGCATAATCCCGCCAGACGTTGCTGGGCGAAGCGGGTGCGCCATTTCGACACGCGCGCCGCCGGGGATCCCAGTTGCCGGGCGATCTCGGCGGTCGAGGTAGCGGCGGCCGCCAGCAGCACAATGCGAGCGCGCTCCACCATGCGCCGTTCGGACTTGTGGCCGCGCACCCAGAGTCGCAGCGTCTCTTCTTCCTCGGCGTTCAGTCGAATCACCGTTGCCGGTCTTGCCATACCGACATTTTACAGTTAAAGGCCTTACTTTCGCAAGTTAGTACTAGGCGGCTCGGGGATGTCGATGTCGTCATACAAAAAGTCATACCGCTCGGCGTTCTCGAAATTGTCGTGCGGCGACTTGAAATGATTCATCAGGAAAAACGGCTTCGTCTTGTCGCGCCGTTCGAGCCACTCGATCGAAACCTTGGTAATCGCGTCTGACGAATGCGAAGAATCGTACTGCGAAAACCGCCGCACATTCCGCGGCCACGGACCGCCGGACTCGCGCATGATCGGGTTGAAGTATGAACCCTGCCCCGGCAGTACGCAGTAGTAGTCGAACGCGGCCGGTTCCTTCTTCAAGTGCCACTTGCCGACCATCGCCGTCTGGTAGCCCGCTTGCCCAATCAGTTTCGGCACGTATTGGCGATCGGTTTCTAGATGGCCGTTCAGCGTGGTGACCCGGTTGACGTGGCTGTACTGTCCCGTCAGCAGAGTCGCGCGGCTGGGCGTGCAGATCGAGTTCGTGCAGAATGCGTTCTCGAACAGCATTCCTTCGCTCGCAATGCGGTCAAGCGTCGGGGTAGGGTCGAGCTTAGCGAGCCGTCCGTTGTAAGCCCCAAGCGCGTGCGCGGCGTGGTCGTCGGACATGATGAACAAAATGTTCGGCTTGTCCGCAGCAAACAGGCAGCAAGTCGTAACTAGGCAAAGCAGTAAGCGAAACATCATTTCGTTCCCACAATCATAGGCCCATCGCGGAATGACTTGAGTGTGCTGTGAAAATGCATCATAATGAATCATAGTGATGCATACTAAAATCGATCCAACCGGACTCCGAGCCATCACGCTCAGAAACATTCCGCCTTCGACTGCACGCCGAATTGCCGCGAAGGCTTCAAAAGAGGGGATTAGCCTAAACAAAGCCGTTTTGCGATTACTCGATCCCACGCCTGAGGCCGAGAGTTCTGAACAGCAACCGCGAACCGATTTTTCAAAGCTTGCGGGCGGATGGAGCAAGGAGGAGGCCGATGAGTTCGACCGCTACTTAGCCGAGATCAGACGCATTGATCCGTCAGATTGGGAGTGATGCGCTGCCTAGTGGACACGTCGGCGTATTCCGCATTTCGTCGCGAGGATCATAAGGTGGTTGACTATCTTGCTCGGGCCGAGGCGATCTTTGTTAATCCGATTGTGACCGGTGAGCTCCGGGCCGGGTTTCTCGCGGGGAAACGGCAAGCGCTGAACGAAGGCATGTTGCTTCAATTTCTTTCGGTCAGCGAAGTTAAGGCAATTCCGATTGACGATGAAACAGGTGTCCGATACGCGCACATTAGACAGTTTCTTCGTGGGCAAGGGAAACCGATACCGGAGAATGATCTGTGGATCGCAGCAACGGCTTTTCAGCACGGCCTGCGACTGCTAACGCTTGACAGCCACTTCACTAGACTCCCGCAGATCGTGGTCGACTTCATTGAGCCAACCTAGTGCGGTACCGCGCGGACGTCTAGATGATCAGGGACAGAGATGATCGGATGATCGGGGATGATCGGGGACAGGATGATCGGGGACAGGATGATCGGGGACAGGGGTAAAACTTCGCGTCGGGAACTATCCGGGCTTGAGATTGGTGACCGAGATCAGTGACCGAGATCGCTGTCAGTCAATTTGGCTCGAGCGATCCAATCGAGCATCTTGAGTTTCGTTCAGGTGAGGCTTAGCGCTGCTAGAGCAAGCAGCCACACGGTACTTGCATCCTATTCGCCAAATCTGCTGCCCCCCACCGATCTGATATCGCAACCTGAAAGAGCTCGGGGCGTCCTAGCCGGGCCTACAAATTCACCGTTCCGGCGGCTCACGGGACGGCCCCATGGGAATGTACTGAACACGGTAGTCCTCCGGTCGCGGCGTGACGTAGTTCTCCTCTGCCCAGACATCCCATTCGCCGGCCATTGCGCGAACGCGCTCCGGTTGATCTCCCGCCAGGTCGTTCATCTCAGTGCGGTCTTCGTAAATACTGTAGAGTTCCCATGGCCTGCCGCGCCTCGCCACGAGCTTGTCGGGACCCTTGCGGCCCACGCGGTGGCCCTCGTGCTCAAAGAACAGCGTCCGGCGCGGATCCGGCAAGCACGAGAACGAGCAAAGAGGGTTCGCATGGCTCGCGACATCATACACTAAGCCCCGCCGGTTCGGCCTCTTCGCCCACCTCAGCCAGCGGTTTTACCCCGTCGCTCTTCGGCACCGGTTCTATTGCTTGACCGATACCGGGTCAACCAGATCGGTGATAGTCAGTCAATGGGCTTCAAGTCATTCTCTTTAGGCCGAGCGTGACAGGGGCGAATCGTCATAACCAATAGGCGTAAGTAACTTCCAGCGAAGTCAGTGTTCACTATTTCTACCTAGACTTGGCTGCCAGGGAAACCTGTGGAAACCCGTGACGAAACACGTCACGGGTTTCTCAAATTGGCCTCCGTCACGGGTTTCTCCGGGTTTCCCACGGGTTTCCCGGTTTCTCACGGGTTTCTGTCCACAGCTTTGAGATCGGAGAAGCAGTTTCATGGTATTGGCAACGTTTTATCGTCGCTAGCAATTTCACTTCTGTGAAGAACACATTGAACTTGCACCATTGACACGGGCTTCAAACGAATGATAGGCTAGTTGCTCCGGGCAATCGGATTACATTTTGGTCGACAAGCACGCAATATGAGTATCGCTAATAGGTGATACATAAGAAAGAGCTTAGGGATGATCATCACCTGATTGATGAGGCTCGCCGTACCACACTTCGTTTTGACCGCTGAGGATTCGTTTACCTAGAGGCTCTTGAGAAAATCCTAGGAATCGAAGAGACTATGGGCTACAGTGTTGATAGCAGCGCTGCGTTTGCTTGGTTTATGGGGTCGGTATTGCTTCCATTAATCAGCGTGTTCTTCGGATTGCTCATGTTGGTAGCGTTTGATCTTAAACTTGAACTGCGAACTATCTTTCCGCACGGCGTGCTTGCGATATACGCGACAGGCCTCTCCGGTCAGACCCTGTTGCAGGTTTGGAAATTTTGGACATATCGTTCGGTCGCGGCAAACGATGGCGTAGTGGCGGCGGCTTGCGTTTCTCTGTTAGTAGCAATCTTCTGCCCGTTCGTGTATGGAGTGTCCTCCCTGGGCGATGTTGCAATTAGCTTAGCGTCCGGTGGATTTATTAGCCGACTCCATGACGCGGAGAAATTCTTCATTGTAAGTTCGCTATATGTGGCTGGGTGTGCGACACTAGCTAGTTTCGCAGTGTCTCAGGCCATCTCAGACCTATGTAGGTGCGGAGTTCCCGACGCTTCCGCCGAGACTGCAAAGGGAGTCGCAGCATGATTGGCTTGCACGTGGTTTCCTTCGCTCTCCTTGCATCGGCGTTTTTTGCTGCCATCGCTAGCGTTCGGAAACAGGCGGTCTCGACACCGGCAGCAGGACTTTTGTCCAGAATACACGGTCGATGGTTTGAGGGATCACTGTCACTCGTACTAGCTGGCGTCTGTCTATGGATTACGCTGCCATCAGGAGTTGTTCGAGCAATCGAATTCGATCCGTTTCCGGGCCAAGAAGTCAAGTTCCCAGAAGGCTCTAAATTTGATGCACGGCGAGCCGCTCTCGGTATGCGGTTGTTCGGAGAAGTTGCACTCAGCGAGGGGGGCAATCGATCTTGTGCGAGCTGTCATGATTCGGCGACGAGTTGGACTAGTACTTAGTTGCGTAAGTTAGAATATTTACTGGCGAGGGGACGAGGGGCGACGACGGTCTTGGTCCATTCGAACGGAGTAGCCTTGGAGTTGTAGACGCGGACGAAGCTGTCGATGGCCTCGCGCACCTGCGGGGGGAAGTGAAACTCGCCCCCCGCAAGGCGCGGCGGCTCAGAATCGAAAACCACACCTCAACCTGATTCATCCACGAACTGTAGGTCGGCGTGTAGTGAAAATGGATGTTCGCATGACGTTGCAGCCAGCGGTCATTTTTGGGCTTGTGAGTGTTCAAGTTATCCAAGATGATGTGGATCTCGCGGCCTTCGTGGATGGCCGCGATGTGGTTCATGAAGTCGAGAAACTCGCGACGCCGTCGGCGCCAATAGTGTCCGGCGATGATGAATCCGGTAGCCACTTCCAGCGCGGCGAAAAGCGGCGTCGTGCCGTGCCGCCTGTAGCCGTGCGAGAAGCCCGTCAAGGCCTTGCCGTTGGGCAAGCGTAGCCAGCCCTGCGCTCGCTCCAAGGCCTGGATGCTCGGCTTCTCGTCGACCGCGAGCACCACGGCGTTTTCCGGCGGGCTGAGGTAGAGTCCGACAATGTCGGCGGCCTTGCGAGCGAACTCCGGGTCGGTTGACAAACACCAACTGCGCCGCCGCCGCAAGGACACGCCGAGCTGCCGCAGTACGCGCCAGACTTGATGCTTGCTGACGTCGCCGAGAGCTTCCGCGAGCAGTTCGCCTGTCCAAGTGGCGTGCCCTTCGGGCGGAGCTTCGTCGAGTTGGCAGAGGATGCGTTTGCGCGTCGCTTGGTCGTACCGCGCGGGCCTGCCGGAACGCGCTTGATCGCATAATCCCGCCAGACGTTGCTGGGCGAAGCGGGTGCGCCATTTCGACACGCGCGCCGCCGGGGATCCCAGTTGCCGGGCGATCTCGGGCGGTCGAGGTAGCGGCGGCCGCCAGCAGCACAATGCGAGCGCGCTCCACCATGCGCCGTTCGGACTTGTGGCCGCGCACCCAGAGTCGCAGCGTCTCTTCTTCCTCGGCGTTCAGTCGAATCACCGTTGCCGGTCTTGCCATACCGACATTTTACAGTTAAAGGCCTTACTTTCGCAAGTTAGTACTAGTCGCCAGGCCGTATACACAAGCCGTGAAATTTTGTCACTGTGGAACGTAGGCTATTTTGAATCTTTATTTTGGGATGGACAGCGAGACAACCTCATAGAGTTGACTCATGGATCGTGGGGAGGGCTGACGACGCTTGGCGCACGTGACAAGGTGCAAATCAGCAAGAACTTAGGTGACGTGCCGAGCTATGAGAATCAGTTTCTTGAGGCGTACGGTGAGCGCCCGACGCCTACGAACGTCGTAGACGCAATCTCAATGTACGTTAGAACCATAACTTCGGCGAACTCAACTTGGGCGCAATACATTTCTGACCCAGAGAAGAATGCAACTCTACTCGATGATCACGAACTTGAAGGATGGACGGTGTTCTCAACGCTTGGCTGTGTTGATTGTCATGCTGCACCGTTCCTCACAGACAGGAAGTTT
>CBDBHI010000004.1:0-185469 GCA_965205595.1 Bryobacterales bacterium | reverse complement strand
GAGCGTCGTCCGGACGCCGGGTCGAGGCCTACCGCGATTGCCGTAGGCTTTGACGCCGGCAACTCGAGCCCCACTCGAAAACTCTTCTTGATCCGTCCAGAAGGCTCAACGGCTGAGACACCCGATGGCCCTACCAGCCAAACTCGGCCCTCAGCGACAACGCCGCTGCGAAAGCTCGGCACGACATCGAGGTACTCGAATGCAGTGTGCCGGCCGACGGCAATGACGGAGAACTCGATCGTCGAGCCGTCGAGTACGCCAACCCGCGATTCGTCGAGCGCACGCTCTGCCGAAATAAATGCAGCCAGCCCGAAACCAACCACCGATAGCGCACCGAACGCCAACAACGCGCGCATCCCCCCAGTAGCTTTCATTGATCCGCCACTTATTTCCAGCCTACGGTATGCAAGTGAAGGGCCCGCATCACGAATTAACCCCTTTGCCGCCGTAAGCGAGTAGATGTTTCCTGAAAAACCGAATCGCTGGGTAATGATTTCATAGCAGCGACCAGTTCTTGGATACAACTCCGGCTATTCCCGAGCCGCGCCCCTGGAAACGTGAGCTAGCCCGCATTTCTCACCACGTGGCGAGCGAAAGTGCGTGAGAGGTGCGTCAGTACGAGGCGGGCGACGGTCGACGCGCGGAGGCGTACTTGACAGTCCGTCGAGCACGACGAGCGAGCGCAACGAAGTAGTGGCGCACCTATCGCGCACTTTCGCCGTCAGGTGGTGAGAAATGCGGGCTAGAGCCAACCGCGAAGGCGATAGTAGACTAGCCCAACCAATTCGTGAACGATCGAGTCGGACTTCCGCAGCGCATCGACGTTCGGGATCCAGGTCGCGAGCCGGCCCAGCGCGGGCTTGGGCTCCAGGTGTATCGGTGACGGCTCGACCTCAAAACCCGCCGCTCGAAAGCAGCGCTCAGCGCGAATCATGTGCACCGCGTCCGTAATCAGCACGATACGCCGAATCCCGCGCGGTTCGAGCAAGCCCCAAGTGAACGCCGCATTTTCGTGCGTGTTGCTCGACTCGCGTTCCGACACAATCCGCGACTCATCGACGCCAAGTTGAACCAAGATCTGCTTCATAACGTCGGCGTGCGCACTGCCCGGCCCGTGGCGCTCAAGGCCGCCCGATACGACGATCGGCAAATCCAGCGCTTGCCGCGCAAGCCAGGCACCATGCAACGTCCGGGAGTATGTCGCGGCACCCGCGATGAACTTGGGTTGCGCCGGCAGCGGGGCGTATACTCCTGACGAAACGATCACGATCGCCTGAGCGTTCGCCGTAGGCAACGGTCCCGAGCGGTCGTAGCCCGACTCCATCACCCGCGTTGCCAGCCAAACCGTCGGCGGCCAACTTGCAAGAACTAGACCGCCCAACGCCGCGAGAAGTAGCGCCCGCGCTTGCCGCGGACGCCGACGAACCAGCAGGAACCCAAAGGCGGCCACCAGCAGCAACCCCGGAAGCAGTGGATCGATGTGGCTCATCGTTGCTTCCAGTGTGAAGCACGTTGAGTACCTCGATCGGACGCGTGCCTTGCTTGAACCTACCGCTGTCGCGGTCCGCCCGGCCCTCGGCCGCGCTGCCGCATCGCATCGATCTCAGCCTGATCGAGGTATCCGTCGGCATCGCCGTCCATGCGCTCAAAACGCTGCTGCATCGGCTCGGGAAGTTCCTCAACGCTAAGCTTCCCGTCACCGTTGGCGTCGCGCTCCATCAAGTTGCCAAAGCCACCACGGCCGCGGCCTCCAGGCCCTCTTTGTTGTCCTCGGCCACCGGGACGAAATGAGCTGAGCTCCTCGCGGTCGAGAAGTCCATCGCTGTTGGAGTCCATCTGGTCCCAGCGTCGACTCATTTGCTCGGGGACTTCGTTACGGCTCAACTTGTCGTCGCCGTCGAGATCCATTTCCCAGATACGCTCCAAAAAGTCGGGCCCGCCAGGCCCGCCACGTCCCCGGCCACCACCTTGGTCAGGTCCGAATCCGCGTCGTGGCTGTACCCGGCCCGCGTCGCGATTCACATCCCAGGTAATCAAGTACTCCTGAGTCACTGGGCGGCACCATTTCTCGGTACACGCGTAGTAGCGAAACTTCAGGGGTACCGCGGCGCGAGATTCGCCCAGGTCCACGTCGATAAGAAATTCTCGAGGGTCCGAATCCGCCTCTTGCTCGACTTTCGGACCGGTTAGTTTGGTCTCTGAAAATTGCATCCCGTCAGCCGGGACAAGTTGTACGTCAACCGGCGGCGACAAATTGTTCCAGTGAACGCCATAAAGTGGATCGAGCAGAAACGCCAGGTAAAGCTTCCCCTTGCCGTCGCGGCTGAGCCCCTCATCGGCTTCGGCGCGCAGCTTCACGTAAAACGGGTCTTCAGTCTTGTCGAGCTGCGGCTCGGACGTCAACGTACGGTAGAATCCCGGCTTCGAGATACGAGGCACAACGCCGGTAGGAGCGAGGTTTGGAGGTGGCTCGAACTCCATGTTGAGGGCGGCGACCGTCGTTGGTTTCTCTACCGTTCCGACGTACTCCTCGAGGTCACGCCGCAGTTGAGCCGGATCGCTCCACCCGCGAGCCTTGAGCACCTTACCCTTTGGATCGAGCAAAAACTCCGAGTTCGGGCGGTTGCCCAGCGCATGCTTCAGCTCGTTGTCCATCCGGTCGGCGAGCCAGGTGATTTCACTGCCTAGGGTGCGTTTCGCCTCCGCGATGTGCATCAGGCGCTCTTCGAGCGTCACCGGATTGATATAGCCGTTCAACTCTGGGTGCGCCAGCGCTTTGTATAGGTAGTAGAACTCGACGCCCTTGGGCGAATAATCTCGATGAACCGTCTCCAAACTGGGGACGTTACGAAGGAACGGCGGTCAAGTCAGACAGCCATTCACAACAACCGTATATTTGCCCTTGAGGCTCTCGGTGCTGAAAGCCTTTCCGTGGGCGTCGAAGACTTCGACCACCGGGAACGAGTCGCCCACTTTGAGTGGCAGTTCGCCGCCGGGACCGCGGCCGCCAGCGCCACGCCCACCCCTCGGTTGCGCGAACGCGGCGATCGGAATGAGCAATGCAACGGCCAGAGTAAAAAATCGAAACGGTCTCATTGATAGGCTCCTAGATGGTTCGGCGTCAGCTTCGCCAAAAAGTTTCACACCGAACGGATTAGCAGCGGCTAAAGCTCGCCCACGACTTGGGCGTACGCGGCTCGTGATTTCGCCAGCGCATGTTTCTGCTCTACGAGCTTTCGCCCGTTAACGCCCATAGTCCGTTGCAAATCGTCGTCGCGGAGAATTTCTTCGAGCGCGTGCGCCAAACGCGATTCCTCATACTCGCCCCCTTCGACAAGAGTGCCGCACGACTCCGGCAAGGCCTCGCCAATCGCGCCGGCACGGCAGGCGACGACCGGTAATTCCGACGCCAGCGCTTCGAGCAGCGCCAAAGGTACCCCCTCGCCTTCCGACGGAATGACGAGCACATCGGCCGCGTTCATCAGCGTCGGGATCTCCTCGCTGTGCCCCAATACCAAGAAGCGGTCGTCGAGCTTTAACTTTTGGATTCGCGACCGCACGCTCGCGGCAAGTGGGCCGTCGCCCGCAACGATGAACTTATATCGTGAGTCGTCCAGATGACGGGCAATCGCCGGCAGCAAAAGCGGGCGCTTTACGTCGTCGAGCCGCCCGACGAACAGCACCGCCCGGTCATGGTCGTTGAGCCCAAGACGTTTTCTGGCCTCCACTCGACGGCCGTGATCCGCGCCAAATTTCGCAAGGTCGACGCCACTGCGAATTAGACGAATCTTGTCGTCGGGCGTTAACATTTCGATCAGCCGCAGCCTCCCGGCCTCCGAAATTACGACGCGTTGATCGATGTGCGCCGCCACGTCTAGCGTCGCGGAAAAGAAATCCCAGTCATCGTCGACCGCATGTAACACATCAACGACTTTTAGATCAGGCAACTTTTCTTTAATCGCCGGCAGCACTCCGTACGCAGCGGCGCTATTCTGCAGAACAACAGCGTTGACGCCCCAGTTGACCGCGACGGAAAACAGAAATCGTTGGATATCCCCGTCGGTCACGAGCGCCGCGGCGTCGAGCACTTGATCGGCTAGCTCAGTCCAGCGTTCGAGTAGGCGCGAGTCGTTCGACTGCGTGGCGACGACGATAATCTCCCATTTGTCGCGATCGATCTGGCCGGCCAGTTCTAATAGGACCGATTCGGCACCGCCCACGCCCAAATGGGGAGTCCAAAGCGCGATGCGACGCTTGCCCTCGGCCGGCGGCCTTGCCAAATAATCTAGCCGCTCGATCAAAGCGCCGCCAATGAGTACCGAGCGCGGCTGAAATTTCAGATAAAAACTCAGGTCGAAAACGGCGCGCCCGGTGCTACGATTCAGCGCTTCCTTGGCCCTCAGTGGGATCAGACGACTCGCGGACCGCAACGGGTGTCGTAGCCAAGCTTCCGCCGAGAGCAGCTCGGCATTCTGTAAGTGGCGCATCCGTTGGGACGTGGACTGGGGCGCGGCCGTCGCGGGATTGGCGCTAGCCACTTCGATCGGATTCAGACCTTTCTCGGAAACAGCGTTCTCTCGTGCGGCAAAACAGCTCCAAGGCAAGCGCCGCACCTCGCCGCCCTCTTTCGGGTCCGGCCACTTCATTGCTCGTCGCGAAACACCCAGTGGCCCAGCGAAGTTGCTCAGCGACGGCGGGGGGGCATCGCCGGTGTCGGTCCAAGTCAGCCAGTCGGCGCCTGTGAGCGCCCAGGCGGCCTCTTCGGCGACAGAAGGCCGCGGCGGGCGATCGCCGTCTAGCCAGACAAAAGCTTCAGCGGTCGAGCGCTCAAGCGCCTGCGCCTCGCCGACATTCTCGAGGATCTGAAAATCCTCCAACGTTTGATCGCTCAGATCCGGTGTGCCGTTGCGGGTAATGAAACAGACCGAAGGCGCCCAGGCTCGCTTAACGCGTAGACGTCCCTCGGGCGAAAGAAGCTCCGGGTGGACGCCCTGCATGTGGGCCCAATTAATCTCGTGGCGCTCGAGACCGAGGTAGTGCAGTCCGCGTCCGTGCGTGCGATAGCGAAAGAGCGGTTCTGGAATGTAGTGCCCGAAGTACCCGTTCTTGCCAAGGCTGAGAAAAAAACTCCAGTCCTCGTAGCCCCAGCGATGCCATTCGTCGTAGCCACCTATCTGCTGCCAAACCGCGCGCCGAACGAAGCAGCAACAGGCCATGAAATTTTCATTGAGCAGACGATAGAGGCTATAAGGGCCGGGCCGTTCGACATACCTTGAGTCGCCGAAGACCGTGTAGTCGAAGTACGCAAACCCGAAGTCGTCCTGCTGAGCTTCGGCCAGACAGCGCTCGATCATGTTGGGCTCGAGCAAGTCGTCTGCGTCGAGCGGCACCACCCACCGGCCTCGGGCGTTGCGAAATCCTGCGTTGCGGGCCGCCGCCAATCCCGCGTTTTGTTGGTGGACAACTCGCACGCGCGGGTCGCCGCTCTCTTCGATCCGACGAATGATTTGCAGCGAACTCGCGTCGTCGCTGCCGTCATTGACGAGGATGATCTCGCAATCCCGGTGAGTCTGAGTGAGGGCACTAGCAAGCGTCTCCTCGACCAGCGCAGTCGGATTAAAAGCGGGGATGACGACCGATACGAGGTCGTCGAATGGCGTCTCTCCGGCCAAGTGGAATTATAGCGACGGGAATATGCTCTACTGGGCGTTGCCGACGCCAACGGTGCGGCACGTTTCCACCGTAAAATCCGCTTAGTGAGTTGTGGTGTTTAATACCGATCGCAAGAAACTCGAACAACAAAGGCGCGATGACGGCCGCCTGCCGCCCGGTCAGTCACTCACGGTTAAATGGCCGGTGCTACACGCGGGGAGGGTCCCGGAGTTCAACCAGTCCACCTGGGACTTGACTGTCAGTGGGCTCGTCGAGCAGCCTTTCAAACTCGGGTGGGATGAGTTCAAACAACTCCCGCGCGTTCGCGTCGAAGCCGACTTTCACTGCGTCACGACCTGGAGCAAGTTCGACAACGTGTGGGCAGGTGTGAGCTTCCGTACGCTGGTCGAACGCGCGCAACCTAGCCCCGACGCTAAGTTCGTGATTCAGCACGCCGACGGCGGCTACACCACCAATACTCCCCTCGAAGATCTGTTGCACGACGACGTGCTGCTCGCCGACACGCACGAGCCCGAGCCGCTCACCCCAGAGCACGGCGGACCCCTGCGTATGATCGTTCCGCACCTCTACGCCTGGAAGAGTTCAAAGTGGATTCGCGGCTTCGAGTTCGTCGCGGACGACCGCGCCGGCTACTGGGAAGAGCTTGGCTACCATATGTACGGGGACCCCTTCCGCGAAGAGCGCTTTCGCGGTTCCTGACATGTTTTCCAAACTGCGCGGCCTTTTTGGGGCCAGGGATGCGCCGGCCCCAGAGCCGTTACGTGGCCGCCCGAAAGTGCGCCGCGAGAAGATATATTCAGCCGACAGCGGCTATGTCTACCAGTATTTTTACGAGGGATTTCGCGAGGCCGTGCGCGGGCGCCAGTCCGGCTGTGAGTACGTTTTCGATTGCACGTCAGACCGCGCGGCGCGGTTTTCCATGACTGTTTTCGCGGCCGACCAAACCTTCATCGCCTGGCAACAAGAAACCGAGCGAGAACTCAACGACGTCGAAAAGTATGCCCTCATCAAGATGACGCTCTTCTCTGCGTTCGATGAGCATGAGCATCTAACGGATGATTTAGAGATCCAACTCGACCCAGAGCGCCTCTCTGAGCACGTGGAGACACTGGACCTGTAGGTTCATTCGCCCTCTCGCCCCGCGCATTCTGACTATTTGCGGAGACCTATCAAGTGGCAAAGCCCCCGCCCAAGGCATATCGCAACGAAGATTTTCTCGGCAGCCGCGACGCGCGCGAACTGCGAATTCTATCGGAATATCTTGAACCCGAAGCGCGCTTCCAGCGTCAGGGCATTCGCGACACGATTGTGTTCTTCGGCTCGGCTCGACTGAAAGACCGCGAGACCGCCGAGCGTATGCGCGCCGAGGCTACCACCGACCTGGAAATCAAACGTGCCGAGCAAGCGCTTGAAGGCAGCCGCTACTACGAAGCCGCCCGTGAACTGTCGGGTAGGCTGACGAAATGGGCCGCTGAGGTTAAGGGCGACGGTCGTAATTTCGTGATTTGCACCGGCGCCGGTCCAGGAATCATGGAGGCCGCAAATCGCGGTGCCGAGGAGGCCGGCGGTCCCTCGATTGGGCTCGGCATCAGCCTACCGATGGAATCGCAGAACGACTATGTGCCGCCGGAGCTGGCCTTCCAGTTTCACTATTTCTTCATGCGGAAGTTATGGTTCGCTTATTTGGCAAAGGCATTCATTGTTTTTCCAGGGGGATTCGGCACGCTCGAGGAGCTGATGGAAGTTCTGACGCTGCGGCAGGCAGCCAAGATTCGCAAGCCAATCCACACTGTGGTTTATGGCTCTGAATTTTGGAAAAGCGTCGTGAACTTCGACGCGCTGGAAGATCTAGGGACGATCGATTCCGATGACCGAGAGCTCTTCAACTTCGTTGACAGCGTCGACGAAGCCTTTGACAACGTCACCTCCTGGTTGGAGCAAACGTATCTTTAGCAAAATTCCGGATCCAAATGTGAGAGCCGCAACGCTAACCCAATGAAACTACAATGACCGCATGATGTTGCGCTTCGCATTCTGTCTTTCGCTCGTAATGGCGGTCGGCTGCACCACCGCCCCGCCGCCCCAAGACGACGAGTTCGTCGCAGTCGCCGAACGCTACCTTGAGTCGCTGCTCGAAATGAATCCCGAGTACGCAACGCACCTCGGCGACCACCGCTTCGACGACCGGCTCAACGACTACTCAGCCGAAGGGGTAGCGAAATCAGTCGCCCTCGACAAGCAATTCCTCGTCGAAGTCGAAGCGATCGATCCCGCCAGACTTACCCCTACTAACGCCATCGACTACGAGATTCTCGAAAACCAGATTCGCTACAACATCTGGGGCTCCGAAGAACTGCGCGAGTGGGAATGGAACCCGATGCAGTACAACGTCGGCGGCGCCATCTACAGTTTGATCGCCCGCGACTTCGCCCCTATCGAAGAGCGCCTACGCGACATCAATGAGCGCCTCAAGCAAATCCCCGCGGTGGTCGATGCCGCCAAGGCCAATCTGAGAAATCCGCCGAAAATTCACACCGAAACCGCAATTCTCCAGAACCCCGGAGCCATCGCGTTAATCGCCGGCCAACTCGACGAATTTCTCGAGCAAGCGCCCGAGCTCAAGGATGAAATGGAAGCCCCTCGCGGCGCCGCGATCGACGCCCTCGAGGAGTACGGCGAGTGGCTTGAGCAAGATTTACTCCCTCGCTCGAACGCTGAATTTCGGATCGGTGAAGAGAAGTTCCGCAAAAAACTGGCGTTCGTGTTGCACTCCGATCTCTCGATGGAAGAGATCCTCGCACGCGCCGAGAAAGCCCTTGTAGAAAGCACGGATGCGATGTACGAAACCGCGCTGGCGCTCTACAAGAGATCGCACCCGGACGGCGATGTTTCCGACCGCAAGGCGGTGATCAAGGCTGTTCTTGACGAGCTGGCCGAAACGCGTCCGACCAGCGAAACTATCTTTGACGACGCCAAGCGCGACCTCGCCGAAACCACGGCCTTTACTCGAGCGAGCAAATTGGTGAGCGTCCCAGACGAGCCCGTTTCGATCATCCTGATGCCCGAATTTCAACGCGGCGTTTCGACTGCGTACTGCGACTCGCCGGGACCACTCGAAGAAGGCGGCGAGACCTTCTACGCCATCGCCCCCGCTCCCGAAGCTTGGAGCGCGGAGCGCACGCGCTCGCTCTACCGCGAGTACAACACCTACATGCTCAAGAACCTTACGGTGCATGAGGCCATGCCTGGGCACTATTTGCAGCTCGCACACTCGAATAAATTCCAGGCGCCGACGCTCATTCGGGGGATTTTCTACTCCGGATCGTTCGTAGAAGGCTGGGCGGTCTATGCCGAGCAATTCATGAGCGAACACGGCTACGGCGGACCCGAAGTCAAAATGCAGTCGCTCAAGATGGCCGTGCGCGGCATCATCAACGCCATCATCGACCAAAAAATTCATGCCGGCTCGATGACCGAAGACGAAGCCATGGCAATGATGATGGACGAAGGTTTTCAAGAGGACGGCGAAGCCGCCGGCAAATGGACACGCGCGCGACTCACCTCGGCCCAACTATCGACATACTTCGTAGGAGCCGCCGAGCACAACGATATCCGCGACGCCTGGGTCGCCAAGCACGGCGAAATCAATGACTGGCAGGCCTACCACGACAACGTGCTTTCCTACGGCTCCCCGCCGGCCAAATTTGTCCGCCGAATGCTGGGGTTGTGAACGCGGCCCCTAATTGCTCTTTTTCGACTTGGCCGCTCGACGCCTGGGCGGATCATCTTTCCGTATATTCGAAAGTTTGCCTTCGCAACCGACATTCTCGAAGTAATCGCGAATCTTGCGTATTTCTCGCACGCGAAAAACTTCAGTAATCGCAGCGGTGACTGCTTCCGAGTTCGTCTCGGCTTCAAACTCGCTCACGCATTGAGCCGGCAACTTCTCGTCGACCATCAACCTCATGCGCTTCATGCTTTCAGCCTACTACCGCAGTGTTCATGAGTGCCGGTCGTGAGCGCACGCACCCGACGAGCTACGCTGCCACTTCGACGTAGTCAACCGACGCACTCGGCTCGGGAATCGGCTCACCGATCGAACGCATCGCTTCGAAATGAGCCTCTAACGCTTCGCTGAAGCTCTGGCGAGTTTCGTCGACTGTGTCCCCGACCGCGATGCATCCGGCAACGTCCGGCGAATAGGCAGAATATCCTGTACTCGTGCGTTCAATCACCAACGAGTAACGTTTCCGCACCATCTCACGCCCCCTCAACCCAAACCGGGCTTGACCAAGCCAACTCCCCATTCGCCTCGAATACCCGCACGTAATACCAGTCCGTCGCCGAGCCATCCCCCTCGTCCTCGACCGTGAACGATGTCTCCCAGTTCTCGTTGAACACAACCCGGTGAAACATCGCCGACTCCCAAGGAAACGGCCGCGTAAACAGCATCTCATTCGACTCGTTCAACTCGGCAAAAGTCTGGGTCAACGAGCACTTGGTGGGCTTCGTGCAACTCACGGTGACCCGCGTCGATGCGTCCCCTTGTATTCGCATCACGATTGCCTTCTGCGAATAGTCATCAACCATCTGCTTCAGCGCCGTATACGATTGCACCCGAATCGACCTCTCGTCGTGCGTCACGATCTTGTCGCGCCGAAATTCATCCAGCGGTCCTGATGTAAAGCAAGGGTGGAAGCCTTCGATCCGCCCGCCTTTGACATCGATCGTGAAATCCCAGTCCGCCGTGCCACCCCAGCCAAGCGCCGGCCAAGGCCCCCAGCCGTATTCGAAACGCAGCACCACCGGCTCCGACCAACTGCGCTCTGTCGGCACGCGATCAACGGGAAAATCGCGGTGAATCACACGGCCATTCTTAACGACTTCCACGCGGTCAACCAGGTCCCAGCCACGCACGTGCGCGCTGATGACCCGCTTGCGAGCGTAGGACAACTCTTGTCCCATCATTTCGCCATTCACAAAAAAATCTAGCTCGATGCGATCGCCGGTCACCGCGTACGTCCGGCGGTTCTTAAAAGCGTCAAACAGCGCCTCGCGCGTGAGCTCCGCGGCCTTAATCACTGCCAGGCCCTCGCGATACCCTCCCGGATAGCCAAGATGGTCGTCAGTTGAAGCAATCACACCCAAGCGGTGCCCCGCGTTGAGGTAGTGCTGCAGCGTGTGCTTGGTCCAACGCCCGCCTTCTGTATGGCGCTTGTAGGGGTGCGGCGCTCGGTCGTGTTCCGCGCATCCCCATTCCGAGTGAATTTCAAGGAATGGCGAAACCTCCGGATCGAGACTAGCCGCCGCCGTGCCCCGGTGACCAAGCCGATTTGACGGATGATGCGGCACGAGGATGCAGCCGCGCCTCTTGGCGAACGCCTGAAGCTCCTTCAAATCCTCAATCAACTCGTAGTCGCCCTTCAAGTCCGGAAACAAGATGTGATAGTCGCCCTCCGACGCCCCGTGGCGCTCATACCCCAAAATCGTCACGAACGAGCCTGGATCATCGTATTCGCGAGCGTGGCGTACGACGTCGGGCCAGCGATGCTTCGCGACGGCGAATCCGTTTTTCCACTTATGTTCGATCTTGCCGTCATATTCGCCAACGTCGGGCCAATAGGAATGCGGCGTGAAAGCATAGAAATCCAGATGATTCCGAGCCACCTCGAACGACCGCTCGAGCGTGCCGTGCGCATATCCAACCTGGTTGTGGTTGTGCAAGTCGCCGAAGAAGTTCTTATAACCCGGTCCAGCGGCAGCCTCCCCAGCGGACGCCGGAAGCGCCGCGGCCAATGCTGCCCCGGTCCCCGAAGTGGCGCAGTGCCGGATCCAATCGCGTCTGGAAATTCCGTGTGTCATCGAGCGCCTATTGTAGCGGCGAGCCCACTCTCGGTGAGTTGTCGATGCCAAGCAGCGAAAATAAATGCTTTACCCCAACTCTGGCGGTGCCTCACGTCCGCGAGCCGGACATGAACGAAGCCTGACGGCAGACGCTTCGCGTGGTGGCAAGCGAGGTGAAGACGGGAAGGCGGGCGTAAGGTCGTGGACACCAAAGGAGGTGTCCCATGACACGTTTACGCCGGCAGATGCTCGACGAGCTCGAGCGTCGCAATTACTCCGCGAACACGATTCGCTGCTACATCCGCGCAGTCGAAGAGTTCGCGCGCTACTTCAAGCGGCCGCCCGATCAGTTGGGTCTGGAAGAGATCCGCAAGCATCAAGCTCATCTGTTTCGTGATCGCAAGCTCGCCGCCAACACCGTGGCTCAACATCTGGCGGGGCTGCGGTTCTTCTACGTCAAGACGCTCGGACAA
This sequence comes from Bryobacterales bacterium, assembly GCA_965205595.1. Classification (GTDB taxonomy): domain Bacteria; phylum Acidobacteriota; class Terriglobia; order Bryobacterales; family UBA6623; genus CATQHP01. The sequence goes on along the minus strand of CBDBHI010000004.1, from coordinate 173,479 downwards.
GCGTGGAATTTGACGTACACGCCCTATCCCAAGAGACCCCGAAGCTTGCCGAGCATCCTTTCTGTCGAAGAGGTCGCCCATCTGATCGATGCAGCCGACAGCATGTTCCACCGCATGATCGTGATGACGCTCTACGCCACCGGCGTGCGTCGGGCGGAGCTGACTCAGCTCCAACTCAACGACATCGACTCTGAACGCATGGTGGTTCATGTTCGCGGCGGCAAGGGCCGCAAAGACCGCGATGTGATGCTCAGTCCAGAGTTGCTCGTCGCATTACGCGAGCACGTTCGGGGGCTGCGGCGCAAGCCGAAACAGTGGCTGTTTCCGGGAGGGAAGTGGCACAACAGCGACGATCCGATCAGCACCAAAGCGGTCTGGAACGCTTGCCACGCAGCCGCCCGGCGGGCCGGCATCGATAAACCCGTTCATCCCCACACTTTGCGTCATTGTTTCGCCACGCACTTGCTCGAAGCCGGGGCGGACTTGCGTACCATCCAGATGCTGCTCGGGCATCGCGACCTGGAGCAGACGGCGGTCTATCTGCACTTGTCGGCGCGTCACTTCAGCGCCGTCGCGAGTCCGCTGGACGCCTTGCAGTTAGCTTCAGCGGCACAACAAGATCCCGGGACAACGTAGATGCAACGGCCGCCGCTGGAGGTGGCCGATCTGGTTCGCGCCGCGGGACAAAGCTTCTTCGTCAGAACTCGCGGCTGGCTTCGCGGACAGCACGTCAAAGTGTTGTCAGCAATCGCACGCTGCCGCACCGCCGCGCTGGGCGGTCATCGCGATAAGTGCGACGACTGCGGCCATGAACCGCCCATCTCCTACAACTCGTGCCGCGATCGGCATTGTCCGAAGTGTCAAGCCAACACGCGCAAGCGGTGGCTTGAGGCTCGCCGCAGCGAACTGCTGCCGGTGCGCTACCTGCACGTCGTGTTCACCTTGCCGCACCTGCTCTCCCAGTTCGCCTTGCAGAACAAAAAGGTGATCTACTCGCTGTTGCTGCGCACGAGCGCCCAGACGCTGCGCCAAGTTGCTCGCGATCCCAAGCACCTTGGCGCCGAGATCGGCTTCTTCTCGATTCTGCATACCTGGAACCAGAGAGTCCAAGAACACGCCCATGTCCACTCGGTGGTCCCCGCCGGCGGTCTCGCGCTCGATCAGGACCGTTGGATCGATGCCCCCTCCAAGACTTTCTTCCTTCCCAAGGACATCTTGGCTGAAGTCTTTCGCGGCAAGTTCGTCGAAGGGTTGCGCAAGGCCTTCGCCAAAGGCGAGCTGCGTTTCCACGGGCGCTTTGCGCCGCTATCTCAACCACGCGCCTTCAAGTCTTTCGTGCGCACGCTGTACCGCACCAAGTGGGTGGTCGAAGTGCGACCGCCCTTCGGAGGTCCCGGGCAAGCTCTCGAGTATCTGAGCCGCTACACCCACCGTGTGGCGATCTCGAATCAGCGCCTGGTCTCGTTCGAGCAGGGCCAAGTCACCTTCCGTTGGCGCGATTCCGCCAACGGCAATCAACAACGGCTGATGACGCTCGCGCTCGATGAGTTCCTGCGTCGCTTCCTGCTGCACGTGTTGCCGAGCCGCTTTGTGCGCATTCGCTACTACGGCTTCCTGGCTCACCGCAAGCGCGCTGCTCTGTTGCCGCTGTGTCGCCGCCTGATCGCTCGCGTCAATCCGTCGCGCATGATCTCCTACGGCGCTCACGAACCCACTCATACCTTCTGGGGCTGTCCTCGCTGCGGCGGCCGCTTGCGCGTCGTCGAACGCTTCAGCGCAGCGGAACTGTGCGCTCGTGCTCCACCCGTTCTCGCCGCCGCATGATGCTACTCCTCATCACAGCCCGGGATTCTTGGTCGCTTCGGCGTGAGCCGCGCTCGTGCGCCTCGGCTAGCTTCGCCCCCCTATGCGCCTCGTTTCGACCGCCTTCCCCACAGCGAAACCTTTGGCCGCGCCCCGCGATCACAACTCCAACTCGCTTAGCCGTGTCGCTGAACCGCCCTCGGACGCCGTTTCGACTCTCTTCAGCGCCTCTCGCTCGCAACATTCAAAACGCATAGACTGCAAACACCGGCGGGGGCTTCCTTCATGTCGTTGTATCGCAAGCGGTTAGCTCTCTCGTACTGCGAGACCTCTATGTGCGCCGCTCGCGATACAACACTCAGACATGTCGGAAGTCAATGACTTGGCGGCATCTTGGCCCTAGATCACGGACGGATGCTGAGTCGAATGTAGCCATGTCGAGAAGTGGGAACGTCTGGACAGTTCTTTTCTGCATCTTCTTCGCCAGCTATTCCTCGGGCCAGATTGCGCCTGAGGAAGTGCAAGCGCTGCACGACAAACTCTTTACGCCGGGCAAGCGCATGTCTTTTCTCAGGCTGCCTGAGATCGTGAGGCATCTCGACATCCAGCGGGGCTCCCACGTGGCGGACATCGGCTGCGGACCGGGCGAGCTTACCGTGCTGATCGCCTACCTGGTCGAGAGACAGGGCCGTGTATACGCTGAGGACATCGATCCGAAGGCATTGGCCAAGACAGCCGAGCGCGTGGCAAAAGAGGGGTTGCAAAACGTCCAGACGGTCCTAGGCGCTCCCGATGACCCGCCACTTCCGCCAGCCTCGCTGGACGCCGCACTCATCCTGAACACCTATCACGAACTCAAGAATCCGAGCAAGATGTTGACCCGACTTAGTAAAGCGTTGAAGCCTGGTGGGCGCCTCGTCGTGATCGACATCATGCCTTCCTCCAAAGGAGGTACGCGGGAAGAGCAACAAACAACCCACGCGCTGGCCCCTTCGCACGCCGAATCCGACCTGAGAAAAGCTGGCTTCTACGTACTCGTTCGCGATGATTCCTTCACGGAGGTCCCGCTCACCACCAGTCGGTACTGGTTGATCGCCGCCCGCCGCTAAAGGCCTACAGGGCGCCTCTGATCGGTTCCTTCCGCGAACCGGACATGAACGAAGCCTGACGGCAGACGCTTCGCGTGTTAGGATTTGGCAGGTCAATTGCCGTGCCGACGATCGAGGCAACTAGAAACAAGCGCTGCCTGGATGCCAATTCCAGATCGCGAGGTATAGGCGAATAACGAGAAAGTTATACAAATCCCCTTTTAAGAGCAATTGCCCTGCCAAATTGGGGGCTTCCTTCATGTCGTTGTATCGCAAGCGGTTAGCTCCCTCGTACTGCGTGACCTCTTTGTGGGCCGCCCGCGATACAACACTCAGACATGTCGGAAGTGCCCGCTTAGTTCTTCAAAGCGGGTCCACAGGTGCGCGAGGTCTCAGCGTGGGTAGGGCGGTAGACTGACCACAAGCGCCGATGCAGTTCAATCCTTCAATGTTGGGCCCAACGCTTGTACTTCTGTCGACTCTCGCGTCGACTCTTGCAGCGAGCGCTCAAGACAAACCTGCGGCGACTGCCGAGCGTGTCCAGGAAATCGTCGGCAGTCAATTTGCCACAACGAAATGCCCAGGCTTGTCCGTGGCCGTCGCTGCCGAAGGCGAGATTGTGGCATCTCTCGCATTCGGAATGGCCGACGTCGAACAGGGAGTGGGTCTTCGGACGAGTAGCGTCCACCGTCTCGCTTCGATCTCGAAACCAATCACCGCCACAATCGCCATGGACCTCGTCGAGCAGGGCAAGATCGAACTGGGAGCCTCCGTCCGAAGTTACCTGCCTGAGCTGCCGGAATCTTATCAGGGCGTGACGATCCGGCACTTGTTGTCTCATCAATCCGGCGTCAGAGGCTACGAGAACCCTGTTGACGTCGCGCTCAACGTCCAGCACTTCGCGACTTCTCGCGATTCAGTCAAGACGTTCATGTCGCACCCGCTGGTGTTCGAGCCCGGAACCAAGACGGAGTACTCGTCGTTGTCATTCGCCGTGGTGGGAGCAGTCGCTGAGGCGGTGACGGCCCGGTCTTTTCGACAAGTCGCCGGGGACTTCTTCGACAAGTACAGAATTAGCGGATTTATGATCGATGACCCGTTAGCGATCGTTCCTGGAAGAGTTCGGGGCTACCTGGTAGATCCGACAAGAGCGATGACGTTCAATGATGGGCAGCGAGTGAGCCGGGACTACTTAACCGGGACGCGCGATGCCATCACCAACGCGCGAGCCCACGACGTTAGCAACCGCTACCCGGCCGCTGGATTCACAGCCTCAGCTAGTGATCTGTTGCGTTTTGTCATAGCCCTACGATCCGGAAAGATCCTCAAACCCGAAACGGTCCAGGAACTGTGGACGGCTTCTACGGTCCAGGACGGAACAAGAGTGTTTTTGGGCTTGGATGGGGCGTCTCTAAGAAGGAGGGGCGAGCCATGGTGGGCATGAACGGCGCTGGTCTCGGCACAACTACGTTTTTGCGCTACTTCCCTGACTCGGACTTCGGTGTTGCTCTCTTGTGCAACGCAGAGGGCGCTAGCGGCTTAGGAAAACTGTTGGACGACATCGTTGAACTGGCCCCGGAGTAGACCGGTACGCTACTTCCGACGATGGGGATCGTCGGAAGTGGTCTCTCGACTCCCGAAAGGCGTCACCTTCTTTACGTCTCTCTCGAGTGGGTCAAGAGAGGACTGTTTTGGAGCCGTGGGTGTTTGCTTACGTCCGGTCCGTCAAATTGCGCTTTACTGAATAAGTCGAATAATGGCCCCAAAATTCCTCCTAGTCCCGATGGCAGCCGTGCTGCTGCTGTCGGCGGGCTGCTCCATAAAGAAATTTGCGATTCGCCAGGTCGGGGACGCTCTGGCTTCACCGGGACCCTCGGTCTATGAAACCGATTCCGATGTGGAGCTCATCGGGGACGCGCTGCCATTCAGCCTCAAGCTCGTTGAAAGTCTGCTCGCGGAAACTCCGAATCACCGTGGTCTACTGCTGACCGCCTCTCGCGGATTCCTACTCTATTCGCTTGCATATGTCGATTTCCCAGCGGAGGTGGCGCTCGACGAAGACTTCGACCGAGGCAAAGCCGGCCGCGCCCGCGCCGGCCGCCTTTATTTGCGAGCACTAACATATAGCCTGCGAGCGCTAGAACGGCGCTATCCGGGATTTAGCGAACAGCTCGCCGCCGAACCAACCGCCGCCGCCGCCCGCGTTGGAGCCAAAGATATCGACATGCTGTATTGGGCAAGCGCGGCGCTGGGCCTGGCGATAAGTATCGACCCGACCGAGCCGACGATGTTGGTTCGACTGCCGCAAGTCGAAGCCATGATCGACCGCGCGCTGGCGCTAGACGAAGATTGGAGCGAGGGCTCCCTTCACGAATTCCAACTGCAACTCGCCACGGCGAAACCAGGTGGAGGGGACCCCGCGTCTATGAAGAAGAGCTTCGAGCGCGCGCTAGCGCTATCGGGTGGCAAGAGAGCGGGCCTCTACTTGACCTATGCCGAGGTTGCCGCCGTGCCCGCGCAAGACCGCGAACTCTTTGAGGACATGCTGAAAAAAGCGCTAGCTGTCGACCCTGAACAATATGAAAACTACCGCCTCGTGAATTCTCTAGCGCACCGCCGCGCCCAGTGGTTAAACGCTCGTATCGATGATCTGTTTTTCTAGGGAGGAGCGCTGAGCATGACCACAAAAGTGCGTTTCATAATGCTAGTAGTTGCGGTCCTATTTTGCTTCGGCGTTTCGAACCCCGCCGGTGCCCAACGCCGCCACGGCCTCAAAGTCAAGCTAGCGACCGTCGCCCCCAAAAACAGCGTCTGGCACGATGCGCTGATGCGTATGGCGCAGGATTGGCGGGATATCTCAAACGGCACTATCGATCTCGTCATCTACCCCGGAGGGGTCGCGGGAGATGAAGAGACCATGCTGCGCAAGATGCGCGCCGGGCAGCTGCAAGCCGCTCTGATGTCCGGCGCCGGCATGGCCTACGTCGACACCGGCGTCAGCGCGCTGCAAGTACCCATGACTTTTGACTCGCACGAAGAGTTCGATCATGTTCGCGAAAAAATGGCTCCGATGCTTGAGGCACGCATCGAAAACAAAGGCTACAAGGTGCTCAACTGGGGCGAAGCCGGCTGGGCGCACTTCTTCTCGGTGCGGCCATTCAGAACGATCGAAGAACTTCGCAAGATGAAACTCTACACCGGCAAGGGCGATGCCGAGATGCTGCGTCTCTACAGTGATTTCGGTTTCAACGCCGTTCCACTCGATCTCACCGAGCTCCAAACCGCTCTTGAGACCGGGCTGGTCGAGGTTTTCGCCGTACCCCCTCTCATTGCGGCGGGCTACCAATGGTTCGGCTCCGCTAAATACATGCACAGCCAGCGCTTCGTTCCGATCGTCGGTGCCACCCTGATCGACAAGAAAGTGTGGGATAGCATTCCCGCCGAGCAACATCAGCCGATGCGTGAGTCGGCCCAGCGTGCTGGTGCCGCGATTCAAACCGCTGTCCGCGCTCAAGGCGAACAGGCGATCGCGACGATGAAAGAGCACGGCCTCATCGTCACCGAGGCAGATCCCGCATCGACGGCGGAGTGGGTCAAGGTGGTTGACGACGCCTACCCAACATTGCGAGATCGGTATGCCCCCGCTGACCTGCTAGACGAGGTTCGCCGCCTGCGCGACGAGTACCGTGCGCGTTAAAGTCTTTTGAGTGGACCCATCCGTCACCGACATCGCTCTCGCGAGACGGCTTGAACGAACCGAGGCTGACGCCAACGCGAAGTTTGTGGAATCACGGGCGCGCGTTTCTCCCGAGACCGGTGCTGTTTGGATTGACTTCGCGGGAACGTATGCCATGTTCGACGGCGTCGGCTCTCCGTGCACCCAGACGTTCGGGCTCGGCATTTTCGCCGACACGACAGCGGATCATCTCGGAGAGATTGAGAATTTTTTCGCTGATCGGGGCTCCGACACCCACCATGAGGTCAGCCCGTTGGCCGACCCGTCCCTCTGGCCGCTTCTGGTCAAGCGCGGCTATCATCCGATCGAATTCAGCAACGTCATGTGGCGGCCCACTGCCGACGCCATGAGCGGTCGCCGGCGTAGGACGCGGATCGATGTTCGCAAGGTCGCCCAAAACGACCTCGACGTCTGGGTGGAGACCACTGTTCGCGGTTGGAGCGAGTTCCCTGAAGTCGGGGACTATCTGCTCGATATTGGTCCTGTCATTGCGAATCGAGAAGGGGGAGTCCTGTTTCTAGCTGAGATTGACGGCGCCGCGGTCGGCGCCGCGGCCGTGGCCGTCCATCAAGGGGTCGTTCTTCTTGCCGGGGCATGTACCATTCCGGAAGCGCGTCGGCGCGGGGCGCAGTCGGCACTACTCGATGCTCGCCTGAACTACAGTCGCGAACATGGCTGTGACATCGCAATGATCTGCGCCGCTCCAGGCAGCGCTTCGCAACGCAACGCCGAGCGAAACGGCTTCCGTATCGCGTATACCCGCTGCAAATGGGCCCTCAACCACGCCGCCCGGCAGTAAGATAAAGGGCAGCCATGCCCAACTACAGCCGCCGTCAAGTCCTTGCCGCCGCCGCGAGCGTCGCCGCCTCCGCCGCACCGCGCCAGGACGAACCCACAAAGCCGACCCTCTGCCTTTTCTCAAAGCACCTGCCGCACCTGGGTTACAAAGAGATGGCTTCGACGCTGAAGCAAATGGGCTTTCCCGGCGTCGACCTAACAACCCGCCCCAAAGGCCATGTCCTGCCCGAGAACGCCGAGCGGGACCTGCCGCGTGTTCACGAAGCGCTAGCCGCCGAGGGCGTCTCGATTCCGATGATCACCACCGGGCTGCTGTCCCGCAACGACCCGGCGGCCCGCCCGACACTTTATACCGCGGCAAACCTCGGCATCCCCTACTTCAAGATCGGCTACTACAAATTTAAAGACGTCTCCAAGCTCGACAGCTATCTCGCACAGGTCAAGTCCGACGTTGAAAGCCTAGCCGCGATCGCCCAACACGCCGGCATTTCTGGAGGTTTTCACAATCACTCGGGCGCCTACGTCGGCAGCTCGCTGTGGGACCACTGGTGGGTCCTGCGCGACACTGACCCCGCAGCCGTCGGTTTCTACTATGACCCGTGTCACGCCACCATCGAGGGAGGTGATGCGGGCTGGGAAATTGGCTTCCACCGCTTGCAATCCAAACTCAAAATGGTTGCCTGCAAAGACTTCTTCTGGGAGAAGGTCAATGGCAAGTGGGACGCCACCATGTGTCCGCTAGGCCAAGGAATGGTCAACTACCCGAAATTCTTCAAAATGCTCGAAGCCAGCGGCTTCAGCGGGCCGATTTCGTTACACGTCGAGTACAAGATCGAGGCCCCGACAGAGTCTCAACGGATTGAGAAGGAAATGGCCGCAATCGAACGGGATTACAAATATCTAAAGTCGCAGTACCAGGCCGTTTACGGCGCTTGAGATGTTTGCCGGGCGCACCGCCGAGCGTTGGCTACGCCCACTAGCTGTCGCCGCAACTTGCGCCGCTTTATGGTTGGCGCTGGATACGACCCCCGCGCAGATTCGCAAAGACTCGACCTGGAGCCCGCGCCTGCTGCTGTCAATCATCGACGCCGAAAGCGGCGAGCCGACGGCCGCGCGAGTCAGTCTCGAGGTTGACGGGTGGTCGCACGATCCAGGGTGGCTGGGGTCGCACGGACTCCGATTCGTCTCCGTACACATTTCCAAGCGTCAAAGCCAGGTTGTCGTCTACGCTCGGGGCAGCGGCCCGCTAGAGATACCGCTCACTCCCGACGCGAAATCGGCGCGCATCCACGTCGTCAAGGGCTTTGACTACGTTCCAGTGAGCGTTGACGTCGATGTCGAAGGTGATCGTACTCCCATCGAGGTCCGTCTTCAGCGCTGGAATCGATTCCACGAGCGGGGCTGGCGCGCGGCTGACGCTCATCTTCACTACGACCGCAACGAGCCCACCGCCGACCGCGACTGGTTCGACATGCTTGACGCCGACGGACTCAGCCATGCTCAGTTCATGGTGCTGAAAGGCGGAATGGTGCCTGGCATCTGGGCCCGCCAGTTCGCCTACGGGAATGCCGGAGTCGGAACCGACGGCGTGCGGACAATCATCCCCGGCGAGGAATATCGCGATGGCCTCCAAGGCCACACGCTACTCTTCGGGCTCAACGAAATCATTCAGCCAATCATGGCCGGTCGCCCCGATGCGCCCTACAACTTCCCCCCGCTTCATGATGTGCTGCTGCGGTCTCGTGAGCTTGGCGGAATGCCCGGCGTCGCGCACGGCGGTGCGTATGGCGATGGTGTGACCGCGGCGCTTGACGCCGTGTTGGGAGCCGTCGATTTCTGGGAGATCGGCAACTCGCACCTCTACAATCTCGATACCTGGTATCGCCTGCTCAACTGCGGTTTCATGCTCCCTCCGACCGCGGGCACCGACCTGCCGAACAACCCTTACCGCGATCCGTGGCAACCATTCCTTGGCGGAATGCGCATGTACACGCGCAACGGCGACGAGACAGGGCCTGAGGCCTGGAATCGCGCCGTCCGTAATGGTGAGGTATTTGTCAGCAGCGGCCCGCTCATTCGTCTAACGATCAATGGCGAGGACCCCGCCGGCGCCGTCAAACTTTCGTCGACGGAAAATGTTTCGATCCACGCCGAACTGAGTGCAACCCGGCCTCTCCGCCGGCTTGAAATCATCCAAGGCGGCGAAGTGATTGCCACGACGTCAAACGCAGCCCGCGACGGTGACACGTACAGTATCGTTCTCGATCACTCGACCAGTCTCGATGACAGCACTTGGCTAGCCGCCAGAGGCGTCGGAATTGCGATTGACGCGGTCAAACAAGACGCGATAGCACACACCGCGGCCGTACCCGTGTTCGTTGCCTCGGAACCAATCTGGTCGGCTGCCGACGCCGAATTTCTGATCAGGCAATTCGAGGCGGCGAAGCAACTATACGCCCAAAAGGGCCGCTACAAGACGCCCGCGGACCGCGCCCGCGTCCTGGAACTCCACGACCGGGGCATCGAACAACTCAGTCGTTGAATGGTGATGCCCGAGTAGGCGGGTTGATACAATCAAAAAAGTCCATCAGGGGCGGCTAGCTCAGTTGGGAGAGCGCCGCGTTCGCAACGCGGAGGCCGTGGGTTCAAGTCCCATGCCGTCCACCAAAACTCACTAAGCGACTGCCGCCGGCGTCGCTTCCATTTGCGAGAAAACGTAAGGCCCTTCGGGGATTACGATCACGCGCCCGCTGGCTGGCAGCCTCCCCAATAAATCGTTCACGGCCTCTTGCGGATCCGCGAATGCCGGCCCCCAAAGCAGCGCCCGATCTTCCGCCGCGACTCCCGGCACGCCGAACGACAGCCGTGCCTTACGGGCGACGATCGCCAGCTTTTCGGCCTGCCACTGGTCGACCTCCACGGGCCGATCGGCCAACTCATCGAGCAATAGCGAAGAGGCCCCTGCGTTCCGCATCAGTTCGCTAAATTCCGGGCTTCCCATCCCCTCGCGGCAAGCCGCGATCACCAGAATCTCGCCGCCGTCTTTGACGATGTGCGACGCAGCCGTAATTCCCTTCACTGCCTGATAAAACGTTAAATCCAGCGGATAACCACCCGAGGTCGTAATCACCGCGTCGGCGGGCTCGGTAATTTCCGCAAGCGTCGACTCACGCACAAACTCCACGCCTTGGGCGTGAGCCGCGACCGGCTCGCCGGCGAACACGGCGGCGATTCCGCGAGTCTGCGTCAAAGCCACATCGATCATGAAGTCGTGGCGCGCCATCTCAGCGATCTCAATCAATTCCCGATGCAGTGGGTTATCCGGAAACGAACCTTCCCCGGCCTTCGCGTCGCGCATGTATAGCGGGCTGTGTAGCCGCTTGATCGTTCTCTCACCAGCAAGCCCAATCGAAATCAATTTCCGCCCGCCTGAAAATCCCGCCATCAGATGTGGCTCGATGAATCCGAGCGTTATGTGTAAATCCGCTTCGATAAATCGGCTATCGATAAACGCCTGCGTACCGCCCGTGGTCTCGCCCAAAAACGTCTGCTCGTCGATCTCCTTCGCCCGGTGCGAATCAACCTTGTGCCGCCCCAGAAGCTCGGGACCTACAATCTCGTCGAGTTCACCCGCGGTAGCTTCTCTATGCAGACCCGTCGCGATCAAGATCGTGATGTTCTCGCTTGCAATTCCGCCGGCCTCTAACGCCCGCATCACATGCGGAAGCACGAGCTTGTTCGGCGCCGGCCGCGTGATGTCGCAGATTGAGATCGCCGCGCTCCTCTTGCCTTGCGCCATCTCGGCAAGCGGCGGACAGCCTATAGGCGCCGCGATCGCGGCGGCGACAGCAGCCTCGGCGTCTGGCACTTCCGCCGCGTAGCGCGCTTCCAAAACCGTAGTGTTCAAAACGTCGGGAAGCGAGATGTCGGTGCCCTGTTTGTCGAATGCAAGATGAATGTTCATAACGTCCGGCTCCTTGGGTTATGCTAGCGTGTCCGCTATCGCAACATTTGCATGGACACGCTCACAGCTATTAACGATTTCGTGAACTCCATCGTCTGGGGCCCGCCAATGATCGTGGCGCTGGTCGGCACCGGCATCTTGCTCACTTTCACGACTCGAGGCATTCAATTCCGCCGCTTCCCCTTCGCTATTCGCCAAGTTCTGGGCGGGTTAGGCACAAAGGCACAGGGCGAGGGGACCGTAACTCCGTTTCAAGCGCTGTCGACCTCGCTCGCCGCTACGGTCGGCGTCGGTAACATCGCGGGCGTCTCGACAGCCATCGCCGCGGGGGGCCCCGGAGCGCTGTTTTGGCTGTTCATATCGGGCGTATTCGGAATGGCCACCAAGTTTTCCGAGATCGCAATCTCTCTAAACTATCGCGAGCGAGACGCTTCCGGCACGATGCGCGGAGGCCCGATGTACGTCTTAGCGCGTGGCATGCGCCTGCCATGGCTCGGAGCCATATTCGCCGGTCTGACTGCCTTAGCCGGATTCGGCATCGGCAATATGGTGCAGGCCAACTCCGTCGCGGACGTCGCCCAGTCAAGTTTCGGAGTACCGCCATTCATCTCCGGCATTGCCTTGGCGGCCGCAACCGCCCTAGTCGTGCTCGGCGGTATCAAGCGCATCGCTGAAGTCGCCCAGGTGCTGGTGCCAGGGATGTGCGCGCTGTACCTGGCCGCCGCCCTCTACGTGCTCGCCACCCACCTCGGCGAACTGCCGGCGGTGATCCAACTCGTGCTCTCCTCCGCCTTCAACGGCCAGGCCGCAATCGGTGGTTTCGCCGGAGCGACGGTGCGCAACGCGGTACAGATCGGCATCGCCCGCGGCCTGTTCTCGAACGAGGCGGGGCTCGGCAGCGCTCCGATCGTGCACGCGTCCGCGGTCACCGATCATCCCGTCCGGCAGGCGATGTACGGCATCTTTGGCGTCTTTGTCGACACGCTGGTTGTCTGCATGCTCACCGGCTTCGTCGTGCTCTCGACGGGCGTATGGAGTTCCGGCGAAACCGGCGCCTCGCTTTCAGCACGGGCCTTCCAAGCAGGCCTACCCGGCGAGTGGGGAGACTCGCTGATTAGCGTCGCCATTATCCTTTTCGCTTTCTCAACCGTAGTCGGCTGGGCCTACTACGGCGAGACCGCGATCACCTATCTTTTCGGGACCAAAGCAGCGCTACCCTACCGCCTAGTACTAACTTGCGAAAGTAAGGCCTTTAACTGTAAAATGTCGGTATGGCAAGACCGGCAACGGTGATTCGACTGAACGCCGAGGAAGAAGAGACGCTGCGACTCTGGGTGCGCGGCCACAAGTCCGAACGGCGCATGGTGGAGCGCGCTCGCATTGTGCTGCTGGCGGCCGCCGCTACCTCGACCGCCGAGATCGCCCGGCAACTGGGATCCCCGGCGGCGCGCGTGTCGAAATGGCGCACCCGCTTCGCCCAGCAACGTCTGGCGGGATTATGCGATCAAGCGCGTTCCGGCAGGCCCGCGCGGTACGACCAAGCGACGCGCAAACGCATCCTCTGCCAACTCGACGAAGCTCCGCCCGAAGGGCACGCCACTTGGACAGGCGAACTGCTCGCGGAAGCTCTCGGCGACGTCAGCAAGCATCAAGTCTGGCGCGTACTGCGGCAGCTCGGCGTGTCCTTGCGGCGGCGGCGCAGTTGGTGTTTGTCAACCGACCCGGAGTTCGCTCGCAAGGCCGCCGACATTGTCGGACTCTACCTCAGCCCGCCGGAAAACGCCGTGGTGCTCGCGGTCGACGAGAAGCCGAGCATCCAGGCCTTGGAGCGAGCGCAGGGCTGGCTACGCTTGCCCAACGGCAAGGCCTTGACGGGCTTCTCGCACGGCTACAGGCGGCACGGCACGACGCCGCTTTTCGCCGCGCTGGAAGTGGCTACCGGATTCATCATCGCCGGACACTATTGGCGCCGACGGCGTCGCGAGTTTCTCGACTTCATGAACCACATCGCGGCCATCCACGAAGGCCGCGAGATCCACATCATCTTGGATAACTTGAACACTCACAAGCCCAAAAATGACCGCTGGCTGCAACGTCATGCGAACATCCATTTTCACTACACGCCGACCTACAGTTCGTGGATGAATCAGGTTGAGGTGTGGTTTTCGATTCTGAGCCGCCGCGCCTTGCGGGGGGCGAGTTTCACTTCCCCCCGGCAGGTGCGCGAGGCCATCGACAGCTTCGTCCGCGTCTACAACTCCAAGGCTACTCCGTTCGAATGGACCAAGACCGTCGTCGCCCCTCGTCCCCTCGCCAGTAAATATTCTAACTTACGCAACTAAGTACTAGAAACACTCGCCGACGATGAGGTGTTGGGGGTTGGCGTGTTACGCGGCGACAACCACATCATCGCTGGGGCACGCTATGCGCGTCTGCGCGTTGGGAACATAGTGATCGTCGAGTCAGACCCAAGTGCGTTGGCCAAGGTCGTGGAGACCGCCAAGCTGGAGTTGGTCGGTAAAGAAGCTTTCAAAACCGAAGATCTCACTTCCGAAGAGGCAGGTGTTGTTGAGGCGGTCATCAGCCCGGCATCTCCTTTAGTAAAACGAACCTTTGCCGGTCTTCGACTCGGTCAACGTTTCAATATGAATCTGATTGCCATTGCCCGGCAAGGCGAACCCTTCAAGAAGCGTTTGGACAAAGTGCGGCTTCAACAAGGCGATGTATTGTTACTCCAGGGTGAACGCGAGAGCTTGACTGAAACTATCGTTGATCTAGGGTGTTTGCCATTGGCCGAACGGGGTCTGCGTATTCGCGCGCGACCTAGCCCGCTCATACCGGTGGGGATCTTTGCCACCGCACTGATTGCGGCGGTGACTGGCTTACTGCCGGTCTTTGTCGCGTTCAGCGCAGCGATTGTGCTGCTGGTGCTTATGCAAGTCGTGTCCGTGCGCGAAGTTTATGCCAGCATCGACTGGCCGGTGATCGTTTTGTTAGGGGCGATGATTCCTCTAGGACGCGCGCTGGAGACAACCGGGGGTACTGATCTCATCGCCAGCGGCATCGTCACGGTGGCCGGTGGTCTGGGTCCTTTGTTCATCATGGCCTTGTTGCTGGTCGTGACCATGACTTTATCGGACGTCATGAACAACGCAGCTACAGCAGTAGTGATGGCACCCATCGCCGCCACCCTGGCAACTCAACTCGGGGTTAATTTGGATCCCTTCTTGATGGCAGTTGCCATCGGCGCCTCGTGCGCTTTTCTCACCCCGATTGGGCACCAGAACAACGTGCTGGTGATGGGGCCGGGAGGGTACAAATTTGGCGACTACTGGCGGATGGGTTTACCGCTGGAGATCCTGATCGTAGCCGGGTCGATCCCGTTGATTGCCCTCGTGTTTCCACTTTGAAGGCAAACAGCCTTGCTAACTAGTCGACTGTCTTAGAGATACTTTTACCATGGCGGATGCGGCGTGAGGAGTCGGCGTACTGTCCAAAAACTCGATCGGCTCCTAAGTTATTGTGTTGTCGTGAGTTGTGCTGATGTTCGAGAACGCCTAGCATCGGTAAATTTGAACTCCGATGCTGGCGACGTAATATGTTACATCGGCAATTTTAGAATGCCGATGGAGTTTTCGGTAGGCACAGCCGTAATCGTCGACGGAATGCTGTATACGAACTCAGGATACGGCCAATTCGGCTCGGCGCCAGGTAATGTTTTTTTGGCGTTCGGCCTGGCGAAATCGGTTGAGTGATTGGATTGACTGATAAACTAAGAGGCGAAACCAGAAGTGTCGAACGGAGAACTGACAAATGCCCTATCCCGAACTAATGATTTATCCCATGCGCGAAGAATTGTCGCGGCACGGAGTCGAAGAGACCAAGACGCCCGAAGACGTTGACCGCGTACTCGGTCCCGATAGCGGGATGGTACTTATGATCGTCAATTCGGTTTGTGGTTGCGCCGCCGGAAAAGCGCGGCCAGGCGTTGTCCAATCGCTTCAAAGCGAAATGAGGCCCGACAAGGTCGCTACCGTATTCGCCGGCGCCGACGTTGAAGCTACGGCGCACTTGCGGCAGAAACTGTCGATGTATCCGCCCTCATCGCCGTCGTTCGCGCTATTCCGTAACGGAGAGCCTGTTTACGTCATGCATCGCTACGAAATTGAAGGCAACGAAGCGCCAATGATCGCCGATACCCTGCGTCAGGCCTACGCGCAGCATTGCGCCACTGAAACAGCCTAACAGCCCGGATCGCGACGTACGGGACTTTTACCGCGGACTGTTAAGCCGCCGCTCGCTGAGCAGCCTCTTGCAGATGGTCCGCCACCGCGGCCTTCACGCGCGCGATCGACTCGCGCTTAACCTGCTCGTATCCGCGGATGCCCTCCGGCGCGCCCGCGACGGTTGTTGCTAAGTCTATTGACGAGCTATCTAGGCGGTCGACGAGGGCGCCGACTTCGCCGCGGTACCAGGCGATCAATTCGCGCTCTTCGCGCCGCGACGGCATCCAACCGAACGGGTCGAACGCGGTCCCGCGGAGTGCCTTCGAGCTGGCCATCAGTTGCAGCACCGGACGGAACCAGGGCCCGAACGACATCTTCTTCTTGAAACCAAACGTCCGCAGCAACGGCGGGTGCAGATGGAAAATCACCTTTGCCGGTTTGTCGAACGTGTCGTTAATTTTCTCTTGGAACGAGGCGTCGGTGAGCAGCCGGGCCACCTCGTACTCGTCCTTGTAGGCCATCAATTTGTGAAGGTTCCAGGCGACGGCTCGAGTTAGCGCCTCGCCGCCAGGGCTCACTCGCTGCTCGGCCACCCGCGCCCGGTCAACAAACCGGCGATACTCAGCGGCGTAGCCGGCGTTGTGATATGCGGTTAATTCGGCTTCGCGATCGGCGATCAGCTCGTCGAGAGTTCGCGGCGGGGCGCTTGCGTAGTCGCGCGGCAAGTAGTTCTCAAATACGCTGGGGTCGTCGACGAACCTCCGTCCCCAGGCGAAGACTTCGAGATTGCGTTCGACGGCGATGCCGTTCATTCGAATTGCCTCTTCGATCGCGCCGGCAGTCAACGGCAGAAGTCCTTTCTGGTAGGCGACGCCGACTAGAAACACGTTGGTGAACACGTGCCCGCCAAAGAGAGTGTCGGCGAGCGTCGAGGCATCGACGAACAGGCTGTCGTTTTCCCGGGTGTTGCCGCGGATCGAGTTGAGGTAGCCCCCGTCCGCCGAAAGCACCGTTAATCCCTTGCGAATGGCGTCTCCGGTAAGGATCTCTTTTGAATTGATGATTGCGACCGTGCGCTCGCGGTCGCAGCACTTCAAGTTTTCAGAATAGGCGGCGCCGACCAAGTCGAACCCCAACATCAGATCGAGTGACGCCGCGTTGATGCGCTGCGACGATTCGATCGGCCGCTCACTAAGAGTCAAATGCGCGACCACGGCTCCGCCCTTTTGGGCGACACCGGTCTGATCTAGGGTGATCGAATGCCTACCGTCGAGCAACGCGGCCGTTGCCAACATCGCATTCATCGTGACCACGCCGGTACCGCCGACACCGGGCATGAGGATGTGATATCCGTCTCCCGCCTCGACTTTCGTCGCGGGTTCTGAGATCTTCACCGTCGGCAACTGTGGCAGTGGCTGGCGCTTCAGGCCTGAACCCTCTTCGATCATTACCGAAACAAACGATGGGCAGTCGCCCCACGTGCAGGTGTAGTCGGAATTGCACGAGGACTGGTGGATACGAGTTTTCGGACCAAAGTCGGTTTCGACCGGCAGTAGCGAGACGCAGTTGGCGTGCTTTACGCAGTCGCCGCAACCTTCGCAAACGCGCTCGTTGATCATGATCCGGCGGACCGGTTTGGGCAGAATTCCGCGATTGCGGCGGCGACGTTTTTCGGCGGCGCACATTTGGTCGTAGATCATGACGGAGACGCCCTCGACCGTTTCAAGTTCTCTAAGCACGTCTTCAAGCTCGTCACGCTCGCGCACGTCGACCGACGGCGCCAGCATCGAGCGGTCAGCGTATTTCTCGGTGTCGTCGCTCACGAGAATGATCTTCTTCACGCCCTGCGCGTCAAGCTCACGGGTGACCGCCGGTACCGGCAATCCACCGGCCGCGGTCTGTCCGCCCGTCATCGCGACAGCGTCGTTGTAGAGAAGTTTGAACGTAATATTGACGTTGGCGTCGATCGCGGCTTGGATCGCCATGCGCCCCGAGTGGAAGTACGTGCCGTCGCCGAGGTTCTGGAATATGTGCTTTTGCCCGCTGAAACGAGCCGAGCCGATCCAGGCCGCACCCTCGCTTCCCATTTGAAATATGTATTCGATGCCGCGGCTGACCTCGCTCATGAGGCCGGCCATGCCGTGGCAACCTATGCCTCCGCCGGCGATCTGGCCCTCAAGTAGCAACGTCGATCGATTGTGCGGGCACCCCGAGCAGTAGCTCGGCTTGCGCGCGCCTCGCACGGTGGGGTCCTTCGCGAATTCTTTGGAGATACGCTCGAGCTTCTCGATTTCCGTGTCAATGAGCGGCGTACGATCGATGAACCGCCCTAAAACGAGAGCGATCATCCCGGCGTCGAGTTCGCCTGTCGAGGGCAGCAGCTTGTTACCGTCGAGGTCGGTCTTCCCGAAAATCGAAGGCCGCACGGAGCGATTAAAGAGCAACTCTCGCAGCTGGAATTCAACGAATGAGCGCTTCTCTTCGACCACCAGGATATTGTCGAGGCCGGCGGCGAATTCATCGATAATTCGTGGCTCCAGCGGGAAGACCATGCCCATCTTGAGGACGCGAACACCCATGCGCTCAAGGTCAGCTTCGCGGAGCCGCAGCGCTCGCAGAGCTGACATGAGATCGGCGTAGCTTTTGCCACACGTAATGATTCCGAGGCGATCGTTTTCGTGCCGCACCGTGATGCGGTTCAGACCGTTCTCGCGGGCAAATACTCGCGCCGCTTCCAGGCGGTGATAGTGGACGTCGGCTTCAAGTCCCAAGCTGTAAGGGACGACGAGCATCGTCGCCATCATCTTTGTGTAGGGCTCGCCGTCGATCAGCAACTCTGGAGTGACCACCGGGCAGCGTTCGGGAGAATACTCAACGATGCCGCCGCCATCGCACAGATCGGTCGCCAGCTTTAGGGCTCCCCAAGCGCCGCTAAACCGTGACATTTCAATGCCATAGAGTCCGTAGTCGAGCACCTCTTGGGTGTTTGAGGCGGAGAGTACGGGCACTGAGAAGTTGTAGAACGAGAGCTCACTCTGGTGCGGAATCGTCGAGCTTTTCGAGACGTGGTCGTCGCCCGCGAGCGCTAAGGCGCCACAGTTTTCGCCGGTCCCCGCAAAGGAGGCATGGCGCAGCACGTCGCCACTGCGATCGACTCCGGGCCCTTTTCCGTACCAAATGCCGACCACTCCGTCGACCGTTGGTTTGGGCAGCCTCTCGAACAATTGACTGCCCATGACGGCCGTCATCGCAAGGTCCTCATTGACTCCAGGTGAGAAATGGATATTGTGCGGCGCGAGGTGTTTCTGTGCCCTCAGAAGCGTCGAGTCGTAGCCACCGAGTGGCGAGCCTTGGTAGCCGGAAATAAAACAAGCTGTATTGAGGGCGCGCCGCCGATCGCGCAGCATCTGCTCAATCGGTAGCCGCACCAGCGCCTGGATGCCCGACATGTAGGCCGCGCCCGATTCAACGCTGTATTTGTCATCGAGCGAGTATTTTTTCAAGGCCATTTCGATTCAATCCTAGCAACTGCGGCTAAGCGCAGCAGACATCATTTCGAATTTGGGACAGGGGCTAAAGGCACGCGGCGGCTCACGAACGACTCGGATCCAACAGTCCTAGCTCGCCCGGTGATCGGCTTTACAACGGCGCTCCGCTACAATTCTTCTCATGTTGCGCCTTCTCCTCCTACTCGTGGTTGCGTTTCCGGCCTTGCCGCAGAGCTACTCACCCGGCCCGGACTCCGCCCACCAAGCGGACGCCCCCCAGGGAAAGATCGAACATTTCGAGTGGAAGAGCGATATCTACCCGGGGACCGTCCGCGACGTTTGGGTCTACCTGCCGGCTCAGTACGATGGCACGACGCCTGCCGCCGTGATGGTTTTTCAGGACGGCCACTCGTTTATCTCGACGGAAGGTGAGCGCGCCTGGCTGGCGCCGGTGGTCCTCGACAACCTAATTCATCAAGGGCGCATGCCGGTAACGATCGGCATCTTCATCAAGTGGGGCCTGCTCCCCGCACTCAACGATGCACTTCGCGAGCGCTACAACCGCAGCTTCGAGTACGACGCGATCGGCGGCCGCTACGCCACATTCGTGATCGACGAAATGCTGCCTGAGGTGGTGCGACGCTTTGATCTCAATCTCACGGACGACCCCAGTTTGCGCGGCATCGGCGGCTCGTCGTCCGGCGCGATTGCGGCCTACAACGTCGCCTGGGAACGGCCCGATCAGTTCCGCCGTGTACTGACCTTCGTCGGCAGCTTCGTCAATCTCCGCGGGGCCCAGGTCCTCGAATCGCTGCTGCGAAAACACGAGCCACGTCCGTTGAAGGTCTTTCTGCAAGACGGCAGCAACGACCTCGACATCTATTCCGGATCGTGGTGGATGGCCAATCAAACACTGGCAAAATCCCTGGCATTCGCCGGCTACGACCATCGCTGGATCAGCGGTACCGAAAGCCACAACAACATTCATGGCCGCGCAATTCTGCCCCAGGCACTCACCTGGCTATGGAGCGATTGGGAGAAACCGATCGAGCGCAATCGAGAGAAAACCGGCGACCGCCAGTGGGTGCAGGAATTCCTTGATCCTGATGAGGATTGGGAGTTGGTCTCCGAGGGCCATACCTTCACCGAAGGGCCGGCGGTCGCCCCCAATGGCGACGTCTACTTCTCGGATGTGCGTGAGGGGAATATCTTTCGCATCGACGCCGCCACGTCCAAAGTCAGCCTGTTCCTTGACGACAGTGGGCTGACCAACGGACTGATGTTCGGGCCCGACGGCAGGCTGTATTCCTGCCGCCGTGAGACCGAGCAAATCGTCGCGATCGACGTTGAGACAAAGAAAGAGCAAGTGGTCGCAAGCGGTGCCCAGCCGAACGACATCGTCGTCCTGCGGAACGGCGACCTCTACTTTTCGAACCCATGGGAGAAAAAAATTTGGTACGTCCCCGAGGGCGGTCAGAAAAAGCTTGCGTTTGAAGACGCGCAGTCCGGCTTCATGAACGGCGTGATCACCTCGCCCGACCAGTCGCTGCTGATGGTGAACGATAGCGGCGACCGCTGGGTTTGGTCGTTTCAGATCCAGCAAGACGGTTCACTCGCCAACGGCCAGAAATTCTACCGGCTAGAGACGCCGGACTCCACGTATCGCTCTAGCGCCGACGGCATGACGATCAGCGCGGATGGCTACTTATTCGTTGCGACTGCCGAGGGAATTCAGATCTGCGATCAACCTGGCCGTGTGATCGGAATCATCTCTAAGCCCCAACGTAGCTTTGTGTCGAACTTGACTTTTGCCGGTCCTGACCTACAAACGCTTTACGTCACAGCCCAAGACAAGGTGTTCCGCCGCAAGCTTCGCATTAAGGGCGTTCGCCAGTGGGAGCCAGTCAAGCCCCCGCAGCCTCGCTTGTAGCGGCGGCGCATGATTGTTGCGGGACCTGTCGATTGCGGAGAACGCACTAACTATACTAGTGAACACTTAGTGGCATTCATGCTTCACAACGAACGGACCGTCATCAGTGCGATTGCACTTGCGTTGATTCTGCTATGTGTCCCGGCGGCGGCGCAGAGTGACGCAGTGAACCGCGCGCCTCGGACACCCGATGGCGCCCCCGATCTAAACGGTATTTGGCAAGTTCTTGGGGCGGCATCGTGGGACCTCGAGGGTCACGCGGCGCGTCCTGGACCGTGGCCGCCGTTCGGTGCGCTTGGTGCAATTCCGGCGGGCCAAAGTGTAGTCGAGGGCGGCAAGATTCCTTATCAACCTTGGGCGGCTAAGAAGCGCGACGAAAATCGCGAAAAGTGGATTCAGCTCGACCCGGCCGTAAAGTGCTTCATGACCGGCGTTCCGCGCGCCACCTACATGCCGTTTCCGTTTCAGATTGTGCAAACACCGAAGTCGGTACTGATCGCTTACGAGTTTGCTGGTATGAGCCGGATTGTTCGGCTGGACCGACCCGGCTCCGAGTCGCCGGCGACCTCATGGATGGGCTACTCCCTAGGCCGTTTCGAGGGCGAAACGCTGGTGGTCGACGTCACTGACCAAGTGGCTGAAACCTGGCTCGACGCTTCTGGAAATTTTCATAGCGAAGAGTTGAAAGTCGAAGAACGCTACACTCCGAGCGGGCCGAATTCGTTGCTGTATGAAGCGACTATTGAAGACCCAAAGGTGTTCACGCGCCCATGGAAAATCAAGATGCCGCTGTATAGGCGTCTCGAAGAGAACGTGCAACTACTGGAATTCAAATGTGTGCCCTTCGGCGAACCGGCGGCGTACGGACATCTCTACCGTGGCGGACCGCCAGCCGCCGAACCGCCCGAGAGCCCCGATTCGAGTAATAAATAAGGAGTCAGGCCGTGTCCAATAGACGAAACGTACTTCTGCTTGCCCTGCTTGTGACGGTTGGCGTGGTCCCCGCGGTTTTCGCCGGCGACGCTCCGAAAACTGCATGGGGAGCGCCCGATCTGAACGGTACCTGGGATTTCAGGTCCATCACGCCCTTCGAGCGTCCGGCGGAGTTCAAGGACAAAGAGTTCTTAACGGCGGCGGAGGTCGCTGAGTGGGAAGAGAAGGCGCGTAAGGCCACGGAAGCCCGCATCGCGAAAAGAGATCTCGAGCCCGTCCAAGGGCAAGGCGATGTCGACGTTGGATACAACTCGTTCTTCCTTGACAAAGGCGAGAAGATGACCGGCACGATGCGTACCTCACTCGTCGTCGATCCGCCGAACGGCCGCGTGCCCGCCATGACGCCCGATGCCGAGCGCCGCCATGCGCAGCGCTATGCGCGTTGGGGCCAGTTGCCGGGCACACCGTTGGACCGCAACCCAATGGAGCGCTGCATTCTCGGCTTCAACGCGGGTCCGCCGATGAACCCAGGAGCCTATAACAACTTTCTCGAGATTTTCCAGACCAAGGAATACGTAGCGTTGCTGACCGAGATGGTCAACGACCACCGCATCATTCCGCTCGACGGGCGTGACCATGTCGAGCACGACATTCGTCTCTGGAAGGGCGATTCGCGGGGCCACTGGGAAGGTGACACGTTGGTCGTTCGAACCAAGAACTTCAGCGACCAGACGCACTATCGGGGCTCCGGGATGAATATGATTCTCGAGGAGCGATTCTCCAGAAAAAGTGATAGCGAGCTGCAGTACGAATACACGGTCAACGATCCTGAATCGTTTGAGAAGCCGTGGTCGGTCGCACTCGTTATGCAAAAGACTGACGACCCGATTCTTGAGTACGCCTGCCACGAAGGAAATCGCGCGATGACGCTGATGCTATCCGGCGCCCGCGAGCGCGAACGCACGGGTGGCGCGGAAGCGGAGGACTGGCTAGCGAGCTGGTACGGCGGCGCCAAGGCTGTCAAAGCCGCGGAGGAGAAGCTGAAGGAAGAGGCGGCGAAGGCTAAAAAATAGTGGTATGTTTCGGGGCGAAGCTCACCCACTGGAATTTCTCGATTCGCCTGGTCGTTTCGCAAAAACCACACGCCGCCGGTCGTGGCGAAGAAACTTGATCGCGCCGGCAGTCCAACCGAAGGCCCCTTACGTAGTTATAGATAGAAGGCCTGCCGCGCAGTGAGCCGCGGATACGGGTGACAAACATACTTGTGCGAACTTGCCGATGACGGCTAGCCCGCATTTCGCACCACGTGGCGAGCGAAAGTGCGTGAGAGGTGCGTCAATACGAGGCGGGCGACGGTTGGCGCGCGGAGGCGTACTTGACAGTCCGTCGAGCACTCGCGATCGAGCGCAACGAAGTAGTGGCGCACCTATCGCGTGCTTTCGCCGTCAGGTGGTGCGAAGTGCGGGCTAGTCAATTAGAATCGGTGGCCCATCCGCCGGACGACCCTTGGCTGCCATTGCTGCTCAAAGTTGGCGGCGGCGATGAAGATGCGCTTGCGGATCTTTACGATCGGTCGAGCCCGATCGTTTTCGGTTTGGTCTGCCGCATTGTTGGTGACCGCGAAGTCGCGGAGGAGGTTACGATCGACGTTTACAGCCAGCTTTGGCGCAAGGCATCTGAGTTCGACGCCAAACGCGGGAGAGCCAGATCGTGGCTGCTTTTGATTGCGCGAAGCCGTGCGCTCGACTACTTGCGTTCGAGTGCCGGCAAGCTGCGGACCCGTGAGCAGCCACTTGAAGAAACTCAAGGGCTGTCGACCGGCGCGTCGGATCCCGAAGCTTCCGCACTTGACCTCGGGCGAAGGTTGCTGGTCAGGCAGGGTCTTGAGAATCTCGACGGCAAGAAACGCGCGGTCATCGAACTGGCGTTTTTCGGCGGGCTGACGCACAGCGAGATCGCCGGAAGGCTCGGCAGCCCGCTGGGCACGGTCAAGGCTCGTATCCGCCAAGCGATGCGTGAGCTGCGAACGTTCATGGAAGAGAGAGGTGAAGCGCTGTGAGCACGAAGTTGCCCGCACAACTCGAAGAACTTGCGCTCGGCGCTTCTCTCGATTTGCTCGATGAATCAGAACTCGCCGAGCTGCAAGCGGCACTAAAGGAGCATCCTGACGAAATGCAGATCGCTATAGACTCCTACCGCGATGCAGCAGGCGATTTGGCGTTGGCCGCCGAACCTCTGGCTCCGCCGGCTGCACTGAGAGAGAAAGTGCTCGCCGGAATTGATAGCCTCGTCGAAACTGAAGACCGCGCCGTCATCTTCGAAGCCCCCGGAATCAGGGCGCTTCACCCCGAGGCACTCGATTGGAATCGCACACCTCTGCCCGGTATCTCAATCAAGACCCTTCGCGATGCCGCCGAAGATGAGTACCGCACGTTGCTCGTTAAGATGGAGCCCGGCACCACCTACCCGACCCACCGGCACAAACAACGCGAGGAACTGTTCCTGATCGAAGGAGACTTGAGTCTCGAAGGCAAGACGATGGGGCCGGGCGACTACTGTTTCGCCGAGCCGGAATCGGTGCATCAGACGATCAAAACCGCGTCGGGCGCGGTCTTCTTAGTGATGCACTCGACGTCCGACGAATTTCTCGGCTGGCGCGGCGTTATTCAAAAGCTTTCGCACATCTTTTGAGTCGCCGCTTATTTCTCAAGTCCCGCGGAATCAAATACCGCGAACACTGGATAGTGGTCCGAAGGATAGACGCCGTCGCGATTGAATTCGACAGTCTCGAACTCCTTCACGCTCCAGTCCCCACGATGCAGGATCCAGTCGATTCGCCGACCTTCCTGTTGGCCCGTCCATCTCGACGAAGTGGTTTGCGGACCGCTGCGTTTCGACGAGGTGTGCCAGGCATCGCTTAGTTCGTCTACTAGAATCCGATGAACGTCGCTGTCCGCTGCCGAATTGAAGTCACCTACGACGATCAGCCTCGCAGCCTCCGGCACACGGCGCTGAAGGTCTTCCACGATCGCATTTGCGCAATTGACGCGGGCCTCGGCATCTTGCCCTCGATGAGGAAAGTGTGTGTTGTAGAAATAGAAGTCTTGACCGAGAGAATCCCGAAAGTGAGCCCAGGTGACCATGCGGGGCAAAGAAATGTCCCACGAAATACTGGCGGGTACAGTGGGTGTCTCGGATAACCAAAAGTTCCCCGACTCCAATACAAATAGCTTTTCGCGTTTGTAAAAGACCCCCATGTGCTCGTTCTCGTGGTTGCCCCGCCGGCTGACCCCTAACCACTCGTACTGCGGGAGTTTCTCAGCAATGTACTTGCCCTGCAGGTCAAACAACTCTTGCGTGCCAATCACGTCGGGATCGTATTTTCGAATTGTCTCGACAAGAATGTCCCTGCGGTTCTCCCAGACATTCTGTCCATCGTCCGGGCTAGGGTAGCGGACGTTGAAACTCATGACTCGCAGCGGATCGGCCTGGGCGAGCACGGTTGCAGCCGGCAACGAAAGAAGAAATGTTCGACGTAGCACGATATTGAGTCTCGCATGCCCAAGGTCGAGGCGCAGACATCGTATCTATTTGGCAAAAGCTCGGCGGGCGCGTTCTAGCCGGGTTGTCTCTCGTGAGCCATCAAGTCGCGAGTTCGAATTTCGCGGGCTTGATAATGCGGCAAACAGTCTATGCCATTTTTGAAAATGCTTTAGCGTTACACCTTCGCGGTCTTTTTCATGAGCTCGCAGAGCCGCTTAAAGATCTCGTCCACCTCTTCGCTAAGATCCGGAAAGACAGCCCCGATTGCCACCGCCACAAACCCCGCCATTAGGGCGTACTCGACCGTGTCCTGCGCCCTCCGATCGGCGGCGACGAGACGCAGATGCGTGACGATATTTCTTATCAGGTAGTAGCCGGGTAGCGACTGCCCGTCACGAAGTTTCCTGCTCACCGTGGAATCCGCCAGCCCCAATGGTGGCCCGGGGAGCCGAATTGAGCAATGGGCCACTGGTACCAAACTCCTCTACGGTGACTGCCCCGTCAATACCAGGGATATGCCCTACTACCACTAAGTATTTTTCCAGTCATCGAGATCTTCCCAGAAATTTCGACGGCTAAATCCGACCAACTGAAATCATGCCACCCCTTCGGGGGTTCAAGACCGCCGCACCGGCGCGGTGTCATCACAATATCCGCGACGAGACGGTGAACGCTCGGTCGCATGTCTTATCTTAAAGAGGCCGTGCTTGCCACAATATCAATCCTAAGACGAATCAGAAATCTCCTGCCCTTAGTGGGCATTGTGGCTTTGCCCAGTGCCGTGCTCGGGCAGGTCAATTTCGTTAGCGGCCCCGCACCGGTCGCAATGGAGGTGAGCACTGACCACGAGCGGTCAGGGTCGTGCCCAATGCCGCGACTCAATGGACCTACCGACGCCACCCCGTTCCTCGATCCGCTCAACCCAGGCAGCGTCACAATTCCGGTTAGCCCGTTCTTTCAGAACAACAATCGAATTAGTTGCCCAATTTTACGGGTCTCAAACGCGGCCGTCGCATTTAATCACCCCGATGGAGACTTCTTTGCAGTGCTGCCGAGCGAGAGTGCGCAGCCGCAAACCGTCGCTGTGTCGGACGCGGGAGGCCTTCTCGAAGCACGTGCCGTCGCTTCTGCCACGGGGCGCGACACCGAAGGCGGAGATCGGCACGGGTTTCTGGCCGCGGCCGCGGTAGATGTCCGCGCGCCCCGGGAACCGCGCGATTCCGCGTGTATCGGCAGCGATGGGTTCAGTACGTCGACGCCGAAAAGCCAATCGATGTTAGGGATTGCTGTTTGCACGCTAACGAACCTCCGAACGGTTCCCAACTCATTTCAGATGCAGGATGGGAAAGTCGTCAGCTTTCAGGCAGAAATAATTAGCGATGCGTGGTTTAAGGCGGACCACGGAACGGGCAGGGTCGGTTCGATACGTAACGGCGCGCGCTATCGGGTCACATTGCGGAGTGTTTACCAATTCCAGCCGGCCGACGATGCGCTTGAAGTCATCACCAAGATGCCCGACCCGCTCGAGGCGCTTGTTTCCAAGTCGATGCAGGACTTTAAGGTGACGGCTCGCTACACGTTGCTCACCAAGGACCAAGGCACTTTGCGGATGCGGCTCGAGAATCTTACCGACTTCCGGGTCATCGATCTGGGGATGACGGAAAAGCCTGTGACCCGATGTGACCCCAACGCGCCGCCGCAAAATTGCGACGTCGAGCTAGAGATTCCAGGAATCGAAATACCGGATGAGGGGGAACTGCTTCTGGTGGTCGAGCTGACCGACGACGGTGGCAATGTTCTCGAAAGTGTGGAAATCCCCTACAAACTTGCACTCGATCTGAGCATCGACCACACCGAAGTTGTGCAGGTCGTCCAGACCGTGAACAACACGATCACGCTGATTGCCAACAAGAGCACGGTGGTCAGGCCGTTCACGAAACTTGTCGAGGGGCCCGAAGAGAAGATGACTGGAGTCGAGGTCGATGTCCATGCATTTCGGGGCGGGGCCGAAGTCGCCAACTCACCCTTTCGACGACAGAATGTCACGCGAAGCATTACCGCGAAGACACCAAGCCGCGACAATATTTTCCACGCTCACAACTTGAGGATTCCGGCCAACTGGACTCAGGAAGGCGAGCTGACCATCCGGGTGGTAGTCGACCCACTCGACAAGATCGACGAAACGGATGAGGATAACAACGAGAGCGAATTTACCGTGCGATTCGTGCGGGGAACTCCGTTCACGGTTCGCTATATGCCCGTGTGTATCGCGGTGCCCGGTCTCAACGAATTTTGTCCGAGTAACCAGATCGGCAACGCAGCCTCGTTGCTCCCCAAGCTGTTCCCTGTCCCGGACGGCGGGTACAGCTACGCGCCCTTAAATGTGACGCAACAAAAGTATGACGACTTACTAAACACGCCGGCCAGGCAGGCTCGCTTTACAAGTTGGATAAACCGCCTGTACCAATGGGCGGTCGGCGAGTTTGGCCGCTTTGACCAATTGGTGGCGTGGGTTCCCAGAGGTTTCGCCGGCAGAACGCTGTTGGGCTATTCCGACCCTACGTGGTTGGCTGGGCAGGGCCGCGTGACCGTCGGATTCGACAATGCGGACCGGGTGGTCGAAAAGAATAATCTCATTCTGGCTCACGAATTGAGCCACAATCTCGGTCTGCGCCATCCGTCGACGAGCGACAGTTGCGGCTCCAGCGACGGCTCGACAGACTGGCCCTACGCCGGCCACACGATCAATGAATATGGTTATGACCCAATGGCCGGTCGACTGCACGTTCCGTCGATCCGTTGGGACCTCATGGCGTACTGCGGTCTGAGCGAGCTGTGGATTTCTGATTTTCACTACAACAAGCTCATCCGCGGGATGCTGCAGCCCCAACCGCTGACGCAAGACAGC
The DNA here is from genome assembly GCA_965205595.1 of Bryobacterales bacterium. Taxonomy (GTDB): domain Bacteria; phylum Acidobacteriota; class Terriglobia; order Bryobacterales; family UBA6623; genus CATQHP01. The sequence continues at coordinate 145,062 of CBDBHI010000004.1, read as the reverse complement.
GAGAGAGATTCGTCCAGCGCCGAGGGCGAAAAGTCGCCGGCGCCTGTTTCACAGGGCGGACCCGTGCCGGTACTGATGGTCAGCGGCATGGTCGATCGCGACGCCAATAGCGGCGCGATCGAGGAAGTCTACCAGTTCGATTCCTCAGCGCCGCGGCGCGCGTCGAATCCAGACGGCAATACCTGTCTGCGACTTTCTGGGACGGAAGGAGTAATTAGCGACTACTGCTTCGATCTCACATTCGTCAGTTCGGAGGACGCCGAGCCATTCTCCGAGCAGAGTTTCACGGTCGTGACGGCGTTCGATCCGGCCACAACTGGCGTGGCTTTGCTTTTCAACGGCCAAGAGTTAGCGTCGAGGTCGGCATCCGCCGCGGCGCCTAGCGTTGAAATCACCAGCCCGAGCGCGGGCGACACCTGGGACGGCGCAACCGAAGCGACCGTGACGTGGACGGCGGCAGACGCAGACGGCGATCCGTTGCTGGTGACGCTACTTTACTCCTCCGACGGTGCGGCAACTTGGCTACCTGTCGCCATTGACTTGGAGGAATCGAGTTACACCTTTAGTCCCGCTCTTATCGAGGGTGGCGACATGGTGTGGTTTCGAGTCGTCGCCACAGATGGTTTTCATAGTTCTGAAGCGCGCGTCGGGCCGATCACTCTAGAACAGCGCCCAGCCATCGCGGCGGCCGCGGATCCTGTTGAAATCGGAAAAGCCGTGATTGGCGACGAAGCGCTCGGGAGAGTCGTTCTGCGCAATCCCGGCACTGGACCGCTCAATATCGCTTCAGTGATCGCCGATCAGATCGAGTTTCGAGTGACGTTCCCGATCGGGCCGTTCGTCATTCAGTCCGGAAGCGAGATAGCGGTTGAAATTCTCTACGGCCCGAGCGCCGAGGAGCAGCAGACAGCGAATCTGCTGGTGGCAAGCAATGCGACCGATCAGCCGCAGTTTTCAGTGCGGCTTAATGGCGAAGGAGTCGACGGCCAAACTCCGATATTGAGGCTCAATTCGACTGCGACAGATTTTGGCGCGGTTGAAATCGGCGAGTTGCGCGAGGCGAACGTCGTCGGGCTCAATGCGAGCTTGACCGACCTCGAACTCTCGTGGGCCGTGCAAGGCGTTGGGTTTGGATCGGTCGGACCGTTGTCCGAAACCACGGTAGCCTCGGGCGAGCAATTTTCAATTCCGTTGACGTTCACCGGAGGCGAAGCCGGAGACGCGACCGGGAGCCTCACGCTCACGAGCAACGACCCAGATCAGCCGACAACTCAAGTAATCCTTGTTGCTCGAACCCTGTCGCCGCCCGACGCGGCTCCCGAGGGTCCGCGCATCAACCAGGGCGGCGTGGTCGACGCTGCGAGCTTCCAGGGGGTCATTGCGCGTGGTGCCATCGGCTCAATTTTTGGTGTGGAGCTGGCCGCAAGCGTTGAGATCGCCTCGGACGTGCCACTAGCGCGTGAGTTAGCCGGCGTCAAGGTTGAGGTCGATGGTCATGGGGCGCCGCTGTTCTTTACCTCGCCCACGCAGATCAATTTCCAAGTACCTTTCGAGGTTGCCGCAAACGGGACCTCCGACGTTGTAGTCATTCGAGATGATGTCCGAAGTGCTCCAGTCAGCGCGCGCCTGGCGGATTTTGCGCCGGGAATGTTCGTCAACCCGGCGAACGGCGAGCCAATCGTTACGCGTCACCCCGAGGGGGCTCTGATAACCAGCGGGAACCCGGCAGAACCGGAGGATGTGCTAACGCTGTTTCTGACGGGCATCGGCGACGTGACGAACGTTCCGACGACCGGCGCCGCTGCGGGAGTCCCGCTGTCGGCGGCGAATGTCACTCCGACGGTGACCATTGGCGGCGTCCGCGCTCAGGTCCTGTTCGCGGGCTTAGCTCCGTTTTTTGTGGCCCTAGTACTAACTTGCGAAAGTAAGGCCTTTAACTGTAAAATGTCGGTATGGCAAGACCGGCAACGGTGATTCGACTGAACGCCGAGGAAGAAGAGACGCTGCGACTCTGGGTGCGCGGCCACAAGTCCGAACGGCGCATGGTGGAGCGCGCTCGCATTGTGCTGCTGGCGGCCGCCGCTACCTCGACCGCCGAGATCGCCCGGCAACTGGGATCCCCGGCGGCGCGCGTGTCGAAATGGCGCACCCGCTTCGCCCAGCAACGTCTGGCGGGATTATGCGATCAAGCGCGTTCCGGCAGGCCCGCGCGGTACGACCAAGCGACGCGCAAACGCATCCTCTGCCAACTCGACGAAGCTCCGCCCGAAGGGCACGCCACTTGGACAGGCGAACTGCTCGCGGAAGCTCTCGGCGACGTCAGCAAGCATCAAGTCTGGCGCGTACTGCGGCAGCTCGGCGTGTCCTTGCGGCGGCGGCGCAGTTGGTGTTTGTCAACCGACCCGGAGTTCGCTCGCAAGGCCGCCGACATTGTCGGACTCTACCTCAGCCCGCCGGAAAACGCCGTGGTGCTCGCGGTCGACGAGAAGCCGAGCATCCAGGCCTTGGAGCGAGCGCAGGGCTGGCTACGCTTGCCCAACGGCAAGGCCTTGACGGGCTTCTCGCACGGCTACAGGCGGCACGGCACGACGCCGCTTTTCGCCGCGCTGGAAGTGGCTACCGGATTCATCATCGCCGGACACTATTGGCGCCGACGGCGTCGCGAGTTTCTCGACTTCATGAACCACATCGCGGCCATCCACGAAGGCCGCGAGATCCACATCATCTTGGATAACTTGAACACTCACAAGCCCAAAAATGACCGCTGGCTGCAACGTCATGCGAACATCCATTTTCACTACACGCCGACCTACAGTTCGTGGATGAATCAGGTTGAGGTGTGGTTTTCGATTCTGAGCCGCCGCGCCTTGCGGGGGGCGAGTTTCACTTCCCCCCGGCAGGTGCGCGAGGCCATCGACAGCTTCGTCCGCGTCTACAACTCCAAGGCTACTCCGTTCGAATGGACCAAGACCGTCGTCGCCCCTCGTCCCCTCGCCAGTAAATATTCTCACTTACGCAACTAAGTACTAGCGCAGATCAACCTGATCATGCCCGATCTGGGCGTGGCGGCGGGCCCAGCGCAAAACTTGGCGGCGCTTCCGCTCGTAATCGACTTTGACGGGCAGCCGAGTAAGCCGGTCAACCTGCCGGTTTCACTGCCCATAGCAGCTAGCCCCGACATCAGCGTCAGCGCCGTGGCGCTGGACTTCGGGAACGTAAACATCGGTCAGACATCCAACCAAACGCTGACGATCGGTAACACCGGGTCGGGGGTGCTTTCCGTTTCAGCAATCACTTTTGATGACCCGCAGTTTACCGTCGTCTTACCGGCCGGCGGCTTCAGCATCGCGCCGGGAGCGTCGCGGCTGGCGGCATTTCGGTTCACTCCGACGGCCGCCGGCGTACAAAGCGCGACGCTGACGATCGCCAGTAACGATCCGTCGAACCCGATGCTTTCTATCGGGGTTCGCGGCAACGCCGGCTCATCAGCGCTGGGCAATTTCGTTCTTTCGGAGCAATCGATCGACTTCGGGTCCGCGGACACCGGGCAAAGCGTGTTCCGCCTGCTGACGATTCAAAACACGGGTACGGCCGCAGCCACCATTCAGCAAGTTTCCACGAACTCAGCCGAGTTTACGGTAGCGCTTCAGGCGACGCCGTCCAGCCCGGAGAAGGCCGTGCCCATCACGGTCAACCCTGGTGGCCAAGAGCCGCTGCTCGTAACCTTTGCTCCCACAAGCGCCGGTTCGAAGCAAGCCGAAGTTTCCATCGACACGGATATCGGAAGTCAACCGCTGATCAAGATTGCGCTAGCCGGCAACGGCTCGGTGCCAGCCGCCAACGGGACAATCGTTGTCCCCACGGCAACGCTATCGTTCGGCGGTACGCCTGTAAATCGCACGCGCGAGGTCACCATCACAGTCCACAACGCGGGCAGCGCGGACTTGACCGTCAACTCGGTTACGGCGGACGATCCGCAGTTTAGTTTGGCGTTGCCCGTGCCGCCATTCGTCGTCACTCCGGACGAGCGGCTGCCCCTGCGACTGCACTTTACGCCAACTTCCGTGGGAACGTTCAACGCGATGCTTGCGTTTGAAAGTTCCGATCCGTCGACTCCGACCGCGAACGTAGCCGTTACCGGACGCGGAGTCGAGCCCGCGGCCGCGATATTCTCTGACTCGTTCGATCGCGCGGACTCCACGATTCCGTGCGACCTCGGCCGATCCGACAACCTCGTTGGCGGATCGACGGCGCATCGCTATGCCTTCGTCTTGCAAGGGGCTGCCCTGCGTGACAACGCGCTCTTGAACTTGGGCCGCCCACGCGGCGGCGTCATATTCACCACCGAGCGAACGGCCTGCCCAACTCGTGGCACGGATCTGGGGCAAGACCTCAACATTCGAGCGTCTGTGACGGTGCCCTTCGCCGGTCAGCGAAACACCCAGGCCGGCCCATTCTTCCGCGCACCGTTGCTGACGACGGGTACCGACCTTCTTGGCGGCGCTGGCTTCTGGGTTGTGCTCGACAGCAGCGGCCAAGTGCGGGTTCGCCAGCTCAACCCGGATGTTGTCCTTGCGACAAGTCCCGTTCCGATCGGGTTTGATGCATCTGTTCCGCATACCATCGAGATCGCGGTGCGCCGCGAGCAGCTCGAGGTTGCGGTCGATGGGCGCCAGCGCACTTTCACGCAAGGGAACCTGGCCGGCCGCCGGCAAGTTACTTTGCAGCCAAGCGCCGGAATGAATGAGGGCGGCGCGGGGCTGGCCTTCGGCGCCGCCACGGGTCCGGCGGCGGCCCTGGGCCAGACGCTAGACAACCTCGTTGTAACGGAGTTCGAACCCCTTACTGGTATACCCATTGAAGACTAACCGGCCGCGAAATCGCGCGACCGGCTGATCGAGAAGGCTACCCAATCGCAACTGTAACTCCGGCCTGAGCCGGCGTCCCGCCGATGGACACCTGCAGCGCAACAGCTCCTCCCGCGGCGACGCCTTGTGGTACCTCAACATTGATTTGCACAACACCGAAGATCAACCCTGGAGCCGATCCGGCGAACTGCACGGGGGCATTGACGCCTCCAATTTGAACGTCGACATTCGCGTTCAAGTTGTGTAATGGACCACCGACGGGCGCGATTCCTCCCACAACCAGTGCTGGATTAGTCTGCCCGCCCCCGGTGACGTAGATCTGAATGACGCTTCCCGGCGGCGCCGGATCCGTAGTGCCGTTGACAGTACCGTTCTGATTCACAACCGCGCCCTGGCCTCCGCCCGCAATCGTGAAGATTCCAGGCCGAGTCGCAGTCACTCCGAGCACGGTTGCGTTCGAGACGACCCCGTCGACTTCCACCTGCACGGTTACTGACGACTGACCTACCGGAAACGTGGGCGCGACCACGTTGATCTGGCTCGGCGAGGCAAATATCACGGGCACCGGCAGTCCGTCGAAAAGCGCTCGTGTATCCGCGAGCTGCGTCACGACATTGCCGTTGGCGTCCAGCTCCAGGCCCCGTGCCGGATTCGGGCCGAGGTTGCCGCCAAAGATCGTAAGTAACTCGCCTGTCGAAACCGCCCCGAATTGAAAGCTTGCCCCGTTTACGATTCCACCCACTAAAACGACTGGCGGCGGGGCGACATTCAGCCCGATCACGTTCGACGCGGCCAGAGCAAAATCCTGGCGTGGGTTGGCTCCAATGGCAGCGCCCGGAGCCTGATGGGCAACCGACACGCCGCGGACACGGATTGTGTACACGCCGGCAACTGGAGCCGGCACCGTGCTTTGTTGTGAGTTGTTGGTCACCGACGGGAACGGAGTCACGTCACCGTTGAGAATCGGGGCTCCGGGATCGACAAGTTGCAGATACAGTTGATTTTGCAAACCACCGGCAGTTGTACTTTGTCGGTCGGTCCAGCAAAGAGTTACCTTCAACGGCTCGCTGAGATTCGCCGCCTCAATCGGAAACGTACGGATCTGCCCTGTTTCAACCGCGTTCACTGGTTCATCGTCGAAGGCGACCCGCGCTAACTGACCGGGTGTGATCGTGCTGACGCCATTCGCACGGCCAAAGCCAGTGACGTTATTCACCCCCGCGGGAACTTCACCGCCGAACTGACCGCTAATGGCGTTCGCGCCATTGAGGATGAACGCCTTCACCAGCGCCCCCGAGGGCGTGACACCGTCTTGAAAGTGACCCCGCTGAATAACGAGATGTTCGCGGACACAGGCCGCTAGACCGGCCACTAGTGGCGTCGACATGCTCGTACCGCCGCTCCAGCAGTACAGGCCGCTCAGTGGATTTGATGCGGGTGTCACATCTCCCCAAAGGGGACCCGGCCCGGCCGGACTTGATCGAGTTGACAGCACATTGGTGCCCGGAGCTACGACTTCGGGCTTGAGACGGCCGTCATCGGTTGGTCCCCGAGAGGAAAAACACGCCATGCCTCCCGGGTTGTCGGAGACGTGTCCAGCAGCTCCCATCTGCGAAAATCGCGGGAACTGGAATTGCGTCCAGTTAGCGTTCGCGCCCGGCGTAGGATTTGAGCCATTCGGTCTTTGATTCTCCGACGCGCCAACTGTGAGACAGTTCTTCGCCGTGCCGGGCGCGCCGATCGAGTCCGCATTGATCTGGCCGTCCTGATCTGGATCAACTCCCGAGTTGCCCGCCGAAAAAACGAGCAGAAAGTCCCGGTTCTCCCACATAAAGCGGTCCACATCGATTGAGCTTTGAGTGTATTGGCCGCCTAGCGGCGAACCCCAAGAATTCGTGTGGACCCGCGCGCCCCCGTTGTATGCCGCTTGGAAGAGCGGCATCAGGTTCGGCGGCAGGCCGTAGAGACCGGTTGGCCGAGGTGGCCAATTCGCCGGCACCGGGAGCCCTTCATTCTGTAGCTGCTGTACCGGCTTGAAGTTCACCGCTTGTTCCGACGCTTGAAAGAATAGACGTGCTTGCGGCGCGGTACCGACGGGGATAGTCGGCGCGCCCGCCGCGATCGCTTCCGTTCCGTCACCCAGCACCGATCCCACAACGTGCGTTCCGTGACCGGAATTCGTATCCGCGGGGCCATCATCAGTGACCAGTGGGCCGTTGACGAACGGCCCGAACGAGGGATCTAGAGCAACCGGGAGGCTGACGATGGCGTCAACTCGATTACGAAAGTCTCGGTGCACGGTCGCCATGTTTCCGGTGTCGAGACCGGAGTCGCAAACAGCGACGATCTGTCCAGCGCCCTCCAGATCGCCGGAACTGAATGCTCCGTTGGCCGGAACGTCCATGATGTCGCGTGCCACGTCGTTGTGAGTTTCCGGGAACTCGAACGGTTGAATCGACTCGACACCGTTGTCGGCGGCTACCGCTTGCAGTACTGCCGGTCCCGCGACGGTGCGCAACGAGGTATCCGTGCGGCCAAAGATCTGACCGCCCGCGCCCTCGACTTTCGCGGCCAGGTCGTCGACCGATTCGCCGGGAAACAGCGATATTTCGACAAGCTGATCTTGCTCAGCAACGGTGTCCTCCGCCGACATGGTTAGTTCCGCGCTCTCCAGCGTCGCGAGTCGATCTCGGCGAAGCTTTGGGGAAAGCTTCATTGCGGGGCGATACGACGCGACTGATTCGACAAAGTCGAGGGGGCGAATCGCATCGAGCGCCTCAGGTGTTGCTCGTACGATTAGAGCTTCACCGGGAAGGGAGGCAATCTGTTCGGCCCCAAGCTCGGCAAGGGAGGCCAACCAGTCGCCTTTTGGTGGTCCTACGAACTGAGCGATGTAGTAGCCGGGCCGATTGGGCTCGGGCGCGGCGACCGCGGCTTCGGTCGCGACCGCATCGGCCATGGCAAACTGCATGCCGCGCATGCGCACCGGCGCGGTCGGTGTCTCATCGATCTCAAGGCCGCTCGTTCGCAGGGCCGCGGCCTGTGCGTCTTCGCAGACAGCGATTAATGTGTCCGGGTATTCGGCGACAATCTCGCACCCTGCGTCCCGAACAGCCTGCGCGTCGGTGGGGCGAGACAGTGAAACTAGATACTTGGCAGCCATAAAGCCCTCCTCTCATCTGAAGAACGCGAGGGACCGCCTAGCCAGTCGAGTGGTTCCCAGCTTCCCGCGGTCCTACGTATAAATTCGGGAACAAACGCCCTGTATAACTTAACAAAATTTTCCGCCAATCGTTAGGGTTTACGGTAAACAGCAGCAGCTCAACTCGACAACACTTCGAATGGGAGATCCGAGACACAACTGAGCGCGCAATCCCCTTCAATTTTCCCTGTCGCGGCGCCTTCCTACGCGCCGAAAAACGTTGACCCTTCGGCCAGGTAACGGCGGCAAACCTCTTCGTTAAGCTCGATCCCCAATCCGGGCTTGTCTGTCAAGATGTAGTGTCCGTCCTGATAAAATGGCGCGTCGCGCACGATCAAGTCATCCCAGTGCTCCAACTCAACCGAGTCCGACTCAAGCGCCACAAACGACCGAATCGCCGCGCAAACATGCGCATTGGCCACCGTCCCCACGGGCGTACACATATTGTGGCAGGCGAACGTAATGTAGTACTGGTCCGCCCAATCAGCGATGCGCTTCGTTTCGAGCAGTCCGCCAGACTTCTGAGGGTCGGGCTGAATAATATCCGCCGCCTGCTTTTCGATGAACGGCCGAAAGCTGTGCCGCGTGTAGAGGTTCTCGCCGGTGCAGGTCGGGATCTTGCATTCCTGCGTGTAGCGCGCCATGGCGTCGGCGTTCTGCGGCGGGATCGGGTCTTCGATGAACCAAAGGTTGAGGTCCTCGACCATGTATGAAAACTTGAGCGCGTCGGCGTAGTTGTAGTTGAAGTGCAAGTCGATGCCGAGCGGGTAATGCTCGCCGATGCGCTTGCGGATCGCGACCAGAATGTTGCGCCACTGTTCCATCTCGACCGTGGTAATGGCGCGATTCCACAGCTCCTGCCGGTAGCGATAGGGCTGGCCCGCCATGGTCATCGAGCGGCCTTCCCAGTCCATGTCGAACTTGGTGGCGATGAAGCCATAGTCGAGCGACTTTTCGGCCTCGGCGACCCACGCGGCGGGGTCGGGCGTTTTGGGCGAGCCGGTGTCGTGGTAGATCAGGATCTTCTCGCGGAATTTCCCCCCGAGCAAAGTGTACACGGGGACGCCGAGGATCTTGCCCGCGAGGTCCCAGAGCGCGGTTTCGATACCGCTAATGGCGCTGGGCAGCGAGCCGGTCCAAGAGCCGTGCCCGAGTTTGGCCTCGGCCATTTTGACTGCGAGGTAGTCGACCTGCAGCGGGTCCTCGCCGATGAGTAGTTCCTCGAAGGAGCGGACGTGGTCGAGGATGCCGTCGCCGTTAAATGCCTCGCCAATGCCGACGAGCCCCGAGTCGGTCTCGATCTTGACGAGATGCGCCGGGTACTTAATCATCACCGAAGCGGTCTTGATGCCGGTGATCTTTACTTTGCCGAGTTGGCTCTCGGCGGCGGGGTAGGCCTTGAGCACCTGAGAAAACTCGGGAAGGAAGCCGCAAGCAACTGCGGCAAAAGAACTATGGAGAAATCGTCGTCGATCCAGCATGACTGGATGATAGCTGGAATCGCCGGCGCCGGCGGCCAAAATTTCTCCCCGAAATGTCACGCTATCCCGGTCGGTGCCCATCTTCAGCTCCCGCCCAACGCCGGTTTCGATCCGCGAACCGGATTCTCGCTCGGGAGTGTCGATCGAATGCAAGATCAGAAGCGCCGGTCATATACTGATCGGCGACTCGGGCCCTCGGCGAAAATTCTACCCCGCGGTCTCACGCGTGGACGCGCTCCTTCTTCAAGGTCGGCAGCGCCTTGATCATCTTGCCGGCTTTCATTTCGGCCATGCGCAGGTCGTAAAGCTTCTGTAGATTGAGCCAAAACTCGGCGCTAGTGCCGAAAAAGTGGGCAAGGCGCAGGGCGGTATCGCCGGTGATCGCGCGCCGGCCGTTGATAATCTCGGTGATGCGGTTGGTGGGCACTTCGAGATTGCGTCCAAGCGCCGCCGCGCTTATCCCTAACTCTTGCAGTTCTTCGGCGAGATGCTCGCCGGGATGGATTGCAGGTACGGCCACAGCTTTCTCCTAGTGATAGTCAACAATTTCCACGTGCACCGGTCCGGCGGATCCTTTGGGCCATTCGAAGCAAATTCGCCACCGGTCGTCGATACGAATGCCGTACTGACCTGAGAACGGCGGAGCGAAACTAGACCATAGAGCGGCGAATCGAAGCTGCTTTTGGGCGGAGTAAAAGTAGACCGTCCGAGTGGTCCAGCGAACATTCCTGTGGTGTTTGTGGGACACGAGAGGGATGTATCGCGTGGAGCTATACGCTCAAGTACGGCGCAGTGTCTTTGTCGAAGGGCTCAGTGAGCGCGAGGCCGCCAAACGGTTTGGCCTGGCGCGAGGGACGGTGCGCAAGATGTTGCGCTACGCCACTCCGCCGGGCTATCGGCGGCGCCAACCAGCGCAGAGGCCGAAGCTGGATCCCTTCACCGGAATCGTCGATCAGATCCTCAGCGACGATCAGGAACGTCCGAAGAAACAACGCCACACCGCAAAACGCATCTTCGACCGCTTGCGCGACGAGTACGATTTCACCGGCGGTTACACGATCGTCAAGGACTATGTTCGCGACAAGAAGCTCGGCGGGCAAGAGATGTTCGTGCCGCTGGTGCATCCGGCGGGCGATGCCCAGGCCGACTGCGGTGAAGCTCTGGTGGTCATTGACGGCGTACAGCGCAAGGCGCACTACTTGGTGGTCGATCTGCCGCCTAGCGATGACGCTTTCGTAAAAGCTTTCCCGGCCGCGACGACGGAAGCGTTTTGCGAGGGGCACAACGCAGCGTTTCGGTACTTCGGCGGCGTGCCACGCAGCATCCTCTACGACAACACGACCTTGGCGCTGGCGAGGATTCTGGGCGACGGCAGGCGCAAGCGGACCAGGGTGTTCAGTGAACTGCAGTCGCACTATTTATTCTCCGATCGTTTCGGGCGTCCGGGCAAAGGCAACGACAAGGGAAAGGTGGAAGGACTGGTCGGTTATGCCCGGCGGAACTTCATGGTGCCGGCGCCAAGGTTTCCAAGCTGGGAAGCGTTCAACGAGCAGCTCGAAGCGCAGTGCCTCAACAATCGTAAGCGGCGCTTGCGGCGGCACACCGAAACGATTGAGGAACGTTTCAAGCGTGACCGCCAAGCGTTGTTGCCCTTGCCGCCCACGCCCTATGACGCCTGCGACAAACGCACCACGCGGGTGACGTCGCTGTCATTGGTGCGCTATCGCGCCAACGACTACTCGGTGCCCACACGCTACGGACATCGCCAGGTGTTGCTGAAAGGCTACGTCGATGAAATCGTGATCTGTTGTGGCAGCGAAGAGATCGCGCGCCACCGGCGCAGTTACGAACGCGAAGAGTTGATCTTCGATCCGCTGCATTACCTAGCACTGCTGGAACGCAAGACCAACGCGCTCGATCAAGCGGCCCCGTTGGCGGGCTGGGAGCTGCCCGAACAGTTCCCGTGCTTGAGACGTTTGCTCGAGGCACGGTTGGGAAAGCCAGGCAAGCGCGAGTACGTGCGGGTATTGCGATGACTGGAGGACTTCCGATTCGAGCACGTTGCCGCGGCGGTGCGCCAAGCCTGCGAGTTGGGAGCGATTGGCTTGGATGCAGTCAGGCACTTAGTGCTGTGCCGCATCGAGCAACGGCCGCCGCGCTTGGACTTGACGAAGTATCCGCACCTGCCGGCAGCCCAGGTGGAGCAAACCTCCGCTGCGGACTATTTGGCACTGCCGGCACAAGGAGGGGGGTAATGGCGAGGTCGAAACTTCTGCTCGAAGCGCATTTGAAAGCGTTGCGGCTGCCAACCTTCCTGCGCGAGTACGACAAACTGGCGCGGCAATGCGCCGCCGAGAGCTTGGATTCGAGGAGCTTCCCGCAACAACTCTGCGAGCTGGAACTGCTCGACCGTGAACAGCGGGCCACCGAGCGCCGCAGCAAGGCCGCGAAGTTTCCCGTGACCAAGAGTCTGGACACTTTCGACTTCCCGTCCTTGCCGGCGTTGAACAAGAAGCTGGTGCTGGAACTGGCGCGCTGTGAGTTTATCGACCGCCGCGAAAACGTGCCGGCACTGGGTAATTCCGGCACGGGCAAAACGCACATCGGCTTGGCGTTGGGACTGGCGGCTTGTCAGCGCGGCTATCGAACACGCTTCACAACAGCGGCGGCACTGGTCAATGAGCTGCTCGAAGCCCGAGATGAACGGCGCTTGCTGCGATGTCAAAAGCAGTTGGCCAAGCAGGATCTGCTGATCGTCGATGAACTGGGCTACGTGCCGCTATCGAAGACCGGAGCGGAGTTATTGTTCGAAGTGTTTTCCCAGCGCTACGAACAGGGCTCGACGCTGGTCACCTCGAATCTGCCGTTTAACGAATGGACCGAGGTCTTCGGCTCCGAGCGGCTGACCGGCGCCCTGCTCGATCGCCTCACGCACCACGTTCATATTCTAGAGCTGAACGGCGAAAGCTTCCGTCTGATCCAGAGCAAGAAGAAGCGGGCTCACTCTTTGGGCTGACCCACCGGCCACTCGCCCGGTTTTCGTGGGACGGCCTCCACTACGCCTGGGCCGCCCTAAAGGGCGACCGCAGGCTCCGTTCCAGCCGTCCCACGAAAACCGCTACCCCTTCACCAACTGGTCTACTTTTGCTCCGCCGAAGTGGTCCAAATTTACTCCGCCCTTGACACGGGCCCCGAGGATTGGCCACCGGATCGAAATCGCTCAGAATTCCCACCAGGCAAGTGGTTTCCTCCATCAGCGGAGTCGCTTGTTCGGAGCTACCGGAGCGGCCGACAAGCTTGTTTTTGTGGAAATCGATCCGAACTTGGGTCCCTTCCTTTCCGTCCTTCACCGTCGGTTTCAGCTCAATCTCAAACTTGCCCATCCCTCCGATGCCGTGGCGCGAGAAGCCGTCGATTCCAGCTTCCTTGTTCCTCCGGTTCCAAGACTTCAACAACTTGATATCGGTCTTCGCCCTCATCTTCATTCCCTGATCTTTTTCGAGCTTCGCCGCGACCACGGGCAATGCCCGCACCAGCGAAGCCTTCACGTGATTGGGCGCAGCCTCCAGGAAGCGCTCTTCGGTGGAGGACCCTCCGACGGCCACTATGTCCCGACCACAGGGGGAGGTCTGGGCGAAAAGCTGACCGGTGAGGCACAGGGCAGCAAACTGAATTCTGTATCTGATCACAAGGAGGTCCTTTCTTTCTTCAGTAGACACCTGGAAATCGGCCATCGAAGCTAAGCCGCAACACTAGTGCTTATACAGTATCTAAGCTGGTTCCTGTTGACTTGTTTCGCGATCCAGCGCGAGACGCTAGCGACGGTTTCTTATTTTGTATTTCTACCACTAATATGGTTGGTAACCTGGCGGGTTATTCGGTTGCGCGCGCCCTCGAAGAGATAGAGGGATTGTTTTCAGTCTGATTCGATCTGGGATCCGTCTATTTGCTCAATGTCGATATTGAACACTTCGACTTCTGTGACCACTCGTCGTCGAACTGATACCACGTTTACCCTCGACCGCTTTATAGGCGCGGACGATCGCTCACTCGATCGTCGGTCAGCTATGACTTCCGTTGTGGTCTCGTCTGAAGCGGCGGGTCTAGTCGGTGCTGTAGAGGCATTCTCTGCGTTTCTACTAGAAGCGCTCTTCGGCCTACTTGTGCTATCGACATCGGTGCCTGCTACACCGTCACATTTTAAGCAGTAAACTCCGTTCCAGTGCTCACGGAACTCAGAATAGCTAAACATCTGCTTCTCGCACTTCGCACAAACGTATGAACCGGCCATTGGCCTTCACCCCCGAAAGATTCCTTCCCAAGTGTACTGGCTGAGTTCGATGGCTGCCGATAGCAGTTTCTCTGCTCTGCCGACGTGAGCGGCCTCACGCCCAGGCGGGGGAAGGGTGGCACCCAGATTGCTGCTCGCGCAGTGAGGTTTCTTTGGCTGGTTGGTCATGGCACCTCTGAGATCGGCACTGCGAAACTAAGCCACATACCGGCGGTTTGAAGCGGCCCGAAGGCTGCAATCCTCAAGTCGTCGCACGGCTTGCCCACGCTCGTGGGCAACTAATACGACGAGCTTAATAACGCCTCCGACGGCTAGCTGTGGCCGCCGAGAACCCCTTCGATCAGCTCATTCTCGACCTCTATCTCAACCTCTTCGATTTCTGTCACAACCCTTCTGCGATAGGCAATTACTTTTGTCTTCGACCGCCTGACTAGAGTCGGCGACGGCGACGACGCAACTGACCCCTGCGAGTCGCCTACGTTCTCAGTGTCAGGCCCGGCTGACGTTGCCTCACTGGGCCCTACAGTGGGCTTTGCTCTTCGCCCTCCGTCAACTCTCGAACTCGATTCTGGCATTCTGTTCGCCTGGATCTCTTGAATCAGACGGCTTTTCACCGAAATGAGCGTGGACCAGAGAAGTTGTGCGAGTTCCACCGGAAGAAGTACAGTTCGAACCAGAAGCAATAGGATCTGTCCGACGAGCGCGATCGGGAGTAGATATGCGTATTCGTATGCCGCTATTGGACCTTGCTGAAGTCGCAAGAGTAGGCCGGCACGAGTCATAAACCGTGCTTTGGCGAAGCCTTGATCAAGAGCGATGTGACGTAGCTCCTTTGTTGTTAGGTTGTTGAGTGAATCTGACATTTCGCCTCCGTAGTACAGCTCACCACAATTCTGCAATTTTGATGAAACCACAACCGATCCTCAGACGAGCAATGACAACGCCCTCCAGAGCTGCGTCTTGGCGACTGGCGTACGCCAGCTTGTCCGGGCCGTCGGCGCTAGCCTACCGGGCCAGATTGCGCTGCAAGACGGCCAAGCATCTGCGAAGCAATCGGATCGCACGCGAACTTACGATAGCCCAGCCTGAGCTCCGTCGCAAGGGGATTGCGGCCTATATGTCAAGACCGAATAGAAATGTCCCCTTCAGCGCTAAGCTCTTGTGGAGTGCGAACGTTTCGTGAGACCACGAGATAAGGGACGGGTTCTCCTTGTTGAACGGAGTGCAACAACTGAAGGGTATTGAAGGGGACGCAGCCCTTAGCAAGGGAATCTAGATAGTCACCTGAGGTGCTGCCGAACTCCGCGAACACTGATTCTAAACGAGTTCGTCACGCACTCTGATTCGCGGATGTCGGCGCGAAGTGATTCCGAAGCACTAGAATACAAGAGACCTCCGATGCGACTGAAGTAGGTGCTGCCCTCCGGTGGCTGTCCCAATGGGCTCGAATGAGCCAAAAAGTCGCTACTGCGGCCTGACCCGGGCGGCCTACGGCCCAAAATCGGACTACTCCAAAAACACCCGTACCGTGATTTCGATTCTTTGGAATCAATAACTTAGCCTCAAAACACCCCGAAAACGATACACCCTTGGTGTAAGGTTCTAACAGAGGTGCACTCAATCTATGGACGAACTACAGAAATCTGATGGAATTCCTGCCATATCCGGCCTGCCGGAGTCCGAAAACGCCTTCTACCACGAGGGCCTAACCCCGTCCCAAGAGCGTGCCGTCATCGCACTGCTCGAGTCGCCTTCCATCACCGCAGCCGCCTGCCAGGCCGACGTCGGCGAACGCAGCCTACGCCGCTGGTTGAGCGAGAACGACAACTTCAAGCAGTCCTTGCGCCGCGCCCGCGAGCAATCTCTGGCGCACGCCACCGCGCGCCTGCAAGCTACTTCCGTCGCAGCCGTCAACCACCTCAGCGAAGCCCTAGACAGTGACAAACACATCGAGCCCGGCCGCGCGACCCTCATCCGCGCCGCCATTGAATTCGCCTTCAAGACCTCCGCCCACATGGATTTCGTCGAGCGACTCGAAGCCCTAGAGCAAGGCGACTCAACCTTCCTCGAAGACTAGGCCTTGAACATGAAGTATCAAACCCAAACTTCAGAGCCGCAATCGTCAGATTGCGACCACTGCGTTTACAAATCGAGCGCGCGCTCCCAACCGGGCCACTCAACCCACCCCGCGATCCACACAGCGATAGGAGCCGAACATGACACCATTCCATTCGCAAACGACGGCAAAGAAACTCGAAGAAGCAGAGCAGGGCAAAGCCGCCGAAAGCGCCGCGCCGGTCTACCTCACCTGGAAAGGCTCGGACGGCCAGACCAACATGATCGCCGGACCGGGTCTCAATTGGCATCGAACGTCGGACGACGAGCAGCCGCCGGCGATTCCTACCACCGCGGAATTGGCCGAGATGGAAGACGCGGGATTCAATTCCGCGTCGGACCTTCGCGCCGTCAAGGCAATGGAGAAATAAGTTGACACGAAACTTCAACCCAATAGTTGCGTCAAACGCAAGAAGAAGAGCTTCCGGGCGGGAACTGGCACATGCAATCTCGAAATCTCTCCACCTCGACGAACCCTCGTGTTGCCTGTCCCCTACCAAGCCTCCTGCTGGAAGTGTACGCTCAATTTGAAGGGCATTCAACAGTATTCGCTTAGGGCTTGACGAGTCCGAGTTGCTTCGCGAGACCGATCCGCTGCACCTTGCCGGTCGGTCCCTTCGGAATTCCCGTTACGAATAACACGGTGCGGGGAACCTTGAAATCCACTAAGCGCTCGGCGGCGAATGCTCGGATCTCGCGGTCCGTTGCCTCGATGCCCTCGGACAACACGATCGCGGCCGCAACTTCTTCTCCCAGTTTGTCGTGGGGCACGGCGAACGTAACCGCTTGCGCGACTGCGGGATGATCTAGGAGGATTTCATCAACCTCGCGTGGCGAGATCTTTTCGCCGCCTCGGTTGATGATTTCCTTGAGACGACCGGTGATCTCCAAGTAGCCGTCCGGGTCTAGGAATCCTTGGTCGCCGGTTCGAAACCAACCATCCGTAAATGCGGTGGCGTTGGCTTCGGGATTGTTGGCGTAACCCGCCGTCACGTTGGCGCCGCGGATTACGACTTCGCCGGTCTGGCCCAATTCGAGCAGAGCACCGTCCTGATCCATGATGGCGATCTCGGGCCCGGCGGCGGGTCCGACAGTTCCGGGTTTACGGGCAGCAGGGGGCAGGGGATTGCTCGCCATCTGATGTGCCGCCTCGGTCATGCCGTACGATTCGACAACGCGGCACCCGAAGGTCTCCTCCAGTTTCGCTAGCACCTGCGGAGGCAGCGCGGCCGATGATGAGCGGATCATTCGCAACTGACTGCGCTCGACAATCTCCTGGTTGCGCGGCGCGCGCGCCAAGATCGCCTGGTGCATCGTTGGCACCGCCGAGTACCAGGTTGGCCGATACTCGTCGAGCAACGCAAAGAAGCGCATCACTTGAAAGCCCGGAGTCGCGACCACCGCGGCGCCCGCGCTCAAGGACGACAAGACCGCGCCCATCAGCCCGTGGATATGGAACAGCGGCATGATGTTTAAGCACAGGTCGTCGGGTGTTAGGCGCAACGTGGCGGCGATGTTCCCGGCTGAAGCCGCGACGTTGGCTTGCGTCAACGGGACGATTTTGGGGCGCGCCGTGGTTCCAGAGGTGTGCAATACCAGTGCGACATCACCGTTATCGGCCGGTCCCGGTCGCGCCGTTTGGCCGCTTTGGTCACACGACAGGGTGAAAGATCCGGCCAAGTCGCCCTTCTCCAAATGCACTACGGCGATGCCTTTTTCACGTGCCACTTCGACTGCTGGTGAATCCGAACCCGCTTCGACAATCAGCGCCTTTGCGTCGAGGTCGCTGAGATAAAAGTCAAACTCCTCTTTGCGGTAGTTGGGGTTCAGCGGAGCGCTAGTGGCAGCGGAGGCGACGGCAACGAACGCCGCCGCCGGCTCGGGGCCGTTGGGCAAAACGATGGCAACGGCATCATTGCGACCCACGCCAAACGAGTTCAGAGTCGCAGCGGTGTGGGCGATTTGCTCCCGCAGATCTCCATAGGTCAGCGGCTGCCTATCTACCGCGCGCAGGGCTATATTCTCCGAGGAGTGGGTTCGTATTAGATCAGCGATCGTGTCGGACATCTGCCCAGTTTAGGTCAGCGGAGATCCAGGACGAAACGGCCGCGGAAAGTTCGCTCTGACACGGATGCCGGACTATGACGTATCCGACTGCGAGATCGTCGTCGCGATCTGTCTCGATTTGGGACGCTGAGACGCCGTCCGAAGAGCGGAGGGTTGCGTGCACTTCTGTGACTAAGCGGTACGGGTCTATCGAGCGCGCACAACTGTTTTGCGTTAGGTGACCGAGACGGAATCTATGGCTTTGACTTTCGGTCCGCGGCTTAGAAGCGGAAAGTGTACTGCAGTTTCGTCGCCAACCTGGAGTCTTGTTGCCTGAAGTCGTAGCCACGCTCGAGGCTTTGTACCCAGCCCTGGCCGAATATGAAGAACACATCGTTCCCCGGTTCGACGGTCCAACGGACACGGCTCTGCAATCCGAGGTTTCCTGACCGGTTATCGAATTGGATCACATTCGAGAAAGACAGAAACGGTGAAACAGCAAAGTTGATCTGCGAGCTGTAGATTCTGGCAACGAAGTTGCCCTGCGGTAAGCTGGCGAACGTCTGATTGGTCGTGAGGTTGATAGAAAAGCGGGGAGGAATCTGGTACCTCAGCCCTGTCTGGACTGTTTTCGCGGTTCCCGACCAGAAGTTGCCAAACGTAAAACCGATGCTGCCTTGGAACGGACGCTTTTGCGCCGAGGTGAAAAAGATCCGCATGGGTGTGAAGCGATATTCGCCCGCGGGAAGCACTACGCCGGGGGAAATCTCGAAAGGCTCAAACAGCCGCTCATATGTAGGATTCAAATCCATCAAGCTGTGCAGCGAGTCTCCGGAGTTTAAGTGCCAGTCGATCAGGGTGGCGTAAAGATTCCAGGTCTCGACGAGTCCGTTGTCGAGTCGTGTGAAGCGAGTGTAAAAGACGTCGTGGAACATTTGCTGAATGCCGGTCGATCTCTTCGGGCGCGGATTGAAGCTGCCGCCTATCCGCAGCATCCGCACATTACTGCGCTGAACGAATCCGAGCGATGGGTCGAAATTTTCTTGGATTTCGCGCCACAGAAACTGCGCAGCGAACCTGTCGTTGGGATACTGCGCGCCGAAGCCATAAGAAGCGTTGTTTTCGGTGATGCCTTGGTTGTTGCTCTTGAGGCCATAAGCGTTAAACACCACGTTTCGGTCGCTACCCAAGAAATCAGAGGTGGCTAATCGCAGGTCGGCCCCAATCGTGCTGCTCGAGCGCGGAGAAGCGGGATCGCCACCCGTAAACATTGCCCCCACATACGACTGCTCAAAGAAGTTCTGCTTGACGCGCCCGACGAATAGGTTGTTGGCGTCCACGCCCGCGACTTCGCGAGTTCGCACGTCGAGCATGCCAATCTCGGTTCGACCGACCTTGCCGGTCAGCTTGGCGCCGAAGTCGATGGGCACCTCTTGTCCGCCGAGCAAACCGATTCGACGGCTAAAGAACGGGAAAATTTCCGCCCCAGGGCCCGGAATCCCTCCAGGCGGATCGATCCCAGTCGTCGCAAAGTTGAAAACCCCGGCGTCTTGCAGGAAGAACGACCGTTTCTCGGGAAAGAATATCGAGAAACGTGTCAGGTTGATCTGGCGCGTATCGACTTCCGTTTCACCAAAATCGGTGTTTGCGGTGGCGGATAGCTTGAGGCTCGGGGTGATGTTGTAGAACAGGTCCAATCCCGGTTTGCCCGTGAGGATATCTTCTCCATTCGCGCCTCGATGCAGCCATCGTTGCGCGATGAAGGGTCGGACATCGAGACCAACTCCTTGCTCTAGGCCTTCAAGATTCGTTATTTCGCCCGCTTCGGAAACCTGGAAGAATTGGGTCTGAAAACGCGCCCCGGTCCAGCGAACCTCCTCTAGTGTTCGTTGGATCGTGCGGCTAATGTTAAATCCCCAAACTGTCTCGCCGGCCGGAAAGCTTAGGCTCTTAAACGGGATGGCGAACTCGGCGCTCCAACCGTCGTCAGTGCGTTTGGTGCGTACGATCCAAATCGCGTCCCAATCGTCATTCGTCTCACCATTCGCGAACACAAGACCGTCGACTAAGGCTCCGGCCGGATTGGTCGAAAACTGGAACGCATTGCTCTGGTCTCCGAAGGTGTCGAGCAGAAAGCTTACCCGGTCGTCGGAGTTCAAACTGGCGTCCCGCGCCATCTGCGTCCCCAGCACTCTGTGCGGCTCGGAGTCGTAACACATCACGCCGATGTAGAGGTTGTCTTTGTCGTAGAGGAGGGTGACCTCGGTTTTCTCGGTCGGCTTTGCGCCAGCCGTTGGGATTCTTTGAACTAGCTCGCCGATGTTCGGCGCGGTTCGCCATGGTCCTTCATCGAGTACACCGTCGATGACGATCGCGGAAGTGACGGCTGTCACGACGGCGGATCTTTTCTGCCCTGTCGCGATCTGCTCTTGTGGGGCTGCGAGGCACAGCATCGGCGCCAGCAGCAAAAACGTTGCTAGGCAAGTACGGCGCAGAGCGGAGAAGCGATCGGGGAAATTGCTCATTGGCTACCTGCCGAGACGCTACCTATGATTACTGCATCGACGTCGATGCCTGCCTGGATGATTTTCATTTTGGGATCGTATTCAGTCGCTAATGAGGGATAGGCTCCGGCGACTATTTGAAGCGTATGTGGCCCTATTCACTGGGCTGGTACCAGATCGGCGAACTCCATGCCCGCTCTTGGTGTATCGCCGCCAGCACGGGGTTAGGCTCGATGCCGGCCCGAATGGCATCCCAAGTCGACCAGCGGCAACTCGGATTTTCTAGCACCCGCGTGTAGTAGTAGGCCCGCTGATTGGCGTCGAAGTCGGGGTCGCTCCAGACCGTTCGCAGCTGTACCGAGCCCTTGTCGCGACTTATAGAACAATCAGCGAGGTTCACTTTGGCGCCGTTGTCGCCGCAGCGATGAGTCCGCGGATCGGGATCTAGCCCATCGGAACAAACGACGTCGAAGATTTGCTCTTTCGACTCGCCGTTCTCGATCCAACCTTTGACCACCTGTGCGCGTTGCAACCAGCCGGCGTCCGGATCACGCAACGCCCACACCAAGAAGCTTGGAGCAGCGCTCGCCTTGCCCGAGAGCACCCCGCCCATTGGCACGCCGTGCCCGTACGCTTCAGAGACTTCGTCCGCCGCGTTTTCGACGCGATCGGCGAGGCCGAAGCCGCCGAAGAATCGGACCCGGATGCGTGGACCCGATGTCGCAAAGGTTTCGCGACGTCGCATGGCGTCGAATAGCGAGGCGCGCGTGTTTTCTTCAGCCCACACGCCCGCCAGCCCGCCGGTACCATGCGTCGCCTGACGGCCTGTCTTGTAGCCGTCCCAACTGCCTTGTTCCTTGGTGTAGACAGATGCGCGTGACTCTGGGGTGTTCGAGCGGGTTGAGAAGAGATTGTCCTCTTCATAGGAACCGGCGCTGACGTGGCTGTCGCTCGAGCCGATCACACCGAGTTGGTACGGGTTGAAACCCCCGCGCTCTTCCATTTCAAGACCGCTGTTGAGCGCGTCGCGCCAGTAGCCGCCTTTGAAAATCGAGATCGGGTCGGTCTGCTCGGCGCGGTTGAGGAAGTACTGAACAATCTGGAAGTCTGCCCATTCATCGTTGGGCGATAGCGAGGGATGAGTTTCCGAAGTGCCCTTCTTTTGGCTGATCTCGGCAATCGGTTCGTTACGCATGCGCTTTTCCGCAAACGCCCTATCGATCGGCTTGCCTTTCCAAGTTGTCTCTGGGAAGGCGAGCCCGTCGCTCTGATTCATGTTGTGCGGTATCGCTAGGACTTCAATCCCGTTGGCGCGTATTTGATCGAGCCAGGTCCAAAGGTCCTCGGGGTCTGGGGAGTTTTGCTTGCTGAACGGCAGGCCCGGCACGTTGTTGCCGCGGAATATGACGTTGCGATGCATGTGACGTTCACCACGCGACGGCGTGTATTCGTAACCTATAAACGCGGTGAACTTACCCGGCTCGTTATGCCGCTCGGCAGCTTCGATCTCCCGCCTCCAGGCATCGCCGATGACGGCGTCATTGCCAATTTCGCCGCCCTCATCAACCAACTTTCGAATGGCAGGATAGCCTAGTGATTTCGCCGCGTGATTGTAGTTTGGGCTCGATGGATTTGAGAAACCCTCGAACACCCCGAGATAGCCGGCGTGGTCGCTGACCGCGAGAAAGTCGAGCGGCGGGCCCGAGAGCCGCAACGGCGTGCCGGATGGCGAGTCGATTGCCTCACCCTTTGCGAACCGGTAGGCGTCGTCGGGCGTCGTACGAACGTTACCCATGAACGCGTCGTGCGAGTACATCGTGTGGATGTGCAAATCACCGAAGAACGCTGAGCGATCGGCGCCTACAATTCTTCCTTGGCCGTAGCCAAGACCGATAAACACGAGCGACGAGACAAAGAATAGAAAGCTGCGCTGCGCTGTCTTAAAATTCACGATCCACCTCGACACCTACTCGGCCTGCGATCGACCCCGACCAAACTTTGAGATTGTACCGCCCACGCGCTTGCGCGCATTTCTCTAGCAATGGTGGTCAATTTGATTCGCGCTCGATGACGTGATGGATTGTGCCCGCAGCGAGCTCCGTAAGGTTTTGGCGGATACCGCTCGGCCACAAGATCTCGAGATCGGCGGACTTCGCATGGCCCAGGCCGAAGTGCAGGCGTAGGTCATTCTGCGATAAGTAACTCCCGCCGCTACGAACCGAGTCGACTTGGCTGCGATCTCCGGCCGAAACGATTACCCGTGCGCCGATCGCACTGCGGTTCGATTGGGTGCCCTCAAGTTCGAGTGAAATCCAGGTGTTGGCATTTGAATCTTCAAACCGAATCAGCGCCGGCGGTTCGTTTTGACTGTTGACCAAGGCTTCGACGCGGCCGTCGTTGTCGTAGTCGGCTAGCGCTAGACCGCGAGCGGCGTGAGGCTCGGCGATCGCGTCACCCGCGTCGGTGCGAAGGTCACTGAAACGGCCGCCGCCTTGATTGCGGTAGAGGACCGAAGGTTGGCGATACTCGATGTCGGTTTCAAGTTTGGCGACCTCGGGGAAGACGTGCCCGTTGACGAGTAGTAGATCTTTCCAGCCGTCATTGTCGTAGTCGAGAAAACCCACGCCCCAGCCCACGTAGCGTGTATTCCGGCCGACGCCGGCCGGTAGCGTCACGTCGTCGAAATCGCCCTCGCCGCGATTGTGGTAGAGCGTTGAGCGTTCGTCGGAAAAGTTGGTGCGGAAGATGTCGGTGGCGCCGTCGCGGTCGTAGTCAGCCGCTGCGACTCCCATGCCTGAGAGCGCCTGGCCGTCGGCGTCAAGCGCGGCTCCTCGGAACAAAGCTTCGTCTTCGAAAGTACCGTCGCCTTGGTTGATGTAAAGGATTGACGGAGTGCGATCGCAGGCAACGTAGAGGTCGGTCAGACCATCGCTGTTCCAGTCGCCAGTGACCACTCCTAGGGCGTAGTTTTGAGCAGGGGCGGCTATTCCGGATGTGTCCGAGACATCGCTGAAAGTGCCGTCGCCTTCGTTGCGGTACAGCAAATTGCGGTCGAAAGGTAGGCCGCGCGGGCCGCACACGGTCGGGATATTGCGGTAGTAGCAGTAGGGGTTGTCGCCCGGGCGTGGAGTGCTTTCGAAATCGAACTTGAGGTAGTTTGCAACGAACAGGTCGAGGTCGCCATCATTGTCGTAGTCGAGGAACGCGCAGCCGGTGTTGTAGCGAACTCGCGTCTGGCGTAAGCCGGAGGATTCGGCGACGTCTTCGAAACGCTCGCCTTTGTGATTGCGATAGAGCCGGTTCTGCCCCCAATAGGTGACTAGGAAATCGGTGAAGCCGTCGTTGTCGTAGTCGCCGGCGCAGACTCCTTGCCCCCAGCCTTCACTCCCGAGGCCCGTCGACTCGGTGACATCAGTGAACTGCCCGCCGGTATTGCGGTAGAGACGATTGGTGCCGCCTTCACCGGAGACGAGAAAGGCATCGACGTCGCCGTCGTTGTCGTAGTCGATCCAGGCGGCGCCACTGCCTGTGGTTTCTACGATCCAGGTTTTCGATTCGTCCCCGCCGTTCGGGAAAACGTTTTTTAGCCCGACGGCGGCGGCTATGTTCACCGACTGCGCAGCTGCAATGGCTGTCAGCCCGAGCGAGAGAAAAAACGGCTTCACTGTTTCGGAGACTCTCCGATACGTTTAAGGAAGTCGGTGAACTCACCCTCGGGCGATTTTTGAAGTTCGTCAAGTCGCTGCTTGACTTCGAGTGCTTGTTCGCGCTGCCCGGCGTTACGGTAGGCAATCATGAGGTTGTAATGCGCGGATTCGCTTTTGGGGGCAATTTCGGCGGCGCGTTTGAGCAACGTGATTGCGCGCGGGTAGTTCTTCCGCGCTGAGAGCGCGCGGCCTAGTGCGATGAGCGCTTCGGAGAAATTAGCGTCTTTGTCGATGGCGCTCTCGAGGTGCTGCTGGGCTTCTTGGGAATTACCTTCGACTTCGAGGATCTGGGCGATTTGGTACTCGGCGACGGGGTCGTTGGGATTCAAGATGAGTTCCGCCTCAAACTCCGCGCGGGCCGCCGCTAGCGATTCGGGCGAATGCGATTGCATTAACAGCGCGCGTCCCATCCGGTAGTGCAAATTGATCGTGTTCGGGCTTTTTTGAATTGCACGCCGGTACTCGACCACGGCTTCAGCGAATTGACCGCGAATCCCGAAAATTTCAGCAGAGAGTTGATTGACGCGAAACGAGGCTGGGGAGCTGTCAAACATCTGTTCCACCGCGCCATTCCAGGCTTTGAGATGAAGACGAGCGATCTCGTAGAGCACATCGGCATCGTCGGGAAATTCTTCCGCTAGCTGGCTGAGATGCGGTAGCGCGTTGGCAAATTGCTTCGCGGCAATTTGGCAGCGGGACAACGCGAGTCCGGCTAGCCGATGGATTTTTTCGTCCGCTTTGTCGCTGAAAGCAACGTCGAGAGCCGGAGCCGCTTCGTCGCAGCGTCCGGTTGCCGCTTGCGAAAGGGCGACAAAAACCTTGGCGCGTTTGTCCGCGGAGCCCTTGAGGGCCGCTTCAGCTTCGACGTAGTGGCCTGTTTCGAAGAGTTCGATTCCGTGTTGGAGAAACTGTGCCTGCGCGGCGGCCAGGCTGACCAGCAAGAGGCACGTGCTGCCGAGCCGCGGACGCAAAGTCCGCCGTTCCTTCGCAACGGCCGAAAACAACATCAGGTTCCTAGTGACCCGCATCGTCCATCACCAAGTCGAGGTCGCCGAAGCGGCTGCGGCGTTTGCCGTCGAGATAGCGGAAACGCAGCAGCGGCGGATCTCCCGGCGCAAGCATTGCCTCGGGGCGCAGACGCTCTGACGATGAGACTCCGATTGTCTGAACGCGGCCCGACTCGGCGACCCGATCAATGGCTCGATCTACAGGGGTTGTTGCCGCTGCCGCCAACAGCCAAACTATTCCGACGAGCCTCATTTGCTGCTCAGCTCCTCGAGCGCCCGGCGTCCGATCTCGCTCTTGGGAATCTCCGCAAGCATTTGTTCGAGAACCTCGCGAGCGCGCTGTTGCTCGCCTGACTGAACGTAGATCCTGGCTAGGTTCATATAGAGTAGCTCCTCGCCGGGCGCGACTCGCAGGCCGTAGCGTAACGCCGCTTGCGCTTCGTCAGGCTGATTCAACTGCATGTAGAGCACTGCCAGATTATTGATCGCCGAAGCGTTGTCTCGCTGCGCTTCGATGGCCTGTTGGAATAATGCTTTTGCTTCGTCACTGCGACCTTGCTGCGCCAGCAACAAACCCAGGCGGTCAGCGGTATCGGAATTGTTTGAATCGATGTCTAGTGCTTTGCGATAGAGTCGCTCGGCGCCGGCCGGATCAGCGAGGTTTTCGTGCGCTTGACCGGCATTGGTGAGAGCGAACGGCAGGTTGGGGTCGAGTTCGAGCGCTTTGTCGAATTGCTCGAGTGCCAAGGCGTAGTTTTTTTCGGCCATGGAAATGCCGCCAAGATTGTTCCACAGTTCGGGCGAATCGTGGCGCAAGCTTCGGGCCCTCTCTAGGTGGCTGCGGGCGGCCGGAAGACTCCCCGCGCCGAGATGGATTTGGCCGACTGCTAGCAACGTTTTAAAATTTTCCGGATCGCGCCAGAGTACCTCTTCAAGATACGGCAAGGCTTGCGTTGGATAGCCGGCGCCGAAGAATGCCGCGCCGTGGCGAAAATAGTTGCGCGCGGGCGGCGAGACGTAAGCTCCAGCGAAAGGAAGCGCTCTCGCGGGCGCGCTTGCCATCTCGGCTAGATCTCGAACGAGGTCGTCACCGGCGGGGACGCCGGGGTAGAGCTTCACGGCACGAGACTTCGCGTCGACCAAAAGTGTTAGGGGCAACGACAAGCCGGCCCGGTAGTCGAAAACGTAGCGGCGGAATAACGCATACCAAGCCGCGGTTTCGGGCTCCTCTACATTGAGGTCGACGACCTGCCATGGAATCGATGCCGGGGCCGCCGGCCGCGAGCCCGCCGTTAGACAAACGAAGCCGGGGCCGGGGCGCTGTTCAGGCAGCGGCAGCGGATCGAGCAACCAGGTCGGCTCGAAGGTTTCGCTATTGATGCCTGTAACGGCCGACTTTGCTGCGGGCCAGGGCTTGGGTTCGAACGCTCGCTTCGATGCGATTCCAGCGCCTTCGACGATCTCGTAGTGATGCTCGGCTGCGAGGTTTTCGATGGTCTCAACTTCGCCCGATGGCCAGCGAATAGCAGCTTTTGCTGTCGTCGAGTTGCCTAGGCCGAAGTGCAGTTGCTTGGTGTGCTGGCAGAGGTAGCCCGTACCCGCGTTGAGCCCTTGTGAAGCTTTGCCGCCATCGAATTCGAGCGTGACCCACGCGCCAATTGCGTCGCGATTAGAACGCACGCCTTTTAGTGAGAGGGTGACGGCTCGGTTCGATCCGTACGAGCGGTTTTGAAATGCGCGCACCTGCGGCCCGAGGCGGCTTTTGAGAAGTAGGTCGGCTCGGCCGTCGCCGTCGAGGTCGGTTACGGCGAATGCGCGGCTATCTTCGGCCTTGTCGAGTCCTGACAGCCCCGAGAAGTCGAAGAAACGGTTTCCGCGACGCGCGTAGAAAACGTTGGGCTCGCGGCCGTTCCAAGATTTGTCTTCGCGGATGAACTGATTGAGTGCGTTCCAGCCTTCTTCGTAGGCTCTTGCGGGCGAAGCGTCGGGGCCGGACTGTCCCGCGACACGTCTCCAAAAAAAACTTGTCATGTCATCGCTTGCGCCATTCGTAATCATCCCGGCGGTGACGTACAGCTCGGGCAGACCGTCGCCGTCGAAGTCGATTCCCTCGCCGGCCCACGACCAGCGGCCCATCTCGACTTGCTGTTGGGCGCCGACGTCTTCAAATGTTCCGTCGCCTCGATTGCGATAGAGCGAGTTCCCTTTTGTGTGTCGGCGGAATTCTTCGGCCAGACCGTCGTTGACGACAAGCGAGAATGCCGGGTCTTCGATCGCTCGTTGGCCGGCGGCGGTCCACATGTTGGTGACGTACAGATCAGGGCGGCCGTCGCCGTCGTAGTCGCACCAGCTCGCGCTCATTCCTGGGCCTAGGTCTTCGACACCGGAGTCAACCGCGATGTCCCGAAAGCGCTCACCGTCAAACTTGTAGAGATTATTGCGGCCGAAGTCGTTCGCCACATAGAGCTCGGGGCGGCCGTCAAAATCGTAATCGCACCAGGCCGCCGCGAAGCTGTAGCGGTCGTTGTTTTCGCCGAGACCGACGGCGGCGGTGACGTCTTCGAATGACCCGCTGCCGTCTTCACCGAGATGGTTGTGGGAAAGGAAGTTGGCTGGTCCGCCGACGGAGTCGTGATAAGGCGCGGGGTAGTTGTACTGGTCTTCGCTTTGAAAGTAGATGTACGTGCATAGATAGAGGTCGAGGCGGCCGTCACCGTCGTAGTCGGCGGCGGCCATGCTGGTGAAAGTCCCTTGAGGCTTTTCAACGAATCGAAAAACTTCGGGCTTGAACTCGAAGCTGCCGTCGCCACGGTTGAGAAAATAGCGCGGCCTACCGGCGAGAACGACTAGGTCTTGCAGGCCGACATTGCGAAAGTCCGCAAACAACGCGCTGGAGGTATTGTCGAGCAGCCCAACGCCTGCGCTTTCGCTGATATCTTGCATCGCGTCGTCGGGGCCGCGGCGGTACAAGCGGTTGGGCAGGCCGCCGGGTTGGCAGACATAAATCTCGTCCCAGCCATCGTTGTCGATGTCGGCTACGGCGATGCCGTTCTGCCCGTGGACGTCGATGCCGCAGGCGGAATCTAGGCGCGATCGCCAGTACGGGATACCTCGCAGCAGTTGCTCCTGGAATGAGCGAGCCGCCCCGAATACCCCCGCCGTGACGTCTTCGAACAGTTTCTGCGGGGCCGATGTGCGAGACTCATCGAGCGCCTCGAACGACGCCAGTTGTTTTTCGCGCCAGGTCATTCGCCAGTGCCCAACTCGGTACTCAACGCGGTCGTCTGTCTCGGACGCGATCTCGTAGCGGACACGGTTTGAACCTAACGGGTAGAAACGCACGGCGCCAATTCGACCCAGCGACTCGACCCAGCCGTCGAGCGCTCTAGAGAACTCATCGGCGTCGAGCTTCGCCGGCTTGTAACGAGCAAGCTCAGCATCGTCGGCGACAGTCTCGTACTCGGCCGGATTCGGGTTGCCGCCTTCAAATCCCTCCGCCAGGGGCAGCCCCTTACTCTCGATAAGCTTGTCGAGAATTGACGAAATTTCTACCGCGCGCTTTTCGCATTCAAAGACGTCGTTTGCTGGATCGACGAGTGCCCGCAGTTTTTCAAAGGTGGGCGTGTCGGCGAACTTTACCGAAAACAGCGTTTGCTCTGGTTGGGCGGCAAAAGCGGAAACGGCCGAAAGGCTCCACTCGAGCGCGCCGGCGGCGGCAGCGGCGGCCAAGAATCGCCGGCGGTTTAGATGCTCAGCCATTCGGTCGCGACTGCGAAGACTTCTTCGAGTTTTATCGGCTTATCGGCTTGAAGCAAAGGGAAGTCAGGCGGGCCGATCGCGAGCAACGCATCCATGCCCTCGCCGACAAACAGGTAGGCGGTGTTGCGGCGATACTCCGCATATTTTTCGCACTCGCGCCAGATGTATTCGTAGAAAACTTCAAGGTCGACAAACGAACCGAGCATGTCGGCTTGAGTCGGGATCGGGTTGGTCTCTTCTTGATCGGAGTAGATCAGCAGGCTCGAAAACGGCTTGACCTTGTTGCGAATTCCAAAGGACACGCCAACGAGCGTTGGCCGCGCGCGGCGGATCGCCTGTATCGTGGCCCACTCTACGAATGTGTTGTTGATGAGCAACGTGCCGTTGCCGTTTAGCAGCACCGATTGCAGAAAGTCGCGCAGTACCTGATCGCCGCCCGCGATGCGGCGAAGCGCCCCAGGATTCATCTTTTGCAGACGCTCGCCGAGCTGCCGAGGCCCAGGGATCTGTTCGCGGGTAACCATCTCGTTGACCTGCTCCATGAGGGCTTCTCGCAGATCAGCGAGGCGCATGTAGCTGAGCCCGGTCCAACCGGTAATGGTTTCGGCGAGGCGGTGTAGCGAGTCGTCTGCCTCGACTACCCAAGCGCCATAGGGGTCCACGGCAGGCCCCGCGCCGAATCGGTCGAACAACGTTGCGGCGTGCTCGGCGCGGGGGGCTCCGCTGAACATGCGGGCGAAGTAGTCCTCGATTGGATCGGTCTCGTCCACCGCAAGCTTCACCAGCTTGCCTTTTTCTTTCATGCGGCTCCACATGCGGTCGGGCCCCATCGGGAGCTCTGACGGTGAGGTGACGATGATCAGCCGCGGACGTCCAGCGCGGGCGACTTCGGCGTCGAGTAGAGGGTCGATGCGGCCGAAGATCTCCGCGATCGTCGAGCGCCACTCCGCTAGGTGACGGTTGCGCTGAAGAAAGTCGACGTGTTCGAGAGTGAAATTCTTGGTGTTCCAACTGTGACGGTCGACGCCCATCTTATCTTCGACCGCGCGTAACGGAGCGAAGAGTTGCTCGACAGCTTCGGTCTCAGAGCGTGAAAGCATCCCAAACAGGCGTTCAAAATAACCCTGTTCTGCCGGGAACAGCTTGTTCCAGTCTTTGATACGGTCGAAGGAGTAAGTCGCAAAGGTCGGTGGCAGGCGATCGAAAATGCCGTCGTCGATCAGTTGCTGGAGCTTCTCGCTGACTTTCGCCATCGCAAACTCACACCAGCTCAGGGATGGCCCGGCCCGCGATTTCACCGACCTTTACACCCAGTAGCTCGGCGGCCGTCGCCGTAACGTCGACGTGCGAAATCGGGCGATCCGTTTCGCCCTTCGAAGCGCCCGCTCCGAGAGCCAGCGCCCAAACGTTGCGGCACGACGGGTCGCCGCTACGGTGGTTTAGGAATCCATTGGCGGTGTCGACATCACCGTCGCGGCCGAGCTCGGGTAAGACCAACACGAGGGTCTGGTCTTTGTAAGAGGGGTTGGATTGGACTTCGTCCCACAACATGCCGCACAGGCGGTCGGTCTTGGTGATCGCTTGTAGGTAGAGCGAGTACGAGCCCCAATGGGCGACATCCATGTCCCAGAAGTTGACCAGCATTAAGCGAGGCGCAAACTCTCGCATCACTTCACGGGCGACGAAGAACGTAAGCTCGTCGCCGGAGTTTGGAGCTTCGGGTCCGTATATGTATTCGACAAGCCCGCGGGTAAGCGTCTCTTTGACCTGGCGGTCAAGCTGACGGCCGCCTTTGAAGATGGTCCAGCCAATGCCCTCGTAGCCGGCGTTGAGAATGTTTTCGAGTTGGCGGCGCACGTTTTCGCGGTTCGCGACGCCTGACGCCAGGTCCCGCTTGATCACGCCGTCGACCGCTTCCAAAAGTAGCTGTTTTGGGAGGACCACATTTGCGCCGTAGGGCTCGCCGTAGTCGCGGTGGTGCCCCGAACCCATGGTGGCGAAACTCTTGTTGGTGCAGATCGCCCAGGCGTCAGTTGGGCCCACGCCGGCAGCCTTGCGATAGTACTCGAACAGGGTCGGGCTGACGGCGCGGTCAGAACCAAAATCGTCGACGCGTTGCCAATTGCCTGTCACGATCGACGACGTCGAGTTGTAGTGCGAGAGCACGCCCGAGTTAATGCAGGTTTTAAAAAAGTGTCCCTCGGGCCGTAGCGCGTTCAGCCGAGGAATGTTGTGGACGCCCGCTGAAGAAAACGTCTCGGTGTAGCGCACGCCTCCGCCGAACGTGACGATGATGATCTTCAGCTGATTCGTTGGCTCCTCGGGTTGTTGCGCGCGCAGTGACCGTGGGATCAGCCGGTCGGCGATCGCCATACCGGACAGGCTCAAAAATTGGCGCTTCGAAAGCGTGAACATCAGTATTCAGTAATTTCGCCGCCGGAAATTTTCTTGCGCAGGCCTACGCCTAGGTCGAGTGGATGATCGTAGCCGGCGAGGATCTCGCCGCTTGGCGAATAGTACGGACCGATGTCGCAAGCCATCGAGCCTTCGCCCTTTTCGACAAACGTTATTTTGGTGATGAGCTTGGCCGATTTGTAGCCGTATTTTGAGGGGTCAATCAGCCGAACGGGCGCGCCATGCTGATCGGTCAACGGCTCACCAGCCATCCGAAGCGCCATCAGCGCGCGCGGGTTGGCCATCTCTTCGAGAGCCATGTACTCGTACCACTTGTCGTGGCAGTCGATGCGGATCGCCGTCGCTGTGGGCTTCGGCTTGACGTCTTCGATCAGATCGCCAAATTGAAAGCCGCCCCAAGTCGTGCGCGACGACCAGCACTGCACGCACTTCATGCGCGAGCTCTGTTCGATTTGCTTGTAGGCGTTGAGATCGCCGACGGAAAGCTTGCTTGGGCGCTCAACGAGGCCGCCGACTTCGAGACGAAAGGTTTTAGGGTCGAGCGGTGGCACCGGATTGTACCACATGATCCTGAAGCCGTGCTTATCAGGGGTATCGGTCGGGAGCAGGATTTGTTGGTCGGCGCCGGCCGCCCCAGCGGCTGCGCCCATCGCAGCTAAAAACCGTCGTCGTTTCATTGGTGCCGCCCTTGGCTCATTCTACTACCCGGACTTGTTCGCTTAGTGGCAGTCGTTAGATGCAGGCATCTTCCGACCCTAAACGCAAAACGGGCGCGCAGCTTTTGGAGAAGCTACGCGCCCGTGGGTTAGAGGTTTAGAACATGAACCGGATCGCCAATTGGAACTGACGGTTTGAGCCGCCGCGGGTGCCGGTGATGCGCCCGAAAGCGCCTGAGCCGTGATCCCGATTCGGTCGGTTGAACTGCGGCGTGTTGCCGAGGTTGAACGACTCCACGCGGAACTGGGCCTTCATGCGTTCGTTGAACTGGAAGTCCTTGAACAAGGACAGGTCAACTGTGCTGATTCCGGGTCCGATGTTGCTGTAGTTGCCGAGGGCACCGAAGGTACCGGGCACCGGATCCTGGAACGCACCTGTGTCGAACCATTCCTCCGGGCTACGGCCACCCGAGGGGGCGCCGTTGGGGTCGCGACCCGAAACGGGATCGGGACGGCGGGTACCGGAACAGGAACAGATCGCACGGTTCGTGTTGATGTTGAAGTAGTTACCGGTCTGCAGCGTCATAATGCCGTTGAGCTGCCAGCCACCGGCGATGGTGCGGGCCGCGCCGTTGAGATTACGACCGAACGGTAGTTCCCAGTTGCCGCTGAGCACGAAGCGATGACGGACGTCAAAGCTGGCGTGCGCATACTCAAGCGACTGGTGCGGAGAGCGGTTGCCGGGTCCGCCCGAGAGGGTGGTACCGGTGTCAGCTAACGCATGGCCGTAGGTGTAGGAGGCCAGGAAGCCGACGCCGTCCGCGAAGCGCTTGTCCCACTTCGCCGTCAAGGCATGGTAGAGCGAACGGCCGTTGCTGTTGGTGAAGCTGATGTTCGAATCGCCAACAAACTTGAACGGGCGGCGGCTGAGCCTATTGATGTTCGGCCGCGGGTCGGTAACCGGCTGGTTGCCGTTGTAGTTGTCGGTCAGGCGATTGCCCTTTGAACCGATGTAGGCGAGTTCAAAGACCGAATTCCAACCCATGTCCTTCTGGATGTTGAAGTTCCACTTGTTGACCAAGGGCCAGCGGCGCTGGGTATATACCGACCGGAAACTAATCGGCGCCGGACCCGTGAACGAATCAATCGGGAAACCGTCGGAAAAGCGTTTGATGAACGGGTTCAGCGCGGAGGCACGCGGCGGATTGAAGCGAGTCTCTTGGTTGAACGGAACGTTCTCACCGCGGTTCGGGTTGCCGCCTTCATTCTCTTCCGCGCCGTAGAAGATGCCGTAACCGGCGCGGATAACCATGCCGGGACGAGCTTCATAGGCGAATCCGATACGAGGAGCAATGTTGGTCTTGTCCCATTCGGTCAGGTAGGTCGAAGCGACACCGCGCTCGACGGCGATTCCAGGGAAGGAATTCGCGAAGTTCGGCGGAAGCGGTGCATCCTGATCCTTGCCTTCGGGGATCACGAGAGTCGGAACGTCGTGGTCAAAGCCAAAAACGTCAAGGTGAGCCTGACGTCCGAACTTCTCACCAATCGGCGTTGTGAGTTCGTAACGAATGCCGTAGTTGATGGTCAGTTTCGACGAGATCTTCCAGTCGTCTTGAGCATAGAGCGAGTAGGCGTCCTTGAACGACGAGATGAAGTTCGCGGTTGTGATGCGGCTGAAGCCCGGAACACCGAGTAGCCAAGAGGCCATGCCGTCGCCGGTATCGTTGAAGCCGACCTGGTTGGTGTGATCGCGACCGAAGTCCATGCGGCCACGAGGTGAAGGCACTTGGAAGAACGGGAAGCCGATCGGCCGGTACTCAGCGCCGAACTTGAAGGCGTGAGAACCCTTGTTCCAAGAAACGTTCTGGATGAAGTCCCAAACGTTGTTGTATTCCTGGGTCGGGAGCCATTCGGAACCGCCGACCGTGGAATAACCCTGTGGTCCGAGACGGGGTGTTCCGCCGTTGTTGGTGGTGAACGGATTGAGGCCGCCAAAACCGAGCGCTGAAAACGAATCGGTGTCGGCATTCGCCTGGGTTCGCGTGGTAACCAAGCGAGTATAGGCGATGCGTGATTCGGTGATGAACGTCGGCGACCAAATTCTGGTGTAGCTCAACATCGCGTTGCGGGCCAGGTTTTCCTCTGACTCGCCAAGGAAGCCGCCCGCGTCGAGATCGCCCGGCAGGGGAGGCGACTGCGTCTTGGCCTCGTTACTCCAGCTCATGCTGCCGAAGAGGCTGTCATTGTCTGAGAGGCGGTGATCGATGCGGACATCCCACTGGTCGACCTCGCGCGTTGCGTCGCGCTGGGTGAAGTAGTTCGAGCCGGGACGCGCGCCCGGCGCGGCGATGTTCTGGTTCGCGCTGGGGTACTGGCCGATGAAGTTGGCCGCGATGGGATCGAACAGGCTCGAAGGAATGGCGTTGTTCGGGAAGGGATCGCGAACATCGAGCTTTCCATTCACTTCACGCTGGGTGAACGGGTTGAAGATTTGGCCGCGCATCACGGTGTTGCCGAGTTCGTCGGTGCCTTGCACGTCGCCGGTAATCAGGCTCGAGAAGTCGCCGCCGGCCATGCCCGCTCCGGGGATGGTCAGAGTGCTCGCCAAGCTGCCGTCGGAAATCCGGGTGCCCTGGTAGTCAAAGAACCAGAATGTGCGATTTTTGACAATCGGACCGCCGATGGCGATGCCAAATTGGTCTTGCTCGAATACACCTTTTTCGTTGCCGCCGCGGTTGGCTTCCCAAGTGTTGGCGTTCAGCGCGTCCCGTTGCAGGAACTCGAAGACCGTACCGTGGACGCCGTTCGAACCGGACTTGATGGTAATGTTCACAACACCACCGGCCGCGCGGCCGTACTCGGCGTTGTAGCCGTTGGTGAGGATCTGCATTTCGCCGATCGCCTCGACCGAGGGGCCGACAACGTATGCCGTCTGGTTGATGAAGTCAATGACGTTGACGTTATTGTCGACGCCGTTGAGCAAGAAGTTGTTCTGACCGTTGGAGCGAACGCCGTTGGCCGAGAAACCACCGCCCGCGGCATCGCGCGCGCCCGGCTCGGCCGGAACGACGCCGGGAACCGTACGCGCCAAAAACGCGAAACGGCGCTGACCGCCCAGAGGCAGTTCGCTGGTCTGTTTGCTTTCGAGGTTGCCGCCCATCTGTGTCGTCTCCGTTTGGAGGGCGGGGGGCTGTGCTGTAACTTCGATGGTCTCGGTCACCTGACCGATCTCGAGAATGAAAGTGGTCTGTACGCGCGATCCGGACTGTACGAGTACGCCGGTCTGTACGGACTTCTTAAAGCCTGTGGTTTCCGCCGACACGGTATAGGTACCGGGTTTGATCAGCGGACGGATAAAGTTGCCGGTGGCGTCGGATTCGACGACATCCTGAACACCCGTCGAGTCTTCGACGATGGTGATGATTGCTCCGGGAATGGCCGCGCCCGACGGATCGGTGACAGCGCCCAAAATTGTTCCCATGTCGCGCTGCGCCATCGAGGGCACTGCGAGACAAAGGATCAGCGCCGAAACCAACATTGCTATTCGCAAATTGCGCATCGTGCTTCTGCTCTCCTTTAGTTGACTTATTGAATTTGGTCGGGATACTAAAAACCTACGAGGCAAACCCCATCCCCACCTCATAGAAGTATGCCAAAACGTATTGACGTACGTCAATTAAATGGACCGTCCGTAAGTCACTGATTTAATGGGGCTTGATACTGGTTATGGGATTCTTTCATGAAAAAATATGGATTCTGGGATTCCGGAGCGCTGGGATCGAGCGAGAATCCGCATACATCTGACGTACAACTTATTCGTTAACTACCACTTGACCGGGGTGGTTGCCAGTGTGAGGGCTAACGACAGTGCTCCGCCGGCGCCTCCGCTTTGCTGTAGTAAGGCTATACCTGTGGTCGAAAAAGTTTACATCAAATGTCTCGCCGCACTGGCGCTCATGAGTGTCGGCCAAGCAGAAACCCCCAGCTACCGCGACGTCGCGGCCGATTGGGGCATCTCAAAATCCGTGACCTTCGGCAGCACTGAGCGCAACGATTTCATTCTTGAAACGACCGGCGTCGGCGCCGCCATATTCGACTTCGACAGCGACGGCGACAACGATGTGTTCGTCGTCAACGGAACGACTTTTGCTCTCGAAGCCGAAGGCAAGAGCCCGCTGTCGCACCTATACAGAAACGACGGCGAGGGCAAGTTCAGCGAAGTAGCCGCAGCGGCCGGGCTAAAAAAATCCGGTTGGGGACAGGGCGCGTGCGTCGGCGATTTCAACAACGATGATTCGCCCGATCTGTTCGTCACCTACTTCGGCTCGAACGTCCTCTACCGCAATGCCGGCGGCAAGTTTGAAGACGTTACGGCGAAGGCTAAACTTCCCGTCGAAGGCAGCCGCTGGGGCGCCGGCTGCGCCTTTCTCGACTACGACCGCGACGGGCGGCTCGATATCTTCGTCTCGAACTACGTGGACCTCGATCTAGAAAATACGCCCAAGCCAGGCTCGAACGACGAGTGCAAGTGGAAGGGCCTGCCCGTCATGTGCGGCCCCCGCGGACTCCCGCGGGCGTCCAACGCGCTTTATCGCAATCTAGGCGACGGCAAGTTCGAAGACGTTTCAGAGAAGGCCGGCATCCTGTCCCCCGGAAGCCGCTATGGCTTAGGGGTCGTCACGGCGGACTTCAATAACGACGGCCTCATCGACATCTACGTTGGCTGCGACATGACCGCCAGCCTGCTCTACCAGAACAACGGCGATGGAACGTTTGCGGAAGTCGGAGGTGAAACCGGCGTCGCCTACAATTTCGACGGCCAGTTGCAAGCCGGCATGGGCGTCGCCGTAGCCGACTACGACGGTAACGGTTTTCTCGATATTGCAAAAACCAATTTTTCAGGAGATCTACCGTCGCTCTACAACAACGAGGACGGCGTTTTCTTCGAGGACGTCGCCATGGGGGCGGGGCTCGGCGTCAATCAGTTGTTGGGCTGGGGGATTGCTTTCGTCGATGCGGACGAAGACTCGTGGCCGGATATCCTGATGGCCCACGGGCACGTTTATCCCGAGGTAGAGGGAGCATCGATCGGCGAAACCTACCGGCAAAGTACGCTCTTCTACCGCAACGACGGCAATGGTCGTTTTGTCGACACAAGCGCGCAGGCGGGCGAAGCACTAAGCGTCAAACGCCCGGCGCGTGGCATGGCTTCGGGCGACCTCGATGGCGACGGCCACCCGGAAGTCGTAATCGTGAATCTCAACGAGCCGCCGGCGGTTCTCAAGAATACGGCGAAGCTGGGCAATGCGGCGGTCATCAGACTCTCGGGGAAAAAATCCAACCACAGCGCGATCGGCGCGCGAGTACGCGTGCGCACTGCCGGCAGAGACATCATCCAGGAAGTGCACGGCGGCGGGAGTTACTTTTCCCAGAATGACCTCGCCTTGTATTTCGGCCTGGGCGAGGCCGATGCCATCGACGAAGTCGAGGTCACCTGGCCAAACGGCAAGAAACAGCGTTGGGGAAAATTAGAGTCAAATCAACAGATCGTCTTAACTGAAGGGAGCAAGAAGGCCGACTGGAAAGCTCTGCGGCGTTGAGACCTTTTCCGGGCCATGGACGGGAGGTCCAAGTTGACCAACCATCGAGCTCATGCTGGACTACCATAAGCGAGGCAGCCACCAATATGAAACGTAGAAATTTTCTCAAAGCCGCGTCGATGACCGCCGCTTCAGCCCAACGAATTATCGGCGCCAACGACCGAATCCATCTCGCCCTAATCGGCTCAGGCGGTCGCGGCAAGAGTGTTGCTCGTCAGGTCGTCGAAGGCAGCATCAACGTCGAATACGCCGTGTTTTGCGATCTGCTAGATTCGCAATCCGAAAAGGCCAAGCAAGAATTCGGCGGCACGGCTAAAACGTACCGCGACTTTCGTGACGTGCTCGCGCTGAATGACATCGACGCCGTGCATGTCGCGACCCCCGATCACTGGCACGCAATCCCCGCAATCATGGCCTGCCAGGCCGGTAAGCATGTCTACTGCGAGAAGCCGCTTACGCACAACATCCGCGAAGGCCAGGCCGTCGTCAAGGCCGCGGCCGAGAACAACGGCAAGGTATTCCTAACCGGCATGCAGCACCGCTCGCAGTTGCATTTCATGGATATCCAAAAGCAGATCAGCAGCGGCCACTTGCGCGATGTGCACTTCGTACGCGTATGGAACTACGTGGACATGATGCCGAACGGCATCCCGGACACGCCCAACGAGCCGGTCCCGGAAGGTCTCGACTGGGATATGTACATGGGCCCCGCGCCCTTCCGACCCTACAACTCCCGAGTGCATCTGAGAACCTACCGCTACTTCAAAGATCTCGCCGGCGGCATGATCACGGACTTCGGCATTCACCGCTTCGACACGATCCATCAGATCATGGGCGTCGACAGGCCGACAACCATAAACGCAACCGGCGGGCGATTCGCCGTCGCCGGCATGGGCGATCAACCCGACGTATTGCAGGTGACCTACGAGTATCCGGGTTTCGTCATGAGCTACGAGACCGTCAGCACCAACTCGTTTGGTTCGATCGGTCGGCTTACTCCCGGAATGAACATGCACGGTGCGCGGGGCGCCGAGAACCGTCCCAACGGCATGGCCTTCTACGGCTCGAACGGCACGATCATCGCGGACCGTCTCGGGTACGAGGTACTGCCCGCTGCCCCCAAGCGAACCAATGAGGCTGACCAAACAACTGTCGGCGGGCCGAAGCTCAAGCGCACTCACGAGAACAATCCAGAACCGACGCTGCTGCACGGGCAGCACTTCATCCGCTGCATTCGCGACGGCGAAGCCCCGCGCTGCGACGCACTGGTCGGCCACCGCTCGAGCGCGATCGCCCACCTTGGCAACATCTCCTACGAAGTAGGCCGCAAGCTCCACTGGGACGGTATCAAAGAGCAGTTCGCCGACGACGCCGAGGCAAATGAGCGCCTAGGCCGCAAAGCGCGTCCGCCTTGGGATTTGGTCACCAACGGTTAGCAGCATCAAGACGAGGATATTCGCATGACAAGACGACAGATACTCCAGTCCGCGGCAGGCCTAGCCGTCACTACGGCGGCCAAATCCGCAGCGCCAAAAATCCTCAAAAACATGGGTACCGCTGGGCCCGGACTCGGAGCGCGTATCCGTGCAACCCGAGCCGCGGGCAAAGAGTGGGATATCGTCCAATACGCTCACGAAAAGGGCCTTGGCGGCGCCCACACTCGGCTGCCCAAAGACCTCGATCCCGCCAAGATCAAAAAGCTGCGCGACCAAATCGACGAGTACGATATGCGGCTTACCGTTGGCGTTCGCTCGCCGCGGACCGAGGGCGACTTGCCGCGCTACGAAGCCGAGGTCAAAGCGGTTTCTGAGATGGACGGACGCGTCGTCTGTATCCACGATTCGTTTTCGGGCCGGCGCTACGAGCAGTTCAAATCAGCGACGGAGTATCACGAGTTTTTTGCGAAATGCAAGACTGCCGTGCAGCGCGGCGAGAAGATCCTGCGCAAGTACAAGATGCCACTTGCCATCGAGAACCACAAGGGCTGGCGTTCGGATGAACTAGTCGCGTGGGTCAAGTCGACCGGCAGCGAATACGTCGGTGTCGGACTCGATATGGTGAACAACGTTTCGCTGATCGAGTCTCCGGAGCAGACGGTTGAGACGCTTGCTCCCTATGCTCTGTTCGTCAGTTTTCGCGACATCGCCGTCGATTTCTATGATGAGGGGTTGCTGCTCTCAGAGGTTCCGCTAGGCGAGGGCCATTATGACTTGCCGGCGTTCGTCAAAAAAATCCAAAGCCGCAAGCCAGATATGCTTTTCCAGCTCGAGATCATCACCCGCGATCCACTCAAAGTCCCGATCTTCAACCCAGACTACTGGAAGGTCTATGACGAAAACAGCCCGGTACCGCCACAAGATTTGGCCAGGCTAGTCGCCTGGGTGAATGCTCACCCGCCCAAGCACCCGCTCCCAAGGGTCTCCGGACTAACTGCCGAACAGCGTCTAGCTCTCGAAGACACCTACAACCAGCGTTCAATCGACTACGCCCGAGCAAACCTGCCGCTGTAACTCAAAACCCCCCGAATCAAAGAATCAGATTCGTGGACGGAAGTCCACGCTTGCCATCCGCGCCCAATGCTATCCGACCAATAATCAGGCGCCAATCAAGCCGGAACTACTTCCACTTCCACTTCCGCTTCGGCCACAGCCCTCTTCTCAAAGCCCATCTTGTTGCCGTCGCGATCGACAATCACCGTGTCACCCTCGCCGAATGTTCCGTCCAAGAGTTTCAACGCCAGCGGATCTTGAATCAATCGCTGAATCGAACGCTTCAGCGGCCGGGCACCGAACTGTTCGTCATATCCGTCTGACAGCAACAGCTCTTTGGCGCGCTCTGAAACCTCCATCACGATCTTCTTGTCGGCAAGTAGCCGCTCGACGTCGGCCAACCGCAAGTCGACAATCTTGCCGAGATGCTCGCGGCTGAGCTTGTTGAATACGATAATGTCGTCGATCCGGTTCAAGAATTCCGGCCGGAAGCTACGCCCCAACTCGTCGAGCAATTTCCGCCGAATGTCATCATTTTCGTGACCGTCATGCGTCAGGGAAAACCCGATCGAGCCGCTCTTTTGAATTTCGACAGAGCCGATGTTCGAAGTCATGACGATGACCGTATTGTTGAAGTTCACGGTTCGGCCTTTACCGTCGGTCAGGCGACCGTCATCGAGAACCTGTAGCAAAACGTTGAAGACATCGGGGTGAGCCTTTTCGATCTCGTCGAGCAGCACGACCGAGTAAGGCTTGCGCCGCACGTGCTCGGTCAGTTGTCCGCCCTCGTCATAACCAACGTACCCAGGGGGTGCGCCGATCATCCTCGAAACAGCGTGCTTTTCCATGTACTCCGACATGTCGATCCGAATCATCGAGTGTTCGTCGTCGAACAGGAACTGTGCCAGCCCTCGCGCAAGCTCAGTCTTGCCGACGCCCGTAGGGCCGAGAAACACAAACGTGCCGATCGGCTGCTGGGGGTCGCTTAAGCCGGCGCGATTGCGCCTCACGGCATTGGCGACCGACTCAACCGCCTCGTCCTGTCCAATCACTCGCTGCTGCAGGCGCTGCTCCATGTGAATCAGCTTTTCGACTTCGCCCTCAAGCATGCGGGTGACCGGGATACCGGTCCATTTGGCAACGATCTTGGCAATGTCCTCTTCCGTCACTTCGCCGCGAAGCAAGGCGCTCTCGGAGTATTCTTCTTCGAGCCGCTTCGTGGCGATGTCAAGTTCTTTCTCGATACTGACGAGTTGGCCGTATCGAATTTCCGCGGCCGTTGAAAGGTCGCCTACGCGGGTGGCTTCCTCTTCTTTGGTCCGCAACTGCTCCTGGCGTTCCTTGAGTTGGCGCACCGCATGGATCAGGTTCTTCTCTTTTTCCCAGCGATCACGCGAGAGCGTCGACTCGCCTCGCAGTTGTTCGAGTTCGCTTTCGATAGCGCCTAGGCGCTCCTTCGAGTTGCGGTCCTTTTCCTTCTGCAATGCCTGCCGCTCGATTTCGAGCTGCATGATCTTGCGCTCCATCCGATCAACATCTACGGGGACCGAGTCGATCTGCATGCGCAGCGTCGCCCCCGCCTCGTCCATCAGGTCAATCGCCTTGTCGGGCAGGAAGCGATCGCTGATGTAGCGGTGCGAAAGCGAAGCGGCCGCTACCAGAGCGGTGTCGCGAAAGCGCACCGAATGGTGAATTTCGTAGGTTTCCTTTAGACCACGAAGAATCGCGATCGTGTCTTCAACCGTCGGCTGGTCGACTAACACTGTCTGGAAGCGCCGCTCTAGGGCGGAATCTTTCTCGATGTATTTGCGGTACTCGTTCAAAGTGGTCGCGCCGATGCAGCGCAGTTGGCCGCGAGCAAGCATCGGCTTGAGCATGTTGGCCGCGTCGATCGAGCCTTCAGCGGAACCCGCGCCGACCAGTGTGTGCAACTCGTCGATGAAGCAGATGATTTCGCCGTTCGATTCGTTGATTTCCTTGAGCACCGCCTTGAGGCGGTCCTCAAACTCGCCTCGAAATTTCGCCCCGGCCACCATCGATGCCAGGTCAAGTGAAACCAGCCGCTTGTTCTTCAGCGTTTCTGGAACGTCGCCGTTGACGATGCGCTGTGCGAGACCTTCAGAAATTGCAGTCTTGCCAACGCCGGGCTCTCCGATCAAAACCGGGTTGTTTTTGGTGCGGCGCGAGAGGACTTGGATGACTCGCCGAATCTCATCGTTGCGGCCGATCACCGGATCGAGGTTGCCCTTGCGCGCCTCTTCGGTGAGATCGAGCGCGTAGCGCTCTAGCGCCTGATATTTTTCTTCCGGGTTCTGGTCGGTTACGCGCTGTGAGCCGCGCACCACTGAAAGGGCCTGCAGAATCGCCTCTGGAGATGCGCCCACATCGTGAAGCAGTTTGCCGGCCGACTGATTCGTCGAGCGGCTAATGGCGAGTAGTAGATGCTCGGTTGATACGAACTCGTCCTTGAACTGTTCAGCCTCTTTTTGGGCCTGAGTGAAAACCTGTTCGAGAGCCGGGTCGAGGTGCGAGCCGGGTTGAACGCCCTGAACCGTCGGCAATTCCGAAAATTTCTTACGGCCGTCTTCAGAGACGATCGCGGGAGTAATACCGAGTTTGGTCAAGACTGCTGGAACAACGCCGTCTTTCTCCTCCACTAGCGCCACTAGCAAGTGGATCGGGCGCATCGCCTGGTGATTCGCATCCGCCGCCAGGGTCTGGCTCGCTTGGACCGCCTGCTGAGCCTTCTGAGTGAATTTGTCAAATCGAATCATCGTGCCCCCATCCCGTCATTTCCGGTATCCCTTCAGTGTCCGGGGGCGGCGAGAATTCGCACATCACGTGCGGCACCGCCCCCCCATTCGTCGGCCTACGATTAGTTAACCGAAATCGTACGGCCCTTGTCCTTGACCTCCATTTTCGGAAGCGTCATTCGCAGAACTCCGTCTTTATATTTCGCGTCAATGCCCTCGACGTCAATCGTCTCCGGCAGCGAGAAGCGGCGCACGAACGAGCCGTAGCTGCGTTCAATCCGTCGGTATTTGTCTTTCGACTCATCGGCCTCAAGCTTGCGCTCGGCTCGCAGGGTTAATGTGCCGTCGTCGACCCGTACGTCAATATCCTTTTGATCGACGGCCGGAAGGTCGGCCGTCAGTACGAAATTCTTTTCGTCCTCAACGATGTCGACAGCGGGTGTCCATTGACGTTCGCCAGCAGCGACCGAGCCGGCCGCGTCCGCGAACAAGTGACCGAAGGCACGGTCGAAGTCTCCGAAAAATGGCCTCAAGCCGGTATGTGGTGTGTATCGAATCAAGCTCATGATTTTTCTCCTAGGTTGGTTGGTTTCAAAGTAGTTTCTTAGTGGGTGGTCAATGCACGCTGATCACCCGTGAATGGTCCTCTCGCTGCCCCTTTGGGAGCGTAATCACTAGAACTCCATTCGCGTAGGCGGCGCTGATCGCTTCCTCGTCAACGTTCTCGGGCAGCCGGAAGCGCCGTTCGAACTTTCCGTGCGGCCTCTCTCGGCGCGTGAAGTTTTGCAGATCCGCGTCGCGCTCGCCGCTCAGCGTCAACGTCGAATCTTCGATTCGTATCTGTATCGCGCTCTCGGCCAAACCTGGTAGGTCGGCATATAGAACAAAGCGCCCAGCGTCCTCGGCGATGTCAAATCGCGGTGACCAGCCCGTGGCTGCGCCCGCGAGCCTGCCGGCGGAGCCAAGATTGGCGAGCGTTGATTGGTTCGGTTGTCGTTCTAGCGTCATGTTAGTAGCTCCTTGGCATGATTGCCATTGATTGAAGTATAAAACATGAGTGTATCATTATCAAGTAATATAATATGTCCAGTTTAGGAAGGCTGTCATTGTCAGCAAGATCGCCCCCTGTTAGACTCGAAGTGCCCTCTATGCCTATGAAATTAAAGGAAGTTGACCGATCCAGCCGAATTTGATGTTAGAATGCGACCGGAGTGGCTATCGGCCCACATCGGTCGTTGTCGGCATCCCTGGTTACGCCCCAAGTCTTTGCTATTCAATCATTTAAGCCCCACAGACGGGCTGGAGGTTCATAATGCGATCTCTTCGCGCGGTTTTTGCCTGCTGTCTCCTC
This sequence comes from Bryobacterales bacterium, assembly GCA_965205595.1. Lineage (GTDB taxonomy): Bacteria > Acidobacteriota > Terriglobia > Bryobacterales > UBA6623 > CATQHP01. The sequence continues at coordinate 100,818 of CBDBHI010000004.1, read as the reverse complement.
GGCGCTGTTACCCTCGGCGCCACCGTTGTTCCCCGAATGAGTCTTGGCGAAATCGCCGACTCGTCAGAGAGAGTGATACACGGTGTTGTCACACGAAAGTGGTCCGCCTGGGACGATTCGCGTCGCTACATCTGGACGCATTACGAAATCCAAATCAGAGACACACTGAAGGGTCCGGCCGGAACTCGCTTTACCATCAGCGAGCCGGGCGGCATGGTGGGCGATGTCGGAATGCACCTTAGCGGCGCGCCAGAATTTCGAGCGGGTGACGAAATCATCGTCTTTGCCTACCAGACCCCGATTGACTACTGGCGGGTCCGCGGCTACAGCCAGGGAGGCTTCATAGTCAACCCGGGCGAGGACGGCCTACAGCTCGTCGCACCATTAGCCCCCGCGGGTCTTAAGCTCGTTGGCGTGCCATCAGGCGAAAGCCCCCCGTTCGCGACGACCGGCCTCGAACTAGGAAAGTTCAAGTCCCAAGTGCGCACGCTTGTGAATCTTTCCAGGGAGGAGCGCTAAGCCATGCGGAAGCATATCGAAACCGTGGCCCTAGTACTAACTTGCGAAAGTAAGGCCTTTAACTGTAAAATGTCGGTATGGCAAGACCGGCAACGGTGATTCGACTGAACGCCGAGGAAGAAGAGACGCTGCGACTCTGGGTGCGCGGCCACAAGTCCGAACGGCGCATGGTGGAGCGCGCTCGCATTGTGCTGCCGGCGGCCGCCGCTACCTCGACCGCCGAGATCGCCCGGCAACTGGGATCCCCGGCGGCGCGCGTGTCGAAATGACGCACCCGCTTCGCCCAGCAACGTCTGGCGGGATTATGCGATCAAGCGCGTTCCGGCAGGCCCGCGCGGTACGACCAAGCGACGCGCAAACGCATCCTCTGCCAACTCGACGAAGCTCCGCCCGAAGGGCACGCCACTTGGACAGGCGAACTGCTCGCGGAAGCTCTCGGCGACGTCAGCAAGCATCAAGTCTGGCGCGTACTGCGGCAGCTCGGCGTGTCCTTGCGGCGGCGGCGCAGTTGGTGTTTGTCAACCGACCCGGAGTTCGCTCGCAAGGCCGCCGACATTGTCGGACTCTACCTCAGCCCGCCGGAAAACGCCGTGGTGCTCGCGGTCGACGAGAAGCCGAGCATCCAGGCCTTGGAGCGAGCGCAGGGCTGGCTACGCTTGCCCAACGGCAAGGCCTTGACGGGCTTCTCGCACGGCTACAGGCGGCACGGCACGACGCCGCTTTTCGCCGCGCTGGAAGTGGCTACCGGATTCATCATCGCCGGACACTATTGGCGCCGACGGCGTCGCGAGTTTCTCGACTTCATGAACCACATCGCGGCCATCCACGAAGGCCGCGAGATCCACATCATCTTGGATAACTTGAACACTCACAAGCCCAAAAATGACCGCTGGCTGCAACGTCATGCGAACATCCATTTTCACTACACGCCGACCTACAGTTCGTGGATGAATCAGGTTGAGGTGTGGTTTTCGATTCTGAGCCGCCGCGCCTTGCGGGGGGCGAGTTTCACTTCCCCCCGGCAGGTGCGCGAGGCCATCGACAGCTTCGTCCGCGTCTACAACTCCAAGGCTACTCCGTTCGAATGGACCAAGACCGTCGTCGCCCCTCGTCCCCTCGCCAGTAAATATTCTAACTTACGCAACTAAGTACTAGCCCTGGCCCTGGCGTCTAGTCTTGTCGCCTATACCCGACTGATCACGCCAAATGGCACCCCCGAGCGCCGCACCGATACTGGCGGCATTCAATTCCTGATCAACAATCAGATCACTCCCGGCCTATTGAATGCGGACGGCGATGTCTGGATCACTGCCGACAGCGATCCGGTCGGCGCGCTCCAAGCGGCGGTAGCGAGCTGGGCGGCCGTAACGACGGCAGAGCTGAGTTTTGCCCCAGTTGGAACGACGACGTTGTTGGCAGACGGCTCGGATGGGAACCACGTCTTCGTGTTCGACGATACGCCTGACAATCGGGCTTTGATAGGCACTGCAAACGCGATCACGCTGGGCTTCTTCACCGCCGACGGAATCATTACCGACACCGACATCCTTTTCAACCCCGTCATCTCGGATGGTGCCCAAAGCTTTGCATTTGGGACCAATGGTGACCCGGCGACGTTCGACATCAAAGCCATCGCGCTTCACGAACTCGGACACGCACTGGGCGGCGGCCACTCGACAGTTCAAAGTGCAACGATGTTTCAAAGCGGCAAGCCGGGAGACACGCACCCCGGCACTCTCGACCACGACGACCTGGCGATGATCGCCGAGGTGTACCCCGCGCCTGGAAACGCCACGTTGTTCGGGAGCATCAGCGGCCTCGCGACTTTCGCGGGCGGCGGTCCGATTCGGGCCGGAGCCGTAACCGCGGTAGATCCAGTAAGCGGGGTTGCCGTCAGTTCTCTGAGCTCACGCCAAGACGGTAGTTTCGAGATCACCGGATTGCCTCCCGGCGCCTATCAAGTATTCGTAGAGCCGTTGAACGGCCCCGTGCGCCCTGGCAACGTGCGTCTCTTCGATAGTGACGCCGACACTTCGTTTCAGACCACATTCTTTGGGGGAAATAATTCGCCGGCCACAGTCCAGGTGCAGGCCGGCGGAACGGCCCCGGCAAACATTGCCGCCCCTGCCGGCGATTCTCCCGTCGAACTCGAACTTCTAGGCCGTGACGTTGGCGGCGGCGCCTTCAGTTTCTCAGGGATAGGGCTAGCGCTCGACCCAGGTGGCTCGGCCGAACTCGTCGCTATCGGACCCGGTGTCGGCCAAGCAACCGCGACTATTCTCGGAAACGCTGTTCAACTCGCCGGAGCGACGAGCGTTCTCAACTTCACGGACGGCACGCAAGGTCTCAGCATTCCGGTCCAAGTCGTAGCCGGCGCAACACTCAAAGAGGCAGGCCCCCGGGGCCAGAATGCAGTTGCCGACGCAGTCGCGACACTCGTCCTAAATTCCGGCGGCGCGGTGTCTGTCTCGACCTCCGGCCTGATTGTCCCCAATGCCGGCGCACCGCCACCGCCCACTCCCGCTTTCACTTCGGCAGGAGTAGTAAGCGCGGCAAGCTTCCTAGGCGGGGGAGTTGCCCCGGGGGAAATCGTATCCATCTTCGGAGTCGACATGGGCCCTACAACCGGCGCACAGCCTACGGGCTTCGATCCAGCCACGGGCTTGTTGGGATCAACGCTTGCCGGAGTAAGCGTGATGTTCGATGGTCAGCCGGCGCCGCTGTTCTTTGTTAGAGCCGACCAAATCAACGCCCAGGCCCCGTTCGAAATATCAGGCCAGGCCAATACGAGCGTCGCCGTGAGCTTCAACGGTCTGACTAGCTCGGCTGCTCAGGTTGCGGTGGTTTCCGCGCATCCGGCCTTGTTCGCTAATGCGGGCTCGGCGATCGTAGTTCACAACGATGATGGGTCGCTGAACTCTCCCTCAAATCCGGTTGGTCGCGGCGAAGCGGTTCTTATTTTTGGAACCGGACAAGGTGTCGTCTCGCCTGCCGTGGCAACTGGCCAACCCGCATCGGGTTCGCCTCTTAGCATTGCGAACGGACTGCAACTCAATCTTGGCGGGGTGAGCTTTACCCCATTTTTCGCCGGCCTCGCGCCGACCTTCGTCGGTTTGCTACAAATCAACGCGCTCATTCCGGCGAACGCACCAACCGGCGGCTCAGTCCCGCTGTCGATTTCGATTCAGGGAGCGCAGAGTCAACCCGGCCTGACAATTGCAATCGCGCCTTAGCATGGTTAGCCGCCGGGTCGAGGCCCGGCGGCGCCTCTCCGTCTGCGAGCCCGAGCAATTTATGATGAGGGACTGTGCAACTCCCGGGGCATCGCAAGCGTTCCGTAGTCTTCTGGACCGTTCTCGGTGTCTGCCTCGTTGCGGTGGCCGTTACTCTCAACGTGACCTGGGTCGTAGCGAATTGGCGAACCGGCGTCATGCTGCTGGTCGGTGCGGTCTCATTTGCCATCCTGATCGCGGGCCTCGTGCTCAATACGATATTCCTGGTCCGCGAGATTCGCCGCAACGAGCAGCACGACGCCTTCATCAACGCCGTCAGCCACGAGCTAAAGACACCCGTGGCCTCGATCAGGCTCTATCTCCAAACGCTGCAATCAAGGGAACTCGACGACGACAAGCGTCAAGAGTTCTACCAAACGATGCTGCAAGACACAGCGCGTTTGCAGGGCACGATTGAGCAGGTGCTCACCGCCGGCGCGGCCGGATCGAGACGCAAGCCTAACCGCGCCCCTGTCGATATTCCAGCGATGGTTCGCGAGTCAATCGAAGTCGTTAGCCGTCGACACGAGCTTGCGGACGGTGCCTTGAGCTACTCAAGCTCCGTACCCGAAGGAGAGTCGGCGATCGTCGATGGCGATGTCGAGGAGCTTCGCGCGGCTGTATCAAACCTCATCGACAACTCAATTCGTTACTCCGGCGAGCGCGTGAAAGTTCTAATACGAATAGCGAAAATCGGCACCGAGCGCGTTGCGATACAGGTAAAAGACGAGGGCATCGGCATCGCCAACACGCAGTTGAAACAAGTCTTCAAGCGCTTCTACCGCATCCCTGGGACACTGCGGGTTAGAGGCACAGGCTTGGGCCTATTCATCGTCCGTGCCGTCGCCAAGCGCCACGGCGGTAAGGCATACGTCGAGAGCGAGGGGTCCGATCGCGGCAGCACATTTACAATCGAACTACCGCTGGCGCCGTCAAAATGAAAAACGTCTTAGTAGTCGAGGACGAAGAACACTTAGCGACCGGCCTACGCTTCAATTTGGAGGCCGAAGGATTTCGCGCCACCGTCGTCGACACCGGTGAAGCGGCGCTCGACGCGATCCGCTCCGATGAGAACTTCGACCTCGTACTGATGGACGTCATGTTGCCCGGCAAAAACGGCTTCGATGTCGTCACCGAGCTGCGTCGCGATGGCCACTACGTTCCAGTTATCATGCTCACGGCTCGCGGGCGGCCGGACGACGTGGTGCAGGGATTTTCAGCCGGCGCTGATGACTATCTCCCAAAGCCATTCGAGCTGCCAGTGTTGCTGGCGCGGATTCGAGGTTTACTTCGCCGACGAGAGTGGATGGCTGAAAACGGCGCTGAGCCGATACAGCACAGCTACACGTTTGACGGTCGAACGATCGATTTCGATCGACAACATCTTATAGTGGACGGCAAGGTCCGCGAGCTAACGGTGATGGAGGCGGACCTGTTTCGATTCTTGATAGAGAACGAGGGCCGGACAGTTTCACGTAAGGACTTGCTATCAGAAGTGTGGGGCGTCCGTGAAGACACCGATACTCGCTCGATCGACAATTTCATCGTCCGCCTCAGACGATACATCGAGCCACAGCCGTCAAAACCAAGACACCTGGTCACAGTTCGCGGTGTGGGCTACCGCTTCGTTGCCAACCCTGAAGCCGAGTAACTCTCGGAAGCACGCGCGCAAACAACTTAAATCGGCAGCGCTGTAGTTGATCTACCCGACGAATGCGCCGTTTGGCGTTTCGTCCCGCACGGGCGACGTCACTGCGAACCGGGATGTTCCCAGGTCGTGCCAGGGGCATCGCGATAAACCTGCTCCGCCCGAACAGCCCGCCCGGCGGCAACCCCGCTCGCGAGCTTGCCGTCTTCAACCGTCAACACGCCGTTGACGACGACATAGGAAATACCGAACGGACTCTGCGCCGGATCCGAAAACGTACCTCGATCGATGATCGTGTCCGGGTTAAATACGACGATGTCTGCATCCGCCCCCGCCCGAATTCTGCCCTTGTTACGCATCCCAGGCACGCGCTCTTCGAGCCGCTGCGCCGGCATGAGCGTCATCTTCTTGAGAGCCTCCATCATCGTCAACGCCTTCTGCTCACGCACGTAGCGGCCCAGCACTCGCGAATAGGTGCCAAAAGATCGCGGATGCGCGCGGCCATTAACGAGCCACATTCCATCGCTAGCGATCATCGTTAGCGGGCTCGTCACCGCGCGCCGCACGCTCTCTTCGCTGTACGACGCCGGGTTGATGATCGTCCCGCCGCGCTCGCGGTAGCGGCCGAAGGTTTCGCGCGTGAGCGCCTCGCCCGTCTCCACCCAGTTAAATCGGGCGTATTCCTCGTCGGAGTAGGTTTCCCAGTCATTGAAAAGATGCGACTGGATCAACGTCGAACCGCGGTTGTACGGGTAGGCCTCGGTAGTGACGTCCACGCCCCCAACCCGCGCCGCCAGAATTTTCTCGAGGTATTGCGAAACGCGATCGCGAGCACTGCTGTTGATGTGAACAATATGCAGTCGAGCCCCGCTATCCTTTGCGGCTCGAACGACCTCCTCAAGATTGCTGAAATCCTCATGCTCTGTCCGCATGTGAACGTGACAACTCGCACCATACTCGGTCGCCAGTCGAAACATCGCGGTGATTTCTTCCTGCGTCGCGCCAGGCGTGTAAGCAATGCCAAAGCCAACCGCGACCGCGCCCTGATCAAGCCCTCGGGCGACTTTCTCTCGGAGGTGCTGATACTGCGCCGGCGTCAGCTCTGTCGCTAGTGAATCGCCGGAAAGCCCCGGGTTGTGCCCCAGCATCACCAATTGCCGCGAGTAGGGATGCGAAATGCTAGCGCCGTGGTTGATAACCGCGGTCCCGGCGCGGTCGGCGTACCACCCCGCGATGTCGTCCACCCCGATTTCGAGCTCAAGCGCCGTCGTAATTCCGTCGCGCACCTGCGCTTCGTAATTCGCGATGCTCTGGCCGTGTTGGTGTAAGTCGATAAATCCGGGCGCGACGACGTGCCCCGACGCATCGATCTGCTTCTTGGCCGTGATCGCCTCGCTTGTAATCGCTGCAATTCGCCCGGCCGTCACGCCGACGTTGAGAACCTCGTCGAGACCCGACTCGGGGTCCATCACCCGGCCGCCGTTAATGGCGATGTCGTAGTCGACCTGAGCACTTAGAGTCGCGGCAAGCAAGAGCGCGAGAAACAGCAAAGTCTTTGGCACGAGGCCATTATGTCATCACGTGCGCTTCGCCAACCGTCGTGGGTGAAATTCCGCCACGCATATACCGTTGGGGCTCAAATGGTGGTATTGTTTTGCTGGGGGAAGATCTGCATGAAATCGATACGCCGCGCGGCGATGGTCATTGCCTTGCTGTGCACTCTCAGCGTTGTCGCGGCCGCGGCTGACTATAAGGCGCCGCGAACACCTGACGGCAACCCAGACCTCAACGGAATCTGGCAAGCCCTCGGTAGCGCCCACTGGAACATCGAAGGCCACTCCGCCGAAATGGGTCCTATTGTGAAAATGGGCGCGCTCGGCGCTGTTCCCGGTGGACTTGGAATCGTCGAGGGTGGCGAAATCCCCTACAAGCCGGAGGCCCTGAAGGTTCGAAACGAAAATAAAGAGCATTGGATCGAGAGAGACCCGGCGGTCAAATGCTACATGCCGGGCATACCCCGCGCCAACTATATGCCCTTCCCGTTCCAAATCGTTCAGACTCCCGAGCATGTTCTCATCGCCTACGAGTTTGCTAGCGCTAGCCGTGTCGTCTACATGAACCGGCCCGACTTCGAGGCGCCCGTCGATAGCTGGATGGGCCACTCGATCGGCAAGTGGGACGGCGAATCCCTCGTCATTGACGTCACCGCGCTGATCGATCAGACCTGGCTCGACAGCGCGGGGAATCACCACAGCGACCAGCTCCACGTCGTAGAGCGCTACACCGCAATGAGCCCCAACCTGCTGATGTATGAAGCGACCATCGAAGACCCGAATATTTATTCGAAACCCTGGAAAATCAGCATGCCACTCTACCGGCGAGTTGAGAAGAACGCCCAGCTACTAGAGTTCAAGTGCGTTGAGTTCGCGGAAGAGCTGATGTACGGACATCTGCGGAAGAAAACCGAAGAGTAAAGCGGAGGTTTGCCATGCGAATCAGCCTTTTGACCGGACTTGCTCTGCTGTTGGCGCTGCCGCTAGCCGCCGCCGGTGACAACTGGAACGCGCCGAAAACGGCCTGGGGAGAGCCCGACCTGCGCGGCGTCTGGGACTACCGCACTATCACACCGCTAGAGCGTCCCAAGGAAATGGCGGGCAAGGCCGTCTTGTCAGACGAAGAAGCCGCGGAATTCGAGACCTCTCTGGTCAAGACCAAAGACAAAGACCGCCGCCAGAGCGACGGCCTCACTCTGCAAGCAGACGTCGCCAACGCCTACAACGAGTTTTGGTGGGACTACGGCAAAACGCTCACTGACGACAAGCGCACGTCACTCATCGTCGATCCGCCGGACGGCCGCATTCCGGCGCTCACGTCGCAAGGCCAGAAACGCTACGACGCCATCAGAGCGGCCCGCGCTCGCCCACCGCACACGGAGATAGACCGCGGGGTCGCCGAACGTTGCATCCTGGGATTCAACGCGGGTCCGCCATATAACCCCAGCGCTTACAACAACAATGTCCACATCTTTCAGACCCCAGGATACGCGGTGCTGCTGGTCGAAATGGTTCACGACGCGCGCGTCGTGCCGCTCGACAATCGGGCGCATCTACCGGAGAACATGAAACAGTGGCGCGGTGATGCCCGCGGCCACTGGGATGGCGACACTCTCGTGGTCGAGTCGCGCAATTTCACCGATAAGACCAGTTTCCGGGGCTCCGGAAAGAACATGCACTTGACGGAGCGGTTCACTCGTGTCGCGGCCGACCAGATTGTTTATGAATACACGATCGACGATCCCGAGTCGTTCACGAAACCTTGGACGGTCGCCATCCCCATGGTGAGCAACGACCAGCCGATGTATGAATACGCATGCCACGAGGGCAATCACGCCATGGCCACGATGTTGGCCGGCGCTCGCGCTCAAGAAAGTGAAGCCAAGACAGCAGAAGATGAGTGAGGTATAGGAAAATGAAATCCATGCAGCCCAAGACATTCGCCCTCCTCGCGGTAGCGGCAAGCCTAATTGTTTTGACGGTAGGACAGGCTGTGGCGCACCACGCCTTCTCCGCCGAATTTGACGCCAAGAGGCCCCTAAAGTTGGAAGGCAAAGTGACCAAGATGGAATGGGTCAACCCACACGCCTGGATCCATATCGATGTCATAGGCGAAGACGGCAAGGTCGAATCATGGGCCTGCGAGGGCGGCACGCCGAACACGCTGCTGCGCCGCGGCTTCAACAGAAAGTCACTACTACCGGGAACCGACATCGTCGTCGACGGCTATCAAGCCAAAGACGGCTCAAACAAAATGAACGGTCGCGACCTAACGTTCCCGGACGGCCGCAAGCTCTTCCTGGGCTCATCCGGCACCGGAGCCCCCAAAGACGGCCGCGACGCGACCGAGCGCCGCTAGGCGCGCGGAGGCGTACTTTTGCAGTCCGTTGAGCACTCGCGATCGAGCGCAACGAAGTAGTGGCGCATGTATCGGGTGCTTTCGCCGTCAGGTGCTGAGAAATGCGGGCTTGCAGCTCGTGGCGCGCGCCTCCGGCGGGCAGCGTTGACCTCTGGTCGACGTTCTTACCGTTGCAGCCCTCTCTGTCGAGACCTATCAACCGCCTCGGAATCGGTTGAAACTTAGCCGGCGCCCCCCAGACGGTCGTCCTTGCAACGCGACTTTCGCTCTCTGAGTAGGCCGAATCGCGAGCAGATAGTGGATTTAAGCGGTCAAATGACCAATGTCCGCTATTGTCCGTTTCCTTTTGGCGTTTCCCATCGTATTCTGAGCGTGCCCGATGGACGAGGGAAATTCAGCATGACAGAAATTACAACGGCCACCGAAACACGAGGAGCCGACAAACCACTGCAATCGTGGAAAGAGATAGCGGCGTATCTCGATCGCGACGCACGGACCGCCAGGCGCTGGGAGAAGGAACTGGGCCTGCCCATCCGGCGACACGGCGATAGCAGCCGGGCAAGCGTCTACGCCTATCCCAGCGAAATTGACGCTTGGCGCGCCTCGAACGCCCCGAGAGCGACGGCCTACTCGGACTGGCTTCGTGGGCGGCGGCTGGCAGCGACGCTTGCGATGGCTGCGATGGTAGTGATCGGGCTGGGCCTTCTGTTCAAGGGTCCCATTCTCGACCCCGTAAATCCCTCTGCATCGGCGGCGGCCAAGGCTAGCCGCGGCTCGATGTCGGTAAGGCTCGTGCGAGACGATCCCGGTGGAGGGGCTGAGGGGACTATCAGCGCTGACGGCCGCTTTCTCGCCTGTAACGACTGGGAAACCGGCAACGCGGGCATCTGTGACCTCGATTCGGGCGAGAAGAAGATGCTCACACAGTACGGCAGCTGGAAGGACGACAATGCTTGGAATTCGACGGGGTTCGCCGATCTAGGCGTCATTTCGCCCGACGGCACGCAGATCGCATTCACCTACTACACCTCTAGCCGACTCCCGAACCCGACGACCGAGTTGAGAATCATCAACGCCGATGGTAGCGGCGAGCGCAGCCTCTACAGCAAGAGCCCGTACACCGATGACGGCTGGCTGATTCCAGACGCCTGGGCTTCCAATGGGGAGCACATTCTCGGGCGACTTCACCTGGCTGACGAAGGATACTTGGCACCAGACGAAGGCAACTACGCGCTTGTGCTCATTTCTGTCGATGACGGCTCCTTGCGGACTCTCAGAGAACTACGCTCACCTCGGAGATACCGGCGACGCACTTTTCTGTCCAGCGATGGCCGCTACGTTGCCTACGATTTCCCGCCGGACCGAAAGGTCGCGGACGGAGATGTTTATATCTTGCCGATTGCCGGCGGTGAGCCTGTCGCAGTTTCGTCGCACCCCGCTGATGACTATGTACTCGGTTTTATGCCTGACGTTGGCACGCTGCTGTTTGCGAGCAACCGATCGGGAAGCTATGGCATCTGGGCGGTGCGGATTGAGAACGGCAAACCTATCGCCGAACCGGAACTCATTCGACCGCACGTGGGTGCAATCAAGTCCGCGGGTCTCGATGATAGCGGGGCCCTCTATTACACGCTTGAGAGCGTGCCGACCAACTCGTACGTAGCGTCCATCAATCCTCCGACTGGAACTACAAACGAGGTGCCGAAGAGAGTCACCAGCCGGTTCAGTGGATCTAACGACTGGCCCGCTACGTCTCCCGATGGGAGCAAAACCGCATTCCGCAGTTGGCAGGGTCCCGGCGACAAGTCTGGGATGAAGATCACTGTTTCGAGCGCCACCACCGGCTCCGTGCATGACATCGTTCCTCAGCTGACATCCTTCCGCCGGCTCCGCTGGCACTCAGACGGAGAATCGTTTCTACTACTCGGTTACCCCAGAGATGCAACACTCCCAGGGTTATACCGAGTCGACAGCCGAACGGGGGCGGCGACACTTGTCGTCCGCGAGTCAGACGGTGAAATCGCCGACTGGTCCGCCGACGGTCGAGAGGTCTATTTTCAGTTGAAAGATCCGTCACGCCTCGTTAAGAGAACCCTTGAGGGTCCCACTGAGCAGGAGATCTATCGCTTGGCGGAGGGAGATCGGAGGTTCTACGTGGCGGGAGTGTCTCCGGATGATAAGTATGTGGCGATTCACAGAGCAGGTTCTGCCAACGAAAACGGGATCGTCGTAGCGGCGACCACGGGGGGCGAAACCCGGTCTCTAACGATTCCGGATCTGAAATTCCCATTTCGAAACCGCGATGATAACTTCGCTTGGTCGGCGGACAGCAAGTCTTTGTACGTTGCCCCTCTGCACGGCGGTTCGATTTATCGATTGTCAATCTCCGGAGACGCGCCTGTCGATACGGGGCTGGGTCGGGATGTGTGGTCCGACCGGTTCTCCGAGGAAGACTGGGAAGACGTGCATCTTCGTACTTTGAGCGTGAGCCCTGACGGCAAAGAACTCGCCTTTTCAGTCCAAGAAAATTACGAATTCGGAGTATGGGCGATGGAAGACTTCCTACCCAAAACGGAGCAGTGAGAATGACCGGCTCTTTGCGTCGATCGGCAGCCGAGGCTTTCGTCATTGGCTGCGGGAGTCTGTTTTTCCTGCTTCTCGCAGCCACAATTGGGCTGCCTGGAGAGAACACAAAGCCAGGCAAAACTCGACAGGCCCTCGTCCTCGCTGAAGCGGCTCAGGAAAGCTCACACAGCCCGGTTCCAAGGCCGTACTTCAATTGGGGGCACGCGGCCAGACCCGGCAGCCGCTGAACCCTAGTAAAAAGCGATCCAGCGTCCGGAAAACCCAACTGCAAACCACAGCCCCAGCGAAACAACGGCGGTCAGGGCCCCCTGCAGCCGCTTCTCCTGACCCGCGGTCACTTTCCGCCGAACCGTAAAAGCGAAAATCGTGGCAATCACCAAAAAGCCCATCTTGTACCAAAACGGAGGGCTGTAGTAGCACTTGATCGTCTCCGACAAGAACAGCGGAATCCCAGTAGAGATCATCATCAGCAAACTGCCGACCATCCAAGGATGAACCTGTCGCGCCAATACCGACACGGATTGACTCTTCAGCCCAAAACCCATCAAGCGCAAGTCTACGACCAACAGCGATCCGCCCAACATCGACAACGCCAGCAGATGCACGCACTCGATCACCGGGAAAAGCCACAGCGAATCACGGACCGCCAGCGCGATCGTGGTTGTCCCTAACCATTCAAATAAGGGATATAAATCCATCGTTCTCGCTACCCCCTAGTCGAACCAGTTGTAGGCCTGCATGCGTCCGCAGACCACCACCACTGACCACAAAAATAGTGATGCCGCACCAGCCACTTTCGCGCGGCGCGGAGGTACCGCATCGGTATCCCAGTCGAGCACCCGGCGGTAGATCGTCTTGTGAAAATACAGCGCGTTTATCCCCGCCAAAACAATACCCACCATCTTTACCCGAAAGAATATGTTTTGGTACGCCCGCACCGGCGTCGAGTAAAACAGCAACAGTCCAGTGATCACCATCACGGCGAACCCGGCGAAGGCCCAAGGCAGCAGACGGCCGGCAGTTTCCGAGACCGGCACGCCTCGCAACCCGACCCCAAGCAAGCGCAGGTCCAGCGTCGCGATCATCCCTAGGAAAAGGGCCAGCGAGAGCACATGAGACGACTCCACGAGCGGATAAAACATGATCGATTCCCGGATGCCGATACTTCCTCCGGTGTTCTCAAGCCATTCAAAGAATTCCAATAGGGACATTAAGGCGCCCCACCTCCTGGGACTTGGAAAACTCTACCAAACCAACGTGGCTTTGCGCCAACAGGGTCGGCGGCTCCGAGTCTCTGCTACGATCCGTGCAGAGTCGATTTCGAGGGAAGACCATCATGAGTGCAGACAGCGCTACCGGAATCATCGTACTCTTGCTCGTGTCAACGGCAAGCGCCGCGCAAGCTGAGAAACCCAATCTCAAGGCCGTCGCTAGCGTTACCGAGATCATGAAAGCCATGATGGTCCCCACGTCCGCCGCCATTTGGAATGTCGGCCGCAATCCTCCCACCGACGACGAGGCATGGGAAGCGCTCAAGAACTACTCCGTGCTACTCGGCGAATCCGGAAACCTGTTACTCATAGGTGACCGCGCCAGAGATGACAAGGTCTGGCGGAGTACATCGCTCACGATGGTCGAAGCCGGAGTGTTAGCGCTTAAAGCAGCCAAGGCCAAGAATGTCGACGGGATCAACGACGCAGGCAACTTGATGGTCGACGCCTGCGAACTCTGTCACGAAAGACACTGGGAACGATGAAACGAACAATGACAAAATTTATCGCAAAATTTTCAATCGTCGCAATCCTCGTCCTGGCGACAATCCCGCTAACGGCTCAGTGGAAGGCCGGCCGTACCGCCTGGGGCGACCCCGACCTACAAGGCATGTGGACCAACGAGACCATAACGCCGTTCGAGCGACCACCGCAATACCAGGACAAAGCGTTTCTTACGAAGGCCGAGGCCGACAAGATCGCCGAGGATGTGGCGAAGAGACGCGCCGCCGCCGACGGCAAAGCCGTTCCAGGTAATGTGGGCAGCTATAACCAAATCTGGATGGATTCCGGCGACGGTTATCTTCCCTCACTCCAAACTTCGCTTGTCGTCGAACCGTCGAACGGCATTGTCCCGACCAGAGAGTCCGCCGTAGCCACGCGCAACTACAACAAGGCACACGAAGGCGACCACTACAAACACATGAGCGTCTGGGACCGCTGCGTCACGCGCGGCGTCCCCGGCTCGATGTTCCCCGCCGGCTACAACAACGCCTACCGCTTCGTACAGATTCCCGGCTACGTCGTCATTCTCTACGAGATGATCCACGACGTGCGCATCATCCCGCTGACTGATCGGCCCCATCTCCGAGAAAACATTCGTTTGTGGATGGGTGACTCGCGCGGGCACTGGGAGGGTGACACGCTCGTGGTCGACGTCACCAATTTCACCGACAAAGGCTGGATCGCCAACAACGGAGCATCACGCCGCATCAAAGGCATCCCACAGAGTGAAGAACTCCACGTCGTCGAGCGCTTCACGCCGGTCGACAAGGGCACCATGCGCTACGAGGTGATGATCACCGATCCCCAGATGTACACCGCCCCGTGGAAAATTTCCATGCCACTCACTCGCGACCCCGACTATCAGATTTACGAATACGCTTGCCATGAAGGCAACACCGCCGTTGGGCTTATCCTAAGTGGCGCACGGGCCGACGAGGCGGCCGCAAAAGAACACTAGTGGCCGCGGTGCGGGCTAGTCGCGCACTCCTGTCAGCGCCGGCGCCCGCGAGAGCCGCTGCAATGACTCTGAAGTCCGCATCTCAAAGTCGTCGGGCATTTCCACACCAGCAGCCCGAAACATCGTAAACACGGGCAGCCCTTCGTCGGCACATTCAAAGCTCATCTCGCTTTGAGCCGAATCGAAATCCACCTGAATCAAGTCGCCCACCCGCACCTGCTCGGTCGCGATCAAATTTGCCATGGGCTGCACTAGCGAGCGCTCAATCGCTCGTTTCAAATGCCGCGCGCCATATTTCTCATCCGTGCCCTCCTCAAGCAGAAAATCCTTCGCGTCGCTTGAGAGGCGCAGCAAAAACGGCACGCCGTTGAAGATCCTTTCTTGAACCCGAGTAAGTTCCAAGTCGAGAATCTGTCGCAACTCCTCATCGCCGAGGGGTTTGAATACGACGATCTTGTCGAGCCGATTGATGAATTCCGGCGTGAACTTTTTGCGTGCCGCCGCAACGCCGGCCTGATCGATGAGCCGCCCCACGGCCCGGTCCTGGCGCACGTCGAAGTCAGCCTCTCGACGCGGCGAAAAGCCCATCCCGGGCGACATGATGTTTTCCATCTCCTTCGCTCCGAGATTGCTCGTCATAAAGATCAAAGCTTTCGAGAAATCGACCCGGCGATTGTCCCCAAGAGTCAGCGACCCTTTGTCGAGGACGCCGAGAAGAAGATTCCAAAGCGCGTCACTAGCCTTCTCGATCTCGTCGAAAAGTACGAACGAGATCTTGATGTCATCCGTGTGGTATTGGTTCAACACTTCCTGACTCAGCAGCGGATGGGTCTCGCGATGACCTAGGTAGCCCGGTGGTGAGCCGATCAGCTTGGCTATCTCATGGCTGTGCTGAAACTCCGCGCAATCGATCTTCGTCACTGCGCGCGAGTCACCTAGCAGCACCTCGGCCGCCGCCTCAACAACGCGAGTCTTCCCTGTACCGGTCGGACCCAGAAACAGAAAGTTCCCTACCGGACGTCCCGGGCTATTCATCTCCGCGAGATATGTTTGGTAGACGCTCACAATCTGGTCGATCGACTCGCTCTGGCCGACGATCATTCTTCTGAGCCCACGATCGAGCCGCATCGCGTCTTTGCCCGTGCGGCTCGGATCGAGCTTTTTGCGTTGCGTCGCTGCGCGGCTCACTTTTTTCTTTGTCTCCTTCGACGAACGGCTGCGGCCCTTCGCATGCTCGTCCGGGTCAAACAACATATCGGCTAACCTCAGCGCCGCCTGTAACGACCTTTTCTTGTGCCAAAAACCCCTCCTGTGCAGTTCCAGTCTATGACCCGGCACCAAGCTTTTGGCGACCACAAAAATCCCAAGTCGTTGCAACTAAGCAACTTAAAAATCGCAAAACCCCCGGTACGGCAATCGTGCTTTTCACCAATTCAACCCGGCCGCTAATATAGCCCTCATGGACATCGACTGGGGCCGCAAGCAGTGCCTTGCTCTGCCGCACGTCACTGAAGACGTCAAGTGGGAAAAGAATCTGGTGTTTTCCGTGGCAAAAAAGATGTTCTCAGTGGTCGGTCTCGAGCCCGACGAGTTTTGGATATCGTTCAAGTGCAGCCCGCAAGACTTTGCCGATCTTACCGAGCGTCCCTCGATCGAACCCGCCCCGTATCTCGCTCGCGCGCAATGGGTCGCCTTATCGACTCGCGACGCGCTGTCGTCAGACGAGCTCCGAACGCAGCTACAGCGAGCCTACGAGTGCGTCTTCGCGCGCTTACCCAAGAAGGTGCAGCGCGAGCTTAGCGAGTAGGCCCCGCATCCAAGCCTTCGCTGCCCTCGACCCGAAGCTCCACCTCTTCCGAACGAACGAAACAGGAATCCTCTGGTCGGGGACTGGCACATGAGATACCGAAAGCTCTACACCATCGCAAACCTTCGTGTTGCCTGTCCCATGCCAAGCCGATGGCACCTCGAAGTTTCACCCTGGAATGATCCGCCCAACCAGGGAGGGCGGTGGTGGCGCGAACCTCAAGGCGCGCTGCACCATCATTCGTCCTACAATAAGGGCGGTTTGATCCATCTATATCGATCCGCCGCCATACTTCTGTCGGCCGTCCTAACCCTGCATGGCGCCGAGCCCGTCGACTTTACTAGGGATGTTCGTCCAATTCTGTCGGACAAGTGTTTTACGTGTCACGGGCCCGATGAGTCAAAACGGCTGAGTGGACTGCGCTTCGATACCGAAGCCGGGGCGTTCGGGAAAGTGGCCGGCGGCGGATATGCGATTGTTCGCGGGGACCCCGATCAGAGCGCCCTCATCGCTCGGGTTTCGTCCTCGGATGAGGCGCGCCGTATGCCACCCGCGGCGATGGGACATGAGCCGCTCAGCGCCGACGAAATCGCGACCCTAACAGCTTGGGTTCGCGAGGGTGCAACGTGGGAACAACACTGGTCATACCTAGCCCCGCGTAAAGCTCCCGCACCGGCGACCGCGTCTAATTTGGGGTACAACGCGATCGATCGCTTCGTCCTCAAACGGCTTGAGCAAGAAGGCATTTCGCCGTCGGAAGCCGCTGAGCGCACGACTTTAATCCGTCGCGCCTCGCTTGACCTCACAGGGCTGCCGCCGACACCAGAGCAGGTTAGGTCATTCGTCCACGACGGCTCGCCCGACGCTTTCGAGAAGGTGCTCGACCGGCTACTAACGTCACCTCGCTACGCCGAGCGCATGGCGTTTCGCTGGCTCGACGCCGCTCGCTATGCCGACACCAACGGATATCAAAACGACGAAGAACGCGACATGTGGCGCTGGAGAGACTGGGTGATCGAAGCCTTCGATCGCAACATGCCGTTCGACCAATTCACCATCGAACAACTGGCCGGCGACTTGCTCCCGAACGCGACGCTCGCCCAAAAGATCGCCACGGGTTTCAATCGCAACCATCGCGGCAACGCGGAAAACGGCACAGACCCCGATGAATACCAAGTCGAGTACGCCGTCGATCGGCTCGATGCGACGGCCACGATTTGGTTGGGGATGACGATGGGCTGCGCGCGTTGCCACGACCACAAGTACGACCCGATTAGGCAGAAAGAATTTTACGAATTTTACGCGTATTTCAACAACGTGTCCGACCGCGGACGCTACTACAAGTTCGGCAATACACCGCCAATCGTTCACGCGCCCACGACCGGCCAACAAGAGAATCTCGACGCGCTTGACTCCGCGATTCTAGAGACCGAGCAGCGCTTGGCCGCGTTGAGCGAAGAAATTTCACAGGGACTCGACTCCATCGATCCGCGTAAAATTAGCGACTGGACATTCGACGAGCGCATCGTTGCCCGCCAAACATTCGATGCGACTGACTGCGGCGCAGAAGGCGTTTTTGGACGCGCCGCTTATTTGGACGGTGATCGCCACTACGACCTCGGCGACCTCGGCGACTACGACTTCTACGACCCATTCACGGTTTCCGCTTGGATCAAGCCTGAAACCTCTACCGGCGGAATCATTGCCCGCTACCTTCCGACCCCCAGGGGATACGGCCTATTTCTGGTTGACGGCAAGTTGCAGCTACGCGTCGACACAACGAGCATTTCCGACCGCACGCGAATCGAGTCTGTCGACGAGATTCCGTTGAACGACTGGACACACGTCGCCGGCACCTATGACGGCAGTCGAAAAGCTTCCGGTATGAAGCTCTACATCAACGGTCGTCTTGCCGATGCGCATACGTTGATTGACGAGTCTCTGAATTCGACCAAAGTTACGGCGCCATTGCGGGTAGGTTTCGGCCCCGGAAAGGACGACCGATTTCACGGTTCGATTGACGAGGCAAGGCTCTACTCGCGTCCGCTGAGCACGAAACAGGTTGGTGTAATCGCAGTCGCGGAAACGCCCGCCGAAATCGCAAAACTCGCTCCCGGCGCGCGCAGCGAAGCGCAGCAGCGCAAGCTGCGCTGGGCTTACATTAGCTCGGGGAGTTCTAAGGGCGCCAGCGACGTCTGGAGCGATCTAAGCCGCCTGCGTCTGGAGCACGAGGATTTCGTCAGAACCCTGCCCACCGTCATGGTGATGGACGAGCGAGAGGACGTGCGGCCGACGCACATTCTCTATCGCGGGTCGTTTGATGCTCCTCGTGAGCGTGTCGATCCCTCGCTACCTTCGGCGCTTCCGCCGATGCCCGCGGGGCTTCCCAACAACCGGCTCGGGTTGGCGCGCTGGCTTACCGACCCGACGCATCCGCTAACGGCTCGCGTCACGGTCAACCGCTTTTGGCAAATGCTTTTTGGACGCGGTATTGTGTCCACCGTCGAAGATTTTGGCTCTCAGGGAGCCGCTCCATCTCACCCGGAGATGCTTGATTGGCTGGCGGTTGATTTCATCGAAAACGGCTGGGACATCAAGCACCTGCTCAAAACGATCATGTTGAGCGCCACCTACCAGCAGTCGTCGAAGCAAGATCCCGAACTCCTCGTGCGCGATCCCGAAAACGTACTGCTGGCGCGAGCGCCACGTCTGCGCCTGCCCGCCGAGGCGATTCGCGATCAGGCTTTAGAAGTGGCCGGGCTGCTGACCGCTCAGACCGGTGGTCCGTCGGTCAGGCCTTACCAACCTGACGGTCTCTGGAAGGAACTTTCAAACTGGGACGCATATCAAAATGACCACGGCGACGATTTGTACCGCCGCAGTTTGTATACCTTTTGGAAGCGCACGCTCGGGCCGCCGGCGATGCTGGCGTTTGACTCCGCCGACCGCGAGTCGTGCGTGGTACTCGAGACACGCACGAATACTCCGATCCAGGCGCTCAATTTGATGAACGACGTGACCTACGGCGAGGCCTCTCGATTGTTCGCTGAGCGAATGATCCGTGAAGGAGGCGAGCAGGCGGGCGAGCGCTTGGCGTACGGCTTCGAACTGGCGACGGCGCGTCAACCGGCGGAGTCAGAAAAAGAAATTCTTTTGCGCGGCCTGCGACGTTATGAGGACCGCTACCGCACGACGCCCACTGACGCCGACAAACTACTAGCGCAGGGCGAGTACCCGCGAGACGAGTCGCTCGATGCGCCGGAGTTGGCCGCTTACACAGCCGTCGCCAGCATCATCTTAAACCTCGACGAAACGATTACCCGGGAGTAGACGAATGACACGCGACATGAACCTCGAATTGACTCGCCGTCATTTCTTCTCGCGATCAGCTCATGGGCTCGGTGTCGCCGCGCTCGGGGGCCTGCTCTCCAATGACCTGCATGGGGCGACCGCGCAGATGGGCCTGCCTGATGTTCCGCACTTCGCGCCCAAGGCGAAGCGCGTCATTTACCTATTCCAGTCGGGCGGACCTTCGCAGATGGACCTGCTCGATCCCAAGCCAGGCGTCGCGAATGTTCACGGCGAAGAGTTGCCTGCATCGATTCGCAACGGGCAACGGCTGACTGGCATGACGGCGGCGCAGACGAGCTTCCCGATGGCCGCGTCGAAGTTTCAGTTTGCGCGGCACGGCCAATCGGGCCAGCGTGTCAGCGAGTTGCTGCCGCACATTGCCGGAATTTCTGACGAGATCGCAATCGTCCGCTCGATGTTTACCGAGCAAATCAACCACGATCCGGCGATCACGTTTCTGCAAACCGGCCATCAGCTTGCCGGCCGCCCAAGCATGGGCTCGTGGCTGTCGTATGGCCTCGGCAGCGAGGGTGAAAATTTTCCGGCGTTTGTCGTGATGGTTTCGGGCAACAGCGGCCAGCCGCTCTACTCTCGTCTATGGGGCAGCGGATTTTTGCCGACTCGCTACCAAGGCGTGAAATTCCGCGCCGGTCGCGAGCCGGTGCTTTTTCTCAACAACCCCGATGGCTTTTCGCGGGACGACCGCCGTCATTATCTTGACGATTTGGCATCGATGAACAAGCTGCGTCAGGCCGAATATGGCGACCCCGAAATTGGCGCCCGCATCGATCAGTACGAAATGGCTTTTCGGATGCAGGCGTCGGTGCCCGAGTTGAGCGATCTTTCGGCGGAGCCCGACCATGTTTTTGACATGTATGGGCCCGACGCCCGAAAGCCCGGCAGCTTTGCCGGCAATTGCCTGCTGGCGCGACGCCTAGTAGAGCGTGGTGTGCGTTCGGTGCAGCTTTTTCATCGCGGATGGGATCACCACAACGCGCTGCCTAAGCGGCTCGCCGAGAAATGCAAACAAACCGATCAAGCGTCGGCCGCGCTCGTGAAAGACCTCAAGCAGCGCGGCATGCTCGATGACACGTTAGTTATTTGGGGCGGCGAATTCGGCCGAACGGTTTATTGTCAGGGCGAGCTTACGAAGGAAGTTTATGGTCGCGACCACCACCCGCGCTGTTTTTCGCTTTGGATGGCGGGCGGCGGCATCAAGGGTGGCGTCAGCTACGGCTCGACGGATGATTTTTCGTATAACATCAGCGAGAATCCGGTTAGCGTGCACGATCTGCATGCGACTTTAATGCACTTGCTGGGTGTTGACCACAAGAAGCTGACGTTTAAGTATCAGGGACGGCATTTCCGGCTGACCGACGTGCACGGCACGGTTGTTAAACAACTGCTGGCGTGAGCTAACATGAGTGGCTCCGATGTCACTCTCAAAACCTGTCGCACTCGTAACCGGCGCCAGTCGCGGTATCGGCCGCGGCATCGCGGTCGATCTCGCCAAGACGCACACCGTCATTGGCACATTTCGCGGCAACGTTGAAGCCGCGCGTACGCTTCGAGAACAGACCGGCGCTGAAACATTCCAGATGGATTTGGCGTCGTCGGCTGACCGCACGGCGCTAATGCACTTTGTTCGCGAGGAGTTTGGGCGGGTTGATCTGCTCGTCAACAACGCCGGGATCGCCCCGCGCGAGCGCCGCGATATTCTTGACGCCACCGAGGAAAGTTTTTGCGAGGTGCTCGATACCAACCTCAAAGGCCCGTATTTTCTTACCCAGGCTGTGGCCAAGTTGATGCGCGAGAAAGGGGGTGGGCGGGTAGTTTTTGTGACCTCGATCTCCGCCTACACCTCCTCCACCGCGCGCGGCGAGTATTGTGTGTCGAAAGCCGGCCTGAGCATGGCCGTCAGCCTATTCGCCGATCGGCTCGCTGCAGACGGTATCGGGGTATTCGAGATTCGCCCTGGAATTATTCAGACCGATATGATCGCCGCGGTTCGCGGCAAATACGAGAAGCTCGCTGAAGATGGTCTTTTGCCGCAGGGACGCTTGGGAACGCCCGAAGATGTAGCCGCCGCAGTGCGCGCCATTGCCGACGGCAATCTCGACTACTCGACCGGCCAGGTGCTCAACGTCGACGGTGGCTTCCATTTGCGCACTCTGTAGGCGATGGCGGAAAAGATTCTCGTTACCGGCTCGTCAGGATTCTTGGGCGCTTGGGTGGCCCGCGAACTGCTTGATCGAGAGCTGCCGTTTGTGTTGCTCGATCGAGATGAGAACACTTATCGGCTCGACCAATTGGTTCCCGATCGGCCGCGGATTCCGATGGTGGCCGCGGACATTTGCGACCTTGGCGCGGTGATCGCGGCAGTGCGCGAGTATGAGGTCACGCGCGTCATCCACTTGGCGGGCTTGCAAATTCCCGGCTGCCGGCCCAATCCGATCCTTGGCGCGCAAGTCAACGTAGTGGGTACGCTGGCGATATTCGAGGCGGCGCGTCAACTTGGAACAATCCGCCAGATCGCCTACGCCAGCTCAGGCGCCGTTCTTGGCCCAGAGGAGTTTTACGGTTTGGGAGCGATTCCAAACGATGCGCCGCTCGCACCCATGACGCACTACGGCGTTTTCAAACAATGCAACGAAGGCAATGCACGGGTGTACTTCAACGACCAGGGAATCAGTAGCATCGGGCTGCGTCCCTGGACTTGCTATGGCCTTGGGCGCGACCAGGGCGTCACCTCGGCCGCAACGATGGCGATTCGTGCCGCACTTCGCCGCGACGAGTACGTAATTCCCTACACCGGCAGAAACGCGCTGCAGTACGCACGCGATGTCGCCGCGGCGTTCGTCTTAGCGGCGCTTGACGAGCGGCCAGGTGCGCGAACGTTCAACCTGCGTGGCCAAGTCATCGAGATGACGGAATTCGTTCGGACCCTCGAAGACGTCGTTCCCGAAGCTAAGGGAATGGTGCGGCTAGAGGGCGATCCGATCCCGATCGCCTGCGACCTCGACGACAGTGAGCTGCGCGAATTTTTACCCGAGCTTCGCGAGACGTCTCTGCGGGCCGGGATCGAAGAAACCCTCGCGGATTTTCAACGTCTCGAAGGCCGCTAGGAATGCGTTACGTTTCGCTAGCTTTGTTCCTCGTATTCGCTGCCTGTGAGGACGCACCGTCTACACAAGGTAGCCGTGTCGACACAGCCCAACTTTTTGTTGAATCCGCCGCCGCAAGCGGACTAAAGTTTGATCACTTCATCGGATCGACGGGTGTGTACTACATGCCCGAAATCATGGGATCGGGCGTCGCACTATTCGACTTTGACCTCGACGGCGATCTGGACGTGTACTTTCTACAGGGGGCGATGCTCGACAAGTCGAAGTCGCCCGGCGAATCGGCCTTTTCTCCGAAGAGCGGCGTCGCAAACCGGCTTTTTGAAAACCGCATCGTTCCCGACGGAAAACTCAACTTCGTCGATGTAACCGCTACGTCGGGCCTCGGCCACGACGGCTACGGAATGGGCGCGGCGGTTGGTGATTACGATGCCGACGGCGACCCTGACCTATACGTGACCAACGTCGGTCCCAACGTTCTGTATCGCAACAACGGTGACGGAACTTTCACCGCCGCGGCGGGGCCGCAAGATGACCGCTGGAGCACGTCCGCCGCGTTCGTTGACTATGACCGCGACGGTGACCTCGATCTATTCTTCACGAACTACGTCGACTTCACGGCCCGCAACAACAAAGAATGCTTCGACCCTACCGGCTCACGCGACTACTGCGCCCCGACCGTTTACCATCCGCTCCCCGACCGTTTGTTTCGAAACGACGACGGCAAGTTCAGCGACGTCTCAAACGCTGCTGGGTTGGGGGTCAAGTTTGGGAATGGACTCGGCGTCACGACGGCCGACTTCAATAATGACGGCCACGTTGACATATATGTGGCCAATGATGGAACCGAGAATCAGCTCTGGTTCAGTCGCGGAGACGGCACGTTTGAAGAACAAGGCCTGATCTCGGGCACCGCTGTAAACGCCGACGGGCGCGCTGAGGCCGGTATGGGTGTGAGCGCCGCGGATTTCGACAGCGACGGCGATGAAGATCTCTTCATGACGCACTTGGCGCAGGAGACGAATACGCTTTACCTCAACAACGGCAAGGGCTCGTTTCGCGACGCAACCAATCGTTTCGGTCTCGCCGGCGCCGCCGTGCCATTCACTGGATTCGGCTTTCAGTGGAAGGACTTCGACCTCGACGGGCGGCTCGACTTCTTCATCGCGAATGGCGGCGTGACCATCATGGAAGCGCAGCGCGGCCGCCCCTATCCGTTTCTGCAAGACGACTTGTTCTATCGCGGCGGCGAGGCGACTTTCGAGCTCGCCGAGGGAGTTCAAGTCTGGGGGCGGCAAGAGCCGCTAGTTGGCCGCGGAATGGCGGCCGGCGATATAGACAACGATGGCGACGTTGATGTCGTAGTTTCTAACAACAACGGTCCGGCGCGGCTTTATCTCAATCAGTCCGATGACAAACAGTGGCTCACAGTAAAACCGCCTTCAAACGCCGTTGCGGCGCGCGTCGGCCTACGCTTCTCCGACGGAACCACCAGATGGCAAAGAATTCATCGCGACGGAAGCTACCTCAGCTCGTCGGAACCGGCGGTTTTCTTTGGCCTGACGGACGCAGCCGAATTGAGCGCGATCGAGATTCTCTGGCCCGATGGCGCGACCGAGGTGTTTCCGCCGCCACTGCAAAATTCAGTGTTCCGTCCCAGTAAGGGTGCCGCGGCAACTCAGTAGCTGCTGCTTTTCCCTACGCACCGGCTCAGCGCGGCCCTAACCTGAAACTTCAACTCCTCCCAACGAACGAAACCGGAATCCGCCGGTCGGGGACTGGCACATGAGATCCCGTAATCTTCACTCCTTGACGAACTCTAGTGTTGCCTGTCCCCCACCCAGCCGGACTATTTCCAAACCCCTACGGAATTTCGTACACATCCACACTGGTCTCGATCTCTTCGCGAGGAAGCAACGACGACCAGTAGGCGACAACCGCCTGTGTTCGTGGACGCCCCTCCCCAAAGCCCGTTCCGGTCGGCGGGCCAGTGAGCACTAGCGGAATGAGTTCGCGTGTAAAGCGATCAACCGCGTCACGGTTCTGCCCGCGAACGCCGATGCGAAGTTGAACTTCCGCGGGCTCGGCAACCTTCGGAGCAATGGCTCCGTGACAGGCGTTGATCCCTAGGTACTCCGTGTAGATTTCGTCGAACTCGAGCCCTAGCGCCGATACCCGTTCACGCACGACGCGGTCCGCCGCCTGAGCCTTTTCACGCGCATCGGGCCAACTGAAAACTAGACTACCGATCGCCTTGAACCCGGCGGAATACGTAATCGAAGTTTTCAGCGTCGGCGGGCGGGGCCCACCGCGGATACCCTCGACCCCAACACGATCCGGACCATCGTCGCGTAACTGAATACTGGTGAAATCGGCGCTGCAGTCAGGGGTCAGATACGCACTCGGGTCGCCTACTTCATAGAGCAGTTGCTCTTTGATCGTCGCCTGCGTCACGCGCCCGCCGGTTCCGTCGTGTTTGGTGACTACAAACGTACCGTCCGGGTGCGCTTCAACTATCGGGAAGCCGATGTTCGCCATGTCGGGTATCGTTTGCCAATCGATCGAGCAGTTGCCACCGGTACACTGCGCGCCGCACTCGATGATGTGTCCGGCGATCGTCCCGGCCGCCATGCGATCCCACGCGTCCGCCTTCCAGCCAAACTCGTGGATCATCGGCGCCAGCGCTAAGGCTGTGTCCGTCGAGCGTCCCGCGATAATCACATTCGCTCCGGTTTCAAGCGCCTCAACTAGTGGAAACGCCCCGAGATAGACGTTCGCGCTAAGCAGTCGATCACGAACCGTGTCGATGCCGTCCGCGCTGTCGATGTCGTCGAATCGAATTCCTCTCGACAGCATTTCATCGATTCGATCGAAAATGTCGTCGCCCGACACGACGGCGACCTTCGCCCCATGAATGCCCGCCGCTGTCGCCGAATCGACGATTGCGCGCGCGCAGGCATGCGGGTTTACGCCGCCGGCATTCGATAGCATCTTGATGTCGCGCTCGATCAGGTCAGGCAGCAGGCGCACGGTCAACCCGACGACATCGCGTGCGTAACCATGATCGGGATTCCGGGCCTTCTGCTTTTGCAGAATCGACATCGTCACTTCGGCCAAGAAGTCCAATACGAGATAGTCGATCGGCCCACCTGAAACCTGCCGAATCGGAGCCTCTAGCCAGTCCCCCCAAAATCCCTGGCCGTTAGCGATGCGAACGCTCGACTTCACAGCTAACAGGGTACGCGACAATGAAGTGAAGGCGCGCGGAAATGGCCCTACGCTCAGCCCAATCGATCGAGATCAACGGCCGCTTCCTCGAAAGTTTGCTAGCGAGCCATGCCGATTGGCTCAGCACGAGCGAAACTGCTGCTCAGTCCATTTCTCCCGTAAGCCTGGCCCGAGCCGATCTGCGCGACGCCGACTTGCGTGGATGCGATCTGCGCCAGTGTGATTTGGCGGGAGCCGATTTGCGAGGAGCCGACCTCTCCGGCGGCGATTTTCGAAACGCGATCGTAACCGGCGCGAATTTCCAGAAAAGTGAGGTGTCGGCCACAAACCTCGCGGGTGCTCGCTTCGGAGGCGCCGATCTCACGATTTCGAATCTCGGCCGCGCTCACGGCACTGATCGCTCTAGGCATGACCTCCGCCGTTCTGTTGACCCGAGACTGGGCGCTCTTCAACGATTCCGACGCGGTCTTGGAACTAGCCTGGTCGACCTACTACCGATCGGCGCCATTTGTGTTGGGTCTGCTGCTGGCACTTTTCCTGAGGTTCGCCGTTCGGCCCTTCATCTCGTGTGTCCAAGAACTTCCAGCGTTGTCACGTGACGGAAAAGAACTCGGGGGTCGCGTCGATCTATGGCCCGCCAACTTGCTGCTCGCTGCTACGATGCCGCGCCTGGATGGCGAAATTCGTGACGGCTTTTTTGTATTCAATCGAGCCGTTGCGGCGCTTGCCGTCTGGGCGATGATTCCAGCAGTCATCGTGGCCCATTGGGCGCGCTATCTTCCAAGGCATTCGGACGCCGTGACTCTATCGCAAGTGGCGATGAGCTGCATTATTTTCGGTGCCGCCTTAGCCGAATTTCAACGAACGAAGATCATGGCTGGGCGATTGCAAAGAGTCCATCCGGTGTTGGCGTCGGCGCTTCTCGGGTGCATCCTGGGAGCTTTTTTCGTAGGCGTGTTTCAGGGTTGGATTCCGGTGCACCTAGAGATCGCGTTTCAGCAGCTGCGGATGCCGCTGGGTGCTGGCGTCCCACGCGACTTTCGAAAGGCGGCTATCTCTTACTGCGACATGCGAGAGATCGATCTTTCCGCAGCTAGCCTCGGCGACGCGAGGATTCTGTTTAGTGACCTGCGCGGGGCTAACTTTCAGAGCGCGGATCTATCAAGCGCCTCGCTCTACGGATCAAATCTCGACGCTGCAATTTTTGATCAAGCGGATCTCTCTGGAACAGACCTAAGCTGCGCAAAGCTGGTTTCGGTCGAGGCGTTGCGTAGCGCCAAGGTCGACGCAACCACAACCCTGCCAGACGGCAAGCCCGGACCGCTCGGAGATCGCATCGGCCTAATACTGCCCGACAAGGAAGCTTGCGAGGCGTGGGGCCCGATGCCCTGACATGAGGGCTAGCCGGCGCGGTCGACGAAAAATCGAAGCGTCTCGGCAGCGGTCTTTTCCCAAGTGAATGTCAATGCTCGCTCGCGGCCTACCTTTGCCAAATTCGCTGCCAGTTGCTCATCGCTGACAAGGCGCTCCAGTCCGCCGCGCAGTGCGTCGACATCTTCTGGATCCACGAGCAAACCGGCTTCGCCTACGACTTCCGGCATGGCCGAACGGTTAGAACTCACAACCGGCGCACCTGCCGCCATGGCCTCGAGCAGCGGCATTCCGAATCCTTCGTAAAGCGACGGAACCGCGAAAACATCGGCGAGATGATAGACGGCTGGGAGTAAATCACGCCGCACGTATCCGATCGATCGCACGTTGCCGACTTGTTCAATACGCCGACGGATCTCACCGTCGCTCCATCCGCTCGGGCCGGCCAGCACCAGTGCTGTTTCCTGGCGAACGGCCGCTGACAGACAACCGTACGCTTCGATCAGGCGGATAAGATTCTTACGCGGCTCGACAGCCCCGACCGCCAAGATGAAACGTTCCGGCAGGTCATAGCTGCTTTTCGCCTCAAGCTTTTGCGCCTCGCTCGCCTCAAAGAATGTCGGATCGACGCCGTGGTGAATCGCCCGCACCTTGTCGGCATCCACGCCACAGTGCGAAATCAAGTCAGCTCTCACCGCCTCCGAAGGGGTAATCATCGCTGCCAACCGTGGCATTGTGCGATCGACAAAGCGCTCAAAGTAGCGAATGTTGCTTTCAGTGTGGCAATCAGGCATGAGCAGCGGTGTAGGGTCGTGAACCATCGAACTCAGCAGCGGCCCCTGTGGAGGATCGAACAAGTGGTGGGTGACGTGGAAGAGATCAGCCCCGCGGGCGGCGATCGATAGAAACGGAAGCTTCAGGTAGTTCGCGGCCAATATCCCGCCGAGCCCACGCATGGTTTCCAACTTGGAGTAGTTTGAGCGCTCGTTGTCGTTCGCGGGCAGCCCATTGAGAAACGGAAATAGCTGCAGCCGGTGCTGCGTTTCTATGGCAAACAGGCGCTTGAGCAGTTCGTAGTGGTAGTTCTTCACGCCCGCGCTGCGCATCAGCAGCGGCGTGGCATCGTAAAGAATCTTCAACTACCGTGCTCCGCGGCGCTCGCCTCGCCCGATCGCGGGGATTCAGACATCTGCGCTTCGAGTAGTCGTATCTCCGCCGCCTGTTGTTTGATGGTCCATTCCAGCATTCCAAGCTTTTGCCCCACGACAATGTTGTGGTCTTTCAAAGCCGAGACTTCCACGGTCACGCTAAAAAATGTGAACAGGAACGCCACACCGGCGAGCAAGACAAGCAATACAGCGAAATCGTGAACGTCGAGCAAGTCCGAAATCCAATTCATCGCCACGTCGGAAAGGCAAAGTCCGAGTAGCGAGCAGACGGCCGCGAACCAAGCCATCGAGTACTCGACGCGAATATGCTCGCGGCGTACCGAGAGCACAATCCGCAGTAGCAGCAGAACACAGAAAATTACAGTTGTAATTCGTATCGGTTCCACGTCAGCTATCACCCCGACGATCTGTGTGGAATCGGCTTTCGTATTTGATCACGTTTACGAAAACACCCAGCAGCACTCGAATCATGTAGAGGATCGATGTCCAGCTACTTATCGTTGACCTCCCGGCTTGGCGCGGTCGCATGTGCACTGGCACCTCGCAAAATTTTAGGGCTTTGCGCTTGAGCACTACCAGAGCCTCGATCTCTGGATACTCGAGGGGAAAACTGCGGCTAAAAACTTCGAGCGCCCGGCGGTTCACGGCGATGAAACCCGACGTGGGGTCGCTAAGCCGTCGGCCTAGCACGGGAGTCAATATCCACGAAAATATAATCCCGCCAAAGCGCCGCAGGTACTGCACTTGATACGAGCTGTTGTTCAAGAATCGCGAACCCGTGACCATGTCAAAGTCACCATCCGTCATCTTTTCTAACAGCATTGGGATCTCGGCGGGAACATGCTGACCGTCGGCATCGACTCGCGCGACGCGTTCAAAGCCGTGTTCAAAGGCAAATCGATATCCGGTTTGAACCGCTCCGCCCAGGCCCAAATGGTGCGGCAGGCTCAGCAGCTCGGCGCCGCAAGCGACCGCGACTCCTGCCGTTCCATCGGTCGAGCCGTCGTCGATAACCGCAACCGGCGTCTTGGGATAAACTTCCCGAATCGATCGCAAAGTTCCCGGCAGAGCGTCCTGCTCGTTGTAAGCGGGCACGATGACTAAAAGCGACCTGTCAGGACCGAGCATGGGACGCGACGACCGGGCTACTGCTTTGCGATCTTCCAGGCCGAGACTGAATGTCGCTTGAGCAGCCGGATAAAGCTCCAGGTCCCTAGTGTAGTCCGCGCGCGCAGTTCCCGGCGCGAACTCCACAACCGCGGAAATGCGAGTAGGGCGTGCCAATGTGCCGAGACGACGATTCCGAAGAGGCTGGCAAATCCCTGCTCATTTCGAAGATCGGCGGCCAGGCCGCGGCCTCGAGCCGCCGCAAATGCGTGAGCGAGGTAGCGGCAAATCGAATACACCGGCACCAGCGGCCACAACACAAGCGGGAAGGTCTTCGTAACCGTGTACAGCCGATTGCGCTCAACGTAGAACGCCTTCATCCGAGAGGCGCGCCCGCTCGATCGCGAATAGTCGTGTTCAACCGCGGCCGTTGGCACGTACTGGCAACGAAACCCAGCGAGCCGTCCGCGCAAGCCAAGGTCGGTATCTTCGCAGTACAAAAAGTACGAGCTGTCGAACGCGCCAACTTGCTCGATCATCGTGCGGCGGTAAAGCGCCGCGCAGCCACTCGGCAACAGCACTTCACTCGGCTCTGCAAACTTCTCCAAGCACTCGCCGTTGCCACGCTGCTTTGTCGTTCCGTCAGGATAAATATCGAGGCCGGCGGAATCGAGTATCGACGGATCGTTGGACCGCCGGATCTGGCAAGCGTACATGCCTACGGTCGCGGATGCGGCGTCAGCAGTCGAGACCAGTTCTTGCAGCCAGCTCGGGTCAGCGTACGCATCGTCGTTGAGGGCCGCAATGTACTCCGTTGTCGATTCCGCTATTCCTTGATTGACCGCTTGGCCAAAACCGACGTTGACCTTGTTGTCGATCACCACTACTTCGGGTGCGGCGTGCAGATCGCGCGCCACGCTCGCGCCGCTGTTGTCGATGATTACGGTTGTGAATTCGCGAAACGTTTGCGCCCTCAGGCACGTGATCGTGCGCTCAAGGCTGGGTCCCCCTCGCAGTGTCGGGACGATGACTGTCACCCGGGGATGATGCAAGTCCGGATCTTATCACTCGTGGCGAGAGGAGCTAGTGAACGGTCGAGTGGCCGTTGGTGCCGGCAAGGCGCCGTATCGAGCGCCTAGCGTCAAACTGATCGAGAACTCCTTGCAGATATCCCGACAGCATCCCGACACGCTCGATTTCAGCAGTCGATTCCAACAGCGCTTGTTTGATCTTCAGATCGACGGGCAAGCCGCTCGCCACCTGAAAGCTCAGCACGGGGTGGTTCAATTCGAAAACCTCTGACGACTCCTGCTTCGTTAGCTTGGCAACGCGGTTCGCAAGCTCGACGAGGTTTTCGACTTGGCTCAAATTTGCCTGCGCCGGCGAATTATCTTCAAAGTACTCGACGACTCCGTGCAGCACCTCCTCCGATCGATCCAACGATTGTGTCCGGAAGCGCCGTGTGCCCCGCACCTCAATGTCGACACGGCCGTCATCGTAACGCTTGGTAACGGTTTGCACTAGCGCCGCGCATCCCACCGCTTCTAGACTGCCGTCGCTGCTTTGCACGATGCCAAACTCCCCTTTTGACGCGATCGCATTGCCGATCATCGTTCGGTAGCGGGGCTCGAAAATGTGCAGCGGCAATACGGCGTTCGGCAGCAATACAACTTCGAGAGGGAACAGCGGCAATAGCGCTTTCTCGAGCATGCTACATTATGCCTTCCCGCGTTCGCTGAAGCGGCGAAACCCGTCAACGGCTTGCAGCTCCGCCACAAAACATTCTTGATTACCGGTGCCTCGTCCGGTATCGGCAGGGCATGTGCCGAGGCGCTCGCAAATGAGGGCGCGCGTCTGATTCTTACGGCGCGCCGGCGAGACGCGCTTGAAGCCGTTGCCGCAAACATCGGCGGCGCCGACGTCGTCCCCGGCGATCTAATGATTCCAGCTTCGGTGTCGGCACTTTGCGACCAGATTTCCGCGAACTACGACCGCATCGACGGAATCATCCACAGCGCCGGAGTCGGCATGTACGTGCCGTCATACGAGTCCGACCCACAGAACGTTCGCAGGCTGATGGAGCTGAACTTTTTAGCGCCAGTCGAGATTACGCGTCGCCTCTTGCCGAAGCTACCCGAGAGTGGCGCAATCATAACGATCAGCTCCGTCGGCGGCAAAATTTCGCTGCCCTGGCTTAACTTATACTCAGCCTCGAAATACGCGCTCAACGCGTTCTCCGACGGCCTAAGAATGGAACTAGCCGAACGGAAGATCCAAGTGCTCAACGTCTGCCCGTGTTACGTCGACACGCCGTTTCAGCAGAACGTTTTGCAGGGACAGGTGCCCAAGAATCTGGTCGGCA
Source organism: Bryobacterales bacterium (assembly GCA_965205595.1). Classification (GTDB taxonomy): domain Bacteria; phylum Acidobacteriota; class Terriglobia; order Bryobacterales; family UBA6623; genus CATQHP01. The sequence continues at coordinate 68,631 of CBDBHI010000004.1, read as the reverse complement.
ACAAGAAATTCACGGTATCCGCGGAGCAATGTGCCCAAGCCATCCTCGACGGGATACGCACGAAAAAGCGAACCATTGTGGTCCCAAAGATCGCCTGGCTATTTGTCGTCCTAGCGCGGCTCTTCCCGGCAACGGTGCACGCACGGATGGCAAAGTACAAGCCTAGGCGCGCCGAGTAGGGCATCATAAAAGTTCGGCGGACTCCGCCGGCAGACCCCGAGCCCGTTCGGCACTCTCACCAATCGATGCACATCAAGCTGAAAGGTTCGCCCGGCATATTCCTCGTCGGATTCATGGGTTGTGGCAAGTCAACCGTGGGGCGCGCGCTCAGCGAGAAAATGGGCTGGGCATTCGTCGACCTCGACGACGAAATTGAGCGTCTCGCAGGCAAGCCGATCCCAACAATTTTCGACGACGACGGCGAAGACGCTTTTCGCGATCACGAGCACCAGGCCGTTATAGAGCAGGCCGGTCTCGCGCAGTGCGGTCAGCCGCGGGTAGTCGCGTTGGGCGGCGGAACGTTCGCCTACAAACGGAACCGCGACGCCCTAGAAAACGCCGGCGTCTCGATTTGGCTCGACGCCGATGCCGATACTCTGTGGCAGCGCATTTCCGGTCAAGACCACCGTCCGCTAGCGCGCGATCGTAAGGCCTACGCTGACCTGCTCGCATCGCGGCGGGACTCATACGCCCAAGCGGATTTCCGTGTCGACGCGGCCGGGTCGCAGCCGCAAGTCCTTGAGCGAACCGAAGCGCTCGGACTGAGGTAACGGCCATCCGACATGGCGGACCCGGTCATACGTACCCAAGACCTTGAGAAAACGTTCCGAACTGGAAACGAAAAACTCACTGTTTTCTCCGGCGTCAACTTCGAGCTGCAAGCAGGCGAAAGCGTCGCGCTCGTCGGTGAATCCGGTTCAGGTAAGTCGACATTGCTGCACATCCTCGGCGCACTCGATAACCCCAGCGCCGGCGAAGTTTTCTTCGAGGGAACTTCGCTTGCCTCGCTCAGCGATAGCGAGCTCGCCGCGTACCGCAACAGCGGTGTAGGCTACGTCTGGCAAAGCTACCATCTGCTGCCCGAATTTACAGCGGCGGAGAATGTCGCGATGCCTCTCAGGATCAGAGGTGCCGCGGACGCCGCCGGGCCTGCCCACAGTTGGATAGACACAGTTGGCCTGGCGGAACGCGCCGGCCACCTGCCTGGAGAACTTTCCGGTGGCGAACAACAACGCGTCGCGATCGCACGCGCGCTCGTAACCGGCCCACGCCTACTGCTCGCGGACGAACCGACCGGCAACCTAGACGAACGCACGGGTACCGGCATCATCAGCATGCTGCTGGAACTTTCGCGGCAAGAGGGCCTCTCCACGCTGATCGCCACCCACAACCTCGCGTTCGCCAACCGCTGCGACCGCGTGCTGCGCTTCGAAGCCGGCAAGCTCCGCGAGTGACCGCGCTACCCCCAACGTTCGTTACAATCCGGGCAACGCCGCGCGCGGCGGGCCACCATCAAAATGCAATTACGAATCATTGTTTTCTGTCTTGTCGTTTCGTCAGCAGCCGCTCAGTCGGTCTACTTCCCAGAGCCCGGAGACAAGTGGCGGCAACGCTCGCCCGCGCAAGTTGGGATGGACGCCGCGGCCCTCAACGAAGCGATCGAGTTCGCCAAGGCCGCTGAATCCACCGCGCCGCGCGACCTTGAGGAGCAGCATTACTACTCGTTTGCAAAGGAACCTTACGGCGAGCATCTCGGACCCTTCAAGGCCCGTGGAGACATGACGGGCATCATCGTCCGACACGGTTATCTCGTCGCCGAATGGGGCGAGCCGCGCCGCGTCGACATGACGTTCAGCGTCAGCAAGAGTTTCCTTTCGACAACGTTAGGGCTGGCGCTTACCCACGGCAAGATCGGCGACGTCCACGACCTCGTTGGCCCCTACATGCCGACCGACCACTTCGATTCCGGACTTAACGCGAAAATCACCTGGGACCATTTGCTACGACAAACAAGCGACTGGAAGGGAACGCTCTGGGACAAGCCTGATTGGTCTGACCGCCCCCCGAGCGACGGCGATTGGAAAGAGTATCGCGACCGAGTTCACAACGAGCCCGGCACGTCGTACAAATACAATGATGTGCGCGTCAACCTGCTCGCCCTTGCGGCGCTGCATGTCTGGCGGCGCCCGCTGCCACAGGTGTTGAAAGAATACGTGATGGACCCGATCGGCGCCTCGAACAAGTGGCGCTGGTACGGCTACGAGAATTCATGGATCACACTTGACGGCCTAAAAGTGCAATCAGTCAGCGGCGGCGGTCACTGGGGCGGCGGCATGTGGCTCACCGCTCGGGATCAGGCCCGCTTCGGCTACCTCACCCTTAGAAGAGGCAACTGGAACGGCAAACAGCTCATTGACGACGAGTGGTTCACGATGGCGACAACGCCAACCAAAGTGCAGCCTGGCTACGGCTTCATGAACTACTTTTTGAACACCGGCCGCAAGTCGATCCCCAGCGCACCCGAAAGCGCCTACTCGCATCGCGGCGCCGGCACGAACGCGATTTACGTCGACCGCGAAAACGACCTCGTCGTCGTGGCCCGCTGGATCCAAGGTCAAGCCATCGACGGCTTCATCAAACGCGTACTCGCGTCTATCAAGTAGCCCGCATTTCTCACCACCTGGAGAGAAATGCGCGCCAGTCGACCTACGGCTCCAGCTCCTCTTCGATACTGGCCAGTTCATCGACCAACTGTTGGGCTTGCTGGCGTAGTACGGAGAGACGTTGGGCCAGCGAGCGCACCTGCCGATCTGAGCTTCCTTCGGCCGCCTCCCCCGCCGCGTTTGCCGCGTCCGAAATAGCCGAGGCGATCTGCACATTGCTGCCGGTCAGTTTCGCAAGCGCTAGTTCAAAGGTGTCTTCGTAAACGAGCTTTTCACCCATCGCAAGCACAACTTTTCTTAACTGCGGCATGCGCGCCGTCTCAGCCTGGATGTAGATCGACTCGACATATAAAAAGTTGTCGCCAACTGGTAACGCGATCATCTCCCCGCGAAGCACGCGCGAACCCTGCTGGTTCCATAGCGTCAAATCGCGAGCGATCTGCTGCTCTTGGTTGATCTGAGCCTCTATCTGATTCGGGCCGTACGCCAGCTCCTGCTTCGACAATTGATAGAAAATCAATTCGCCGAGCGCGTCCCCATCGCAACGCGCCGCCATCCAGCCGTTGAGATTGTCTTTGTTGCGTGGAGTGAACGGCAGCATCAGCAGAAACTCCGGCTCCGTCTCGCCCGGCAGCGTAGCCACGATGTATGTCGGACGCATCCTCTCGGCAGCGCCCGTGTCGCCCGCAAGACTCTTACCGACATCCCAAATATCTTCCTTGTTGTAAAAAACCGAGGGATCGCGCATGTGAAACGTACGGTAGATCTCGGCTTGAATATCGAACATCTGCTCGGGGTACCGGACATGTGCCCGAACAGACGCCGGCATCTCTGAGGCCGGCTTAAACAGCGACGGGAAAAGATTCGCATAAGCCAACACAATCGGGTCGTTATCGTCGAACAGATATAGCGTGGTTGTGCCATGGTAGGCGTCGACCGTCGCCTTCACTGAATTGCGAATGTAATTCACACGGGCCCCAAACAAGGGAACGGGGACGGGCTGCGAGTAGGGATGGGCGTTCGAAATGGTGTATCCGTCGACGATCCAAACCAAGCGGCCTTCGTCTGTCATTACCAGGTACGGGTCCGGGTCCCACTCAACAAACGTCGCTAGATGAGCCAGCCGGTCTTCCACGTTGCGATGCAGCATCATACGGCTCGACTCGTTCGTCAAGCCGGTGAAAAGAATGTTGTAATCGCCCATGCTGACCGCGGCGGCCAGGCGCATCAGAATTGAATTGATCGGAAATCCTCCGCGCCCGGAGTAATGCGACGTGACGTTTTGGTTCTCCTCCGGATAGTCGAACTCTTCCTGGTCGGTCCCGACGTAGACGGGGTCATGAGTGAGTTCTCCATAGTAAATCTCCGGCTGGGTAATTTTGACTTCTGGAATCTTGATGACCGGCGGTGCATCTTGGATCAACAAGACCGGTAAACCGTCATCCGTGGTGCGGTTGACCTCAGAGGCCACGAGTCCGTATCCGTGCGTGTAAACGAAGTGGCGGTTGATCCAGTTGGCGGCTTCACTCGGAAGCGACCCCACGTCGATCTCGCGCGGCGACAGCATTAACTGCTTGACCTTGCCGTCAATCCGGTAACGGTCAATATCCATGTCGGCAAAACGGTAGTAGAGCCGCAGTGCCTGAATTTGGCTGATCGTGTCCGTGTAAGCTTTCTCATCCCACAGGCGGATGTTGTCGATCAGAGTCGCATTGGCCTCGACATCGAGGACTGTGTTCTCGGTGAGCGTGAACGGCTTCTCCGTGCCTTTGTTAATTCCGTAGGCCTGGCGAGTAGCTTGAATGTGGCGATCGATGTAGTCGTGTTCAAGACTGAGTTCGTTCGGGCTGACGTGCAGTGATTGCACGACAAAGGGAATCACGGCGTGCGCCGCCAACGATCCACCAACCGCGATGGCTGCAAACTTGTATCGCGAAGTGGCGATTAGCGGAACCGCCAAAAGCAGCGCGATCACTACGACCCAGCGCAACGGCAAGCGGCAGACCTCATCGAGGTAGTCGAGCCCCAACATAAATGAGTGGTCGTTTAGCAGCAGCCCATATTGACCGAGGTAGAACCACGCCGCGGCGGCCACCAAGGCAATGCTGGCAATGACCTTCGCGAAATTAGTCTTGGTCGCGCCTTCGAGCAACAGCGGCTGCGGCCCGATGTCAAATTCTTCGATCGGTCCGCCCGCTTTGCGAAACCGGGTCAGGCTCTCGAATACCTGCCAGCCGCGGCCTGACGCCCAGAAAACGACGGTGCTAAACAGCGCCAGAGTAAACAGATACTTGACCAACAGCTTGAGGAACGGCAGGTCGAACAAGTAGAACCCCAGATCCTTGCTGAAAACCGGGTCGACCCAATTCTCAGCCGGTACCGCCATTCCGCGCGAACCCACATACGCCATCACCGTCCATGACTCAACAGACGAACCAATGAAAACCACCGCGACGATGAATAGTCCGACCGGAACTAACTTTCGGTAAAGCGCGTATGAAGAAAGGTCCGCTACGGCAAACGCCACGCCACGCGCATGCGCCCAAACTAGGGCGGCCCATGCCAGCAGCGATGCCAATACGGCCGGAAGAATCTTGTAGAGCAGGATGCTGAACCAGGTTGGCACTTGTTCCAACTCGGACCACCATTGGTATTCGATTACGAAATTTGCGATCCCAGTCGCACTGGTGATCAATATGAACAGACCACCAAACAGCAGAATCGTTCGGAGTTGAGAAGGCGTCATGGTCCCTATAGGGTAGCGTTGTGCCAGGTTCACCGGGCTTGTTCAATCAAGCCGGCCCCTAGGCGCGTGACGCGGCCTGCGTGACTCTAACCACGGGCTGCTAGATCCCGGATACGCGATTGGCGATCAGCGGCTGAATCTCCGCCAGGAAATCCTCGACCGGCTTGGCACCCTGATCGCCGCCGCTGCGATGCCGAACCGCAACCTGATTCGACTCCGCTTCACGGGCACCGACGACCAACATATACGGAACTTTCGCCATCTGGGCTTCACGAATCTTGAAGCCGATTTTCTCGCTTCGCGAGTCGAGTTCCGCTCGAATGCCGGCCGCCTCGAGCTTTTCGACTACGCCCTGTCCGTACTCATTCTGGGCGTCGGTAATTGGCAGCAACTTGACCTGAACCGGAGCAAGCCACAACGGGAAGGCCCCCGCGTAGTGCTCGATCAGCACACCAAAAAAGCGCTCGACCGAACCCCATAGGGCGCGGTGAACCATCATCGGTTGGTGAGCTTTGCCGTCGTCGGCAATGTACTCCAGATCAAACCGCCGTGGCAGGTTGAAATCGAATTGCACAGTCGACAATTGCCATGAGCGGCCGATCGCGTCAACCAACTTGACGTCGATCTTGGGGCCGTAAAAGGCCGCCTCGTCGGGCATCACCTTGGCCTCGATGCCGCGTTCTTTAAGCGCCGCGTAGAGGCCGTCTTCAGAGATCTTCCACTCCTCCGCCGTGCCGGCGTACTTGCCGCTCGCGCCGCCGTCCCAAGTCGAGAGTTCAACTTCAAATTTCTCGAAACCAAATACGCGCAAAACTTCGAGCGCGAAATCGACACAGCCGATGACCTCGGCCTTAACCTGTTCGGGCGTACAGAAAATGTGGGCGTCGTCTTGCGTAAATCCGCGCACGCGCAACAAGCCGTGCATCACGCCCGAGCGCTCGTAGCGATAAACCGTTCCGAGTTCGGCGAGCCGCACCGGCAGGTCGCGGTAGCTGCGAAGTTTGTCCTTATAAATCAGAATGTGGAACGGACAGTTCATCGGCTTGAGCTGGTAGAGCGAATCGTCCAGCTCCATCGGCTTGAACATGTCGTCGGAGTAATACTCGGTGTGGCCCGACGTCTCCCACAGATGCCTGCGCGCCACGTGCGGAGTCGTCACTAGGCCGTAGCCTCGTGAGACTAACTGATCCCGTAGCCAATCTTCCATGATTCGGCGGATCGTTCCGCCTTTGGGATGCCAAAAGATCAGGCCCGGTCCGGCCTCCTCTTGAATGCTGAACAAGTCGAGCTGCTTGCCGAGCTTGCGGTGATCGCGCTTCTTCGCTTCTTCAAGCCGTTCGAGGTGTTGTTTGAGGTCCTTCTTGCTGAAGAACGACGTGCCGTAGACACGTTGCAATTTCTCGCGTTTTTCGTCACCCTTCCAATACGCGCCCGCAACTGACAGTAATTTGAACGCCTTGATGCGGCCCATCGACGGAATGTGTGGGCCTCGGCAAAAATCGCTAAACACGTCGCCAGTCTTGTAAATCGAGACCTTGGGGTCGTCGGTCTTTTCCTCGATGAGTTCACACTTCATGAACTCGCCCTGCTGCTTGTATGCCGCCAGAACCTCTTCGCGCGGAACGTAGACCCGTTCGTTCGGCGGATCGCGTTTCACGATCTCCTTCATTCGCGCCTCGATCTTCTCGAGATCGTCCGGAGTAAACGGGTTCTCCCGCTGCATGTCATAGAAGAAGCCCAGATCGGTCGGAGGACCGATGCCCAGCTTCGTCTCCGGATAAAGCTCAAGCGTCGCCGCGGCCAGCAGATGCGCCGACGAATGGCGGTAGACCGCTAGAGCCTCGGGGTCTCGGTCAGTGAGCAACTGCAAGCTGCAATCGGCGGTGAGTTCAGTAGCAAGGTCTACGAGCGTACCGTCGACTTTGGCGACAAGCGCAACCCGCGCAAGACCGGCACTAATTTGTTCAGCGACTTCGAGCGCGGTGGTGCCTTGGGCGACCTCGCGGGTGGAGCCGTCCGGCAAGGTGACTTGAATGTTCGACATGAGTGGCGAAATACTCCGGGAGCGGTCTACGAACCCGCTCCTTTTTCTATGTGGAAGGCAGTGGCGTGGCCTGAAGTCTTAGTATCGCTCGTACGACTGGCGTTCGTCAGCGATCCCCGCGGCGCTCAGGTCGACCTTGAGTTGATCGACTAATTCGCGTTGCCCGCAGAAATAGGCGTCAAGATTTTCGCCACCCTTGAGAGCCTCATCAAGGTGAGCCAGCACTCTGCCCCGTCGCCCCTCCCAGCCGGTGTCGTCACCGCTGACAGTCGGACAAAACTCGAACTTCGGGTGCCGTTCAGCAAGTGCCTCCAACTCGTCGCGAAAGAACAGATTCTTCGAGTGCCGCACGCCGAAATAGAGCCGCGCGTTTGCAGCCGGGTTCTCCCCGAGATGGGCTTGCAGTATGGCGCGAACAGGCGCGATGCCGGTGCCCGAGGCGAAGTATACGGCTGCGTTTCGCGCGTCGAGCAGGCCCATCTTGCCCGCCGGACCTTCGGCCGTAACCTCCGAGCCCGGCTCAAGCGAGTCCAAATACTGGCCAAAGTCCCCCCGGATATCGACGCACAAATCAATCGTTCGATCCTCTCGCGGTGCGGATGCGATCGAGTAGTAGCGTTTCTGCGTCTCGCCGCCCAGTTCGGCGGCGAGCGCCAAGTACTGGCCCGCGACATGCTTGAAATCGGCATAAAAAACGAGATGGCTGACCTCGTCGCTCAGTGAACGACGCTCGATAAGGCGCATGATTGGCAATTCTCCTTGTTCCCTAAACAGCGGCCAATCCAAAGCCACTCGCCGCGGCAGTGAACACGCCTGCTCCGCTGCGTAACTTACGAATCGTCGCATAGCCGATAGCGGCGTCCAATGCCGGCTCTGCACCCGATCGGCTAGCGCATGACAGAATAGCCGTTTGGCCCTTAAAGTCATCGGTATCATTCCGGCGCGCTACGCCTCAACGCGCTTCGAAGGCAAACCTCTGGCCCTACTCGCTGGCAAACCGATGGTTCAGCATGTTTACGAGCGCGCTTCTGAATCCGAATTGCTCGAGCAAGTAATCGTCGCCACCGACGACGAACGCATTCGACAAGCTGTCGAGGCTTTCGGCGGAACCGTCGCCATGACGTCTTCCAGCCATCGATCCGGTACCGACCGCGCCGCGGAAGTTGCAGCCACTGTCGATGCGGACGTGGTGGTCAACATTCAGGGCGACGAGCCCTTTGTTTCAGCGCTGGTGCTCGATCAATTGGTAAAGCCATTCCGAGCACGGCCCGATCTCGAAATGTCGACGCTCTGCCAGCGAATCGACGAGTCCGCCCTGTTTTCCGACCCCAACGTGGTCAAAGTGGTGCGTGACAACAACGGCTTTGCGCTGTACTTTTCGCGGTCGCTGGTTCCCAATCCAAGAAATTCCGTGGGCCAAGCCGCCTGGGAACACATCGGCCTCTACGCCTACCGCCGCGAATTCCTGCTCAAGCTTAGCCAGATGGACCCCACGCCACTCGAGCAGACCGAAGCCCTAGAGCAGCTCCGAGTCCTAGAGAACGGCCACAAAATCCTCGTCGTCGCAACCGAAAACCATATTGGAATCAGCGTCGACACGCCCGCCGAGCTTGAGCGCGCGAAGCAGCGGCTTGCGCTGATGAAATCAATCGTCTAGCGCATAAAGAGATGAACGCGAAGCTGCATAAACTGAACCCCAGCGGGGTGGCATTTGAATTAGCCCAGACTGAAACCCTGGGATTTGATCCGCCCCCCGCGAGCCTGAACTGCCAGTCACGCCCCCGTTTTTTGCCGTCTGGCTCGCAAACCCACCTCCGACATCCCGGAAATATTATTGCCTTAGCGGATTTTTCACGCGTATGATGTTGAACGCCAATCTTGCGGTTGACTACAATGGGAGACGGTATCCGCGCATCCGGTCTCCCCGAGCGCAGCCGATCTAAAGGGTAACTATGTCCGAAGAAAAGGCCGGGGGCCCGGCTGCGCCCTCATTGATTGATCGTATTAGGTCCTCGATCGAAGCTGAATCGACCGACGAAGCGACGCGCGTACAGTCGCGTCGGCGGATGGTTGGGCTGCTGACCGCGGGTTTCTTGACGACAAATTTCTTGATGTTTCTGCGGTTCTTTTTCCCGCGGACCATTTTTGAACCGCGCACCGTATTCCGCGTTGGCACGCCGGCCGAGTTCGGTATCGGCGTCGACACGCGTTTCCAGAAAAGCAATCGAATCTGGGTCGTGCGTACACCTGACCGCATGTTCGTGATCTTCGCGAGTTGCACCCACCTGGGCTGCACTCCCGACTGGAAGCAGGGCGAAGGTAAGTTTAAGTGCCCCTGTCACGGCAGTGGCTACGACCCCGAAGGCCGCAACTACGAGGGCCCCGCGCCGCGTCCGATGGACCGTGCGCGGGTCGAACTCGACCCAGAAGGCCGCATCGTCGTAGACACCAGCGTTCTTTTCCGCGAGGAAAAGGGTAAGGCGACCCAGTTCGACGAAGCCGGAAGCTTCATCCAGGTTTAAGGGCGGAAGGAGTCACGAACAATGGCTGAAACTAACGGCGGCAACGGAAGCGTCAAGACGACGACTCCCGAAAATGGTGGCAACGGCGCTCGTACCATCCTCGGTGTCGAGGTCGACCCCGACGCTATTCGGCAAAAAGCGGAATTAGATCTCAAAGCGGTTCAAGAGCCGACCAAGACCGAAATCTATAAATCGATCTTCCGCGTTAAGCACGACGAGACGCCTCGTAGCCGCACGCTCGGCGTTCTCAGCAACGTATTTCTGCACCTCCACCCGGCCAAGGTCAACCGCGATGCGGTGCGCTTCAACTTCACCTGGGGAATGGGTGGCATCACTTTCTACCTGTTCTGGGTCTTGACCTGGACCGGCGTGCTGCTGATGTTCTACTACCACCCGACAAAAGTTCAGGCATTCCGCGACATTCTGTACCTTGAACACGACGTTCCCTTCGGCAAGCTACTACGCAACATGCATCGTTGGGCGGCGCACGCCATGGTCCTAACGGTACAGCTCCATATGTTCCGTGTCTTTTTGACCGGCTCGTATAAGAAGCCACGCCAGTTCAACTGGTCGATCGGCATCATTCTTCTTGTGCTGACCCTGCTGCTTTCGTTCACCGGATACTTGCTGCCTGACGATCAACTCGGTTTCTGGGCGGTCACGGTCGGAACCAACATGGCGCGTGCGAGTCCGATGCTCGGCCATGAGGGTCCATTTGGTGCACAGATGGGCATGACCGGGTACAACGATGTCCGCTTTGCCTTGCTGGGCGGCTCGATCGTTGACGCCAATGCACTCTTGCGCGCTTATATATGGCATTGCGTAGCGATACCAGGATTCGCCGCGACATTCATGATTGTCCACTTCTGGCGAGTCCGAAAAGACGGCGGCATATCAGGTCCCGCGCCAATGATGCTGGAAAAAGAGATCAAGCCGCTCCGCAGGAGGTAGAGGGAGACGACCATGGACTGGCATCAACTTTGGACCATTGTTTCGCTCCCCGATAACGTTCCAATCGTCGGAATGATGTTTATCCTGCCGTTTTTCACGTGGTACGGATTCAGGCAAGCTTTTGCTAACGATCGTTTAATTGATCAGCTTGAGGCCGACGCCGACATGGCGAAGACCCATCACCGCAAGGTCGAGCCTTTCCAGAAAGGGTGGGCGCGTGAACTTCACGTTTGGCCTTACCTGTTGCGCATGGAGTTCCTTGCCGCGGTAATCGTGACTGCCATCTTGATGGTCTGGTCGATCACGCTTGACGCGCCTCTTGAAGAGCCCGCCAATCCGAGCTTGACGATGAACCCGTCGAAAGCCCCCTGGTACTTCCTCGGACTGCAAGAAATGCTGGTCTACTTCGACCCCTGGATCGCCGGCGTTGTCATGCCGACGCTCATCGTCGTCGGGCTGATCGTCATTCCATACATCGACGAAAACCCGCTTGGCAACGGCTACTACACGTACAAACAACGTAGGTTTGCGATATGGACGTTCATAACCGGCTTCATCATTATGTGGAGTGTGATGATCGTTATTGGCACATTGATACGTGGCCCCGGCTGGATGTGGTTCTGGCCGGGTATGACGTGGGATCACAACCGCGTAATTTTTGAAATCAACCGAGATCTTCACGAGATTATCGGAATCACTTCGCAGCCGTGGATCGGCCTATTCGGCGCGGCGGTCGTCGGCGGATTCTTCGCGGTTACCGGCTACGTCTGCCACCGTCTCATCGCCGCGACAGAGTTTAGCCGCAAGATTCTCAACCGCATGACGCTCGCGCAGTACGCCACCATGCAACTGTTGCTCATTATGATGCTGTCGTTGCCGGTAAAAATCGGCGCACGTCTGCTATTCCGCATCAAGTACGTCTGGGTCACGCCCTGGTTTAACGTTTAGCGCAAAATTGGCAGCCCTCGAAAGTTCAGCAAGCAAGATCTAAAACAGAGTTCCGAATGCCAGAAAGTCAAGTTAAGCCGGATCCTGATCCGCTAGCAACCAAATCTTATAGCGTGCACCTGTTGGTGTCGACGTTGGTCTTGATGCTGACCTTGGTATGGGCGATCTACGACGAAGTCGAGATCATGCGCCCGTACAAGGAGTATCAGGCGCGCTTCCGTGGCTACTACACGGGTTTCCTGATGCAGAAAGTGAAGCCCGAGCAGCAGGCCAAGGAAGAGGCGATCAGGAATACCTCCGAATACCAAGCTCTCGACGCCCAGGTCGGCGAAGCGGATACTGCCGCCGCAAATCGCGTACGCGAGATTGATATCGAATCGTCCGGCGTCGTGGCTCGCATGACGGACGCTCGCGGCGCTTTCCAGATATTGCGTAGCGAGATCGATGCCATCCGTTATCTCGTCGAAATCTCCCATGATGATGGGGAAAAGAATGACCTACGCGCTGACATCGAAGAGATCCGTAAGCGCGTTGTGACCGCCACACTGACCAAGGCCGATGGTTCACGCGAAGTCGAAGAACTCGAGATGACATTCGACCAGCTCGAAGCTGAGTTCTTGGGAATGCAGGCCAAACGCGCCGAGCTTCAGACAGAACGGATCGCCACGCTCGAAGCGGCAACTGCGGTGCGCCAAGAGCGCGACGCGTTGATGTCTGAACAGCTCGTCGGTTTGAGCTCCACCCAGGTCGACGGCCTGATCACAAAGATGCGCAACTTCCCCGTCGACATCAAACAGATCCACCTGCGCGACATCGATTTGGTTGATCGCTGCGAGTCTTGCCACGTTGGAACTCGCGAGCCTGTAACCATCGGGCGTGCCGATCTGAGATATCCCGTATTCCAAAGCCATCCGCGGCCGGAACTGCTCAAGATTCACGACCCCGAAGCGTTTGGCTGCTCGTCATGCCACAACGGCAACGGCCGCGCGACGCGCTCGGTCATCAAGGGCCACGGACGCCACAAGTTCTGGCTCTACCCGATGTACGAGCCCTCGAATGTAGAAGCGGGGTGTCAGCAATGTCACGCCAAAGAAGTTGTCACGCCGGGAGCGGAAACGCTGAACGCCGGAAGAGCACTCTTTCTAAACAAGGGCTGTTGGGGTTGCCACCGTTTTGAAGGATACGACTCTGAATCTGAAGAGCTCACCGTTGCGCGGCAAACGATCGGCAACCTGACCGCGACCAGAGCCGCCAACGCAAAAGAGATGGCCGTAAATCTCAGCCAGGGTGACACCGCATCTGACGCAACCGAATCGCAGCGCTACTATGCGCGTGCCGAAGAACTTCGGATCAACAACACCACGGTCGATGCGGAACTGCACAATTTGCGCGAAGAAGCCCGCAACCTCAGCAAAGAGGTCAAGAAGTTTGGCCCAAGCCTCAAAGAAATCAAAATCAAAGACCGCAAGGAGTGGATTCCGGTCTGGTTGAAGAACCCACACGAGTTCCGCCCCGGCACGAAGATGCCGGCCTTCCGCCTGCTCGATGATGAAGTGCAAAAAATTTCAGCCTATCTCTGGCAGAATGCGCTTGACGGCGAACTTGAGCAGCACCCGAGAGGCAATGCCGAAAGCGGCAAGGAACTTTTAGAGACTCGCGGTTGCTTAGGCTGCCACTCGATCGGCGAGGGTAGCGACCGCATCGGCGGAACCTTCTCGGCTAACCTCAGCCGTGTTGGCGAGAAGACGAGCTACAACTTCCTCGTCCGTTGGATTCACGACCCGGCCGAGGTCACCCCCGACCCGAACGTGCCCGACGAAATGCGCCGGCGCCCGGTCATGCCGAACCTGCGGCTAAGCACGCAAGACACTCGTGACATCGCCACCTATCTCTCTGCCCAAAAAACCGATGCCGTCTACGGAGCCGCCGATTATATGGACGACCCCGAGCTTGCGGCCGAAGGTCTAGTACTCATTCGCCACTACGGCTGCGCCGGCTGCCACGAAATTTCAGGCCTCGAAGCTGAAGGCCGCATTGGCACCGAATTGTCGCTCGAAGGCAGCAAGCCGCTAGAGCGCCTCGACTTCGCGCTAAAGACACACGTAGCCGAACAAGAGGGCTGGTACAGCCATAAGGGATTCTTCGAGGCAAAACTTAATAACCCCGCCGTCTACGACGAGGGCAAAGAAAAGGCGCAGCTAGAAAAGCTGCGTATGCCCGACTTCAACCTCAGTGAGACCGAGATCAACGCACTCACGACCTTCTTGCTGGGTGCGGTCGACACGACCTTCCCCGAGCAGTACCGCTACGAACCCGAAGACGCACGCGGCGATGTTCAAGACGGCTGGTGGATACTCACCCGCCACAACTGCACCGGCTGCCACCAGGTTCGCCCGGGTAATGTCTCGTCGTTTATGACGATGCCACGCTACACGGATGACCCCGATTGGGCCGAGCAATTTCCGCCGCAACTCTACACCGAGGGCGCACGCGTTCAGCCTGAGTGGTTGCGCGGTTTCCTAAAGAATCCGGCCTTGAGCGATACCGATGTCAATCGCAACGGCGTACGCAGCTACCTGCATGCCCGCATGCCGACGTTCTATTTCTCTGATCGCCAGATTTCGAAAATTACGAAATTCTTCATGGCGCGAGACTCGCAGCCAATTCCCTACGCCCCTGGGCCGATGGAACAGCTCACCAGCACTGAACTCGCAATTGGCCGCCAGCTCTTCACCAGCGATGCGGCGCCGTGTTTGAAATGCCACATGTCGGGAATCCCGTCGCGTGACGCCACCGCCACTGCGCCGAATTTTCTGATCGCCGCCGAGCGGCTGAAACCCGATTGGACATTCCGCTGGCTGCTCGAGCCGGCATCGATTGCCCCTGGGACCGCCATGCCGTCGGAATTATTCCGGAACGACAACGGCCGTTGGGTATTTAACGGCGAAGTTCCCGCCGCCGCGCGCAATTACGAAAACGATCAAGCGCAGTTGTTAACTCGCTACATGTTCCAGATGGATAACGCAGAGCTTCGCCGTTTGCAAGCTCTACAATAAAGTTCAGACGTTCGGCGGGCCTCCTGAGCGAGGTCCGCAGCCTTTTTAGAGGCGCAAATTTCGGAGGAAGAACCCGTGTTCAAGAACAAAACTTGGAGTGTGCTCCTAGCACTCACCGTAATCATCACTCTCGCCTATGCCTGCGGCGGCGACGATTATTTTGATGAATACGACGCAAAGATTGCCGCTGGCGGCGGCGAAAATTCGGGCGGCGGCGAAGCAGCCACCGCCGGACCGGTGACCAACGTCGATCCCGCGACCGCGGCATCCGTTACCGGCGTAATCAGCTTCGAAGGTGATGTCCCGCGCGTTCCGCCCGTCAACATGAGCGCCGAGCCTGACTGCGTGAAGCTACACGGCGGCCGTGTACCCTCCGATAGAGTCGTAGTGAACGACGGCAAACTGCAGCACGTGCTGGTCTGGATCAGTAAGGGCCTTGAAGGTAAAAGTTTCCCCGTCCGCAACGACATCGTCAACCTCGACCAAAGCGGCTGCCTCTACAAGCCGCATGTTGTCGCCGTCCAGCAAGGTCAGGCGGTCAACATCACCAACTCCGACGATACGACGCACAACGTGCACCCGTTGCCGAAAGAAAACCGTGAGTGGAATAAGTCACAGACTGCCTCCGCTCCCGCCATTGACTACAAGTTCCCGCGCGCCGAGCTGAAGATTGCCGTCAAGTGCAATATTCACCCTTGGATGCAGTCGTACATCCACGTGATCGAGCATCCCTATTTCTCGGTTTCCGGCGACGATGGCTCGTTCGAGATTTCGAATCTGCCGCCAGGGACGTACACGCTGCAGGCGCTCCACGAACTGTTCGGCTCAAAGGAAGTCGAAATCACCGTCGGCGCGAGCGAGTCAAAAGAAGCGGACTTTTCATTTAGCGGCTAGCGTTTTCGGCGAAACATGAGCACCAATCTTCAGGGCACGGCGACGGCCACAACCAGCTTGACCGCGACCTTGTCAGACTTTTATGAGCTGACAAAGCCGTCGATCGTTTGGTTGATCGTGATGTCGACGTTGATGGGTTTCTACCTGGCGACGAGCGGTTCGATGCCCTATGTTCTGCTGCTTCATACGATCATCGCGACGTCACTTTTAGCCGGCGGAACCGGTGCGCTGAACCAGTGGTGGGAACGCGACGCCGATGCACGCATGAGGCGCACGATTGACCGTCCGCTGCCTGCCGGCCGGATTCAACCCGCGACAGCACTGGTCTTCTCCCTCGGCCTTTCAATCGCGGGACTAGCCTATCTCTACGTAGCGACAAACCCGCTCAGCTTTTGGCTTGGCGTATTCGTGTTGCTGGCATATAATCTGGTCTACACACCGCTCAAATACGGCACCTGGTGGTCGACGTTTCTAGGCGCCTTTCCGGGCGCGGTTCCGCCGTTGCTAGGTTGGACCGCCGTTCGCAACGAACTCAGCATCGAGGGATTGGTTCTCTTCGGCGTCCTGTTCCTGTGGCAGTTCCCACACTTCTACGCAATCGCCTGGATGTACCGTGAAGACTACGAACGCGCCGGCATACGCATGCTTCCGGTAATCGAGCCCGATGGAGCCTCCACCGGCCGCCAGATCGTCGCCTACTCGTTGGCACTGATTCCGCTAAGCATGGCCCCGGCTTGGCTAGGAATGACGACAATCTGGTTCGCCATTCCGGCATTCATCCTAAGCGCCGGCTATCTTTACTACGGCATCCTCTCGGCACGTGAGAAAACCGGCACACAAGCAAGAACCCTGCTGCGAGCCTCGGTGCTCTACCTGCCGCTGCTCTATCTCTTCCTACTCATCTTCAAGTCGTAGCTAGAATACGGTCGACCACCCCTCGGGTTTGGTGTCGTTCTTGCCGTACTTCACCTGGTCAACGGTATCGCCGTGAGCATCCCGAAGCGTGATGCTGCCTCCCTTGTTCCGCAGTTGCGCACCGTTGGAGTTCTCCGGGAGAGTTTCGCGCCGAGAATCGCCAGCGGCGAGCGTTCCAGCTAGCGTGTGACGCCGGCCCTTGGCATCGGCAACACTCCAGCCGTCGACGACAATCGCCGCGTCCGTGCGGTTCAACAGCGTTACTGATTCATTGCCCGGCTCCGGCCCCGCCGGATTGATCAGTGCCGCAACGATCTTGACGTCGACCGACTTGGACTGCGGCTCGCCAGGATCGTCTGCCGGACCGATCGCATTGCCTGCCTCGTCCGTCTGCCAGCTCTGGCTTTGAAATGCCAGAAATGTTGCGGACCACGAATTGCTATCGGAGTCGTGCAGCAACAGCAGGCCGTCTTGATGCGTGCCGTTGGTGCGGGCGTGGCGTCCCGGCGACCCCTGGTTCATGTGAATATCGTGAATGCCGCGGCCTGGAAGAAAGTTAAAGTATTGGTCAGGCTTGTTAGCCTCCGGTCCCCAAGCCTCTCCGAAAGCGTAGACCGTAATCTTGCCGTTCGCGATACCGCGGTTGAGTTTCGGTTCGATAAAATCGCGCAAATCGTTTTGCGGACCGTCTTTTTGGAAAGGCGCGATCGACATCGCGTCCCTTTCGAACAAGTTGTCGCGAACGTAGTCGAACGCCAAGTGCGCGTTGCCACCCGTCAACTCGGTCAAGCCCTCCGGGAGGGATAACAGCTCCGCGGCATGCGCCGACGCGAAGGGGTCGTGCTCCAGGTGGAGCAATGCGTGAGGCGACTGACTCGATCGCACATTGACCGCGATGCGGTACTTCTCACCGGCGGCCTCGATTAAGACTTCGATGTGCGGGCTTTGGTCGTCGTCAAGTTCAAGCTGCTTGGGCTTGCCTTTGAGTAGGTGGTAATTTTTGAGTGGCATGATTGCTACACGGGAACATGGAACGAACCCGCGTAGCGGTCAGTCTACTGAAGAATGCAACAAAATTCAAAGATTAACGGTTAACCCTAGAAACGGCAGTTAGAAACGAGCAGTAGTACTGCGAGGCCCTAGAATTGGGGTCATGAGCGGATCGAAGGAGTTGGCGAGCATTCACCCTGGGGGTGAAGACGTGCAGGCGGGTGTCCAAGGGTCGGCGGGGGCAGTCGATACCTTCGGTGGCAAGGTCGGGCTGCGCTGGGACGAGCAGGCGGCGGTCACCGCCTTCGGACAGTTGCTGTACTTTGTCGAGTTCCTCAAGACCTCGGGGCTGTTCGCTGCCTGGGTGAACGACTGCCCGCTCAGCTACAGCAGTCCGAACGCGCCCGCCAAGCGCGAAGTGCTGGCGACGCTGCTGTTGAGCGTGCTCGCCGGACAGCGGCGCTATGCCCACAGCGACGCCTTGCGCGCCGACACGCTGACGCCGACGCTGCTGGGTGTCAACAAGTTGGTCAGCGAAGACTCGGCGCGGCGCGCCTTCAAGGACGTCGACGAAGCCGACTGCGAACGTTGGCTCGGCCGGCACCTCAAACACAGTTACGAAGCGCTGCTCGAAGAGCACTGGATCCTCGACGTCGACGCCACGGTGAAGCCGCTGTGCGGCAAGCAAGAAGGCGCGCTGCTCGGCTACAACCCGGCCAAGCCCGGACGTCCGTCGCACGTCTATCACGCCTACATGGCGGCGCATATTCGACTGCTGTTGGGGGTCGAAGTGCAGCCGGGCAAGCAGACGGCGCCGTCGCACGCGCAGCCGCGGCTGTGGGAGTTCTTGGATGAGTTGAAGCCGCAACAGCGTCCAAAATTGCTACGCGGCGATGCGCATTGGGGCACGGAACAAGCGATGTTGGGAGCCGAGCAACGCGGTCTCGACTACCTGTTTCGACTGCGTCAGACGAACGGAGTGAAGCGCCTCATTGAGCGGCTGTTCGCAGCGCACGATTGGGTTGCGGCGGGACAAGGCTGGCAGGGCGTGCGCAGCGAGTTGCAACTGGCGGGCTGGAGCCGCAGCCGAGGGGTGCTGGTGTTGCGGCGGCAAATGAGGGACTCGTTGGCCTTCGAGCCGGCGAAGAAGCAACTCGAGCAGAAGCAGCAACCGTCTGCCAAGCAGCAACCACTGCAGCTTTCGCTAGGACTATGCGAAGTGGTTGAGGGCGGCGTGTTGTACGAATATGTGGTGCTGGTGACGTCGCTGGATGAGGAACTGCAGGGGGTCGCGCAGTTGTACCGCGACCGCGGGGACGCGGAGAACAACTTTGACGAGCTGAAGAATCAGTGGGGCTGGACGGGATTTACGACGCAGGATTTGAAGCGCAGCCGAGTGATGGCGGGAGTGATCGCGTTGGTCTACAACTGGTGGGGGCTGTTCACGCGCTTGGCGGCGGGGCGCAAGGGCGAAGCGATCACGACGCGGCCGTTGCTGCTGCACGGCATCGCGCGGCGCACGCGGCATGCGCGGCAGACGACGCTGACGATCACGAGTTCGCATGCGAAAACGCGCCAAGTCCGGCGCTCGTTGGAGGCGGCGAGTAAGTTCCTCAAACGCGTGGCGGCAACTGCGGAGCAGTTGGGCTCGATCACTCACTGGCGACTGATCCTCAGCTGGATCTTCCGCGATTTCCTCCACGGCCGAGTCGTCGGAACGAACCTCCAACTCGCCGATTACCTCACCTAACTGCCGCTTTTAGGTTGATGGGGAGGTGGCGCGGGGAACCCTGGTCCGACATAACTTATTATATCAAATACGTTGACAAAACAGAGTATCGGCGACGCCTATTTCTTCACACCTTCCGGAGCCCTTAACAACTTGCTCAAAGCCGTAGAGTATCCTGGAGGCAATCGATGCCCCGTCAAGCGCGGGTGGTGGCGGTGGATGTGCCGCATCACATCACCCATCGCGGCAACAATCGCCAAGATGTCTGCCTGTCCGACGAAGACCGGCGCCGCTACCAGCAACTGCTTTCTCTGCATCCGCGCGCCTGCCGAGTTGAATCTGCTCGGTTGGTGTTGGATGACGAACCACGTCCACATGATCGCCGTGCCGCGCCGCGAGGACTCGCTCTCGCGCTTGATCCGAACGGTCCACTCCGGGTATGCGCAGCAGTTCAATCGGACGCGCCGGCGAGACGGTCATCGATGGCGAAGTCGTTTCTATTCATGCGCTTTGGACCCCGCACGACTCGACGCGGCGCTATTGTATGTGGACCTGAATCCGGTACGCGCGGGGATGATGGCCGGGGCAACGGCATGGCGCTGGTCGAGCGCGCGCGCCGATGCCGGCGGACGCGATGACAGCGGCCTGTTGGACTGGCATGTCCTAGAGGAGTTCGGCGGGTGCGCGGACTGGCCGGCAAGACTTGCGCAAGGCCAAGGCGATCAGGCGGCGGACCACATTCGGACGGCGACACAGTTGGGAAAACCGTTCGGCGGCAAAAACTTTCAGAGGAAGATCGAGGCGGACTTGGGTCTGCCGGCAGGCTGGAGTCGCATTCGTCCGCAGAGAGGCGGGGTCATTAACGAGACGGCTGGAGCAAGCTAACATATTGATTTAGTTGATGTTGCTGTAATTGTTAAGGGCTCCGTCCCCTTGCTTCCCCCTTGCTTCCGGTGAAGATCGACTGGCGCTTCGACCGCAAAACCGCACGCCGAAAGTTCGGCTACGAAAGACCAAACATTAGGCGGTCAAAGAACTAGCGGGCGTCACTGCGACCGCATCGCCCGTTAGCGTGATCGAAGGCCGACCCGTTTAGCGGGTAGTTCCAGGCGCGTCGATGGGTTCAAGGGACGCGCTTTGAAGGACGCCTCACTCCGGCTTGAACTTGTAGCCCATGCCGTGGATGGTCGTGATCCAGCGCGGGTGCTTGGCGTCGTCCTCTAGCTTTTGCCGCAGCCAGGCTACGTGGACATCGACCGTGCGGGTCGTCGGCATGGAGTCGTATCCCCACACTTCGCGCAGGAGGACTTCGCGTGAAAGCGTAACTCCGGGATGCCTTACAAGGTAGAGAAGGAGCTGGTACTCCTTCGCCGAGATTGTCAGCACTTCGCCCGCGCGGGTGACTTCGGTGCTTCGATGATCGAGTTTAATGTCGCCGAATTCGTAGACGCTCGGGGCGGGCTTGGGCGCGCCGGCTGATCTTCGCAGCAAGGCCTCGACACGAGCTAGCAACTCGAGCATGTCGAACGGCTTGGTTAGATAGTCGTCAGCTCCCAGTTTGAGGCCGAGCACCTTGTCAAACGTTTGGCCCTTGGCGGTGAGCATGATGACGGGTGTCGTCATGCCCAATTGACGAATGTCTCGGCAAAGGTCGAGGCCGTTTTTCTTGGGCATCATCACGTCGAAAATGAAAAGGTCGTGGCCGCCCTGCTTAGCTAGGTCGAAGCCTTGGTCGCCGTCCTCGGCAAGGGCAGCTTCGTATCCTTCCGCGCGCAAGCGATCTCCGAGCGTTACGCGAATGCCGATTTCGTCTTCTACGAGCAGGATTTTTTTCATGGAGCGCGATTAGACTTCGGCGAGCGGCAAGTGGATCGTAAAAATGCTTCCCTGCCCAGGCTCGCTTTTCAATGTGAGATCGCCGCCCATACCTAGCGCCATGTCGCGGGCCAGCTTGAGACCGAGTCCGGAGCCTTCAATCTGCGCCTCTGTCGCCGCCGCGCCACGGTAGAATGCGTCGAAGATGTTCTTCGCATCTTTGGGCATGATTCCGAGTCCGTGATCATGCACTCTGATTTGCACTTCTCGTGAGCCGTTCGTTCTTACGTCGGCGGCCTCGACTTTCAGCCAACGTCCGTCAGCGCCATACTTAACCGCGTTGTTGACGAGGTTTTCGAGGCTTTGCCGCAGAGCGCTTCGATCGGCGCGCACTGGTGGCAGGTCGCGTTCGACCACCTGCTGCAGCTCGAAGCCGGCCTGCTCTATTGCCGGGCCGGCCTGATCGAGTGTTTCGGCGATGAGTTGAGCAACATCAACGGACTCTAGGTTGAACGTGGTCTTGCCGGACTGTAGCGTCGCGAACCGCAGGGTTTGCTCAACCATCTCCGCAAGGCGGCGACCTTGATCGCGGATCAATCTGCCGTATTCCGGTACCTGATCGCTTGAACTGACGACTCCATCCGCGAGGTTGTCGCCGGCGGAACAAATAACAGCTAGCGGCGTTCGCAACTCGTGGGAAACACCGGCGACGAATTCCATCTGCATGTCGGCGAGACGCTTGGCGCGTTGCGAAGAAATCAGTACCAACGCCATCGCCCCGGCGAGTAGCAGGAGGATTCCCAAGCCAACACCAAGATCGCGTCGGCGTTGTAGTTGCACGGCAGCGTCTAGTGAGCCGGCGATGTGTTTGGCCGTCACGACCCAGTCGCTGCCCTCGTCGCCCGCGGCGAAGAACACGGCCGAGCGGCCAAAGAACATATCTGGCCTTCCGGCCGCACCAGCGGGACCACCAGGCCCACCCGGACCGCCGCCGCGACGACGCCCTTGCTCACCGGGCCCGCCGCGTGGGCGGCGATCGTCGCGGGGAGGGCCGCCACGGCCCCGAAATTCTTGCCAGGGCGGCAGGATCCCTGGAGGACCAGCGCCGCCTCGTTGTCCCTCGCGGCGCGCGGGCAGTAGCGAGGCGCGAAGGTCGGGTTGGCCGAGTGAGTCGGTTTCATGAGAACGATAAAGAAGCTCACCTCCCACGTCTCCAAGAACCGCGATCTTGTAGAGCTGTTCGCCATCAGGTCCCGAAAAATATCGGCCGACCAATTCGGGGATCATTCGCTGCGAAAGAAATGCGGGGTCGAGTTCGACGATCAAATAGCCTGCACGCGATATCGCATCGAATTGGCGAGCGCCGCGGTCGTTGCCGTTGAGGAAGTTGAGCGGGAGCGCGAAGATCTTCTCGCCTGAAAAGAAGGTCCACGAGAACATGCGGGCATCGCGGACGCGGCCCTCTTCGAAGCTCGCGTCCCAGGTCGCGATTTGGTCTTGTAGACGCGCGTGCTTATCAGACCAATCGATTTCGGCCAGTTTCCATTCGTCAAGTTGCAACTCGTAGACTTGCTGATCGCCATCAGTGGGCGTCAAATACAGCAGGACTCGGGAAACGAGTGGCGCGAAGTCGGAGCTTTGGTACCACTCGTCGTAACGCTCGAGATAGCGGTGCCAGTCGCCATTGGCGGCGGCGACTGGGTCGGGACGGAAGACTGCTAGCAGGAATGAAAGTTCGCGGTTGAATTCGCGCTCAAATTGGCGCATTGAGTTCGCGAGCGAGGATTCCATAGTCAAACGCTGGGATTCGCTCAACTGACCGGTCCAGCGAAACTGCAGCCCGGCGAGGAGAGCTAGGGTCACGAGAAAGCCCGTGATCACTAGCACGCGCGCGCGCTGCTCTGTAACGACTCGAGGCATGGTCTACAGTGGTTTAGGCGACCTAACTGTTCCGCAAGTTACGGTCGTTGCGGGCTGCGGGACATCACTGCGGCACAGCTACAGTGTTGGTACGTTGGTCAGCGCGCTGACGGGGCGCGCCGGGCACATTCGTTGTCGGGAACCAGCGTTCGAGACCTCGCCGTGTTTCGGCGTAATTTGAGTCGGCCGCTAGATTCGTCCATTCCATCGGGTCGACTCGGTGGTCGTAGAGTTCTTCGGAGGCGTCGGCGTAGCGGATGTAGCGGAAGTTGTCGCTGCGAATGGCGTGGTTGTTGCGTCCGTATGTGGTGACGGTCGGCTGCCATGGGGCATCGGGGTTGCGCAGCAGCGGAATGAGGCTGCGGCCGTCATTCACAGCGTTCGCCGGCAGGCCGGCAAGCTCTAGCAGCGTTGGATAAATGTCTAAAAGATTGACCGTGCGGTGGTCGTAGAGTTCTGCGTGCTGCGGGCGCCCGCGCGAGTACCCTCGGGCAGGCCGGGAGTCCCTTTTGGAGCCACAAACATCAGCGGAGTCTTGGTCGCTTCTTCCCACAGTGCGAATTTGCGCCAGTGGTGCTTTTCTCCAAGGTGCCAGCCGTGGTCGGTCCACATCACGATGATGGTGTTGTCAGCTTGACCGCTTTCTTCAAGCGCGTCGAGGACCCGGCCGAGCATGTCGTCGGCGAAATTGGTCGATGCCAAGTAGGCCTGGACCGCTTGCTTCCACTGGCCGTGCTCAACGACGCCGGCGTGGTCCCTGGTTGGGTTGGCCATTTTGACTCCGGCGGCTGGAACGTCTTCTAAGTCGCCATTGAATACCGGCGGAACCTTGATTGAATCGAGCGGAAGGCGGTCGAGATATCGCTGTGGTACGTGCCAGGGGAGATGCGGCCGAAAAATACCGAACGCTAGGAAGAAAGGCTTGTCGTGCTTTTCTTTAAGCTTTGCCGCCACCCAGTTGGCGACTTGGGCGTCGCCCATCTCCTCGACTCCAACCGGCATGCCTCCCCAGTCGAAATTGCCGGTGTTAGGGATGCCGTTTGCCGGCAGCTTTGCGGGCTTGGGGTCATCGGGTTTGTTTTTCTGTTGCGAGGGCCAGTACTCGTTCCATGAGGGGGGGGCGGGGTAGACGCCGTGATAGATCTTTCCCGACGCGCCGGCCCAGTAGCCATGTTTCATGAAGTGTTGGGGCAAGGTGACCGCGTCGGGCATTGCCGGGCGCCAGGCCTGGTTGTTGTAATAGACGCCTGATTTGTAAGGGGCGATGCCGGTCATCAGAGCGGCTCGGGATGGATTGCAAGCGGGCGCGGCGGTGTAGGCATGGGTGAATAGCGTCGCCTCTCGTGCCAGCCGGGCGAGATTGGGTGTTTTCGCTTGCGGGTGACCGCCAAGCGGCTCGATCCAGTCGTTGAGATCGTCGAAGGATATGAAGAGGACGTTAGGGCGTTCGGCGGCGCCGGCGGAGATGCAAAGAAGCGACAGCACGGCGAGCGAAATTTTCATGTCGTCCCGATTTTAGCGGATCGAAGAGGTCGGAACCGATCATTCCGAGCGGTCGGCGGGGCAGGGGGGAATCCCGGTGGGTCGTCGACTTCAAATCCCACGGTTGCACCGTGGGCTAATTCAAAAGCCACCCCTACCGGGGTTCAGTTTCCCCGGCTTCGCGCACACCCTTCGACAGCGCCATTGCCACCGCCACCGTCGCTAGACAACCTAGCGGGTTCAGCCACAAGAACGCCAGCTCAGGAAAAACAATCTTTGACGCCCAGACCGTCACTAGACCAATCGCCGTACCCCAGAACGCCCCGCCGGGCGTGCATCCGCGAAACAGAAACGCTAGGACAAACACTCCGAGCATGGGTCCATAGAAAAGTGATCCGACAAAGTTGACGGCCTCGATCAGCGACCCGAGTTGGCCGGCATATCCGGCGAAAAGTGTCGCGTACAATCCCCAGCCCAGCGTCGACCATTTCACGGCACTTCGTCCGCCGCTGTCGCCGAGGCCCTTGCGGATGTAGCGGCCGTAGTGGTCGATCACCGTTGAAGTCGCCAACGAGTTCAATTCGGCAGAGATGGTTGACATCGCGGCGGCGAAAACCCCTGCCATGATGAGGCCGACCAACCCCACGGGCAAGTGCTGTAGAACGAAAGTCAAAAAAATGTAATTGACGTCGTTGTATGAACCCGGCTCTCGCCCTTCCTCGGCTAGCGCGATACCTTCCTGGCGAGTGCCTTGGAAGCGCCGCTCAGCTTCGAGATAGTTTTCGCGTGTCGTTGACGTGGGAGTTCGCAGCAGGTCTTGGGCGGCTGCGCGGCGCGTGTCGAACGCCGCGGTGTAGCGAGTTTCGATGCGGGCAAGGCGGTCACCACTCGCTCGCTCCACCCGCGCTCGTTCGCCGCCGTGGAAGAGCATTGGCGGTGGCTCAAACGTGAAGAATGCGAAGATGATCACGCCCGTCAGCAGGATGAAAAACTGCAGCGGCACTTTGAGCACGGCGTTGAACAGCAAACTCACCCGGCTATGGTTGACTGACTTCGCGGTGAGGTAGCGTTGCACTTGGGACTGGTCGGTCCCAAAGTACGCCAGCGAGAGAAAGGTGCCGCCGATTAGGCCCGACCAGAGGGTATAGCGACTGTTCCAATCGAATGAGGTTTCGATCGCGTTCAGCTTGCCCGCGGTCCCGGCCAGGTGAAACGCGTCGACCAAAGATACGCCTTCAGGGAGCCCGAGTACGGCGGCTGCGAGTGCGACGACGATGCCGGCGAACATGATGGTCATCTGCAGCGCGTCGGTCCACATGACGGCCTTGATGCCGCCAACCATCGTGTAGGTGGTCACTAGAATGCCTGTTGCGGCGATGGTTATCCACTCCGGCAGTTCCAAAATGACTGACAATACGACGGCGGGAGCGTAGAGCGCGATGCCGACTCCCAGCCCGCGTTGGACGAGGAAAATCAGACCGGCTAGCGTGCGGGTTTTGGCGTCGAAACGGCGTTCGAGGTATTCATACGCCGTGTAGACGCCGGAGCGATAAAATGTGGGCGCTGCGATTGCGGCGATCAAGACCATCGCGATCGGCATGCCGAAGTAGAACTGCACGAATCGCAAGCCGTCCGCATAGCCCTGGCTGGTCGTTCCGATGAAGGTGATCGCGCTGGCCTGGGTGGCCATGATCGAGAGCCCGATCACCCACCAGCGCATTTGCTTGCCGGCGACGACGTAGTTTTCTAGAGATTGGCGGCCGCGAGCACGCCATAAACCGTAGCCGATGATCGCGACGAATGAAACGATGAGAACGGCCCAATCGACCGGGCTCATTCAGCAACACCGAAGTAGCGAGAGAAGGCGTAGAGGCCGACGATCCAAGCTGTTAGATGGATCAGGACTGCCGCGTAGTAGCGGTTCCAGCGAGGTGTTTCGTCGGCGGATTTCTGTTCGTTTTCCGGGCTGGACACGGGGTTTTGCTCACCAAGTTTAGCAGCCGGGCATGCGCCTTATCCCCTCAGCGTTCGCTTGACCAATTGAGAATGACATTGAGCTGGCGCGGCACAGAGCCCTCATCGCGCCGAATCATTAAGAACCGTTTGCCGTCGAGCGAAACATCGTAGTTGGCGGGTTCGAAGGTCGGGAAGAAGAAGTTAGCACGGTCGAATAGCATGCGGGGAGCGCCGAGAGACCCGTCCGACCGAATCGCGACAGCGGCTGCCCCGTCCCCGGTTAAGTAGAAAAGCTCCCTGCCGTCACGCGACCACTTGGGCAAGAACCCGCCTCCGGTAGAGACCGGCATCCTATTCGCTCCACTTGGATACGACTGCACATAGACCTCACTTCGCCCCGACTCGTCAGACGTGTACGCCATCCAACGTGGCTCGCCCTCCGAGCCCGGCGATACCTCGGCATTGCTTTCGTTGAAGGGGGTCACCCGCAAGTGCGATGTTTTGCTCTCTTGCGATAGGCCACCTGGCGACAGAGTCCAAAGGTCAAATCCGGTTTGGGGATTGACCTCTGAATAGAGCACGGTCCCATCAGCCATGACAGAGGTCGGGGTCTGGTCGTAAGGCCTCGTGAGCAGGGCTTCAGCGGGCCGCGACGCGTCGGCGGGTTGGGAATAAATATCCCAGTCGCCTCCCCGATTCGAGCCGAAAATAACGCTCGCGCCGTCGCTACTCCAGTGCGGCAAGTGATGCGACGTGCTCGCCGGCGTTAGACGAGCACGGGTCCCGCGCAGCAGATTAAGAATCCAAAGGGAACGGCCCTGCTTGACGACAGCGCTCGTTCCATCGGGTGAGAGCCTGACACCACGATATTCACCCTGGTCTAAACCTAGCGAATCAGTCTTGCCCTCATGGTCGACCCACACCAACGATGACTTTGCGGGGTTGCCGGGCGCGTAAACCGCGGCACCTGTTTTCGAGACAGACAACCAGCCCCGGTGCTGCTCGTCGTAGTAGACGTCGGTCAGGACCGAAGCATCAGCGCTGGTGCGCGCGGGATGTGCGGGGTCGAATGGCGCCGCTCTAATGCCGGCGGCCAGGTCGGGCACCAGTAGCCGACCAGGAGAACCAGCGCTAGAGTCGAACATCGACGGTGCCACCGTCGTCATTGGCAAAACTATTTCCCACTGGCCCGAGTCCAGCGAGAGCACCGCGCTTCCCTGAGTTTGCCCCTGGATATAGAAGAGAATATTTCGTCCTCCGGGAAGCGCCTGCGGGAAGCCGTGAAGGTACCCTGCTGCCGCGCCGTCCGGCCTGGTCAAAGACTCGGGCGTTCCGCCGCCGGCAGGAATCCTCAGGAGTCCTGAACCGATCGACGCGGTGTAGATGATCGTATCGTCCTGGTTCCAGGTTCCCCCGAAAGGAAAGGCGACTTCGGCTAGCGGGATGGGCATCCCGCCGGCGACTTCTACTTTTTGAAGCTGCCCTCGCGCATAGAACGCCACCCATTTCCCATCGGGCGAAAAGAACGGTTGCGTGGCGCCGCTTGCACCCTCCACAAGGCGCGCCTTAAAAGAATCTAGCGGACGCAAATAAAGCTGCGGTTCATCGGCCCCCTGTTGGGCGGTGTAAACGATGATCTGGCCATCGTCGGAAATAGCCGGGCTACTGGTGATCTCTTGCCCCGGCGGAAGTGAGATGGAAAAGTGAACGGGCGTCGTCGGAGGTTCCGGGCGTAGGGCCAAGAATGCCAGAGCGATCGCTACGATCGCGAGGAACGCCGCCACTGTGGGCCACAGCCATGTCTGGGTAGGGTTTGCGGTCTGGTTCGTCGTCGCCGCGGAGGGAACAGGCGGCACGGTATTCGTTGTCGGCAACGATTTGAGCTTCTCAGCCAGGCTTCGCAGGTCGACCTCAAAGTCACCGGCATGTTGATAGCGGTTCTCGCGACTTTTCGCTAAGCACTTGCCGACGTAGTCTTCCAACTGCATCGGAACCGCGGTTCGCAACGCCGTGATCGGCTCGGGCTCCTCGTTGAGGATCGAGTACATGATGGCCTTGTCGTAGTCGCCTTTGAAGGGGCGCTGACCCGTGACCATTTCGTAGAGCACGACGCCTAGCGCCCAGATGTCGGTGCGGTGGTCCGTGCCCGACCCCTCGGTCTGCTCCGGGCTCATGTAGAACGTGGTTCCCATGGTCTGGTCGGGACGGGTTAGCAGGCTGGCTTGGGTGAGCTGCGCTAAGCCGAAGTCCATGATGGTGACATGGCCTTCGTCGCCGACCATGATGTTTTGCGGCTTGATGTCGCGGTGGACGATGCCCTTCTTGTGAGCCGCCTCTAGGCCCTTCGCAATCTGCCGGGCGATATCGATAGCTTCTTCAAGTTTGAGCGGCCCGCGCTCAATCCGCTTGTCGAGGGATTCGCCCTCGATCAACTCCATCGCGATGAAGGTCTTGCCGTGTCCCGAGTCTATTTCGTAGACACGGCAGACGTTCGCGTGCGATAGCGCCGCCGATGCCTTCGCCTCGCGCTCGAAGCGTTTGCGGACCTCCGCATCGCCCAACAGATGGTCGGGCAGAAACTTGAGCGCAACCGGGCGCTCGAGGCGGGTGTCCTCGGCTTTGAAGACGACACCCATCCCGCCCTCGCCCAGTTTTTCGAGGATGGTGTAGTGGCTAATGGTTTGGCCGATCAAGCTAGCGTGATTCTAGCGCGGTTGGTGGCCATTTGGCTGGCGAAAAAATCACGTTGAACGCAATTCCACGCCTCCGACTGCCAACTGGTGAGAAATGCGGGCTACTCACTCGAGCCGGCCAGGCCCTGGTACTCGACAACTGTATCGACGACGCCGATTTCGACGCGGCGATTGCGTTTGCGTGCGTCTTGCGACGACCCTTTGACACGCGGGCTGGACTGCCCGAAGCCCTTTGACTCGATGATCTCGAGCGGCAGTCCGGCCTCAATCATGTAGGCCTTCACCGCGTTTGCGCGGCGCTCGGATAGCTGCTGATTATAGATCGGATCGCCCTGGTCGTCGGTGTGGCCGTAAACGTAGAGCTTATAGCCATAGGAGGCCAAGAGTACGCCGGAAATACGGCTTAAGATCTCGCGGTTTCGGGCACGTAGGTCGGCCTTGTCAAAATCGAAAAGGAACGAATCCTCGCCCAGGCTGACAACGACTCCCATCGGCGTTCGCTCGGTCTCGGCGATGCGCCCGAGGGCGTCGCGCATGTTGTCGAGCTCAGAGGCGCGCTGATCGCGGATTGCCTCGGCCATCAACCGCTGGCGCTCAGCTTCTTCAACTGCCAGCGTCGCCTCGACCCGCGACTGCGCCGCCTCCGACCGCGCCATTTCGCGTTCGAGCGCTGCCTGTTTCGCGGCGGCATCCGCCAACGCCGCGCGACCGGATTCATTGCGGACCTGAGCCTGCAAACTGGATTCTCTCTGCCGCGCGGCCGCCAAATCGCTATCGAGACGGTCGAGATGTTGCGATAAACGCCACGTCACGAAGCACACTACTACTAGCAGCGGCAGGCAAATATATAGAGCGATTCGCTCAGCAGTGCGCCCCTGAAACATCCGTCACTCATTCTCGCAGACGCATTTTCAGAAAGCTGTGCGAACTCGAACGAGGAAACGATGAAAGCCCCTACCCGATCCGGCCGGCGAGCGCCCTATAAAGTTCCTCTGGCTGCCGTGAGCCGAGCATGACTCGTTTGCCGTTCCTCAACGTCAACTCAACACCGCGATTGCCCGACACGTTAAACGCGCGTCCGCGTCTGCTCCAGCGCACGCCCCAGCCGCCATACTCGACGATCGGCCGGTAGGTGCGGACTTCCGCTTCGGCAATCTCGTTAAACGCATAGGTCTTTTTAGGCCATAGCAGATGAAACTTCAAGCTGACCGTGTCATCCTCTACTCGAGTTTCCAAGTTCACGGCCAAAAACCAGGCGAATAGAGCGCCGCTAATGAGGGCGTAGCTCGCGATGGCGGAACCGAAAAAAGACCCGATCTGCGGCGACCCGCCGCCTGCGGGTCCGAACCCAATCAGTAACAGTGGCAATCCCAATCCAAGCGCCAGAAGCCCAAGTAGCCATGGTTGCCGAAATCTCTGAATTTCTTTGTAGTGCGTCATATCATCGCCCCCTCTTAATTTACATACGGGGGAGGTAGTGAAATCATTTGCTGATTCGCGAACGATCGGATTATAAATTGGTGGGCTGAGAGACGGCACGCAGCCGTGGCGGATCTACATGGCATAATGGACGCACTTTCGGTGCGGCGCCGGTGCCGTCGGGACTCGACTCACAACCCTGCAATGGACCAAGAGATTAAGACGAGGGTCGAGGTTGTCAGACGGATTTTCGTTGCCCAGCTTTGTCTGGTGGCGGCATTTTGCGTGTTGGCGACCGTCGGCTACTTCCGGCAGATCGGCTCGTTCTCTTTCGCCCTGCTTCTTGGATCACTGGGCGGCAGCATCGCGCTATTGAAGCGCGTGCGAACCGAAAATGCCCTGGTAGTTGAGGAGTTGTGCGCTGACTTAACTTCAACGCTGATGCCGATGCTCTACGGTGGCCTAATGGCCGGCGTCGCATACCTGCTATTTATGTCTGGAATACTCTCTGGCGAAGGTGGCTCGGGTCTCTTCACGAGCAACCTCTTCCCCAACTTCACGTCGCCGGACTCTTCCGTCGTCGGCCTGATCAGGCGTTTTCTCCAAATGGAATCTGTAGGTATGAAAGACGTGGGAAAGCTGCTGGTGTGGTGCTTCGTAGCCGGCTATTCCGAGAGGTTCGTCACCGGAATACTCAAGCAGCTCGAGCAGCGTGGTGAGGATCGAGCCGCTACCTAAGTAGCGCGACTTGTTTTATGGCTGAGAACGAAAACGAGTGGCAGTCGGCGGAGCTCGCACCCGCTTACGTTGAGCGCGGTGAGCAAATCCCTCACCGCGCCTCCGGCGAGACCGTTCTGGTGGATGAGATTCCTCGGTCGGTCCGCCGGGTGCTAGACCTTGGTTCCGGCAATGGCCGTTTGCTGAATCTCGTGTTGAGCGCCAGACCTGGAGCAGATGGCGTTGCGCTAGACTTTTCCGCGCCCCTTCTGGACGAGTTGACGGCCCGGTTTGGTGCGTTGTCGCACGTAGAAGTCGTCGACCACAATTTGGAAGTTCCACTGCCCCAGCTAGGCACGTTCGACGTGGTGGTGTCGGGCTTTGCAATCCATCATCTGACACACGAACGTAAGCGCGAGTTGTACGAAGAAATATGGACGCTTTTGGAACCGCTAGGGATCTTCTGCAACCTGGAGCACGTGGCGTCGGCCTCGCCGGCCGCGCACGAGCGATTCCTTCAAGCTATCGGCATCACTGCTGCTGAAGAGGATCGATCGAACAAGCTGCTAGACGTCCAAACGCAACTAGAATGGCTGCGCGAGATTGGATTCTCGGATGTCGACTGCTATTGGAAATGGCGCGAGCTGGCTCTTCTCGTGGGGCGCAAGCGTGTACGGAGCGCAGTTTGAGATGCCAGATCACTCGGGGCTCGGGATTACCCCCTCGTTCCAATAAATTTTTAGATTGTGGGTGGCGCGGCCCGAGGCAATGATTTCGGCGCGGCCGTCGCCGTTGAGGTCTTCAAGGGTCAGGTCTTCGGTGGCCATCCCACCCCAGTCGACGATCTGGATTTCTCCGTCGGTCGGGTCGTAGACGCCAACCCCGGGGCGATCGTAGGGCATGCTGCCCTTAAGCCTCCAGCCGAAGGCAAGTTCTTGATCGCCGTCGCCGTCTAGGTCGCCGGTCCATAGGGCGTGACCTCCGGCCAAACGACTGGCGGCCACTTCACGATGCCAGGGTTTCAGCGGGTCTTTAGGCTCGTGATAAATCACGATGTGGTTGGCGTGCCAGGGTTCGACGGTTGCGATGTAACGCTTGCCGTTCTTCAGCCGCCCGAGTTTGATTTCGCCCGCGCCGCGAATATTTTCGCCGACATGGCCTTCGCCTAGGCGAATTCGATTCCAGGTAGTTGCCGACTCGCGGTCGAGCAGATGCACGCCTTCGTAGGATGCGACCAGAAGCTCGTCCGCCGGGTCGTCATCGAAGTTGAGTACCCAAAAGTTGTGAACGATGTGGAACGTGTCGTCGATGACTTCTTGGCCCCAGTCTTGTTTTGTTGGTTGGCTCGAGGGCCGCATTGCCAGCAGACGAACTCCGTTTCCCACCCAGCTTTTTGGGCCGGAAGTGCCGCGACCATGAAGTGGCGCGACAATCAATTCGGCGTTTCCGTCACCGTCCGTGTCGGCCCAGCGCATGCGGTGCGTGGTTGGCTCGAAGCCCAGCGGATGCAGCGACCATTGCTTGCCTCGGCCGGCGGTAATCCATTGCAGGGTGCCGCCGCCCGTCGTGTCACTCGGACGCCACGCCGCGCCGATTGCGAAGTCAACCTTGCCGTCGCGATTGATGTCGCCAGCCGCGATCGAAACGTTGTCCGTTTCGGTCTTGCCGTCGAGGATGATGTTTTTTTGCCAGGTCGGATTCTTCCACCAGACGACCTGCTTCTCGTTGAGGCCGACGATGTCGACCTTGCCGTCGCCGTCGACGTCGGTGGTGAGAACCGCATAGCCGATACCGAAGTCGGAGTCGATCTCTTGGTGCCGGAATTTCACAGCCGCATCGGCCGGCGTAACCAGCGAGGCGCCGAAAAGTGCTGCGGACAATGCGGATAAAAGGAGACGAGCCATGGCGATAGAGTATCAATCCAACGTGAAGCGCCGCTACGCGGGCGTCAGATTTACAAAGATTGCGGCCAGTGTGGTGTTAAAATTCGCAGCGATGACTTACCAAGTTTGTCGCGCCGCGATGCTGCTGGTGCTGCTCAGCGTTGCCGGCGGGGTGATGCAGGCCCGGCCGACTCTGATCGACCTTCTGACGGAGAAGGCGTGGGTCGGGTTGCGGCGGGCTGGTTCGGAACGATCGAAACGGATTTTCGGGGTGGGATTGGCCGGATTTGGCCGGTTGTGGCCGGATAACGCCATCGCGCGCGCGAGGCTCCGGTCGGCGAAGTGAGCTAGAAGGCCGGGGAGGGCGTCACGTCTTTTAGCTGTACCTCGAGCTGATCCAAGCGGATCAGCAGGTCGTCGGTTTCGATGCCTCGGTAGGCGTAGTCGAGCGCGGTGCGGACTGCTCCTACACGGGCTACCGTGGCTGGGCCTTGGTCCATGAGCATGCACTCCAGCGATTCAGTTGCCAATGTGGCAAGGCGCTGGAGCCTGGTTATCGCGTGGTTGACAACTTCGCGTCGGGCGCGATTGTATTCGCTCTGGAAAGTGAGGTCGTCTTTGAGCCAGCGGCGCAGGGACCGCTCGCCGACGCGGGCCTCGTTGGCGGCTCCGACGAGCGTCTTGCTCGTGAGTAGAGCCGGGATGGCGCGCTGCTGTGCAGCGGTTAAGTTTTCAATTTCCTGGAACATGGTTATTTGGTTAACCCTCCAGTTCCAGAATACGGGTAGGCTGGTAATGTTTCGGGGGTTGGTTTTTGTTAAGTTGTTTAGAATCAGTAAATAAAAATTTCATTTTGGCGGGACGGTGGGGGGCGGGTTGGAGCGGACTTCGGTGATTTTGGGGGAAAGGGTGGATTTGCCGGGCTGGTCGGCCACAGCGTGCCGTGGCGATGCGGCTGCGGAGATCTCCCGATCTTTCGATCGGAGGCTGCTCTTGTTCTGGCGGGACATCCGTTTCCATGAACCCCCGGGCGCCGATAAGAATGGGCAATTGACAATGCAAACGAAAAGAAGTTAGTGCGACCAGAGCTGTTCTCTTGGAGTACCGAGCCGATTCGTGTTGTCAATAATTGACAGTCCGGCTATCCTAATGGTCAGAAGAGTCCGATGCCGGCGCGAAATATTAACCTGACCGAACACTTCGATCTATTTGTCGAGGCCGGCGTCGCTTCAGGAAAGTTCACTAGCGCCAGCGAGATGATGCGCGAGGGGTTACGGCTGCTCGAGCAGCGCGATGAGGAAGACCGAGCCCGGGTCGAGTGGTTACGCGGTGCCGTCAAGGAGGGTGTGGCGGATGTAGAACGCGGGCGTTATACGGTGCTTCGATCGGAAGGAGAGCTCGAGGACTTCATGCGCGAGGCGCGAGCCGAGGCCTCGGGCAAGCGTGAGCGCGCGTAACCGCCCGCGGTACGAAATTCGGATCGCTTCGGCGGCACGCCGCGACATTCTTGCGGTGATGCGCTGGAGTGAGCACGAATTTGGCGCGGCAGCGGCCGCGCGCTACGACGTGCTGATGTCGCAAGCGATTCGCGATATCTCCGAAGTTTTCGAACGTCCCGGGTGTCGGCAGCGACCAGAGTTGGGTGACGATATGCTGACCCTTCACCTCAGCAATAGCCGCGATCGCGCGCGGTCGGAGCTTGGGGTTGTGCGGCGGCCTCGTCACTTTCTGGTGTTTCGGCGGACGGACAACGGCGTCGAGCTTTTGCGCGTAATTCACGATGCTCGCGATATTCAGCAGCATGTGCCAGGCGAGACTGAGGGATGAGCCCGGGTTCGCTTCCCCTGCCATCACTGGCGGGCGGCAATACGGCTGGCAAAAGCTATCATTCTGAGGGTGAGCGAATCCGGGCTCCGTCCCGGATCTCCCGGTCGGAGCTTGGGGTTGTGCGGCGGCCTCGTCACTTTCTGGTGTTTCGGCGGACGGACAACGGCGTCGAGCTTTTGCGCGTAATTCATGATGCTCGCGATATTCAGCAGCATGTACCGGGGGAGTCTGAGGGATGAGCCCGGGTTCGCTTCCCCGGTCATTACTGGCGGGCGGCAATACGGTTGGCAAATCAATCGGTATGAGGGTGAGTGAATCCGGGCTCCGTCCCGGATCTCCCGGGCTCCGTCCCGGATCTCCCGCAAAGCCGGTTGCAGTATCTTCCCAGATGAAGCAAACAGTTAGAATCAACTCGTGACGAGCATACGTAGGATCCACCAATGGTTTCCAGCCCTGTCGCTAGCGTGGGCTCTTGGCTCATTCCCGCTTGCTAGCGGCCAAGTCTCGGCGGAAGCGTCGTTTCAACCTGAAATTCCAAAAACATGGGTCGATGCCGAGATGGAAGACGTAGAGTTGCCGCTGGTGGCGCCGGAGTTTTCTCCAGTTCACGTCTCGTCTGACTACTACTACCGGCTCAGAATTCGCCCGATTTTCAAGAGTTATCCGGTTTATATGTCCGGCCGAGAGCCTGAGGCGTACATCGAATCGCTGCTTGAGCACGATCCAGAAGTAGTCTTTGACGCGTCGTCGCTTAAGACTGAAGAAGATTGGATTCGCGCCGGCGAGAAGGTCTTCGACGCACCGACTGCGTATATACCCTATTCGCGGGACGGGTTGGAATTCCTCTATTTCAGATGGTTTGATCGGATGAAGCTCCCGAAGCCTGCCGATGGGATCGTGCCTTATTTTCGTTTGGTCGTCCGCGAGAAAGGCAAACTCGAAATTGGGTGGCTTTCGTGCATCCAGTGCCATAGCCGAGTGATGCCCGACGGCAGCGTTATTCGGGGAGCTCAAGGTAACTTCCCCAACGTTGCGCTCGGCTTTGGTGCGGAAGTCGACGGCGCTCGCAAGGCCAATCACCGTCTATTCACAACGCCTTGGGTGGACCCGGACCCGACCGATAACGTCGACATGATGGATCTCGACGAAATTTACGATCTGCATGCGGCGATTCCTCCAGGAGTGCTCGCGAGGCATCGAACAAGTGCGTACTATCCGGTTCAAGTACCCGATCTGATCGGAGTCAAGGATCGAAAGTATTTAGACCGCACAGGGTTGCAGCTACACTGTGGAATCGCTGACATGATGCGGTACGCGGCGCTGAACATGGGCGCGGACAACCTCGCGAGTTTCGGCGGGTTTATTCCCCTGGGTCTGACAACCCCCGACGGCAAGGTCCCCTCACCAGACTCGGGCCCGAGATCGCCAACGCGCTACAGCGAAGAGCAACTCTACGCGCTGAGTGTATACGTCTATTCGCTGCAGCCTCCAACCAAACCGAACCCGTTCGACGAAACGGCTGCTCGGGGTCAAGCGGTTTTCAATGATGAAGGCTGCGCGGGTTGTCACACGCCGCCACTCTACACGAACAACAAGCTGACACCGGCGCAAGGATTCGACGTGCCGGCCGCACATAGAGAGAAATATGACATTTTGGACGTGTCGGTGGGGACAGATCCCCGCCTCACCATGGAGACGCGCCGTGGAACGGGATACTACAAAGTTCCATCGCTAAAAGGCGTCTGGTATCGAGGCCCGTTCGGGCACTCGGGGTCAGCTGGAACGCTGGAGGAGTGGTTCGATCGTGCCCGGCTCAGCGATGACTACGAGGGGACAGGATTCCGTGGCTACAAGGTGGAGCGCCGAGCGATACCGGGCCACGAGTT
The DNA here is from genome assembly GCA_965205595.1 of Bryobacterales bacterium. Taxonomy (GTDB): domain Bacteria; phylum Acidobacteriota; class Terriglobia; order Bryobacterales; family UBA6623; genus CATQHP01. The sequence continues at coordinate 31,575 of CBDBHI010000004.1, read as the reverse complement.
TGGGTTGGACCTATCGCCGCAGGACAAGACTGCTTTAATCGGATTCTTGAGGACGCTCTGATTCGTTCGAAGACCACAAGTGCGCCGTTATAGTAAAAAACCGCACAGTTTCCGCTGTCGTTCGTCGAGTCTCCTGAGTGTCACTGATCTCCTACTGATCTCCTCTAATTGGGCTCCGTCACGGGTTTTCCCTGCCATGACTGGCGGGCGGCAATACGGCTGCCAAAAGCTATCGTTATTAGGGTGCGCGAATCCGGGCTCCGTCCCGGATCTCCGTCCCGTCCCGGATCTCCGTCCCGGATCTCCGTCCCGGATCTCCGTCCCGGATCTCCCGTCCCGGATCTCCCGGATCTCCCGGATCTCCGGGCGTCCCGGATCTCCCCGTCCCGGATCTCCGTACAGAACAGGACGGCGAACTCAAATGCCAATAATTCCACCCTTGATCCGTGTGGGAATGATCATTGCCAGTTTGTGGGTTGCCAGCGCATGCGTGAAGTCCCAGCCAACCCTCGTCGAAGTGTGGCGGGGTGGAGACGACGGATTGACCATTTGGTTCACCGAGGCGATTGAGAGCGCTTTCCAGTCTTCGCCGGAGTTTACTCTGAGCAGTGGAAAGAAACCGGGGACAGTTGTTGTGACAATACCCACCCACGTTGGGTGGAAGAAGATTGACGGACGGACTCAGGTCATTTATTCAGTAGAATTCACGTCAACGGAAGATCTGAATATCGGCGCAAGCACCGGAACATGTTGGGACGATGCGCTTGCAGAATGTGCAGCTCAGATCGTGCAAGATGCGAAAAAAGCAGTGCCCCGAAGAGATCGGTGACGGAGAGATCGGCGGGAAATAGGGGGAAATAGGGGACGGAGCCCTTTAATCACTCTTTAGACGATCTGTTCGGCAGCCCGTGCTATTCTCAGCGACAGATGCTGGACGCATCTAGCCTTGAAGACGTGAAGGCGACGATTGTTAAGCTTTCCTCCGGCGAGCGCTCAGCTCTGCTTGAGTGGATGTTGCAGGCGGAGCGAGCCACCTGGGATGCCGAGATCGAACGTGATTTTTCGCCCGGTGGTGCGGCGGAAAAATGGCTTCAGGACGTGGACAGCGCGATCGAACGGGGCGAGTTCTAGAATCCCCCGTAGTCACCGCATGACCTCGTAGCGCGGTTGGCTACCAGGAGGTCATCGAACACGCATGCGATCCGACGAGGTTGGCGCATTTTGGAAGCTCTACAACGAATTGCCTGGGCATGTCCGTGAACTAGCCGACAAGCAGTTTGCGCTCTTCCTGGAGAACCCCTCGTAACCGTCGCTTGGGTTCGCGAAGTAGGGCGAGGTCTGGACTGTCGATATTGGGCGTAACTATCGCGCAATTGCTCGCAGGCAGGGGGACGATGTCTTTTCGTTCTGGGTCGGCTCGCACCAGGAGTATGACCGAGTGCTGAGCCGGTTGCGACGGGGTTAACGAGAGACGGCGGAAAATTTGCCGTACTTATCGAAGTTGCTTGTGCGGGTCTGTTGTGATTGCTCGGTCTAGATCGGGCCTATTGCTGGGGAAGTGCGGTCGCTTGGTGCGTCAGTGGTCGCAATCTGACGGTTGCAGCACTGTAGCTTCGTTTCGGGACTACGTTTGCATTGGCGTGTGCATGTGGGCGTTGCGGGCGATGCTTTCCCTACAATTGGAGATTGCTTGCGTCGGAACAGTTGGGGGCGATTGCGGGGCTTCGCTTGGAAGCGGATGTTCCGCTGTCATCGCACACGCGGTTTGGCATTGGGGGGGCGGCGGATTTTTTTGGTTGGACCCCGGAGCCGCGGGCGTTGGTTGAGGCTGTGACGGCTTGCCGCGACGCCGGTGTAGCCTGCTATGTTCTCGGCGACGGCAGCAACGTGGTCGCCTCCGACTCGGGGTTCCGCGGACTCGTTTTGCGCTTCACTGCTGACTCGTTGCGCTTTGACGGCGAGGTGATCAGCGCCGATGCGGGGGCCGGCCTTCAGGCGCTGGTCGATTTGACGCTGGAGCATGGTCTTGCTGGGTTGCACACGCTAACTCGCATCCCGGGGTCGGTTGGTGGCGCGATCTACGGCAACGCGGGGGCCTACGGCAACTCGATCGACAAGTTCGTCGAAAGCGTCAGTTACTTCGACGGCGGAGCGATTGGCGAGTTGGATAACGGGGGTTGCGAGTTTGAATACCGTGAGTCGATCTTCAAGCGTCACAAGAACTGGGTGATCCTCAGTTGCAGGCTGCGCCTGCCCGCGGGTGACCGCGCGACGTTAGCCGCCCGGGCCCAAGAAATCCAACAAACCCGCGATGAAAAGTTTCCACCAACGATGCTTTGCGCGGGCAGTATTTTCAAGAATCTCTACGTCGAAAACATTCCGGCCGCAGCCGCTGCCGAGATTCCCGAGCACGCGATCCGCGCCGGCAAAGTGGCTTCGGCATACTTTCTAGAACAAGTCGGCGCGAAGGGTATGCGCAACGGCGGAATCGCCATCGCCGACTACCACGCCAATTTGCTCTACAATCGCGGCGGCGGCACCGCAACCGAAGTCCGCGAGCTGATCGACGAACTCAAGCGCCGCATCCGCGAGCGCTACGGATTCGAGGTCGAGGAAGAAGTACAGTACATCGGCTAAGCGCCGGAAGGACAAACGATGAGACGCACCTGGACCACACTGTTCGCAATCGCGCTAATCGCGCCGGTCGCAAACGCCGCCGACTGGGTGGACCTGTTGCGCAACGGCCTCGATGGCTGGACCATGCTCGGCGACGGCGTCTGGCGGCTGCGTTCCGACAGGGTGATCACGGCCTACCGGGGCCCCGACGAGCGGCTCTTCGCGGATCGCGAGAGCGTCAGCGCGGAGCAATACAAGCAGTGGGATGTGCGCCAATCGTGGCTTTATACGAAGAAAGAATTCGAGGAGTTTGACCTGCACCTCGAATACTGGGTGCGCACGCCCGGCAATAGCGGCATTTCGATTCGCGACCCGTCTCAGGCCGAATGGGGGATTTCTGATCCGCCGGACTTTCGTAAGACTCCTTCGAAATTGGGCTACGAAATTCAGATCAATAGCGAGTGGCCCGACAAGTGGGGTACGGGTTCGATCTACGGACTAGCGAAGGCTAAGGAAGGGCTGCAACGCATCGGCGAATGGAACAGCATCAACATCGAGTCGCGCGTCGACGCGATTCGGGTATACGTCAACAGCGTGCTCGCCGCTGAACATCCCGGCGACCCAAAACGCCCGACCAAGGGGCCTATCGGGCTACAGCTCCACGACCAGCACAGCGTCGTGATGTTCCGCAATATTTCGATACTGGAGCGTTAAGTTTTGAGCAATTTCAACATCGCATGGATACCGGGCGACGGCATCGGCCGCGAGGTGATGCCCGCCGCCGAGACGATACTGGAAGCCGTCGCCCACAAGTACGACGTGTCATTCAACTACTCCCGATTCGGCTGGGGTACGGATTATTACTTCGCTAACGGACGCATGATGCCCGAGGACGGCATCGACCAATTGCGTCCGCACGACGCGATTTTGCTGGGGGCGATCGGGCACCCGAAAGTGCAAGACAACGTCACGCTAAATGGGCTGTTGCTGCCGATTCGGCGTAGCTTCGATCAGTACGTTTGCGAACGTCCGTCGAAGCTCTACGCGGGGGTCGAGTCGCCACTGAAGGGATATGAGGCGGGCTCGATTGACCTGGTTGTTGTGCGCGAAAACACCGAGGGCGAGTACGCGCAGATTGGAGGGTTTCTGTATCCAGACTTGCCGGCCGAAACGGCAGTGCAAACCTCGGTTTTCACGCGCCACGGCTGCGAGCGCATCATCCGCCATGCCTTCGAGTTGGCCACTCGGCGAAACGGCAAAAAGCTCGTCACGTCGATCACGAAATCGAACGCTCAGGGGTATTCAATGGTTCTTTGGGACCGCGTGTTCGACAGGGTCAGAGAAGAGTTTCCCGCGATCGAAACCGAGTCGTTACTTGTGGACGCGGCCGCAATGAATTTCGTACGGCGTCCGGGTAGCTTTGACGTCGTTGTTGGCTCCAACTTATTTGGAGATATCTTGAGCGATCTTGCGGCAATGATTACTGGCAGTATGGGGCTTGCGCCGAGTTCGAACATCGACCCAACTCGCACGGGACCTTCGATGTTTGAGCCGGTACACGGTTCGGCTCCCGACATCGCCGGCAAAGGTATTGCCAACCCGCTGGCAATGATCTTGAGCGCCCAGATGATGCTTGAATTTTTCGGGCTCAGGGAGGCCTCGCGCGATGTCGAGGCGGCAGTCGCAAAAGTCTTAGCCGAAGGCAAAGCCATGCCTCACGACCTGGGCGGGAACGCCGGAACTGAAGAGGTAGCCGGCGCGGTTGCATCCGCGCTGCAGTCGGAATGAGATTCATACTCAAGGCCCTGCTGGGTTTGGTCGCGGTGCTGCTCGCGCTGGCTGTGGCGGCCAGCTTCCATCCCGAAGTCCAAAACGTATATCGCGCGTTGAGCCCGAGCGAAGAATACGACACGGAACCACCAGCGCTACCAGTCGAGATGGCCGAGCCCGCGATCTTGATTTTCAGCAAGACCAACGGGTTTCGCCACAGCGAAGCGATCGACTCGGGGCTTGAGTTCTTCCGGCAATTGTCTGCGCGCCGCGGCTGGTCGCTGTTTCACACCGAGAACAGCGCGGTCCACAGCGCCGAAACTCTATCGAAATTCAAAGCCGTAATTTGGCACAACGCTAGCGGCGCTCCAGTTAACGAAGGGCAACGGGCCGCCCTCAAAACCTGGATCGAAAATGGTGGCGGTTTCGTTGGCATCCATGCGGCGATCGATGACTCACACGCCGGCTGGCCGTGGTACCAGCAAGAGCTCGTTGGCGCGAAATTCATTGGCCACACGATGGGACCGCAATTTCAAGAAGCCACCATCCGTGTCGATCTCGAGACCCACCGTGCAGTGCGGCACATCAGCGCACAATGGCAGCACGTCGAAGAGTGGTACTCCTACGACCGCAGCGTGCGCTCTCAGACGGGGGTCCAAGTGCTTGCCAGCGTCGATGAGACAACGTACAGCCCACGCCTAAAATTTCTTTGGACCGACAAAGACCTCGCCATGGGCGACCACCCCGTCATTTGGACCCGGACGGTGGGAGGGGGCCGCGCATTCTTCTCAGCGCTTGGCCATTCCGGCGACGCCTATCGCACGGCCCAGTACAAGGGCGTGCTGGAAGGCGGCATCGAGTGGGCCGTCTTGTCCAATACAAGATGAGCCTGAAGGGGAGGGCGATTCCAATACAAGATGAGCCTGACGGGGATCCGTTGGGTGGTCAGGAACAGAGCAGCTGCGGGCGATGGGAGTCGCCGTGCAGCAAGCCGAATCGCTGAGTCTGGAGCAGATCGAGTGTTTTCTCGACGGGTGCCAATCCGTCGCCTTCGAGGGCGGCAATCGAAGCGACAAATATGCGCTCGTCGAAAGCGTCTTGAAGCGGCATCACTATGCCGACCAGAAGCGCTCCGTCAAGGGTCTCCTGCGGCGTTATCTCGCTAAGCTCACGGGCTTAAGCCGCGCGCAACTCACCCGCCTGATCGGACAGTTCTTGCACACGCGTTGCGTCCGTCCGAGGGCCTATCGGCGGCGCCGTTTTCCCAGCAAGTACACACGCGCCGACAGCGTCTTACTGGCGCACGTCGATCGAGTTCATCAGCGCCTCTCGGGGCCGGCCACCCGCCGCATTCTCCAACGCGAGTTCCAGATCTACGGCCGCAAAGAGTTTCGACGCCTGGCCGAATTGTCCGTGGGCCAGCTGTACAACTTGCGAAAAAGAGCCGTCTACCAACGTCACAGTTTGCATCTCGACAAGACCCGTCCCACGCCCGTTGCGATCGGCGAACGCCGCCAACCCGAGCCGCGAGGACGTCCGGGCTACCTGCGCATCGACACCGTGCACTCGCCCGAACAGGAAGGCGAAAAAGGCGCCTACAGCATCAATGTGGTCGACGAAGTGACGCAGTGGCAGGCCGTCGGCTGCGTCCAACGCATCAACGAAAATCACCTCATTCCCTTGCTGGAAGGCCTTTTGGAACAATTTCCATTTATCGTTCGCGGCTTTCACTCCGACAATGGCAGCGAATTCGTCAACCATCAAACCGCTAAACTGCTCGAGAAGTTGCGAATTGAATTTACGAAGTCTCGCGCGCGCCGTTCGAACGACAATGCCTTGGTCGAAACCAAGAACGGCGCGGTGGTGCGCAAGTGGATGGGCTACCAGTTTTTGCCCTCGGAAGCGACGCAGGCGATCGACACCTTCTACCGCCAGTGGCTCAACCCGTACTTGAATTTTCATCGCCCATGCGCTTTCGCCAGCGAGCGCCGAGACCGCCGCGGCAAGTTGCGCAAGGTGTACGCCGAGTGGAGCACGCCGTGGGAAAAGCTGCTCAGCCTGCCCGCCGAGCAGCGCGGCCTGCGCGCGGATCGCTCGCTCAAGAAGCTCCAAGCGCGAGCGGACACTTGTTCCGACACCGAGTTTGCCGAGCAACTCGACGCTCAGCGCAACGAACTGCAACGCGTCTGCAAAGACCTCGCGATCTGCTGGCGCACGCGCTAGACAACGCCCCGACCCGAGGCGTTGTCGGCTCCTCCGGCCCACGTCCGAAGACGGCCGTGGGGTCTCGCCTGGGATGGCTGCAAAGGGGGATTGGGGTGCCGCCCCTTCCCCCTTATGCAATCCCCCTCACCCCGCCCTACGGGCCCCACAACGGGCTTCAACCTCAAGCCCCAATCCGAGCTATAATCCCTCCTGCCCACAGCTACCTTCGCCTGCCTCCTGCAGGCTCATCTTTCGATTGGAAAAGAGGGGGCCGCTCAACTCGCCGACGAAACTGGCGAGTAAATAACACTTCAATTCCTTGCGACCCGGCACGCGGGTGACGGGCATTGGCCCGAAAAAATCCACCGAATCCGCATACCTCTGTAGAGAAGGGGAGGGGAATCGCGCTTTCCCAGGCGATTTCCGGCCTCGACGTATATTCTGCTGCCGTTTTTACGCGGGAAAGACTGCTCGCAACCGTCGTATACATCTGCTGGGGAATCACATACGGTCTCAGGGCAATCCCCACCAAACGTTAAGCGCTACGGTGGATGGCCGCCTTCGATGGCTAGCCTTACGCTGAGGGAGGCGTATGGCCGCGAGCAATCACAACGTCCCCAAGGGGGAACGCGTATTTCGGGGAATCCTCATGGCGTTCTCCGCGCTCGCGGTTCTAATATTTGTCGCGCACTTGATGCTGGCTGCCTGGAGCCGGCATTCCTTTTCGCAGGTCGAGGCGATTGTCGCGACGCAGTCGCAGATGCTTGCCGCGGGCGAGGGCCTTTACTACGACCTCGACCAGTACCCGTTCACCGTGAACCCTTACGGGCCGATCTTCTATAGCCTTTTGGCGGGATTGTTCTCGCTAGTACTTAGTTGCGTAAGTTAGAATATTTACTGGCGAGGGGACGAGGGGCGACGACGGTCTTGGTCCATTCGAACGGAGTAGCCTTGGAGTTGTAGACGCGGACGAAGCTGTCGATGGCCTCGCGCACCTGCCGGGGGGAAGTGAAACTCGCCCCCCGCAAGGCGCGGCGGCTCAGAATCGAAAACCACACCTCAACCTGATTCATCCACGAACTGTAGGTCGGCGTGTAGTGAAAATGGATGTTCGCATGACGTTGCAGCCAGCGGTCATTTTTGGGCTTGTGAGTGTTCAAGTTATCCAAGATGATGTGGATCTCGCGGCCTTCGTGGATGGCCGCGATGTGGTTCATGAAGTCGAGAAACTCGCGACGCCGTCGGCGCCAATAGTGTCCGGCGATGATGAATCCGGTAGCCACTTCCAGCGCGGCGAAAAGCGGCGTCGTGCCGTGCCGCCTGTAGCCGTGCGAGAAGCCCGTCAAGGCCTTGCCGTTGGGCAAGCGTAGCCAGCCCTGCGCTCGCTCCAAGGCCTGGATGCTCGGCTTCTCGTCGACCGCGAGCACCACGGCGTTTTCCGGCGGGCTGAGGTAGAGTCCGACAATGTCGGCGGCCTTGCGAGCGAACTCCGGGTCGGTTGACAAACACCAACTGCGCCGCCGCCGCAAGGACACGCCGAGCTGCCGCAGTACGCGCCAGACTTGATGCTTGCTGACGTCGCCGAGAGCTTCCGCGAGCAGTTCGCCTGTCCAAGTGGCGTGCCCTTCGGGCGGAGCTTCGTCGAGTTGGCAGAGGATGCGTTTGCGCGTCGCTTGGTCGTACCGCGCGGGCCTGCCGGAACGCGCTTGATCGCATAATCCCGCCAGACGTTGCTGGGCGAAGCGGGTGCGCCATTTCGACACGCGCGCCGCCGGGGATCCCAGTTGCCGGGCGATCTCGGCGGTCGAGGTAGCGGCGGCCGCCAGCAGCACAATGCGAGCGCGCTCCACCATGCGCCGTTCGGACTTGTGGCCGCGCACCCAGAGTCGCAGCGTCTCTTCTTCCTCGGCGTTCAGTCGAATCACCGTTGCCGGTCTTGCCATACCGACATTTTACAGTTAAAGGCCTTACTTTCGCAGGTTAGTACTAGGAGCCCCGATCCTACTCGCGGGCCGATTGATCTCGCTAGCAGCGTTAGCCGGCACGGTCTACCTTTCGGCGGAAATCGCCCGCGTGCTGACTGCAAATCGCTATGCGGCGTGGACCGCTGCTCTGCTCACGGGCACTACGGCCAATCTGCTGAGTTGGGGCAACACGGGCCAGACCGATTCACTGGCATTGTTCTTTTCCGTCGCCGCCTTTTACCTCTACTTGCGCTACGATCGCTCACCGGCAACAGCCTTGATCGTCGGCTCGGGGGTCTCGATCGCGTTGGCAATTTTTGTGAAGCAATCGTTCGTCGCCGCGGGCGCGGCGGTCGCTGTTCTGATGCTGTGGAATCACCGCAAGGCCGGCGTGAAGTTTGTGGCGGCACTGGGGCTAAGTGGGGTCGGGCTGGTGCTAGGGCTCAATTGGCTCAGCGGCGGTGGCTACTTCGACCATGCCGTTCGGACGAATCTGAATCCGTTCAGTTTGCAGAAATTCGGACAACAGGCTGAGTACTTCATGCTGGTATCGGGATGCCTTCTGCTGCTCGCGCTAGCGGCGCCAATTGCAACGCGACGGTTGACGCATTTCCATCTTTACCTGGGGCTAGCGTTTGTCGTGTTTGCGCTGACAGCGTCAAAGGTGGGCTCGGACCTGAACTACCAAATGGAGACGGTCGTACTGCTGTGCATTGCCTCCGCGTGGTCGCTACACCGCCTCGACTTCTTTCCACTTTATTTCCGCAACGACCCCGGCTTGATCACCTTGCTGCAGATACCTCTCGTTCTGTACCTTGTCTTAAATATTGCGCTCTCAGGCAGAACGCTGCTTTGGCGCACGGTCGTAGAACACGACCAACGGGAGCAATCGGTGGCAGTGGCTGCATACCTTGCTCCGGATGCGGGGCGAGTGCTTTCGGTCGAAATCGACCCGTTGCTGAGTACGCGTCAGCACATCGAAGTCGAGCCACTCATTTACACGCTTCTTGTCGACGCCGGAGTGGTTGACCCCGGACCCGTTTTAAGCGATCTGGCATCGGCGCGCTTTGCCTCAGTGGCTCTCTATCAAGACGTTTTTGAGGAACAAGAGCAAGCCATCGACCCTGAGATTCCGTCGTTACCGGCGGCTCACCTTGACGAGATTCGTCGTAACTATCGTCTGGTCAAGCACATCGCCGGGCCGTATCTGGGCGGCATCTACCTTTATCAACCTAAAACCTCAGGCAAGGGTCCCGCGCTGACCGTCAGCCCGCATTTCTCACGACCTGACGGCGAAAGCACGCGATAGGTGCGCCACTACTTCGTTGCGCTCGATCGCGAGTGCTCGACGTACTGTCAAGTACGCCTCCGCGCGCCAACCGTCGCTCGCCTCGTCGTGGCGCACCTCTCACGCACTTTCGCTCGCCACGTGGTGAGAAATGCGGGCTAAGGGATTGCCCTGAACTCGCGAGCTCCGAGTAATACCCGATTAAGGTAATTCCCGTCTTCTCGGATCGCAAACCGGTCGATAGACTTTTTTCAAAGCGCTTGAAGGCCAGCCTGCGAATGAGATGCCGGATTCGATAGCGAGAAACGAGCAGATGAGCGGCTCAGCGCCCGGCTATCACGATGTACGCTTCCAATACGACGCGCGACGAGCGCCCGTATGGAGGGAGCTGGCCCGCTATCTCCAACAATTCGTTGACCCCAATGGGGGCCTGCTCGAGCTAGGCGCGGGCTACGGCGAATTCAGCTCGGCGGTCAGCGCGGCGCAGAAATGGGGTCTGGATCTCAACCCGGATCTGACGCAATATTGGGCCAGCGATGTGGAGCCACTCATCCAGTCGGCCCTCGAGCCCCTGCCGCTCGCCGACCGCTCGTTAGCGACGGTTTTTGCATCGAATTTCTTCGAACATTTCGTCATAGAAGACGCCGGGTTTATTTTGGACGAAGCTGCTCGGGTGCTTAGGCCGGGCGGCAAGCTCATCGCCGTTCAGCCCAACTACCGCCTGCAGCCCCACCGTTACTTTGACGACTACACACACAAACAGGCCTATACGGAAAGTTCGTTCAGCGACTACCTGACTTCCCTAGGGTGGAAAGTTCGCCATTGTGAAGCGCGCTTCATGCCGTTCACGATGAAGTCCAGCCTGCCAACCTGGGGATGGCTCGTCGCCTTATACCTCTCGTTACCCTATCGCCCCTTCGCGGGACAGTTTCTGATCGTCGCGGAAGCGCCAGGAGAGGTAAGCTAACCATGTGGCGCGGGCAGACAGTCGGGGTCATCCTGCCGACGTATAACGAGAAGGACTCGATCCGACAATGCGTGCTCGACTACCTCGCCACCGATTACGTGGACGAGGTTATCGTCGTCAACAATAACGCGGCGGAAGGCACGTCGGAAGAAGTCGCCGGCACTGGGGCTCGCGAAATCGAGGAGACTCGGCAGGGATACGGCAATGCTCTGCTGTGTGGGATACGCAATTGCCGCGCCGAGCTAGTGATTTTGTGCGAACCCGATGGCACATTCGAGGCCAACGATGTTCTGAAACTACTGGCATTTTCCGACGACAAACCGGTCGTCTTCGGCAGCCGCACGAGCCCGACCTTCATTTGGGCAGGGGCCAATATGGATTGGTTTCTGCGCTGGGGAAACTGGGCCGTGGCAAAAATGACCGAGTTGCTGTTTAATACGACGATCCTCACAGACGTCGGCTGCACCTATAGACTATTCCGCCGCGAAGCACTAGAAGTCATGCTGCCGCACCTGACCATTGGTGGATCTCACTTTGGCCCGCAGCTTCTGATGGAAGTGATCGCCCACCGTATCCCGTTCGTGGAAATCCCGATCAATTACCTGCAGCGCGTTGGCGTGTCGTCGGTCACGGGCGATCGTTGGAAAGCGTTTAAGCTCGGCATGACGATGATCTTCATGATCCTCGGCTACCGAGCGGGTCTGCGAGCGGCCGATCGAACGATCTGGACAGATGTGAAAGCATCGCGCCAGTTTTCTCCAGAACTGTTTGGAGCTTCTCCGCGCGTAGCCGATTCGCTAGGCCGGCTTTCAGAAGCCACCTCGCGTGAAGAGGAGGCCGAGCCGCTGGTGTCTTCTCGGCAGTGATTGAAGCGGGCGACCCTACGCGACCCGCTACCAACGCGATTGCAGAGGCGTCCGACCGTGAGCGACGCCGGCTTGCGAATTCCGGCGTCTCGATTTCGTCTCGTCCGCGCAATGTCGTACACTCACAGCGGGAGAACTCCATGCGTGATCTGATTACTAGCTACCTTGCTCAAGATTTGTCGCGGCGGGGCCTATTTGAGCGCCTTGTTGCGTTTGGTTTGACGGCCGCGGCCGCGGAGTCGATTATTCAACCGCTCGATGCGGCGGAAGCCGTTGGTTCAAGCGGTGAGTCGGGACTCAGCAAAGTGAACGGCAGCGGCGGCGACGCCGTTGTTGCCCAAATGAAGGCAGCGGGCGTGAAATACCTTTTCACGAATCCCGGCTCATTTGAGGTTGGCCTCTTTGATGCGTTCCACGGACAGAAGGGCATGCAGCTCATTGTGAGTTTGCATGAGGGGCTCGTCGTCTCGACTGCCGACGGCTACCACCGCATGAGCGGCAACCCGTCATTTCTTAATCTTCACGTGATCGCCGGCACCGCGCAGGCCGCAGGACAGATGTATAACGCCGCGCGTGATGGCTCGGCGCTGGTCGTGACAGCCGGGCTGAATGACAACGAGATGTGGAGCGACGAGGGTACGCTTGCGCCGCGCCCGGGATATGACCAGAAGGACGTCAACCAACAGTTCACGAAAATATCCTGGGAAGCGCGCGAACCTCGTTCGCTATCGCTGATGGTTCGGCGTGCCTTTAAGGCGGCGACAATGCCTCCGGGCGGCCCCGTTTATTTGGCTATGGCGCACCATGCGCTTGAGGCAAAGGGTGTCGAGCAGGGAATTCTGCCTGGCGATCGCTTTATGGTGAACCCGCGGCCGCGCCCCTCGAAGGACGCTGTTGAGACGGCGGCACGGATGCTCGTCGAGGCTAGCAATCCGATGCTAGTGGCGGGCGACGAGGTTTGGAAAGCGGGCGCCCAGGACGACCTGATTCGCTTGTCCGAGGCGCTGGGCTTGCCGGTTTCGTATATCCAACAGGGCTATTGGAACTTTCCGTCGCACCACCCGAGCTATGCCGGCCGTTTCTCGATGAACTCAGATATCGCCAAGCGCGGCATGGACGTCATACTCAGCGTTGGCTCGCCGGACTTCGGCGGACGTGTTGTGCCGCAAACGCCCGAGGCGCCGCTTAACGCGAAGTTCATTCGAATGGGCATGAACACCGGCAACATTGGCAGAAATTATCCGACAGATCAGGCGATGGTATGCGACGTCCGCGAAGGTCTGCGCGACTTGATTGACGCTGTGGAGTCGATGACGACCGCGGATCGGCGCGAGAAGATTGCTAAGCCGCGGGCGGCAAACTTGGCCGCAATGTCGCAGGAAGTTCTACGCAAGACGGCCGCAGCCGCGAAGGCCAACGCGGGCGGCTCGCCCATCCATTCCGACGAGCTCGGAGCGGCGCTCGCGCGCGGTATCGACAAGCATTCCATTGTGGTTGGCGAGAATCTTACCGGCAAACACGGCCACTTAAGAATGGGCCATCGCGACGACGAAGTGATGTGGCTCAGCAATACGGGCCTCGGGCTTGGTTGGGGTATTGGCGCCGCGACGGGCGCGAAGCTTGCAGCGCCCGATCGCGACGTGATTTGCTCGATCGGCGACGGCTCGGTCATGTACAGCTCGTCTGGCTTCTGGACACAAGCGCGCTACGAAGTGGCGGTTCTGACCGTGGTGTGGAACAACCGCAACTACCAGACGGTTCGACATGCCTACCATCGCTACAAGGGCAACATGGCGGGCAACGACGAGTACACCGGCATGTACCTTGGCGATCCCGATATCGATTTCGTGAAGTTGGCGGATTCGCAAGGCGTCTCCGGTGAAAAGGTGAATTCCGGCGCGGACCTCGATGCCGCGTTCAAACGTGGACGGAAAGCTATTCGCGACGGCAAGCCTTATGTGCTCGACGTCAACGTCGCGCGTTTCGGTGGCGGAGCGGAGTCAACTTGGCACCAGAAATTCAGTCTGGCCAGCCAGGGAAAACCGGCTTAGGGGCGGAGCGTGTTGCGCCCGCAAGGTTTCCTACGGCTCTGTTTATTTCACAGCCCCTGAGCAAGCGCTGATATGCCCTCGCGAAACAGGGCAAGACGGCCGATATATAGAGGACGAAGATTCGTCCTCACATGTCGGCGCTGAAGCAGCAGCAGGATTCGTCTCAGCATTCGCCGACTGTGGACGACGGGTACCAGCAGGCTCTCAACGATTATTTTCGGAGCGGCTCGAAGCAGTCACTCGACGCGTTGCGGGCGCTGGTTCGCGATGCTGCTTCTTCGAGGGAGCCAATCCCCGAGGTGCTCGCGAAATTCTGGCGCGGCGCGTTGCCGTGCCTGCTTACGGCGACCGGCTCTGGGCGTCCGGAATCATTTGACTCCGTCCTTGAGGCCGAGCAGGCGATTGGGCGTGAGTTCGAACGAGCGGCCGAGCTTGATCGACTCGTACACGTCAGGGTTGCCGGGGCATATTCGCGGAAGATTCGCGAGGTCCAGACGCTGCTCGACAATCTGCCTGGGCTCGCTTTTCTCAAAGATGCGGACTACCGCTACGCCACAGTCAATCGGGCCTTCAGTAAGGCCATAGAAAGGCCGGTTCGCGAGATTGTTGCAAAGTCCGACCACGACCTTTTTTCGGCTGATCTGGCGAACGCGCTCGAAGCGCAGGATCGCGAAGTCACTAGCCAACGCCGTGGGCTTACATTCGAGCAAGACATCACCGTCGCCGGCCGGCCACGATCGTTCCTATTCAACAAAGCTCCGGTGATCGACTCCGACGGCAACGTCACCGGGCTGATCGGCATTGGCGTCGACTTAACCGAACAGCGGCGCATTCAGCAAGAGCAACAAAGCCTAGCCGCGGCGCTTGCGGCGATCGGCGAGATGGTCTTGATCACCGATATTCGCGGTTCGATTCGCTATGTCAATCCAGCGTTACAAAGTATTCTTCTGACGACGTAGTGGGCCTGACGGTGTCGCTGTTTCAGACCACCGACTCGCGGCCCATGTTTCGTGAAATGCTGCGGACGCTGTCGGCCGGTCGCACATTTAGCGGCGCCACCAAGATTCAAAGCAAGCGAGGTGCGACGCTCGCCGTGCAGCTCACCGTGTCGCCGATCAGCGACGAGGCCGGCAAGGTATCGCGATTCGTAGCCGTCGCTCGCGACATCACCGAACAAAAAAGAATGACCGAGGCGCTGGGAAAGGCTGCGGCAGTGAAGTCAGAATTTCTCTCAATGGTGTCGCACGAGCTTCGAACCTCTCTAGCCGCAATCAAAGAGGGATTGGGAATTGTTGTTGACGGCACCTGCGGTCCGTTGAACGAAAACCAGGAAAACTTCCTATTGTTGGCCAAGCGTAACGTCGACAGGCTGCACAGGCTCATTAACGACACGTTGGACTTTTCGAAACTCGAACGCGGCGAGTTCAGGCTGAACGTCGAAGCTGCCGATCTCAATGCGCTGGTACACGACGTAGTCCGCCAACAGCAGCTCGCGGCAAACGCGCTCAACTGCCGTCTCGAGTCGTCGCTGCAGTCGGACCTGCCGCAGGTCCCGTTCGACCCCGATCGAATCAGTCAGGTGCTCGTCAATCTTCTCGGCAACGCCATTCGCTACAGCAGCAATGGCTGGGTCGAAGTCACCACCCGCGTATCCGCGGGTGAAGCAGTCTTGAAGGTTCAAGACAGTGGGCCGGGAATTCCGGCCGATAAGTTGGAGCGTATCTTCGACGCCTTCGTTCAGCTCAGCACTGGGCCGGGCCGGCAGGTCGGGGGGACCGGCCTCGGGCTGGCGATCTGCAAGCGGCTTGTGGAGCTGCACGGTGGCCGCATATGGGTTGAATCCGAACTTGGAAAGGGCTCGGCGTTTTACTTTGCCCTTGATATTGCGCTGAAAAATATGGAGAACAAGTAAGTGCCAAAAAAATCTTAGTAGTCGATGACGAGCCCGATGTGGTGGCGTCAATAAAATACCGCCTGAGCGACGCGGGATACACCGTGCTGTCGTCCGAGAACGGCGTTGGCGCTTTGGAAACGCTACGGCGCGAGAAGGTTGACCTGATCCTGGCGGATTTCATGATGCCCGAAATCAACGGAATCGAGTTGACGCGGCTAGTGAAGTCGCATCCCACATGGTTCGACACGAAAGTCATTCTCTTTTCGTGCAATTCCGCGCCCGAGTTTCGACAACGAGCACTCGAAATGGGGGCCGTGGACTATCTCCCTAAATCCGCGGGGGCACAGACCATCATCGAGCGCGTGGGAGAAATCGTTGGCCCGGCGCTCAGCAAGGACTTCTCGCCAGTCAACACGCAACAGCCCAGCGACTCGAATGATGGGCTGACTGATGGTGAAGATAGTTTCCGAGGTCAGGTCGAAAGCTTAGCTCGCAGTCTGGTTGACGTGCTACACCTTGCCCGCGCCGGCGCCGATCTCACAGAAAGCACCGAGTACGCGATCGACTCGGCGCGCAGGATTGCGGACGACATCCAAAAATTAAGCTGTGTGCGGGACCAGGAAAGTTGATCATGGACGAGATGGACGAGCGCACCAAAATCCTGATCGTTGACGACGACGAAGATGTCGTTAAGCCGATCGCGTTTCGGTTGGATATACAGGGTTTCAACGTGTTCTTAGAGCCGAACGGGGAATATGGTTACGAGACCGCGGTGGCGCATCATCCCGACTTGATTTTGCTCGACATCATGATGCCCGGCATCGACGGACTATCGCTGTGCCGTCTTCTTAAAGAGCGCGAGGATACGGCCGATATTCCGATTATCATGCTGACCGCGAAAACAACAATGGGTGACGTGGAGGAGTCGTTTCGAGCCAAAGCGGACGACTATATCGCCAAGCCATTTGAATGGGACGAGCTATTGGGGAAGATCAATCGCCTGCTGCATCTGAATGCGATTCAGTCCGTTGACCGCACTAGCGAGGTGATTGCGCAGCGTTAGCCCGCATTTCTCCCCACACGGCGAGCGAAGCTTCAGGGCGAGAGGCGCACCAATCCAATCGAATTCGCTCAACGCTTCGCGTAGTTCTTGTCGTAGTAGGCCTGATATTCACCCGAGCGAACGCTGTCTACCCAAGCGTGATTTTCTCGATACCAATCGACCGTTTGGCTCAGGCCGGTGTCGAAGTCGACTTCTGGTTTCCAGCCCGTTTCCGACTCGATCTTTGCGCTGGTTAGCGCGTAGCGGCGATCGTGGCCGGGGCGGTCGGCGACGCTCGTCATGAGCGATTCCGGTTTGCCCGTTGCGAGCAGTAAGCGCTTGACTACGTCGAGATTTGGAAGGGCGCAATTGCCACCAATGTTGTAGATTTCGCCGGGACGTCCGCGGTCGATCGCGGCGTGGATCGCGCGGCAATGATCGTCAACGTAGAGCCAGTCGCGGACTTGCTGCCCATCCCCGTAAATCGGCAGCGATTTATCTTCGAGGGCGTTCGAGATCATTAGCGGTATTAACTTTTCTGGAAACTGATACGGGCCGTAGTTGTTCGACGCTCGGGTCACGGTTACGGGCAGTCCGAACGTCGTGAAGTACGACAGCGCCAGCAAATCGGAGCCGGCTTTTGAGGATGAGTATGGGCTCGACGCGACGAGCGGGTAGCTTTCATCGGCCTCGGCCGGTGAGTCGATGCTGCCGTAAACTTCATCCGTTGAAACGTGCAAAAAGTGCTTGGGTGAAAACTTTCGAGCCGCCTCAAGCATCACGCCCGTTCCAATAAAATTGGTTTCCATTGCATCGGTCGGTTTGAGGATGCTGCGGTCGACGTGCGATTCAGCGGCGAAGTGGACAACGATGTCGGGGCGGTAGCTATCGAAGGCTTTTTGAACTGCATCGTTGTCGCGAATGTCGACGCGTTCAAATCGGTAGCTGGGGTTGTTCGCGACCGAAGCAAGATTCTCGAGATTGCCCGCGTAGGTTAAGGCATCGAGCATCAATATTTCAGCGTCGTTGACTGTGTTGAGCGTCAAGCGCACAAATGCTGAGCCGATGAACCCGGCCCCTCCCGTTACGAGATATTTCACTTGTGTTGGGTCTCCCAGTCGTAGGCGATGCCTGGGTCGTTGTAAGCAATTCGGCCTTCGTCCGCGGGATCGTAATGCTTATTCGTAATGTAGATCAGCATCCCGGGCTCGCTGCCGATCACCTTGTAGCCATGGGCCACGCCTGGGGGAATCAGCAATTGCCACGGGCGCAGGTTGCCCAGATAGAAGGTATTCCGTGCTCCAAACGTCGAAGAGCCTTCACGAAGGTCAGCGAGCGCGACTTGGAACATCCCTTTTGCGGGCACCCAAAGATCGGTCTGGTGCATGTGGTAGTGGAACGCTTTGATGGTGTCCGGGTAGCTTAGCGCCGCGGAAACTTGAGTGGATTCGATCGGGAAGTCCGCTGGTAGGCCCTGCTGAATTCGCGCGACTTCTAGAAAGTATCCGCGGTCGTCCGGCCAGAGCGGGAATGGCTGAGCCACGACTCCGTCGATCAGCGCGGCGTCATCGGCTTTTAGGATCATCGAACCGATCCCGAGCTTGCATTGGGGAACGCGCGCAACGATGCCGCCCTCGGACTTCAGGAGGCTGCCGGAGTTCGGTGTTGACGTTGTATCGCTCACTCTCAACAGAGTCCGACACGCGAGGGCGAGTGGTCAAGCTGGGTCCCGATCCGCATGTCAGCGTTTGTCGCCGACTTACGGGGGCGTAGACGGATTTGGGTCGCTATGCGGCAACCAAATTCGCGCGGCGGGCTTTCCACAACTCAATGTACGGTGCGAGGTCACTCATAATTTCCGCAAACTGCGGGAACGTTAGTGACTGAGCGCCGTCGCTCCAGGCTTTCGGAGGGTTGGGGTGAATCTCAACCATCATTCCGTCGGCGCCAACCGCGACTGCGGCTCGCGTCAAAGGCGCGATGAGGTCACGCTTGCCGGTGGCATGGGCGGGATCGAGAATGACCGGGAGGTGCGTCAACTTGTTGAGAACCGGCACTGCGTTAATGTCGAGCGTGTTGCGCGTCGCGGTCTCAAAAGTCCGGATGCCGCGCTCGCACAACACAACGTTTGGATTGCCGTGCGAGAGGATGTACTCGGCCGAAAGTAAAAGCTCCTCGATTGTGGTACTGAGGCCACGCTTGAGTAGCACCGCGCAACTGGTCGAGGCGCCGATCGCCTTCAGCAGCGGATAATTCTGCACATTCCGAGCGCCGATCTGCATGACGTCGGTATATTTGGCGACCAGATCCACATTCGAGACCGTCATGATTTCAGTGACCGCCTTGAGCCCGTGCGCATCGGCCGCACTTCTGAGCAGCTTGAGGCCCTCTTCCTCGAGACCCTGGAAGCTGTAAGGGCTCGAGCGCGGCTTGTATGCGCCACCGCGAAGGAACTTCGCTCCCGACGCGGCAACGGCTTTCGCAGATTCGTTAATTTGCTCTTCGGTCTCGACCGAGCACGGTCCGGCGATCACGGCGAACTCTGATCCGCCGATGGTGGCCTCGCCAGCTGCCACCACGGTGCGTTCTTTTCTAACCTCTTTGCTAACGAGCTTGTAGGGAGCGGAAATCGGAACTGCACTCTCAACACCCTCGGCCGAGCCCATAGCTTCGATCGCGTGGGTGACATCCTCGACGCCGACCGCGGCGATAACAACCCGTTCGTCGCCTTGGATCGAGCGCACCTGAAAGCCCATTTCCTTGACGCGGCTACAGACTCCATCGACTTGTTCTTTCGTTGCCCCGGGCTTCATTGAAACAATCATTTCCCACCTTCAAACTTTCGTACCAAAAAAGAAAAATCCCACTCTTCTCCGAGTGGGAGTCAGTCGGTAATGACTAATTGCAGGCTACGCCACTCGTTCGAGAATATTAGCCCATAAATCGGGGCCGTTGACTATGAGCGTAATACCATCGCATAAGCGTTGCGTAAGAGTCTGTTCTACCACGTTCGACCACGCATGTCCAGCGCAACTACGACCGTTTAGATGTTTTTTCACGCTGTAGTTAACACCCACAAACTAGGGCTGTTAAGCACCTCTTGGTGGTGCCTGTGAGTCTCCCGTCGCGGTCCGATCTTGTGAATATTCAGCCGGCACGATCAAACCCTTGACTCTACACTCGACTATAGGGTTTACAATAGGGCTAGAGGGTCCGGAAATCTCATATGCAACTCAAGATTGGGCAAGTCGCGCGGCAGGGCGAAGTCGCCGTCGAAACGCTGCGTTTTTACGAAACGCGGGGACTAGTGAGCCCGGCGGGCAGGACAGCTTCGGGGTATCGCTACTACGATTCGTCGATCTTTAATCGGCTGGATTTTATTTCGAAGTCGCAGGCGATTGGCTTTTCGCTGGATGAGATCGCTCGAATCATTGACGAAGCGAGCCAAGGAAGGCGACCGTGCACCGAGGTGCGGCGGTTGGCCGCTGAGCGACTTGAGGCCCTTGATCGCAAGCTCGCCCAGCTCAAGCGCTATCGGCGCGAGCTTCGCAAGACTGTCGAGAGTTGGCAGCGCGAGGGTGAGAGCGACGGAGAGATCTGTGGCCTAATCGAATCACTCGACGCCAACAAGCTGCACCCTCCGAATCGACGAGGGCGTTGATGCCGGCGTCTTCCGATACCGAGCGCGTTCGCTTGCCCGTTGAGGGCATGACGTGCCAGGGATGCGTTGGGCGAGTGACTGCGGGTCTCGAGTCGGTCGCCGGGGTTTTCGATGTGCGAGTCGACTTGGCGTCGGGCATCGCGGATGTTGAGTTCTCGGCCGAGTCAGCGATAGCGGAGGAGCTTCGGCAGGCGGTGCGAGACGCGGGCTACCAAGTGGGGCCTTCCCATGAGGGCGTCGCAAACGGCCTGGTTTCGATCGCAGGGGCGGCGCCTGCACTGAATAGTACTTTGGCGCGCGCTGATCTCGCGATTATGGGCATGACCTGCGCCGGCTGTGTCGCGGCGATCGAGAAATCCGTTTCGTCGCTTGCCGGGGTTGAACGTTGCGACGTCAACTTGGCGACTCGGGCGGCGCAAGTGCGGTTCGATGACACGCTGACGAATGTTGCCGCTTTGATCGAGGCTGTCGAGGCGGCCGGCTACGAAGCGCGCGTGCGCGGCGAGCAGCCTGCGCTTGATAGCTCAGACGCGGAAACTGCACGTTTGCTGAGACGGTTGCAAGTCTCAGCGGTTTTTACTGTTCCGCTGCTTGTGATTGCGATGTCGCACGGGCTTTTGGATTTTCCCGGCAGCCGCTGGGTTCAATTGGCCCTGACTGTTCCGGTGATGGTCTATGGCGGCGGATCGTTCTACCGTTCAGCTTGGGCCGGCGTTTGGCATTTTCGGGCGGATATGAACACGCTGGTGGCGGTAGGCACGGGCGCGGCGTTCGCTTATAGTTTCGTAGCCACGGTGCGTCCGGAGTGGGTGAGCGGACAATCGCAGGCGCCTGTCTACTACGAAACTGCCGCCGCGATCATCACACTAATCCTGCTTGGCCGCGTATTCGAATCTCGCGCGCGGAGCCGGACCTCAGGTGCGATCCGCAAGCTGATGGCACTGCAGAGCGCTACGGCGCGAGTCGTGCGTGCCGGCGACGAGATAGAGATTCCGGCTGAAGCGGTCGTGGCTGGTGATGAAGTTATTGTTCGGCCCGGCGAGGGTTTTCCTGTAGACGGGACGGTTCTTGAGGGCCGAAGCGCGGTAACGGAGGCCGCTTTAACCGGAGAGAGCGTGCCCGTCGACAAACAGCCCGGCGACCGCGTGTTCGCGGGCACACTTAACGGCACCGGCTCACTTACGTTTCGCGCTGAAGGCGTTGGACAGGAAACAGCGCTTGCGAAGGTCATCGCGTTCGTCGAGCGAGCGCAGGGGTCGAAGGCGCCGATTGCTCGCTTGGCGGATCGAATCGCCTCTTATTTTGTGCCAACCGTTCTAGTGACGGCGGTAGTAACGTTCGTGGTTTGGTACGCCGTTGGCGAGGGTGACGCGGCGCTCCGAATGGCGATCGTGAACTCGGTTGCCGTGCTGATCATCGCTTGCCCTTGTGCCATGGGCCTGGCGACACCTACCGCCATCATGGTCGGCATTGGGCGCGGCGCGGACCTTGGAATTCTTATCAAAGACGGCGCATCGCTTGAAGCTGCTCACGATGTCGATATGGTTGTGTTTGACAAGACCGGCACTTTGACGACTGGGCAGTTCGAGGTGACGGACGTTGCGCTCTTTGGCGATGGAACTCGCGCGCAAGTCCTCGATGCCGTGGCGGCGGTAGAGAAGCGCTCGGAGCATCCGCTGGCGGCGGCACTGGTAGCCGCCGGCACTGACGAGCGGATTGTAGTTGAAGACTTCGAAGCGCTGCCGGGATTAGGCGTTCAGGCGCTCGTGAGCGGGCGACGATGGCTAGTCGGCAAGTCGCCACTACTTTCGAGCCAGGCGATCGACTGCGAAGTGGCGACGAAGGCGCTCGATCAATTTTCGCATGAGGGGAAGACAGTTGTTCTTGCGGCGAAGGATGGCCAGGCTGTAGCCGCGATCGCCCTAGCCGATAGCGTTCGAGTCGATGCGGCGGATGCGATCCAGGCGCTTCACGAGTGCGGCGTCGAGACCTCGATGATTAGCGGTGACAACCAAGCGACCGCTTCGGCGGTGGCGGCTCGAGTGGGAATCGTCAACGTCATCGCAGGGGTTCTTCCCGACCAGAAGGCCGTTCGTATTGGCGAGCTACAGAGCAAGGGCCAAACCGTCGCCATGGTCGGCGACGGAATTAACGATGCGCCGGCGCTGGCACAGGCTGATGTTGGAATTGCGATCGGAGCGGGCACCGACATCGCAATCGAAGCAGCCGACATGATCCTTGTTCGCAACGACACGAGCGATGTTGCGAGGGCCCTCGAATTGTCGCGAGCGACCATGCGAACGATTCGCCAGAATCTTTTCTGGGCGTTCGCCTACAACGTTGTGGGAATTCCGATCGCGGCGGGACTACTGTATCCCTGGAGCGGATTGTTGCTATCACCCGTGCTGGCCTCGGGTGCCATGGCTCTGTCTAGCGTGTCGGTGGTGAGCAACAGCCTGCGGCTTCGCCGGGCGCGGTTGCAGACCTAACCGGAATTTCTCACGGCCTGACGGGTGGCAGTTGTTGTCCGGTCCGTCGCTCGATCGGTCTGGAAAGAAATTGGAACTTTCTCGCGCGTCCGCGCTAATTACAAACAGAAGCGCAAGCCATGCGTCGAACCCAAACGGCGGCAACTGTGGTCCGTATCAAATTGCCAAATGCCGGATGAGTTTGCGTGGGTGAAGCGCTTGGCCTCTGGGGATGAACAGGCCCTGGGCGCGATCTATGATCGATTCCAGGGCCGCATCTACCGTTTTGCAATGCAGATGACCGGCGACCCATCAGTGGCACAGGACGTGACGCAGGAAGTGTTTCTGGCGCTGCTTCGGAACCCTCGCTCGTATCAGCCGGAGCGCGGCTCGCTGGTGTCATTTCTGTTTGGAGTTGCAAAGAATCAGGTGCGAAATCGGCTACGGCATGAGCGTCGTTACGTTGAACTTGACCCCGCCGAAGCAGACGGTTTGGCTGCGGACCGCGAAGATGTTGCGGAGCTGCGTGGCGGTGAAATTCGCGAGGCCGTGCTGGCTTTGCCTGGCGAGTATCGCGAAGTCGTCGTGCTCTGCGAGTTTCAGGGAATGAGCTACGCGGAAGCCGCGGTGGCGCTCGAAACACCAATCGGAACGGTTCGCTCACGCCTGCATCGAGCGCGTGCACTGCTGGCCAGAAAGTTGGCTTCGGCGTTGCAACGCGAGCAACCGAGAGTGCGCCTATGACGTGTCGAGAATTCGAATTGCTTGCGCCGGCTCTTGAGCGCGCCGAACTGATCGACGCCCGTACCGCAGCAATGGCGAAGCGCCATTTAGATGAATGTATTGAGTGCCGACAGGTCGGCGAGACACAAGGGACACTCAGTGACCTACTAAGAGCGGCCGCGCAAGAAGACGCGGCGCTGCGGGCGCCGGCGGAAATTCGAGCGAATTTATTGCGCGAGCTGTGTGCCGCGCCGCGCCGTTCGAGCACGCCGTGGGCGATAGCCGGCTGGACGGTGGCGGCAGCTCTGTCGCTCTGGGCCGTACTAACAGTCGGCGGCCCTGGGGCGCCTCAAACAACTGTCGCAAGCGCAAATGAGATCTACGGCGTACAACCATTCACGCCGATTCCCGCATCGCGTCTATGGGAGCCATCGAGCGGCGGCCGCATCATGCGGGTCAACCTGCCGGGCGACGCGCCCTTACTTTTTGGATTTCCAATGTCGTCGGACGCACCAGCACGACGAGTCGAGGCCGATATCTTATTGGGCAATGACGGAACCGCCCACGCCATTCGATTTCTCCCTACACGCTCTTTCCCCAGGGCGCCTACCAATTAAACAAGGAGTATTTTCACAATGAAGAAATTCGTACTAGCAATCTCGGTCGTCGCGATACTTGGCGTTTCGGTCAAGGCGCAGGAGCACCGCCAAGTCATCCGCATGAAGGTCTCGGGTGAACACGGGTCCGGCATACATGCGGCGCGGACCATCGGCGACCACCACCTCAAGATGATGGGCCCGGCCATGTATATCTCGGGTAGAGTCGTCAAGGGCGCACCCTACAGCGCCGAAGGCGTTTCCGAGATGGTTCAGAAATTGGCGGATGGCAACGCGATTCGCCGGGAAAACTCGACCAAGCTTTATCGCGACAGCGAAGGCCGCACGCGGCGCGAGGATCAAATTGGCGGTATCGGACCGTGGGCCACCGGCGGCGCGAAGAGCGTCATCTTCATTCACGACCCGGTCGCTAGCGTGCAGTACATTTTGCATCCGGACTCGAAAACCGCGGAGAAAATCTCGATGCCGCATCTCGGCGGCGAGCGTGGCGCGACGGCCAAATCCGTCGGCCCAAAAGTAGTTCGACGCACTGTGCGAATCGTCAAACGCAGCAGCGAGGGCAGCGCCGCACACTCAACCTCGATTGAAGAGAGCGAGGTCAGCAACGAGGCCAATTGGACCCAAAACATTTCCACCATTGCCGGTCTCCACGCCGCCGCCGGCCAGAAAGGCTCCAGCGGAACGGAAGAATCGCTCGGCAACCGGCTCGTTGCCGGTGTTGAAGCAACCGGGACGCGGGAGACGGTAACCATTCCCGCTGGGACGATCGGAAACGAGCAGCCCATCGAGATGGTCTCCGAGCGCTGGTATTCCGAAGAACTCCAGCTCGAAGTCATGACGAAGCGTAGCGATCCGCGCTCGGGCGAAACCACGTATGAGCTAAGGAACTTACAGCTCGTCGAACCATTGCCCAGCTTATTCGAGGTTCCCGCCGACTACACGGTCAACGAACAGAACGTGTTCATGCGCCGCGGGGAATAGCGTCTTTCGAGGAGCTAAATTCCTTGCGAGCGGCGTCTCCATCCGAACATTTGATCGGGGTTGTCGTGCAGCAACATGCGGGCGAGTTCGAGTGCCTCGGTGTCGTTGCAGAAATTGGCCTCGACTTTCTCGCTCAAGACTTTGGCAACGTTGGCGCGAGCAATTTTCGCGTGAGCATAGGTCAGCTCGGGGAAGCGGTAGTCTCCGCCGAACCCGAAAATCTTATTTGCCGGCAGCATCTCAAGCATCTCGTGGAGCGTCCCGCGAGCGGCGCTTCCCGAGATGATATGCGTCCAGCAAAAGTCGATGGATACGTTCGGAAACACCTTCGCAATTGCCGACGCCTCGCCTTGGTAGGGATAGCTGACGTGAAAGAGGTCGAACTTGACTTGTGGGTACAGGAAGAAAAGATTCGTCAGATGCGTCGGCTTTGAATTTTCGATAAAGTTGCCGTTGCCCGCGTGCAAGCCGGTGTGGATCTGCACTGGAATATCGTTCGCATCCGCAAGCCCAATTAAGTGGTGAAACATGTGGTCTTCGAGTTCGCGGTAGGGTCGCTCGGTTCGCGCCCTGAAACCTTGTGGAATCATCCTTCTGTCTTTGATTAGATCGGCGAAGCCCGCCTCTGCCGCGCTTGCCGGAACCTCGGCGTAGTGAATCTCGCGATTGTAGGCGAGGGTGGACTTCACCGTGACCATGCCGGCCGCGAGGCTTTGTTCGAAACTGCGTTCAATCGCGCGTTTTAAACCGGCGAGGGACGTGATTGACACGTCGGTGAGTGCTTCCAACTTCTTGATGTCTTCGGAAGATTGGGGCGTGATGAAGCGATCAAACTTGCGGGCAAGAGCGAAAAACCTGGGGTCGGGCGCGACAGGCGCGGGGTTCCAATAGTCGTCGAGAACGGAGTATTCGATGTTCGATCGGTGGCTCAGAATTTCGTCGTAGAGTCCCGGCTTGTTCCTGGCTTCGATGCGGTCGTTGATGCTGTCGAGGGTATTGGCGGATATCTCCTCAGAATCATATATGTCGCGAATCGCGATACGCAACACTTGACCGTATCCTGTTAGCCGCACCGCCTTCCAATAGGGCTCGAATGCTTCCCAACGGCGTCGTGTCGGTGCGTTTGGGTCGCGCACGAGCTTGAGGTCATCGCCTCGAAGCCCGGCCGAGATTACGTCGTTGATCGCGTAGTGCCCGGCCAGCGTAAAGAAATCAACGTTCGACGATGTGCGTTCGTCTTCGGGCGTGATGTGCTCATGCGTGTTAACTAGAGGGATTTCGTCAATCGCCTCGAGCAGATCGGCTTCGAGAGAGTCGGCTTGAGGCCTGGGCGGCAGAGCGGCAGCCTGCAGTGATCCCGCGGCCGATAGTGCACCAAGAAAACTTCGACGAGCAAGCGACATAGTGACTCGGATTTTCGCTCAACGCGCTAGCCGCAGTAAAGCGACGCGTCGATACAATGGGCGGATGGCTTCGGGCATTACGTTAGGCATCATCGGCGTCGGCAATCTCGGCGGGGCTCTGGCTGAAGGCGTCTTAGCGGCAGGCGCGGTCGAGCGAGTGATCGCCGCCGACGCTTCCGCCCCTCGGATCGAGGAGCTATCGGAGGCTCTGGGGGAGCGCTTTTCGAGCGGCTCCGTTGACGAGGTCGCGGCTGGGGCCGACTTAGTCGTCGTTGCGGTTAAACCATACATCGTGGCTTCGGTCGTCTCTCAGCTCGGCACCTCGCTTAAGCCCGATACCGCGTTGGTATCGGTGGCGGCGGGTGTGGCGATCGACGATATCGAATCGGAACTTGACGCGGATCGCCCGATCATCCGTGCCATGCCTAATTTGGCGATGGTTGTCGGCGAAAGTGCGACGGCCCTCTGCGCGAATGAGCAAGTGAGTGTCGAGCAAATGGCGGTAGCCGAATCAATTTTTGCGGCGGTTGGCACCGTCGTGAAAGTTGCCGAGCCGCAGATGCACGCAGTGACAGCGCTGTCAGGAAGCGGGCCCGCCTATGTGTGTCTACTGATTGAGGCGCTGGCCGCGGGTGGGGTCAACCGAGGGCTGCAACCCGCAATTGCGCAGGCGCTTGCCGCCCAAACTTTCCACGGCGCGTCGAAGTTGATTCTAGAGAAGGGGGGGCACCCGGCCGTCCTTAAAGATCAGGTCACGACGCCGGCGGGCACTACGATTGCCGGTCTGCATCAATTGGAATTGCACGGAGTGCGCGCCGCCCTAATGGACGCGGTGGAGGCTGCGGCGCAGCGATCGGAAGAACTCGCCGGTTAGCGCGGCCACCGGCGCGGGCCGGATCATTCTTGGGAGAAACTCGCTAGGTCATCTGCTTGGAATGGGACAGGCAGCACGAGGGTTCGTCAAGGTGGAGAGATTGCGAGATCGCCTGTGCCAGTCCCGGCCCGAAAGTTCTTCTTCCCACTTCGCGGAGACGACCGCACCTCGCAGCTTGAAAATTCAAGTTTCGGGTTACCGCTTCGCGCGGATCATCAGTACTCCGCAGGGATAGCGCAACTGAACTTTCGAGCGGTCGCAGCGCTTAAAGAACTCGTCCTGTAGTCGCCTGCACAGTTCCTGGCCGCAAACAAGTAAGCGCTTGCGGACGTGAGTCGAGAAGGTAGTTTGCAACTCCCAAAACTCCTCTGGGGTTTCGATCAAATTGTC
The DNA here is from genome assembly GCA_965205595.1 of Bryobacterales bacterium. Classification (GTDB taxonomy): domain Bacteria; phylum Acidobacteriota; class Terriglobia; order Bryobacterales; family UBA6623; genus CATQHP01. The sequence continues at coordinate 3,795 of CBDBHI010000004.1, read as the reverse complement.
TCGTCCCTCGAAGTGGGATCGGACTTGAACGAATCCCGCTTCCGACACAAGCGCCACGATCTGCCGAGTCGTAAAAGCGTTTCCGTCTACGTGGTCGCGGTCAATGCGAGGTACGCCCAGCTCGTTCATTAGAGAAATCAGCATCGACGGCGCTTCGAGCCTGGTTGCCCCCGCGCTAGCGGCCATCGCTCCCAGTCGCCTGGCCGCGTCGGTGACGCCGGCCCAACTCAAACGCAAAGGGCCCCCGCCCAAGCCCAATGCTAGGGTTCCGCCGGGCGACAGGATCTCCCTAATTGCTCGTAGAGCACGGAGCGGATCGGGCAAGTGACGGATGAGGAAAAGCGACACGACGGCATCCAGCGAGTTCGCTCGGAACCCGAGTGACTCGGCATCCGCCTGGATCAACGTCGACGCCCCCGATGCGCGGGCTTGCCGCAGCATGGAGCGCGACAAATCGCTGCTTGCCAGCCAATTGCCGGAGTCGGCTCGTTTCACGGCCTGGCCGAGCACGCCTGCGCCGCACCCCAAGTCGAGCACGCGCGACCCACCCGGAATATTTACGAAGTCAACCAAAGCGTCGGCGAACGGACGCGAGTACTTTTCGCTGAGCTCATTGAATGCGCCGGCCACGGAGTCGTAGCTGGCGGCATCGAGCGTTTTAAAGTCGTGGCCCACCTGGCCTAATCCTTGAGCCGTTCTTTCCAGTCGTGCAGCAAAGTGAGCGCTTCGATCGGCCGAATGTCGTCGACGTTGAGATTTTTGAGTTCCTCGCCGATACCCTCAAGTGAGGGGTCAAAGATGCTTTGCTGCTCAATGCGGCTGGTCGGCAGCGGCGATAGCTCGGCGCTAACGGCGGTCTCGCTACGTTCGTGGATGGCTAGTATCTCGTTGGCGCGCTCAATCACCGACTGCGGCAGGCCGGCCAGCCGGGCCACTTCGATTCCATAACTGCGATCGGCATTGCCCGGCTCGACGCGCCTCAGGAAAATCAGTTTCTCTCCGGACTGGCGCACCGAAACATGCAGATTAAACACGCCCGCGAACGCATTGGCGAGTTCTGTTAGCTCGTGATAGTGCGTCGCGAACAACGTCTTCGCACCGACTTTCGCGTGAATGTATTCGACGACGGCCCAGGCGATCGAAAGTCCATCGTAGGTCGAGGTTCCACGGCCAACCTCATCCAACAAAATCAGGCTATTTTCCGTCGCCGTGTTGAGAATCTGCGAGGTCTCGGTCATTTCAACCATGAACGTTGAGCGGCCCGCGGCCAAATTATCGCTGGCGCCGATGCGAGTAAAGATGCGGTCGACGATCGGCAGGATCGCTTTCGTGGCCGGGACGAAAGAGCCCAACTGCGCCATGATCGAGACCAGCGCGGTTTGTCTCAAGTACGTCGACTTGCCGCCCATGTTGGGGCCGGTAATGATCGCGAGCAGGTGGTCGGTACTGTTCAAAAAAATGTCATTCGGAATGAAGCGCTCGCCGGTCTCTTCTTCCGATAGCCGCTCGACAACAGGGTGGCGGCCGGCCGCGATCTGGATCTCTCCCGACGCGCTAAATTGTGGCCGAACGTAGTCGTATTCAGCGGCGATCTGCGCGAGCCCGCACAGCACGTCAAGCTCGCCGATCGCTCCGGCTGTAGTTTTAATGCGCTTCGCTTGGGCCGCAATCGCTTGGCAAATCTCAGCGAAAATTCGCCGCTCGATTGCGAGAATACGCTCCTCGGCCTCAAGAACTTTGGTCTCCCACTCTTTGAGCTCCGGGGTGGTGAAACGCTCGGCGTTCACTAGTGTTTGCTTGCGGTCGTAGTGCTCGGGAACCTTTGCGGAGTTCGCTCGTGACACTTCGATGTAGAAGCCGAAGACGTTGTTGAAGCGAACTTTCAACGAGTCGATTCCGGTTTGCTCGCGCTCGCGTTGCTCCATCTGAGCGATTACGCCACGGCTATTCGACTGAATGGCTCGGAGTTCGTCGAGGGCGCTATCGAAGCCCGCTGCCACGACACCCCCATCGCTGATCGCCACCGGCGGGAACTCGGCGATCGTCGTCTTTATCTGCTCGCGAACATCGGCCAACTCGTCCATGCCCTCAAGTAGGGCGCGCATGCGTTCGCACTGGAATTGACTTGTAAGCCCCCTCAACACCGGCAGGCAATTGAGCGAGCTGCCAAGCCCGATCACATCTCGCGGCGCCGCCGACGGACCCGTCACTCTGGCCAGCAAGCGTTCGACGTCAAGCACTTGATCGAGTTCACGGACCAACTCGGTGCGTGCAATCGTTGCGCCAAGAAGCTCGCCGACGGCCTCGTGCCTTAGCTCGATTTTGGCTTGTTTGACAGACGGCTTCACGACCCACTTGCGGAGCAGCCGCGCTCCCATTGGGGTCGACGTGCGGTTGAGCACGTGCAGTAGCGTTGACTTCTTTGGCCCGTCAAACATGGGCTCGACCAGTTCGAGATGGCGGATTGTTACGGAATCCAACATCATCCAGTCGGTCTGCTCGAAGTAGCCGGGGCGTTCCAGGTGTTCGAGCGCCGAGCGCTGCGTGTCTTTTAGGTAGTGAACCAACGCCCCAGCGGCGGACACCGCGTCATTGTGACCAGTTGCGCCTAAGCCGTCGAGGGAGTGGAGATGATAGAACTCCATCAGTACGCGCTCGGCATACTCGAAGTCGAAAACCCAGCCGTCGAGTTCCGTATTGAGATAACCGGCCGCGTTTGCTGTCTGTCCGGCGGGCGACTCGAATAACGGTCCGGCTGAGGCGGTCAGCACTTCTTTGACGCCGAGGGTGAGCAGTGTTTCGGCAATCTGCTCGGTCGCCAGCTCGGTCATGTGAAACTCGCCGGTTGATACGTCGAGATAGGCCAGACCACTTCGGCCGTTGCGTTCGCGGACAGCCGCGAGATAGTTATTTTCGCCGGACTTGAGCAGGTTGGGGTCGCTCGTAGTTCCTGCTGAGAGGACGCGAACGACCTCGCGCTTGACCAAGCCCTTCGCATTTTTGGCGTCTTCGACTTGATCGCAGATTGCGACGCGGTGACCCTTTTCGAGCAGCTTCGCGAGGTAGTTGTCGGCGGCGTGCGCCGGAACGCCGCACATCGGCACGGCCTCGCCTTTCTCCTTGTTGCGCGACGTGAGCGTAATCTCTAGATCACGCGAGGCAACGATCGCGTCGTCGAAAAAAAGCTCATAAAAATCGCCCAGCCGAAAGAACAGCAAACACTCTGGGTACTGTTGTTTCGCCGCGTGATACTGCTGCATCAGCGGAGTTCTAGACGAGCGGGGAGGCATTCAGGGATGGCCGGGAAACACTCGATTATAGCCCCGCTATCGGGAGCAAGAAACGCGGCGAACGTAGTACCTTATTGGGGTCATGATGAAACACCTCGTGCTCTGCGCAACAACCATCGTATTGCTGTCCGCCTGCGGCTCCGCCCCAACGGCGGAAGCGATCAGCGAGGCACCCTCGCTAAACGATCAAATGCTCGGTCTTTGGCAGGTGAACGACATCAAAAATATCACTAAGGACGAAGATCAGCCGCACGCTCGTGAGTATCACATGTACACGGCGACGCACGAATTGATTATTCTCGCCGGCGCGGACCGCCCCAAGTTGACCAAGTCAATAAGCGATATGACAGCCGAAGAGGTGATGAGCCAGCAGCCGGTCGGCGCGGGACTCTATAAATACACCGTCGACGGAAACGCTGTTTCGAGAAGCAACGTTGTAGCGCTGTCAGCATTCTATGAAGGCCGCACAACCGCAGGCGAGATCGAGGTCGACGGCGACACGCTC
>CBDBHI010000003.1:0-65218 GCA_965205595.1 Bryobacterales bacterium | reverse complement strand
GCTCGCGGGCCGGACGGCGGCGGCTCCGTTCTCGAAGAATTCCTTCTGCCGGCGGTAGAAGACGTTCGGTTGGAGACCGAGCTGCTCACACAGCTCCGAGATCGGCACTTTCTCGACCACATGCCGCTTCAAGATCGCGACCTTTTCCTGCGCGCTATAGTTCCTGCGTTGCTTCTTCATTCGTTCGCTCCGTTATCTTAACGGCCGAACGCTTTCTTCCATTTCCAACTGAGGCGGGACAGAACCATCCCAACATCTTTGCTGTGCTCCAAATCGACGAGGTAGACAATAGCTCAGAGCTAGTCCCAGTCGTAGTTGAGGGTTGAGAGGCGGCGGTGTAGAGGGGCATTGTACTAGGCGACTTTCGGTTCGGCGGAGTCGGTTGGATTGAGGACGGCTTCGAGCATCCAGAGATCCTTATAGCCCATGATCTTGCGGAAGTTTTTCTCGGTATCAAGGAATGCCGCCGCCGCCCAACGGCGCACCATCGAAGCATCCTTCCAGCGCGTCACGCGACGTGTCCTCCGCCGCACGCCGGCGTTCGGACTCTCGACGATGTTGGTCGTCGCCAGACAACGATGCAACGACGGCGGCAATCCCAGGCGATTGATCGTGAAACACTCCTCGAGACCCTCGCGCAAACTCGCCGCCGCCTCGGGCCAGTCGCCCGCGTACCATTCGGCCAGCTTCTTGAGCCGCGCTTGACCGTCCTTGGCTTCGAGCCGCCAGGCCGCGCGGATTGCCGCTTTGGCCTGATCCTGTTCGGCCTTCGGCAGCCTGTCGAGAACGTTGCGCAGCTTGTGGGCGCGACAACGCTGCACCGGGGCGTCACCAAAGATTTTGTGCACTGCCGCGCGTAAAGCCTTCGATCCATCGAGTACAAAAAGCCTCTTTTTCGCGGGCGAGACTCCACGCTCGACCAAGCCTGTCAACAGGTCCTCGGCCGCCGCCGCGTTCTCCGTCGCCGCGTGTTGCAAGCCCAGTACGTGCTTGTTCCCTTCCGCGTCCACCCCCACGGCCGCTAAAACCGTGTGTCCCGAGAAAATCAGGCCGTCCACGTAGATCACCAGCAAGTCCACGTCATCGAAACGGCGCGCGAATAGTTCGTCGATTTTCTTTTCCGCAGCCTCGATGGTGTCGCGACTTATCGCCGATTTAGACACGCCGACGGTGTCGGCCATTTCGCCGATTACTCCCGCATACTGACGCGTCGAGACGCCTTTCATCAAGATATCCAGCATGCGCGAGCCTAGCCGCTCGTCGTCTTGCAGGGATTCGTAGGCGGGCACTTTGACCTCGCCGCCGGAGCGTTTGCGCAAGCGCGGCTTGGCCACCCGCAGCTTGCGATCGCTTAGATTCACGCGGCCCGATTGCCGTCCCCAGCGCAGCACGTCGCCGTCGCGCTTCTTGCCGGGTTGGGCGAGTTCGCCTCCGGTGACCTGCTGGGCAGAGAGTTCGAGCACGGCTTGGATGGCGGCGCGGCCGGTGACGTCGATGACCTCGTCGACGGCTCCCTGGCATTGTTCGATGAGTTCGACGAGGGGCAGCATGAGCTGCGCGTTTTGGCTGAGCAGACGCGTGAGCTCCTCGGGCCTCAGCCGCTGCTGCTTGGCGGAATCAAGAATGTGATACGGTTTCTTCACGGCGGTTCTCCTTTGTGGTTAAAGATTTGCTCGATTCTCCCAGAGAACCAAGCTTGAGAACCGCCGCCCCTTTATCCCCCAACTGAGCTCGGGACAATTTCATAGTTCGTTCGTCGGAACGGAGTTGATCGAGGGTCAGCCTCGCGATACAAAGATCACCAAGGGACTTCTAAAACTCGACGAAGATATAGAGATCGCTAAGTAAATCGCCAAAGGACTCGAATCCGCCCATGAGTGCAGGCATCCACCACCGCGACGTCAAGCCCGAGAACGCAATCGCACTCTCGCGGCGAATCGGTTAAAACAGTACAGGCCACATGTTTCGCAACCTATACCAACAGGTTCACACCTTCAGGGACTTCAATTATTCCGATCTGCTTGGGCAACTTGAGCTCGTTTCTCGTCAAGATCTGAAAAGGGCTACCCGAGATTACATTACAGGAGCTGAGTTCGATCCCTTCGATCAGCTCGTCCCCGCCTTGACGCTGCAGCCGGTGAGCTGTGCGGCGTACATTCGGACTTACCCCGAACTTCCAATTCGTGAGCGGGACTATTATCTAAGCAAACTGTATCAATTCGGTTACTATGCCCTCGCCGCAAAGCTACCTCATAATCCCGACAACCGCTACGAATTGGAACATAACGACCGAGTCCGATTAGAAAACGTCGTTGACGAGATTCCGGACTTCGCCGTAGTAAGTCTGTACCAATTCGAATTCTGGGAGGAGAGTGTCCCAGTCGTAGTTGAGGGTTGAGAGGCGGCGGTGTAGAGGGGCATTGTCCTAGGCGGCGTTTTGGTGGGCGGAGTCGGTTGGATTGAGGACGGCATCGAGCATCCAGAGATCCTTATAGCCCATGATCTTGTGGAAGTTTTTCTCGGTATCCAGGAATGCCGCCGCCGCCCAACGGCGCACCATCGAAGCATCCTTCCAGCGCGTCAGGCGGCGCGTCCTCCGGCGCACGCCCGCGTTCGGGCTCTCGACGATGTTGGTCGTCGCCAGACAACGATGCAACGACGGCGGCAATCCCAGACGATTGATCGTGAAACATTCCTCGAGACCCTCGCGCAAACTCGCCGCCGCCTCGGGCCAGTCGCCCGCGTACCATTCAGCCAGCTTCTTGAGCCGCGCTTGACCGTCCTTGGCTTCGAGCCGCCAGGCCGCGCGGATCGCCGCTTTGGCCTGATCCTGTTCGGCCTTCGGCAGCCTGTCGAGAACGTTGCGCAGCTTGTGGGCGCGACAACGCCGCACCGGAGCGTCACCAAAGATTTTGTGCACTGCCGCGCGTAAAGCCTTCGATCCATCGAGTACAAAAAGCCTCTTTTTCGCGGGCGAGACGCCGCGTTCGAGCAAGCCTCGCAGCAAGTCCTCGGCCGCCGCCGCGTTCTCCGTCGCCGCGTGCTGCAAGCCCAGGACGTGCTTGTTGCCTTCCACGTCCACGCCCACGGCCGCTAAAACCGTGTGTCCCGAGAAAATCAGGCCGTCCACGTAGATCACCAGCAAGTCCACGTCATCGAAACGGCGCGCGAACAACTCGTCGATTTTCTTCTCGGCGGCTTCGATGGTCTCGCGGCTTACCGCCGATTTCGACACTCCAACCGTATCAGCCATTTCGCTGATAACGCCGGAATACTGGCGTGTCGAGACGCCTTTCATCAAGATATCCAGCATGCGCGAGCCCAACCGTTCGTCGTCTTGCAGCGCTTCGTAAGCGGGTACTTCGACCTCGCCGCCGGAGCGTTTGCGCAAGCGCGGCTTGGCGACCCGCAGCTTGCGATCGCTCAGATTCACACGGCCTGATTGCCGCCCCCAGCGCAGCACATCGCCGGCGCGCTTCTTGCCTGGCTGCGAGAGATCACCTCCGGTGACCTGCTGGGCAGAGAGTTCGAGCACGGCTTGGATGGCGGCGCGGCCGGTGACGTCGATGACCTCGTCGACGGCTCCCCGGCATTGTTCGATGAGCTCGACGAGGGGCAGCATGAGCTGCGCGTTTTGGCTGAGCAGACGCGTGAGCTCGTCCGGACTGACGCGCTGCTGCTTGGCGGCATCAAGAATGTGATACGGTTTCTTCACGGCGGTTCTCCTTTGTGGTTAAAGATTTGCTCGATTCTCTCAGAGAACCAAGCTTGAGAACCGCCGCCCCTTCAACCCCCAACTGAGCTCGGGACAATTTCGGCCAGAGTCATCCTCCCAATTTTGTGAACGTTGTGATCGCCGTAAGTTATTGACAGCATAAAGGTTTAGTGAATTACATGCCTGTCCCCGATTGCCTGTCCCCGATTGCCTTGCCTGTCCCCGATTGCCCCCGATTGTCCGTCCCCGATTGCCCCGAGAAAGGGTCAAGTCATAAACTGAGGCTGTCACGGTTTCCCCACGAAACGGTTTCCCCACAGTTTCCCCATTCGAGATTCTCCGTGAAAATGTCCGGAAATGCCCGGATATGGCAGCATTTGGCACGATTTCCCTCAGATTCTAGCATTAGGACTAAGACTTCCTCGGGGGTTCGACGAAGACGATGGACCCCCTGTTGAATGCCCCTGTGTGGCCGGAATGGGCAGATTTATTTGTCAAATTTCGAGCCTACTTGCCGGGCGGTACGCAACCTCCCCGTATAGTGTACGGCTCGTGTGTACGGTTTTCAGTCGGCCAAATCGCTAGGTTGCTGATTTCAATGGCAAAAGAAATTTCAAAACCCCGGTACGGGTGGATTTTCGAGGTGCCCGGAGCTGTGAATAGTGAACACTGAAGGGCGCAGAACAGACTGACACAGTAAGAGTTAGTGGAGTGCACCCCAAAACTGAGACGATAAAAAGTGGGACAATTTTCAGTGAATGGAGAAGGAGTCCACGATGGGAGAGAGAAAAGAGCGGGCTGCGCGGAAGCAACGCTCGTACGAGGTGGAGTTCAAGGAAGTGGCGGTAAGCCGCATGTTGCGTGGCGAGAACATTGTCAAGTTGAGCGGCGAGTTGGGAGTGCGGCGCAGCGTGTTGTATCGCTGGCGCGACACCTATCGAGCCGAGGGACGTGCCGGCCTCGAGTGGCGCCAGGGGCGGCCGCGGCCCGGACAAGAGGTTGTGAAATCGGATCGGGATCCGGCCGCCGAGCGCATCGCGGAGCTCGAACGCTTGGTTGGCATACAAGCGGCGGAATTGGATTTTTTCGAACGGACCTTCAACGCCTTAAAACCGGCGATGCCGAGCAAAGTCGCAGGCAACGCGAGCGACTCTACACGGTTATCGACGAAACCCGCGTCGAAGGCCGACTCAGCATCGAGCGAGGCTGCGAACTCGCCGCAGTCAGTCGAGCGGGATATTACCGGCAATTAGAGCGAGACAAACCCGCCGAAGCGAACATCGAACTTCGGGATCGTATGCAACGCATTACGCTCGCAAATCGCCGCTACGGCTATCGTCGAGTGACCGCCGAACTGCGTAGGCAGGGCTTTACGGTGAACCACAAGAAGGTCTTGCGGCTGATGCGCAACGACAATCTGCTGGCGATACGCAAGCGCCGCTACGTATTGACGACGGACTCGGATCAGCACCGCGCGATCTACCCAAACTGGGCCAAAAACCTGCAGATCGACGGTCTCGACCAGCTCTGGCAGGCCGACATCACCTACGTGCGCATGCGCCGTTCGTTCGTCTACTTGGCGGTCGTGATGGACTCGTATTCACGGCGCGTGGTGGGCTGGGAATTGGGGCCTTCCCTCGAGGCCATATTGGCAGTGAACGCGCTGCGCAAAGCGATCGAGTTTCGCTGTCCGAAGCCGGGGCTGGTGCATCATTCCGATCAAGGCACGCAATATACCTCGCGGGCCTATGTCAGTCTGCTGGAAGAAAACGGCACGTTGATCTCGATGAGCCGGCGAGGAAACCCGTACGATAATGCGCGCATGGAAAGTTTTATGAAGACGCTCAAAAGCGAGGAGGTGAACCTACAGACGTATCAATCGATGGACGAGGCAAGGGCTTCGATCGAGGAGTTTATCGACGCGGTGTACAACCAAAAGCGCCTGCATTCGGCGTTGGGATATCGGCCTCCGGAGGAGTTCGAGCAGTTGTTGCCAGCGAGCGAAGAGCTCAGAAACCCGCAGTTTGAGTTTTCTGAGGCATGAGGAAATCTATCGAGACAGTGGTCGTGCTCGGAGCGGGAATCTGTCCCGCCCCGAGCGCTCATCGTCTCGATGAGTTTCCAACCGGGTATTCCTTGGCGGGTTGCTCTCCAGCAGCGCCCGCCTCCGCTTTCCCGGCCGTTTCCAAGTGTGCGGCACGTTCGCGAAAAAAGCTACACTTTTTCAGCGAACGGCAACTGTCTCACTTTTGCTCTGTCTCGCCTTTGGGGTGCATGCCATATGTGGATTTGCCCCTGTCCCCAGCAGCCCGGTGGGAGGCGTTGGCGACCTAACCCGATTCTGCCATGTGAAAAAGAATTCACCTCGCCAGATTCGCAACGCAATGTGCCTCTCTTCAGGCCCGGACGCATCGAGGTAGATCGCTGTCGTCGAAGTATCGGAGTGCCCCATCCATTTCTGGATCATTGTCACCGGTACGGTCGCGGCTACCGCCACAATCGCGAAACTATGGCGTAGGCCCCTGGCTGTCGCCGCAGGCCCGGTGATATCAGCGGTTGTCATGACCTCTCGGACTCTTCGCCAGGCGGTGGCCCGTGATGAGAACGGCGGAGCGAAACTAGACCATAGAGCGGCGAATCGAAGCTGCTTTTGGGCGGAGTAAAAGTAGACCGTCCGAGTGGTCCAGCGAACATTCCTGTGGTGTTTGTGGGACACGAGAGGGATGTATCGCGTGGAGCTATACGCTCAAGTACGGCGCAGTGTCTTTGTCGAAGGGCTCAGTGAGCGCGAGGCCGCCAAACGGTTTGGCCTGGCGCGAGGGACGGTGCGCAAGATGTTGCGCTACGCCACTCCGCCGGGCTATCGGCGGCGCCAACCAGCGCAGAGGCCGAAGCTGGATCCCTTCACCGGAATCGTCGATCAGATCCTCATCGACGATCAGGAACGTCCGAAGAAACAACGCCACACCGCAAAACGCATCTTCGACCGCTTGCGCGACGAGTACGATTTCACCGGCGGTTACACGATCGTCAAGGACTATGTTCGCGACAAGAAGCTCGGCGGGCAAGAGATGTTCGTGCCGCTGGTGCATCCGGCGGGCGATGCCCAGGCCGACTGCGGTGAAGCTCTGGTGGTCATTGACGGCGTACAGCGCAAGGCGCACTACTTGGTGGTCGATCTGCCGCCTAGCGATGACGCTTTCGTAAAAGCTTTCCCGGCCGCGACGACGGAAGCGTTTTGCGAGGGGCACAACGCAGCGTTTCGGTACTTCGGCGGCGTGCCACGCAGCATCCTCTACGACAACACGACCTTGGCGCTGGCGAGGATTCTGGGCGACGGCAGGCGCAAGCGGACCAGGGTGTTCAGTGAACTGCAGTCGCACTATTTATTCTCCGATCGTTTCGGGCGTCCGGGCAAAGGCAACGACAAGGGAAAGGTGGAAGGACTGGTCGGTTATGCCCGGCGGAACTTCATGGTGCCGGCGCCAAGGTTTCCAAGCTGGGAAGCGTTCAACGAGCAGCTCGAAGCGCAGTGCCTCAACAATCGTAAGCGGCGCTTGCGGCGGCACACCGAAACGATTGAGGAACGTTTCAAGCGTGACCGCCAAGCGTTGTTGCCCTTGCCGCCCACGCCCTATGACGCCTGCGACAAACGCACCACGCGGGTGACGTCGCTGTCATTGGTGCGCTATCGCGCCAACGACTACTCGGTGCCCACACGCTACGGACATCGCCAGGTGTTGCTGAAAGGCTACGTCGATGAAATCGTGATCTGTTGTGGCAGCGAAGAGATCGCGCGCCACCGGCGCAGTTACGAACGCGAAGAGTTGATCTTCGATCCGCTGCATTACCTAGCACTGCTGGAACGCAAGACCAACGCGCTCGATCAAGCGGCCCCGTTGGCGGGCTGGGAGCTGCCCGAACAGTTCCCGTGCTTGAGACGTTTGCTCGAGGCACGGTTGGGAAAGCCAGGCAAGCGCGAGTACGTGCGGGTATTGCGATGACTGGAGGACTTCCGATTCGAGCACGTTGCCGCGGCGGTGCGCCAAGCCTGCGAGTTGGGAGCGATTGGCTTGGATGCAGTCAGGCACTTCGTGCTGTGCCGCATCGAGCAACGGCCGCCGCGCTTGGACTTGACGAAGTATCCGCATCTGCCGGCAGCCCAGGTGGAGCAAACCTCCGCTGCGGACTATTTGGCACTGCCGGCACAAGGAGGGGGGTAATGGCGAGGTCGAAACTTCTGCTCGAAGCGCATTTGAAAGCGTTGCGGCTGCCAACCTTCCTGCGCGAGTACGACAAACTGGCGCGGCAATGCGCCGCCGAGAGCTTGGATTCGAGGAGCTTCCTGCAACAACTCTGCGAGCTGGAACTGCTCGACCGTGAACAGCGGGCCACCGAGCGCCGCAGCAAGGCCGCGAAGTTTCCCGTGACCAAGAGTCTGGACACTTTCGACTTCCCGTCCTTGCCGGCGTTGAACAAGAAGCTGGTGCTGGAACTGGCGCGCTGTGAGTTTATCGACCGCCGCGAAAACGTGCCGGCACTGGGTAATTCCGGCACGGGCAAAACGCACATCGGCTTGGCGTTGGGACTGGCGGCTTGTCAGCGCGGCTATCGAACACGCTTCACAACAGCGGCGGCACTGGTCAATGAGCTGCTCGAAGCCCGAGATGAACGGCGCTTGCTGCGATGTCAAAAGCAGTTGGCCAAGCAGGATCTGCTGATCGTCGATGAACTGGGCTACGTGCCGCTATCGAAGACCGGAGCGGAGTTATTGTTCGAAGTGTTTTCCCAGCGCTACGAACAGGGCTCGACGCTGGTCACCTCGAATCTGCCGTTTAACGAATGGACGGAGGTCTTCGGCTCCGAGCGGCTGACCGGCGCCCTGCTCGATCGCCTCACGCACCACGTTCATATTCTAGAGCTGAACGCCGAAAGCTTCCGTCTGATCCAGAGCAAGAAGAAGCGGGCTCACTCTTTGGGCTGACCCACCGGCCACTCGCCCGGTTTTCGTGGGACGGCCTCCACTACGCCTGGGCCGCCCTAAAGGGCGACCGCAGGCTCCGTTCCAGCCGTCCCACGAAAACCGCTACCCCTTCACCAACTGGTCTACTTTTGCTCCGCCGAAGTGGTCCAAATTTACTCCGCCCTTGACATGTGCGCAACCATGCACTCGGCGACGTCGGCCACCTATCTGCCACAGCTCCCAAGCGACTTACAACCAGTGCGAACCCTTTACCGCGGGTCCAACGACCACAGGCTTCGGCATGCTAGTGGGGACGACGGCGGATCCAAGGTCCAGATAACTGCTCCCGAAGGATCGCTCCAGGGTGCCGCCAATACCCCCGTACCGGGGTTTTGAAATTTTTTCTCGCTGATTCCAAACAACTTCCTAAAATCCAACGCCGAAAACTGCACCACCCACCTGTAAGATGGATCTGGGAGGTATAACCGCGCTCATTTCCGACACATCCTTATTCCACCGCGCAACGGCGCGCGATGCCCAGCGAGTTTTTTTGCGGCCGCTCACGCGCGCGTCTCAGGTGAACGGTATTCGCGCCGGCCAGCTAGCAGAATTTAAGCGAAACCCCGCCAAATTCGGCCAGATCCGGGCAAATCCGGGCATTTCCCCGAGAGAGGCGAGAGTCCAGTACCGTTGCGCTCGCGCTTACCACGGGCGTAAACTCGGGTCGCGAGGCCCAAATATGCCGTTAGCGAAATCTGTTCTCCTATTGCTCTGCGCCGGCCTGTCGTTAGGCGCATCCGTCGTCCGTGTCGAAGTCGATACTCGGCGTCCCGTTCTCGAAGGCCGATCGTTCGGTCTCGCCGGGCCGTACGAAGTCGTCGCGGGAAAGGTCTACTTCGCGATCGATCCCGCCAACAAGGCCAATCGCGTCGTGACCGACATTGATCTCGCGCCTACGAACGGCGACGGGAAAGTCGAGTTTTCGTCCGACTTCTACATGATCCGGCCGAAAGATCCCTCGCTCGGTAACGGCTCGGTGATTTGCGAGATCGGCAATCGCGGGCGCAAGGGAACCCTGGGCATGTTCAACCGCGCCTCGGGGAGCCTTGATCCGACAACGGCCAAAGAATTTGGTGACGGTCTGCTGCTAGAAAAGGGCTTTACGTTGCTGTGGGTCGGCTGGCAGTTCGACCCGCCGAAAACCAATGGATTGATGCGCCTCTACCCGCCCGTTGCGCGCGGCAAAGACGGCAAACTAATTCGCGGCGTGGTGCGCTCCGATTTCGTAACGAACGACCGCGAGTACAGCCACTCGCTCGCCGATCGCACCCACATCCCCTACCCGGTTGCGGACCCCGACTCGTCCGCAAGCGTGCTTACCGTTCGCGATTCCGTCGAAGCGAAGCGCAAAGTGATCCCGCGCGAACGCTGGAAGTTCGCCCGCATGGAAAACGGCAAAACGGTCAGCGACAGCGGGCGCGTCTACCTCGAAGGCGGCTTCGACCCGGGCAAGATTTACGAGGTTGTTTACGAGTCAGAGAACCCGCCGCTCGTTGGCACCGGGCCCGCCGCCGTGCGCGACTTTCTGGCCATGCTCAAGCACAACCCCGTCGACGGGCTCGGTGTTGAGCGCGGCGACATCAGCCGTGCAATCGGGTTTGGCACGTCCCAAAGCGGACGATTCCTGCGGACGTTTCTCTACTACGGATTCAATCGAGACGAACACAATCGCCCGGCGTTCGATGGCGTTCTCTCGCATGTGGCCGGCGGGGGGCGGGGGAGTTTTAACCACCGCTTTGCGCAAGCGTCGCGCGATGCTCATCCCTATTTGAACTTTTTCTACCCGACCGACATCTTTCCGTTTTCAGACAAAACTCAATCCGACCCGGTCAGCGGTCTCACCGACGGTTTGCTGAAGCACTACGATGATTCGCCCGAGTTGCTGCCCAAAATTTTCTACACCAATTCGTCGTACGAATATTGGGGGCGCGCGGCATCGCTGGTTCACACCACGATCGACGGCAAGCGCGATATTGAGCTGCCCGAAAATGTCCGCTTCTATCACTTCGCCGGGAGCCAGCACGGCCCAACGTCATTTCCGCCGCAAGTAGGGATTGGACAGCAACGAAGCAATCCGATGGACTTTCGCTGGTCGATGCGAGCGCTCGTGCTCGCGCTCGACCGCTGGGCAGCCCAAGGAACAGCTCCACCCAAAAGTCAATACGGCCGCGTCGAGCATGGGACCCTCGTCACGCCGGAAAAGCTAGGATTTCCAAAGCTTCCGGGGGTGAATTATTCGACGCGAATTCACCGCGCCTATCGAGCCGACTACGGCCCAGAGTTTTACAGCAAGGGCATTGTGACGCAAGAGCCGCCGAAGATCGGGCCCGCATTTGCGATGTTGGTCACGGCGATCGACAGCGATGGCAACGAGACCGCGGGGATTCGTCTGCCGGAACTCGTCGCGCCGCTAGCCACCTACGCCGGCTGGAATTTATTCAATGAGCGCTCCGGCCCAACCGACGAAATCTCGAGCATGCAGGGCTCGTTCATTCCCTTCCCCAAGACAAAGCGTGACCGCTCGAGCAGCGGTGATCCGCGCCTCTCAATCGAAGAGCGCTACAGCGGCCGGACGGAGTACCTGGGCCGCGTGGCCGTAGCGGCGACCGAGCTAGCCGAGCAAGGCTACGTGCTGGAACAAGACGTCGCCGAACTCATCCGCATAGCCGGCCAACACTGGGACCACATAACCGCAAGCGAGAGCGGACCGTGAGCGCCGCTCATTTCTTGCCTTGATACCGCGATGACGTTATCCTGTGAAGACGGTTCGCAGCCGAATTAGGAACCGTACAAAGCGTGGGCGCGTAGCTCAATTGGCAGAGCAAGTGACTCTTAATCACTAGGTTCACGGTTCGATTCCGTGCGCGCTCACCACGCTTCTCCAACGAATCAATGATTTAACTTGACTCGGCGCATACCGAAAGTCAAATTTAGACACTCAGACCGCGTTAGTCGCCGCACGTGCCCGTACTGCAGAGCGCTGAATGAGAGTTCCGATCAGGCTCACCGATTCAAGACCCCAACGCTCGTATTTTGTGAGTTTGCCTCGAGACTTGCCCTCCCGACGTTAGTCGGAATCTACCCAACTACGGCTCTCTATTCCCGTCGTAGATCGCCCACCTAGGACGTGAAATCGAGTAGTTGGCGGCAGTACAGCAGTCGTATATATTCGCAGTCCGCCGACGTTGCGCGGGTTGGTCTCGCCGGCCCTTAGCTCCATGCAATGCAATGTCCTCGGCCTGGAGACGCTATCGAAACGCAAGGGTGCGGAGTACAGACCGTCGCTCGCCCATCTGTTCGGGCCGTGAGAATCGGACTGCTTCTCATTTCTGGCGCAACGCTTCGATGCCCGTGTTCTACAGAAAGATCCTATCGGTCTTGGCCCACTCGACGTCCATCTGTTCGTAGGAGACGGCCTTGGAGGATTGGAAAGGCGTTCCAGTGGCGTGATTCCGTTTGAACCACTCACTGTCGATAGTGCCGACCTCACCGGAAACGGTGCCCCAGATATCGTTGTCAGCTCCGTGAACAGCGAGGAGATAGCAATTTTCGCCAACGCTGGAAGCGGCGCCATCGAATTGACGACGACCATCGAGCGTCCGCTGGACGGCGCAATCCTCAGACAGCCTATTACACGCCTAGCGCTTGGGAAATATCAGGATGGTGGCGGGCCGATTAACCTGTTGGTCTTTCGCCTCAATTGAAAGGAATTGCCTGGTCTGAATAGCGGGGTTGAGAGCGTCGTCGGCGAGCTGAGAATGCTGACGTCAACATGTCCCATTAAACTCTCGCTAGACGTGCTGCCGGACCCGGTAGCTGCCGGCCGCGATGTCAGCCTACGCATTGCCGCGAGGAATGTGTCCGGCTCGACCACGATGGCCGGCGTGAGAGTATCACTGAATCCGAATGGCGAGGTCGCGCCGACCAGCGTCGATGCGCCAAGCGTGGACGCCTGCGAACTCCGATCGCCAGAGTTCAATGCGAGCCTGCTTTGTGATGTCGGTACGTTAGGTCCCGGCGAAAGGTTTGAATCCACGCTTCATGGCACGGTTGCGAGTTCTCTTGCCAGCCCACTCGAAGTCAGATCGGATGTCGCGGCGAGCCTCTTGGGGCATTTTTACCACGACGTTCGGACACGCACAGTATACGGATCCGACGTGCGCGCCGAGCTGCAGATCGATCCGACGGCCGTCGTCTTCGGCCAATCCCTGCGGATGACCGCGATTGTAAACAACGTTGGAACCGAGGCTGCCGGAGAAACAGCGTTCGAGGTCGAGCTGGATGACGCTCTGGAGTTTGCGGCAGCGCCGGGCGCGTCCACAGCGGCGAGCCGGTCGGCGGCATAGTCACCTGCATGGGAGAGCCGCTCGACCCACTGCGCCAGTTCGCACGCGCCATCGATATTCAGGTGATTCCCGACCCCGCGCCGCGCCCGCGGGCATTGGCGGTCGGAGCGCTCATGAGTATTACGGCGCCGTCGATCGATGCAGATACATTCGCTCGGGACAACTTAGCGACAGCGTCTGTGCCGGTAGCGCTTGCGGGCGTCCAGCCGCGGAATTTTGGCTTTGAATCCGATCGCTTGGACGACTGGGTAGTCAGCCCTCCGGGGGCGCCGGCGTCGCTACAACAGTTCAGCCGTCGCTCTGGGACGTCTTGTCCAACACAAGATGAGCCTGGAGGTAATTTGGGCAAGGTCGATTAGGAACAGGCAAACTGCGGGCGATGGGAGTCGCCGTGCAGCAAGCCGAATCACTGAGTCTCGATGAGATCGAGAGTTTTCTTGACGGGTGTGGGTCCGTCGAGTTCCAGGCCGGAAGTCGAGCGGCTAAATACGCGCTCGTCGAAGGCGTCCTGAAGAGGCATCATTATGCCGACCAGAACGCGCTCGGTTAAAGGATTGTTGAGACGCTTCCTCAGCAAGCTCAGCGGCTTAAGCCGCGCCCAATTGACTCGCCTCATCGGGCAGTTTTTGCGCGAAAAGTGCGTTCGGCCGACAGCCTATCGAAGGCGCCGTTTCCCCACCAAGTACAGCCGCGCCGACATCGTTCTCCTGGCGCATGTCGACCAAGTACAGCAACGTCTCTCCGGGCCGGCGACGCGTCGCATTCTCCAGCGCGAGTTCCAAATCTACAACCGCAAGGAGTTCGAACGCCTTGCCGAACTGTCGGTGGGACACCTCTACAACTTGCGCAAACGCGCCGTCTACCGGCGACACAGTTTGCATCTCGACAAGACGCGACCAACGCCCGTCGCGATCGGCGAACGCCGCCAACCCGAGCCGCGCGGGCGTCCCGGATACCTGCGCATCGACACCGTGCACTCGCCCGAACAGGAAGGGGAAAAGGGAGCCTACACCATCAACGTGGTCGACGAAGTGACGCAATGGCAGGCGAGTCGGTTGTGTCGAACACATCAATGAAAACTACTTGATCCCCTTGCTGGAAGGATTTTTCGCGCAATTTCCATTTAACGTGCGTGGCTTTCATTCCGACAATGGCAGCGAATACATCAACCATCAAACCGCCAAATTGCTCGATAAGTTGCGAGTAGAATTCACGCGCATCTCGCGCGCGCCGTTCGAACGACAATGCCTTGGTCGAAACCAAGAACGGCGCGGTCGTGCGCAAGTGGATGGGATACCAGTTTTTGCCCTCGGACGCGACGCGTGCGATCGATGAATTCTACCGCGAGTGGCTGAATCCGTACTTGAACTTTCATCGTCCGTGCGCCTTCGCCACCCAGCGGCGCGATCGCCGCGGCAAGTTGCGCAAGGTGTACGCCGAGTGGAGCACGCCGTGGGAAAAGCTGCTCAGCCTGCCCGAGGAAGTGCGTGGCTTACGCGGCGACCAAACGATCGACGCACTGCAGGCGCAAGCCGACGCGCACTCGGATACGCAGTTCGCCGAACAGCTTGATGCTCGGCGGAACGAATTACAACGCGTCTGCAAAGAGCTGGCGATCCGCTGGCGCGCGCGATAGACAAGATCCGCATCGGAGAGGGAGTCGCCCAGGTCCATGTCCGAAGACGGCCATGGAGTCTCGTCTGGGATGTGTGCAAAGGGGGATTGGGGCTGGCGCCCCTTCCCCCTTATGCAATCCCCCTTGCCCCGCCCGACGAAGCCATAGAAAGCTGCCGCCACCGACCTCAACTCAGGCTATAATCCCCCCCACCCGCAGCTACTTCGCCTCTCTCCTTCAGGCTCATCTTTCAATTGGAAAAGAGGGCAATCGCGAGTGCTGGATCAGACCGCCAAGACACGGCTATCCCCTGATCCGTCGGCAAGCATTCCTCGGGACACCCCGCGGGTGCGCTCCGCTGCCGCGGAAGATCTCGCGTTTGAGCCGCGCGCGGCTCAAACGCAACTCACGCCGGATTTGGGGCTAACGCGGGGTGGGTAGGGCGAAATTTTCACTATGTTACGATCGGCGGCTGATGAGGACCCGAATCGGGATTGTCGGGGCGGGTGGCGTTGCGGACCGCATCCACCTGCCGGCGTGTAAAGAGGTGTCCGACATCGAGGTCGTCGGAGTCTGTGACCCCAATGCCTCGGCGCGTGACGGCATGGCGCGAAAGTTTGGCGTGTCCCAATCCTTTTCGGGCCTCGATCAGATGCTCGAGCAAGTTCGGCCGGACGCGCTGATCGTCGGCACTCCACCAGCCACGCACCTCGATATCTGTACAGAGGCGCTGGAGTTTGGCGCTCACCTCTTTTGCGAAAAGCCGTTTATGTCCACCGTGAAGGAAGCCGACGAAATCATCGACCTTGCGCAGCGGCAAAACCTTCTTTTGCGGGTCAACAACCAGTACAGGTTCATGACGTTCTACGCCGATACGAAACGTCGACTATTGGCGGGCGAGTTCGGCAGGGTCTTCTACATCCAGTGCTGGCAGCAGATGTTTCACCCTCCTGAAAAGGAAACGAACTGGCGGAGTCAGTTAACGCAGTATCTTCTGTACGAATTCGGCACCCATGCGCTCGACTTGGTTTCGTTCTTCTTTGACGCGCTACCCGTTTCGGTAAACGCGAACATGCCCCGCGCCCGACCCGAATACGATGCGGATGTTTTGGTGCAGATGAGCATGCGCTTCCCCGAGGAGCGTCTGGCGACGTTCTCTTTCAACCGCGTCAGCCACGCCCCCAAAAAATATCTGGAGATGCGGCTCGATTGCGAAAAGGCATCGCTACGCATTTCTCTTGGCGGCGTCGCGAAGGTGAGCGTCGAGTGGGTTGGCAACGCCGGACGTTTCGCAACCAACTGGGGTTTGCTTAAGGGAGGACAAGCGCGCGCTGAGGTCGACGGACGCCCGACGACCTACTGCTCATCGCGTCGGGGCGAGTTTGCGACAGCGACGGCAAGGCACCTGGAACGCTTCATCGAGGAGATGCGTGAACCCGTGCGCCCCGTCGAAAACGCCCTTCACGCGCGAGAGATTTTACGCATCGTTTTTGCGGGTTACGAGAGTGCCGGCAGCGGCGAGACGGTCTGGCTTGGGGCCTGATTCAGAACGTCGGGCTTAGACTCGAATAATTATTGATGCTGCGGGTAGGCATTGACGGAGGCTGCTGGGCAAACCGGCGGGGCTATGGGCGCTTTTTGCGAGAGTTGCTCACGGCTTTGGCCAGTAGGGGCGACAGCATCGAATACACCATTTTTCTCGATTCCGAGGACTGGAAATCGTTCGATCTCCACGAAAGTATACGCGCCGAGCTGGTCAAGACGTCGAGTAGCGTCGGCGCGGCTGCAACGGCTGCCGGCAGGAGGTCATTTCGAGATGTACTTCGAATGAGCGTCGCCGTTGCGCGCCACGATTTCGATGTTTTTTTCTTTCCTACTGTCTACTCTTATTTTCCGCTCGTGCGACCTACCCAGATATTGCTCGGGATCCATGACACGATCGCGGACCGCCGGCCGGAGTTTGCTTTTGCATCGAATAGGGAGTGGCGCTTTTGGAAATCGAAGGTCCAGCTGGCGCTAGCCCAAGCTGATTTGGTCTTAACGGTGTCGGACTATTCGCGACGATCGATTCAGGAACACTTTGGCCTCGGTCGCGAGCGGCTTCGGGTCATCGCCGAAGCGGCATCATCGCGGTTTCAGCCAGATGGCGCGGTGAATCAAGGCGAACCCTACGTTCTCTACGTTGGAGGCATCAGCCCCAACAAGAACCTGCTGACGTTGATAGGCGCTTTTGAAAGAGTCAAGCGCGAATTTCCGCGACTACGTCTTATCCTGGCGGGCGATCACTCCGGCGATGGCTTTAAGTCTTGCTACGAAGAGCTGACACAAGAGATCAGGGCCCGCAAAATGGAGACGGACGTACTCTTCACCGGCTTTGTGCCAGATCACGATCTCCCAGCTCTCTATAGCGGCGCTTCGGTGTTTGCTTTTCCGTCCCTTGACGAAGGGTTCGGACTACCCGTATTGGAGGCGATGGCTTGTGGCACGCCTGTTGTGGCGAGCATCGGAAACGCGCTCGAAGAGGTCGTGGGGGACGCGGGAATTCTGGTCAACCCTCTCGACGAGGCTGATATCGCCCGGGGGCTCAAGCAGGTGCTTGGCGATCCCGCCAGGGCCGACGATTTGCGAGGCAGGTCTCTACGTCGAGCGAGCGAGTTTTCTTGGGACCGCTCGGCCGATCAGATCGTTCAGGTGTTCCACGAAATGTCGGGTCGGTCGTGATCGAAACGCCAACGGTGTCAATCGTGTTGCCAATGTGCCGGGCCACAGGTTGACATGACGTTCGTTTGTCCGATTTGCAAGGGGACGTTGGCTCAAGAAAGGGAAGCATTCCGCTGCGAGGCCTGCAGCCACGACTTTCCGGTTGTGTGTGGCATCGCGGATTTCCGGCTGTGGCCCGACGCCTACATAGGGATGCGTGAGGACCGCGAAAAAGGGGAGCGTCTTCGCGAGGCGGGGGTATCGGCGACTTTGGTGTGCGCTAACGCGGAAGCTCTGCCTTTTGAAGATCGTTGCTTCGACGCCCTGACAGCTCACGATCTTATCGAACATCTGAGAGACCCGGCGACGGCGATTGCCGAGGCCCGCCGGGTGTCCGCCGCAAACGCGCAAAATTTTTATTCCACGAACAGCCGCTACTGCCCCTCGTCTGAACCGCACGTAAAGATTTGGGGCGTAGGCTATCTGCCGCGTCGTTGGCAGGCCGACTATGTCGCGTTTCGCAGGAAAGACTTGCGTCGATACTCAGTTCGTCTTCGAAGTGCCTCGGAACTCAATCGGATGTTTCGCGGCTGGGGCTATGCCGATGCGAAGATCCAAGCCGCTCCGCCAATCGCGCCGCACCGTGATTCGCGATTTTTGCAACGACTGCTAGCCGCCTACAACTAGTTGCGGAAGATTCCACTTATTGGAAGACTCGCAGCTCTGGTTGGTCCGCGTCTTTGGTTCGTGACACGCCGCTAGGAGTCTGTTTCCAGGGCTTTGAGCTCAGCAAAGCTTTCGCTAGTTCGATCGGTTGGTAGGTGATGCTCGACCACAGGAAGACCTCGCTCGTACACCAGCATTCCTTGGCCGCTATAGCCTTTCGCAAGGCAT
The DNA here is from genome assembly GCA_965205595.1 of Bryobacterales bacterium. Classification (GTDB taxonomy): domain Bacteria; phylum Acidobacteriota; class Terriglobia; order Bryobacterales; family UBA6623; genus CATQHP01. The sequence continues at coordinate 46,925 of CBDBHI010000003.1, read as the reverse complement.
CGGCTTCTTTCGAGCGCCAGATTTCAGTAAAACTTTGCTCCCTGAGATTTCCCAGCGGTGGATGCGTTTCGCAAACGCCAACATCGCCGTTCGAGTACACAACGCCGGTTAAACGGCCCGCGCGACACGGTACGACTTGGCGCTGCTGTTCCGCGGTCGAGGTTTTGGCAATCTGCAACATCGGTTCAACTATAGAGCCATAACGCCCTTGTTCGCGAGGCTGCCAGAGATTCTGTACGTACTTGTATAGTTTCCGATAGTCCGCGAGCCTCGGCGACGTCAGAGCTGGATTCTTGCGGTCGCCGCGTATCATCCCAATGCTGTGGTGCTCGATCGCCGGACAACGCTCATACAGATAGCCCGAGAGACGTTGGACTTCGTCCACGTTGTCTGCGGTGACGGTTGACACTGCGTGGATGCGCAATCGCGGCTCGCGTTCTTTCATTTCAACGAGGGCGTCGTAGGTTTTCATTGCACGCTCAAAAGCGTCTTTCATACTGCGGAAGGCGTTGTGGAAGGCAGGCATGCCGTCGAGAGACAATTCGACTGCAAACAGATCCAACTCGGGATACCGGAAGACACCCTCTAGTGCTTCGATTGTCCGATCGGTAAACGAGCCGTTTGTCGGCACGTAAATTTGCTTGACGCCGTTGGATTCGATAAACAAAACCGCAGATCTCGGCAAACTCCGGCCGCAAGAACGGCTCGCCGCCTGAGATATTTAGATTGTCTAGCTTGCCCAGATTTTTCGAGAGCGCTCGTAGCTCGTCAAGCGTCAGATCGTCTTTCCGGTTGAGGTTGCGCCAGTAGAAACAGTGCTCGCAGGTCTGGTTACAAATCGAATTGATGAAAAGGATCAGGAAGGGCGGCGTCGGCGTCCGCCAGGGCACGCGATGAACGGCACTGAGCCATGCATGCCGCACTAGTCGTTCCCAGATTTGCACTGCTATCTATTGTAACGAGACGGTTGAAATCGGAACCTCCCGAGAGTTTCGGTGGCACGCGCGTAAGCGAGTGCGTTGGGGTACGACGTTCGCCCGTCAGACGGAACTTGGTCCTGATGATAGTTCCGTACCAGGGCCAGTTGGCTAAACCGGCCCTTCTCCTCCGCACTCGTTTACGCACGCGCCACCGACTGATCGTCGCCGTCATAAGGTAGGGATTTGGATTGCAAGAAGCGGGCACCGGTATCAGCCGCAGACACAGGGCATTTGCTTTGCCAAATCGATGCGGCTACACTGTAGCCAGTCTTGGGCCCAGTGGGGGCTCAAGCGAATCGTTCATAGGATCAGGAGGTCCGACACGTGAAGAATTTAGTTGTGTGTATTCTCTTCGCGACCGCCACCATGTTCGGTCAGTCCACTACCGGCGAAATCGCCGGTAGCGTTACCGACCCAACCGGCGCGGCCGTCCCCGGGGTGATGATCACCTTTATCAACGAAAACACCGGCGAAGTGAAAACGGTCGAGTCAGGCGCCACGGGTTTCTATCTCGCGACCCTACTGCCGGTTGGCAGCTATCAAGCCTCGGTCCAGGCCGAGGGCTTTCGCACTGTCGAAAGCCCGGGAATCGCACTGTCGGCGCTACAGAGTTTGCGCGTTGACTTTGTATTGGAACTTGGCCAGGTTACCGAAACGGTGACAGTAACGAGCCAAGCCCCTCAGGTCGACACGCGCTCGACGCAGATAGGCATGACGGTCGATGACCGCCGCATCAAGGATCTCCCCTTGAACGGCCGCAACGCTCTCGATCTTGTCCGGCTGGTGCCGGGCGTGCAAAGCGTGAGCACCACCATTCGCCCGTCATTTGGTCAGCAGACAATGCGCATGAATGGTGGCCGACACTTCTCGGTGAACTATCTGCTTGACGGCGGCTCGATGAGCTACTTCCACCGTAGTCAGGGCTTAATTCTTCCGCCTCCCGACGCCGTCCAAGAGTTCCGCGTAACAACAACCGGTGTCACCGCGGAGTACGGGCGTGGCTTCAGTGTCATTAGCGCCGTCACGCGTTCTGGAACGAATGAGTTTCACGGCAGCGTCTGGCACTATCTGCGCAACGACACGCTCGATGCCCGCAACTTCTTCGCCAGCCGCGTCCCGAAGCTGCGCTTTAACCAGTTTGGCGGCACCGTCGGCGGGCCGATCAGCAAAGACAAGACGTTCTTCCAGTTCACTTATCAGGGCCAGCGCATTCGTGAAGACCGTCTAAAAACGGCCTTTCCGGCGACAGCCGCGGAACGCCTGGGCGATTTTGCAGGCGCCGATCCGGTCAAGAACGCTGACACTGGCGATCTGTTCCCAAACAACATGGTTCCCGCGAACCTAATCGACCCGGTTGCGACGTTCATGCTTGACGGTTGGGTGCCGCAGCCGAACCGCGGTGACGGACGGTTCGTCACGCAGGTTAGCCAACCTAGCGACGACAACCAATACATCACTCGCGTCGATCACAGCTTCAGCGACCGCAACAAAATCAGCTTCCGGCTGTTCTTCGACCACAACGAAGGCGCTGATCCTCTGCGCAATTCGGACTTCGTCGACTACGGTCCGAACCCGCGCTTCAACCGCATGCAGACCTACACTCTCGAGGACACGCATCTGATTACGCCCAGCTTGGTCAACACAGTCCGGTTGACATATACGCGGTTTAACTACCAGGAGAGCATTCCGTTCGACGACGATCTTGCCGACTTTGGCGCGACGGACTTCAATCATGCCGGCGGCGTTGTCAAGTCCCGGCCGCTGGTGAGCATCACAAACCGCTTCCAACTTGGCCCTGGTCGCCACCGCCAGCGCTTGTCACAGAACTACGCGCTGTCGTGGAACATGAGCTGGATCAAGGGCAACCACAATTTCAAGTGGGGCTTCGACACGCAGCGCAATCAGTTCCTCTACCGCGATAACCGCGCCACGGGGAGTGAGTGGCAGTTCACCGGTAACCGCACGGGCGTACCCATGGCTGACTTCCTAACAGGTAAGGCTCGCCGGGTCCGCCAGGCGTCGCCGATCGAGTTCGATCACCGCTACATCCAGTCGGGTATGTTCTTTCAAGACAGCTTCAAGATCCATCGCAACGTCACGATGACGTTGGGAGTTCGCAACGAATTCTACCCGCGCTGGGAGGAACAGCAGAATCAGCAAACAGCCCTAGTCCCGGGTGCAACGTCGTCATTTATTTCCGGCGCGCCTCCTGGGTTGCTTTGGTTGTCTGACTCCCAGTTCCCTTATCAAGACACGTTGGTGAACATCGCCCCACGGTTCGGCGTCGCCTGGGACGTGTTCGGAGACGGACGCACGTCAGTCCGCACCAGCTATGGCATCTCGTACGATCCGCTTACGGCGGAAATGGCTGGCGGCGTTCAGGCGCTGCAGCCGTTCGGCGCTTCGGTTGACATCAACTCGCCCCCGGCGCTGTCGGCGCCGTTCCGGGGAAGACTCAACCCCTTCCCGTTCGTGTTCGATCCGAGCGACCCGAACTTCGTTTTCCCGGTTACGATTCCGAAGGCATTTGCTCCGGGTCTGCGTAATCCGTACATGCAGACGTACAACTTGACCGTTCAGCAGCAGTTGACGGACAACCTGATGGTCGAAGTGGCGTACGTCGGAAATGTCGGGCGCAATCTCACCTACAACCGTCAGCAAAACATGGCCATCTTCGGCCCTGGCGCGTCGGGTCGTAACACCGACGCTCGGCGCATCTTTCAGGGATTCGGCAGCGTCGGCCAACTCAACAGCGGAGCTAACTCGGTCTACAACAGTCTGCAAGTGCAGGTTCAGAGGCGCTTTAGCCGTGGCTTGACGTTCCAGATGGCTTACACGTATGGGCGTGGGATCGACGAGGTTCTCACGAGCGCGGCGTTCGCGACGGTCACCCAGAACGGGCTTCAGAATCCCAACGACCGCAGCCGTGAGCGCGGCCGCGGGGACTTTGACCTCCAGCAGCGCTTCGTTACTTCGTTCCTTTACGAGATTCCGGGACCAAAGACGGGCGTCGCCAAGAGCGTCTTAGGCGGCTGGGAACTCGGTTCGATCATCACCTTGCAGGAGGGCCGCCCGTTCCACGTTGATGCGGGCCGCGACCGTTCATTGACCGGCGTACGCCACGATCGAGCCGACGTTGTTGGTAACCCGGAGCTGTCGTCTAACCGCAGTCGCGGCGAGAGAATCCACGAGTGGTTCAACGCCGATGCCTTTGCGTTGGCGGCAGTTGGGCAGTTTGGCAATTCGGGCCGCAACTTCATCGAGGGGCCGGGCTCGGTCAACTGGGATATTTCGTTGCGGAAACGCATTTCGATCACCGAACGTCACGTGGTCGACTTCCGCGTCGACTTCTTCAACCTGGCCAACAAACCCAACTTCGGACAACCGCGAAGAGGTAGCGCCACCGACCGTCGCCTGGGCCGCATCACCGGCGCGGGAGCCGGCCGGATTGGTCAGTTCTCGCTGAAGTATTCGTTCTAACAAAACCCTTCAACCAACGGGGGCGGGCAGTTTGCCCGCCCCCGTTAGTTTGGCTTTATTGGAGGCCGTAAGGCCTGAAGAATCAGTCCATAGTCGAAATACTGAGGCTTCGGATTGCGTGGACGGATGTGCCGGAGCGTGGGCTATGGTGCGAACGGCCTTCTGTCACCAATCGCCCTTCTTTCCAGGCCGTCTGCGCGGCAATCGCGATTGAGGCGATGCAGAACGCTTCAAACCGCGACCGAGATCGCATTCGTCGCGGCCAACCGGCCATAGCTCTGCCGTGGGTTTCGGCAAAAACCGTCTGTGCCGGGTTGTCGCGGTCAGCCAAGTTGCATGAACTTCTTGAGACGCTGCTCAAGATTGCCCTTTCGAATTTGGCACTCCCAAATGACGAGTAAGCACCATCCAAGCTTTCGCAGCGCCCGATGAGTCTTTCGGTCACGGGCAATCGTGGCGTCTAGCTTCTCGTTCCAAAACTCTCGGTTGGACGTAGGTCGTCGGGCGCGCGAACAATTGCGATGTCCATGCCAGAAACACCCGTTCACCAGTATGATTTTCCGGTGTCGCGCTAGCACGATGTCGGGCTTTCCAGGTAGGTGGGCGACGTGGATGCGAAACCGATAGCCGAGCCGGTGTAGCAGTTTTCGAACTATCAGTTCCGGTGAGGTGTTGACTCCCCCAACCCGAGACATGCATTTTTGACGCTGGACTGGTGTGAGGGTATCCATACCCTTTCAGACTGCGAGATCCAGCGGCAAGTCGCTTATGTCGCGTAGCCGGTTTCCTTCAATCATATTGTGCAGTAGCTCTTGAGACCCTTGATAGCCGGTCTGCTGCTCAGCCAAAACGTCGACAGCCTTTCGGAGTTCATAGAGCGCAAAGTGATAAACGCAGTCAACGTCTCCGGAGCCCATCGCGATGGACGCGATCCGACCGGGCATTGGCTCGGCTGTAACCACGACAATGTGAGGCGCTCGGCCCTTGCGATTTCGTATGAGATTGAGTGCTTCTGTCCTGGCGTTTTGACTGCGATCACTGCGAAGGGTGTACTTGCAGGAGACGCTGGCATGTAGAAGGCGCTTCACCGACCCGCGGGCCCGGAGTGAGGAATGGGTCGCGGTAGTTTCATCGACGAGTAGACAACCCTCATTGATCTCCGTGTCCGAAAGCTGATCGCGAAACACTACTATGTCGGGGGTTACGAGGTAGCCGGATCCGAGAACCGCCTCTAACTCCTTCGCGAGCTTGGCGGCATCGGAAATCTCCTTGAGGTCCGCGGTTGCGCGATCGATGACACCGAGATGCTCGTACTGTTCAAACTGAGAAATGCTGGTGGTTTTCTTGTCCCTATCGGTACTCTTTCGTTTGGAGTGCCATTGACCGGGCCTGATGTGAGAGAGGCCGAGGAAACACCTCTCAAGGAACGCCATGATCAGTTCCTCAAATACTTGACCCTTGCTCTGGCCTTTTAAGTCGCCGCCGATTGCTCCGGTTAGACCGCCCTCCCTGATCATTGCGACGGAAATTTCTTCACTCCCCGTCAGCTTGAAGTCCTTTTGCCTACCCTTCAGTTCGGCTGATTGTCGATCCGCGAAATCGGGTACGCCCCATTGATTTAGGCGTATCAGAAGTCTACTTGCTTCGCGATGCAGGTTCCGTCGCTCTGCGGCAATCGTTGCTTCTCGACCGCTCACCTCGCGTGACTTCTTGGCCATCATTGCTCCGAGAGCATGCGGTGGATGCAGTCCGCGATTGAGGCGGCGAGCAAGGGTGGCACGGCATTGCCGATCTGCTTCGCGATCTCGATCTTAGTGCCTTCAAATTGAAAGTCGTCCGGGAAGCTCTGGAATCTGGCGGCTTCGCGGTGCGTGATGGGGCGGTGCTGCTCGGGGTGAAGATACCGGCCTTTCTCGGGCTTAAAAAACTCGGTTCGAATCGTGACCGCCGGACGGTCCCACCAGAGTCGACCGAATAGGTCAGTACCGCCCTTCTTGTTGACCCAGCAACGCGGTGTCAAGTGAGGCGCGCGGCGCAGAAGATCCTCCCGATTCATTCCCGGTTGCGGAATTGCCCGATAGCGCGCCTTGCTTTTAGGGGTTGGTGAGCGACCGAAATGCAAGTCCAGTGGCGGGGCCTCGTCTTTTCTGATTTCGGTCGTCAGCGGCGGAGGGAGATCAGCCACGGCATCTTCAACTGTTCGCCAAGGTCTCAGGTCTTGCTCAGACGCTTCGATGCCGTACAAGTTTGGATCGTTACCTCTGCGTGCGCGAGGGTTGAAGTGGCTTCTCGAAGGAAACTCCGGCTCGCCCGCCTCGCCGGAACGCGAGGCGAAGATAAAGGCGCGCTTCCGAGTCTGGGGGACGCCAAAATCCGCCGCCATTAAAACGCCTGGACGGACGCGAAAGCCAAGCTCTTCGGCAGCCTCAGTGATCTCCCAGAACTCTGGCGACTTGAGTAACTGCGGTACATTTTCCATCACGAACGCGCGTGCTCCGGAGCGCCGGACTACCTCGAAATACGGTCGCCACAATTGACGCCGCCCGTCACCGTTCTTGTTTTTGTTGAGCAAGCTAAAGCCCTGACACGGAGGTCCGCCAATCACGACGTCCGCATGCGGAATTTCAACTGACGAATCTTCTAGGAGTTCGCAGATATCACCCGGGATGCAGTGACGACCGAAGTTGCGGTTGTACGTTTCAACCGAGTATCGATTCATGTCGTTTGCCCAGACGGTCTTGAAGGTGGACTCGTTGCGTGAGGCACGTGCAGCCTTTGAGGCTCCTGATTCACCTCGCTCGCCAAGGAGACGCTGCATCTGGATGAACCCGAGTGTCATGCCACCCGCTCCACAGAATAGGTCGATCACTTTGAAATGTCTCATCAGAAGTCTACCGGCGCAACCGCAATTATAACGAGATTAGCATAGGCGAATAAAATGGGAACATTGTTTCTCGTTCTCATTTCATGCTTTTCCGTCTTCGTGACCAGCGGCGCACGAACAACTACCAATTCTTCACCGAACCGTCCGGTCCGGCGGGCAGGGTGACTGGGCGATTATTTTCGGCTTTGCTGCCCGTCGTCGCTTCCACGGTTCCACCATTCCCGAGCCATCAGAATTTGGTGTGCCCTGGTACGATTTTAGAGGTAGAAAGCCCGTGCGCGAACGCGCACGGGCTTTCTCTGGAGTTTGGCTGTTCGGCGGCGGTCGAAGTTTGGGATAGGGTGGGGAAATGGGGAGTTGGCGTTAGCCGGAAGCGTAGATTACTGCAAGCGGAGCGCGCCGCCAACTCACGCCGGGCGTTTTGAGACTCGACTTGGCGAGCAGTGTATCGTCGATGGCGACGAGCAAGGGAGCCTCGGGCGGCAAGCGAGCGAGCACCTCGCGGCGCGAGGCATCGAGCAGGCGTTGGGGCTCCACGCGTTGTTGCGAGAACAGGCGGTAGCCGGCGCTCCAATCCTGAAAGCTCTCGCCGGAGGCATGCAGCAGGCCGGTGATGGTGGAGCGGCCGAGGCAGACGGCGGCGCCGAGAGCGAGGCGGGTGAGGTGGTCGTTCACGCTTTGTCGGGCGTGGGGGTTGAGGCCTGTGGCGAAGAGTTGGGAGTTGGGAGAAGGTGTCGACGACTCGTTGAGGAGTTTTTTTTTAACTCAACGGGCGGGGCTTGCAAACGATTGAGCACGAGTTGGGAGCGGTCGAGCAGGATCCATTCGAGCTGTTCGCCGGGCTGGAAGTCGAGCATCTGAGCGGTGGCGGAGGGGAAGTTGACGTAGAACTGTTGCGAGGCCTTGCGCTTGATCAACTGGAGTTTGGTGGGGAAGGGCATGAGGTCTCCTTTGCAGTGAATCTAGTTATAAAACAAGCTAAACAACTAGATACAAGAGTACCTCAAAACGTTTTAAGACACAAGCATTCTCAGATCCCTCACAACTCAACTACGCGCCTACCGCGCATCCCATCTAGTGAAAGGCCAAACTCCAGTCCCAGGGTGCAACTCAATAAGAGTTAACCTAACATTTGCTCTCGGAGGGCGATTGTTCTCATACTGTTGGTATGAGAGCTTCAGATGCGTATTTGGCTGACATCGAAAATTGGGAGGTGCTGTGTTCGTTTCTCCCCGACGGCTGGCGGGAGCAGGCTGGGACACTGGGCGCCATGCGTCGCGCCCGCTATATCAAGGAGCCCGAAACCGTTCTTCGGTTGCTCCTGATTCATTTGGCGAGCGGTTGTTCGCTGGCTGAAACGGCGGCGCGAGCAGCGGCCTCCGGGTTGGCGCAAATCAGCGCCGTGGGCGTGTTCAAACGACTACGCGCCGCCGAGGAGTGGCTGCGTTGGCTGGCGCAGCAAATGCGCGGCAGCGTGCAGTTGCCGTTGGCTTCGTTGGATCGACGCTTGCGCGCCGTTGACGCGACCGCAGTGTCCGAACCCGGCAGCACGGGCAGCGACTGGAAACTGCACTACGCCGTGAATCTGGCCAACCTCGAGTGCGACTTTTTTGAACTCACCGCAGTGCGGAAAGGCGGCGAAACCTTCCGGCGATTCGATGTCGAAGCGGGCGATGTGATGATGGGAGATCGGGTGTATGCCACGCCGCCAGGAGTCGCGCATGTGGCGCACGCGGGTGGCGATGTGATCGTGCGACTCAACCGACAATCGCTTCCATTGTTCGATTTCAAGGGCAAACGCATCGACTTGCTGTCGCGAATGCGCCGTCTGCGCGGCTACGTTCCGCGCGAGTTTTCGACCCGCGTGAAGGGCCCAAACGGGGATTGGATCGAGGGACGTCTGGTTGCTGTGCGGCGCTCCGCCGAAGCGACGGAGCAAGCCCGGCGACGTTTGGAATCGCGCGCCAAGCGCAATCAAACAACGGTTTCGGAGCAGTCGTTAGTGTTCGCTGAGTACTTGATGATCTGGACGACGCTGGCGCCGGGTGTCTCGTCGATCGACATTCTAAACACGTATCGATTGCGTTGGCAGATCGAGTTGGTATTCAAGCGGATGAAATCGATTATGAGCCTCGGCCATCTACCGAAAAAAGACGAGCGAAGCGCGAAAGCCTGGCTGGCGGGGAAGCTGTTAGTGGGCCTATTGGTCGAGCAAATGATCGCCCACGCGGACTCTATTTCCCCCTGGGGGTACAACCTTGAGGCGCGGTCGAAGCCGTCGGCGTGAGACCGCGTTTCTGCATCGACAAATCTGTACCGCCGTGCTGCCCGCGCAGAACCTGAAGGAGGTTCTGCGCAACTGCTCACTCATCCGTAACATGCTATCCGAACCGCCGCGACGGAGAACGCGATTCAAATATAGATAGGTTAACGCTTATTGGGTGCACCCCGGGCTAATTTAAACGTCACCCCCGCTGGGGGTTCAAGACCAGCGTACGATCGAATGGCAATCAGGAAGTGCTGATTTATTGCGCATAGGCTGTCTACTCGGCGTCTTTTCGCAAAAAGTCGAAGTCGCAGCCTTTGTGTGCCTGCGTCACCTGATCGAGAAACAGTCTTCCGTACCCTCGCCGGTAGCGCGGCGCCTGCTTTGGCTTCGCCTCTAACCGCCTTTTGATGTCGTTCTCTTCGACGCGCAAGTCAATGCGACGCTCAGGGACGTTGAGTTCGACGTCGTCACCCGTTTCGACAGCCGCTAACGGCCCGCCAATCGCGGACTCGGGCGAAATGTGCAGAACATCCGTTCCAAAGCTGGTGCCACTCATCCGCGCGTCTGAAACGCGCACGATGTCGAGGATGCCGGCCTTGAGCAGCTTTGCGGGGATCGGCAAATGTCCCCACTCGGGGAACCCGGGGCCACCGTGGGGTCCGGCGTTTTTGAGCACGAGCACCGACTTCTCATTGATCTCGAGATCCGTGTCGTCAATATGCGCTCGCAGTTCCTCATAGCGCTCGAATACCACCGCCTTACCGCGATGTTTCAGCAGATGAGGCGAAGCTGCCGTCTGTTTAATCACAGCGCCGTCGGGAGCTAGGTTGCCGTATAAAATCGCCGTGCCGCCCTCGGGGTTGAGCGGCTGATCCATCGTCTTGACAAGGTCACGATTACGAATTTCGACACCTGTGAGATCCTCGGCAAGCGTCTTTCCGGAGACGGTTCTTGCCTCGCTATGCAACAACGGCAAGATCTCTTTCATCACACAGGGCAATCCACCGGCGTAGTAGAAATCTTCCATCAAGAACTGGCCCGACGGCTTGATGTTCGCGATGTAAGGTGTATCTCTCGAAATCTTGTCGAAGTCGTTGAGCTTGAGATCGATGCCTAAACGCCCGGCTAGCGCTAGCAGATGGACCACCGCATTGGTCGAGCCGCCGATCGCCATATCGGTACGAATAGCGTTCTCTAACGCCTCGCGCGTCATGATTTTCGACGCGGTCAGGTCTTCCGACACCATCTCGACAATGCGACGGCCGCTAGCTTCGGCCAATTGATAGCGCCGCGAATCTACAGCCGGAATTGCAGCACCGCCCGGCAACATCATGCCCAACGCCTCGGCCATCGACGCCATTGTCGAGGCGGTCCCCATCACGGTGCAGTGGCCGGCGCTCCGCGAAATGCAGCCCTCGACCTCGGCCCACTGCTCTTCGCCGATCTGGCCGGCGCGGACTTGCTCGAACAGGCGCCGTCCATCGGTGCCCGAACCCAGCGGCTCGCCGTTCCAACGGCCGGAGAGCATCGGCCCACCGGTGACCATAATCGATGGAATGTCCGCCGAAGCCGCCCCCATCAACTGGGCGGGCGTGGTCTTATCGCAACCGCAAAGCAATACGACGCCGTCGATCGGGTTCGCGGTGATCGATTCCTCGACGTCCATCGCCATGAGGTTGCGAAACATCATCGTGGTGGGCTTCATAAACATTTCGCCCAAAGAGATGGTGGGAAACTCCAGCGGAATTCCGCCGGCCGCCCAGACTCCGCGTTTGACGGCTTCGGCTACCTGCCGCAGATGCGCGTTACAGTTCGTCAACTCCGACCACGAATTGCAAATTCCGATCACGGGCCGCCCGTCGAAAGTGTCTTCCCCCAGGCCTTCGGAGCGCAGCCAGGCACGCCTCGCTAGGTGCTCATATTGATCGCCGTGGAACCACTCATAGCTCCGAAAAGTCTTCGGGTCACGCATAGAGGCCTACGATACCAAAGACTTTTTTGGGAGCAATGGCCCCTAAGCCTGCCTGGCCGCGCCTGTACCGGTAAGGGAGCAATTTCGACAATGCTATCAATCACAAACGCAGTAAACTTTCATTCTGAAGAGCACACACGTTCTGGACGCGTGCGCGCCCATCTCGCCGAAGTTCTTAAGTCAGCGCCGTTCCGCCGAGCCCCCGGCCTGAGGAAACTTTAGACACGCCGACGGTGTCGGCCATTTCGCCGATTACTCCCGCATACTGACGCGTCGAGACGCCTTTCATCAAGATATCCAGCATGCGCGAGCCTAGCCGCTCGTCGTCTTGCAGGGATCGAAGCGCGGCTTCCACGCTTGCCGGTGAAGGCGACACGCTGAAAGAATACACGCTTGGGGCGGACGGCCTTTCACGCGGAACTGACTTCGATCCTCGGTTTGACCCGATCGTACGCGTGCAGATGCGCAAAGTCCGCATGCGGCTGAACCGCTATTACGCGGAAACCGCCGGCGAACACCCGTTGCGCATCGAGATCCGATCGGAACGCTATCGGCCGCACTTCCAGTTCGCCGAAGACAGAACGCAGCCCAACACGGAGTGGACCGTGATGCCGGCCCCGCGTCCTCAGCCATTCGCCGAGGTATTTGCGCGGCGAGCGGCAATGGGCATGTAGTCAGCGATCGGCGTACGCGGGGCGGGCTACAATTGCAGGGCTATGCGGCCCTACAGCGTTGTAATCATCAGCCTAATCCTCGCTGGATGTTCGTCCGCGCCTGATTCGCTTCGGTCGGCACCTGAAACGGGCTACACCGATTGGGCCGCGTACGGCGGTGGCAAAGACCAGATCCGCTATTCGAGGCTGGATGAGATCAATCGAGAAAACGTCTCACAGCTAACGCAGGCGTGGGTCTATGACACTGGAGACGTGGCGCCTGGCTCAGAGATCCAATGCAACCCGCTCGTGGCTGACGGTGTGCTTTACGGGGTGAGTCCCAACGGTCGAATTTTCGCCCTCGACGCAGCGACGGGAAAAGAGCTTTGGACGTTCACACCCTCGATCGACGGCAAGCCCTTTACGGGAAGAACTCGAACTCGCGGCTTCATGCTGCACGGAACGGGGGATAGTGCTCGCCTGTATTTCGCTTCGAAGCACCAGCTCTACGCACTCGATGCACAGACGGGAATCCCCGTAGAACAGTTCGGAGGAAATGGATTTATCGACTTGCGCGCCAACCTCGGCAGGCCGGTCGAAGAGCTCTCCGTCAGCATGAATACGCCAGGCGCGATCTTCGGCGACCTGTTGATTGTGGGCAGCGTGGTGAGCGAGGGGCTGCCCAGCGCTCCGGGCGACATTCGTGCCTATGACGCGACGAGCGGCGAGCTGCTCTGGAGTTTCCACACTATTCCACACCCCGGTGAAGCTGGTTACGAAACGTGGCCGGCCGACGCCTGGAAGACGCTCGGGGGCGCCAACAACTGGTCTGGCATGGCGCTCGACGAAGAGCGCGGATTGGTTTACGCCGGGACCGGTTCGTCAGCCTTCGATTTTTGGGGCGGTAACCGAGTGGGCGACAATCTTTACGCCAACTCGCTGCTTTGTTTGCGGGCGACGACAGGCGAGTTGGTTTGGCATTTTCAATTCGTAAAGCACGATGTTTGGGACCGCGATTTGCCCGCGCCCCCGTCGCTTGTCACCGTGGAGCGTGACGGCAAACTGATCGACGCCGTGGCGCAAGCAACGAAGTCGAGTCATCTTTTCGTATTCGATCGCGAAACGGGCGAGTCGCTATTTCCACTACAAGAAATCGACGTTGAAGCTTCGGACGTACCCGGTGAACAGACTGCACCGAAGCAGGTTTTACCGCTGGCGCCGCCGCCATTCGGACGGCAACAAGTCACCGAAGCCGAGCTGACCCAGCGAACGCCTGAAGCGCACCGGGCTGTCCTCGAGCGTTTCCGAAAAATCCGCAGTGGCCCACAGTTCACGCCGCCTAGCGCCGCCGGAACGGTCGTCTTCCCGGGATTCGACGGCGGGCCCGAATGGGGTGGGCAGGCCTTTGACCCCGAGACCGGTCTCTACTACGCCAACGCTAACGAAATGGCGTGGATCTTGCGGCTTGTGGAACAGAAAAAACTGGGTAACGTGATAACCGGCAAGCGGCTCTACCAACGCCATTGCGCAGCCTGCCACCTCGACGATCTGAGCGGCACTCCTCCGGACTTCCCGGCGCTCAATCAGGCCACTAAATCACAGCTCGAGGTTGAGACCGTAATTCGAAACGGCGTCGGACGCATGCCCGCCTACGCGACACTCGGCGACGCCGCGATTACCGCGATCGCTCGATTTGTCGTGGCCCGTGAAAACGTATCCACCGACGTTGACCATCGCGCCACATCGGCCTTCGATCTGCCATTCACACACGACGGCTACAATCGCTTTTTCGATCACGAAGGCTATCCGGCAATCTCTCCTCCGTGGGGCACGCTCAAAGCGGTCGACCTCGACTCCGGGACCATCGCTTGGAGCGTGCCGCTCGGCGAGTACCCGGAACTCAGCGCCCAAGGAATGGAGCCAACCGGCACTGAGAATTACGGCGGTCCCGTAGTTACTGTGAGTGGGCTACTGTTCATCGGCGCTACCGCGCTCGACAAGAAGTTCCGTGCATTCGACAAACTCACCGGCGAACTGCTTTGGGAGACGACATTGCCCGCTGGTGGAAATGCGACTCCGGCAATGTATGAGGTCGAAGGCCGTCAGTTCATTGCGATCGCCGCGGGCGGAGGTAAGAGCGGCGGCGAGTCGGGTGGAAAATACGTGGCGTTCGCGTTGCCGCAGTGAGATGCTTGGTCGGCATGCCTGCAAATTTCTGTGGCTAGGGGTGATTGTTTCGCTAGTCGCATCATCGGCTTGTAACATTCCGGTTCTGACGATTGCCGAAGAGCCTCCTCGTGAATTGGCGGGGGCTCCTGTGGCCATTGCTGAGATTGACGCCGGTGGTGTCGAGGTGGGGAAGAGATTCGTTCCGACGATCATTCGCAACGATTCCGCCTGGCGACAGGTGCTCTCAGCCGAGGCGTTCAAAGTCGCGAGAAATGGTCAGACCGAGAACCCCTACAGCGGTGAATACGACGATCACTACGAGCCGGGAATATATCGCTGTATCGGCTGTGGGACGGCTGTATTTTCGTCGGAGACGAAGTATGACTCATGGACCGGTTGGCCCAGTTTTTGGGCCCCGATTGCCGACGAGAATGTTTGCTTTGAGTGGGATCGTAGCTGGGGGCTCAATCGGCGCGCGGTCATGTGCCGGCGCTGCGATTCGCACCTTGGGCACGTGTTTGGGGACGGGCCACGCCCAACGCGAAAACGCTATTGCATCAATTCGCTGTCGTTGAGATTCGCGCCCCTCTCGAAGTGATCTGGGTATCGAAATCTACGCAATCACGGCTGTGATTACTTTGCCGTGGACATCAGTTAGCCGCCGATCGATGCCGTTGTGGCGGTAGGTCAACTTGGTGTGGTCAATTCCCAACAGATGCAAGACCGTCGCGTGCAGCTCGTACGAATGGATCGGGTTTTCCTCGGCCTTGTACGACCACTCATCGCTCGAACCGTATGTCGTCCCACCCCTCACTCCGCCGCCGGCCAGCCATGACGTGAAGGTAAACGGGTTGTGGTCGCGCCCCTTGCTGCCCTGGCTACAGGGCATACGGCCGAACTCGGTGGTCCAGTAGACAATCGTGTCTTCGAGCAGTCCACGCGCGGCTAAGTCTTTGATCAAAGCAGCGGCTGGTTTATCCATCGATGTGCCCATGGCTCCGTGATCTTTACGAATGTCCTCGTGACTGTCCCAGTTGCGACGCGGGAATCCGTTGTCGGCGCCGCTCCATACTTGGACAAACCGCACGCCGCGCTCAAGCAGCCGGCGGGCGGTCAGGCAACGTAGTCCGAAGTCCTCTGTGATTTCTTCATCAAGACCGTAGAGCTTTCTAGTTGTGGCCGACTCATCCGAAATGTCCATCACTTCGGGCGCGGAAACTTGCAGACGTGCCGCCATTTCGTACGCGCCAATGCGGGCTTCGAGGCGTGAATCACCCTGGCGATTGGCCATGTGTCCGCGGTTCATACGCTCCAAAAGCTCGAGACCGGCGGCTTCGCTTTTGTCGTTAATAAATTCCGCCGATTTGGGCGGGAATAGATCGTGAATTGGGTTCGGGCGCCCGGCGCGAATCATCGTGCCCTGGTGCTGCGCGGGCAAAAATCCCGCCGAATGATTCGCTGGGCCGTTGGGCGCAAATCCGCGAGAATCGGGCAGCACGACGAATGTTGGCAATTCGTCGGTCATGCGGCCCAGCCCGTATGAAAGCCAGGCGCCCATGCTTGGGAACCCCGGCAGAATAAAGCCGCTGTTTTGCATGAAAGTTGCGGGACCATGCACGTTCGACGTCGCGACCATTGACGGGAAAAACGCCATATGGTCGACACACTCGGCCAGTTGCGGCACGAGACCGCTCATCCACTTTCCCGAGTCGCCGTACTGCTTCCAGTCCCACGGGCTTTGCATGACTGGGCCGGGGCTGCTCTGGAAGAGCTCGATCTTCTCACCGCCGGGGTTAAACTCTTCGCCGTTCCGTTTGATCAACAACGGCTTGTAGTCGAAAGTATCGACCTGGCTAGCCGCACCCGACATGAAGAGTTGAATGACGCGTTTGGCTTTGGCGGGGTGGTGCGGGCCGCCATTGATCTCGCGGTCAGCGGCGCTAGACTCGCCGGCCAGCAAGTGGGCCAGAGCGATGCCCCCAAGGCCTCCCCCGGACTGTTCGAGGAAAGCGCGCCGGTTCATGTTGCAATTCGAAGTCAAACCGTAACCCCGTAAGCAGGCCGCAGCAGAGCCGTGACCGCAAGGTTGCAACAAGGCTGCATCGCGACCGTGTGGGCCTCAGTCGACGAATACGAATTCATTGCTATTGAATATTAAACGTGCCACGTTTTCGAGGCCGTGGCTGCGGGCGTGTGCGGCTAGCGCTTCTACTTCTTGCTCCGTCGCTGTCCGGCCATATGCCTCACGGTGGGCGGTTTGAATTTGCGCACGTAGCTGCGGCGACCGTTCGCGCAAGCGGTCAGCGAAGTGCTTCGATTCTTGGACAATCAGCGGGTCATTGAGCAGCGCCAGCGCTTGCACGGCGGTTAGCGTGCTGCTTCGTTTGGGAACCAGCAGCGAGGGATCGGCGCAGTCGAGGCTTTCCATAAACGGGTCTTGGACACTGCGCACTAGGAATCGGTAGACACTCCTGCGGCGTGCGCCGGGGCTATCGAAATTAAAGCGGGCGTAGTCGTAGATCGGCGAGTGATCATCTTTGAACACGAAGTGCTCAACAGACGGTCCGCCCATGGTGAGGTCGAGCCGGCCGCTAACGGCAAGAACGGAGTCGCGCACAGCCTCGGCATCGAGTCGGACTCGATTCATTCGCCAAAGGAACTGATTGCTGGAGTCGATCTTGGAGTTGGCGGCATGGTGCGCCGACGATTGTCGGTAGACGGCGCTAGTCAAAATCTGGCGGTGAAGGTCTTTGATCGAACCTCCACCGTCGCGGAATTTCAGCGCAAGCCAATCGAGCAGTTCCGGATGCGTCGGCTCGCCGCCCATGCGGCCAAAATCGTTGGGGGAGTCGGCTAGGCCACGTCCAAAATGGTAGTGCCAAACGCGGTTGACGATTGATCGCCATGTTAGCGGATTCTCTGCGGCGGCGATCCACTCGGCAAGCGCGGCTCGACGGGCGCCCTCGTTAGCGTCGGCGGGAAGATCGAAACGCGCGGGTTTCCCCGCGACGGATGTCACGGCGCCGGGGCCCACCGGCTTGCCTGGGGATTCGACGCTGCCTCGACCCAGTAGATGGATCGGGCGCGGTTGCCAGGCAGGAGTGAACTTGCCGTAGGTCTTGAAGTAGCTCGCGGCGCTGTAGACGAGCCGCGGTTCCGGCAGAGCTTCAAGCACGGCATTGAGTTTCGCTCGGCGCGACTCCAATTGTTCGAGGCGGGTTCGATCGTCGACGCGCATCAGGGAGCGGCCGACCGCGTCACGGCGGCGAGTGAGAACGGCCGTCTCTGCTGAAATTTCCTTCTTGCGCGCGACTACCTGGGGCGTAAATTCCTCGCCAACCTTCGGCTGTAGGTTTGAACTCTCTTGCCGCAGAACGGCGAGCCGCTCGTCGATGCTCACGATTTCAACGTTACTCAGCTCCGCCAGCCCGGCCGTCAGCGGTTGAATGGCGGCATCGGCCTCGCACAGCTCGAACCAAAGCGCGCGGCGTTTCTGGAAAGTCGCTTTATCGATGTCGTAGGGCTGCTCGGCACGGTCGACCCCGGCGAAGACGGCCTGCAAGGCGTAGTAATCTTCTTGCTGAATCGGATCGAATTTATGGTCGTGGCAGCGCGCGCAGTGCACGGTCAAGCTGTTGAACGTCGACATGGTCGCGGCCAACATGTCATCCCGATCGATCAGTCGGACTAGCTTCTTGTTCTTTGTCCCCTCGCGCAACTCGGCGTGACCCACGTAGTCCCACGGACCGGCGGCGATGAATCCGGTTGCGATTACGCCTACAGGATCGTCGGGCCACGGGACGTCGCCGGCGAGCTGCTCTTTTATGAAACGAACGTAGGGTTTGTCGTCGTTAAAACTGCGAATGACGTAGTCGCGGTAGGGCCAGGAATTACGGCGCGCCTTGTCTTTGTCGTAGCCATGCGACTCGCCATAGTGCGCGACGTCGAGCCAGTGCCGCCCCCAACGCTCGCCGTATCGAGGCGAGGCTAGTAGGCGGTCGACGAGGTCTTCATAGGCTCGCGGAGACTCATCAGCGATACACGCGTCGACCTCCGCCGGCGTCGGCGGCAGCCCGTGAAGATCGAACTTGAGCCGTCGAATGAGCGTACGCCGATCAGCCTCGGGGGCTGCGCTGAGTCCGTGTTCAGTGAGTTTCGCGGAAACGAACTGGTCGATAGCGGTGCGGGCCCAACCCGGGTCGCCTTCCGGCACAATCGGCTCTTTCAGCGGGCGGAACGACCACCACAGCGGCGCCTCGGGTGGGCTCTCGCCGTCGTCGTTTTTGGCGCCCTCGTTGATCCAGCGACGGATAAGAAATACCTGCTCGCTGTTGAGTGGGTCGCCGCGAGCGGGCATTTCAGGGTTCGCACCACTAATCTTCTTGAGTAGGAGGCTGTTTTGGGGACTCCCGGGTTCTATGACCCTGCCGGACTTTCCGCCTGTAGTAATCCCGCTCCAATCGGCGAGAGAAAGTTGCGCCTTGCCGCCTTCGGCCTCGTGGCAGGACGTGCAGTGATTGTCGAAAATTGGCTGGATTTGACTGCTGTAAGTGACGGGGGCCGCTGTTGCGGAGTGGACCCACGCAGCCACCAGCAGAACCGTTGCGCTAACCCGCATCACAGGACCGGAAGATTTGGCAGACTTCTCTGACAATACAGTAAGCACCAAACCAAAGAAAGATCAACGCGAGCCACAGCAGGGAAGTCCATGGCATGACCCACGATTCGTCGGCACGAATTTTCCATCCGCGGCTCGAAACGCGTCTTCAGAAAATCAAAGCGAAAGCGGGATAAGCGACCCCGTGTTCGTGGTTACAAAACGGCTTAGTCCGACGGCAGCGTGGGCCAGACCGTGCCCTGATCCATCTTCGTGATGGGCCCTTCGCCCTTGTACATGAATTTCTGCACGCGTTGACCGTGATAGGTCTCGGTCGTGTAAAGGTTGCCCTTGGAGTCGGTCGCCACACTGTGGACAGCGTAGAACTGACCCGGCTGCCGGCCGCCGTCACCGAACGTCGTAATCACTTCGAGCGACTTGCGGTTGAGCACGTGGACCTTGTGGTTCGCCCCGTCGGCGACATACAGATATTTCTGCTCGGGGTCGCGTGAAATCGCAACGTCGAAGGTCGAGCCATCGCCGAGCGTGTTCTTTGCCACGATGACCTCGTCAACGTATGTACCATCCGTCTGGAATACCTGGATACGATCGTTCGCGCGATCACAAACGTAGAGCAGGCCGTCGTCAGCCAACGTCACCGCATGCACCGGCGTGCGGAACTGTTTTGAAATCGGGTCGGCCGGGTTGTACGCGCCAAGCTGCGTGTCGTCGGGCTCTTCGCCGTAAGCGCCCCAGTGACGCTTGTATTCGCCGGTATCGGCATCGAGCACGATCACGCGGCGATTGCCGTACCCGTCGGCGACATAAAGTTCATTGGTGTTCGGGTCGACGAGAGTTTTCGCCGGGAGCTTAAAGTTCTTGAGATCGTGACTGCCCTGACCGCCGAACGGCTCGCCGATCTGCATAAGAAATTTGCCGCTGGCGGTAAACTTCAGCACCATGCTGTCGTGAACCTGGCCTTTGCCCATTGAGTCCTCGTCGTGAGGCTGCGTTTGGACGCCCTTTGGTCGAGCGCGCCCGTTCCCGCCGATCCATACGTTGCCTTTGTGATCGACATCAATGCCGTGATTCGAGGCGGGCCAATCGTACTCACCCGATTCGCTAATACCGCCCCAGTGGTTGATCAGATCGCCTTCTGGGTTAAATACCAAGATTGGCGGAGCCGGGTAGCAGCACTCGGAGGCCGGCGGATCCCAAGTCGCGTAAACTTCTTTGGGCTGAAGCGATCCTCCGCGATGGATAATCCATACGTTGTCTTCCGCGTCAACGTCGACTCCGATAACAGTACCGAGAAGCCAATGGTTAGGCAGCGGCTTGGGCCACATTGGGTTGACCTCGAGAATAGGGCCTAGCGGCCCATCTGAGGCGCTGGTAGCGTCAGCGGTCTCACCGCCTCCGCTTGATCCGCCGCAACCGATTAGAGCTGCAGCAAGGAATATGGCTATGCCAATGTGGAATTTTCTATTCATTTTTAACCTCGGTGGACGGCGTAAGCTATGATACACGGTTCTGCGGGTAAGGAACAACGCGGTGAAATCGGCTCGCCAGATACTGTCGGCGGGAGCGTTGTGTTTGTTGACCCTAGGCAGTGCCGCGGCCCATGAGATTCCGATTGAAGTGCCTGTCCAATCGTTTGTAAAGCCACAGGGCGAACGGCTGCGGGTGCTGGTCCGCATGCCGTTGCGGGCGGTCCGTGATGTTGAATTTCCGGCGTTTGGGCCGGGGTATCTCGACATTGACGCGCTCAGGCCACAGCTACAAGATCTTGCGATTCTTTGGGTCGCTGAATTCGTTGAAGTTTATGAGAACGATCAACGATTGCCGTTCCCGAATATCGCCGGCACTCAGCTTTCGATCTTTGCCGACAAGTCGTTCGCTTCGTTTGATGAGGCGCTAGCCCACACCACCGCGGCGTTGCTTGAGAACAGCGCCAACGTCGTCTGGGATCAAGTCCATTTCGACGTTTTGTTGGAATATCCGATCGAGTCGGAAGATTCGAAATTCGCCGTGCGTCCGGGCATGCACGGTCTGGCTACGCGGGTTGTGACAGTGCTGCGCTTCTTGCCGCCCGGAGGGGCCGAACGGGCGTATCAGTTCAACGGCGATCCGGGTGTGGTCCCCCTAGACCCGAGTTGGTTTCAAGCGGCGCGGCAGTTCGTCGAGATGGGATTTTTCCATATTCTTGGGGGCGTCGACCACTTATTATTTTTGCTTTGCTTGGTCATCCCGTTTCGCAAGCTGCGCCCGTTGGTGATGGTGGTGACGGCCTTCACGCTTGCGCACTCGGTCACTCTTATCGCGTCGGCGGTCGACTTGGCTCCGGACGCGCTTTGGTTCCCTCCCCTAATCGAAACGCTGATCGCGGTGTCGATTCTCTACATGGCGCTGGAAAACATCGTCGGTGTCGAGAGCGTCCGCCGCCGCTGGATGTTCGCACTGGGCTTCGGCCTGGTGCACGGCTTCGGCTTTTCGTTCGCCCTCCGCGAAACGCTGCAGTTCGCCGGATCGCATTTGGTAACGTCACTCCTGGCGTTTAACGTCGGCGTCGAGCTGGGGCAACTCCTCGTGCTCGTGCTGCTAGTTCCGTTGTTACACGTTGCGTTCCGCTACGTGCTCGCCGAACGCATGGGCACGATCATCCTCTCCGCGCTGGTAGCCCACACTGCCTGGCACTGGATGACCGAACGCGGCCAAATACTCATGCAGTATTCGATCGACTGGCGAGACCTGTTGCCCTGGATAGCCGGGACAACGCTCATCATGGCAATCTGGCTATCGTTGAAGCGTCGCGATTGGCGAGCCCGACCCGGAACTTGATTTTTCGAGCCGCTTGTTGGACGAAGCATTCCGCAGTGCCGAGCCGCGGATGGAGAGTCCGCGTTGATCGCCCAGCGCATCTTCCGTCATCGCCCGTCCGCGAATTGCATGACGCCACAATTGGCAACAGTCTCCTGCGAAACTATTCGTTAGCGCGCTCGACCCCGCGCCCCTTGAGCAACCATGCAATACCGCAACATTCGTCTGGGCGTCACCAGCAGTAGCGAAGACCATGATGCCTTCAACACTGACGTCGTCCTCAGCGCGGAAGAGATACGTGTACTCGGTTGTCTCGTCGAAAAAGAGGCGACAACCCCTGACTACTACCCCCTCACGCTGAACGCAATCGTGGCGGCATGCAATCAGAAATCGAGCCGCAACCCGATCGTCTCTTTCGACGAAGCTACCGTTCGAGACACCTTGGTGTCGTTGCAAGAGACAAACCTCGTGCACCACATCACCAGCTCGGAGGGTGGCCGCGTAGAGCGCTTTCGACATACGTTTTCTCAAACGTTCGCGCTGATCCCCGAGCACGCGGCGGTGCTGTGCGTGCTGATGCTGCGCGGGCCGCAAACTCCGGGCGAGATTCGTCAGCGAACAGGCCGCATTTTCCCCTTTGAATCGCTGGCTGAGATCGAGGACGCGCTCGACTCGCTGGCGGATCGATCGAAGCGGCCGCTTGTCGTGAAACTAGCGCGCCAACCGGGTACCAAGGAATCGCGCTACGCCCAGCTACTAGGGGGCGCGGTGAGCGAGCAGATCGAAGAAACATCTATCGCCCCAGCGGCCGCCGCTGCCCCTCAGGGACTATCGCAGCGCGTCAATGCTCTCGAACAGCAAGTCGCCGAGCTGCGCCAAGCGCTAGATCAATTGCGCTCGGACCTGGGCGCCGATTCGTAGATCCCGATCTGGCTGCGTTTCTGGCACGCGCCAAGTTGGGGCTTGTCGGGCGAAATGTTCGTAAAATCACCCTCTCCCACAATTTGGTGTTGACTCACGAATTCGTACGTACTAATTTATTAGTATGAGACGGCGGAGTTCGACCCTCACCGAGCAAGAGCTCGAAATCATGAAACTGGTTTGGAGTTTGGATGGAGGCACGGTTCGGGCTGTTTATGAGGCGCTCCTGGCCCAGCGCCAGATCGCTTATACGACTGTGATGACGATGATGAACGTGCTCGTCGACAAAGGGCACTTAGAGCGCTCGAAGACGGGCACAGAGGCTTATAGATACTCGCCCACTAAGCAGCGCAGCGAGGTTGAGCGCTCGATGATTCATGAGTTTTTGGGCCGCGTGTTTGACGGTAGCGCTAAGCCGTTGCTGGTCCAACTGGTGGAGGACGAGAAGCTTAGCCAAGACGACCTTGACGAGATCAAGGCGCTGATTCGGGAGAAGTCGTGATGCCGGGGCTCGATACGGTTCTCGCCTATAGCTTGCAGGTTGGCTGTTTGGCGGCGCTGGCATTGCTGTTGCCTTGGGCCGTTCGGCTGGCGGACCCTCGCGTGGCCTATGTTTACTGGCGAGGGGCGCTGGCAATTTCGCTGCTGGCTCCTTTTCTTGGGTTGGTTTGGCGGCCGGCGTCGACTGGCGTTTCGGGCGCCGTGGAGTTTGTGGCGTCGGCTGTTGGAGTGGGTCCGGCTGCCAGTGGCGCCGCTGACTTTAGCTGGGTGCTTGCGGCCGGCGTGGCGGCGATGGTTGCTTGGCGCGCCCTAGGTTTTTTTCGGCTTGTCGGCTATCGGCGACGGGCACAGCGGGTTGCTGGGGAACAGCTCTTGCCCGCCCCGCGGATTGAGGCTGCTCTTGGCGTGCATCCCGAATACTTTCTGACGAACGAGGTTTCGGGTCCGCTAACGTTTGGGTTGTTGCGGCAGTCGATCTTGCTGCCCCGCAGCTTGAGTGGGTTAGGCGGCGATGAGCTGGAATCGGTTCTTACCCATGAGATGATCCACGTTCGCAATCGGGACTGGCCTCAGGTACTGGCCGAGGAGGCGCTGCGCTGCGTGCTGTGGTTTCACCCGCTGGTCCACTGGCTGATTGAGCGCGTGCGAAGTGCGCGAGAGATGAGCGTGGATGCGGCAACGGTGCGGATGATGGGAGATCGCGAGCGATACCTCGTCACGCTGGTACGGATCGCCGAGAAGCAGCAACAGCGGGATTGGATTGCGGCTCCGCTATTTGGCGGTTCTCGGCTGAAACAACGAGTCGAAGTTCTTATGGAGAATCACACGATGTCGAAAATGCGGATTATTATTGTTGGATTGCTGGTGTTCGCGGCGTTTTCTATTGGCGGACGATTGGCGAACGAGGCGTTTCCTTTGGCTGCTTTTGCTGCTGAAAACTATATCGTGCACGCGGTCGGGGAAGATGGAGTGAGCACGCCCAAATTGCTGCGGAAGGTGGAGCCAAACTACCCAGAAGAGGCAAAAGAGGCCAAGCTAGAGGGGACAATTTTATTGGAAATAGAGGTCCACCCAGATGGGCAGGCTCATAACGTCCATGTGCTCGAAGGGTTGGGGATGGGATTGGATGAAGAGGCGATTGCGGCGGTTGAGCAGTGGACTTTCGCGCCGGGCGAGAAGGATGGCGAGCCGGTGGTGGTTGCGGCTAAGATTCAGATCAGCTTTCGGCTGCTGTAGGTTGCAGCTTTACTTGTTCTGACTGGTGTGAGAGAATCAGGTTGGAACGCGATTTAAGCGGGTTGGGCTGGCTCGGTTTTGCGTTTCAGAGGTTTTCCACAGCGTTATCCAGAGGGTAAGCTGCTGAGAACGTTGAGTCGAAAAAATAGGTTGGCGGCGTCGTGTCTAAGGGGTATACTTTAGAACTCCGATGACAATCGAGCTACGACGCTGAATGGCTACCTCCCCCGATACACTGGCCCTCCAAAAAGGGCTCCCGACTAACATCGAGGCCGAGAAATTCGTCCTCGGGTCGGTGCTGCTAGACGACACTCTTTTTGCTCAAGTCGCCGGGTCGCTGGATGCCGACGACTTCGCGCTCGAGAAACATCGGCGGATGTTTACGCGCATGGTGGATCTGAGTGGCCGCGGCGAGCGCATCGAGTATCTGACGCTCATCAACGAGCTCGAAAAGCATGGGCAGTTGGAGTCGGTTGACGGCATCGCCTACATTTCCTCATTGAACGACGGGCTGCCGCGGCTGACCAGCATCGACAGCTACATCAAAATCGTAAAAGACAAGTCGCTGTTGCGGCAGTTGATTTTCACTTCGCAGACGGTGATCTCTTCTTGCATTGAAGAGGGGCGCGAGGTCGACGATATTTTGGCCGACGCCGAGTCGTCGGTGATGAAGGTCGGCGACCAGCAGTTGCGGTCGGGGCTGGAAGATCCTCGCCGGACGATTGAGAATTATCCCGGCGGGTTGCAAACGTTCTTGGACCCCAGCCGACGTCCGAAAGGCTTGGCTGGACCGTTTCACAAGTTCGAGGAAATGACGACCGGAATGCACGGTGGTGAATTGATTGTGATCGCGGCGCGTCCCGCGATGGGTAAGACTTCGCTGGCACTGAATATCGCTGCGCACATCGCAATGGATCGGCCAGGAGACCCGGCCAAGGCTGTAGCGGTGTTTTCGCTCGAGATGTCGAAGGAATCGCTGCTAACGCGCGTGCTTTGTTCTGAGGCGCGGGTCGACCAGCATCGCTTTCGCGGCGGATATCTCAACCAAGACGAACGGCGGCGCCTGACCCAATCGCTCAATCAGTTGGTGCAGAGCAAGCTGTTTCTCGACGATTCGGCGGACACGAACATCATGGAGATCAGCGCGAAATGCCGGCGGTTACGCTCGGAGCACGGGCTGGCACTGGTGGTCGTGGACTATTTGCAACTTTTGGGATCCAAGGGCAAGGTCGAGAACCGAGTACAGGAAATTTCTGCATTTTCTCGAGGGCTGAAGCTGCTGGCTAAAGATTTAGACGTGCCGATCATGGCGCTGTCGCAGTTGAGCCGCGCTCCCGAGACTCGGCAAGGCGACCACCGCCCGATGTTAAGCGATCTGAGGGACTCGGGTTCGATTGAGCAAGACGCGGATTTGGTCGCATTTATTTTCCGCGAAGAGGTTTACAAGCCCGATCGCGAGGACGTGCATGGCATTGCGGAGCTGATCATCTCGAAACAGCGTAACGGGCCGACGGGCAAGATCAAGCTAGCGTTTTTGAACAAGTTCGCGAAGTTCGAAAACTTGGCCGAGAACGCCGGCAAGGGTCGGGCTACGCAAGAGCCGGACGCGGACGGTGACGACGCTCCGTTTGATATTTAGGAACAGCGATCGCTGTATTGCCTCCGCGATTCGCGCCCATTGGCTGATGGGAGTGGTCGCTACAGCCACTGCGCCGGCATCTGCGTCACGAATAAGTGGCGGTGACTCGCCCGCGGCGGCAAACCGAGCGGGGGCGCTTCCGACATGTCTGAATTACGGAGATATCTTGCGCTGCGCCTGCCTTATCAGGCGGCTTGGTCCTACCGGCCGGCTGCGATCGCCGACATTGCGCGCGGAGCGGGTACAACATTCGCATCAATTCCATTCATCCCGGATACACCAACACCAAGCTGGTTCATGACGCGCTCGCAAGCCTTGGAGACGCGGCGGCGGAGTTTGCCGAAGCCGCCGCGAAAGCAATCCCGATCGGCCGGCTAGCCGAGCCAGCCGAGATCGCGGGGCCGATCGCATTTTTGGCGAGTGACGATGCCTCCTACATGATTGGTAGCGAGCTAGTCGTCGACGGCGGGTACATCAGCGTCTAACGCGCAATTCTCGCCAACTGGCGATCGGATTCGTTGGCTAAAGGCAGCCTATCCGATTGCTTTTCGCAGGTCTTTGAAGCGTTTTGCCTTCGCTTCCCAGCGCGGTAGCGCTCTATCTTCAACCGAAACCACCGGCGCCCTAATTCCAAATTCGTTCGCTATCTCGTGTCGGACTTCTTGGCAAATTGGGGTAGGGGCTTCGAGCTCGATTGCGACTTCATCCATTTGGGCGTCTCTGGTCGCGGTGATACGAAATTCGGCGACGCCGGCTACTCGGCGGATGACCTCTTCGATCGCGGCGGGGTAGAGATTGACGCTGCGCACTAGGATCATTTCGTCCGCGCGGCCTAGAATTCCTCCTTCTAGGAGTAGGCCTTGCGCGGTGCGGCGTGGGCGGACGATGTCTCCAGTTCGGTAACGCACTACCGGAAATCCCCAACGGCCAAGGTTAGTAAGCACCAGTTCGCCGGTCTCGCCCTCTTCGATTGGCTCAGAGGAGGTTGGGTCGAGGACTTCCGCGATGAACTCCTCTTCGTTCACAATCACCCCCGTGCCGTCACTCGACGGTATGCCGAATGCGCCGACTTCACTTGATCCGGCGTGATCGTACGGAGTTGCTCCCCACGCTTCTTCGATGCGATTGCGAACCGACGGGATGCTGGCCCCTGGTTCCCCCGCGTGGACAAGGCAGCGCACGGCCGATCTGGTCAGATCGATTCCCTCACGCTTGGCCGTTTCCGCGAGATGCAATGCGTAGGTCGGCGTGCAAAAGAGAGCGGTGCAGCCGGTGTCAAGCAATATTCGCAAGCGGCGCGACGAATCGGCGCCCCCGCCCGGCACTGTGAGCGCGCCGCGGCGCGAAACTGCTTCGAACGCCGACCAGAAACCAATGAATGGCGCGAATGAGAATGCGAAAAAGGCGCGGTCGGCGCTGCTGACTTCGCATGCATCGAGAACTTTGTCCCAGCAGACACACCACCAGTCCCAACTTGCGGCGGTGTCCATAATGCGAAGCGGCGAGCCGGTGGTGCCTGAGGTTTGGTGATAGCGCTCGTAGCGCTCGATTGGATAGGTCAGGTTTGAGCCGAAGGGCGGGTTCGCTTTCGCGTCATCGGCCAGTTCGCTCTTCGTGCAAAGCGGCAGGTTGCGAAAGTCCTCCCATGAGTCGATTTGGCACTCACGCCCGAGCTTGCGCTGCTGGAAACGGTTGCTCGCCGGCACTTCCGCGAGCATTTGCCGCAGGCGGTTGAGTTGCTCGTTTCGATTGTGGGCTGGTTCAATTTTCGCCAAGCGAGCTTACCCGAACAACCGCCAAGCTTGGGCGACGGCGAAACATACGACGAATGCGATGGCTAGCGGCATGATGGCCCCGACAGTCGTCCACTTACGGCTGCGAGTTTCCCTCCATATAGTAATTATGGTCGTCGCGC
This sequence comes from Bryobacterales bacterium, assembly GCA_965205595.1. Classification (GTDB taxonomy): domain Bacteria; phylum Acidobacteriota; class Terriglobia; order Bryobacterales; family UBA6623; genus CATQHP01. The sequence goes on along the minus strand of CBDBHI010000003.1, from coordinate 18,892 downwards.
AGGGATTGTGGAGCAGCGAGAAAAGCATCAGGTTGACGGCTGTTAACAGGGTCCAGCCGTGCTGATCGACTAGGATGGTACGAATCTCGTCGTAGGCGTCGATTTCCGACATCATGCCGGTGCCGAGGTAGCACATCAACATAGTCGGCACGACGATTTCGTTCGCCGGGATCGCGATTACATACGCCAGCATGATCACGCCGTCTAGGCCAATCGCTTGACCTAGCGGGTCTAGAAATCGAATTGAGTGGTCGGCGAGACTGGCGCCCGACACGTCGATGTTGGCGAGTATCCATATAATGGCTCCGGCGGGGGCGGCGGTCAACATTGCGCGCCATAGGACGAAGATGGTGCGATCGATCAGCGAAGTGTAGAGGATTCGCAGCATACTCGGGCGACGGTAGGGCGGCAGTTCCAAGGTGAAGGCCGAGGCTTCCCCCGCCAACACGCTTTGAGAGAGCACCCACGAGACCAGCAGGGTGAAACCTATTCCTAGAACGACAACGCCCACGACTGCGCCGGCGGCGGCGACCGATGCAAATGCCGGTGGAAATGCGGCGGCGACGAAGATCACGGCCAGCATGATGAGCGTCGGGAAACGTCCGTTGCAGGGGACGAAGTTATTAGTCAAGATCGCAATCAGGCGTTCACGCGGAGAGTCGATGATGCGGGTGGCTGTGATTCCGGCTGCATTGCAACCGAATCCCATAGTCATCGTCAGCGCCTGTTTTCCATGGGCGCCGGCTTTGCGGAACAGCCAGTCCATATTGAAGGCCACTCGGGGCAGATAGCCGAGGTCTTCGAGGATTGTAAATACCGGAAAGAAGATAGCCATAGGCGGCAGCATTACGCTGATCACCCAAGCCAGGCCGCGGTAGACGCCGTGCCAGAGCAGACCTGTGATCCACCACGGGATTCCGATTTGCTCGAACCAGCCGGCGCCGATTCCCTCGATCCAGAAAAAGAACCGCGCCAGCATCTGGGAAGGCACATTGGCGCCTAGAATGGTGAGCCAGAAGACGACCGCCAACAACACCAGCATCAGCGGAAGACCTAGCCAGCGGGAGGTCACGATACGGTCGACGCGCTGGTCGAAGTCCCACTTTTTGCCCTCGCCGGTTCGGACGGAGCGGTCCGCGATCGTTTGCGCTTCGGCGTACAGCGCGGTGACCATAAGGTCGCGGAAATCTTCGCCAAGTGCGCGGCGAAGGTGGTCGCTGCGGTCTAAGACTGCTTGCGGACTGAGGCTCATCGCTTGACTACTGGGCTCCGTCAATCGCTAGCAGACTGCTGCCACGCTCGATCGCTGCCGATTGTTCCGCGACTAAGTTCGATAACTCGCCAGAGAGCAGCGCTTGCCGAACTTTGTGATCGCCGTCGAGTAAACGCAGCGCAACCCAGCGGGCGTTTGGCAAACTCGGGGCTACTTCTTCAATCATCGGGATCAGCTCGTCGATAGCGTGGCTTAGTGCCGGGGGAGTCTCGGCTCGCGCGGGCGACGTCGAGACTTCGCCCGCGATGACGGCGGCTACGGTCGACACTAGCTCTGCCAGGCCTTGCTTCGTTCTCGCTACAGTTGGGACGGCTGGAACTCCAAGGTCGCGCGCCAGGCTGCGGACGTCAATCTCTAGCCCTTTGCGCTCAGCCTCGTCCATCAGGTTGACGCAGACGACGACGCGGTCGGTAATTTCTAGCACCTGCAAAACAAGGTTAAGATTGCGCTCGAGCGCTGTCGCATCGACCACGACGATGGTGCAGTCGGGCTGTCCGAAGAGCAGGAAATTGCGGCTGATTTCTTCGTCTTGCGAAGCGGACAGCAGCGAGTAGGTACCTGGCAGGTCAACTAGCTTATAGCGGCTGCCCTGGAACTCGAATCCACCTTCGCCGCGGGTCACGGTCTTGCCGGTCCAGTTGCCAACGTGCTGACGGAGGCCGGTGAGTGCGTTAAACACTGACGACTTGCCGGTGTTGGGGTTTCCGGCTAAAGCCACCACGTGGTCGTAGTTGCCGATGTCGACACCCATTTGCGCCAGTTGGGCATGCGCCGGACAGGCTTCGCAATCGTTCGCTAGGCTCATTAGCTAGCCGCCTCCAAGGGTCGATTCGACGCAAGCGGGCGGACCCAAATGTGGTCGGACTGCGCGTTGCGGAGTGCGATCGTCGTGCCGCGAATGCGAAAAGCGCGCGGGTCTCCAAAGGTGTTTTCTAGCGAGACCTCGACTTTCGTGTTGGGCGTAAGGCCCAGGTCGAGTAGCCGACGGCGAGAGAAGCCTCGGCAGCCTTCGTCTAGTTCGATCACCTCGGCCTTTAGTCCGTGCTTGAGCTGGCTTAGCCGAATCGCATCGGCGGGTCTGCCTGCTGGAGCCGCAGCCGGTGCGACTTGAATGTTCGCAGCTACGGCTGGGGCCAGGCGATGTTCGCTTTCGCCATCGCTGACGACAATCCGGTGACCGTCGGTTTCGAGAACTCTGATTGTTTGTCCAGGCCGTAGGCCGGCGGCTACGATTTGCTGGAAAATCACGTCCGGCTCGTCTTCAATGTGAACGATACGCGCGTGCTCCGGCGAATGCCATTCGGTCAGACTAACGGCGTCGAGCGGAGTCAGTTCGCCCGCGGCGGTCGGGATTGGGTCACCGTGAGGGTCGTGCTGAGGGTGCCCCAGGTGGGCGTCAAGTTCAGCGAGCACTTCGCCGGTCAGATCGTGCTCGGCGCGTTCAGCCGCCTGGTGCAGTCGAGCTAACGGCATGTTCGCGTCGTCGGACAGGTATCGCTCCCAAAGACGGTGTGCTCGCACGACTTGCAGCGCCCAGCTTTCGCCACTCGACGTAAGCCGCAAGCCACCGCTCACGCTTTCTACAAGCTCGGCGCTCTGCATCTGGTTCACCAGGTGAAGCACCGCTTGGGGAGACAGGCTCAAGGCTCCAGCTATCGATTCCGGGGTCGCTACTTTCGAGCGATGCTGCCAAGCCAGAACGTGTTTGAGGGCATCCTCAAGCTGAGCGCGGCCACGGTATTCTTCGCGTCGGCGCCACAGGAATAGTAGCCCGTTTCGAGGCCAGTATATAGCCGCCGCAATCAGCAGCGCGACTGAAATAATGGTGACAGCGCTCACTTATACTCCATTGGCCGAGCTAGCAATCACGTGGATCTCAGCCGCAACTCGCGTGCCCAGCGCACGAACTTTTTCGGTGCCGTCGACTCGCAGCATCAGGGGACCGTCGAATGGCCCCTTCTCGATTAATTCGAGGTCGACTCCGGGCTTGATGCCAATCTCTGACAGGTAGCGCAACATCTCGGGGTCGCGGTCTGAAACTTTCGAGACCTTCGTAGTCACCCCCACCGCGACGTCAAGCAGGCTTCGGTCGTTGCGTTCGGGCATCGTGCCGTCTTTGCGCGGGATGAGGTGCCCGTGCGGGTCGATTTCGGGGTTGCCGAGGGCCTTGGCGATGCGATCTTCAAACATTTCTGAGATGGCGTGTTCTAGCTTCTCTGCTTCGTCGTGAACTTCGTCCCAGCTATAGCCCAGCGAATGATGAAGAAAGAGTTCGATGAGACGGTGGTGGCGAATGATTTCAAGAGCTCGGTGACGACCGTGCTCGGTAAGGCTTGCACCGTGATGCTTTGCGTATTCGATCCACGGAGGGTTAGTCTGTGACAGCTTTTTCAGCATGCCGGTAACCGACGCCGGAGCCACCGATAACTTTTTCGCAAGCGCGGCGGTCGAGGCGCGCCCATCGTCGCCGGCGATCTGAAATATCGCCTTCAGATAGTCGTCAACTGCTTCTGTAGCCATATTTAGGCATGCCTAAATTAAGGTTACGCAGTTACCGAAAATATGTCAATACGGGCCAGCCCGCATTTCTCACCACCTGACGGCAAAAGCACGCGACAGGTGCGCCACTACTTCGTTGCGCTCGATCGCGAGTGCTCGACGGACTGTCGAGTACGCCTCCGCGCGCCGACCGTCGCTCGCCTCGTATTGACACACCTCTCACGCACTTTAGCTCGCCACGTGGCAAGCAATGCGGGCTAGTCGCGTTGTTTTAGCAGGTGAAGCAACACTCGCGATTGATAGTGGTACGAGTTGCTGCCTGAACCGTTGTATCGCCGCAGTGCGTAAGGCCAATCGCAGCCAATTTTGGCGCGGATCGGCACGCCTTTGTAGTCGGCCTTCTTGTAGTACTGTGTCGTTTTGTATACGTTCTTCGAGCCCGCGAACCAGCGTGTAACGCCGGCCTTGATATCCTTCGTGCCCGCGTCTAGCAAGCATTGACGGCAATCGGTCAAGAATCGCTTGTCGCCCCGCTCGAATTTGCAAACCCGTAGCGGCCCGTTGCCGATCTCCTTAAGGCGGTCATCAGCTTGCGTTCCCCCGGTTGGACCGTTGACGAACTTGTCAAATTTCTCCCGCAGTTCTTTAACTGCTTTGGAGATATTCTTCTTCACATCGATCATGAAACCGCGCACTTCATGTGGCTGCGGCGGGTGATGAAACAGCGTGTACTGGCCGACTCCGTAACCTCGCGAGGTGACCACATGACGCTTGTCGGCATTCGTGTCGAGCCCGACGACAATAAAGTTGTCGCGATCTTTCTTGGTGGGCACATGGAAGTGCTTGCCGGCACTTTCCTGTCGGAAGATTGCACGCAGGAACGGAATGGGAACCTTCTTCGAGCGTAGCGCCGCAAGTTGTTTCTGAACGGTCGCATTCTCCTCCGCGGCGTTTTCAGAGAACGGCAGCTTGGGATAAGCGTCGTCGCCGAGCATGTCTCCAATCACTGCGGCGAGATTGTGGTCAAGTATTCCGTCGGGATCGGCAACCCGGGCTTGGTTGTAGCTCGAGATGGCAACGGGGGCCGGTCCGTCGTTCGCCGAGCTGTCACCGTGATTGCTTAGCAGGTCATGCTGTAGCGCCTTGACGGCCCGCTCGGAGCCTTGGCCAAATGCCCCGTCGATTCCTTTTCGCAAGTAGCCCAAAGCTCTCAGATCCCGCTGCAGGTCCTTGACTTGCTCGACAGTTCCCGAGCCCTTTCGCTTAATGACGAGCCCGCGCTTGTGGTAGCTTCGACGTGCCATGTGAGAATATTACTCCAAATTTTCAAAAAACACTAGCTTATTGTTAAGCACAAATTTTCACGGCGTGACGGTAAGAGTCAGTGCAATAACTCAATCACGCGGAAATGATCGTCACGATAAACCTCAACCGTGGAAACTTGTGGGGCGGCCTGGGCCAACTCTGGGTCCGGCCAGCGGTCGGCCGGTAGAACAATAAATCGATATTCGCCTCCGCGAATTATCGCGGGGAGCTTCGCGTCGCCCTCGTCGTCGACAAGATCATGACAGCGGTATCGCGCTACGTTGTGGGCGTAAATCAGGCTACAGGCGTCGATACTAGCGACGCCGTCATCGGGTCGGGCATTATTCGCCACGAATTCTAGCGCTGGATACGTGACTAGCGTTCGACGAAGGTACTCGTGCTGCCCAACTCGTCCCGCCAAGTACTGTAGCTGCGGGCCGTTAATTTCCATGATCATTGTGGGTAGCACGCCGAAGGTACAAATCAGAGCAAATGCGCCGCAAACCGTTGCGGAACACCACTTGCCTGTTCGCAAGAGAAGCTGGTCAGCACGCCCCGCCGTCAGCACGCAAAAGATCGCCAGTGGCGCAATCGCGTAACGCGCGATTGGAGCCAACGAAGCCCAATAGAGGAAATAGACGACCAAATAGAAAAGACAGGCCGCTTCGGCTCCTCGAGCCCAACGCCAAGTTAGCAGCCACACTGGCCACGAAAATACAAGAAAAAAACCAAACGGGTTGGTTGACGGCGATTCGAAGACACCCTCCAATCCGCCAAAATGAACGTGCCATGGCACCTTCCAATACGGGATCGGCTCCAACACAAGCCCCCGCATCGTCGAGCCCGACGCCGCCTCAACCGCGTCTGACAGGTAGAACGGGTATACAGGGTTTCCGGTTAGCCAATACGCTCGCGCGTGCCAGCCTAGCGCAAAGACAGCGAAAATGCCCGCAACCCATGCGATCGTTCGAATCGGCGCTTTGAGCTTCCATAGTGGCTGAATCATCAGCAGGCTAATAGGCACTGCGCCGTAGAGCGCTACGTGCTTGACTGCAAAGCTCATTGCCAAGAAGAACGAGCAGGCCAATAACCAGGGAGCCGCACGTGGCTCCGATTGGCGTGCCCGCAAGCAGCACAGCAGCGCCGCCAACTGAAAGGTAGCTATCGCGCCATCGTTCTTGGGAACGGCGAAGGTCCAATGAAGGAACGGCACGGTCGCAACCGCAATGATCCCGACGACCGTAGCCCGGCGGGAAGCCCCCGCAAGACGTGCAATTGCAGCAAGCAGCGCGAACGTGGGCACAGCGAGCACGGGCGAGATCATTTCGGCCGCTGATCGCCCACCAAGGGAGTAACCAAGCGACTGCAGCAGTTCAATCGATTGCGGCATGTACGAATAGCCATGGAACGGCAGCGCGACGAGCGCCCCCTGCTCGGCATAATGACGGGCTAGCGGAAGATGCATCCTCAGCGAGTCATACGCCAATGGCGGCGCGATGATCACGGCCAGTGCCAAGGCGCCAAACACGGCTGCGAAAAACACGCCGACTCCCACCAGCGGGTGTGAAAGTTCCTCAGAATTCCAAGCGGAGCTGAGCGCTTTTAGATCGCGGCCAAGCACGGCGATATCGCCGCGAAAGATCAACACTGGCAAGGCGAGCAACGCGGAGTACGTTGCAACGCCAAGCGCTCCCAAAAGGCCGAGGAGGAACAGAGCGAAGCCAAACAACCCGAATCCGGCGGCCAACGCCAATCCGAGCCTTTCGACAGCCGAAAGTTGCGCCTGGGGCAGAGCTCGCCTGCAAACGAAACTACCGACGAGCGCCGCCGACACGGTAAACACGGCGACTATAAATACCGCTCTAGGGTGGTAGAGGGAAGGCAACACGATTGCCGCCGTAGCTGCCGCGGGAAGCTCGAAGCGACGCAGCCGTTCGCGAATTCCGCTGAACCCGTAAGTAATCCCAAATGCAAAAAGCAGCGGGACTAGGATTTTGATCAGTCTGTAATACTGTTCGCCCGGACTACGAAAGTATTCGATGTGCTGCAACAGTGGCGAAACTGTGAGACAGACGGCAACGACACACCACGCCGACCACACGTACACGCGCCATTCGCGTTCACGACCGTGTGAGTCTTCCAAGACGGGATCGTATCATGCACGCTTTTTCTCACGGCTTAGCCACATTGCGATGCCCGGCAGCGCGATCGATGCGGCAAATGCCAAGAGAAATGTTTGCGTCTCAAGCGCGTAAGCGCCCACGGCGGCGTAAACCAGCGCAATTGCGGCGTTGGCAATTCCAGTCAAGGTTGCGAATCTTTCAAACGGCATGCGGGCCGTGCCTGCAAATACCACCGACGCCTCTGCTATCACCGGCACCGCGCGCGAAACGATCAGCGACCAATCACCCCATTTTTCGTACGACACGCCGGCGCGCTGAAGCGCGTTGTCCCCAACAAACCGTTGCACGACGCGGCGACCGGCCGTCGTGCCGATCCAGTAGCCGATAGATGCCCCAACATTCATACCCATCCAAGTCACCAACGTGCCTAGTGGCCAGCCCATCAAGAGGCCGGAAGCCGTTGCGGCCAAACTGGAAGGGACCGGCAGCAGCACATCGGAAGCCAGCAGGGCGGCGATTCCGAACGCGATCGCCACGATCGGTTGATCTGACCGGACGTAGCTCTCGACGGCAGCCGTAATCGATTCCTCGTAGACGACAAACGGCACGAGGATGACGGCCAGAAGAAGCACCGCGAGAGTGCACCAACGTACAGCCGTTTGTCTTTGCATGATCGTGTGGTCGGGCGGGTCAGAGTTCTCACGCTCACGCGCGACTGTCTGATGACATTCACCGAAGCCCGTCATAGGAAAGCATAGCCTCCAACGCAACAACCTCGAGGCGTCGGAATCTACGAGCCGCGCCTGTGCGCTTCCCAACGTTTACTTATAGCTCTGCCTTGATAACATTGAAGTTCCCGTGGTGATCTCTAGGTGCGTTTGGTATTTCTGCTAATCATTGTTGCGAGTACGAGTTTGTTCGCCGAACCGGCGTTCATCGAACTTGATCGCGAACTCGTCGTCGAGGCCGAAAACTCCGACCGCCAACGACGATCAACTTACTCGGCATATTCTCGAACGCACAACTGGGAATTGCGGCTGGAAGGCGGCAACGTCAGCAATTCCGCGTATATGAAATCGGTGCCGGACGAACGGGCCGGAGACGGCGTAGGTCCACCATCGCCCCAAGGCACACAGGGCTCTGAAATGAGCTACCGAATTCAGATCAGAAATTCGGGCTTGTACTTTGTATTCGTTCGGGGCCGGGCAAGCGACGGCGAGTCCAATGGTGTCCATATCGGTATTGACGGAGGGATTACCGGGGCGGGGAGTATCAGCGGGTTTCGCGGTTTCAGCGGATGGGTTTGGGAAAACAGGAAGAAAGACACCCAAGTCGCCACCATGCAGCTTTCGGCCGGTGAGCACACCCTTCATGTGTGGGAAAGAGACGACGGCTTCGACATCGACAAGGTGATTCTGCGCCAAGAGGATGTTAAGCCGACGGACATCGGGCCGAGAGAGAGTCCGCGTAGCGAACCGGTCAGCTTACAGTTGCTTCCCAGCGTTGCTCAGCCAGGCTTCGGGGGCCAGCAGTACAGATCGCAGTTTGGATCGCCGAATGGCGTTCCGCCATATGCCTGGAGAGCCGAGGGTCTGCCGCCCGGCCTGATGATCGACGCGGCTAGTGGACTTATTAGCGGGATGCCCGAGATTCCTGGGCTCTACTCGGTCGACCTTTTTGTCGAAGACAGTGCGGCTCATTTTGGCGTGGGGCGCTATCAAATTGAGATTGGCGACCCGCTTCGCATCACGAATACTGACCTTCCGCCGGCTCAAGTCGACACGCCCTACTAAGTTGTGTTTCGCGCCGAAGGTGGAGTTCCGCCCTACCGCTGGTTCAACGTTCGCGTGCTGCCGCCCGGGAGCCCAATCAACAAATTCGACAATGCCTCGGGCATCTTATCGTTCACGCCTTCCCAAATCGGCGCCTTCAGCTTCGGAATCCTTGTCCAGGATTCAGAAGGCATTTCGGCAAATAGAGAGTTTGTGCTCAACGTCCAAGGTCAGCTCAATATTTCGACGACCGCTCAACTCCCCGATGCCTTTGTTGGTGCCCCATACACTGTGGAGCTGATGGCCGACGGCGGCGCCGCGCCATTCACCTGGCAGGCGCTATCGCCCTTGCCTCCAGGGCTCGAACTCGATCCATTTGGCGAACTCACAGGCACTCCTACAGAGCAAGGAGACTCCACTTTCGGCATTTCCGTTCAAGACGCGACTGGCGCGCACGCTATCAAGACGGTGTCGCTGGCGGTCAAGTTCCCGCAATTCACAAACGTCTCCGCCGCAAGTTTTGAAGAGGTGCCGCTCTCGGAAGAATCGATAGCGAGTGGCTTCGGAATTGGTCTTTCGGCGGAAGAAGCCGTTGCTACCCAGATCCCGTTGCCGCTCGAACTTGGCGGGCGGCGAGTAGAGATCATCGACAATTCCGGAGCTCTGCGGCGGGCATCGCTGTTCTTCGTTTCGCCCCGGCAGTTTAACTATTTGATGCCGAGATTTTTAGCGACGGGTCCCGCGACGGTGCGCGTAACCGATCTCGTCGGCAACATCATATCGTCGGGACAGATCGATATTCGACGAGTGTCGCCGGCGCTGTTTATGGCTGATCCCTTGAGCAAGACGGTCGCCGGGTCAGCGTTGCGCATCGCAAACGACGGCTCTCGATCCGACGAGCCGCTCGTCGTGATAACCCCCGACAACCAGTTGGCGCCAAATCCTATCGACCTGGGCGTGCCGGGCGAGCGAGTCTTTTTGATCCTATTTGGAACCGGTATTAGAGGGTTCATTGGCACGGTGACGGCGTCAGTCGGTGGGCGGCCCGCCGACGTTCTCGCTGCCGCTCCTCAGATGGAGTTTGAAGGGCTCGACCAGGTGAATGTCGGGCCTATCTCACCGCTTCTACAGGGTCAGTCCGAGGCCGACATCGTGCTGATTGTCGACGGAATTCAATCCGCTCCCGTGAAAATTTACTTCGCGCAGTAAACCCTCTATCGATATGCCACACCACGCAGTTACCGCGCTGCTGATGAAGCGACTCCCGCGCCTTCTCGTTGTTACATGTGTGTCAGCAACGATTTGGGCCCAAGATGCGCTGATCGATCAGATAGCGTTCGAACCGATTGTCGAAAACCTACCTTTCGCCGCCGGCGTGACGCATGCGGGTGACGGCTCAAATCGGCTGTTCATCTCAACGCTACAGGGGCAAGTGCTGATCTGGGACGGCGACAAACTTTTGGCGGAGCCGTTTCTAGATCTGCGACCGTTGCGAGGTTGTTGTAACGGCCATTTTGGATTGTTTAGCGTTGCCTTTCATCCGGACTTTGCCGGCAACGGCCGGGTCTTTGTCGAATACATCGAAGTGATAGACGAAGAGATAAAGACCACGATATCTGAATTCCGCCTGCAGACTGACGAGCCAAACCAGTTGGACCGCGATTCGGAACGAGTTATCCTTACGCTCGACCAACCGCGTGCCTCGCATAATGGCGGCGACATTCATTTCGGTCCCGACGGTTATCTTTACCTCTCGCTTGGCGACGGTGGTACCGACGGCTTTGGTGAGGACGCGATCGGAGACGCCGACAATCTTGCACAAGATATGTCGCAGCTATTTGGAAAGATGCTGCGCATTGACGTCGACAGCGGTGACCCCTACGCGATACCGGACTCCAATCCGTTTGTCGGGCAAGAACGCGTGCGGCCAGAGATTTGGTGGTCAGGAATTCGAAGCCCCTGGCGATTCAGTTTCGACCGCGAAACGGGTGACATTTTTCTCGGCGACGTCGGCCACAACCTTTGGGAGGAGATCAACTTCCAGTCCGCGAATAGCGCGGGCGGCGAGAACTACGGTTGGAGCCGTCTTGAAGGAACGGATTGTTTCCGCCCTAGTGAAGGCTGCGAGGACCCCTCGTTTGTAGCGCCAATCATTCAATACGGCCACGAGGGGACGCAGTGCAGCGGCTCGGTTTCGGGCGGGTTCCGCTACAGAGGGCACATGATTCCGGCGCTGCGCGGGGCTTACGTATTCGGCGATTTTTGTCGAGACTTACTTTTCGTGGCGAGCGAAGCCGCGGGGATCTGGACCAGCACTTCGAAGGAATTTCCGGCCAATCGCTTTGTGAGGTTCGGCGAAGACGAGCAGGGCGAGTTGTACGCCGTCAATTTTTCTTCGAGTTCTGGAAGTGTTTCTAAAATTGTGGTCGGCAATCCGCGGCCTGAAATTTCGTCCGCTAGTCCCTCGTTTGCGATCGCGGGTGGCGATGATTTCCAGATGACCCTGGTTGGCGCCAACTTCGTGGCGGCCGCCCGCGCGCGATGGAACAACTCACTTCTGGAAACAGAGTTCATTGACAAAAACCACATCCAAGTTAGATTCGCCGCGGACGATATTCGAACGGTTCAGCGGGGGCGGATCACCGTAGAAAACCCGGCTCCCGGCGGGGGCGTTGGCGATGGTTTTCTATTCCGCGTAGACGGCGGCTCCGAACAACCGGCGGTCAATGTGGGGGGAATCGTGAACGGCGCTAGTTTCGCCGCGGGCCAAGCAATTGCACCTGGATCACTCGTCTCGGTGTTCGGTCCGCGCCTAGCACTGCGCAGCGAAGTCTCAAGTGCCACGCCGCTCCCGACCCTACTCGGCGGCGCGACATTTGCTCTGAATAACGTAGCGGTTCCCCAGTTTTTTAACTCCCCGCAGCAGAGCAACGTACTAATTCCCTGGGAACTTGCCGGCCTTGAAACAGCGGAGTTCGAGGCCCGCATTAGCCGACAGCGAAGCGATGAGCTGGCAGTGCCGCTCGCCACCTTCGGTCCAGGGATTTTCACCACTTCGGCCGACGGCGCCGGCCAGGCTGCGGCGCTAATTTCCGGCGAAGGAGTTCTTGCCGCGAACGCAACGAGGACCCCCCAAATTGCTCAGGGCCCAGTGGCAAGACCAGCCAAGCGCGGCGAGTTTCTAGAAGTTTTCGCCACCGGGTTGGGACCGGTTGAGAATACCCCCGCGACGGGCGCGGCCGCGTCCGCGAACCCGATCTCGGCAACGACTACAGCCGCCGCGGCGACAATCGGCGACGCGGCGGCTAACGTCTTTTTCTCGGGTCTGGCGCCCGGTTTCCTCGGGCTGTATCAGATCAATATCGAAGTTCCTGCTGACGCGCCTAGCGGAAATGCCGTTCCTTTGGTGGTTTCCATTGGCGGAGTAAGCTCCCAAACTACAACGATTGCGGTCGAATAGTTTCAACACTGAGTGCCCGACGGGTATGATGGACCTCATGCGTTATTTGGCTGTATTTGCCCTACTCCTATCAATCGCTTGCTCAAGCGCGAGTGATCCCGAGCCGCAAGCTGCGAAGCCCAACATCCTAATTTTACTAGCGGACGACCTGGGATGGACCGATGTCAGCTACCACGGGGGGAGCATCAAAACCCCGAATATCGACCGTATAGCCGCGGAAGGCGTAAAGCTCGATCGCTTCTACGTAGCGCCGGTCTGTTCGCCCACTCGAGCCGGGCTGATGACTGGCCGCTACCCGATCCGATTCGGGGCGATGAAGGCGGTGTATCCTCCGTGGCGCGCCGGCGGTATGGACACTTCTGAGATCACGATCGCAAACGTGTTGGCGACCGCCGGCTACGAACATCGCGGCGTCTTTGGCAAATGGCACCTAGGCCACGGCAGTCTCGATTACCACCCCTTGCGGCGCGGGTTCACGGAGTTCATGGGTCACTACAACGGTGCAATTGATTACTTTACGCACGAGCGCGAGGGCGAGTTGGATTGGCACGAGGGCTACGAGTCGAACTACGACGAGGGCTACTCGACCGACCTGATCGCCACCGCGGCTGTCCGCTTCATCAAAGCCCATGCGGGTGACGACTCGCCCTTCCTCTGCTACGTTCCGTTCAACGCGCCACACAGTCCATTCCAGGCCAAGGAAGAAGACCTGCCCTTGTACGCGGACCTCGCGCCGGCCGCCGGGAACTGGGCCGGCGCGACCACCGTAAATCCCCAGAACGACTCAGATTCGCGGCTGGCGAATCGCCGCATTCTAGGCGCGATGGTCCATTCACTTGACCAGGGGATCGGCTCCATTTTGGATGCCCTCGATCAGGCGGGCATCGCCGAAAACACATTCGTTATCTTCTCCTCCGATAACGGCGGCGTCGGCGGTACCGGCGAGAATGCTCCCTTGCGCGGTGCGAAAGCTTCGGCGTTCGAGGGAGGCATTCGTGTGGCGGCGGCCGCTCGCTGGCCCGGCAAGATCGCCGCGGGGGGCAAGCTCAATCTGCCCATGGCGAACATTGATGTTTTGCCAACCGTCATGCGTATCGCCGGCGTCGAGAGCAGCGGCGGCAAACCGATTGACGGTCTCGACATCCTCGACGTCCTCACCGGCGAGCAGCAAAGTCTCGACCGCGAGCTGTTCAACTACATTGGCCAGACCGGCCCCGATTCCGAACAAATTTCCTACATGACGAACGAGTGGAAGCTGCTAGTCATCGGACCGGCAGTCAGCGACGAGTCCGCAGACGATTCCAAGCGCCTAAAGATGCTGTTCCACATTAGCGAAGACATGGCGGAGCAGCACGACGTAGCCGCAGAAAACCCCGAGATGGTTGCGAGGATGTACGAGAAACTCAAGGGCTTTCGAGCGCTACAACCGGCGGATAGCATACCTCCCTACAACGAGGGCCGCGACTCGGGGTTTCAGGCGCCGAAGGAGTGGCGGATTCCGGGCGACTATCCGCTGTAGCGTAGCCTAATTACAGGGCGGCGCCGGTGCGTCGGCCCGTAAACCGTTCGGGCTCTTTGGGCTCGACCACGAGGCTCTTTGTTTCCGCTTTCGAATCGCCCTGCATCAGCGGAATCGAGCATGGCTGGCGCGCGAAATTCCAGCTAAGCTTGACACCGTCAATCTCGATGTCTCCAGCCTGTAAATGTGGCCAAGTCTCAAGCTGAGTCCGCAGTTTTTCAAGGAACTTTTCGTACTCATACGGCAGCGGATTTGAAGTATCCGTCGCTTCGCTCTCAGAAGCGCTAGAGAGATCTTCTTGCGCGGTCCCCGGTGACGCCGAAAGCAGCAGTGCCGCACAGCAAGCCACAAGCAAGAATCGATTGCGCAATACCCAATACAGCATCCCAAGTACCTCCCGAAGCGCTGTTACGCCGAAATCAGTATAGGTGCCGCTCCCCCACTTGTCAAAAATTGCGGGCTAAGGCGACGGCCAGCGGGTGAAACGCACCCCGTCGGAAAATCCCGCTAACGACACCCCGTAGCAGGGCAGATTCCTCGGCGTCTGCAAAGCCGATTTGTGGGCTTACAGTTCAAGATATGCGTTGACTTCCACGGACCTAGAACGGCTCGGCCTAAACGTCGCACGTTCGATCTTCGGTCCTCCCGGAATTAGCTACAGCTAACCTTCGAGACTTTGCGGGAGTCTGGACGCAGGCGCTCTTGGGGACCACCCTTTCGCCGGTTTCCCGCATGCAATATCAAGGGTACAGCCATACTCCTCGTTGTGTAAAAGAGAACTCTTCTGCCCGATCCGGTACGCCACGCCCACGTCGCTAAGCCGGATTATTTGGTACAAACCGCTGATCACATTGTTGAGAGGAACAGCGCGCGGCACTTACAATTTGCACGCTTCCAACCGAGTGAGCGCGCCTTCTATTAAAGGATCCCGCGAAAAACGATGTCGCGCTTCTTCCGCGTACCCGTCCAAAGCGGCTCGCTGATGCGGCGTGAGTGTGCCGCCAAGTTCAAGATGCATGGCCGCTCCCCCGAGAAGGGTCCCGAATGGATGGACAGTGATCCGCGACCGCCTCGCTTCGGTCTCGATCGCCCTCGAAAGCGCATCGAAGGCGTCGTTGAAAAGGGAAGAACGATTATGGGGTTCCGCCTCAATTGTCTTGAGCAGAAGCTTGGCGAGAGTTGTAAGAGGAAACGGGTGATTCTCGATCGCGACCGCCTGTTTAGCATATCGAAGGGCTGTGACCAGATCCGAATCAGCCTTGAGTAGTGCCCGTTGCTCCCAATACCGGGAGTTCCACTCCCACAGTTTCTGACTTTCCACGTAAAATTGCTCCGCAGCCGAATCCAGCAACGGCTTCACGATTTTGTCGCCGTCAAAGAGACGACCCGCAAGCCGAGCCTCCGGTGACCTTCGCATAATCGCCATCCGGTTCACGTAAGGTGCAAGAGCGCGAGCAAGGCCAGCAAAAGCGGCAAACAAAATGTCGTTTTCGCGCAGGCTCGCCCGTCGGAGGACGCGTTCGGCGATGGTCGAATTTATCGCAATAACGTAAGCATCTTGGGCGGCGTTTGCGGCGAGCCTCAAGGGAATCTCACTCATCAACCGACCAACCGGTTTCGTCGGACCCATAATGGCCTGTAGTATGCTGTAGCGAACACCAGCCGAGTAGCAGTGCTGGGCAAGTGCGACGCAGAGATAAGGTAGTCTGTCATCCGGTTCGGCGGCTTCCCACAGTGAGTCGACGATTGTCTCCATGGGACGGAAGTCGTTCAGAATCTGGCAGACCTGAATCGCTACGGGCTCTTTGTGGATTCGTTCGGCGAAATCGCGGGGGCGCTTGGTAGCGAATTTTTCACCGACTAGGCCAAACTGCCGATAACGCTCCAAGAGTTGCTGAGCCTCATTCACCGTGAGGGGCTTTGTGTGCCCTGAAACACGGGAGATATCCCCAAGGACGAGCTGAAGGAATTCTCTGCGATACGAGCGCTCTGCGGCTACCACTACCAGCGGCGTCTTGATTGATGGGGCTTCTAGCAACTCGACCACCTGCTCAGCGTGATCTGCAAAGTCATCAGCGATAAGCACAATCGGCGCAGTGCACAGAGCGAGGCAAGCAATCGCATTTTCTGTGTCAATGCGCGAAAGTGTGTTGATAGTCAGAACAGGATTGCCTTGCCTCGTCAAATCGTGGGCGAGGCGCTTGAGGGCCGTCGTCTTGCCGGTCCCGGCATCGTCCAACAGAATTGCCAGCCTCCGACCCTTTGGTCTAGAACTCGGATCGACAAACTGCTTCAGGTCGGCGTTGACCTGTCGCTCGATATCGAAGTGTTGATTAAGATCTTGCCAGTCCGGCTCCCGTCCGTAGAGGAAGGCGCTTGGTGCAGACGGCAGGGGTTGGTCTGCGGCGGCAACCAGTTCGAAATCCGAAAAGAACCGAAGAAGTTGCGGGGAAGAAAGGCCTCCTGAGAAAAGACTGCTCACGTCGGGCACCACGAGGTCTGTAAGGGTGGGCGGCGACGGGAATCGAGCGTGGAGCCATTCCAGAAAGTCTCCGAACGTTGTTGGCACCAGTGTGAGTCCGTAACGTTCGCAGTCCGCTCGGGTTGCGACATCGGGGGACGGTTCGATCAGAAGCGAGGGTCCCCTGCCACGGCGCGGCGTTGCCGAGTTTCGATGGCTAAGGTAATATTCGAGATTGATCTCGTTCAGCGAAGTCCCCGCAATGATGAACGGCTCCGTCGCGAGTATTTCAGAGAGCATGTGCATCCATGGATTCAGAGACGACATCACTCTGACATACTCAGCTGCGGCGAAGACGAAACCCGCAGTGGGCCATCGAACCGACCCGTGTAGGTGAACCGCATGTAATTCGGCGCGGTCTGGAGTTGGTTCGAACACCGAATCGAAGTTCAATGGGACTAGCGTCTGTTTCAACCCGTGCTCTGCTAGAGGTTTTCAAGAACGTCATCAATATTGAAGGTAAAGAGCCGCCGCCAGAGAAAGCGTCGTAGGGGATGTAGAGAAGGCCCGGGCTCGCAATCGGCGAACTTTTCGACGATTTCCGTCTGAATCTGTTGCTCGTCGAGAAGGGCATACGCTCGCGTCAGGGTCGTACTATCGCGTGCGCCTGTCAGCCTGCAAAGATCGCGGCGGAGGTCCTCGGCCCCACGCAGGAGTTCGCCGCGACCATTGCAACTATCGAGCGACACGCCAGAACCCAGCAAGAGATTGTAGCCGCCCGAGAGGAGAGTATCTTGAAATTCCCCCGCCAGTGGTTCAGGGATCATATTTCAACGACGTTAGCATGGCATAGTCAACCAATCGCTCTCAAGAAGCGACGCAAACAAGACCCCGATTCGCCGCTGGTCGGATGTTTCGGGCAATGAACCCAAGGAGAACGCTTTTGCCCACCCATTAAAACCGCGCGAAAATATCCTCGCGGCCGAACCTCGCCTGGCCTTCCTTAGGACAGTTTCACGGACGCGGCGTAGCGTAGGGCTTTCTCCTACACGCCCTCTGACCGGTACTTGCGTACCCGGCATCAAATCACGGGAGTTCCGACGGGTGCCAGGCCCTCAGTCGTTAGGGTTTAAGATTTTGACCAATGGAAGAGTGGGCCTCTATACAGCGGACGTGACTGACGACTAGCCGAAGTGGTAAGTCCCCTCACGCTGGTTCCAAAAAACCTTCTTTTCTTTACGCAGCGCCATCGTGGCCAGGTGGCCGGTGATGGCAGCTTCGTGACCCAACTCCACGGGGCAGTTGAGTTTTTCACCGTGTGCAACCGCGTCAATAAAGTTCTTGATGTGATCGTTGGTTGAGTTGGTTTCGTTGAAATCCTTGCGCGCATCAAAGTGCATTTCCGGCCGCGTGGTGACCTTCTCCGGGAGCCCGCGGGCCTTTTCCGGATACACGTTTAGGTACCGCATGCCCATGATTTCCATCGTGCCCTCGCTGCCGCAAAGCTGTTCGCCGTAGCTGTAGTGCGATGTGCTGAAGGCCGCGGTGTACGAGAGATGGAAATGGTCGTCGTACTCGTATGCCGCGGTTACCGTGTCGGGCACCTCGCGGTCGTCTTGCGTCCAGTGGTGGACGCCGCCATTACAAACGACAGAGTCACAATAGTGACGCCCGGTGATCATATGGATAGCGTCGGTCTGATGCACCAGCAGGTCGGTCGAAATGCCGCCGGAGTAGTCCCAGTAAAGCCGCCATTGGAAGTAGCGCTGCTTATTGAACGAGGTGTTGCGCGCCGGACCCAAGAATCGTTCGTAGTCGGTGTTCGATGGCTCCGAATCACCGGGAATCGCATAGCGCCAAGCGGGGTTGTTCATCGGGCTATTGCGATACCAGAATGCCTTGGCGTAGACGACGTTACCCAGCACGCCCGACTCGTAAATTTCACGCGCCTTGGCATAAACGCGCGAACTGCGGCGCTGCGTGCCAACTTGGAACAACTTGCCGGTGTCTTTTACGGCTTTGACGATGTCGACGCCTTCTTCGATGGTGTGCGAAAGCGGTTTCTCGCAGTAGACATGCTTGCCGGCGGCGAGCGCCGCCAACGCCATGTCGTGGTGCAAGTGTTCGGGCGTCATGATGAAGACGGCGTCGATCGACTTGTCCTCAAGCATCTTGTAGTAGTCGTGATACGTGTCTGGCGCTGAGCCTTGGTCAGTGATCACGTCGTCTTTAGTTTTTGCGAGTCTTGGGCCGAACGTGTCGCAGATGGCCTTGACCGTCGCTTCGGCCTTAGAGACCTTCATCAAGGTGCGAATGTGCTTTCCGCCGCGATTGCCGAGGCCGACCCAACCGACATTCACTTTGGTGCCGGCGGATTGCGCCGAAAGTAGCGCCGGCGCAGCGACTGCGGACGCGGAGACGAAAGTACGACGAGTCATCGAATCAGACATAACTTTCTTAGTTTAGGTGATCGCTGCTAG
>CBDBHI010000002.1:0-15481 GCA_965205595.1 Bryobacterales bacterium | reverse complement strand
GTACCGCTGTGTGTCGGCGTGGGCGCGACCGGAACCGCGGCAGCGATCGAGCAGTGTCTCGAAGCTGAGCAACTCGGCGCGTCGACGCTGATGGTGCTGCCCCCGTACTACCTAAAGCCCGACGCCGAGGGCGTCGTTGATTTCTACAAAGCTATTGGTGCCGCGGTCGAGATTCCGATCATGGTTCAAGACGCGCCGCTACTCACCGGCGTCAATATTCCGCCAACCATGATGGCTCGCCTCGAAGACGAGATTGAAGCCGTGCAATTCGCCAAGGTCGAGGCTCCGCCTACCGCGCCGAAAATTTCGGCCGTGCGCCGAGCCGCCCCAAACTTGACGCTTCTCGGCGGCCTCAACGGCCAATTCATGATCGAAGAGATTACTCGCGGCGCGCGTGGACAAATGCCTGCAGCCGACATGACTTCGATTTATGTCGAGGTTTGGGATCACCTCGAGGCCGGCAACCGCGAGGCGGGGTGGAAGCGCTTCCGCCACGCCCTGCCGTTGATTCGTTTTGAATTGCAACCAGGGCTCGGTGTGTCGGCCGTAAAGCACAACCTTGTCGAGCGCGGCGTCATTCAGTCAGCCACCGTGAGGCCGCCGACGCGGTCACTCGACGCAGCCGGCCTTGAAGAGCTTGTCGAGCTTCGGCGACTCGTCTTCTGACCTCCGAGCCTCAATGAAGATCACCGCAGTCGACGCTTATCCGATTCGGCTCGCCCGCGATTCTGAGCAGGTGACCGGCACAGCCGGTTCGCCTTCGAGTCTGGCGCCAAGTCAGTTTGACTACCGCTGGTCGCAAACCTTTGCCGCGCTCTACTCGGTCAATTTCGAAACGGTGCTCGTTAAAGTAACGACCGACGAGGGTCTCGTGGGCTGGGGCGAAGCGCAAGCTCCCTTGGCCCCCGAGGTTGCCTGTACGATCGTCGAAACGCTGCTCCGGGCGGTCTTGGTCGGCGAAGATTTCGCGGGCGATCCCGCCGACGTCAAGCACCTCTGGCACTCGATGTATTCGACGATGCGTGTACGAGGACAGACCGGTGGCTTCATGCTCGACGCCATCAGCGGCGTTGATCTTGCGTTGTGGGACCTCGCGGGAAAGATCGCCGGCAAACCAGTAGCCGAGTTGATCGCTCCGGGAAGTATTCGCAAACGACTCCCGGCATACCTTTCGGGACTTTCAGGGGTCGATAACCAGGCGCGAGTGGACCAAGCTGAGAATTA
Organism: Bryobacterales bacterium; assembly: GCA_965205595.1. GTDB lineage: Bacteria > Acidobacteriota > Terriglobia > Bryobacterales > UBA6623 > CATQHP01. Next base: position 14,257 of record CBDBHI010000002.1, on the reverse strand, counting down.
TTGGAGTGAGGGATTCCGCACGTTCAAGCTCTTTTTCGACCGCACTGAGGACGACCTCTTCGATCTCATCGATCGACTGCAAGAGGGGTTCGGATCCGAGATTCGAATCGCAGTAGACGCGCTCTGGCGGCTGGACGAGAGTAACGCGCTGGCATTCGGCCTGAAACTAGTTTGTTGACCGCCTGAATATTTTACAAACAAACATGTTTGGATCGGAATGTTTTCGGCATACTTAAGGCATGCCTCGTCCGGCCCTGAGCGTGAAGGTTTCCAAGAGCGATCAAGCGGCGCTGAAGAAGATTCTCGCCGCTGGAGTCGAACAGGTCCGCGTGACGCTGCGGGCGGTTGCGTTGCAAAGGCTCGGGGAGGGCATGAGCGCACCGCGGATTGCCGCCGTGCTGCCGCTGACGCGGCAGTCGGTTCGCAATCTTGCCCGGCGCTATCAGCAAGGCGGCCTCGAACGTGCGCTCCACGACAAACAGCGTCCCGGCGCGGCCAGTTTGCTCTCGGCTAAGCAGCGCCAGCGCATCATCGCGATGGTCTGCAGCGACCCGCCGCCCGGACGCGCCCGCTGGACGCTGCGGCTCGTCGCCGCCGAAGCCGTCAAGCGACGGCTGGTCCCGCGAGCGGGTCGAGAAACCATTCGCGTCTTGCTGCTCAGCCACGACCTCAAGCCGTGGCGCGAAAAAAATGTGGTGCGTGGCGGAACTCAATGACGACTACATCGTGCGCATGGAAGACGTGCTCAAGACCTACGAACGGCCCTCCAATCCGACCCAGCCGGTGGTTTGTTTGGACGAGAAGGCGGTGACGCTGCACGCCGACGTTCGTTCTCCGACGCCCGCCGCGCCGGGACGCGAGGCTCGTTTCGACAGCGAGTATCAGCGCCGCGGAACGGCTAATGTGTTCTGTGCTGTGGAACCCAAGGCGGGCCGCCATTTTACGTTCGTGACGCCGAACCGCTGCGGGGCGGAGTTTGCCAAGGCGCTGTTTGAGCTGGCGCTGTTCTACCCCCAAGCGGAGACGATCCACTTGATCATGGACAATCTCTCGACACACACGCTCAAGTCGCTGACAAATCTTTGCGGCGACGAGCGCGGCGGGCAGATTAGGGAGCGTTTTACTGCGCACTACACCCCGAAGCATGGCAGCTGGTTGAATCAGGCGGAGATCGAGATCGGACTGTTCTGCAGGCAATGCTTGGGCAAGCGACGCATCCCGGACCTGACAAAACTGCGCAGCGAGGCGGCGGCCTGGAACCGCCGGGTCAACCGTGACCGGGTGAAGATCGACTGGCGCTTCGACCGCAAAACCGCACGCCGAAAGTTCGGCTACGAAAGACCAAACATTAGGCGGTCACAGAACTAGTACTTACTTGCGTAAGTTATGATAAGTATGAGATAAACCCCGAGGGGTGACGGTGGTCTTGGTCCACTGGAACGGCGTGGCGTTGCGGTTGTAGGCCTGGACGAATTTGTCGATCGCGTCGCGTACCTGCCGGGGCGATGTGAAGCTGGCGCCTTGCAGCGCCCGGCGACTTAGAATGCTGAACCATATCTCGATCTGATTGAGCCAAGAGCTCTAAGTCGGCGTGTAGTGAAAATGTACGTTCTTATGGCGTTGCAGCCAGCGGTCATGGCGGGGTTTGTGGGTGTTGAGATTGTCCAAGATGACATGGATTTCGTAGCTGAGAACGGCGGAGCGAAACTAGACCATAGAGCGGCGAATCGAAGCTGCTTTTGGGCGGAGTAAAAGTAGACCGTCCGAGTGGTCCAGCGAACATTCCTGTGGTGTTTGTGGGACACGAGAGGGATGTATCGCGTGGAGCTATACGCTCAAGTACGGCGCAGTGTCTTTGTCGAAGGGCTCAGTGAGCGCGAGGCCGCCAAACGGTTTGGCCTGGCGCGAGGGACGGTGCGCAAGATGTTGCGCTACGCCACTCCGCCGGGCTATCGGCGGCGCCAACCAGCGCAGAGGCCGAAGCTGGATCCCTTCACCGGAATCGTCGATCAGATCCTCATCGACGATCAGGAACGTCCGAAGAAACAACGCCACACCGCAAAACGCATCTTCGACCGCTTGCGCGACGAGTACGATTTCACCGGCGGTTACACGATCGTCAAGGACTATGTTCGCGACAAGAAGCTCGGCGGGCAAGAGATGTTCGTGCCGCTGGTGCATCCGGCGGGCGATGCCCAGGCCGACTGCGGTGAAGCTCTGGTGTTCATTGACGGCGTACAGCGCAAGGCGCACTACTTGGTGGTCGATCTGCCGCCTAGCGATGACGCTTTCGTAAAAGCTTTCCCGGCCGCGACGACGGAAGCGTTTTGCGAGGGGCACAACGCAGCGTTTCGGTACTTCGGCGGCGTGCCACGCAGCATCCTCTACGACAACACGACCTTGGCGCTGGCGAGGATTCTGGGCGACGGCAGGCGCAAGCGGACCAGGGTGTTCAGTGAACTGCAGTCGCACTATTTATTCTCCGATCGTTTCGGGCGTCCGGGCAAAGGCAACGACAAGGGAAAGGTGGAAGGACTGGTCGGTTATGCCCGGCGGAACTTCATGGTGCCGGCGCCAAGGTTTCCAAGCTGGGAAGCGTTCAACGAGCAGCTCGAAGCGCAGTGCCTCAACAATCGTAAGCGGCGCTTGCGGCGGCACACCGAAACGATTGAGGAACGTTTCAAGCGTGACCGCCAAGCGTTGTTGCCCTTGCCGCCCACGCCCTATGACGCCTGCGACAAACGCACCACGCGGGTGACGTCGCTGTCATTGGTGCGCTATCGCGCCAACGACTACTCGGTGCCCACACGCTACGGACATCGCCAGGTGTTGCTGAAAGGCTACGTCGATGAAATCGTGATCTGTTGTGGCAGCGAAGAGATCGCGCGCCACCGGCGCAGTTACGAACGCGAAGAGTTGATCTTCGATCCGCTGCATTACCTAGCACTGCTGGAACGCAAGACCAACGCGCTCGATCAAGCGGCCCCGTTGGCGGGCTGGGAGCTGCCCGAACAGTTCCCGTGCTTGAGACGTTTGCTCGAGGCACGGTTGGGAAAGCCAGGCAAGCGCGAGTACGTGCAGGTATTGCGATGACTGGAGGACTTCCGATTCGAGCACGTTGCCGCGGCGGTGCGCCAAGCCTGCGAGTTGGGAGCGATTGGCTTGGATGCAGTCAGGCACTTAGTGCTGTGCCGCATCGAGCAACGGCCGCCGCGCTTGGACTTGACGAAGTATCCGCACCTGCCGGCAGCCCAGGTGGAGCAAACCTCCGCTGCGGACTATTTGGCACTGCCGGCACAAGGAGGGGGGTAATGGCGAGGTCGAAACTTCTGCTCGAAGCGCATTTGAAAGCGTTGCGGCTGCCAACCTTCCTGCGCGAGTACGACAAACTGGCGCGGCAATGCGCCGCCGAGAGCTTGGATTCGAGGAGCTTCCTGCAACAACTCTGCGAGCTGGAACTGCTCGACCGTGAACAGCGGGCCACCGAGCGCCGCAGCAAGGCCGCGAAGTTTCCCGTGACCAAGAGTCTGGACACTTTCGACTTCCCGTCCTTGCCGGCGTTGAACAAGAAGCTGGTGCTGGAACTGGCGCGCTGTGAGTTTATCGACCGCCGCGAAAACGTGCCGGCACTGGGTAATTCCGGCACGGGCAAAACGCACATCGGCTTGGCGTTGGGACTGGCGGCTTGTCAGCGCGGCTATCGAACACGCTTCACAACAGCGGCGGCACTGGTCAATGAGCTGCTCGAAGCCCGAGATGAACGGCGCTTGCTGCGATGTCAAAAGCAGTTGGCCAAGCAGGATCTGCTGATCGTCGATGAACTGGGCTACGTGCCGCTATCGAAGACCGGAGCGGAGTTATTGTTCGAAGTGTTTTCCCAGCGCTACGAACAGGGCTCGACGCTGGTCACCTCGAATCTGCCGTTTAACGAATGGACGGAGGTCTTCGGCTCCGAGCGGCTGACCGGCGCCCTGCTCGATCGCCTCACGCACCACGTTCATATTCTAGAGCTGAACGCCGAAAGCTTCCGTCTGATCCAGAGCAAGAAGAAGCGGGCTCACTCTTTGGGCTGACCCACCGGCCACTCGCCCGGTTTTCGTGGGACGGCCTCCACTACGCCTGGGCCGCCCTAAAGGGCGACCGCAGGCTCCGTTCCAGCCGTCCCACGAAAACCGCTACCCCTTCACCAACTGGTCCACTTTTGCTCCGCCGAAGTGGTCCAAATTTACTCCGCCCTTGACATATTGGCTAGGGCTGAGTGGCGGACTCGGGGCTGCGAAGGTTTATGCTCCACCGAATCATCGCTTTTTGACGGCTTTTCTCGGCGATGCGCCACGGGCCGTCGCGGTTTACCGCAATGCACGATTCGTCGGCCAAGCTGACGGATCGATGACTTATCTAGGCGGGCAGCAACCGGCAGGTCGCACAATCATTGACCGCTACACCGGAATCGGCGAGGTCATGGCGGTTCACGTCCTAGATCGCCTATTCTTCTCCCTCGATCGGAGTTTAGAAGTGCAGCGCGGATTGTTGGTGGATTGGGAAGAGCTGAAAAACACTCCAACGATATTCATCGGAGGGCCGGTAGAAAATCCTGGACTCAAGGAGCTGGCTCGGCAGGCAAATTTTTCGTTTGAGCGGGTAGTCGGCGCGACGAATGCGGTGCCGGCTGTAATCACCAACCAATCGCCCGAACCCGGCGAACCGACTCAGTTCGCAACGGTCGACCCGTCCGAATGGGACTACGCCGTGGTGAGACTGGTCCCGGGATTCGATTCCGAGCGCTGGATCCTGGTGCTAGCCGGCATCGTTACTTTTGGAACGCAAGCGGCGGTTGAGTTTGTGGCTGACCCAGACACCGCCGGCCAGATATTAGAAAGACTGGATTACGATTCGACGGGACGCCTGGTGCCCTTTGAATGCGTACTTAAGGTTCGGGTAACAGGTGGCGTCCCGGTCGAATCTGAGATTGTCGCGTTTCGGCGTTAGATTCTTTCTGGGCGGGCACAGCCTGAGCGCTAATTGGCGAAGTTCCGGCGCGCTACCATGGCTTGCGACTGAGTTAATCCGCCCCCCCGGTGTGCCAGGAGAAACTTCGAAAATGGCTACTTCAAGAATACAAGACAGCCGCTGGCTGCTGCCGCTAATCGGGCTCTTCGTCATCCCCCTCGGGTATGCCCAACACCTTGGCTTGCACGCGATACTGGCTCAGCCGATTCTGGCACCCAACCAACCGGCCGTCGAAGCCAAGGCGTACACCGCTTCGCGAGTGCCGGCGCTGCGAATTCCAGCAACTAGCCAGGATTGGGAAAAGTCGGCACGCGAGACTCGCAGGCGCGTTCTTGACGAGGTAGTCTTTCGGGGCGAGGCCCGCGCCTGGCGCGACGCCAACACCAAAGTCGAGTGGCTCGAAACGATACCTGGAGGCCCCGGGTATCGCATCAAGAAGCTGCGTTATGAGGCGGTCCCCGGGTTGTGGATACCAGCGTTGCTCTATGAGCCCGAGCGGCTCGACGGCAAAGTTCCGGTGGTGATCAACGTCAACGGTCACGACCGTCCGCTGGGCAAAGCCCATGAGCGCAAGCAGATCCGCTCGATTAATCAAGCCAAGCGGGGCCTGTTGGCGCTCAATCCTGAGTGGATCGGAATGGGGCAACTGAATTCCGCGGGGTTCAGCCATACCAAGATCAACCAGCTCGATCTGCTCGGCACGAGCGGCATCGCGCTCCACTTTCTGGCGCAAAAAAGAGCGATCGATTTGATGCTCGATCACCCCAACGCCGACCCCGAGCGGGTCGCGGTCACTGGTCTTTCCGGCGGAGGCTGGCAGACGATCTTCATCAGTTCGCTTGATGAGCGCGTTGCTCTCGCCAACCCCGTCGCCGGTTACTCGAGCTTCGTGACGCGCACGCAATTTCCATCGCTCGATCTTGGTGATTCCGAGCAGACTCCAAGCGACCTGGCGAGCGTCGCGGACTACACCCATTTGACCGCCATGATGGCCCCGCGGCCGACACTGCTCACGCATAACGCTCGCGACAGCTGTTGCTTTCGCGCCGAGTACGCTCTCGCTCCGCTGCTGCAAGCCTCGCGGCCTATCTTTCAACTTTACGATCGGCCCGGCCACCTGCGGCACCACATTAATCAAGACCCGGGCCACAACTACGGGAAAGATAATCGAGAAGCTTTCTACCGCATGTTGCGCGACTTTTTCTACGGCGGCAGTCCGGATTTCTCCGTCGAAGAGATCGACGTCGATGGCGAGCTCAAGTCCGCCGAACAGCTCGACGCCGAGCTGCCAGCTGACAATCTCGACATTCATCAACTGGCGCTGAAACTTGTCGACGCCATGCCTGGCGGGTCCGGCGGAACCCGCGACGAATTGCGAGCGATTACTAGAACTCCGCGCTACCTTGTCGAAGCTCGCCCGGCCAGCCAATCGACTCCCGGCGCGCTCACAGTGAACAACTGGCGGTTGCACATGGGCGACGACTGGACTGTCCCGGCCGTTGAAATCGACTCGGGACAATCGCAAGGGACCGTCATCCTCGTCGCCGACGGCGGCCGCCAGAGCGCCGCCGGCGAAGCTCGTGACTGGCTGCGAAAGGGTCACCGGGTGATCGCGATCGACCCGTTCTATTTTGGCGAATCGCATATCGAACCGAAGGACTGGCTCTGGAGCATTCTCATGGCCGCGTTGGGCGAGCGTCCGCTGGGGATCCAGGCCGGCCAGATTGCCGCGGCCGCGCGCTGGGCTCGCGCCGCTCACGGCGAGGCAGTGCAAGTTCATGCCGTCGGTCCGCGACTCAGCTTGGCAGCGCTGATCGCCGGCGCGCTCGAGCCGGAAGCGATCGCGGGCCTGCGCCTCGAAGAATCATTCAAGAGCCTGCGCGAAATCATCGACCGTGATCTCGATGCGCGCCAGGCCCCGGAACTGTTTTGCTTCGGACTTCGAGAGGCTTTCGATGTCGACACAATCGCAGCGCTCGTCGCGCCCCGTCCAGTCGAATTCGTCGGGCTCAGTAGTCCGCGCCCGTAAGGCTGCGCTCGACGGAGCGCTGCCATGTTTCTAGATCTTCTAGCATCGACGCGGCGATCGCGGGCCGCGCCGCGGATAGGTCCTTGATCTCCTTGGGGTCGGCGAGCAAGTCGTAAAGTTCGGGATTTCGACTTCCAAAGCGGACCAGCTTATATCGGTTCCCGGTCAAAGCCGCGACACCTCCGAAGTCGCTCGTTTTGGCTTTGGGGTGTTTGAAATTGACGAAGTCGATACCAGGGTTGCGAGTCGTTGGGGTTGTGCCGCGAGTCAGCTCCGATGCCATCCAACGGGGGTTCTTCGCCTCCGAAGAGCGATCGTAGCGCCAGAATGCGATTGGCGACGGGCGCTCGCGCATCGTGTTTTCTACGATGAGCGGGGTGAGGTCGATTGCGTCCGTGGGTCGCTTCGGCTCGGGGTGTTCAAGCTCGAGCAGTGCCAGCAACGTGCCGAAAATATCGGTCGTAACCGCAGGGACTGATGTCGTTCTCGGCTTACTAATAACTTTGGGCCACTCTATGGTCGCCGGCACTCGCAGGCCGCCTTCGTAGAGGTCGCCCTTGTGTCCGCGCCAGCCCCCGTTATAGAGATCCGCGCGCTGCTCTTCAGGAATCCCTTCGACGGTGATGCCGTTGTCGGACGTATACCAAAGCAGCGTGTCGTCTGCTTCGCCCATCTCGCGCAAGGCTTCGCGGAATTCGCCAATTGCGCGGTCCATGGCCGTGATTTCCGCGAAACGCTTGGCGAGCTCTTCACCGGGTACGTTTTGATAGGGCGCAAGATCGCGCGGCAACGCGCGGTAGGGGCTGTGGGGCGAACCGAACCAGAGCGTCACGAAAAACGGGTCGTCACCTTCGCCGCGAATTTTTTTTAAGAAATCGAGCGCAGCGTCAACGCAAATCTTCGAGCTTTCCCCCTGAATAATCTCGGGATCGGCGCCGTTGCGACTCAGCGGCGGATTCAATTCGAAGAAATTGTCATGCGAGAGGTATTCTTCAAAACCCATCCGGGCCGGGTTCGTCGGGGAAGCGGCTTTCACGGCGCCGACGTGCCACTTGCCAAAATGGCCGGTACGGTAGCCGGCTGAGCGAACGATCCGCGCGATCGTGATTTCCTCGGGCCGGGTGGAATGATTCGGCGCAAAAACCCCCGAACGATTGGGATGGCGCCCGGTGAGGATCGAGGCCCGCGTGGGCGAGCAGTTGGGCGCCGCTGAATAAAATCGATCGAAGCGCAGACCCGCGGCGGCCATTTGGTCGAGCACGGGCGTTTTGACGTAGGGATGTCCGTTGTAGCCGGTCTCGCCCCAACCTTGGTCATCAGCCATCACGAGCACGATGTTCGGACGCACCGCTACCAGCGGAAGGGCGAAGACTAGGATTAGTAGATAGCGCATCGTTTCAGGGGGTGGTCAAGCTTGTCATCTTTTGACTAGATATTTCCAGAGTACGGCGGAGCTATTCGCAACGTGACGGTCTAGTTTACCGCTGATATGTACAGATTGTTGTGTGCGAGGGCTTCCATGATCGGTCTCGTGTACGCCGGTCTTGAACTTGAATGTCGCGGCACAGGGGTCAGATAAATCATGGAACGAACACACCTCCTGGGCCGAATTGGCCGGATTTGGCCGGTTGTGGCCGGATAACGCCATCGCGCGCGAGCGCTCGCAGGCGCGGCTTCCGTTTACGCCTGTTTCCCCTTTTATTCGTCTTGCATGCACAACCCTCTCCTTACGGTTCGCGGTTCCAGGATAAGACCCGTGTGACGGGTTTTTTGGGCTGAGCCGCCCGGGCACAGCTCCACCGTCAAATCGAAATGTCCGGATTTGGCCGGATTGGGCAGGGTTTCTCTAAAAATCGCCGGCCGGGGCGACCCGCCAGATTCGCCATTTGAATTCCGTCAAACTCCACAAAGCAGAACGAGGAACGCCTCGCGCGCTCACGCAAGCCAATCCCCAGTCCCTATCATGAATGCCGCCCATTGGCCGGATTGGGCAGGGTTTCTGTGAAATTTCGAGCCTCCTTGCCGGGCTTTCCGCTACCTCCAGATATAGTGTAAGGCCCGTGTGTCCGGTTTTCGGTCGACCGTATCGCTAGGTTGCTGATTCCAAAGGCAAAATAAATTTCAAAATCGCGGGACGGCCGTTTGGGCGGGTTCGGCCTCGGCCGTGGCGAGACTCAATCGCCCTCTCTTTTTATGAACATTAAGATCGCTGGAAGCTGCTGATTCATAAAGGCATTGCGGGGTTACGTGAGTGTTCCCGATCTCCCCATATGCTTCACCTTGCGGGGGTTGCGTGACTGTCCCGGATCTCCGTCCCGGATCTCCCTAGAACTCCCTAGGGTATGCCGGATCTCCTTCGATCTCCTTCTCGTTACTCATCATGGATTCCCCCGTCAGTTCCCAACTCGCTTTGCAGTTTCTTCAGAGCGTTTCGCGCAGCTTGATTGATTTCATCCCGCCTGTATCCCTCGCCCTCTCGCAACACCTCGTTGAGAGATGTAACCGCCCCGGGATCACCCAGTTCGGCTAGTCTCGAGGCCGCTGAAATTCTAACAGAGGGGTAGCGAGTATTGAGCACTCTGCTCCAAACCTGCAGCCGTAGTTCTGGGTTCTCTTCCAATATTCTCCCCAAAGCGTCTACCGCGCCCTCGGCGATAGATTTGAGATCGTCGTAGTGATCAAGGCCCTCGTTGTCGATATTGCACATTTCGATCAGTGGCTCTATTGCTTCGTGGTGACCCGAATCACCGAGCAGCGCCATCGCCCAATGCATGTTGTCCCAATAGTTGAAGTGCTTCGAATTCCTAATGCTGTCTCTGAGTACTTTTGAACCTGCCCTGTACTTGAACTCTGACTCCCCTGCCACTTGACGCAGCGCCTCAGAGAGCTCCTCGAAGTCATGAGTACAATCGGAGTATTCACCCACATAACAGAGGGCATCAGATAGATCGTCGATCATCTTCTCGAGCTCACGCCTCGACAACCGTTCCCTGTTTGCGGAGGTTATTTCTATGTTCTTTGACGTTGCCTCATCTCTGGAAACAACATCGCCGTCAGGCGAATAGAAGACTTGCATAACTTCGTAGCGTGGTTTGAGTTCCCTGGATATTTGTACCCTAAGGAATGTTTTCAGCGACATAGCGATAACCCCATTCGTCTCTAGTGTTGTTCAGGTGTGGTGGCGGTTTAGCCAACGAGGCCGCGCAGCTTAGTGCGAAGAGTGCCTCCCAAAAACGCTGCTCTAGCAATCAAGTCCCAAAAGGGCGCAATTACAACGACCCCTTGTGCGGCGGAAACTGAAAGAGCGTATTTGGTGGATGGGACTCGCTCAACAGCGGCCTCGAGCAACTTGCCTGGATGCAGCATCTGAAGAGGCATCGAAGTCAGTATAGAGCGCCGAGTTGTTTAGAACAATACCTAACGCGAGTTGATATTCCTCGATCTCCCGATCTCCAGCCGTCCCTAATCCACCGATAAACTAAACCGAGATAAAATTCACCAGTAGTGAATTTAATATTGACACGGTATTTTAGTTCTGCTACGATGTGCCTAGTTGGGCGGGCGCTATCGCCCGCGTCAAGTTCTAAATTAGGCATTTGAGCAGCCAAGCTTGTACAACCCTGTCCATCACACGGACGCCCTTCGGGGCTTATCGGCGGCGCGGTCAGTAATGACTCTGTCACCAGCAAGGTGTGGTTTATCCCGCCAGGGGCTTACCCCCCGTTCATTAGGTTGGCGACTTGTGGCATCCAAACACTCCCTCCGGCGTGGCTGCGACTACCAGGGGCGCTACTGCGCCTGGAGGTTAAGAATGAACGATTTAGAAGTCCTCGATGTCCTGCAAAGGGTCAAAGAGGACCATGACGGTGTACTGGATGCCAGCTTGAGATCAGCAATTGACGAAGCGATTCAGCGGCTTGGGGAGATACCGACCACCCCCCACTCCATCGAAGCGGAGATGTCTAGGAAAAGAGATGCTCGGCTTCGAATCATTGGGGAGGTGATCAAGTGTCTGCCAGAGTATGCCGAATTGATCCGTAGGTGGTTGTGACTGGGCAGCGAGTCGTCAACACTCAAACGTGCTCCGAATCTGAATGAATCTCGGCAAAGCAATTCGAGTCTGCAGAATCCAGCGAGAGCTGTCGCAGAAAGAACTCGCTGAACGAGCACGCCTATCGACGGCGTACGTTTCACACCTTGAACGCAATGAGCGAGATCCATCACTGTCGACGGTCGAGTCCATAGCGGACGCTCTCAATCTTCCGTTGAGTATTCTTGTCTTTCTGGCCGCTGACGGCGAGATTACTTCGCTAAGCCCAGCGCTTCGCGAAAAGCTCTCCGACGCAGCACTCTCATTGATGCATGAAAAAACAGATCCTCAAGCCAATTTACCCTTGTGGGCCAATCAAGACGATTGATACTCTTCGCCGTGCGCTCGGACTTGCTGAAGGGAACGACGACCTACTGTCGCTCTGTTTGCAGTCTGATCACCTCTACATAACGTGGGAAGAACCTAAGAAGAACGGTAAAGGTACTCGACCTTTGTGCAAGGCTCGACCGCCATTGGACGCAGTGCAGTCGCGAATCAAGAGCAGATTGCTCGACCGCGTGAACTTCCCAACTTATCTTCAGGGCGGGGTCCGCGATGTCAAGGGCGGAGTAAATTTGGACCACTTCGGCGGAGCAAAAGTAGACCAGTTGGTGAAGGGGTAGCGGTTTTCGTGGGACGGCTGGAACGGAGCCTGCGGTCGCCCTTTAGGGCGGCCCAGGCGTAGTGGAGGCCGTCCCACGAAAACCGGGCGAGTGGCCGGTGGGTCAGCCCAAAGAGTGAGCCCGCTTCTTCTTGCTCTGGATCAGACGGAAGCTTTCGCCGTTCAGCTCTAGAATATGAACGTGGTGCGTGAGGCGATCGAGCAGGGCGCCGGTCAGCCGCTCGGAGCCGAAGACCTCCGTCCATTCGTTGAACGGCAGATTCGAGGTGACCAGCGTCGAGCCCTGTTCGTAGCGCTGGGAAAACACTTCGAACAATAACTCCGCTCCGGTCTTCGATAGCGGCACGTAGCCCAGTTCATCGACGATCAGCAGATCCTGCTTGGCCAACTGCTTTTGACATCGCAGCAAGCGCCGTTCATCTCGGGCTTCGAGCAGCTCATTGACCAGTGCCGCCGCTGTTGTGAAGCGTGTTCGATAGCCGCGCTGACAAGCCGCCAGTCCCAACGCCAAGCCGATGTGCGTTTTGCCCGTGCCGGAATTACCCAGTGCCGGCACGTTTTCGCGGCGGTCGATAAACTCACAGCGCGCCAGTTCCAGCACCAGCTTCTTGTTCAACGCCGGCAAGGACGGGAAGTCGAAAGTGTCCAGACTCTTGGTCACGGGAAACTTCGCGGCCTTGCTGCGGCGCTCGGTGGCCCGCTGTTCACGGTCGAGCAGTTCCAGCTCGCAGAGTTGTTGCAGGAAGCTCCTCGAATCCAAGCTCTCGGCGGCGCATTGCCGCGCCAGTTTGTCGTACTCGCGCAGGAAGGTTGGCAGCCGCAACGCTTTCAAATGCGCTTCGAGCAGAAGTTTCGACCTCGCCATTACCCCCCTCCTTGTGCCGGCAGTGCCAAATAGTCCGCAGCGGAGGTTTGCTCCACCTGGGCTGCCGGCAGGTGCGGATACTTCGTCAAGTCCAAGCGCGGCGGCCGTTGCTCGATGCGGCACAGCACTAAGTGCCTGACTGCATCCAAGCCAATCGCTCCCAACTCGCAGGCTTGGCGCACCGCCGCGGCAACGTGCTCGAATCGGAAGTCCTCCAGTCATCGCAATACCCGCACGTACTCGCGCTTGCCTGGCTTTCCCAACCGTGCCTCGAGCAAACGTCTCAAGCACGGGAACTGTTCGGGCAGCTCCCAGCCCGCCAACGGGGCCGCTTGATCGAGCGCGTTGGTCTTGCGTTCCAGCAGTGCTAGGTAATGCAGCGGATCGAAGATCAACTCTTCGCGTTCGTAACTGCGCCGGTGGCGCGCGATCTCTTCGCTGCCACAACAGATCACGATTTCATCGACGCAGCCTTTCAGCAACACCTGGCGATGTCCGTAGCGTGTGGGCACCGAGTAGTCGTTGGCGCGATAGCGCACCAATGACAGCGACGTCACCCGCGTGGTGCGTTTGTCGCAGGCGTCATAGGGCGTGGGCGGCAAGGGCAACAACGCTTGGCGGTCACGCTTGAAACGTTCCTCAATCGTTTCGGTGTGCCGCCGCAAGCGCCGCTTACGATTGTTGAGGCACTGCGCTTCGAGCTGCTCGTTGAACGCTTCCCAGCTTGGAAACCTTGGCGCCGGCACCATGAAGTTCCGCCGGGCATAACCGACCAGTCCTTCCACCTTTCCCTTGTCGTTGCCTTTGCCCGGACGCCCGAAACGATCGGAGAATAAATAGTGCGACTGCAGTTCACTGAACACCCTGGTCCGCTTGCGCCTGCCGTCGCCCAGAATCCTCGCCAGCGCCAAGGTCGTGTTGTCGTAGAGGATGCTGCGTGGCACGCCGCCGAAGTACCGAAACGCTGCGTTGTGCCCCTCGCAAAACGCTTCCGTCGTCGCGGCCGGGAAAGCTTTTACGAAAGCGTCATCGCTAGGCGGCAGATCGACCACCAAGTAGTGCGCCTTGCGCTGTACGCCGTCAATGAACACCAGAGCTTCACCGCAGTCGGCCTGGGCATCGCCCGCCGGATGCACCAGCGGCACGAACATCTCTTGCCCGCCGAGCTTCTTGTCGCGAACATAGTCCTTGACGATCGTGTAACCGCCGGTGAAATCGTACTCGTCGCGCAAGCGGTCGAAGATGCGTTTTGCGGTGTGGCGTTGTTTCTTCGGACGTTCCTGATCGTCGCTGAGGATCTGATCGACGATTCCGGTGAAGGGATCCAGCTTCGGCCTCTGCGCTGGTTGGCGCCGCCGATAGCCCGGCGGAGTGGCGTAGCGCAACATCTTGCGCACCGTCCCTCGCGCCAGGCCAAACCGTTTGGCGGCCTCGCGCTCACTGAGCCCTTCGACAAAGACACTGCGCCGTACTTGAGCGTATAGCTCCACGCGATACATCCCTCTCGTGTCCCACAAACACCACAGGAATGTTCGCTGGACCACTCGGACGGTCTACTTTTACTCCGCCCAAAAGCAGCTTCGATTCGCCGCTCTATGGTCTAGTTTCGCTCCGCCGTTCTCATTGACCGAAATCTTCACA
>CBDBHI010000001.1:0-60479 GCA_965205595.1 Bryobacterales bacterium | reverse complement strand
TGGTCGAAGGAGTTCCCGATGCCGCAGGTGTACCAGTGGAACTTCAGCGTGCAGCGTCAGCTCAACGACACGATGGCGTTGACGACGGCATACGTGGGCTCGTCTTCGACGAACATCCAGTACTCCTACAACATCAACGCGCCGGGAATCGGCCCGTGGAACACCGAACGCCAACGCCGGCCGTTCTTCGAGTCGTTGAACGGGGTGACCTACCGCACGCCGGCGGCGCACGCCTCCTATCACGGACTGGACACAACCCTGACGAAGCGCTTTTCGAAGGGTTTCATGTTCACCAGCGCCTAAACCTGGTCGCGCTCGGATGAGCCAGACGACGGAGCTGTTCGTCGGCGGCGATAACACCACCGCGCAGGATGTCACTTGCTTGGCCTGCGAGCGCGGACCTTCCACCAACGACACCAATCACCGCTGGGTGAACAGCTATATCGTGGACCTGCCGTTCGGCAGCGGACAGAAGTACCTAAGTCGCGGCGGTGTGCTCAACGCCATCTTCGGCGGCTGGCAGATGACCGGCATCCTCAGCATGCAGGCGGGTCAGTTTTATGACCTGACGCTGGCCAACCCCACCGCGAATCTCGGCACGAACGGCGTGGGCTCCTGGCGTCCGAACGTCATCGGCGATCACCGGCTGAGCAATCCGACGCCTAACTTGTGGTTTAACCCCGCGGCGTTCGAAACTCCGTTGGACGTCAACGGCAACCCGACATTCGGGAACCTGGGGCGCAACGCACTTCAAGAAGGCGGCACCTTCAACTGGGATGTCGGTTTGATGAAGAACTTCCAAGTCACCGAGCGGGTGCGGCTGCAGTTCCGCTGGGAAGTCTTCAACGTCACCAACCATCCGTCGTACGGGACGCCGAACGCGAACTTCTCGAGCCCGGACGTCGGAAAGATCACCAGAACTCATAGTCTGCCGCGTCAGCAGCAGCTCGGTATTCGCGTCAGCTTCTAAGGCTGTTCGCACGGTTCAACCCGAGGGGGCGGCGGCGAAAGCCGCCGCCCTTTTCTTTTTAGTCCAGAATCAGGTCGCTAGCGAGCCAGCACCCAGTGCCTTCTGAGCTCGCTGTAGCCACTGAAATTCACCCTAGTCGTTTCGATGATCCGGCCGCCAGACGTGTGGTACAACTTCAATTACTCATGCAAAGAAACAAGATCAAAGCCACTTTGCAAGCTGGCGGAAGCGTGCTCGGCACCTGTATTACTGACTGCCTCAACCCAGAAATCGTGATCGTCGTGAAAGCCGCGGGCCTCGACTTCTTTTTCATCGACGGCGAACACGCGCGTACGACATTAGGCGACGTGCAGAATTTCGTTCGCGTCGCGAAATCGAGCGGTGTCGTTCCGCTCGTTCGCGTGCCGCAGTCGGAGTATTTCTTTCTGGCAAAAACACTCGATTGCGGCGCGATGGGCATCATCAATCCACGAACGGAATCGGTAGAAGAAGTCGAGAAGATCGTCTCGTTCATGAAATTCCCCCCCAAGGGACGGCGTGGTTATGGGCTACGTAGCATCGTCACCGACCTCGATTTCAAGGGCGCCGCCGCCGAAATGAAATCCGCCGATGAGGAGTCGATGGTGATCATCCAGATGGAAACCCAGTCTTGCGTCGACGCTATCTACGAGATGGTCGCTGTCAAAGGCGTAGACGCGACGATGGTCGGGCCGTTCGATCTTTCGGTCTCGCTCGGAATCCCTGGCGACTTCGAGAACCCGATTTTCTGGAGGGCGTTCGATCGTATGGTCGATGCTTGCAACAAGGTCGGTGTGGCTCCAGGCGTCCATTTTGGGAATACCAAGATGCTCAAGCGGGCGCAGGATCACGGGGCGCGCTTCCTCGTTTGCGGTACTGACATGTCGATCTTGCAGAACGGCTTCACGTCAGTGGTCGGAGAGATGGATATTCGCGCCGACGAACCAGCCACGGCAGGCAAATCCGGTGGATACATGTAATGCAGCCCGTCAAGTGGGGCATCCTCAGTACCGCAAAAATAGGCACCCTAAAAGTCATTCCGGCCATGCAGCGGGCCGAGCTTTGTGACGTTGTCGCTATTGCTTCCCGAGACAAGTCGACAGCCGAGGCCGCCGCGAATCAACTTGGGATTCCCAAAGCGTACGGTTCCTATGCGGAGCTGCTGGCCGATCCGGAAATTGAGGCGGTCTACAATCCACTGCCGAATCATCTGCATGTGCCGCTGTCAATTCAGGCGGCGGAGGCCGGCAAGCACGTCCTGTGCGAAAAGCCGGTGGCGTTGACGGCTGAGGAGGCGCAGACGCTGGTCGACGCCCGAGACCGTGCCGGTGTTTTGATCCAAGAGGCGTTCATGGTCCGCTACCACCCGCAGTGGCGGCGCGCGCGTGAGCTTGTTCGCTCGGGTGCGATTGGTGAATTGCGTGCTGTCCAAGGTTTGTTCAGCTACTGCAATCTCGATCCGAATAATATCCGCAACATGGCGGGCATCGGTGGTGGCGGACTCTACGACATTGGCTGCTATCCGATCACCGGCGCGCGCTTTCTATTTGAAACCGAACCGACTCGAGTTGTCGGCCTAATTGACCGCGACCCCGAACTCAAGATCGACCGGCTCACGACTGCGATCCTCGATTTTCCCAACGGCCAGGCCAGCTTCACTTGCTCCACTCAGATAGCGCCGTATCAAAGGATGCAGATCGTCGGAACGAAAGCTCGGATTGAAATCGAAATCCCGTTCAACGCTCCGCCTGACGAACCCTGCCGAATCTTCATCGACGACGGCAGCAAACTTGGGAACGCCGGCATCGAAGTCGAAGAGTTTTCGGTCATCGATCAGTATGGCGAGCAAGGCAATGTAGTCTCTCGCGCGATACGCAGCGGCGAACCTCTAGAATTTCCGCTAGAAAATGCGGTACAAGGCATGCGCATCATCGACGCCGTTTTTCGATCCGCCGACAGCGGCGATTGGGAGCGGCCCTAACCCCCAATTCTCACCAGGCGGCGAGAGAAAGTGCGTGAAAGGTGCGTCAAAACGAGGCGCGCGACACTTGCCGCGCGCAGGCGTACTTGACGGTACGGTGAGCACGGCACGCGAGCGCAACGAAGTAGAGACGCGCCTAGCGCGTGCTTTCGCCGTTGGCTGGTGAGAAATGCGGGCTAGGAGTCTGTCCCACAGAAACTTTGACCTACCACATGATGTAGATAGATGTGTACTTAGCCACTATATGTTGACAAAAAATCGACGATTTTCGTTCTGTGGGACAGACTCCTAGGGTAGGTTGTAGACGTAGATCGACCGGCCAATCGTCGCAGTCGGCTCCTGGCCCGCCAGCCATTCCAACGGGGGGTCATAGATCCCCTGAAGATTCGTGACGCTTGCGGCGACCCAGCCGACCGGCCGGTCGTTGGCATCGAACGGCACCGATCGTATGCCGAGAACTTCTGGGCTGGTCGTCCCGAAATAGCTCAGAGAAATCTCGTCAATCCCCTGTTCGTCCATGAATTGCTTCAGCCGATAGAGGTCTTGACCCCAATCCAAGTTGCTATCACCCAGAACCTTTTCTTCACTGCCCCGAACCGATTGATTGAAATATGGAATGAAGTCTGGGGAAGCATACAGAGCCTCTCCAGCATGCCAGACCAGCAATAGCGCAATTACGGGACCGAGGCGGGTCGCTCGCGCGCATACTGACGCGGCAAGCAAGGCCAACATCGGGTAGATCGGCAAGATGTGTCGAACGCCGATGTTGATCGGACTCGCCATGTCCGTACCAAGTATCGCTAGGGCTGTAAGCGCCGGATATATGGCAAGGCGGTTTTCGAATCTTGCCAGCATTAAGAGGCCGGCCATGATAAGGATTAGAAAAGGGATCGTCGTCTTGGTTAGCAAGGCTATAGGAAAATAGAGTGGGCTGCCGCTCGAACTTCGCTCACCAAGCAGATACGAAGGGTGCCCATTGCGTGCATGACCGGCCAGATATTTTACTCCGGCCACTGCGTCGACCAACGGAAGCGGCACAGATTCAACTACCCAGTAAGTAGCAGAATGAAGCGTGGTTTCCGGGGTGATCAGCGAGTCGATCCGCTCGTGAGTGTTTTTGGCAACTTCACTTGCCCACTTCATTTTGGCCCCCCTGTAAACGGGCCTCTAAGTCATTGATTTCAGGTCACCTCCTTTCGTTTTTGGGGACGTGGTCCGGAGCGGAGCCCGAAGGGCGAAGCGCAGGACGATGTCCCCAAAAACGAGCGCCCTCCTTGCTACCGCCCTCGCTTCTTCTTCGCCAGCCCTACGAAAGCCTCCTCGCCCGTCTCGATGATGTGAGCGCGGTCGGTAATGCGATCCAACAGCGCCTTACATAGCCGAGCGTTCGGAATCACCTTTGTCCACTCGGAGAACGGCAGGTTGGTCGTCAGCATTAGAGCCGCCTTTTCCGATCAGCGATGACTTGGAACAAGGAACTCTGCTCCCACCTCCGCCAGCGGCACGTAACCCACTTCGTCGATCGCGATCAGCTCGTAGCGCGACCAGCGTGCGAGCACTCGACTCAGCTGCATTTGCTGCTTGGCCGACGAGTTCGTTGACCAGCGCCGTACGCCGTGGTGAAGCGCACCCGCCGTTTCTGCAGGCAGGCCGCCACGCACAGGCCCGTCATCAGGTGGGTCTTGCCCGTGCCGCAATCGCCGAGAAACAGGATCGGTTCCGAACTCTCGATGTAGGCGCCTTCGGCCAACTCGGTTAGCTGCGGGGCCGAGACCGCCTTCGTCTCGGAGAAGTCGCTCGTCGAGCGTCTTCATGCGAGGCAGCCGCGCTTCGCGTAAGCGACGATCCACCGTACGTCGCTCGCGCTCTTCCAACTCCGCGCTTAGCAGGCTTCGAGATAGCCGACCGGCGTTTGTCTCTCGCGTATGGCTTGTTTGGCCAACGTCTCGAATTGCGCGCCCACCGTCGCCAAGCCGCAGCAGCTTGCACTGTTGTTGGATGGCCTGCACCGCCAGGCTTTCGTTGGGGGCGCTGGATTTGCGGGCGCTCATTGCACCGCCTCCGCCGCCGCAACTGATCGTAGTTCGTCAGCGTCGGCAAGGTGCCGCTCAAAGCGTTCCAGCTCCGGCGCCACCAGCGGCGGCTGAGCTAGCCGCGAGGCACTGCGAGGTCAGCAAGTAACGCACCGCCGCCTGATCGCAGCAGCCGCACTCGAGCGCTTTCTCGATCGCCTCGCTCAGCTTGTCCCAACCGTGGCGGAGCATACAGCTCGATCATCTGTTGCGTCCCCGCTTGCTTGTCATGCGCTGGATCAACTTCGCCCATAACGTGTCGTAGCTCGCCGGCCAGCGCCGCTTGGCGCCATTGTCCAGCGGCGTCGAGCCCGCCAGCGCTCCCGGCTTGTGGGCGCCAATACGTCAGAGGTAATGCTCCAAATTAAAGATCTTCTGCTGCCGAGAGTAGCTCGCGCTCATGTCGCGCGATGCGACGACCTTCGTGCCAGACCTCGACCGACTCGGCGTAGATCTTCGCCTGCGGTCATGGTCCCGGACGCAGGGCGTCGAGTAGAAGTTCGTGCGCAAGCAGCCTGTCGCGAACCTTCGGGAAGCTCGACACTTCGATCTCAAAGCCTTCCGCCGCCAACCCCAACAGCCGCTCGCGTTCGATGCAGCATTCCCTCGCCGACCGTTTGCGCCCGTCCGGCGACCGTGCGCGCTTCGTCTTCGCGGCAGCCTTCGAAAGCTTGCTGCTTGAGCTCGTCCAGCGTCTTGGCTTCAGGCAGCGGCACCCAGTGGTTGCGGCGGTAACGTCTCACCTCGCCTTCCACGCCCCCTTTCTCGTTGCCTTTCCCCGGCGTGCAGAACTCGGAGGCGAAGCGCCAATGCGAACGAAAAGCCACGAAGCGCGCCGTCTCCTCGCGTCGCGCGCCGCGCAGAATCCGCTTCACCGCCGAAGAGAGATTATCGTACCTCAATGTCCGAAACACCCCGCCAAAGTAGGCCAAGGCCAGCTCGTGCGCTTCCAGAAACGCCTGCTGCGTCGCGCGCCGATAGGCGCGATGAAAGGCCGCGCCGCTCGCTCGAGCGCATCGTGAACACTTGCAGCTTCACGCGCTCGCCGTCCATCTCGGCCCACGACTGTACCAGTCGACCTGCGCTTCTTGGCCCCAGTCGTAGCTTTGCGGCACGAACGTCTCGCGCTTCTCCAATCCCAACTCGCGCTTGCGCTCTTGAACGTACTGCCGCACCGTGCGCTCGGCCACTTCGCAACTGGTTTCCTCCCGTATCCGGTTCCAGATACGGTGCGCCGTGTGACGCTGCTTACGCGGCGCCTTGCGGTCCTCTTTGAGAATGCGGTCGATGAACCCCACCGCCGGCGCCAGCTTGGCGCGCCGTCGCGCCGGCTTCTTGCGCGGCGGCGGCAGCGCGCTGGCTACCGCCTCGCGCACCATCCGCCGGTGCACGCCCAGCTTGCGCGCCACCCCCTTGATCGTCCCCACGCCGAATTCGTACTCGCGTCGAATCTCTTCGAATAGTTCCACTTTGCTCCTCCAGTCCAATTCGTTCCTCCGTTGCGGGCGATTCCCGCAAACAGAGTATCCGTTGATTGTTCTAGGGGGGCCAAATCAGGGCGCCGAAAGGGGCCAATTCAGAATGCCAAACTCACTCGTGAGGGCGATTCGAAGGGTTGGCCATGGGACCCGTCTGAAATGAAAAAGACGCCCACAAGACCCGAAACGCCGCGGCGCAAAACAGAGCCAGTTGCTTTGGAGCGTGTGAGCGGACTCGCTGCCAAAAGTCGATGCCCCGCACATCGCGGTAGGTCGAGAAGCCCCAGTAAAGGATTACGGTCAATCCAAGGTATGGAAGCGCCGAATACTTCGACGCGACTGCCATGCCGGTGAAGACTCCCGCCAGTACTGCTTCTCGCGGCTCCCGCCTAGTGCACCAGCGATAGCAGTAATAACACGCAGGCAAGAGAGTTGCTACCAAGGCAAAATCTACTGCGATAACCGATGCGTGGGCCAGCGTATTCGGCGAAAAGCACACTAGTGCCGAGGAGACGAAAGCGGCTTGGGTACCCCACAACTCCCGCGCCCAAGTCCACGTGAAGCCGATCAGCAACGGGATGAACGGCAAGACGCCGAGGCGCCCCAGGGTTAGCGTTCGCCAATAATTCTCCTGTTTTTCCAGCGGCTTTTGAGTAAGCTTGTCAATGTTAATATCGGTGTCAACGGTATCGAAGTCAGCTTGGCGGTAGTCGATTCCGCCTAGCATTGGCAGAAAAGCCGTCAATCGACGTGCCAGTGGCGGGTGCTGAATCCCTGACCTGTAGGTTCCAGATTGCAGGATTTCAAGTCCAGCCACCAAATGGTATCTCGCATCATACGTCGCGTTAAGCGATGAATAGACGGGCACCAATTGCGTGGCCATCACGATGGAAAAACCCACAATTGCAGCCGCATTCCAATTTCTCATCGGTGTTGCTCCATTATACTTTGCAGAGCGTTCGTTCTGGGCTTCTCCGCGTGGCTTGATTGTGTGCGCCGTAGACGGATCAGCCTGCCAATTTGAGAAGAAAGGGAATCGGATTTGCGACGTCTGAGGAGACGAAGATCGCAGTCTTTCGCTGCTCGAAAATAAATATTCGGGTCATCGTCTCAAGAAGAGAACCACCGGTATCATCTCGTCAAGCGATGAGCGGTTAACCGATGTCAGGTCCTACCTTTCGGACATGCGCCGAGTGTGAGCAATAAACTGTTGGGCTCCGCGTCGGGATGTAGCCTTAACGGTTCTGACCGCCGTGGGCTGGCTCCGGGCGGCGCTAGGCTCCTGAGTCGGTCAGGACAGAAGCTTCTGAACAACCTGCCCGCCGACGTCGGTCAGCCTGAAATCTCGTCCACGGAACTTGAACGTCAGTTTGGTGTGATCGATGCCGAGCAGATGCAGGATCGTTGCTTGAATGTCGTGGACATGGACGGGATCTTTGACTGGCGCAAAGCCAATCTCGTCGGTCTCGCCAATGCTTTGGCCCGGCTTCGTTCCGGCGCCGGCGAACCACATTGTGAACGCATCGATGTGATGGTTGCGGCCGAGCGTGTCGCGCTGTTCGCCCATCGGCGTACGTCCGAATTCGCCGCCCCAAACGACGAGTGTGTCCTCCAAGAGCCCACGCTGCTTGAGGTCTTTGATTAACGCCGCGCAGCCTTGGTCGGCGGACAGGCAAACTTCATCCAGGTTGTCGTCGAGGTTCTCGCCGGGGCCGCCGTGATGGTCCCAACTGGAGTGGTAAAGCTGCACGAACCGCACTCCCCGCTCGACTAATCTGCGAGCTAGCAGGCAGTTGTTCGCGAACGATTTCTCGCCTGGCTTGGCTCCGTACATGTCGAGCGTTGCTTGGCTCTCGGTCGTAAAATCGATCAACTCTGGCCCGCTGGTTTGCATGCGGTGTGCCATTTCGTAAGCCGAAATGCGCGTCTCGATTTCGGGGTCGCCGTACTTCGACAGATTCATGCGGTTGAGATCGAGAATCGTGTCGATGGTCGCGGCTTGGCCTTTCGCATCGAATCCCTTGGGGTTCGACATGTTTAGGATCGGAGAGCCACCGCTTAAGAACGGGATACCCTGATGCGACGTCGGCAGAAAGCCGCTCGCCCAATTCATTGCCCCACCTCGAGGGCCGCGCGGGCCGGACTGCAGTACAACGAAGCCTGGAAGGTCTTTCGACTCGCTGCCGATGCCGTAGTTGACCCACGAGCCCATGCTCGGCCGTCCGAAGATCGGCGAGCCGGTGTTCATCATGATCTTGGCTGGAGCGTGATTGAAGTTCTCAGTGTGAACCGATCGCAGGAATGTGAGGTCGTCAACCACCTGAGAGGTGTAGGGTAGGCATTCGGAAACCCATTGTCCCGACTGGCCATGTTGTTTGAATTCCCGCCGCGTGCCCAGTAACTTCGGGGGCGACTTGGCAAACGATTCCATGAACGCGAACCGCTTGCCCTCCATCATCGACGGGGGCAGCGTCTCGCCGCTCAGCTTCTGTAATTCCGGCTTTCTCTCCCACAACTCAAATTGGCTGGGCGCGCCGGCCATGAAGAGGTAGATCACGTTCTTGGCCTTGGGCGCGTGGTGGTGACCGCTGCCGGCTCCGAAGAGTTTATCGCCGACGAATAGTGACGTTAGGGCCGCCTTGCCGATGCCAATGCCGCAATTTTTGAAAAGTTGTCGGCGAGTTGTCTGGTGTAGCAGTTTCTTGTCGAGTTTCATTGGCGGGTCACAAATTCGTCTAAGTTAAGCATCACACGTGAGGCTGCCAACCAAGCAGCCTCTTGGGGCGAGACTGCGCCTGCCGCGTCGGCGCTAGCGAAGTCATCGGCCATCCTCGCCAAGTAGCTGGACATGCGTTGTTGTTCGTCGCTGTCGGGTGGGCGCGCCAGACATGTCTCGAATGCGAACTGAATGCGCTCGTCGCGGTCGCCCTCGAACGCTAGTATGCGCTTCGCGAAGTTCTCGGCGAACTCCGTTTGCGAGTCGTCGTTGAGCAACGTCAACGCTTGCAGCGGGGTGTTAGAACGCGTCCGCCGGGTGGTCGACGCCTGAGCATTTGGAGCGTCAAACAAGGCGAGGCTCGGGTGGGCCGCTGAACGCCAGAAAAAGGTGTACATCCCTCGCCGGTAGCGGCTGGGACCCTCATCGGCCTTCCACTGACGGTCGATTTGCGTGAACTCTCCGGCGCCGGAGGGCTGCGGCGGAAATACACTGGGGCCGCCGATAGTTGGAGTAAGAAGTCCTGAAACTGTCAAACCGGAATCGCGGATGATCTCAGCCTCAAGTCGAATCCGATTTTGCCGAGCTAATAGCCGATTGCTAGGATCTACTTCCGCTGCGTCAGGACGTACTGCCGACGACTGCCTGTAGGTTGCAGAGCTGACGACGAGACGATGCATCGCCTTGAGGCTCCAGTCTTGGCGAACGAACTCAGAGGCCAGCCAGTCTAGTAGCTCGGGGTGGCTCGGGGTCGTCCCCTGCGAGCCGAAATCGTTCTCGGTCTCGACGATGCCGAGTCCAAAGTAGCGCTGCCAGAGACGGTTCATCGTTACGCGCGGGGTCATCGGGTTGTCTTTCGAAATTAACCAGCGCGCAAGATCGAGGCGATTGGCGCTGTCTGACTTGGGCATTGGCGGCAGTACCGATAGCCCGCCCGGCTCGACCGTTTCTCCCTTTCGCGTGAAATCACCCTGGACGTGAATAAAAGACTCGCGCGGCTCGGGCAGCTCGCGCATCACGAGCGTCGACTCAAGTTCCGGCAATTGTTTCCGCAGTGCCTTGATGCCGTCTTCGCGCGCCTTCCAGGCCGGGTCTTTCTTCGACAAGAAACGTGCGAGAGTACCGCGATCCACCGTTGAGCGCTCCTCAAGCGGAGTTTCAAAAATTGCTGGGATGAGCTCCTCGACAGTGTCTCCAGAGAGATCGAAGCGGTTCTGCCAGTCTTGTTCGATCGCCTCTTGGTACTTCAATAATTCGGTCTCAAGCAGCTCAATCTGGGCCTCACCCGCCTCACGCCGCGCAAAGTCTTCAGGCTCTCCAAACTCGAGCAGCGGCTGCATTTGGAACGCCGGCCCTTCGCCGTCTGGGATGTTGCCGCCTAGTTCATCGACGTTATTGAAAAAGGAATAGAACTGATAAAACTCGCGCTGCGAGATGGGGTCGAACTTGTGATCGTGGCAGCGCGCGCACCCTACCGTTAGTCCCAAGAACGCCACGCCTGTCGTGCTGACGCGGTCTACTACGGCCTCGACGCGATACTGCTCGAAGTCGATGCCGCCCTCTTGGTTGATCATCGTGTTGCGATGGAAGCCCGTCGCGATCAACTGAGCCTCGGTCGGGTCTGGCAATAGATCCCCGGCGATTTGCTCGATCACAAATTGATCGAACGGCATGTCTTTGTTCAGCGCTTCGATCACCCAGTCGCGATAGCGCCAAATCGAGCGGGCGCCGTCAATTGAGTAGCCGTTGGAGTCCGCGTAGCGCGCGATGTCGAGCCAGTGGCGGCCCCAGCGTTCACCGTAGTGGGGTGACGCCAGCAACCGCTCGACCAGGCGCTCGTAGGAGTCCGAACTCTGGTCAGTAACAAAGTCTTGAACTTCGTCCGGGCTCGGAGGCAGACCGGTGAGGTCGAGCGAAAGCCTCCGAATCAGAGTGCGCCGGTCGGCCTCGGGCGACAGAGCTACGCCCTTCTCTTCCAACTTCGCGAGCACGAAGCGGTCGATCTCGTTTCGGGCAAGTGAGGCATCTTTCAGCTCGGGCTCCGACGGCCGTTTGACCGGCTGAAACGCCCAATGAGAAGCTGTTGCGCGAATGCGGCCTGATGGCTCTGCCCATATCGCACCTTGGCGCACCCAGTCCGTCAGCGTCGCGACATCTTCGGCCGCGAGCGGTCCGGTCGGCGGCATTTTCAATGCGCCTGCTCGGTTGATCGCTTGGACCAACAAGCTGTCATCAACCTGCCCCGGAATTACAGCCGATCCTCTGCTGCCTCCGAGCATCGCACTTTCACGCGAGGCAAGCGATAGCCCGCTCACCTTGGCCTGATCGTTGTGGCAATTTTGGCAGTTTTTCGCCAAGACGGGCCGTACACGATCTTCAAAGAAACGGACCTTTTCAGCATCGTCCGCGGCAATGCCTATCGCGGTACCCGCAGCGGCGCAGACGATAACCTTAACGAAACGAAAGCGTGGCAAATTAGCCTCAGTATGGCTGAACTAGAGAATTGCGGCAAGGTCGTCGGCCGCGCGGCTCGGGCGTGGCCAGAGTTGTATTCGAAAATTGGCCTGCCGACCGGAGCTCTCAGTCGCTCCAAACCTTCGATTTTGGGTTGCGTTCGATTGCTCCTTCCGCGAGCTGAAACCCTGTGTCGTGCAGCGGGTCCGCCGAGCAAACTAGTCGTGGCACGCCGTGATCGCCGCGCGTCTCGGGAACACTGCTACTAAAATCTGGATCAATTTCATCGATCACCCACACAAGCCGCCCCCGGAAGCGCACTCGGACCTCGAGGATGGCTCCGCAGGCTTTGCAGTTGCAGCGCGTCATGGCTCGAAATCTAGAGCTTCCCGGTGGCCTCAAGTTCGACAACTTGGCCCGATCGCCGATCTTCGATCCGCAATTTGCCGCCGGCCCATGTGACCTCGTCGACACCCTTGAAGCCTTCGGGCGCATGCGTCCAAAAGAGCAAGTAAGAGGATGTAATTTGACTTCGCGCGGGTAACCAGCGGTAGAGCTGTTGGCCGAACAGCCGGCCTTGCGTGACCACTTCACGCCTGGGTAGATCGAACGCCTGTGTCCCAAACTCAAGCCCTCGTGACATCATGCCCGTGCTCGGGTAGTTTTCCCACGTTTGTAGCCAGGGGTAGTCGCTCGTGCGAAACAGATAGCCAATCAACAGTCTCTTTTCGGTGTTTAAAGCTGTGACGAAAGCCCACTCGCGCGTCGAGTCCATCAGGTGACCGGTGTGGTCGAGCGAGTTTGATTCGAGCGGCGCCGCTCGCAGGTCGACGCTGCCTCCGCTGTTTGCCGGAGCCATAGGCCATTCGAACTCTTTGTCACCGATCAGCCGGTGAACGCGGCCTCCACGCGGTGGCCCGGCGCGCGGGCGCGTGAGCGCGCGATTCGCCGACATATCGACGACGGTGGCGCCACGTTCGAGAAATGGCGATCCAATCGTGGCGTGCTCAGCCCAGTTGACGGGTCGGTCAAAGTCGAGCAAACTCTCGAGGCTCGACTTGACATAGACGACATGTTCGCCCGCCTTGAGCCGGATTTCGCGGCGCAGCGTTTCATGCACTCGCGGTAGCGTGACGATTTGGCGCAACACGTTGTCGCCGCCGTCGATGCCTGCAAATTCGATCGACCATGGAAGCCGGTGGGCTTCGCCGTGACCTTGGAGCCCGGAGGCGGCTTCTTCGGCTGAAGTCGGACCGAAACCGTCGACGCAAACGAAATGACCGGTCCCGCCGGCCTGGCGCTCAGGCCAGCCTTGCTCGCGGTCAGATCGTAGCGAATCCCACATCGGGTTGTTGCCATCGGAGTCGTCGCTCAGCACGATTGATGGCAATGCACCGCCATGCTTGAGGACAGTCAACTCGATCATTCCATTCGCCAGCAGCACTGCCCCTCGTCCCCGAAATGAGTGGTTCTCGTTGACCTCGGCGAGGGCGAGGTGGGACGCCAGAAGCAGGAATATCGCTATGCGTAACGTCATGTTCAACGAATGGTAGCAATCCTTTCGCGGCATGCGAGAATAAACAGTCGTCCACCTTGGAGGTTCGAATGTTTAGAGGTTGCGGAACAGCGATGATCACGCCGTTTGCGGCGGACGGCTCGTTGGACGAAGCTGCTCTGCGCCGGCTCGTTCGCCGTCAGGTCGACGCTGGAATTCATTTCCTAGTGCCCTGCGGGACTACCGGCGAAAGTCCGACGCTTACGCACGAAGAACACCTGCGGGTGGTCGAAATCACGCTCGAAGAAGCGCACAGCCGGGTTCCCATAGTGGCCGGCTGCGGCGGGTACAGCACGACAAAAATCATTGCCCTGGCGGGCGAACTTGAGGCTATGGGCGTCGACGGCCTGCTGTCGGTCACGCCGTACTACAACAAGCCGACACCAGACGGACTCTACCAACACTACGCGGCGCTGGCCGGCTCGACGCGGCTGCCGATCATTCTCTACAATGTCCCAGGCCGCACCAGTTGTAACGTGAAGCCAGACCTGTTGTGCCGTATCGCGACGATTGACAATGTCGTGGCGGTGAAAGAGGCATCAGGCGACATCGGGCAGATGGCCGAGATCTGCCAAACCGTGCCGAATGATTTCGCTGTCTTGTCGGGCGACGACTCACTCACGCTACCGCTTATGGCTCTTGGTGGTATGGGCATTATTTCAGTCGTTTCGAACGAGATTCCTGCGGAGATGGTGCAATTGTGTGAGTTCGCGTTCGCCGGCGATTTCGGCAATGCCCGCGAGCTGCACCGGCGCTTCTATCCGCTGATGAGTGTCAACTTTTGCGAAACCAGCCCAGGTCCGGTAAAAATTGCGATGGAAATGATGGGCCTTATGGAGGCGAACTACCGTCTGCCGATGGTACGCCCACGCCCCGCCAGTTGCGACCAAGTTGAGGCTGTCCTTGAGAAGTTGGGTTTGCTTCAGGCTGTGGCGGCGAGCTAATTTTACGCAGGCGGTTCCCGGCCAGGCGCCTGCCGGCGTTAGCCGGCATTTCTAACCACCTGACGGCGAAAGCTCGCGATAGGCGCGCCAATACTTCGTTGCGCTCGACGGACTGCAAAAGTACGCCTCCGCCCGCTAAACACAGCGACGTTCTTTCCAAATTGCAAATCCGCTAGCGGTGTCCCATGCCCAGCGGCTCCCTTGCGAGTTACAGTGGCCGGATTTGGCAGGGTTTTAGCGAAATTTTGGTTTTCGGCGGGCGGGTGCGGCTTTCCTGTCCGAGGGGCGCGATGTTCACGGATTGACACTGTGTCCAGTCTAAGGGTAGGTGTGCCGGTTTCCGAGTCTGCGTCGGCGTAAGTCGCTTGGAATCAGTGAAAATTTATTTTGAAACCACGGGACGTATCGGAACGGAAGGAGGCAAAGGCCTTCGCTGGGATGGGACAGCCCACACGTGGGTTCGCTTTCTCGGTGTAAATTGCTTGTCTCATGGGACAGTCCCGCCCGGGGAACGTTGCTCGAGAGGCCCGAACGGACGCAGCTCGGCGAAAACGGGCTCGGCTCAATCAGGACTACTTTCCGTTTTCGATTGCTTTCCAGACGGCGGGCGGGTTCATTGGCAGGCGCTGCATGCGCCTGTTGGTGGCGCTGTGGATCGCGTTGGCTAGCGCCGCTGGTGGCGGCACGATGTTTGCTTCGCCGACACCACGTACACCAAAGGGGTGGCCGGGGTTGGCAACTTCCACGATGCAGGTGTCGATCATCGGCAGATCGAGCGATGTCGGCATGCGGTAGTCGAGCAGCGAGTTGTTCTTCATGTCGCCGTCGGGGCCCATGAAATATTCCTCGTTGAGCGCCCAACCGATTCCTTGCACCGAGCCGCCTTGCATCTGTCCCTCTACGTAGCTGGGATGGACCGCCTTGCCGACGTCTTGGAATACTGTAAAGCGCAAAATCTCAACTTTGCCGGTTTCGGGATCGACTTCAACATCGACGATGTTGCCGGCGAATGAGCCGCCGACACCGCGCGGTTTGACGGTCGCGCTGGCGCTGACGGGACCGCCGAGGCGGCTCGCCTTTTCCGCGAGTTTCTTAAATGCTACGGTCTTGTCGCCGGCCGAGTAGACGCCTTTTTCGTGCGACACATCCGAAACTTCGGCTTCCAAAAGTTTTGCCGCAAGGGCCTTCATCTCTTCGACGATCTTAAGTGCCGCGTCGTGCGCCGCCCAGCCGGTTGCGAATGTTGTGCGGCTACCACCCGTGACCGAGGTGTATCCGACAGAATCTGTGTCGACAACCTGAGGATTAATGTCCGCTGCTGGTATGCCGAGTACTTCCGCGGCTTGCATCGCGATCGAGGTGCGCGTGCCGCCGATGTCGGTCGAACCCTCGACCAGATTGACGGTGCCGTCGGAGTTGACGCTGAGGGTGCAGCTCGATTCGAGGCCGACGTTAAACCAAAAGCCGTTGGCGACACCGCGACCGCGATTCGGGCCTCCGAGCGGTGCGCTGTAATGAGGGTGGCTTTTCATGGCCTCAAGCACTTCGACGCAACCGATGCGTCGGAACTTGGGTCCGTCAACTCGACGGGTGCCTTCTTTTGCAGCGTTGTTGAGTCGGAAGTCAAGAGGGTCGACTCCGAGCTTGCCGGCAATTTCATCGATGACTTGCTCGGCCGCGAATGCGGCTTGCGTCGCTCCAGGAGCGCGGTAGGCGGCACAACTTGGCTTGTTGACCACCACGTCATAGCAATCGACGGTGATGTTTTCGCAGTCGTAGGCGGCGAAAATACACATTCCTCCGGGGGCGACGAATGCTCCTGGATAGGCACCGGCTTCATAGGCCAAGTAGCCCTGCATCGCCGTGATTTTGCCGTCGTTGGTTGCGCCGATCTTCACGGTGACGTGGGAGCCAGGCGTCGGGCCTGTGCCTTCGAATACGTCGGCTCGCGACATGACTAGCTTTACCGGACGACCCGTTTTTTTTGAAAGCAGGGCGGCGACCGGTTCCAGGTAGACAGGAATCTTGCCACCAAAACCGCCGCCGATTTCCATCGGCGTCACTTTGACTTGCGAGACCGGCAGTTCGAGGATCGTGGCGGTGACGTCGCGCACGACGAACGAGCCCTGAGTGGAAGTCCAAATGTGGACGCGGTCGTCGTTGTTCCACAACACGGTAGCGTTTTGCGGCTCGATATAGCCCTGGTGGACGGTCGCTGTGTCGAAGGTGCGTTCGACGACGATGTCGGCTTTGGCGAAGGCGTCGTCGCTCTCGCCGATCTTCCATTGAAAATGCTGGGCGACGTTCGAAGCCTTGTCGGTCTTCTGCCCATACTCGACCGTCATCAGATCGTGGTGTAACAACGAAGCGCCGTCGCTCATCGCGGCCGGAGCGGTCATCGATGAGCCGAGCACTTCGTATTCGACCTCGATTAGCCTCGCTGCCTGTTCGGCGATGTGGGTGTTGATCGCTGCGACGCCCGCGACGGCGTGCCCTTTATAGAGCACCTTGCCGCCGGCCAGAACATTGCCATGAACATAAGCGAGTTGAGTGTCGCCCTCGCCAACATCGACAATCTTGTCGAGGGCGGGCGGTAGATCCGCAGCCGTCACGACAGCAAAGACGCCGTCTAGGGCTTCGGCTTTTGAGGTGTCAATCGAAATGATTTTCGCGTGGGCGTGGGGGCTGCGTAAGACGGCTCCTTGGAGCAGGCCGGCAAGTTGTTTGTCGGCTCCATAAAGCGCGCGGCCGGTAACTTTGTCGGCCCCGTCATGACGCACCGGCCGCGTGCCGACGACGTCGTAAGTCTGGGTCGCGAGCACCATGTTGGGTTCGTAATCGGGCGCTGAATGGACGCCGTTGGTGGCAGCTTTCGTGGTCGCCGGATCAATCGTAGTACTCATGCGGACACCTCTACTTGAATTCTGCAGGCGGCTGCTTGCACCGATCGGACGATCTTGTCGTAGCCCGTGCAGCGGCACAGATTGTTCGCCAGCCAGAAGCGGATTTCATGCTCTGTTGGGTTCGGATTTTGTTCCAGCAGCGCCTTCGCAGCCACGATGAAGCCCGGCGTGCAGATACCACATTGCAGCGCGGCGCCTTCGAGAAACGCATTCTGGATTTCATGTAATCCACTGCCGGCGGCGATGCCTTCGATGGTCGTGATTTGGGCGCCTTCGGCTTCGACTCCTAGTACGAGGCATGAAGGCACGATACGGCCGTCCATCTCAACCGTGCAGGCCCCGCAGTTTCCGTCGTTGCAGCCTTCCTTGGTTCCCGTGAGGTTCAAGTTGTCGCGCAGGACTTCGAGCAGCGATTGGCGCGGCTCACAAATATATTCGGCGGGCCGGCCGTTAATTGTAGTTTGAACTTGGGTTTTCTTCATTGTTGGCTTCGCCCTTCTTAGAGTGTCCCTGCGGCTCTTTGGACGGCATCTTCGAGGGCGCGCCGGGTGAGCACCTCGCACAGATGGCTGCGGTACTCGGCGGTACCACGCATGTCGCTGATTGGTTTTGCGGCCGCCTTTGCGACAGCGGCGGCTTTTGCAATGGAGTCGGCGCTGACAGGTTGCCCGACAAGGGCGTCGCCGGCTTCTTTGACGAACAAAGGCGTCGGCGCAACCGAGGCTAGAGCAATGCGAGCGGCGGAAAATGTGCCGTCGACGATTGTGACTGAGACGCCGGCACCAGCGACAGCGATATCCATCTCGTTGCGTGGGATGAAACGAATATAGCGGGCGCCGGAATTCGGCAGTGGGGCCGGGAAATGCATCGAGATTAGCAATTCGTTCGCGGCGAGGGCGCTCTTGCCCGGAGCGATGCAGAAATCTTCGGCGGCGATTTCACGAGTTCCGTTGGCCGAGGCTACTTTGCACGTTACTCCCAGCGCAATCAATACCGGCACAGCATCAGCGCTCGGCGCGGCATTGCACAGATTTCCACCGATAGAAGCTCGGCCTTGAATTTGGGTGCCACCGATCAGCGACGCGGCATCTATCAAACCGGGGTACGCGGCGGAGATCGTTTGGTCGTCGTAAATCCGATAGCACGGCACGGCTGCGCCGAGCGTCAGTCCGGTGGCGGGATCGTAGCTCATCTCGTTGAGCTCAGGAATATTTTTGATGTCTACGATGACGCCGTCTTGGCGTCGGCCGGATCGCATCTGAACAAGCAAATCTGTTCCACCGGCAAGCGCGCGGGCGTTGTCGGGATTTGCGGCTAACGCGTTTAGAGCGGAGTCAATGGTTTCAGGACGTTGATAGTCGACCCAGTGCAAAGCGCAGGTCCTCCTAGAGAAATCAGCGGGTAATAGCAGTAGTGTACACGGGGCGAGCGGCGGAATCTGACGGCGGCGATCGTCGTGTGCGGGCGCAGAGTGCGTGGCGCCGTTGGGGTCGACAGCGCCGACTTCCCGTGCG
Organism: Bryobacterales bacterium; assembly: GCA_965205595.1. GTDB lineage: Bacteria > Acidobacteriota > Terriglobia > Bryobacterales > UBA6623 > CATQHP01. The sequence goes on along the minus strand of CBDBHI010000001.1, from coordinate 41,874 downwards.
CGGTCAGGTCGCCAAGCTATCCCGCATTTTTCACCACCTGACGGCGGAAGCACGCGATAAGTGCGCCACTACTTCGTTGAGCTCGATCGTCGTGCTCGACGGACAGTCAAGTACGCCTCCGCGCGCCAACCGTCGCCCGCCTCGCATTGACGCACCTCTCACGCACTTTCGCTCGCCACGTGGTGAGAAATGCGGGCTATGGTTTTTGACCGCAGCCGTTGTCCGACCTCTAGGAGCGTTTGCTCGTCTACAGGGTCGATTGATCCGTCGGGTAGGGGGCCGGTGTTTAGCAGTAGGTTGGCGTCGTACTTTTTGCAGTGCTCAAGCATGCCCATCACGTCGTCGGCCGTGCGATGCTCGCCTTCGTTGCGCTCGTCGTAGGTCCAGACGCGGGGCTGCAACGTGTCGCAAATTTCGATGGGTTTGTTTTTGTTCAGCTCCCAAACGTCGGCAGCGAGCTGCCCTCCGCTTTGATGGGCGCGCGGCTCTCGCTCGGGGGCGACGAAGTCTTCATCGCCGTTTGCACCTTGTTTGAAGCAGATCAATATGCCGGGCTGGGCCTCGCGAATAATCTGGTAAGTTTGCTCGATTGGAAACAGATCTGGGCGGGCATAGTAGCCCATGATCGGGTCGAGCCAGATGCCGGCCAGCGGGCGGTAGCGGTAGACGAGTTCCTTGAGCTGGGTATGGGCGAACTTGATGTAGTGGAGAAAATCTTCATCCTTTTCGAATTTGTACTCCGGTTGTGGCTCGGCGTATTCGGGCCGAGAGTTGTGCCAGTCGAGTTGAGCCGTCTCGCGGGGGTAGAAGTAGGGATGTTTCCAGTCGAGAGCGTAAGAGTAGTAAAGGAACAAGCCGAGACCCTTGGCGTGGCAGGCGTCGGCTAGCTCGCCGACGAGGTCGCGTCCGCACGCATCGATGCTGGTGAAGTCGGTTTCGTTGGTGCGGAAAAGACAAAAACTGTCGTGGTGGCGGGCAGTGAGATTGACGTACTTCATGCCGGCGCTTACAGCCATGTCGGTAATCTTGTCGGTGTCGAAATTCCTGGGGTCGAAGGTGTCTTTGAGCTTCGCGTATTCGGCGACCGGGATTTGTTCGCGAAGTTGCACCCACTCGCCATGCTTGCGTTGACTATAAACGCCGTAGTGCATAAACAGTCCGAAGTCGGCCTCGCTGAACCATTTGAGAGTTGCGGCTCGGAGGTCTTGGTTGTAGAGATCTTCGTAGCCTGTAAGGAACTTTGGGAATACGGGCGCTGGGTCAGGGGGGATTGGGCTCGAGGAGCAAGCGGCGGTGGCGGCGGCGGTTAGCGCTAGGAACTCGCGGCGGTTCATTGTTGGGATTTTAGGCTATTCGCGAGTTGGGGTTATGCTGTTCGAGCGGAGGGTTTTTGATATGCAAGCTTTTGTGCGTTTGGTTGTGATGTCGGCCGTTCTCGTTTCGGGGCTGTCTGCGGAGGCTCGAGTCGAGAAAAACGTAGTCTACGGAATGTATTCCGGGTTGGCTTTGCTGATGGATATTCACTATCCGGAACAGCCCAACGGCTACGGCGTGGTCCATGTGTCGGGGAGCGGTTGGAGCGCGCCGCTGAGTCTGGACGCACGGCCGCTGAAAGCGAGCGGGCATGTTCGGATCGAGGGTACGGATGTCGTGAATGCGGGCTACACGCTGTTTACAGTGAACCACCGCGCGATTCCACGGTTTAGGTATCCGGCGCCGTTAGAGGACGTGCAGCGGGCGGTGCGGTTCGTTCGGTTTCATGCATCGAAGTATGGCATCAATGCGGACAAAATCGGTGCCTTGGGCGGGTCGTCTGGTGGGCACCTGGTCGGCATGTTGGGAGTGCTTGACGGCAAGGGCGACTCGGAATCAGACAGTGAAATCGACCGCGTAAGCAGCAAGGTACAGGCGGCGGTTGTGCGGGCGCCACCGACGGATTTCAGCAGCTTTGGCGGGTCGGCAGGGATTGAGCTGTTGCTCGGCGCGCGGCTCCGCGAAGGGATGGATCCTGCTGCGACGGAGATGCGGATCGCGATCGAGGCTTCACCCGTGACCTACGCATCAGCCGATGATCCGCCGTTTTTGCTGATTCACGGCGATGCCGATGAGACTGTGCCCTACTCGCAGTCGGAGAAGTTGCGGGATTCGCTGAAGAAGGTCGGGGTAAAGGCGGAGCTTGTACGGATTAAGGGCGCGGGTCACGGGCCTAGTATGCCGGGGGCCGACGAGGACGCTCGGATTGGAAAGCGGGCGGCTGCCTGGTTTGATCGCTACTTGCGCGGGATTTAGGGTCGCGAGGATTTGACCGTGCTTGGGCTTTTGGTTGGCTAGGGAACCCGTACAGAAAGACGCGTCAGCGACAAGAGTCAGAAAACCAGCAGACTACTTCCAGGTCACTTCCATTGCGAAAAAGTGGTCGAACACTTCGCGATTAGGGTGGTTCGCTTCGTTCTTCTCGGGGCTGCGAATATAGAAATCGAGCTGCTGCAGAGCCGGGTTTACCGCGCCGGCGTCGTCGCTCTTGGCGTCCAGCGGATAGTGCGCGACTAGATCGCGGCTACGCATCCCTTGCGTGACCATGAAGTGGATCTCATAGTTGTCGTAAAGCGGCTTGCCGTTGAGGGTCGCTGAGCCCATTCCCCAGCCCGCTACGTAGAGCAAGCTCTTGGGCCAGTTGGCGTCGCCGCAACCGGAGTCGCCGTGCTCGAATAAGAACGCCGCGATCCCACCGTCTTGGCACGGTGAGAACTCTTTGATCTCTTCTAAGGCAATGACGTAATCACCCTCGGGCAGCTCCAGTTCCGCGGTAAACGTGCCGCTGTTGTTGATCTCATCGACGTCGATTTCCGCCGTTCCTGCGACCGCGCGAACGGTGGAGGCGTCATTGCCCATGTGGTCCCACGGACTCTCGTCGTTGAGCGTTCCGACCTGGTGGATGTTGCCGCCGGAGATGACGAACTTGCCGTCATAGAGGTCGTGCTGCCCTGGAGCATACAGGCCCATCTCGGTGCCGAGTTGGGTTCGCGGACCGCGTTCGAGGGGCGCCCTATCGGCGGCGGGTTCCGCTGTTGGAGCGCCACAACCCAGCGCAGCGAGACAGGCAATTAAGACAAGGGAACCAGAATTGTTAGTCAATTTCATTTGCTCGAGCCCGCCGATCGGGAATGTTTGCTCCGTTCAAGGGTACAGCAGAGCGCGTGCCAGCCCGCATTGCGCAACACCTGACGGCGAAAGCACGCGATAGGTGTGCCACAACTTCGTTGCGCTCGATCGTCGTGCTCGACGGAATGTCAAAGTACGCCTCCGCGCGCCAACCTTCCCGCGCCTCGTATTGGCGCACCTCTCACGCACTTTCGCTCGCCATGTGGTGAGAAATGCGGGCTAGGTTTGGTCGGGCTAACCCGAAAATTGATTTTTCAAGCTGCCCGCCAAGCTACTTGTTGGACGAAACCGTTCGCGATACCGAGAGGCGTCGCCTCGCGGTGCGGTCCTCTCCGCGGCGTGTGCACCGCACCGCACGGCGGCGCGGCTCGGTACCGCGAAGCGCAACGTCGCCTCCCTGGTATCTCAGGTTTCTCGGTTGAGTGATCCGCCCAACCGAGGCGGGCGGTGGCCGGGCAAGCCGCAATTCTCACCGGCTGACGGCGAGAGCACGCACTAGGTGCGTCACTGCTTCGCTACGCTCGCTTGCCGTGCTCAACGTAGCGTCAAGGGCTAACATAGGTATCCAGTCGCCGGGTGGCGACGAGAACTAGGAGTAGAGATTGATGCGAGCGATTCGACTCGAAGAGCCGAAACATTTCGAACACGTGGAAATCGACGAACCGGGCTCGCCCGGACCAGGCCAAGCACTAGTCCGCACGCAGCGCATGGGAATCTGCGGGACCGACTACAGCGGCTATCTGGGCAAGATGCCATTTTTCCGCTACCCTCGCATTCCAGGCCACGAACTCGGCGTCACGGTACTCGAAGTCGGCGAGGGGGTCTCGAACGTAAAACCTGGCGACCGTTGCAGCGTGGAGCCCTACATGAACTGCGGCACGTGCTTCGCCTGCCGCCAGGGCAGCTCGAACTGCTGTGCGACTCTCGAGGTGATCGGAGTCATGATCGACGGTGGGCTTTGTGACCGCTTCTTGATTCGGGCGGAAAAATTGCATACATCTGACGAATTGTCGTTCGAGCAGCTTGCCTTGGTTGAAACTCTCGCCATCGGCTGCCACGCGACTGATCGGGGGGGCGCGACCGAGGGCGACCACGTTCTCATCATCGGAGCCGGGCCGATCGGCCTGGCGACACTGGAATTCACACGGCTTACCGGCGCCAAGATCACCGTGATGGACATGGTGGAATCGCGCCTCGAATTTTGCCGCGAGCGCTATGGCGTCGAGCACACGATTCAGTTCAAGGGCGACGGCGGCGAGGTCGACCAAATGCTCAGCGCAACCGACGGTGACAAATACAAAATCGTCACCGACGCCACCGGAAGCAACCGTTCGATGAGCAGCGCGTTGCAGTACGTCGCGCAAACCGGATCGCTGGTATTCGTCGGCATCACCACCCAAGACGTTTCCTTCCTTCATCCGGCGCTACACAAGCCTGAAATGACGATCAAGGGTTCGCGCAATGCGGTGCCTAGCGATTTCACGCGCATCATCGGACTCATCGAGGACGGCACCATTGATACCAATCCGTGGATCACGCACCACACCTCGTTTGCCGACATGATCGGCGTATTCGAAACCTACACGAACCCCGAATCGGGCGTGATTAAGGCGATCATCGAGGTCGGTGACGAGGCATGATTCGCACCGCGGTCACGGTCAGCCTCGTCGACGAAGCGCGCGGCGGACCGTTCGTTTTTTGGGATGACCTCGAGGCGGCGGCGCGAACCGCCGCTGAGTTGGGTTTCGATGCAATTGAAATTTTTGCGCCGTCCGCCGACGCCGTCGACGAGGAACAATTGAAGAGCCTTCTGGAGGAGCTTCAACTCAAAGTCGCCGGCGTTGGGACTGGGGCGGGCATGGTCGCTCACGGCCTCACGTTGACCGACCCGGATGCCGGGCAGCGTGCCAAGGCGGCCGATTTTGTTCGCAGCATTATCGACTTCGGCGCTAGTTACAACGCCCCGGCGGTTATCGGGTCGATGCAAGGCAAGTGGGGAGGCGCTCTCGACCGTCAGGCCGCTCTCGAGGTACTCCGCCAGGCGCTCAATGAGCTGGGCTCGTACGCCGCTGAAAAGCGAGTTCCGCTCATTTACGAGCCACTCAACCGCTACGAGACCAACCTTGTCAATACCGTGGCGGAAGGAGTCGAGCTGATGAAATCGCTAGAGGTTGACAACGTCAAACTGCTCGCCGACGTCTTCCACATGAATATCGAAGAAGTCGATATCCCAGCGGCTATGCACGAAGGCCAGGGGTTTATTGGGCATGTGCATTTTGTCGACTCAAACCGTCGAGCGGCCGGCATGGGCCACCTCGATATTCAGTCGATTGCGGACGCCCTGAAAGAGAGCGGGTACGACGGCTATGTCTCGGCGGAGGCGTTTCCGATTCCGGATTCAAGAACCGCCGCCAAAGCTACAATCGAGGCGTATCGGCGTATATTCTGAGATGGCCTTCGAGCTGACGATTGTAGGAGCGATGAAGGGCGCTGAAACGATTGTCACCGTCGAGCTTGATCCGAGCGGAGCGGAAGCGAATTTGTGGCGGGCCGGCGCATCAACTAGCTTCGTCTGGCGGGGCCGACGCTCTCCGATAGATGAATGGCTGAATGAACGGCAGTGAGTCGGTCGGGAGTTCTTGGGGTTGGAATCCATGCTCCATCAGGACTCCATCCCACCACTCGCGCCGTTCAAGGTTGACGTGAGTCGGGTCGTTGTCGAAAAAATCGAGCATGTTCCGGGGGTACGTCGGGATGCACGCGACGAGGTAGTTTTTGGTCAAATCGCGGACGCCTTCAAGAAACTCCGCGAGGTCGTTGGGTGGGATGTGCTCGAGTACGCTGATTAGGGTCAAGATGTCGAACGTCGCATCGATGTCTTTGAGCGATTTGATGAGGCGCACCGACGGGTGCACCGCACTGTCGACGGCCTGCGGTGAGATTTCGTAGCCGACGCAGTTAGTGAAGCCGGCCGTTTCGAGAGCGGTCAGGAATTGGCCTCTTCCGCAGCCGATGTCACAGATCGATAGGTCGCGGTTGTCTTCAATGTGCTCAACAAGCCGGACATTTGAATCTAAGTATGTGGCGTAGTTCTTGTCCTCTAGGACTTCGTAGTAGCCGGCATCGTCGAAACTCGACTCGGGGAAAGAGACATCGCTCGGGCGCTTGAGCCCAAGATACTCCAGATAGCGGGACGTGACTTCCGGCCGGCCGGCGACTCGCTTAAGCAGCGCCGTCGCCAGTAGCAAGGGCTTCTTGGCGCGGTCGCGAGGGTCACGGCGTGCGAGTCCTTGAATGACACGCTCGGATAATTGATTTAGTGCGGACAGATGCCTTCAGGATAGGATTTACGCGGCCAGTTGCGCCACGTTACTTTATTCTGATAACGGCACAGGCTGACTGGCCGCTGCTGGCGTTCTCGCGATAGAGGCAAGCTTTGACGATTTATCTAGATTGCGAACGGAAATCTGCTCATTTGATGCTCAATCAGCTTCGCACAATCAAGAACAGTAAATCTCGCCTGGATGTCAAGCAGCTGTAGGATGTTGGTATGACGTTACTGCGGAAGTTGATCGAGACGCGGTGCGCTGGCGTCCGCACTTTGATTGACTGAGATACTCTGTATCTTCTAGCTCAATTTGTAAGAATGATAGCGGGCCAAATGCCTAACGGGCGGACGACCTTTCCTAATTCGGTTTACATGATTGTAGGTCAGGTTCCCAATGACCATCTACTGTCGCTAGTCGTCACGATGCCACACTACCGATGGACACCAATTGAGCCCCTTACGGAATCGGAACGGTCGATCGACCTAGCCGAGATCGGACACCTCTGCGACTCATGGCGTGCGCAACAGGATCGATTGCGCAAATCGAGACCGGGAAGCCTCCAGCGCTTCAGGAATGAACTTATCCGACGGCTAAGTGTTGAGACCGGCATTCTCGAACGGTTGTACGATCTAGACCGCGGGACCACAGAGGCATTGATTGAAAAAGGATTCCACGAAGACCTTGTTTCACGGTCAAGTACCGGTCTGGAACCCTCTCATCTGATTGATATTCTTCGCGACCAAGAGTCCGCTATTAAGCTCGTAATGGATTGTGTTGCCGGGAATCGAGATCTCACTGAGGGTTTTATCCATCAGCTTCATGCCACACTCACGCGACATCAACCTACGACCGCCGCCACAGACCAATTTGGCAAACGACTTCAGATACCGTTACTCCAAGGTCGATACAAAGCACAGCCAAATAACCCCAAACGGCCAGACGACTCGATACACGAGTATGCCCCGCCGGTTCAGGTTGCGTCGCAGATGGGCCAATTGCTTCAGTGGTTCCGTGACTACCAAAATGATGATCCAATTCTGACAGCCTCTTGGCTGCATCACAGATTTACGCAGATCCATCCGTACCAAGACGGGAACGGTCGGGTTGCGCGAGCGCTAACGACGCTGGTCTTCGCTAGGGCCGAACTTTTGCCTTTGGTCCTTGACCGTGACCTTCGGCCCGAATACATAGAGGCGCTAGAAACAGCTGACAGGGGCGACCTCTCTAAGCTAGCGATGTTGTTTGCGAAGCACGAACGGACGGCAATCTTACAAGCGCTTAGTATCGATACGGACGAAGAGATCGAGCAGATCAGGAGTTTGAGCTCGGCTGTCGTTGAGAGTCTGAAGGCGAAGCTTGAGCGTAGGAAAGAGCACAAAGAAGACCAATTGCGGAAGGTAAATGAGCTCGCTGTACGGCTAAGATCTCAATCGAATAAGTTGGCAAGAGCCGCCCTGGGCGAGCTGCAACGCGTTCTTAGTGCTAGCGACATCATCAGGATCGATGAGGGTGGGCCGGACCATGACAATCAATATTGGTACAAGTCCGACGTAATCCAATCCGCAAAGACTTCCGACAGGAACAAATTCATTAATTTTGATGAGGACCACTATTTTCTGAAGGCGTCTATCAGACATGATAGGGAGCGCCTTTTATTCGTGATTTCGTTTCATCATGTCGGCCGCGAACTATCCGGAATCATGGAGGCAACCGCATTCGCAAAACTAGAATCTTACGAGCAGACGGAAGACATCGAAAAGTCTACTGTCGATTTTGCCTGTGCGCTTGAGCCATTTGTTATCACCTGGCAGTCTGATGAAGCCGCAATCGCTCCATCTTATGCGAAATGGTTAGACGCCGCACTGGCGACCGCCTTCAAAGACTATACCGACAGACTCTAGTGCGGGGTGTCGCTGCGCTGTTCGGTGCCCACAATGTAGAGCAGTGGATGTTCGGCCGGGCGTTGTTCGTTGCGCTTTCGCCTGGGTTACCAGACGCGGCAGGAATCCCGGCGGACCATGGGTTGGCTGGGTTTACAGTCGAACGCTTCTTTAAACTCGGGGGAGTTTGAGACTACTCCGATTACCCGAAACTTGCCGATGGAGTGTGGGTCGCTGGTGACCTGCATCTTCGAGAATTCGTCGGTTTGATTTCCACACCAAACTTGGGCCCAGCCCAGAAAGATACGCTGTTCGGGAGTGAAGCCGTCAATCTTGTCTACCGGCTTCTTCTTGAGCTGCTCTTTTAGAGCCATGTAGGCGATGCGCAGACCGCCGTTGTCCGCGGTGTTTTCGCCTAGCGTTAGCTTGCCGTTTAGGCGGGTATCGCCGAAGACCGTGTAGCGGGCGTATTGATCGGCAAAGCAGCCGGCGCGTTCTTCGAATGCTTTACCGTCGGCTTCTGTCCACCAATCGCGGAGGTTGCCCTCGGCGTCAAAACGTCGGCCCTGGTCATCAAATCCGTGCGTCAGCTCGTGTCCGATGACGGCTCCGATTGCGCCGTAGTTGACGGCATCGTCTAGCGCTATGTCGAAGAAAGGCGGCTGCAAGATTCCGGCTGGAAAATTGATGTTGTTGTGGAGCGGGTGGTAGTAGGCGTTAACCGTCGGAGGGCTCATGAACCATTCAGTCGGGTCAGTTTTGGTGCCAATTTTCTTGAGGTCGCGAGCGGTCTCGAAGGCTCCAGCCCGGCGCGAGTTGCCAAAGGCATCGTCACGGTTGATCACGAGGCCACTATAGTCGCGCCATTCGTCGGGGTAGCCGATCTTGTTGGAAATGCCCTTCAGCTTAGTCAGCGCCTGTTGCTTCGTTTCATCGGTCAACCAGTCAAGAGTTTCGATGTCGTCGGCAAGCGCGGATTCGAGACCGTGAACCAGCTCAAGCATGCGCGCTTTGGCCTCGGGCGGGAAATGTCGGCGTACGTATTCTTGTCCTAGCGCTTCGCCGAGGCCGCCGTCGACGCGGCGAACGCAGCGCTTCCAGCGGGGAGTTTGTTCCTCTTGACCGAGCAACGCCCTGCTAAAGAAGTCGAAATTCTCGTCGGCGAAGCGCTTCGGAAGCTGTGGGGCGGCGGCGCGGATGACGTGCCAGGAAAGGTACGTCTTAAGGTCGTCGACACTGTTCGACTCGATCTCGCTGTTGAGACCGTCAAAGAAGCCCGGCGAGCTAACGTTGAGCGACTCGAAGGCTGGGGATCCGGCAGTCCAGAAGTATTTCATCCAGTCGAATTCGCCAGCTAGCTGATCGAGCTCTGCCAGCGTTTTGATGTGGTAAACGTTGTCCGGATCACGCCGCGCGGTGCGGTCCATCGAGGCCTCGGCTAGGGCTGTTTCGATTCTCAGGATCGTTTGAGCTTTCGCCTGAGCACCGTCTATGCCGGCTAGAGTGAACATCGTTTCGAGATGGGCGCGATACTTTTCGAGGAGCTGCTTTGAGTCTTCGTCGTCTTTGAGGTAATAGTCGCGGTCTGGAAGGGAGATTCCAGCTTGGTCGAGGTCGCCGATAATCTGGGTTGAATTTTTGAAGTCCTCAACTGAGCCGAATCTAAAGAACGCTGAAATTCGTTGCCCATGGAGATTGGCGATATAGGCCGGAAGGTCGGCCTTGGAGTCCAAAGCGGCGACTTCCTCGAGCAGCGCGTCGAGCGGCGCGGCTCCGAGAGCCTCGATGCCGGGCTCGTCCATACACGCCGCGTAGTGGTCGCCGACCAGCGTTTGTACCGCATCGCGCGAGTCATCAGGGGCGCTAACCTCATCGAGGATGTCGCGAAGCAAAAACAGGTTACGGTCGCGCAATTCGTTGAAGCGGCCCCAGCGTGGCTCGTCATCGGGAACCGGATTCTCTTTAAGCCAGGTGCCGCAGGCGTACTGATAGAAGTCGTCACAGGCGTCGACCGAGGTGTCCATTGCCGCAATATCGAAGCCTGGTTCGGGAGGCTCGCCGGACTGGGCGAAAAGTAGCGGAGCGAGCGCGAGGGAGAGTAGGGCTGTGGCAGGTTTCATGTCGGGCTATGGTTAAACGGCTACAGGCGTAATCGGTATCGGGGTGCGGAAGCCTTCGACGACGACGATTCCACTATCGGAGACGTGATATCGCTTGCGGTCTTCTTCTTCGTCAAAGCCGATGCGGGCGCCGGCTGGAATGCGGGCGTTTTTGTCAATGATGGCGCGGCGAACCTTCGCCCCGGCACCGATGTGGCAGCGTGCCATGACGATGGAGTCTTCGATCGTCGCTTCGCGGTCGACGAAAACCTTGCGTCCGAGAACGGACTTCGTGACCTCGGAGCCGTATAGCATGCAGCCCTCGGAGATGACGGAATCGATCGCGCGACCGACGTTTCCTTCTCCGTCGGCGGAGTATCTTGACGGTCCGGCGGGATACTCCGCTGTTTGCAGCGGCCACTGGTAGTTGTAGAGATTCAGTGAAGGTTTGGGAGAACGAAGGTCCATGTTGGCGTCGTAATAGGCCTCGATGGTTCCGACATCGCGCCAGTACCCGCGGTTCTCAGGGAGCTCGCCCGGTATGACGTTCGAGTGGAAGTCGTAGGCGTAGATCGGCATTTCCTCCACGATCTCGGGCAACATGTTCTTGCCAAAATCGTGATCGCTATCGGGACGGGCGGCGTCTCGACGAAGTTCACTTACTAGTACGCCGGTTTCGAAGATGTAGTTCCCCATCGATGCCAGGCACCAGCCGGGTCGGCCCGGGATCTCCGGAGGGGCTTGGACCTTTTCGTGAAAGCGGCGAATTCGCCAGTCTGAGTCGATCTCCAAGGTGCCGAAACGCCCGGCTTCCGCGATGGGGATTGGCAGGGCGGCGACCGTGCCCTTGGCCCCCTTTTTTTGGTGGAAGTCGACCATCTGGCGCAGGTCCATGTAGTAGATGTGGTCCGCTCCAAATACGGCGACTAGCTCTGGGCGAGAGAGCTCGATGAGGTGGAGGTTCTGAAAAATGGCGTCGGAGGTTCCCTGGTACCATTGCTCGCCCTTTCTCATCTGCGCCGGCACAGGCAAGATGTATTGCCCTGTGAGCAACTGCGAGAACTGCCAGGCTTTGCCCATGTGCTGGAGCAGTGACTGACTCTTGAACTGGGTGAGGACGTAGATGGAATAGATGCCGGAATTGACAAAGTTGCTGAGAACGAAGTCGACGATGCGGTATTTTCCACCGAAGGGCACGGCCGGCTTGCTGCGCTCCTTAGTGAGCGGGTTGAGGCGCGTGCCCTTGCCTCCCGCCAGGATTAACCCGAGGATGTTGACATGCTGCATGAAGTCGGCCCCTAGGAGCCCAGTCTAGCGTAGGGTTTTTGGGGCCAGGCGGTCTCAAATCGGTCGGGAAGTTGGCAGTGCCGTCAAGCGAATCAACAGACTAGCCGGCACCGCGAGGCGGCGCGGCGGAGAACGGCGATGGATGCTGGTAGGCGGGTCAGAGGCGCCACCGGCGGGGGGCCGGAACGCTCAGGGGAAAAACTCGCGGGCTTATCGGCTTGGAAGGGGACAGGCATCACGAGGGTTTGTCAAGGTGCGGGGACTACGGTTTCTCGTGTGCCAGTCCCCGCCCCGGAGGTCATCCTACGTTCGTCACGTGAAGATTGAAGTTTCAGGTTAGGTGGTAGCGAACTCTAGCTTGCCGTCTACGAGCTCGGCACGGCGCGGGAAGCGGGCGGCTAGCTCTGAACTGTGGGTGACAGCGATGAGCAAAACGTTCTCTTCGCGGTAGAGATCTAGCAGGAGTGTCGCGATTGTTTCGGCACTTCGGCGGTCGAGATTGCCGGTTGGTTCGTCTGCAAGAATCACCGGTGGTTGGTTGATGAGAGCGCGAGCGATCGCGACGCGTTGACGTTCACCACCTGAGAGCTCGGCCGGTAGGTGAGTCGCGCGGTCGGCTAAGCCTACGCGCTCAAGTAGAAGTTTGGCGCGCTGCGTGGCTGCCGGTCCGGAACCGTTTTCCATGGTCGGGATGAGGACATTTTCGAGGGCAGTGCACTGCGGGAGCAGGTGGTGGTCTTGGAAAATGAAGCCGACGGTTGTGTTTCGAAATTTCGCCAACGCGGCGGCGCCTAGAGAGAAGGGGTCGGTGCCGGCGATTTCTACAGAGCCAGAGGTGGGCTGGTCGAGCGAGCCCACGATGTAGAGCAGCGTGCTTTTTCCGGAGCCCGATGGCCCCATGACGGCTAAGGCATCACCTCTTGACATCTCCAGAGAAAGGTCTTCGAGGACGACGAGAGGGTCACCCGGAGTTGGATAGTGCTTGCTGAGGCCAGTGACTTTTAGATCAGCGGGCATGCCATCCGCAATTGTTCCATAGTCGGACAGAGCGGAGTCGATAGAGTAGAAACACCGGTGCCTATGTCGTGCTGCTGATCGGCCCACCTGGAAGCGGGAAGACCCATTTTGTACTCGAGGCGCTTGAGACAGCGATTCGAGAAGGGCGGGCTGCGCAATCGAAGCTGATCGTGCCGACAACGAGCATGGCGCAGCACTTGCTGCACACACTGGCTCGACGCGGGCTGCTGGTACCTGGCGATCTTGTTCAGACGATTGCCGATGTCGTGCGGGCGGTGACGCCTGAATTGGGCGTTGTTTCCGCAGCGATGGAGTCGCGCTTGCTGGACGCCGCGATTGATCGCGAAGCCCCAAAAGCGTTTGCCGGTTTGGAGAATTCTCGCGGCCTGCGACGCCGGATCGCAGAGTTGATGCGCGAATTTTGGGCTGCCGGCACTGATAACGTGCAGCTCGAAGGCCTGGGAAAGAACAAGCATCAGAGGGCCTTTTTGGCGGTGTTTCGAGCGTACGAGGAGTCGCTCGGGGAGGCGGGCCTCGTTCACCGCAACCAATGCATCGCTCAGGCCGCCGCGGAGATTCGCAGCAGTGGGTTGGGCCCGGTCAAACGAATCTATTTAGACGGCTTCTTTCGGTTCACAAAGCAGGAGCAAGTGTTTGTAGAAGCTCTGGCTGAGCAGTCGGAATCGATCGTGGTCACCATGCCGGACGGGCTGGCGCCGTATCCGTTCAAAGACTTGGGGCACCGGCTTCTGAGCGCGGCCTATCGCCCGCAGCCGACGCCGATTGTGGTTGAAGCGTCCTCGCCTCGCGAGGAGGTCATGGAGATCGCCAGGCGCATTCTTGACAGTGAGCGACCCTTTCGCCATTGCGGAATCGTTCTACGCTCGCCCTCACGCTATGCGCGATTGATCGAGGAAATCTTCGGCGCTCTGAATATCCCGTTTCGGATGCGCTCCGACGAAAAGCTCGCCGCGCACGGCGTCGTGCGATATCTGAGACGCTGGCTGACGACGATCTGTGACGCGTTTCCAGCCGAAACCACATTGGAGTTGATCTGCTCGCCGCTTTCGCCGGCAGGTGGCTCAAAGGACGCATACGATTTCGCGGTTCGCGAGAAACTGCCTGGCGACGGGCCGACGTTGCTTGCGGCCGAGGCTGCTGAGTATCAGTCAATCGCTGAGTTTCTCGATGACTTGCCGCCAACTGCCAATTGGCCGCGCGAGCGGAAGACCGCGAGGGAATGGGCCGAGGTCATTCGCGATTTCTGCGCGAAGCTTCTGGAGCCGCAGACGTTTGTGCTCGATGCCAAGATCGAACAGCGGACGCGCGTGTCGGCCGAGCGTCAGTTCAACGCCGCCCTCGATAGCGCGGCCGATCTGACGCTCGGGTCGGACGAGGAGCGGATCAGCCTAATCGAATTCGTCACGCGACTCGATGATGTGCTCGAATCGACGCCTTTAACTGGTAGTGATGACCGCCGCGAAGTCGTGCACGTCCTGTCGGTCTACGAGGCTCGTCAGTGGGCCTTGCCGGTCGTGTTCGTTTGCGGACTGGTGGAAGGCTGGTTCCCCCCGCAATCGTGGCAGGATCTGTTTTTCTCCGACAGCGACCGCGAGCGCTTGTCCGGGCGAGGAATCCAGCTGCGATCCTCCCTTGATCGAGCCTCGGAAGAGCAGTTTCTATATCGCATGGCAACGACCCGCGCCACTGAAACGCTTGTGCTCACCTACCCCCGGAGTGACGAGAGCGGCTCTCCGAAACTGCGTTCGTTTTTCGTTGGTCAGGCTGAGCCGGTGGTTGCGGCGCCGATGGTCGTCGCGTCCATCGGCGTCGGCAAGCCGGCCGTCGTAGCGGAGTTAGATGGATTCGCCCTTGAGCGAATTTCGCAGCGTCACACTCGCTTTTCTCCATCGGGCCTAGACAGCTACCTGCAGTGCCCTTATCAGTTTTTTGCGGCGCGCACATTGGATTTGAGCGGTCGTCCAGATATCGCGGAGTTTCGCTTTGGGGCACTTACGGCCGGGACTATCGTGCACGAAGTGCTCAATCGCTGGACCCGTGACGGCGGCTCAATCGCGGAGATTCTTGACCACGTATTCAACCGCGAACTGGCCAAGGCACACCTGCGCCTGAATTTTCGCTCGGCATTGATCCGTGGAAACATGCGTGCCGATCTCGAACGCTTCGCTGCCGAGCTTGGCAAGCCGCCCGTCGACGGTGTATCGGAAGCAAATGTCGGCTACGAGCTCGACGAGCTAGAGCCAGCGGCAACCATAGCGGGTCGAGTCGACCGCTATGAATTCGATGAAGCCGGCAACTGCTTCCTGACCGACTACAAGTATTCGGGGCCAAGCCGCGTTGAATCGCTTCGTGTAGGCCACGAGCGGGGCGAGCACCTTCAACTTCCGCTCTATATGCTTGGTCTACAGAAAGAACACGGGTTCTTGCCCGGCGGGATGGCGCTTTGCGGCATACGCGGAGAGACGCGCTACGAGGGCTGGAGCGCCGTCGAGCCAAACGCGAGCTCGACGCTAAAGGTGGTGGCGCGGGATTACTTGCAACTACTCGTGACCAACGCGCGGTCGACAGCGGTCGAGGCGATCCGGGAAGTCAGAGAAGGCAACATTGCCGCCGATCCACGCGATGCGGTCGTCTGCGATCGCTATTGCGAGTTCAAATCGGTTTGCCGCATCGGCTGGTCAGCCGCTGAGCAGTCGGACGCCGCCTCCGCCTGATTCCCGATGATTGAACTCACGCCAAAACAAGAAGAGGCCGTCGCCAGTTGGGAGGCTGGCGACGTGGTCGTAACCGCGGGGCCCGGATCGGGAAAAACGCGCGTGCTGGTCGAGCGCATCAGACGGCTAGTCGAAGTCCGTGAAGTGGCGCCGGAGCGCATTCTGGCAATTACGTTTACCGTGAAGGCCACTCACCAGATGTACTCGCGGCTAGCTCGGGCCGACGGTGCCTGCGAAGAGCTTAGAAAACAGTTCGAGAGGGTTCGGATCCAGACGATCGACGGATTCTGCACGAAATTGTTGCGCGGTAACGCGTTAACCGCTGGAATCGATCCGGAATTTCGAATGCTCGAGCCGCCGGAGTCCGCTCGGCTGCTGCGAGGGGTAATAGCGTCCGTCCTTGATGACATGTTCGCCCATGACCCCGCCGGCACGGAAAGATTCCTGCGCGCGTATAGCGGTTCCGATGAGCGCGCCGACGAGATCGAGCCGACGAAAGTCCATCGTCAGCTCGTCGAGTTGGTCGATACCATCCGCTCGCACGGCGCTCTACCTTTCGTCGAGGAGTTCAGCGAGCCCCTGCCGCTTGTGGAATTGATCGCGGACCTACGCGAGATCGCGAAGCTTCGCGACGATCCCCAGCTTGCTGAGATCACCGCGAGACTGGCCGCTACCGATCCGGCTGACTATTCGACCATCGCTCGAATACTACCCGACATCGACGTCGGCACGGCGCGCAAGAAGGCTACGAAGGAGTTGGTGTTTCGATCGCGTGATCGGCTACTGCCGGCGATCACTGCTCGACTGGCGGCGTGCATGAATGAAGAATCGCGGCGCTGGATTCTAACAACGACGCAACGGATTCTATCTCGATTCGAGCAGCGAAAGCACGAATTGGGAGCCATCGACTTTGGCGATCTTTCTCGGCTCGCCATCCGTCTGTTGAACGATGCGGCAGCGCCGACTTTGAGTTACGAGCATATTCTGATCGACGAGTATCAGGACACCAGCCCGCTGCAAGCTGAGCTGATTGAGGCGGTTGTCGCTGCCCACGGCAAGCGGTCCGTTGTCCGTTTTGCGGTTGGGGATATTAACCAATCTATCTATGCTTTTCGTCATGCGGACCCGAGCGTGTTTCACGCCTTTCGAGACCGCGTCGGGCGTGACGGCGGCCATGTGGTCGCGCTCAACGAGAATTTTCGGAGTCGCCCTGAAATTCTTGACGCCGTTCACCGAATTCTTCCAGGTGGAAATGGCTCGGGTGTCGAGGCCCACCGTCTGCAAGCGGGACTCAAGCATCCGCCGAGGAGTGAGCCAAGTGTTGAGATCCAGATCGTCTCCGACGGTGGAATCGATGCGGTCGAGTGGGAGGCCGGGTGGTGTGCCCATCGCCTTGCGGAATTGATTGCCAACAGCCGAGGATTGGAGTCCGAAATACGTTGGGGCAGTTGCGCGATCTTACTTCGAACGCAAGCATTGCTCACGCGTTTCGCGGCTGAACTGCGGCGCCGTGGGGTGCCCTATCGCCTCGAAGTAGGCAAGGGTTTTTATGCGGCGCCTGAGATTCACGAAGCCGCCGCGTTCCTGCGAGCCTTGCGCAACCCGCGCGATGAGATCAGCTTGGCGGCGGTCCTGAAATCCGCATTCGTTGGGGTTGGCGACGGAACTCTGCTCGAGTTGAAGGCGACCGGATTGAACTTGGCGGAGGCGATTGAGTCGTTGCCAATCTCGGGCGAAGATGGGATGCGACTCTCCGCGTTCCGCGAGCGGTTGTCAGGTTATCGAGCGGAGCGCGAGACATCGTCGCCAGATCGCATTCTCGCGGCAGCGGTTTCCGAGTGTGGCTACGAAGCTTGGCTGCGCTCCACCGAGGGTGGCACTCGCGCGGTTGCGAATGTTCACAAACTGCTGCGAATATTGCGAACCTTGGCCGGCTCGATCGACAGCTTTGACGGTGTTTCGGAGGCGCTCGACGAGCTGCTCAACGCCGCGCCCAAGGAAAGTGAGGCCGACGAGCCGTTCCGCTCCGACAACGCCGTCGAATTGCTTACGATGCATTCAGCGAAGGGCATGGAATTTCCTGTCGTCATTGTGGCGGGGCTGCAGTATAGCCGTTCGCATGTCGAAGATCCGCTGACGTTTTCTCTGGAGCGCGGGATCGGCGTAAAGTGGCGCAGCCCGATTGGCGGGAAGCCGTGCGGCGATCCGGCTCACTCCGCGGTCGAACAGCAGGTGCGCTCGCGAGACGGCGCCGAAACGGATCGCTTGTTCTACGTCGCCGCAACGCGCGCGGAGCAGCATCTTTTATTTAGCTGCTCATTTTCCGGCACGCCCAAGAATCAAGGGTTCTGCAAGCTGCTGTTTGAGCCTTTGGGTATCGATCACAAGTTGGCGACGAACGATCGACAGACTGTTCGCGATACGGAGTTTGCGTTCAGCCTGCTGCGGGTCAATCAGCCGGCTCCGGCTACAGTTTCAGTCGAGTCGAGCAGCGCTCCGAGCGTAGCGGTACGGCTGACTCCGCGAGGGGATTCAGCGCAGGAAGACTCCTCAGCCACCGTTAGCTCGGTTGCCGTGTTCGCGCAGTGTCCTCGTAAGTATTATTTGTCTCGCTACCTTGGCCTTGAGTCGACCGCGACGCCGACGATTGCTCCGGCGGACCCGTCAGAACCGCCTATAGCGATCGAGCGCGACCGTACGGATGCGAGTTCGTTTGGGCAGGCTGTGCATGAGTATCTGGCCTGCTTGGTGACTGACGCTGATGCCTCCCCTTTGGTCCGACGCTTGGCGGCGGGGTTTCACGACCATGAACTCGGCGTGAGGGCTAGCCGGGCGGATAAGAAGTCTTGTGAGCAGAGCTTTCTATTCGCCGTGGACGACTACATTCTTCGAGGGCAGGTTGACTTGCTTTTTGAAGAGGGCGGCGAGCGTATTTTGGTCGACTACAAGACGGACCAGATTGGTGATCGCGATGTCGCCGAATACTCTCTGCACTACGAGTTGCAAATCCAGCTATATGCCGAGGCGCTCGCTCGCGCCGGCCAGATAGTCGACCGAGGGATATTGTTTTTTTTGCGGACGGCTATGGCGCACGAGGTTGACGTCGGGCCAGATGCGCGGATGCGCGCTCGGGAGACGGTTGCCGGGTTCTTTGACGCCCAAGGGCGACAAGAGTTCTCGTTGAAAGTTGGGCAGCACTGCCGAAGCTGTAAACACTTCGGCGGTGCCTGTCCGGCGGAGCTACCGACCGCCGGAGGCGCGCGCCAGGGGCTTTGAGCTTTCGATATCCGATCCTCTCTGAAGGGAGTTTCGTGCATTGAGTCAACGCCAATCTTGAAATTGCTCTGACCGGAAACTTGATTTTTCAAGCTGCCCGCCAAGTTTCGTGTTGGACGAAACCGTTCGCTGTACCGAGCCGCGCCGCCATGCGGTGCAGTGCACACGTCGCAGAAGGGACCGCACCGCACGGCGGCGCGGCTCGGTACAGCGAAGCACAACATCGCCTCGCTGGTGTATCAAGTTTCTCTATTGAGTGATCCGCCCAACCAAGGCGGGCGGTGGCCGCTCTGACCCACACTTCTCGCCAGGTTGTGAGATTTGGGGCTAGAGTTCGAGCTGTTTCTTTACTGAATCGAGGACGCCGTTGATGAACGCGGTCGACTCGTCGCCAGAGAAGCGACGGCCGATTTCGACTGCTTCGTCGATGATGACGGCTGGGGCGGTTTCCGCGGTTTGCAATTCGTGAATCGCTAGACGCAACAGGTTTCGATTGACGGCCGACATGCGGTCCATGGTCCAATTGGCGGCGTGCTTGCTCAGTAGTTCGTCAAGCGATTCAGCTTTTTCGACGACTCCGTTGAACAGCTTGGCCGCGAACGGGTCCGGATCTACGGGCAGTTGGTCGTCTGACGAAAGTCCCCCGAAGAAGTCTGCGACGACCTTGTCAGCCGCGGCGCCCGACACGTCCCACTGAAATATCATCTGTAGTGCTCGTTCGCGAGAGCGTCGGCGGGAGGGCATGTTTCGATTGCGGGAGCTAGCCGAGCTTTTTAAGCAAGTTCGCCATCTCGATCGCGGTCATAGCGGCGCTGAAGCCGGCGTTTCCGGCTTTGGCTCCCGCGCGGTCGATCGCTTGTTCGAGGGTGTTGCACGTCAGCACGCCGAAGATGGTTGGCACACCGGTTTCGGTCCCGATGTCGGCAATGCCGCGGGCCGCCCCTTGCGAAACGTAGTCGAAGTGGGCGGTCTCGCCTCGAATCACGGCGCCGATGCAGATAACGGCGCTGTATTCCCCAGTCTTAGCCAGAGCCTTGGCGGTCATGGGGATTTCCAGAGATCCGGGCACCATGACGACGTTGACGGTTGAAGCGTCGCCGCCGCTGCGGCTGATGGCGTCGATCGCGCCAGCGAGTAAACGGTCGGTGATGAAGCTGTTGAAACGGGAGACGACAATTGCGAAGCGCAGCCCGGCTGCACTCAGTTCGCCCTCGATTTTGCTGTAGCCGGAAGAACCCTGAGACATAACACCCACCTTTTGTTATGGTAGCGGACCGATGAGGGTGACTTGATAGCCCGCATTTCTCACAACCTGACGGGGAAAGCAGGCGATAGGTGCGCCACTACCTCGTTGCGCTCGATCGCGAGTGCTCGACGGACTGCAAAAGTACGCCTCCGCGCGCCAACCATCGCCCGCCTGGTATTGACGCACCTTTCACGCACTTTCGCTCGCCACGTGGGGAGAAATGCGGGCTAGCCGGACCCGCTATGGGCAGCGCTGACTCCTTGGCGACGAGCGCCGTTTGGGGTCAACAAATTGGGTTCGTTTTGGGTTCGTTTTGCATTTTTTTGTCCTGGTGGAGAGGCTGGCCTCGGAGCGCGGTGGTTCGTGAGTTTCGTGGATTGGATGGGACAGTCCCGCCCCGAGATGCGGCTGGAGGACGAGAAGACGCCGACCGTCGCCCACACACTTTCGTGGGGCCGGATGGATGGTCACACCTTTCGCTATAGCCAGGCAATCTCCGTAGGCATCTGTCCTTGTACTCTGCACACTCATAGGAACCTGTTTCAACCCTACACCCTCGTGTCAAGTTTTCAGGGGGTTTGGCGGGGCCGAAAAATAGATAAGTTGTTGTGTCTAATGGGTTAAGAAATATTTCGAAATCGCGGGTTTCGCCTTGCCCGTTGTGAGCCTCAATCGCCCTGTTTTATGAACATTGAGATCGCTGGAAGCTGCTGATTCATAAAGGCGAGGTTAGTGCGTGTCCCCGATCTCCAGATTCGGAGTAGAAGCGCGATTTCGCGACATGTATCCGGCAAACAAGCGCTATGTGGCTCGTTTCACACGATTTATTCCTGCTCGCGGTCGCGGAACTCCTCGTACCAGTTGTGGACGACGTGGATGGCGGGTCGCTGAAGACCAGGTAGCGGCCGTCGGGAGAAACCGCTAACCCTGAACGTGTGGCGTTTCAGCCCGCGACGAATTGCGAGGCGGCAAGCGTGGACGCTCACGCCGCGCAAACCCCGAAAACGTGCATAAGCGGGCAAACGGTCCTTGACCGGTTATGCCTATTGCGTGCCGCTCGGATCAGAAGTACCCTGGGCGTATCCAGCAACCCAGGAGCCACGAAATGAACGAACACACCAACAAACCCGGCCGAGACGACAACCGAGCTTCCGAGAAGCCGCTGCAGTCCTGGAAAGAGATCGCCGCCTACCTCGGTCGGAATGAGAGCACGGCCCGTCGCTGGGAGCGGCTGGAAGACTTACCGGTCTGCCGGCATAGGACAGCCGGACACTCTAGCGTCTACGCCTACCCCAGCGAGTTGGAGGCCTGGCGGGCGGTGCGCAAGCCCCGAACTGATATCGACACGGCGGCGCCCCTCTGGAAGCGCCTCAGTCCTGGATTAGCAATCGCCGCGACCGGACTCATGGTGGCCTTCGCTGTGATGCGGGGGCCGATCTTGAACCCGTCCGATCCGGTTGCGGAGGCGGCTGACAGGACGGGGATGGCTGTGCGGCTCGTCCTTGACGACCCCGAGGGCGACGTTTTGGGCACCATCAGCGCCGACGGCCGTTATCTCTCCTGCAGCGATTGGGATACCGGCAACGCTGGCATCTGCGACCTCAATACCGGGGAGAAGAGGGCTCTGACGCAGTATGGGGACTGGGGCGACGAGGATGCCTGGAAGAAGTCGGGCTTCACGGATTTGAACATCATCTCGCCTGACGGCAAACAGATCGCTTTCACCTATTACACGTCCTCTCAAGAGCCGAACCCCACGGTGGAACTGCGAGTCATCAACTCCGACGGTACCGGTGAGCGAACGCTTTACAGCAAGTCCTCCTTCCGCAATGGCGGATGGATCATCCCGGATGCTTGGTCGTCGGACGGCAAGCATATCCTTGCGAGAATTCACTTGCCCGGTGAAACCGCCGGCCCCGCCAGCCGTGGCCACTATGCCCTCGTGCTCGTGGCTGTTGACGATGGAAAGCTTGTAACGCTGAGAGAACTGGAATCGACCCGGCGCTATCGCCGCCGCACGTTTCTGTCTCATGACAAGCGATACGTGGCCTACGATTTCCCGCCAAATCAAGAAGTGGCCGACGGAGACGTGTTCATTCTCCCGGTCGAGAGTCGCGAACCAGTGCCCGTTTCTCCGCATCCTGCGGACGACTATGCCCTCGGTTGGACTCCCGACGGAGAGACGCTGCTTTTTGCGAGCAACCGGTCGGGCAGCTTTGGCATCTGGTCCATCGCTGTTGAAGATGGCAAGCCACAGGGAAAGCCGGAGTTACTGCGCCCTCATGTAGGCAAGATCACGTCAGCGGGCTTCGATGACGGCGGGACGCTCTACTACACGCTGAAGAGCGAACCGACGAACGCCCACCTCGCTTCTATTGACCCGCGGACCGGCAAGGTAAATGGTCAGCCGCGGCTTCTCACCAACCGTTTCAGCGGTTCCAATGACTGGGCTGCATGGTCACCGGACGGGAATCAGATTGCGTACCGAAGCTGGAAAGGACCATCCGATCAGTCCGGGATGAGGATCTCGATTCGATCTGTCGAAACCGGCGTCGAGCGTGACATAGTGCCGCAGTTCGCGGAGTTCTCGCGCCTCAGGTGGCACGCGGATGGCGGATCGCTCCTCGTGATGGGACGACCCCGCACTGAACCGACGTTGGGACTCTACAGGGTGGACGCCCAAACCGGGGAAACGACCCTGTTACTCGCCGAAGCGAGTTTTGCGATCACCGACTGGACGAAGAATGGCGAAGAAGTCATCCTGCAGCTCCGCGAACCATCTCGTTTCGTGAAGAGAAACCTCAAGATAGGAAGCGACAAAGAGATCTACGAGCTGCCTGAAGAGGATAGAAGGATGTTCTCAGGCGGACTCTCGCCCGATGGAACGATGCTCGCGGTTGCACGTCGGGGGGCGGACTACACAAGCCTCAACATCGTATCAATCGCCTCCGGCGAAACTCGCGAACTCTACCGAGCTGAGAAAGGACCATGGATGAATCATCGGTTGGGCCTATACGCTTGGTCGCCCGACAATCGGTATATCTACATGGTCCTGCGTGGGAAGGGAAGACTTATCCGGGTTTCCGTAGAAGATGGGGAAGCAGTCGAGACAGGACTGATCCGTGAGGTTTGGTCCGGCGAACTCTCCGAGGAGGAACTGGACACTCGTCGCATCAGCGCCCTCAGCGTCAGCCCCGACGGCAAGCAGATTTCTTCATCTGTGCAAGAGAAAGCAGAATTTGGTCTTTGGGCCATGGAGAACTTTCTGCCTCAGTTGACAGAGGCGGAATAGGAGTGTCGAGAATGCTGGCGAGCACCACGCTTTTGCGCAACTCGCGAAAGCGACTCTTCACGGAGGCGCTCATTGTGGCTGGGGGCACCGTTTTCTTCTTGTGCCTAGCAGCTACCCTGGGGCTCCCCGGTGACAAGCAGTCGCCGGACCCCAATTCGGCTTGGGCCGGCACGCAGTCTGTATCCCGTGTCGGTTCCGCCGAACCGTATCCACGCCGGGAGGCAGACTCCCCTCGCCTGGCCCCACCCAGAACACATGTCGAACTCCCCGGACTCGCTCACGCCTCTGAAGCGGCTGGGTCTAGTCCGATCTCGCATCGATTCTGGCTACAACATAGCCCCCAAAAACGCAGCAAATGAGGTTATCAGCCCTAATGCTCATTGCTCTGCCCACAAGGGTCGAGTAGGATTACTTCCCAAATAATGCTTCTGACGCAAGTCAGCGGAGCACTTCGCGTGATGCCTCGAGTAGGCACTTATGCGCCCCGTTAGAGGGCGAAGAATTCACAATTGATCACCTGCGCCGTCTCCCGTACGGACCCCGGCGTGCCATCAAGAAACTGGTGCGGACTGATACGTGGTGATAACAAGCGATGCCACAAACTCTCTACCCAGAGCCCTCCAAGAGCCTCGCCAGATAGCTCTAACACCTTGTTTATAGGCCTCTGAGCGGCTTAGGCAGCGCGTTGGATCAGTGTTGTCAAGGGCGGAGTAAATTTGGCCCACTTCGGCGGAGCAAAAGTAGACCAGTTGGTGAAGGGGTAGCGGTTTTCGTGGGACGGCTGGAACGGAGCCTGCGGTCGCCCTTTAGGGCGGCCCAGGCGTAGTGGAGGCCGTCCCACGAAAACCGGGCGAGTGGCCGGTGGGTCAGCCCAAAGAGTGAGCCCGCTTCTTCTTGCTCTGGATCAGACGGAAGCTTTCGCCGTTCAGCTCTAGAATATGAACGTGGTGCGTGAGGCGATCGAGCAGGGCGCCGGTCAGCCGCTCGGAGCCGAAGACCTCCGTCCATTCGTTAAACGGCAGATTCGAGGTGACCAGCGTCGAGCCCTGTTCGTAGCGCTGGGAAAACACTTCGAACAATAACTCCGCTCCGGTCTTCGATAGCGGCACGTAGCCCAGTTCATCGACGATCAGCAGATCCTGCTTGGCCAACTGCTTTTGACATCGCAGCAAGCGCCGTTCATCTCGGGCTTCGAGCAGCTCATTGACCAGTGCCGCCGCTGTTGTGAAGCGTGTTCGATAGCCGCGCTGACAAGCCGCCAGTCCCAACGCCAAGCCGATGTGCGTTTTGCCCGTGCCGGAATTACCCAGTGCCGGCACGTTTTCGCGGCGGTCGATAAACTCACAGCGCGCCAGTTCCAGCAGCAGCTTCTTGTTCAACGCCGGCAAGGACGGGAAGTCGAAAGTGTCCAGACTCTTGGTCACGGGAAACTTCGCGGCCTTGCTGCGGCGCTCGGTGGCCCGCTGTTCACGGTCGAGCAGTTCCAGCTCGCAGAGTTGTTGCAGGAAGCTCCTCGAATCCAAGCTCTCGGCGGCGCATTGCCGCGCCAGTTTGTCGTACTCGCGCAGGAAGGTTGGCAGCCGCAACGCTTTCAAATGCGCTTCGAGCAGAAGTTTCGACCTCGCCATTACCCCCCTCCTTGTGCCGGCAGTGCCAAATAGTCCGCAGCGGAGGTTTGCTCCACCTGGGCTGCCGGCAGCTGCGGATACTTCGTCAAGTCCAAGCGCGGCGGCCGTTGCTCGATGCGGCACAGCACTAAGTGCCTGACTGCATCCAAGCCAATCGCTCCCAACTCGCAGGCTTGGCGCACCGCCGCGGCAACGTGCTCGAATCGGAAGTCCTCCAGTCATCGCAATACCCGCACGTACTCGCGCTTGCCTGGCTTTCCCAACCGTGCCTCGAGCAAACGTCTCAAGCACGGGAACTGTTCGGGCAGCTCCCAGCCCGCCAACGGGGCCGCTTGATCGAGCGCGTTGGTCTTGCGTTCCAGCAGTGCTAGGTAATGCAGCGGATCGAAGATCAACTCTTCGCGTTCGTAACTGCGCCGGTGGCGCGCGATCTCTTCGCTGCCACAACAGATCACGATTTCATCGACGTAGCCTTTCAGCAACACCTGGCGATGTCCGTAGCGTGTGGGCACCGAGTAGTCGTTGGCGCGATAGCGCACCAATGACAGCGACGTCACCCGCGTGGTGCGTTTGTCGCAGGCGTCATAGGGCGTGGGCGGCAAGGGCAACAACGCTTGGCGGTCACGCTTGAAACGTTCCTCAATCGTTTCGGTGTGCCGCCGCAAGCGCCGCTTACGATTGTTGAGGCACTGCGCTTCGAGCTGCTCGTTGAACGCTTCCCAGCTTGGAAACCTTGGCGCCGGCACCATGAAGTTCCGCCGGGCATAACCGACCAGTCCTTCCACCTTTCCCTTGTCGTTGCCTTTGCCCGGACGCCCGAAACGATCGGAGAATAAATAGTGCGACTGCAGTTCACTGAACACCCTGGTCCGCTTGCGCCTGCCGTCGCCCAGAATCCTCGCCAGCGCCAAGGTCGTGTTGTCGTAGAGGATGCTGCGTGGCACGCCGCCGAAGTACCGAAACGCTGCGTTGTGCCCCTCGCAAAACGCTTCCGTCGTCGCGGCCGGGAAAGCTTTTACGAAAGCGTCATCGCTAGGCGGCAGATCGACCACCAAGTAGTGCGCCTTGCGCTGTACGCCGTCAATGACCACCAGAGCTTCACCGCAGTCGGCCTGGGCATCGCCCGCCGGATGCACCAGCGGCACGAACATCTCTTGCCCGCCGAGCTTCTTGTCGCGAACATAGTCCTTGACGATCGTGTAACCGCCGGTGAAATCGTACTCGTCGCGCAAGCGGTCGAAGATGCGTTTTGCGGTGTGGCGTTGTTTCTTCGGACGTTCCTGATCGTCGATGAGGATCTGATCGACGATTCCGGTGAAGGGATCCAGCTTCGGCCTCTGCGCTGGTTGGCGCCGCCGATAGCCCGGCGGAGTGGCGTAGCGCAACATCTTGCGCACCGTCCCTCGCGCCAGGCCAAACCGTTTGGCGGCCTCGCGCTCACTGAGCCCTTCGACAAAGACACTGCGCCGTACTTGAGCGTATAGCTCCACGCGATACATCCCTCTCGTGTCCCACAAACACCACAGGAATGTTCGCTGGACCACTCGGACGGTCTACTTTTACTCCGCCCAAAAGCAGCTTCGATTCGCCGCTCTATGGTCTAGTTTCGCTCCGCCGTTCTCAAGTGTGAAAAAAGTTTCAACATCTATCCGTCAGGGTGCTCGAAATGGCGGTTTCAGGACGATTCCGATGCGATGGGGAGATCGAGGCGGAACCTCGGTGCAGCATCAATGTTAGCCCGCATTTCTCAGCAGCCAACGGTGAAAGCAGGCTATACGTGCGCCAGTACTTCGTTGCGCTCGATCGCGAGTGCTCGACGGACTGCAAAAGTACGCCTCCGAGAGCCGATCGTCGCCCGCCTCGTATTGACGCACCTTCCACGCACGTTCGCTCGCCACGTGGTAAGAATTGCGGGCTATCGTCGAAGGGCTTCGGGGGCGCGTTCGCGGTCGTGCTGTTCGAAATCGATCGTCCACTCAAGGGGGATGGAGGTTGGCAAGTAGCAGACCTTGTCGTCGCACGCTTGGTAGTTTAGAGAGGCGCGCACAATTAAGCGGCCGTCTTCGTCAAGCAGATGTCCGATATCGTTTGGCTGGCCCACCATCACGTCAGTCAGAAGCCGGAAAGAGCCCTCGTAGACAGGAACGGTTTCGCCAATGGCGGGTAGATGGAGGTCGCGCGACTGGGGATACTCGACGTCGAAACGAGTGAGGCCGGTTACTTGCTCGACTTGCCAGTCGATAGGGATATAGCCTTGGACTTTAGGAGCGTAAACATGCATCTTCGGGGCAAGATCGACGTCTAGGACTAGCGAAAACCTATTGCCGCCGCGGACGACAGCATCGCTGGCCCACGAGGTTACTTGCAGGTGTTGGGTCTCGGAAACCTGCCGGGCGGCGCCGGTTTCAGAGCCCAGGGTTCGGACTAGGATTTGTCCGGCGGTAAAGCGGTCGCGGTAGAAGTCGGTAAAGTACTTCGCCTTGACCATGCCGTCGGGAGCTATGAGATATTCGCCGGGAACCGGCACACCGAAGAACTGATGGCTCTGAGGAATCGTTTCGTTGAGGATTCCGAAAGCTTTGATTACCTCAGAATCTGGGTCTGACAGCAGCGGGAAGGTGATGTTCGATCTGTCAGCGAAGTGCTTCAGGAGCTCGACGCTGTCGTAGCTTAGCGCGGCAACATGGATACCCTTGGCCGAGAATTCTTCGAGTTTGCGTTCCAACTGAACCAGTTGGCCTTTGCAGAATGGTCACCAATCAGCCGAGCGGTGGAACAGTAGCAGTAGCCCGTTCGGTCCAGAGAGCGACGCCAACGATTGCGTTTTGCCGGTCTGGTCGAGCGCTTCGAACTCAGGTACCTTTGCGCCGACTTCGGGGCCGGTCGGCAGATCGGCCGCAACAGCGGGGTTGGTAGTCGTGACCAAAAATAGGGCTATCGATAGCAGTAATCTCATGAAGGCCTTGTCATCAGTAAAGGCGCGGCCTTACCGATAAAGTAACCGGCGGCGGCCGCGACTAAAGGTATGGTCAGGTGCCCAACCATGATGTGCGGAGCGCTCGTCATCGTGCAGCCGAGTTGAAGAGTCACGACGCCTACCAGGCCGGCCATCAGGCCGGCACCGGCACCGACCGCGGCGAACGAAAGGACCGCGCCGCGATTGAGCACCAGAATAAGAAGAGCGGATGCCGGCAGCGTCGTTAAAACTCCGACCCTAAAGCAATGCCAGCCGTGGGCGAAGAGATCGTTCTCTTGTTGCCATTCAAAGAGTCCGAGTACCGCCAGGAAAAGGCCCACGCAGATGATGGTGAACAGTCCGGCCGGGGTAATGAAGCGTTTCGTTGCAGGGATCATTTCACCGCTTAGCCAAACCGCGAGGGCGGTCGCGGCAATACATACAACCCCTAAGATCGCACCCAACTGAACCGAACTTTGCGCCTGAGCGCCGGAGGTGCCGGACAAAAAGATAAAGACGGCGGAGAGAACTGCGAAGACCGCGCCGAACAAGAGAGCAAGAACCCCAGCGCTTGGAACAGGCTTGACAGGTTGTAGGTCGGAGAGGACAACCGAGTCCAACTTACTTTGGAGCTCTTGCGGGAGGTCCTCAGCATCGAGCTTGCCCGTCAAGAATTCCCACAGCGCCTTGCAACTTGTGCATTGGTGAAGATGGGCGCGGAGCTTTTCAGGCAGCGACGAGGTACTGGCTTGAGCGGCCAGCACGAGTTCATCGATCACATGCCGGGTGCTCATTCCGAACCGCCTTCCCGCGATTGTTCGATGAGCGTGCGGAGCTTGCGGTAGGCGCGATGCGCTTTTTGTTTTACGGCGCCAACTGTTGAGCCCGTCGCACGGGCGGTTTCCTCGAGGCTCAAGCCGACTACCTTCAACATGCGTACGACTTCCTGCTGGCTAGCCGGCAACTGGGCGACGAGATTCCAGAGATCGGCGCGTTCATTGTCTTGGTCAGCGGCGGTAGCGCCGCCTACGCTCTCAAGATTTTCTGGGATAAGTTCTCGCTGGTCAATATTTCTTCTGCGGCGGTAGGCGTCAACTCGTGTATGGCGCGCAATGGCATATACCCAAGGGAGTACGGGGCTACCCGGGCGGTAGCTGTGGCGTGACTTGTGCAGCCGCATCCAACACTCTTGCAGCATGTCTTCAGCTAGCGAGCGTGTGCTGATCGGCCCCGCGAGATAGCGCAGCAGCATGGGTGAGATGCGACGAAAAAGCTCGTTCGCGGCGTCTCTGTCAGCTCGCTGGTAGGCCTCCATGAGGCGCTTTAACTCTTCAGCTTCGGCGCTGGAGGTTTGCCCGACGGACTGGGCCACCGTGCCGACTGCTGTCTGGGAAATCACGCTACTTCCAAACGGCATGGCCACAACTCCGCTCGCAACACCCACAACGAAGGGTTCGCGGCGGACTCGCGAAAAGTCACGCCGACAAGTTGAACGTCCCTATGGTAGCGTCAGGACACTCTACGTCGGCATCCGAGACGAAGACGGTTAGCGCGGCTGCGAATCGGCGGTCGGTCGCGTCAGGCGCACAAGCGCGGCGGGCGGATGACGACGCCGGATTAGAAACTGATCAAACAGGCCCCGCAGATAGCCAGAGCCAAATCCGAAGTGGTATGAGGGGAAGGCCAGTAGGATCAGGTGAACTGGGGAGCGATCTTGGAGTGGATTGGTGAGTTTGGCGGCGAAGATCGCGGCGGCCGCGACGTAGCCAGCGACTAGGCCGAGCAGGCCGATTCTCGCAGACATGAACCAGGGCGCCGAAGCAGCTAGTAATGTGACGGACGCCACAAAGATTGGCGGAACGAGCTGGCGCAAGGACGCCGGCTTGCGGTGGTGGGCGAGCGTCAGCGCTTTCCAATAGCCGTATTGCAGGTACTGACGGAAGAGGTCGCGATACGAGCTTCGGGGTTCGTAATACGATCGGATTCGCGGGGTTTGCCAGATGCGGCCGCCGGAACGGATGATGCGCAGATTGAGCTCACTGTCTTGGGCGCGAATCATTGATTCGTCGAAGCACCCGAGCCGCATCAGCGTGTGGCGTCGCCAGCAGCCAAGGTAGACCGTATCGACCCAGCCTTCGTAGAGCGCGTCGTGAGCCTTGCCGCCGCCGGATACGAACGGAGACTGAAACGCCAGGGCGATCGCCCGTGATTTAGAGCAGACACCACGGGCGATCCAGGGCCCACCGACGTTTTCAGCGTCGCTCTCCTCGAGGGCTCGGATGCATTCGACAAGATAGTCGGGGGCGTAGCGCGTATGCACGTCGAGGCGCACGATGACGTCGCTTTGGGACTGTCGGATGGCAAGGTTGAGGCCGGGTGCGACGGCTTGCTCGGGATTGTCGAGGATCGTCAGCTTTGGCCGGTTCTCACGTTCGGTTTCGAGAAGCTCACGCGTGCCATCATCACTGCCCCCATCGGCGATTAGGATTTCGTGATCGGTGTCGGCCGGGATTTGAAGCTCTCTAAGGTTGTCTAGAAAGGCGCGGATGTGCCGGCGCTCGTTGCGACAGGGAACGATGATCGAGAGTTTCACGGTGCTCGGCGTTGCCGCCGCGGCTGGGTTGAATTGGGTCACACCGCGATGGGCATGCGAGATTGCAGCGCGAAGTGTTCCTCGCTGCTGAGCTTGGATTCGACGGCGCGAACTTTGCCGTTGGGTCCGCTCGTAATCGCGGAGACGGTTTCAACGATGATTTCGACCGGCCCTAGTACTTAGTTGCGTAAGTTAGAATATTTACTGGCGAGGGGACGAGGGGCGACGACGGTCTTGGTCCATTCGAACGGAGTAGCCTTGGAGTTGTAGACGCGGACGAAGCTGTCGATGGCCTCGCGCACCTGCCGGGGGGAAGTGAAACTCGCCCCCCGCAAGGCGCGGCGGCTCAGAATCGAAAACCACACCTCAACCTGATTCATCCACGAACTGTAGGTCGGCGTGTAGTGAAAATGGATGTTCGCATGACGTTGCAGCCAGCGGTCATTTTTGGGCTTGTGAGTGTTCAAGTTATCCAAGATGATGTGGATCTCGCGGCCTTCGTGGATGGCCGCGATGTGGTTCATGAAGTCGAGAAACTCGCGACGCCGTCGGCGCCAATAGTGTCCGGCGATGATGAATCCGGTAGCCACTTCCAGCGCGGCGAAAAGCGGCGTCGTGCCGTGCCGCCTGTAGCCGTGCGAGAAGCCCGTCAAGGCCTTGCCGTTGGGCAAGCGTAGCCAGCCCTGCGCTCGCTCCAAGGCCTGGATGCTCGGCTTCTCGTCGACCGCGAGCACCACGGCGTTTTCCGGCGGGCTGAGGTAGAGTCCGACAATGTCGGCGGCCTTGCGAGCGAACTCCGGGTCGGTTGACAAACACCAACTGCGCCGCCGCCGCAAGGACACGCCGAGCTGCCGCAGTACGCGCCAGACTTGATGCTTGCTGACGTCGCCGAGAGCTTCCGCGAGCAGTTCGCCTGTCCAAGTGGCGTGCCCTTCGGGCGGAGCTTCGTCGAGTTGGCAGAGGATGCGTTTGCGCGTCGCTTGGTCGTACCGCGCGGGCCTGCCGGAACGCGCTTGATCGCATAATCCCGCCAGACGTTGCTGGGCGAAGCGGGTGCGCCATTTCGACACGCGCGCCGCCGGGGATCCCAGTTGCCGGGCGATCTCGGCGGTCGAGGTAGCGGCGGCCGCCAGCAGCACAATGCGAGCGCGCTCCACCATGCGCCGTTCGGACTTGTGGCCGCGCACCCAGAGTCGCAGCGTCTCTTCTTCCTCGGCGTTCAGTCGAATCACCGTTGCCGGTCTTGCCATACCGACATTTTACAGTTAAAGGCCTTACTTTCGCAAGTTAGTACTAGGCGGTCTTTCATGCGATTAGAAATCTCGCGGCGGGTGCGATTTGAGAAGCCATGGTCTGGCACGCAACGTACGCGGAAGCGGGAGAGCGTTTCTTGAACGACTTGGGCTTGGCGTAGCGGCAGGTCTGCTTTGAAGACGGGGTCGAGGCGGCCGACCGGTCGGCCCTCGATCGTCCATAGCACGTCGTCGCTTCGACCTTCAATGGCGGCCAAGAGCGGGAGCCGGCGACCACATGGGCAGCTGTGGGGCGAAGCAGACTGCACAACGCGATCGCCGGTTCGATAGCGCACGAGCGGCATATCGAGGTCGAGCAGGCTGGTTGCAATCAGCTCGCCAGCGTGCCCGGCCGTTTTGGGCGGGAGTGGGTCCGGCGAGATCTCGCTCCAGCCCATTTCCGGCCACGTGTGAAGTCCACCGTGAGAGCACTCGCTGGCGGCGGCGACGAGTTCGACCATTCCATAGGTTTCGCGCACGGGCACCCCAAAGGCATTTTGAATTTTCGCCCGCTGGACTCGATCGATCGGCTCGGCATTGGAGGTGACGAGCCGTAGATCTGGGAACATTTCCGATGGGTCGGCGTGTTGGTCTAGAGCCGCGTTCGCGAGAGCCTCTAGTGAAGACGTGTACCCAAACAAATGCCGTACGGAGTATACCCGCAAAGCATTGAGCGCTTGGCGCGCCAGCAGCGGCGACAGGTGATAGGAGGATATGTAGAGCTGCCTTAGTGCCGCATTCCACACCCAGAACGGGGCTGCTTGCCGTGAGGCGGTAGCGACCAGTTGACCACCTGCGTTGGCCCATGTGGCATGGCGAGATAGACCGTGCCAGCGCAGGCGCCGGGCATCGTAGAGCGCATAACGGGCGACAAGAGTTCGGCGGGTGCGCCACAGTTTGAGCGGCATACCGGTTGTTCCGCTGGTCTGGTCGACGCGGCGAGCAAGGCCGGCGGCGCGGTCGCTTAGAAAGGCCTGAGGGTTCTCGCGAAGTTCTGTTTTTTCCAGCAGAGGCCAATGTTCAAGGTATTCGCATGACCGCCTATCGCCGGCACGACGGCGTGCCGCCCACAACTCGCGATAGTAGGGAACCGATGTCGCGGCGTGCTTGAGGACGTACGCCAGGCGCTCTTCCTGCCAGTTTCGCCAGCGCTCGGGTCCCCATTCGTCGCGCTCGAGCGCTTCGTCAACTAGGCGGTCGGTTTCTCTCGAATAGCGCCAGGTTTTCAGTGCCAGACCGTGGATCGTCGCGGCCGCGCACCTGGCCCGGTACGGTAGCTTATAGAACACCTGAAGCGCGTTACGATTCATTCTTATATTGGTCGGGCTACCGCTTGCAGGATCGACTGCCATCGGGGAAGAACTTGCTGCCAGTCGGATTGTTGGGCGCGGGCGCTACCGCGAGCGGAAAGCTCTTGAGCTAGGGCCGACGAGCCGAGGACCCGGACGAGAGCGTCGGCGAGAAGCCGGGCGTTTCCAGCGGGAACGAGCAAACCCTGGCAACCGTTCTCAATTAGATCGGGGATTCCTCCGGAGTCGCTACTGACAATCGGCAGAGCGGCGGCCATCGCCTCAACGACGCTGACGGGCGCATTGTCTATACGTGAACTATTGAGGAATATTGACGATTGGCTGAGGATTCGCGGGATCTCAGATTTCGCTACAGTGCCGCAGAAGTGTACGGCGTCCGCTATGCCTAGGCGGCCGGCCAGCGCGTGCGATTGCTCGAGGCTCCCATCGCCGAGGTCGGGGCCATACATCGCGAGTGACGCGGCAGGATAACGATCGTGTACTTGGCGGAAAGCGGTGATCGTCGTGATTGGATCATAGATTCGATGAAACGCTCTCATCCAGACTATGCGCTTGTCTATTCCACGACGCTTCGGCGCATTGTAGCGAGCGGTGTCGAGTGGGTTGGGTACGACCTCAATGTCGGGCCGCAGGGAGTGCAGTTCTCTTGCGAGGTAGCTCGACGGCGCGGTAACAGAGTGCGCAGCCTGCAGTAGGCGCCCGACGCGCCGACCGTGGCGCTTGGCGTACTCCGGTAAATTGCCCCCATGCAGCGAGAGCACGAAAGGCTTTCTAAGTGCGACCAGGGCGGCAGCCACTGCTTGAGCCCACCGGAACCCCGGGCCGCTATAGAGATCGATTTGGGCCACGTCGTAGCTGCGCCGCCGTGCGAGCGTCGTCGCTAACATGTCGGCGAGGCGGCTCGCCCTATTTGGGCGGGCTGAAGTTGTCAACACAGGCATTCCGGTCTGGCGAAAGCGCAGCGCTAGCTCTTCACTCACTGTTGGATTTCTCCCGGATGCCGAGAGATGGTTGCCAACGAATAACGTCGAAATCATTGAATTTTTCAGGCGAGTCTAGGCGACCGCAGTCCTCGGAAATTCGGCCGGTTGGCTGGGGAGTGCGAGTAAACGTCTAACGTTCTCAAGGTGCGCCTCATACGTAAAACGCTCGGACGCAATCCGCGCGTTGTCGGCTATAACTTGCCACTGCGAAGGGTCGCGAATCAGCTCATCGATAGCATCGGCGAAGAGCGCCGGTTGGCCGGGCGGTAGGCAGACGCCGCCACCGGTCTGTTGAAAAAATTCTGGAATGCACGATCCCGCTCCGACGATCGGAACCACCCGAAACGCCATTGCTTCGCTGACGACTTTTGGCCAGCCCTCGCTCGAGGTCGGCAGAACCAAAAAGTGCGCTCGCCGATAAAGCTCATTGAGGTCGGCCGTATTCAACCAGCCGTGGCGCCGAACTTTGTGCTCGGCGCCGGCGTTTCTGATGAGTGCATCGAGCGCGGGCCCCTCGGGACCGTTGCCGACAATATCGAGTTGCGCGTAGTGCTCGCGCTCGCGGAGTTCCAAGAAGCACTGTGCGGCGCGCGTCGCTCCCTTGGCCTCGTCGAGGCGTCCGACGAAAAGTAGGCGTACAGGATGACTGAGTGATTTTCGCCTGGTAAGCTCGGCGGCCCTCTGCCACTCAGCGCGGCTGTAGCTGGGGTTGAGAATGTTGTGGATGTGCCTGCCGGTTCGCTGCGTCGAGTTCACAGTGACCAGGGCTCGGTGCGGTAGGTGCAATAGACAGGCGCGCTGCAGGCGATAGCTGAGACGATCGCGAGACGATGGAGTCCAGTCACCGGCATACTTTATCCAGCGCAATCTTGGACGCTTTAGAAACGTCAGCAGCAGCACGGCAAGAAACCCGACATTCGACGGGCAACGGACAAAGACGGCGTCCGCCTGGGCTAGTTCACGGATGAGGACGCGTGTGTAACCCACGGCGACCAGTAGCAGACGGAGTTTGTCCCGAAATCTTGGGCCTCCGGCTGGTTTGATCGCGACCAGTTCGATCTCGGGCGGGTAGTGGCGAGCATGCTGAGGCGCTTTTCCGGCATGAAGGGGAGCGAGGTGGCGGACTTCTCCAAAGAGCTCAGATAGATACTCAAACTCTCTGACGATTGGAGCCCAGCCCGCCATCACAGTGCCGTTTTGGCGGTAGTGTTCGAGAGCCGAAATGATCAGCAGCCGCATGGAAATTACGCTTCGTAAGGGATGGGCGGTAGCGCTCGTGAGCGCGCCGCCGGGCTGGACAAACGCGGCTTGAAGGCAAGCGCTGAAAACCGAGTGCCCGAGAGCGCGGCCGCGCCGCCAAGCCCAAATATGAACCAGGGCGCCGATCCTGTTAGACCCGAGACGGTCCACAGGTGAATAGATGTCGAACAGACCGCTGCAAGTACGGCCGGAATCCAACTGCAGTCATTCGATCTCGCGCTGAGGGACGCTTTAAGCGAGCCCCGGAAAACCCACGCCATAAGTAGGACGAGCGGGACAAACCCCAGCAGGCCGCCCTCGGCCAGCAGTTTGACATAGGCGTTGTGAGGGGTACGGCGGTTGTAGAAATCTTGTGGTTGGTAGCGCAGGGCGGGAGGCAGGTCGAGGTCGACCCATTCCTGGTCAAAGCGTCCCGCGCCTACGCCGACGAGCGGGTGTTTTTCAAACAGCAAGAGCCCTTTCGCGATTAGAACTTGGCGCGTCAGGTATGGCTTGTCGGTTTGCAAGTTGGCGAGCGACTCGATACGCGCTGCGATCGGGCCTCGCCAGTTGGGGGGAGCGATAGTTAACGCTCCGGCTGCGGCAATCAGCATCACCGCACACGCTCCAAGCGCCCCCGCTGCCTTTCCACGGACTAGAAGCAATGCGAGTAAGACCGCTATTCCTAGGCTCGTGGCGATCCACGAAGAGCGCGAGCCGTTCCCGATGATCGCGGCTACGACGAGCAGCCCTCCGAGCGCAGCGAAGATTTTTTCGGGCCCACGAGATTGGACGACGTACCAAAGCGCTAAAGGACTGAACATCGAAAACATGAATCCATAGTCGTTTTGGGAAAGCCAGTGAGGGTTCCCGGCCCCCCAGGCTCCAATGAATATCGCCTCGATCAGCCGGATGGCCGCCAGAACGATCAGGCCAATCGCCGCCAGCTTCGCCGTCTCATTGCCGAGCTTATGGCGCTGGACGACCACGGCGGTGGCACAGAACACGATGGCCCAATAGACGTAGCGTGCCAGCAGCAGCGCCCCCTCGGCGTCAACGCTCTGAGCACTTCCCGCGAGTATTCGTATGCCCACGCCGGCGATCTGCGCGGACGCGAACAGGGCGGCCAACGAAAGCAGGTTGAAGTAGCGGGGGTGGACGAGAGTCCCTGAGCCGACCGCTTCGATGAACACGAAGGCAAACAGAGGAGCAGAAAGGGAGACGGCAACTAAAGGAAGGTCGAAGAACGGCAGAGTGAGTGAGATAACGGCAAGGCGGAAGGCCATCACGCCCGCCGGCGTAAGAATCGGCTGCGACAGAACATGGCCGATTGGGGCAGTCCGAATCATGCGACGCGCCCCCGGTATCGCGCCGGCAATTCCTCAAGGCTGTCGAGTGCCAGGTCGGCGTCGCGTTCCCAGTCGACATGCGGGCACAACCGTTCCGAGCGCGGAGGACGGAGGACAGCGTCTAAAGCCCCGTGCGCGAATCCGATTCCAAACGCCGGTCGGCGAATGCTGTGGAGAAGTGTGGATGCCACTAGGCTGCGCGCGAGGGTCCAGCGTTGGGCAAGCGTCGCGGAAGCCGTCCCTCGGTAGTGGTCGTTAACGAGACGGCGGCTGTAGGCGGTCGCGTACCCTAGTTCTCGAGTTTGTTGAACGTACGCACGGGTCGGGCTATCGCCAGGATGTAGGACAACGGCAGAAGTAGCACACAGCAACTTGCCCTTTTCCAACAAGTGGCGGGAGATCACCGTATCTTCGCCGAGTCCCCAGCGGCGCTCGGCGAGCGCGAAGAGGTCGTCCGGGAAGCACTGTCGGGTCAGGAAAGAGGCGCGGATAGCCATAACGCCACCGCGCAGCCATTCGACAGGTTCGTATTCGCGCCCGCCGAGGGTCACTGGAATGCGCTCTCCATTTGGCGCGAGCTCTCCCGGGCCGTATCGCCGAGATACGCCGAATTTCGATCGTCTTGGTTTGGGTCGCGGCGTCAGGTGCGGTCCGTTGATCGATCCGAAAGCTATAGGAGCGGTGACTGCAGCTATTGGTCGATTGTGGCTTTCCAGTGGGCGCACAAGTTTTTGGACGATGTCAGGGCTCGGCAGGCGCAAGTCGTCGTCGAGATAGAGCAGTATTTCGCAGTCGGCAACCGCACGGCAGCCGAGCCACCGCTGATAGGGGAGATTGGCGTGGTTCGATGGGAGATAACGGGCGCTCAGGTTTGACTGCCGGGCAATTGTCGCGATCAGCGACCTGGCGCCGGCTCGACCGTTAGGCGAGCCGTCGATGACTGCAAGTACGTGCGGCTGGCGGCTTTGGCATATAAGGTCCGCCAGTAGCCTCGCTAGCGGCGCGGGCCGCTTGAAGGTCGGGATGACGATTGCTAGGCGGCGGTTTTCCACTTCGAGGTACGGTTTTCGACCACCGAGGCATAGAAGTCGAGGTTAGTCTTGATCTGGCGAGCAGCGCTGAAGTGCTGCTCCACACGCCCGCGCGCGGCGTGCGCTAGGTTTTCGCGAAGAGCCGAATCATCGAGGAGTTCCACCACGGCCGCGACGAGCGCGTCGGTGTCGGTCGGATCGACCAGCCGTCCGCTGACGCGGTCGGTTACGATCTCCGGGCCGCTGCCGCGGGATGTCATCACGACGGGAGTCTCACACGCCATCGCCTCGACGCATGCCATTCCAAAGGCTTCTGACAACGAGGCAAACACAGCGACTGTGGATCGGCTGTAGATCGCGGGCATTTGGTCGTAAGGTTGCGGAGCATTAAATCGTAGGCGTGCGCGAACCGACGGCGGCAGACCGGAACAATGTCGCTTCCAGAGCACGCTTTGCTCTCCGCCCGGCGGCAATCGCCCAACGAATGTAAATCGCGCGGAAGGCACGCGGGTGTGAATTCCGGGGAGCGCTGCGAAGATTTCGCGAACTCCCTTGCGTTCGCTGACGGTGCCGGGGAAAAGCACTTCGGCTTCAGCCCGCGGGCCCGGCCGACGACTGAACATGGCGGTGTCCACACCGTTGTAGATTCCTACGATCGAGGCGATGTCGATGCCGGCGGCGCGGCTGGTCCGAATCGCGATGTCGCGCGATACGGCGACCAACTCGTCGGCCATTCGCAGGTTTCGACGTTCTAAGTAATGATCGAGTCGGCACGCCGAGCCACCGGGAACAGGCGCGTGCGCCAACGAGCAGCCGTGTAGCCGCACGATGAGCGGGGTGCCCGGATGGCTCCACAGTGGCCCGCTCCAATCGTGACTCTCGACGAGATCGGGCTTGATGACCTTAATCAGACGATTCAGTTGATCGCTAAGATGGCGGCTGGCTTGGAGTTGCGCGAGGCTCCAGGTCTTGCCGCGCCATTGGAGCTGCGTGCTTTTCCGGAAGTTAGCCGCGATGCGGTAGACGTCGACCGAACCGTCGCTGGTCCAGCCCGATTGCCGCTGGGTCGGGTCGAGCCCGATGACGACAGCCTCGTTCCCTGAACTGGCGACGCCGCGGGCCAATGTTTGAACGACGCTGCCAATGCCACCGTGTGGAGCGGGCGGGTACTCGTTGCAGACGTAGAGGATCCTCATGGTGCTGTCTGCGCGTGTGTTGCCAGAGAAATCGGCTGAGGCATTCCGGGGGTGATTGTTCGGAGCGTGCGGTCGACCGCCGATTCTCCAAAAGGCAGTGAAATTCGCTGTGAAGCGGTCACGAGCGCGGCCGAGCCGGCCAGCTCGGCTGCTTCGCTGGGATTGGCGCACGGCGCTGTGAACTTGTCGAAGATTCGGGAGTAAGCGCGACGCTGCCGGGGAAGCAAACCGTCGTTGAGGTAATTCAAGTTGAGGACGGGCTTGCCTTGCGAGGCGAACTCCAAAGCGACCGTCGAACGCGCGGAGAAGTTCCCTTCGGAATGCTCAACGGTCGAGCGCCAAAGTCGCAGGTCGTCGTCCAATGGGAGATTCCAATCCGTTGACATGTCGACCTCCCAGAGCGGTCGCTGGAAGACTATTCCGGGGATGCCGCCGAAACGCTCTTGCGTGTCCCGAGGATTGAGCCGCACGAGTAGCTGGGGAGGCGACGGTAGTTTCCCGATGGCGATGGCCAACTCTCTGAGCGCCGCTACTTCTTGTCGCTCGACCCCGGGCTCGGTGGCGGTGTAGCACCAAAACGGCCGCCGAGGATCGAGTCCAGCCAGCGAGCAGAAGTCGCGGCGGGATAACGGGTCGGTAGCTCTAAAGGCATCGAGGTGCAGTGAGCCGACGGGATGAATGCTCTTCCGGTCATGCCAGTGATTTGCGAAGGCCAGATCGTACGCGGTATCGGCGTCGAAAACAGCAATCGAGTCGAAACTCATTCCTAAACGTGGATTCTTGTAGGAATCTTTCCAGGAATTCAGGACTGTATGAACCGGAAGCTGCAACCGGTTGGCGGCCA
Source organism: Bryobacterales bacterium (assembly GCA_965205595.1). GTDB lineage: Bacteria > Acidobacteriota > Terriglobia > Bryobacterales > UBA6623 > CATQHP01. The sequence continues at coordinate 2,130 of CBDBHI010000001.1, read as the reverse complement.
GCATCGCAGCTTTGGCGCGAACTCCAGAATAGGTCGCGGTCAGCAGCGCGCCGATGTTGTCGCGTCGTAAGGCGTGGCTCCAGGCCGGCGGACCCGCAAGATTTTGAATTAGCCACCTATGAGTGGTCGGGCTATGGTGTCTGACGGCTGCGAGAAAACCTCCGCACAATTCTTCGTCGGGAAAAGCCCTTGAATCGATCGAGCCGCGGGTCACTAGCGCTGGGATCGGCTTCGCTGCGTAGACAACAACCGGCCGGCGCTCAAGAAGCCGAGCGATCAGCCCGGACTGAACGAATGCCCGATACTCCGGGCCGTAGGCGATCAAGACAGCAATTGCGGGCCGGGAATGTATGCTCACGCCGCTCCCCCTGAGAAACAAAGCCGCAGTCGCGAGCCGATATCGGAGCGAGGTGACAACAGCCAGAACGTTCCAACCGATGTTGTGGCCGTTACGAAACCGAGCGTCGTCCACGGAGTGGAATTGCCGGCGGCGAAGCGGAGGGTTACGGCCGCCAGAGCCGCGACGAGTAGCCAGGGTGGCAGCGCCGGAGAAGAGGGTACTCGCTGATTCGCAAAATATGCTTGGTGTGCCAAGCGAGGTAGGTACCATGCGGACGTTGTGAATGCGGCAATCGCGGTAGCGAACGCCACTCCCGCTGATCGCAGGGGAAAAACAAGAACGATGGAGAGCATTAAGTTAAGCCCGCCTTCCGCCATCCGCGAGAACGTGGTTGGACGAATAATAAGCGCGGCGGAGAGGGCCGCGCGATGGGGGATCAGCGCCGTTTGAACCACTAGGTTTAGAGCGAAGGCGGCGTCTAAGAGGAAGCCTCCATACTGGCCGGGGCCGACCCAGACAGTGACAAACGCTTGGTTAAGGGTGAGAATAGCGAGCGCGGCAATCCACCCCAAGGTTCGCGTCGTCTTCCGCAGGGCATCATAAATGACGGCGGCCCTGGCAATGTCACCTTGGCCCCGCGCAGCCGCGAGCATGGGCCGAGCGGCGTCGACGAAGTGATTCAGGAGCGTTTCAGCGAGGACGTAGAGGGAGGCGGTGATCGAGAAGCTAGCGACTACCTCGAGCGAGACTAGTCGTCCAACGATTGCGCGGTCGGCTCCGACAATCAGCAACCCGGCCGCAGCTCCAATCGAGAGCCAGATTCCGCTGCTAGACATTGCGATCAGCGATGTAGACTCGAGGGCCGTCGGGGAGAAAGTACGTCGCGGGACCAGCGGCCAAGACCGCAACACAAGCCAGACACCGCCGATGATCGCGGAGGCTACCCAGGCAGCCCCCAAGCTCGGCAACTCTCCGCCGAGCGATAGCGCCGCAACGATCAGTCCCGCGCGCACCGATGCTTGGACGGCCCGACCGGCCTAGTTAAGGTCGACCCGCTGGTGAGCCGTCAGCACGGCGCCAAAGACGTCGCTCAGCTTCGAAATCGCAAACGCAATCGTCAGTAGTTGGATAAATAGCATCGAATGCGTATTGCCGATTCCGAAGAAGTTAGTGACGTGACGCGCGCCCCATAATCCGGCAATCAGTATCAGCACAATGACGAGCCATTGCCCGTACCAAGCAATCGCCAGCGGCCGTTCCGGGCGGGGGCTCGCCTTGCCAAGCTCACGCGCTAGATGAATTCTGAGGGCCGGCACGAAGCCGAAGTCCATCAGTGCCAGCCAAGACACTAGGCTCGTTAGAAGAACATAAACCGCGAAGTCTCGATCGCCGAGGTGGGAAAGTAAGAACGGAGTCACGAGTAGGCCCAGTGCAGCCGTTGACAGCTTGACGGCATACCCGGTCGCGACGCCGCGGATGAACCGAGTCTTGGCGCCCATGGGCGGTGGTAGATTCGGGCGATCAGATATCACGACAGGTTCCAAAGGGTTCTACTTACAGGTGGTCGCCCGTATCCGTTGAGTACTGAAAATGTGCGGCGTATGCCGTCTTGGCCGAGGCGGTCGAGGGCGGACGCAACGTCTGAGCGGGTCGTATGATCGCTGCGAACGACGAGGGTAACCGCGTCACCGAATTTGGCTGCGATTCGCGCGTCGGCGCCGGAAGCCAATACAGGTGTGTCGATGATGACGAAGTCGAAGGTCGAGCGACATTGAGTTAGAAAGTCACTG